>JAVJOF010000005.1:0-38827 GCA_040216925.1 Longimicrobiales bacterium
GTAATCTAGCCGCTTCCTTGGACGACTATTGAGTCTCCTGGCTATGCGATCACATCGCCGCTGAGTAAGAGAGGCCATGCTTTGCCCCTTTCGCAGGTATTGGCGAATGAGGCCGTTGGTGTTCTCGCTTGTCCCTCTCTCCCAGGAGTGATGGGGGTGAGCGAAGTAGATTTCCGCGTCGGTCTTGGCCTCGACCTGCTTTTAGCTGTGGAACTCGGTTCCATTGTCGAGCGTGACGGTCCGGGTTTGGCGAGGAGCTCGGCGGAGTAGGGCGACCATGCGCCGTGTGGTGTCGGCCGCGGTGCGCGAGTTCTGCTTGCCGATCATGACGAATCCGGTCTTGCGATCGACCAGCGTGAGGATGCAGGGCTTTTCCGTGGCCGTGCCGTGCATGAGGTCGCCCTCGAGGTGTCCGACGCGAGACCGGTTCAGGGCACCAGGAGGGCGCTCTTCGATGCGCTTCTTGCCTACGAGACAGCCTCGACGATCCCGCGAACCGTACCGTTTGCGCCGTTTCTTCGCGGCACAGCAGAGATGGGTGTAGAGCGTGCCTCCGCGGCGCTTATCGGCCCAGACGCGCCCGTAGATCGTCTCATGACTCATGCGCAGGGTGCCGTCGCGCTTGAAGCGCCCGGAGACCTGCTCTGGGCTCCAGTCGAGCCGGAGGTGGGCTTCGACGAGGTCCCAGTCTCGCTTGCTGAAACGCTGGTTGCGGCGAGATCTTGAGCGCCTGACCCGAGCCGAGATGTCCGCTTCGAACGGCCTGTAGTGCCCATCGCTGGGGCGGGAGTTTCGCCGAATCTCACGGCTGATCGTGCTGGGGCTCCGACCCAGGGCGCGAGCGATCGCAGCCTGGTGGACCCCTTGCTTTCGTAGGGTCGAAAGGGCGTAACGCTCTTCCGAGGTGAGCTGGGTGTATCCGTGTTTCACGGGACTTCCTCCTCTTGGCCGAGACAAAGGAAGCTCCCAAGGTGCATCCCAGCTCACCTCATCGCTCATCCGGGTGAGGCCGATCGTTGCACTTACTTCTTGAATGCGCGGCGCCTAAGAACCACAGAGTGCCGCGCCCACTTCGTCCGCTCCAGAGACAGGGCCGGCGCTTGCGAGCCGCGTCGGCACTGAAAGCGTTACCCGTACCAACAAGCCGGGATGGCCTGGGGAATCTCTGGCAACCGAGGATTCCGCCGGCGCCCCCTGCGGGCCGGGCAACGGATCCTTAGGCTTGGAGAAGCGTGTCCGGCCGCAGAGACACCCCAGCCCGCAGATTTCAAGTGTCCAAGCAACAGAAAGGCGAGGCACATCCATTGAGTGAACCAACGAGCCTCGTACGGTCCAAACGCCGCGTGGCCGACCACGGGGAGGTGTTCACCCCGGCGTGGATGGTCGAAGCGATGCTGGCCCTAGTTGAGGGGGAGACCGACCGCATCGACTCGCGGTTTCTCGAGCCCGCGTGCGGGAGCGGGAACTTCCTGGTTCAAGTGCTGCGACGAAAGCTGGCCGCCGTGGAGCTGAAGTACGGGCGGTCCGAGTTCGAGAGGTGCCACTACGCGTTGCTCGGAGTCATGTGCATCTACGGGATCGAGTTGCTCGCCGACAACATCGCCGAGTGCAGGACCAACCTGCTCGAGATACTGGCCGAGTACCTCGACCTGAGCGAAGGCGACGAGCCATTCCGCGCGGCGCACTACATTCTGGGCGTGAACCTCGTTCATGGCGATGCACTCGAAATGCGAGCACACGACGGGTCGCCGATCACCTTCGCCGAGTGGGGCTACCTGGGCCGCGGGAGGTTCCAGCGGCGCGATTTCCGTCTCGACATCCTGACTCAGTCCGCCGCCTTCAGTGCAGAGGACTCCCTCTTCGCGCACGTGGGCAAGCACGAGCTCTTCTCGCCCACGAAATCCCATCCACCGCTGACGGTACGGGATCTCGCCGCCGCCTCTGGTACTGACCCGGAGGCGAGCGAATGAGTGGCAAGGCCAGCTTCGCACTCCGGGGGCGGAACCCAGATGTTCTCTCCTGCATCGCCAACCTTTCGAACGACGAGGTCTTCACCCCGCCCGACTTTGCGAATCGCATGCTCGACACGCTGGCCCAAGCATGGGCGGCGGACCACGATGGCGCCGACATCTGGGCGGACTCGTCCCTTCGATTCCTCGATCCGTGTACAAAGTCCGGCGTCTTTCTGCGAGAGATCACCCGTCGGTTGACCGAGGGGCTGGCCGAACAGCTGCCCGACCTCGAGGCACGGGTGGACCACATCCTGACGCACCAAGTGTTCGGCATCGGCATCACGCAGATCACCAGTTTGCTGGCCCGTCGGAGTGTGTACTGTTCGAAGCACGCCGACGGCGAGCACTCCGTCGCCCGTTCCTTCACAGATCCCGGCGGGAACATCTGGTTCGAGCGTGTCGAGCACACGTGGGACGACGGTCGATGCTCGTACTGTGGTGCGAGCCGATCGGCGCTGGACCGCGGGGAGGGCCTGGAAACCCACGCCTACGCCTTCATTCATACCGACGACATCAGTGCGCGTATCACCGACCTGTTCGGAGACGACATGCAATTCGACGTGATCATCGGGAACCCACCCTATCAGCTACAGGATGGTGGGCACGGAACCAGTGCGGCACCGATCTATCAGCTATTCGTGGAAAAAGCCTTCGACCTCGACCCCCGCTATGCGGTGTTCGTGACCCCGTCACGTTGGATGGCCGGCGGAAAGGGGCTGGACGCGTACCGGGAGCGCATGCTCTCCGACAAGCGGCTGCGCCGCATCGTTGACTTCCCGAAGCTGTACGAGGGCTTCCCCGGCGTGAAGATCCGGGGCGGCATCTCCTACTTCCTGTGGGATCGCGAGTACGACGGCCCGTGCACTGTCCAGACGATCTGGGACGGGGAACCGACGGGCCCGGCCGTTGCGCGCCACCTGGATGCCTACGACATCCTCGTGCGGCGGAACGAGGCGGTGCCGATTCTAGAGAAGGTGCGCGCCAAAGGGGAGCCGACTCTGGACGCTCGCGTATCGAGTCAGAAGCCCTTTGGGCTCCGTACGTACTTTCATGGCGAGCCCTCCCCGCAAGGTCTCAAGCAACCAGTGAAGCTCTTCGGTTCGCAGAGGATCAGCTGGGTCGAGCGCTCCGCGATCGAGACGAACGCTGAATGGATAGACAGGTGGAAGGTCTTGATGACCCGTGTCCAAGGCACGAGTGCGGCTGTTGAGACGAAGTTCCTCAGGAAGCCCATTGTTGCCGAACCCGGGACAGCGTGCTCCGAGAGCTACGTCGTAGCGGGGCACTTTGACAGCGATGAAGAAGCCTCGAACTACGCGCTCTATCTCCGGACGCGCTTCTTGCGTTTTCTTGTATCTCTCCGGAAGCACACGCAGGACGCAGCACGAGGTGTGTACGCCTTTGTCCCTGATCTCCCACTCGATCAGGAATGGACGGACGAGAAGCTCTACGATCGGTACGGGCTGACCGACGGAGAGATCGCCTTCATCGAATCTCGCGTCGCCGCGCACGACGATTCTGACCTCGACGACGACGCCGCGGACGATGACGGGGAGTAAGCCCGCCGTTGAGGAGATCTTCGCTCCGAAGCCTGAAGCTCGTCCCCGGATCTACGCCTACTCCATCGATGCGGATACGCATTCGGGACTGCTGAAGATCGGCCAGACGACCCGGGACGTGAAGCAGCGCGTTGCGGAGCAACTCAAGACCGCCGCGATCGAGAACTACCGGATCGAGCTGGACGAGGACGCCGCGCGGGGTGATGGCACCGTCATCACCGACCATGAGGTGCGCGCGGCACTCAGGCGGAAGGGGTTCGACAACCCGCAGCTCGAGTGGATGCGTTGCAGCGTTGAGGACATACGCACCGTGTTGGGCGAACTCCGATCAGGCACGCCCGTCACCGGCACGCGGCATGAAACCTTCTCCATGCGGGAGGAACAGGCCGAGGCTGTCGAGAAGACCCATGCGTACTTCCGCTCCATCTGGGAGGAGGACCCGGATGCTGTTCCCCGCTTCCTCTGGAACGCCAAGATGCGGTTCGGTAAGACGTTCACTACCTACCAGCTCGCGAAGAAGCTGCATGCGCGGCGGGTACTCGTGGTCACCTTCAAGCCCGCCGTCGCTGACGCGTGGCAAACCGACCTCGAATCACACGTCGATTTCGACGGGTGGGAGTATCACTCCCGCGAAACGGACACGGCGCCTGACGCCGCCGATCCCGACACGCCGCTCGTCTACTTCGGCTCCTTCCAGGACCTGCTAGGGAAGGATGACGCCGGGAACATCAAGCCCCGGAACGAGTGGTTGCACACCATCAATTGGGACCTCGTCGTCTTCGACGAATACCACTTCGGCGCATGGCGCGAGACTGCGAAGGAACTGTTCGAGGGAGAGGAGGACGCGAGAGCCGAAGCGAAGGCGGAATTCGGCACCACTCTTTCCGGACGTGCGACGAAGGACGCAACCATCGAGGACTTCAAGGAAGGCCGGGAAGAACTGTCCGAGGATGAGGGTGATTTCCTACCGATCACCACACGGGCGTACCTGTACCTCTCCGGGACACCCTTCCGCGCACTCGCCACGGGCGAGTTCATCGAAGAGCAGATCTTCAACTGGACGTACACCGACGAGCAGCGATCCAAGGAGACGTTCGCGAAGGAACATCCCAGCGAGCCGAACCCGTACGCCACCCTCCCACAGCTGCGCCTGCTCACCTATCAGATGCCCGACGAACTGCTGGCGATCGCCAGCGCCGGGGAGTTCGACGAGTTCGACCTGAACTCGTTCTTCGAAGCCAAGGGGAAGGGGAAAGCGGCGCAGTTCAGACACAAGGACGAGGTCCAGAAGTGGCTCGACATTATCCGCGGCGGATATATGGCGAGGGCTGTGGAGCAGCTGAAGAGCGGCACGCGGCCGCCCTTTCCCTATTCGGACGTTCGCCTTCTGCCCTACCTCCAGCACTCGTTCTGGTTCATGTCCAGCGTCGCCTCCTGCCACGCGATGGCAAACCTCTTGGCCGAGAAGCAGAACACGTTCTGGCACGACTACGACGTCGTTGTGGCAGCGGGTTCTTCAGCGGGAGTCGGGCTCGACGCACTTCCGCCGGTCCGCAAGGCAATTGGGAACGGCTTCGACACCAAGACCATCACGCTTTCGTGTGGGAAGCTGACCACGGGGGTCACCGTCCCGCAGTGGTCGGCTATCCTGATGCTGCGCAACCTCAGGTCGCCGGAGACCTACTTCCAGGCCGCCTTCCGCGTGCAGTCGCCGTGGTCGATCAAGAACCCGAACGGGGACGATCCGAACGAGGAGGAGATCCTCAAACCCATCTGCTTCGTGTTCGACTTCGCACCGACTCGTGCGCTCAGGCAGATCTCTGAGTATGGCATCGGCCTCTCGCCAGACGAACCGAACCCCGAGAACGCCGTGCGAGACCTCGTGTCCTTCCTCCCGGTGCTCGCTTACGACGGCGCGAACATGGCGCAGGTCGACGCGGGTGGGATCCTCGATATCGCCATGTCAGGCACGTCGGCTACGCTTCTCGCACGCAAATGGGAGAGCGCGATCCTGGTCAATGTGGACAACGCGACCCTGCGGCGGATCTTGGACAACCCCGAGGCGTTGGCTGCTGTCGAGCGCATCGAGGGGTTTCGGTCTCTCGGCGACAACATCATCGAGACCGTCATCAACAAGAGCGAGAAGCTCAAGGAACTGAAGGAGAAGAAGAAGGACCGCGACCTGACCCGGAAGGAGAAGAAGGAGCTGTCGGCCGAGGAGAAGGAGTACAAGAGCAAGAGGAAGCAGATTCAGGAAAAACTGATCAAGTTCGCGACGCGGATCCCGGCGTTCATGTACCTCACCGACTTCCGTGAGAACACGCTCCAGGATGTCATCACCAAGCTGGAACCCGACCTCTTTCTAACGGTGACGGGCCTGACCGTGGAGGACTTCCACCTTTTGGTAGGCCTGCGTGTTTTTAACACCGAGCAGATGAACCAGGCGGTCTTCGCCTTCCGACGCTACGAGGACGCCTCACTTCGCTACACGGGAATAGAGAGTCACAAGGGGCTGACACACTACGGGCTCTACGACACGGTCGTGGCGAGGGAGGAGGGACCGGCATACGGGACCGACTCTCCGCAGGCGCAGGCGGTCGAACGGTCGTGACGCGTCTGGTTTCGGTCTGCGGGCATGAAGCGTCGACGGTTCAGGGGCGCCTCGGTGGTCCGAGCAGGGCAGTCCGGTCTTGCAGCTGCGGAGAACAACGGCTTTGCGGGAGCGTCACGCGCCCGCTCGTTCCCGCCCTCTACCCGATCAAGCCCGCAACAACCGACAACCGCGCTTCTCCCATCCCCCCAGGAATCGCCATCCGCCCCACGAGCGTGCGGTAGGCACGGCCCCTCACCTCGAGGAGCCTACCCCGGGGCGCCGACCAGACCACCCCCCGTATCTCGCTGGGCCGCCCCAGCTCCACACCTTGATGGGCGAGCAGCGTGAACCGCTCCGGGACCTCCGGGAGCGAGGCTGCCAGCAGACCGGTCAGGGCCCCCGTGGTGGTGCCGGAGGCCGGCTCCTCGGCCACGCCGATGGGCGCCGTGAAGTCACGAAGTCGCACCGTCACCTCGCCCTCGGCGCGGTCCACCACGGTGTAGGCCCCGAGCGTGTCGAAGGCGACCCGGGCTCTGAGGGCGCGGATCTTCAGGGGATCCGGATCCAGGCGGGAGAGCTTCGCGACGTCGCGGATGGGAACGAAGAGGTGCCGGAGGCCGGCCGACGCGAGGCCGAGAAGCCCTCCGCTGTCGAGCGCGCCTCCGTCCAGGTCCAGCGCCTTCCAGACATCCGATGGCGTGACCGACGGCGACAGGCGCGCCCAGGGTGGGAGCTCGATCGCCACCTCCTGGTCGTCGAGCAGACGGACGCCCACCAGGCCGGCGTCCGCGCTCAACTGAAGCCGGCGGCTCTTCACACCGGCGTCGCGTAGCGCGGACGCGAGTGCCACCACCACGTGGCCGCACATGGCAATCTCTTCGGTGGGCGTGAAGAAGCGGGTGCGCAGGGGCTCCAACGTGTTGGTGCCCGTGACGAATCCGGTAGTCGGCGCGCCCAGCTCGGCGGCCACCGGGTGTATCTGGTGCCCGCTGAGATCCGCGGGGTCCAACACGACCCCCGCCACGTTGCCGGCGTAGGCCCGGGCCGCGAAGGAGTCCCACAGCTCGACCGCGAGTGCGCCCTCCCGCTCTCGGCCGCTGAGCGGAGATCGTTAACAACAAGTCGTGGGATCTGGTGAAGGGGATATGCAGGGCGACTGAGGCACCATCCTCCGACACCCCCCTACTCATATCAACCAATCTTGATACATTTTCCCATGCCTACCTCCATCACTCCCGCCCCCACGGCCATCCTGTCCGTCTTCCAGGCCCTGGCGGACACCAACCGCCTGCGGATCCTCGAGGTCCTGCAGGAGGGCGAGCGGTGCGTGTGCGACCTCCAGTCGGCGCTTGACCTCGGTCAGTCGCTCCTGTCGCACCACCTCGGGGTCCTTCGCGAAGCGGGGCTGGTCCACGCCCGAAAGGACGGGCGATGGGTCCACTATTCCCTGTCGGACGAGGCCCTCGCCGAGGCGGAGCAGTGGATTGCCGTGACGCGGGACACGGCACGGCACGCCGCGCCCGGCAGGAGCCCATGCTGATCCCCACCGACCGAGCCCACTGATGCCCTCCACCCCCCGCAAGCTCTCCTTCCTAGACCGCTACCTGACGCTGTGGATCTTCCTGGCCATGGCCGCCGGGGTCGGGCTGGGATACGTGTGGCCCGGAGCGGTCCAGGCGCTCAACGAGAGCACGTCGATCGGCACCACGTCGGTTCCCATCGCCATCGGCCTCATCCTCATGATGTATCCGCCCCTGGCCAAGGTGCGGTACGAGGAACTGGGAGACGTCTTCCGGAACACGCGGGTGCTGGTGCTGTCGCTGGTCCAGAACTGGGTCATCGGCCCGGTCCTGATGTTCGCGCTGGCCGTGCTGTTCCTGCGCGACTACCCCGAGTACATGGTGGGTCTGATCCTGATCGGGCTGGCCCGGTGCATCGCCATGGTCATCGTGTGGAACGAGCTGGCGGAGGGCGACTCGGAGTACGCCGCGGGCCTGTTGGCGTTCAACTCCATCTTCCAGGTGCTCTTCTACAGCGTGTACGCGTGGTTCTTCATCACGCTGCTGCCGAGCCTGCTCGGCCTGGAAGGCATGGTGGTGGACATCACCATGGGCGAGATCGCGAAGAGCGTCTTCATCTACCTGGGCATCCCCTTCCTCGGCGGCATGCTCACGCGCTTCGTCCTGATCAAGGCACGGGACAAGACGTGGTACCACGAGCGCTTCATCCCCCGCATCTCGCCGCTGACCCTGGTGGCGCTGCTGTTCACGATCGTGGTGATGTTCTCGATCCAGGGCCGGGCCATCATCCAGCAGCCGGTGGGCGTGCTGCGGATCGCGGTGCCGCTCCTCATCTACTTCGTGCTGATGTTCGTCGTCTCGTTCTTCATGAGCCGGCGGGCCGGCGCGGACTACCCCCGCACCGTCACCCTCTCGTTCACGGCGGCGTCCAACAACTTCGAGCTGGCCATCGCCGTGGCGGTGGCCACGTTCGGCATCGGCCACGGCGCTGCCTTCGCCGCGGTCATCGGTCCGCTGGTGGAGGTGCCCGTCCTGATCGCTCTGGTCGCGGTGGCCCTGCGCTGGAGGGCGCGCTTCTTCCCTGAAGCCGTCGAGCGGATCGAGGGGGTGGCGAACTGCGCGACGCCGGCCGGGGTGAGCGGAGCCGCCGTAGGGGGCCAGGAGAGCGGCGCCGGGTCGTAGGGCTGCAACCCGGTCACGCCTGGGTGAAGGGCGGTGCGGCTGTTCGACCGCCGGCCGCGACCCTCATGGCCGGTGGTCGAGTGGACCCGTAGATTGGTCCTATGAGCCGTCGTCGGTGTAGGAGGCACCATGGACTACAGCAGCCGCATCACGATCGAGGCCGGAAAGCGTAGCGGGAAGCCGTGCATCCGCGGGCTCCGCATCACGGTCTCGGATGTCTTGGAGTATCTCGCTTCGGGGATGACCGAGGACGAGATCCTCGCTGATTTCCCTGTGCTCGAGCGCGAGGACATCAAGGCCAGCCTGGCCTTTGCGGCCGAGCGGGAACGTAAGCTGATGTCTGTCCCGCCGACGTGAAGCTCCTCCTCGACGAGAACCTTCCTCCCCGACTGGCCGCGGTTCTCTCCGAGAGCTTCCCTGGGTCGCTTCACGTGTCGAGGGTAGGCCTTTCGGCCAGTGTGGATGAAGAGATCTGGGAGTTCGCCAGGGCAAATGACTTCGCCCTTGTGTCGAAGGACTCGGACTTTCAGCAATTGAGCTTCGTCCGAGGTCATCCTCCGAAGATCATCTGGATCCGCCGCGGCAACTGCTCGGTCGCCGACCTCGAGCATCTCCTGCTCGCAAGTGTCGACGTGATTCGCGAGTTCAACGAGTCACGGGATGCGTCGGTCCTCCTGCTCTCGTAGGAACGGCGACGCCGAGGCTCCCACCGAAGACCCTTCCTCCACCCCCTCCCCGCGGCGTACCATGGTCCACCTACCCGAGCGAACCAGGAGGACCCATGCGTCGAGTACTCGTGCTGGCGGCGTGCCTTGCAGCCATCCCCATGGCCCTCGAGGCCCAGGAGGATCCCTACCTCTGGCTCGAGGAGGTCGAGGGCGCCGAGGCCCTGGAGTGGGCCCTCGGCCGGAGTGAGGCCACCCTCGACGAGTACGCCTCGCTGCCCGTCTTCGGGGAGTTGGAGCGCGACGTCCTCGGGGTGCTCACGTCGTCCGGGCGCGTCGACTACCCGCAGATCCGCGGCGACCATCTCTACAACTTCTGGACCGACGGCGAGCATCCGCGCGGCATCTACCGGCGCACGACCTGGGACAGCTACCTGTCCGGCAGCCCGCGCTGGGAGACCGTCCTCGACATCGACGCCCTGAGCGCATCCGAGGGCGTGACCTGGGCGTACCGCGGGCTCTCCTGCCTGGCGCCCGAGTACCGCCACTGCATGCTGGCGCTGTCCCGGGGCGGAGCCGACGCCACCGAGATCCGGGAGTTCGATCTTGTGGAGGGCGTGTTCGTGGAGGGCGGGTTCTTCCTGCCCGAGGCCAAGAACGGCGCCGTGTTCGTGGACCCGAACACGGTCCTGGTGGCCACGGACTTCGGCCCGGGCACGACCACCACCTCCGGGTATCCCCGGACCGTCAGGATGTGGGAACGCGGCCAGCCCCTCGACGACGCCGAGACGCTGTTCGAGGCGGCGGCCGACGACATGGCCGCCTTCACCGGCACGTGGGAGGTCGGCGACGAGACGCTCGGGGTCATCGTCCACCTGCCCACGATCTTCGAGAGCGTGCAGTACGTGGTGCGCGACGGCGAACTGGTGCGCATCGACACCCCGTCCGACGCCAACACCTTCGTGTCCGGCGACCAGCTCGTGGTGCGCACGGTCTCGGAATGGACGGTCGGCGGTGCCCGCCACGCCCCGGGAACGGTGCTGGCCATGGACGTCCACGCCTTCCTCGACGGCAGCCGGGACTTCCGGGTGGTGGCCGAGTCGGGCGGGCGCGTGGCGGTCCAGGGCGCGATCCCCACGCGGGACTATCTCCTGGTCCAGCGGCTCGACAACGTCCAGGGCGAGCTGTGGCGGTATTCCTTCGACGGAAACGCGTGGCAGGGCGAGAAGCTCCCGGCGCCGGACATGGGCACGGTGAACGTGGTGGCGTCCGATCCCCACTCCAACCGGTTCTTCTTCACCTACTCGGGCTTCACCCAGCCCAACACGCTCTACCTGGCCGGCGACGACGGGTCCATCGACGAGGTGCGCCGCCTGACGCCCCAGTTCGACGCCGACGACCTGGAGGTGGTTCAGCGCGAGGCGGTCTCCGCCGATGGCACGCGCATCCCCTTCTTCATGGTGCATCGCCGGGGCCTCGAACTCGACGGGCTCAATCCGACGCTGCTGACTGCGTACGGCGGCTTCCAGATTCCCATGACGGCCTCGTACAGCGGCCTGGTGGGGAAGGCCTGGCTGGAGCGTGGGGGCGTCTACGTTCTGGCCAACATCCGGGGCGGCGGCGAGTTCGGACCCCAGTGGTGGACCGCCGCCCTCAAGGCGAACCGGCAGCGGGCGTACGACGACTTCCTGGCCGTGGCCGAATGGCTGGTGGACAACGAGGTCACCTCGCCGGATCACCTGGGGATCATGGGCGGGTCCAACGGTGGCCTGCTCGTGGGCGTGGCCATGACCCAGCGCCCCGATCTGTTCAACGCGGTGGTAGTCCAGGTGCCGCTGCTCGACATGCGCCGCTACCACACGCTCCTGGCCGGCGCGAGCTGGATGGCCGAGTACGGCGACCCCGACGACCCGGACGACTGGGCGTACATCTCCGAGTACTCGCCCTATCAGAACGTCCGGGAGGGCGTCGAGTACCCGCGCGCGCTCTTCACCACCACCACCCGCGACGACCGCGTCCACCCGGGGCACGCCCGCAAGATGGCCGCGAAGATGACCGACATGGGCCACGACGTGCTGTACTTCGAGAACACGGAAGGCGGCCACGGCGCCGGCGTCACGCCGGAGCAGCAGGCCCGCATGTACGCCTTGACGTACGCGTACCTGTGGACCCAGCTCCGGCGGGAGCGGGGGATCTCGTAGCGCTGTCGGGACGCGAGCCGACCGTAGAGTGCCCGATCCCGAAGGAACTCGAGCACGAGTGGAGGGAGGGCGTGCCCCCGTTCGCTCACTCCGTGCGCAACGGCTCCACGGGGTCCGTGCGTGCCGCCCGGGCCGCGGTGATCGCCACGGCCGTGATCCCCACGGCCCCGAGCAGGAGCGCCGTCGCGGCGTACGCGCCGAAGTCCAGCGGATGGATCCCGTACAGCAGGCTCTCCATCACCCCGGAGAGGAGCGCGGCGGCAACGAGGCCCAGCCCGAGTCCGACCCCCACGAGCTTGGAGCCCTCGACCGTGACCATCGCGAACGCGTCGCGGGGCTCTGCGCCCAGGGCGAGCCGTATTCCGAGTTCGCGGCGGCGGCGCTCGACCGCGCCGGCCATCACGCCGTAGGTACCCACCGCCGCAAGCACGAGCGCGAGCAGCGCGAAGCCCGTGACCAGCCGCGACGTGAAGGCCTCGCGGCCCACGTTGCGGGCGAGCAGCGCGTCCGCCTCCCGGATGTTGTGCAGGGGAAGCTCGTGGTCCATGGCCGCCAACTCGGCACGGACGCTCGCCACGAGCGCCCCAGGTGAGCCGTGCGTGCGCACCACAACGTTCATGAAGTTGTACGTGACCTGATCGGCGGGAACGTAGATGGCCGGGCGTGGCTCCTCGGCGAGTCCCGCCATGCGGACGTCGCCTGCGACTCCCACGACGAGCACGTCGAACCGATCGTCGATCTGGAGGGTCGCTCCGATGGGGTCGTCCGACCCGAACACCCGGTCGGCGAGGGTCTTGCTGACGACCCCCACCCTCGGCTGGTCCGGTGCGTCTCCGGCCTCGATCCCGCGCCCTCGGAGCACGGGGATCCCCATCGTCCCGAAGTACTCGGGGCTCGTGAGCCGCAGGTCCGCCACGGGCCGGTTCGTCGGGTCGGGGTCCGGCAGGCCCTCGACCCAGAACGTGGACGAGCCCCCGCGATCGCCCATCGGAAGCGCGCTCGCCGTCGCCGCGCTCTCCACCCCCGGCAGCGCGCCGAGGCGCGTGCGGAGCTCCTGGAAGAAGAGCGAGCGCTCCTCCTGCAACGGGTACTTCGTGACCATGGGCAGCTCGAGCTGGAACGTCAGGAGCCCGGCGCTCTCGAAGCCCGGATCGACGCTACGGAGGGCGGCGAAGCTGCGGATCAGCAGGCCCGAGCCGACCAGCAGAACCATCGCGAGCGCCAGCTCGGTCACGACGAAGACCCGGGCCGTACCCCATCCCCGCCGCCCGCTTCCGCCGCCTCCCTCCTTGAGGGCGCGGGTGAGATCGGTACGGCTCGCGTGGAGTGCGGGCACCAGCCCGAACAGCACCGCGGCCAGGCCCACCACGACGAAGGTGAACAGCAGCACCCGGCCATCGACCGCGGCCCGGTCGAGAAGGGGGGTCTGAGCGGCGGCGAGGCGTTTCACCCCATGGACGCCGAGCCAGGCGAAGGCGATGCCGAGGCCGCCCCCCGCGGCGGCGAGCAGTCCGCTCTCGACGAGCAGTTGCCGGAGGATCCGCGATCGTCCGGCGCCGAGGCTGGCGCGGATGGACATCTCCCTCGACCGAGCCTCCGCCTGCAGCAGGAGGAGGTTGGCGACGTTGACGCACGCGATGAGAAGCACCAGCCCCACGGCGCCCCACACGAGGAGGAGGCTCCGGCGCGCACCGCCCACGGACTGTTCGTGAAGCGTGACGATCCGGACACTTCGCCCGTTCTGGTTCTCGGGGTCCTCCAGGGCGATGCGCTGCGAAATCTCCTCCAGCTCCCGCTGCGCCGTCGCGAGGTGCGCTCCAGGTGAGAGGCGCCCCACCACCCGCAGGTTCCTCCACCACCGGGCATCCCGCTGCTGGTCGGATGCGGCCAGGGGTCGCCACATCTCGACTTCTTCGCCGAGCGCCATCGACCCGAGTGGGCGGAAGTCGTGCGGCATGACCCCGACCACCGTGTAGGGGAATCCGTTGACGTGGACCGGCTCGCCCAGGAGGTCGGGGTCCCCTCCGAACTGCCGGGTCCACAGAGCGTGGCTCAGGATGGCCACGCGATGGTTGCCTTCGCGGTCCTCCTCGTCCGTGAATGCCCGCCCGATCTGGGGGTGGACGCCGAGCACGTCGAAGTACGTCGACGTCACGCGAGCCACGTTCACCCGCTCGGGCTCGACCCCACCCGTCAGGTTCACGTCCTGATTGGGATTGGCGAAGAAGGCCGCCATGTCCTCGAACGCCCGGCTGCCCTCCCGGTAGTCCCGGAAGTTGGGAAAGGCCAGGAACGCCTCGTACTGATCGCGCGCCGGCACGGTCTCCCAGACCAGCACGAGTCGGTCGGGGTCGGGGAACGGCACGTCGCGGAAGAGGACCGCGTCGATCACGCTGAACACCGTCGTGTTCGCGCCGATGCCGAGGGCCAGGGTCAGCATCGCGATTCCGGTCGTGAGTCGGCGCGACGTCACGGCCCGCAGGGCGCTTCGGACGTCGAGAAGGAACGACCCCATGATCAAGCGTCCACGGGAGTGGGGGATTCCACCTGGCCTCCGAGCCCGGGTCCGTCGCCGAATCGATGCGCATTCCAGCGCCGGCCCAGCTCGAACGCGGCGGCCAACGTCAGGATGTAGATCCCGTCGCCCCGGGTGCGAGCCCACTCGCCAGCCGCCTCGCCCGATGCGAAGAAGTGGATGTGGCGGCAGAAGGTCGCGACCACCTGGTCTCCCGTCACGTCCGCGCGCTCCGGATCCACCATCGAGACGGCGACGTCGGACGCCCCTCGTTCACGGATCGTCTCGGGTCCGACCAACAGCTCCATGCGACGGCCCGTGACCGGACAGCTCGATGTGACGCGGGCCGCACGCTCAATGACCCCCGGGAGGAACAGAGCGGCCCATGCGCACCAGGCGTAGAGCGTTCTCCCCTCCACCTCGAAGCGGTGCGGCGTCGAGTCGAGATCGAGCCCCTGGAACGCGGTCACGCGCCCGGTCTCGCTCCGTACCACGCCGGTCCAACCCTGCATTTCTTCCTGCACTTCCACCACCTGGAGGCGGGACGTGGCGGCGATGGCATACTCCGGAACCGGCCAGCCCAGGGCGAGCATGCGGTGGAGCGCCCGGGAGACGCGGCGACCCCGCTCGGTCAGGGCCGGGAAGCACTTCTCGATGCGGCCGGCCAGCTCGGAGGGTGCGAGCCTCGACTGCACGCTACCCATCGCTCTGCAACAGGCCGCTCAGGTGCGACGCCGACGCGGGCTCGTCCCAACGCCGCGGCCCCACCACGTGTTGGACAAGGGCGCCGGCCCGGTCGAAGACATAGGTCTCGGGCACCCCGGACCCGGCGAACGCACGCTCGAAGGCACCATCCGAGTCGTGCAGAACGGTGAAGGTGAGCCCTCGTTCCTCGACCCAGCGCCGCACCATGTGCGTGCTCTCCCGGTCGATGCTGAGCGCGACGATACGGAGCCCTCGCGGGCCGAGGTCCCGATACAGGCGCTCCATGGACGGCATCTCGCTCTCGCAGGGGAGGCACCAGGTGGCCCACACGTTGAGGATGACCACGTCGCCCCGAAGCTCGTCCAGGGAGACCGGCTCACCCGTGAACACGTCGCGGGCCGCGAACGAAGGAATCGGATCCCCCAGGGCGAGCTGGGTGCGTCCGCCGGGCGCCGTGAGGTCACCCTGGGACACGCCGGGCGCGCCGGGCCCCCGGGTCAGTTGGCTCACCCCCACGGCGCTGGCGGTGGCCAGCATGACCACGGCGGCCGCCCCGACCCAGTGCCGGACCGACCACGCCGCCGCCTCGGGGCGACCCGCCGGAGCCGAACCGACCGGGGCGCTCGCCCGGCCCAGGACACGGCGCCGGACCTCGGCGGAAGGCGACGCGGGTTTCGCGTCCGGGAGCGCCGCCCAACTCGCGGAGAGCGCCCGGAGGTCGGCGGCGCACGAAGGGCAGTCCGCGACGTGGACGCGTACGGCCTCGGCCTCCGCGCCGTCGAGCGAGCCCTCGGCCATGTCGAGGAGCAGGGCCCGGGTCTGGTCACAGGATCCGGTGGGGTCGTATCGGTTCATCGGGGCACCCTCGCCTGGTTGGAATCGGGGCGGCTCGCGCGTAGCTGCAGGAGTGCGCGGTACGCCTTCTGCTTGACCGCCGCCTCGGTGCTCCCGGTGATGCCGGCGATCTCCGCGTACGAGAAGCCTTCGTACCGGTGGAGCAGGAGGACCTCCCTCTGGTCGGCGGTCAGTTGCGCCAGAACCCGTGCGATCTCGTCACGGGCCAACAGCGTCGCTTCCGGGTCGTGGCGGACCGCGGCGGCGTCCCTCGTGGGCGCGGTCGTGCGGAGTGCGTGACGCTGCGCGCGACGCCTCGTCCGGTCGAGGCAGGCGTTGCGAGCGATCGTGAAGAGCCACCCCCGGAAGCGGCCACGATCCCGGTACAGTCCGGCGCGCTCCACCACGGCGATCATCGTCTCCTGGAGGGCGTCTTCCGCCGAATCCCTGTCGCCCAGGAACCTCAGGCAGAAGCCGAAGACGGAGGACTCGTACCGGTCGTAGAGCGTCTCGAAGGCCACGACCTCTCCAGCCGCGAAGCGGGCCATGAGAACTTCGTCGTCCGCTCCGGTCAGCGCGGCACTCGTCGCCGGTTCGGCGCTCACCGCTCGGTCATCCCTGGATCCGTCACGCCTCGCCCCCCGCCTCCGTTTCCTGCGTCCGGCCACCGCCGGCCCAGGTCGGCCAGCCTCGTCTCATGGGTAACGCACGAGCGGCTACGGAGGTAACAGGGCCGACTCGATCCGTGACCGGCGCCACGTCTCCCCTCCGGGCTCGGCGGGGCTGGTACGAACCCTGACACGGAACGGAGTGGGCGGCACATCGGTTCTCGATCTGCAGGCCCCTTCACGAGGAGGGATGATGACGACGACGAAGCGGCGTCCCTCGCGGGACGCTTACTGGGCGCAACTCGACCGCGCCCTTCCGAGGTTCGCACCCGAGGAGCAGGAAGTCGCGATGGCGATCTATCGGGAGCTGATGAAGGGAGAGGGTGTGGTGGCGGCCGACCTGACGGCGGCGCTCGGACGGGACGAAGCCCAGGTGGCCGAGCTTCTCGAGCGCCCCGCCGTGGCGGCGCTCAGCTACCGGGTCGAGGGCCGGATCCAAGGCTTCGGCGGTCTCGCGGCCCGTGAGATGTCCCACCGTTTCCGCGTGGCGGGACGGCTCCTCTGGACGTGGTGTGCGTGGGACAGCCTGTTCCTTCCCGAGCTGCTCGGGGAGGTCGCCGAGGTGGAGTCCGCGGATCCGACCACCGGGGAGCCGGTCCGGCTACGGGTCTCGCCGGCGGGTGTCGAGGCCCTCGAGAGAGGCTCCACGGTCGTGTCGTTCGTGGTCCCGGACCCGGACGTACTGCAGACCAGTGCGGAGAACGTCATGACCGCGTTCTGCCATTTCGTACATTTCTTCGCATCTCCGGAGTCCGGGCAGGCGTGGGTGGAGAGCAGACCGGGCACGTTCTTGTTTTCGCTCGACGACGCGACGGACCTGGCTCGCCGCCTGAACCGCCGGAACTTCGGGCACGTGCTGGGTGGAGTGGATCGTGAACGAGCCTTCAACGGGGACGGAGATCGATGAAGAGCAGGATCCAGTTGGTGTACTTCGAGGGGTGTCCGAACGCGGATCGGGCCCGGGACCATCTGCGCGAGGCGCTCCACGTCGAGGGGCTGGGTCCGGAGTGGGAGGAATGGGACTTGATGGCCCCGGACACCCCCGAGTCGTTCAGGCGGTACGGGTCGCCCACGGTGCTCGTGGACGGACGCGACGTGACCGGGGCCGGTGGGGGCGCGGCGGCCATGTCCTGTCGAGCGGACGGCGTCCCGTCGGCCCAGCTCATCGCCACGAGCCTCAGGGGGGGAGGCCGGGCGACCGATTGAGCGGGCCCACCGGGCCGGAGGTGCGGATCCAGTACGTCGACTTCCCCCTCAGTCCGCCTCCACCGGATCCAGCCCCAGGGCCCCCCGCCCACAGAAGGTCTCCTGGCTGTGGACGGGCAGGGGGTGGAAGTGCATGGCGCGTACGTCGCGGACCATGCGCTCCAGGGGGTGGCCCCGGAAGAAGCCCTTCCCGCCTGCGAGGTCGGCCGCGAGGGCTACGGTCTGCTCCACCGCGGTGGTGGCGATGGCTTTTCGCGCCAGGATCGCCTGCGTCCCCTCCTGGGACGGGGCGAAGCCGTGGTCGTCGTTGCGCCGCACCATGTCGTCCAGCGCCAGGCGCGCCGTGACCAGGGCGTTGTCCATGGCGCCGACCTGAGAGGCGGCGGCTGCGCCGCTCTTCCGGGCGGCGGTCCGGCCCAGCTCCGCGGCGGTCTCGGCGATGCCCACGTAGGCGGCGGTGATCAGCGGCAGCGCGGTCGGCAGCACCACGTCCCACATGGGGTGCCAGACCCCGGCCGGGCGCCGCACCACCACCGCCTCCTCGGGCACGAACACGTCTTCGAGCATGACGTCGTGTGACCCCGTACCGCGCATCCCCAGAGCGTCCCAGGTCTCGACGATCCGGACGCCTTCGGTGGCGAACGGCACGGCGAAGTGGAGCACCTGGCGGCCCTCCGCGGCGTCGGCTCCCGCGCTGGTCACGAAGAGCTGGGCGCCCGGGGCGCCGCTCACGAAGCGCTTGTGGGCGTTCACCCGCCACCCGCCGTCCACCGGCACGGCTTCGCCGGAGGAGGAGAGCCAGTCGTTCGCCCCTGTGCCCGCGATGACGAGCCGCTTGCCGGCGATCTTCTCGAGCGCGCGGGTCGCCCCCGCGTCGCCCCGGCGGTGCTTGAACACGTTGGTGGCCACCGGGTGGGTGTGCATGGAGTAGGCCAGAGCCGTGGAGCCGCAGGCGCGGCCCAGCGCGCGGATCGTGTCGCAGACTGCGGCGTAGGGAGCCCCCCCGCCGCCGAGTTCCCGGGGGATGGCCATCCAGAACAGCTCGTGCTCGCGGAGGTCCGCCCAGTTCGCGTCGACGAAGGCGCCGTCGCGGTCGTGCGCGGCGGCCCGCTCGGCGAACCGGGGACCAAGTTCGTCCCGCACGAGGTCGGGGGCGTCGGTACGGGGGGCCGTGTCGGGCACGTTGGCAGCGTTGCTCATGGGGTCCTCCTGGGTGTGGCGACGCCCAGGCGAGAACGCTTCGTCCTCCGTCGGGGTCGCAGATCATCGGTGTCGTGCGCCGCTCCGGACCTGTTTGGACGGACCAGTCGGTCCAGTCTCTGGACAAAAGGAGATGCTGTCATCGTGCCAACCCCGCGGTCCGGAGGGTGTCGGTGCGGAACTGGTCCAGCGCCCGTTCCACGTAGCTCCAGTCGTCGTGGGCGCGGGCCAGGACGAGCGCCCCCTCCACCACCACGATGAAGCGCTCGGCCAGCGCCTGGGCCGAAGCCGCGTCGGCGGCCAGGGGGGCGAAGCCGCCGGCCAGCATGGCGGCGGTCTCCCGGAACCGGTCGGACACGGCCCGGGCGATCTCGGGGTTGGTCTCCGCGAGATCGAGGGCCAGGCTGCCGAGCAGGCACCCGGCGCCCCACATCTCCCGCGCCGACGCCAACAAGTGGTCGAGCAGGGCCACGGCCCGCTCCACCGGATCGGCTTCGAGAGGCACGCCCCGCTCCACGATCTGCTGGTTCCGGTCGTGGAAGGCCTGGAGCACGGCAAGGCCGAGCTCCTCCTTCGAACCGAAGGCGTGGTAGAAGCTGCCCTTGCTGGCCCCGGCGGCATCGCAGATCTCGTCCACCGTGGTGGCGGGGTACCCCTGGGCCAACATCAGGGCCTCGGCGGCTTCCACGATGCGCTCGCGGGCGGGACGGGCGTCACGGGTCGAATCGGACATGGTCCAAGATTGGACCGACTAGTCTGTCCAGTCAAGGGGGGGGTGGAATTGGAGGCCGGACGGGGGCGGGGAGTCCGTGCGTGAGCGCCCTTACGACGCCCCCAGCACCGCGGCCGGATCCACCTGGCCCGCCCGCCGGGCCGGCATCCAGGTGGCCAGGAGCGCCAGGGCGAGCACCGCGAGGGCGGCCAGGGCCGCCGGCAGCACGTCGCCGGCCCCCACGCCGTACAGGTAGGCGGCGGCCACCCGGGTCAGCACCAGCGAACCGGCACCGCCCAGGAGGGCGCCCACCAGGGCCGTGGAACCGGTGCGGCGCACTACTTCGCCGGTAATGCGGCTGGGCTCGGCGCCGAGCGTGAGGCGCACGCCGAACTCGCTCCGCCGCGCGCTCACCGAATAGGCCACCACGCCCCAGACGCCGGTCAGGCACAGCGCCACGGACAGAAGGGCGAAGAGGGCCGCCACCACGCCGCCGAGACGCTGGGGCGTGAGGAGCAGGCCCACCATGGCCCGGCCGGTGTTCACCTCGGCCACCACGATCCTCGAATCCACGTCACGGGCCAGCCCCCGGACCGACGCCAGCACGGACGCCGCGCCGGCGCCGCGGACCAGGAGGCTCACCGAAGACGAGGGCAGGGCGGGGAGCACGCCGAAGACCATCGACCCGGCGTCACTGCCGAATCCGTGGAAGCGCGTGTCGGCCGCCACGGCCGCCACCGAGAACTCCTGGCCATGATCGCCAGGGTCGCGCCCACCGGGCTCTCGTCGGGCCAGTAGCGGCGGGCCATGCTCTCCGTCACGACCACGGTCGGGGTCCGCACCGGACCGGCCACGGCCTCCGCGTTGCCCGACACCAGGGGAATGCCCGAGGCCTCGAAGAAGTCGCCGCCCACGGCGTTGATCTCCACGGAGGGGCGGCGGTCCGGCCAGGCGCGCCCGACGATGTCGAACGTCTCCGTCTCCCGATCCTGGGTGAGGGGCGCCACCGTGGACCACGACGCGGCATCCACGCCGGGCTGCTCCCGGATCTGCTCCAGCAGGCGGGACACGGCGGAGCTGGCCGCCGCCCGGTCGTCGCGGAAGAGCGACGCGTCGATCCGGACCACGGCCAACTGCTCGGGCGTGAAGCGCAGATCCACGCCCAGTGCCCGCACGATGCTCTGGCCGAAGAGGAGGGTGCCGGCCAGAAGCACCACGCTGACGCCCACCTGGAGCGCGGCGAGCCCGGCGCGCAGCCGTCCTCCTCGCGGCCCTCCGCCGCCGGAGCGGTCCGACATGGCCAGCGACGAAGAGACCCGGCCCGAGGCCAGCGCCGGGGCGATGCCGGCCACGGCCACGACCAGAAGCAGGAGCAGGCACGCGGCCGTCAGATAGAAGGGGTCGGGCCGGAAGCCCGCGACGTCGATGCGGATCCCGCCGGGGAGCGGCATGGCGCCCAGGGCGCGCAGGGCCACGACCGACAGACCGAGGCCGAGGGCGGCCCCCAGCGCCACGAGAAGCCCGTACTCCACCATGGCCAAGCGGGCGAGACGGGCCCGCCCCGCACCCAGCGCCGCCCGCACCGACAGTTCGCGCGCCCGGCGGGTGGCCCGGGACAGCAGGAGGTTGGCCACGTTGGCGGCGGCGGCCAGGAGGGCGAGGAGCGCCATGCCCCCGAGCGCCAGCAGCAGGGGCGGCAGGGCCCCGCCGGCCTCGTCGGCCGCCCGCAGCCGGGCCGGCACCACCCCGACCTGGGCCAGGTCCGCCTCGTTCTCCGGATGCGCGGTCACGATCTGCTCCGCCACGTCGCGGACCTCCTCGACGGCTGCGGCGACGGACGCCCCCGGCGCGAGGCGGGCCACGGCCGCCATCCATCCCCATCCCCGGCGGTCCACGGTGGGGGTGCGCCCCAGCGAGGCCGCGTTCCACCCTTCCACGGGAATGAACACGGCCGGATGGGTCCAGAGGCGCAGGCCCGAGAACCCGGCCGGAGCCACGCCCACCACCCGGAACGCCGCCCCGTTGATGCGGACGTCCGTGCCGATCACGTCGTCGCGCCGACCCAGCTCCGTCCAGATCGCGTGGGACAACACGGCCACGAGGGGCGCGCCCTGGAGCGAATCGGAGGGCGTGAGCAACCGCCCCCGTTCCGGCGACACGCCGAGCACGTCGAAGTAGTTGGCGCTCACCACGCCGACCGGGACCGGGCGGGGGTCGGCGCCCGGGCCCAGTTCCAGGGCCGCCGTGCGCGCGCGGTGCGCGGCCACCCCCGACAGCGTGCGCATCGCGCGCTGGTAGTCCTGGACCACGGGGTAAGGCAGGCCCGCGGGGGTGAGTTCCACCAAGGCGTCGGCGTCGCGAACCCCTTCGATGGGGTCGAGGAGCATCTGGTCGGCCAGCGCGTACACGGTGGCCACGCCCCCGAAGCCCAGGGCCAGCGAAAGGGCCGCCGAGCCCGTGAAGAGTGGCGCGCGCGCCAGCGCCCGCAGCGACGTCCTGAGGTCCATCCCCCACCCGGTCCACATCGTCATCGTCGTCCCCCCTTCCAGCCGGGTGCCGTGCGTTCCCAGCACCCGGACGGTGATGGCCGTCCACACCAGATCGGCCGCAGCCCTGCCCACCAGCACCACCCGTCCCACGCGGGTCCGCGCTCGCCACTCGTCGCGGAACATGGCCTCCATGCCTGCCCCGTAGTCGTCCGGGAAGCCCCGGGGCAACAGCCCCGACGCGGCCCGGTACAGCCGCATCACGAACTCGGAGGCGGAACTCACGCGCCCGGACCGGCCAGATCGCGCACCGACGGCAGCGCGGCCAGCCCCGCGATGCGCCGCGCTTCCGCCCGGAGCACGGCGCGCCCCCAGTCGGTGATGTCCACGTACTGCCGCCGCTCGTCGGTCTCGTCCGGCGGAGCCTCCGTGCGCCCGAGCAGGCCATCGCGTTCCAGGCGGGCGATCAGGCGGTAGAGCCCGCCGGGGTCCATCGACACCGTTCCGCCCGAGCGCTCCCCCATCGACTTGTTGATGGCGTAGCCGTGCAGCGGCCCCCCTTCCTCGAGTGCCAGGAGGATGTGGAACGGCTTGGGCTTCAGCGGCAGCAGGGCCTCGGGATCGCGACGCGGCATGGCGGCTCCTGTATAGTAAAGAACGACATATATGTCATTTGTCACTATTGGCGCAAGGAGGGTGATCGGCATCATGCACGAGACGCCTCACAGGGGAGCCAGCGGCCGATGACCCACGCGATGGTCGCCACCGTAGCGAGCCTCCTGCTCGCGCCGGCGGACACCACCACCGTCCTTCATTCCCTGACCCTGGACGTGACGGGAGACGGCCGGCCCGAGGTGTTGGAGCTCCTGGCGACGGCCCAGACTCCGGACAGCCTCGAGGTGGTGTTCGTCGTACGAAACCAGGACGGCGTGCTCTACGAACGCCGGCTCCTGCCGCTCACCCGCACGGCGGGGTTCGACGCCGGCCGTCGAGAGCTGACCGCCGAGGCGTATCGGGCCCGCGTGGCCGACTTCGGGCCGTGGTTCTTCGACGCGGGTAAGTTCCGCACCGCGGGGGCGTTCGAGGCCGGGCTGCGGGAGTCCGCTCCGCGCCACGCGGATGCGATCGGACGCGTGATCGCCCGCGGATCGGAGGGTCGGCTCGATCCGGCCGGTGGGGAGCGGGTCTGGCAGCAGATGCGGGCGCGCGACGCGACGGTGTTCGAGTTTTCACCGGGCGGCGATGGCCTGCTCGCCATCGCCTGGAGCCAGGAACACCGGAGGTTCTTTCGCCTGTTGGAATGTTGTTGAGGGCTGCCATGCTACGAACCGCACCGTCCGGCCAGGGGTGCCTGTGGCGGCGCGGTCTCCCCTCACTCCACCCGGATCCGCGCATTGGCCACCCGGTATCCTTCGTCCGGCCGCAGCGCAAAGATCGGGTTGAGGTCGATCTCCTGGATGGCGGGCACAGCCTCCACCAGCGCCGAGACCCTCAGGAGGGCGACGGAACACGACGTCGCGCAGGCTCTCGACGTGGATGCCCCCCCACGGACGCGGGATCGCGGGACGCCCCCACGAGGGTGCCAGGACTACGGTATCCACCGCGCCGCCCGTTGCCCACCACGCGGGTACGTCCGACGGGCTCCCCTCGAACCGATGGTGCGGGTTCCATCGCCCATTGCGGTCGCCGGGCTGCACCCGCCACGTTGGCGGCCGCCGCACGACCTGTGCGGCGTCCTCGCTTCGGGAGTGCCCCATGCGTCTGCTCACCTCAGGTCTTGCCCTTGCCGTGTTGCTGGTTCCGGCGGAAGGCTCCGCGCAGTCGATGGCCCAGAACGAGATCATCCGCAATGCGGTCCGGGCGGGACCGACATCGATCTCCGACGAAGCGAGCGTATGGGATTGGGACATGAACGAGATCCGGGCCGGCACCAACGGGTGGACCTGCCTGCCGGACCGTGCCGACACCGAAGGCGATGATCCGTGGTGCCTCGACGAGCCCTGGCTCGACTTCCTCCAGGCGTACGTGACCCAGACCGAACCCACCTACACCGGGATCGGATTCGCGTACATGCTCATGGGGGATACGCCGGTGAGCAACAGCGACCCCTACGCGACGGAACCCACCGCGGAGCACGACTGGGTCACGCACGTCGGCGCTCATGTGATGATGGTGGTCCCGGACCGCTCTCACCTGGCATCGGTATCGACGGACCACCTGAACGGGGGGCCGTGGGTCATGTGGCCGGACACTCCCTACGCCCACCTGATGATCCCGATCGATCCCCGGTAGGCCCGAGCCTCCGAGGGGGGCGCGCCGATTGCTGACGGATCTCCGCGGGCAGCGGATGCATCGGTGGCGTCGCTTGACCACGGAAGGCGCCTTCGCCGATGGTGAACGGGCTCGTTCCCCTCTCACCCCTCCCACGAGGCCCCGCCCTTGATCTCCCGGCTCCACGGAACCCTGCTGACCCGCGATCCCGACGGAATCGAGGTGGAGACCTCCGGCGGCGTGGTGTACGAACTGGAGGTGCCGCTCACGGTGCTGCAGCGCCTGCCCCGGCCGGGGAGCGCCGTCGAGATCCGCACGGTCCAGGTGGTCACGGATTCCTCCGTGTCGCTCTACGGCTTCATCGACGACCTTGAGCGCCAGTTGTTCCGGCGGCTCCTGAGCGCCTCGGGCGTGGGCGGCAAGCTGGCCCTGGCCATGATGAGCACCTACACGGCGTCGCGCCTGGCCCGGGCCCTGGTGGAGAAGGACCTGGCGGCCTTGCAGCAGGTCAGTGGCGTGGGCAAGAAGAAGGCGGAGAAGATCGCCCTGGAGCTGTCCGACAAGGTCACCGACCTGGCGGTGGTGGAGCCGACCGGATCCGGGAGCGGCGGCGGCGAGGCGGCGCAGGCCGCGGTCCAGGCCCTGGTGGCCCTGGGCTACTCGTTCGCCGACGCCGACCAGGCCGTCCGCAAGGCTGTCGAGGACGGGGCGGGGGCGTCGTCCGAGGTCCTGATCCGGAAGGCCCTCTCCTACCGGTAGCTGGGGCGCCGCGGCGAGGTGGCCAGCGGCAGCAGCAGGGACACTTCGGTGCCCTGCCCGGGGTGGCTGGACACCGACACGGCGCCGGCCGCCTGCCGGGCGAACCCGTACACGGTGGGGAGCCCGAGCCCGGCGGACTGACCGGCGTCCCTGGTGCTGAAGAACGGCTCGAAGACCCGCTCCCGCACCTCCGGCGGCATGCCGGGCCCGTCGTCGCGGAAGGTAAGGCACGCGTACTCGCCCGGGGTCAGGGATTCCGGCCCGCCGGCGGCCACCGTGCGGGCCCGGCCGGTCACGTGGAGGCGCCCGCCCCGTCCTCGGGCGATGGCTTCGCCCGCATTGGAGGCCAGGGCCACGAGCACGCCGCGCAGGGCCGCCGGGTCCACCATGACCGTCAGGTCCCGCTCGCAGTGCACCGACACGACCACGCCGGGCCCCACGACGTCGGCCAGGACGGACCGGTTGGCTTCCACGAACTCCGCCAGTTCCACCGCCTCCGTGGCGTCCACACCGCGGGCGCTGAAGGTGAGGAGCTGCCGGGTGAGCGTGGACGCGAGCGATGCCGCGCCCTCGACCTCGGCCAACTGCTCCTTGGTGTCGGCGGGCAGGCGGACGTCGTCCTGAAGCAGTCCGACGTGGCCCTGGATCACCGTCAGGAGGTTGTTGAAGTCGTGGGCGATGCCGCCGGCCATGCGCCCGAGCGCGTCCATCTTCTCGGCCTCCCGCAGCCGCTCCCGGGTCTCGGCCAGCGCCGTCTGGGCCTCCTGCCTTCGGCTCGACTCCGCCTCCAGCGAGGCCAGAGCGGCGGCCAGTTCGCCACTCCGCCGCCGCGCGGTGGCCCGGCCCTGCGCCGACACGGCCAGGAGGTAGCTCAGCGCCACACCCACGAGCAGGCTGATCATGGCCACGGGGGCCCGGAGGCGATTGCGCTGGTCCCGGGTGGGCCAGATCTCCAGGGTCCAGGGCAGCGTCGGCCCTCCGACCGCGGCTCCCTTCACGAACAGCGACGACCCCGGATTCAGGTCGGCCGTGGACACGACCTCCGCGCCCTGTTGGCGGACCACCAGGCCGTACCCCTCGTCCGGGTCGAGAAGCCCGCGGAACAGCGCGTCCACGTCGTGCACCGAAACCATGGTTCTCCGGGATCCGGGTACCGCCATGGTCAGCGACAGGCGCCCGTCCTCGCCGCTCAGCAGGTCCCGGGCCACGGTCACGGGCGCGGCGGGGTCCACGTTCTCGCGCAACTCGACGCTCCCCGCTCCGGCGGCGGCTGCCGGCATCTGCCAGGTCGGGCGTCCAGCCTCGTCGATGAGGGCCAGGGCGATGATGTCCGGATACCGGTCCACGAAGTCGGCCCCCAGCGCGTCCAGGGCCGCCGGTCCGGCGGCCTCCGCCAGGGAGAGGCTGCGGAGGTGGGTCCGGCGGTGCGCCAGCGTCCGGTCCAGCTCGGCATCGAGCCCCGCGAGCCGCTCGCCGGTGACGGTTCCGATGAGTTGCTGCTGCTGCGAGCGGATGACCGCCGCCACCGCCAGGACCCCCACCAGGCTCGCCACGCCCAGGGCCAGCGGGAGCCGGGCCATGGGCGCCTCGGCGCGGCGTTGGCGTTCGGCGACCAGTCGTGCCAGGCCCACCCCGGCCACCAGCGCGCCCAGGGCCATCTGGGGCGCCATCTGCCCACCCAGGGGCGCCTGGATGATCTCCTCGAGCAGGACCAGGGCGATGTCCCACAGGCCCACCAGGAGCACGAGCGCCGCCGCCATCGACCCGCCCAGTTGCCGGGCGCCGTCCGCTGCCGGCCCGGAAAGCAGCACCAGGGCCAGGCCTCCGAAGAGGAAGACCACGGCGGAGTTGGGCGCCATGGTGGAGGGAAGGGGAAGGCCGGTCGCCACCGGGTCGAGCCAGAAGAAAAGGCGGGGTGCGTCCAGGCCGGTGAACAGGGCCAGGATCCGGGCGGCCCCCAGCACCATCGACGCCGCGCCGGCGGCCATCTGGATGCGCCGCGACCCGAGGGCGGCAGCCACGATGCCCCCGCCGAGGAGCACGAATCCGGCGCCGGCCACCCCCTGCATGGCGCGGGGCCCCAGGGGGCGGATCAGCGCTTCGATCTGCCACGTCCAGCCCGCCAGGACCGCCAGGCCGAAGCCCAGGAGGACCGTCCCCGCCACGATCTCGACGCGCTGGACCTGCCTCATGGTGGCTCGGCTCTCCTGGATGAGCGTGCGGTGCGCCGCGCGTGGCGCGGTTGCGGATCGGCCCAGTACGAGTCTCGGCAGCGACGGGGCAAGCTTGACCGCCGTGGCCGTGCCCGCCGCGGCAGCCGGGGGCCCCTCGACCGATTACATTGGCCGCATGACCGAACGTACGCAGATCACCACCCCCGACGCACTCCCCGAGGACGAGAGCGCCGGCCCGTCGCTTCGGCCGCAGCGGCTGTCGGAGTTCATCGGCCAGGCCAAGGTCCGGGAAGCCCTCTCCATCGCCGTCGAGGCCGCCCTCGGCCGTCGCGAGCCCCTGGACCACCTGCTGTTCCACGGTCCCCCGGGGCTCGGCAAGACCACGCTGGCCGCCCTCATGGCCCGGGAGATGGGCGTGAACATCAAGACCACGTCCGGCCCGGTGCTCGAGAAACCGGCCGACCTGGTGGGCATCCTGACCAACCAGCGCGAAGGCGACATCCTCTTCATCGACGAGATCCATCGCCTGCGCCCCATCATCGAGGAGTTCCTCTACCCGGCCATGGAGGACTGGCAGGTGGACATCCGCCTGTCGGACGGGCCCAAGGCCCAGACCATGACCATGAAGATCGAGCGCTTCACGCTGGTGGGCGCCACCACGCGCTTCGGCCTCCTGACCGCGCCCATGCGTGCCCGGTTCGGCATCGTGCAGCGCCTGAACTTCTACCCCGCCGACGAGCTGGCCACCATCGTCCGGCGCAGCGCCGACATCCTGGGCGTGGAGGCCACCGACGAGGGGGCCCGGGAGATCGCGAAACGGGCCCGGGGCACGCCCCGGGTGGCCAACCGGCTGCTCCGTCGCGTCCGGGACTACGCCCAGGTGCGGGCCGACGGCCACATCGACGCGGAGGTGGCGGGCCGCGCCCTGACCCTCCTGGACGTGGACGAGTACGGCCTCGACGAGATGGACGCCCGGATCCTCAAGACCCTGATCGAGAAGTTCGAGGGCGGCCCCGTGGGCGTGAAGTCGCTGGCCGTGGCGCTGGGCGAGGACGAGACCACGCTGGAAGAGGTGTACGAGCCCTTCCTGATCATGGAGGGCTTCCTGATGCGCACGGCCCAGGGACGCATGGCCACGCCCCGGGCGTTCAAACGCTTCGGCTACGCGCTTCCCAAGGACCGCCAGGGCGCGCAGGGAATCCTGTTCGGGCAGAAGGACTGAGCCACCCGGGAGGCACGATCCGCGGCCTCCCTCCGCGGCACGGGTGCGGATCTTGCATCCCCAGGCGTCGTGACGGACCCCGTCCTTCCTGCGCCTCCGAACCCGGCTCGGATGCCCGACCTGGCCGAACGACTCAGCGACGCTCGCATCCTCATGGTGGACGACGAGGCGGCCAACCTCGAACTCCTCGAGCGGATCCTCGTGCCCGCCGGGTACACCCGCCTCCGCACCACCACCTCGCCCGACCAGGTCCCGGCGCTGTGCGCCACGTTCGACCCCGACCTGATCCTGCTGGACCTGCTCATGCCCGGCACGGACGGCTTCGAGGTCCTGGAGCGGCTGCGGGCCGACGGCGACGGCCGCTATCTGCCCGTGCTGATCCTGACGTCGGACCACTCCCAGGAGGCCAAGCGTCGCGGACTCTCGGCCGGCGCCCAGGACTTCCTGACCAAGCCGCTGAGCCCGTCCGAGGTGCGTCTCCGGGTGCGCAATCTCCTGGAAACCCGCTTCCTCCACCTGGCGCTCCAGGACCACAACCGTCTGCTCGAGGACCGGGTGCGCCGGCGCACGGAGGCGCTGGAGCGGGCCCGGCTGGAGATCCTGGAGCGGTTGGCCCGGGCCGCCGAGTACCGCGACGACCGGACCGGCGCCCACACCCGCCGGGTGGGGGAGAGCGCCGCGGCCATCGCCCGGGCCCTCGGGCTGCCGCCGGAGGAGGTCGAGACCATCCGCCGGGTCGCGCCCCTCCACGACGTGGGCAAGATCGGCATCCCCGACGCCATCCTGCTGAGCCCGGGGCGGCTGACCGCTCCCGAGTTCGAGGTCATGAAGAGCCACACCGACATCGGCGGCGACCTTCTGTCCGGGAGCGACTCCGCCCTTCTCCAGTGCGCCGAGTCCATCGCCCGCTCCCACCACGAGCACTGGGACGGACGGGGGTACCCGAGAGGGCTGTCTGGCAAGGCGATTCCGCTGGAGGGACGCATCGTGGCCGTGGCCGACACCTTCGACGCGCTGTCCCACAGCCGGCCCTACAAACCGGCCTGGAGTGTGGACGAGTCCCTCGACGCCATCCGCGCCGGGGCGGGGAGCCACTTCGACCCCGAGGTCGTGGATGCCTTCGTGTCCGTGATGGCGCGCCACGGGGCCGTTCCGGTGGCCGGATGAGGCGTGCCGTGGCCCTGGCCGCCGCCGGATGCCTGGTGGCGGGGTGTGCCGTGGTGGGAACCGGAGGCCCGGGGCGGCCGGGCGCGGCCGACGCGCCTGCCGGAGACGGGGCGCCCGGACCCGGGCACTTCGCGTCCGCGGACTCGACGCTCCGGAACGCCGCGTCTCCGTGCGCCTCGAGCCCCGGGGGCCGGCGCGCGCTCCTGCTCTTGGCGCTGCTGCACCAGGACCCCCGGAACCCCCTGGCCGACCCGGACACGGCCGCGCTGATGGCGGCGCGCTACCTCCATCTTCCCGGCACGCCGGACCACGAACGCCGCCTGGCGGAAGGTCTGTACGTGGTGGCCCTCGACCAGGGCGCCGACCCGGGGCTGCGTCCCGACCCCGCGGCGCCGGGGCCGGGCCTGGGTGCGGGCGGGTGCCTCGGAGACGGCCCGGACGCGCCGGTGTCGCTCCCGGTGCTGAGCACCCGGCCCCGAGCGCTGCAGGTCCGCGACCTGACCCTCCGCGTGGACTCCCTCGGAGCCGTCAACGGGGCGCTCCGGGGCCGGGTGGACGCCCTCGAGGCGGAGTTGGACCGCATCCGCCGCCTGCTCCAGGCCACCGACACCGTGGGCGCTGGGGCCGGCCCGCTCCCATCGTGACCGTCCGCGACCGGCTGGTCCTGACCTTCCTGGTGGTGGTCACGGTCCTGGCCCTTCCGCCGCTCTACGCCGCCCTCCGGTTCGGCCAGATGCGCGAGCTGGCGGTGGACGACCGGGCCGGCCACGCCGGCGCCGCGGTGGCCCTCGGGCGGGTCCAGACCGCGGCGGCGGACGTGGACCGGCTGCTGCGGAGCTACGCCGCCACCCCCTCGCCGGCGCTGGAGCGGTCGCTCCGGGACGGCATGACCCGGCTGTCCGGGGCGGCGCAGGCCGTGGGCACGGCCGGGTACGCCGACGAGGCCGACCCGCTCCTGGCGGACGTGGACGCGCTGGCCGCGGCGGTGCAGGGCGTGCTGGGTCTGGTGGACGACCGGCGCCTGGCCCTGGCCACCGACTCGGTCCTGGCGCTGCGCCCCGCCCTGGACGAAGTGCGCCGCCAGGTGGACGAGGTGGCGGCGGCCGTGGACGCCCGGGCCACCGCGGACTTCCGCCGCGCCGACGACATCGCGAGGTCCGGACGCGACATGACGCTCCTGGCCATGGGTGCGGCCCTGGCCGCGGCGGTGGCCATGGCGTTCTGGACCACCCGGGGCCTGGCCGGTCCGCTCCGGCGCCTCGACGGCGCCATGTCCGACGTGGCCGCGGGCACGTTCGTGGCGCCTGCGGATCTGCCGTACGACCGCCGCGACGAGATCGGCAGGCTGGCGTCGTCGTTCCGGACCATGACCGGGCGCCTGGAGGAGCTGGACCGCCTCCGGGCCGAGTTCCTGGGCGTGGCGGGGCACGAGATGAAGACGCCGGTCAACGTCATCCGCGGCTACACGGAGCTCATCGAAGAGGAACTGGCCACCGACCTGACGGAGCACCAGGCCGACGTGCTCCGGCGCATCGGCGAGCAGACCACCGTGCTGACGCGGCTGGTCAGCCGCCTCATGGACCTCAGCCGCCTGGAGTCGGGGCACGTGGACCTCGAGCGGGAGCCCACACGCGTCGACGACCTTCTGCTGGGCCTGGAGCGCCGCTACGAGATCCTGGCCCGCCGCAAGGACGTGGACCTGACCGTGGCCCGGGACCCCGGCGCTCCGGAGTGGGTGGACGTGGACGTGGACCGGGTCCGCGACGAGGTGCTGGGCAACCTGGTGTCCAACGCCCTGGAGTTCACGCCGGCCGGCGGATGGGTGCGCGTGGAGGCCCGCGCCGGCCCGCAGGGGGTGCTGGTCGAGGTGGCGGATTCCGGCCCGGGGATTCCCCCGGAGCACCGCGACCACATCTTCGAGCGATACTATCAGGTCCGGCGGGCCCGGACCGTGGGCTCGGGGCTCGGCCTGGCCATCGCCCGGCACCTGGCCGAAGCCCACGGCGGACGCATCCACCTGGCCGACGCCGGGCCCGCCGCGCCGGGCACCGGCGCCGTCTTCCACCTCCACCTGCCCACCCTCCCGTGACCGACGGCCACACCGTCTCCGACTACGACTACGACCTGCCCGACGGCCGCATCGCCCGCTATCCCGCGGAGCGGCGCGACGCGTCGCGGCTGCTGGTCCTGCCGCCGTCCGGTGGGGTCGAGCACCGTCGCTTCCACGAGGTGGTGGCCTGGTTCGAGCCCGGCGATCTGCTGGTGGTCAACGAGAGCCGCGTCCGCCCGGCCCGTCTCCTGGGGGCCAAACCCACCGGTGCCGCGGCCGAGGTCTTCCTCCTCCGGCCCCACGCGGCGGGCTCCGACACGTGGGTGGCGCTCGTGCGCCCCGGCTCCAAGCTCAAGCCGGGCCGGGTGGTGGACATCGCCGCCGACCTGCGGGTGCACATCCTCGACTCGGCGCCGGGCGGAGGCCGGATCGTCCGGCTGGAGGCGGACGGACCCGTGGACGACGCCATCGAACGCCACGGACACATGCCGTTGCCGCCGTACATCGACCGCGACGACGAGCCCATGGACCGTGAGCGCTACCAGACCGTCTACGCCCGCACGCCGGGGTCCGTGGCGGCGCCCACCGCGGGGCTCCACTTCACGCCCGAACTGCTGGACGCCCTCGAGGCCGCCGGGGTGCGGCGCGCCGCCGTGACCCTCCACGTGGGCATGGGCACCTTCCGGCCCATCGAGGCCGAAGACCCCGCCGACCACGAGATGCACCGGGAGCGCTACCACGTGCCGGAGGAGACCGCCGCCGCCGTGAACGACACGCGCAGGGCGGGGGGGCGGGTCTGGGCCGTGGGCACCACCGCCGTCCGCACCCTCGAGGCCGTGGCCGACGCCGACGGACGGGTGGCGGCCGGGTCGGGGGCCACCGACCTGTTCATCCGGCCCCCGTACCGCTTCCGCGTGGTGGACTGCCTGCTGACCAACTTCCACCTCCCCCGGTCCACGCTCCTGATGCTGGTGGCGGCCCTGGGGGGGTACGAGCGGGTCATGGAGGCCTACCGGGTGGCCGTTTCGGAGGGGTATCGCTTCTATTCGTATGGCGATGCCATGGCGGTGATCGGGGAACCCGGCGGCCGGTCCCGGGGCTAAGGCTCCACGACCGCGTTGGCCCGCCGACGGTCTCCGTCCACGACGAACACCCACGGAGCACAGCGATGGCCCTCTACGAGTACCACTGCCCCGAGAACGGTCGCACGGTCGAGGTGCGCCACGGAATGGACGAACGGGTCGATACCTGGGGCGACCTCTGCACCCGCACCGGCCGCGATCCCGGGGCCACCCCGACGGACGCGCCGGTGGAGCGTCTCATGAGCACGGCGGCGGTCGGCAGTGCCGGTCGCGCCGGACCTCCGGTGGGCGGATGCGGCACGGGGTGCGGCTGCGTCGCGAACTAGCGCGCCCGAACCGCCCGGACGTCTGCGCTCCGGCCGCAATCCCTGCCCTCCGGGCGCGTATCCTGACGGGACCCGGCCGGCCGTCGGCCGCCGGACCCCCTCGATCCGGTTGCCGATGACGCCGTCCCGACCCACCGCCCGACCCATGCGGCGCACCCGTGCCGTGTCCTTCCTGGCCGCTGCGCTCCTGACCGGAGCCCTGGCCGGGGCTCCGCTCCACGCCCAGGACGCGGCCGACCCGGTCGGCCCGGTCTTCGTCGAGGAGATGCTGGCGCCCGGGGTCTACGCGGCCCTGGTCGTGCCGCGCCCCGACGCCTACGCCTTCGCCAACTCGCTGGTGGTGATCGGCGACGACGGCGTCCTGGTGGTGGACACCCAGCAGTCGCCGCGGGCGGCCCGCGCCCTCATCGAGCGCATCCGCGCGTGGACGGACCTGCCGGTGCGGTGGGTGGTCAACACCCACTGGCACGGCGACCACGTGTACGGGAACGTGGCCTACCGCGAGGCGTGGCCCCAGGCCCGGTTCTACGCCACGTCGGCCACGCTGGAGGGGATGCGCGGGCCCGGCGCGGCCATGCGGGCCGAAGAACTCGAGTCGCTCCCCGCCAGCATCGACGAACGGCAGGCCTGGCTGGAGGCCGGGGCGCTCCCCGACGGTCGGGAGCTGACGGCCGACCTGCGGGAGCAGGTGGCCTACTCGCTGCGGCTGCGGTCGTCCTACCTGGCGGAGCTGCGGGACCTCGAGATCGTGGAGCCGGACGTGCTGGTGGACGAGCGGCTCTCCGTGGACATCGGGGGGCGGCGGGTGGTGCTGCATCCCATGGGATCGGCCCACACCGAGGGCGACCTGGCGGTGGAGGTGCCGGACGCCGGCGTGGTGGCGGTGGGCGATCTCCGCGAAGAGGCGGCCCCCTGGATCGAAGGCGCGTACCTGGAGGGGTGGGCCGGAGCGCTCGCCGAGGTGCAGTCCCTGCGGCCGTCGGTGGTCCTGCCGGCCCACGGTGGGGTGGCCCGGGATCCCGCGCTCCTGGACGGAGCGGCGGCGCTGTTCGACGACCTGACCCGGGTGGCGTTCCGCCAGCGGGATCGTCCGACCTCCGACGCCATCGCCGCTGTCACCGAGGCCCTCGAGGCGCACCGTGGCTTCCTGGCCACCCTCGGCGTGGCCGACACGGCCTTCGACCGATGGGCCGCCGAGGCCGCGCGCCAGGCCGTGGAGCAGGCCCGGGACGAGGGGTAGTCCCTCCGCCGGTCAGGCCGGCTTGCGCACCCAGAACTGGTACATGCCGCCGAAGGTGGAGGGCTCCTCCGCCTCGAACGTGCTCCACGCGGCCAGCGAGCACGGGTCGGCCTCGGGAAAGCGCTCCCGGAACCGGCGGTCGAGGGTCGGATCGACCATCTCGAAGCCGAGGAACTCCAGCCCGAGTTCGGCCAGTTCGGCCTCCAGACGCGGCAGCGTGTAGCGGTGCTCCTGCACGTGGAAGCAGAGGTCCCGGCACTCCTCGGTGGAGTAGAAGTCGCGCCACGAGGTGAGGGACCGGCCCTCGCCTCCCAGGTGCTCGGCCAGGATCGGGCGGGCGGCCCGGATGCCGTCGGCGGTGGACTCGAAACCCTCGCGGGCGATGAGTTCACGGGCGCGGACCACATCGACGCGGGCGGCCTCGCTGTAGAGGCCGACGTGCATGAGCCCGCCGGGGCGCAGGCGATCCGTCAGCACCCGCCAGCCGGCCATGGGGTCGCTCATGTGGTGCAGGACGCCGCCGCACTCGATCAGGTCGAAGGTGCGGTCCCACCGGTCGAGCGCCAGGATGTCGGCCTGCATCAGCTCGAGGTCGTCCAGCCCCATCTCGGCCGCCTTCCGCAGGGCGTACGCCAGGCTCGACGTGCTCAGGTCGATGCCGACCACGTCGGCGTCGGCGAACCGGCGGGCCGTTTCCACGAGGTGCTTCCCGGTGCCGCAGCCGGCCACCAGGATCTGGGGGCGGGTCCACGCGGCCACGCCCTCGGGGGCGCCGCCGGGCAGGACGGAATCCAACACGGCGGCCACACTCCGCGGCGTCCGGTGGTCCACGGAGATCCAGCGGGGGTAGGGATGCTCCTCGTACTGGGCGCGGACCGCGTTCGAGACGGCATCGTCCACTTCGGTCTCGAACCGGGGGATGGCTTCCCGGTAGACCGACTCCTGGTAGGGCTCCACGATCTGCTGGCGCACCAGCGCGTTCAGGTCCGTGTCACCGAGCCCTTCCGCCATCTCCATGACCTCCTCGGCGCGGTCCCATTCCAGCAGGCGGACGTAGCTGGCCAGGGCACGGACCCGGGCCGGATCGCCGGCGTCGGCGGACAGCGGGCGGTCCGCCACGGACAGGGCCATGGATTCCACCACCTCGACCTCGTCGGGCCCGTACTGCCACACGTAGCCGTTGTGGAAGCACTGGCGTGCGACGGACGCGGCCAGGCCGAGGTCCTCGTCCGGCAGGGTCCCCGAGGCCGCGGCCCACAGGATGGAGCGGCGCAGCGCCGTGAAGGCGGCCTCGAGTCCGAGGTCCGGCAGGAGCATCCGCTCCAGGGCCAGGCGCACCACGGGCCGGCGCAGCGCCTGCCGCACGGTCGGGTCCGAAACAGCTTCGAACAGTGCGTCGGGTCCCTCGTCGACGGCGGCGAAGACCGGACGCAAGGCCGGGTCCGCCCGGAAGATCCGGACGGCGACGGAGCCCAGGTCCTGATGGTCGAGTGCCGGCTGGCAGAGGCACCCGAGAAGCACGGCCAGGAGCTCCTCCACGTCGGCGTCGTCGCCGAAACGGACGTGGCGGAACGTCGAGGCGAAGCGCGTCCAGGCGGAGGCGTCGTCCGGGTGGGCCCGGACGACCTCCCACAACGTCTCGAGAGCCTCGCCGGCCCGACCGCTCTCGCGGAGTACCTGACCCAGGTTGGCCCGGGCGGCGTCGTGGCCGGGGGCGGCCCGGAGGGCGTCACGGAAGAAGCGTTCGGCCGCCTCCGCATCGCCGGCCTCGAAGGCCAGCGTGCCCCGGTTGTTCAGGGCCTCGGCGTGCCCCGGCACGGTCCGGAGGAGGGCCGCGAACGCGGCGTCGGCCTCCGGGCGGCGGCCCAGGTCCATGAGGATGCACCCCAGGTTGTAGGTCGCTTCGGGGCGGTCGCCTCCGAGGTCGACGTACCGTCGGTAGGCGGCTTCCGCCCCCTCGAGGTCGCCGAGGCCGCGGCGGGCGTTGCCCAGGTTCAGCCAGGGTTCGATCTCGCCGGCGTGGTCCCGCACCAGCGCTTCCAGGATCGTCGCGGCTTCCGCGGACTGCCCGGTGCGCTGCAGGGCCAGACCCAGGTTGTTCAGGATGGCCGGGTCGTCCGGCCGGAGCCCGGCGGCGTGACGGAGCAGCGACAGGCCCTCGGTCGGGTCCGCACGTTCGATGCGGACCACGCCCAGGAGTCCCAGGGCTTCCGCGTGGTGCGGCGTGCGGGCCACGACGGCGCGGTAGGCCGCTTCGGCGTCGGCCAGACGGCCGCTTCCGTGGAGGGCGATGGCGTCCGCGAGGGACGGCGCCCCGGTGCGGCGGCGGTGCGTACGGTCGAGGGTGCGAGGGTTCACGAGCGGTGGGATCCTGGCGTGCGAGGGACGAGCGCTCCTACCGGGCCGAGTGTCGGCTGGTTGCGGGGGATTCTTGACCCGCGGACGGCCCTGCGGAGTGCCGCGTCCCATTGCCACGCTCCCGGATCTCCGGCGTATGTTCAGCGCTTCAGCTCCTCCGTCACCCGTTCCCGGTCGTCTCGCCATGCGCCGTTTCGTCGCCGTCCTCGCCGCTGCCGCGCTCCTCCCGGCTGCCGCCCCCGCCCAGATCGCCCAGGAGGCGGTCGACCTCGACATGGTCGAGCGCATCCGCGAGGAGGGCACGGAGCGATCGCAGATCGAGGAGCTCGCCCGCCACCTGACCGAGGTGATCGGCCCACGCCTGACCGGATCGCCGGGCATGGACGCGGCCAACGCGTGGACCCAGGACATGTTCCGGAGCTGGGGGCTCGACAACCCACGCCTGGAGGTCTGGGGCGCATTCGGCCGGGGATGGCGCAACGAAGCCTACTCCGGTCGGATCCTGACGCCGTTCGGTCAGCCTCTGCAGGGGCAGCCGCTGGCCTGGACGGGCAGCACAGACGGCGAGGTCCGGGGCCGGGCCATGGTGGTGGACGCGGCCGACGCGGCCGGGCTCCAGGCGTACCGCGGGCGGCTGGCGGGCACGTTCCTGCTCCTGGACGAACCCGCCGACGTGGAGCCGGAGTTCGAGCATCGCGACCGGCGGACGGCGCTGGACGATCTCCTGCCCCAGGCCGTCCAGGGAGCCCCCGCCGAGGAGTCGGGCGGTGCCGCCATGTCCGACGAGGAGCGCCAGGCCTTCTTCGCCCGGATGCGCGCCGCTGCCGAGGTCCGCGACGCCCTGCTGACCATGGCCGAAGAGGAAGGCGCCCTGGGTGTGTTCCGGATCTCCTCCCGCGACCACGGCGTCGTGCGGGGCGGGAGCGGGGGCAGCCGCACCCCCGGCGACCCGGAAGGGCTTCCCCACGTGGCGCTCCCCCGGGAGCGGTACAACCACATCTGGCGGAACGTCTCGGCGGGGATCCCCGTGGAGATCGCGCTGAACGTGGAGAACCGGTTCTTCGAGGACGATCCGAACGAGTCCAACTCCTTCGCGGACATCCGCGGCACCGACAAGGCCGACGAACTGGTCATGCTCGGCGCGCATCTGGACTCGTGGCACATGGGCGGCGGAGCCACGGACAACGCCGCCGGCTCGGTCATCATGATGGAGGCGATGCGCATCCTGAAGACGCTCGGCGTGCAGCCCCGGCGCACGATCCGTATCGGCCTGTGGAGCGGCGAGGAGCAGGGGCTGCTCGGATCGCGGGCCTGGGTGGCGGCGCATCCCGAACTGCACGACCGCATCTCGGCCTACGTCAATATCGACAACGGCACCGGTCGGGTGCGGGGCATCTGGAACCAGTCCAACGAGCGGGCCACGCCCGTGTTCGAGCAGATCCTGTGGCCGTTCCGCGACCTCGGCGTCGTGGCGGTCCGCAGCGGCAACACCGGGGGCACGGACCACCTGGCGTTCGACGCGGCCGGCATCCCCGGCTTCAACTTCATCCAGGACCCCATCGAGTACGGCATCAACACCCACCACACCGAGCTCGACACCTTCGATCACCTGGTGCTCGAGGATCTCCGGCAGGCGGCCATCGTCGTGGCGGCCACCGTGTACCACCTGGCCATGCGCGACGAGATGATGCCCCGGAAGGGCGAGCCCATCAGCTAGTACGCCCGGTTCGGTACGCCCGACAGGCGGCGGCACCCTGCGATCGGCCCCCTCGCCCGAGGGGGCCGATCCGTCCATTCCGGGGCCCGGCGGCGGGGCGAACCTTGCCCTTAGCAGGTCGCTGAAAAAGGGGAGCGTACCGCGTTGGGAGCGCCACGGCCCGAGATCGTAGGCGGCGCGACGACGCCATGGCCAAAGCTACGGATAGGAGCGCCAACGACCGAGATCGGGCCGTGCCGCCCCAACCCCGGCCCCATACGTCAGTATACGGCTTCACGTTGGGCGCAGGGGGGTCGCGGACTCATACGTCGTCTCTCCTCGCTCGGACCACGACCTGCGGTCGCGGTGCCCGCCCTGCTACGACTCGTCGTCGATCCTCGTCTGAGCACTCGCGAGACCCCTG
>JAVJOF010000027.1:0-92240 GCA_040216925.1 Longimicrobiales bacterium
TTGGGCGCAGGGGGGGTCGCGGACTCATACGTCGTCTCTCCTCGCTCGGACCACGACCTGCGGTCGCGGTGCCCGCTCTGCTACGACTCGTCGTCGATCCTCGTCTGAGCACTCGCGAGACCCCTGCGCGCGGTGCACTCCCCTTTCTCAGCGACCTGCTAGCCCGCCGGAGCCTCGAACTCGTAGAAGTCGAGGTACTTCCCCTTCTCGCGCTGCTCCTCGAGCCACGTCGCGAACCCGGAGACCACCAGGCCACCCGACGCCGTCTGTTCCTTCGCCGCGGCCACCGCCAGGTCGTTGGCGTACTCGTTTCGCGGATGCCCTGCGTGACCCCGGACCCAGCGGGTGGTCACCTCGTGCCGGGCCAGGGCGGCGTCCAACTCCTTCCACAACTCGAGGTTCTCGATCGGCCCGGCCTTCCGTTTCCAGCCGCGTCGTTTCCACCCCGGCATCCACTCCGCCACGCCCTTCACCAGGTACTGGCTGTCGGAAACGAACTGGATGCGGCAGGGGCGCTTGAGGAGCCGGAGCGCCTCGGTGCAGCTCCGGATCGCCATGCGGTTGTTCGTCGTGTCGGGCTCGGACAGCCAGTAGTCGCGCCGTTCCCACGCCCCCTTCCGGAACACCTCGACCAGTCCCGCGGCGCCGCCGGGCGTGGCGCGGTCCTGGAACTGGTTGCCGAGGCAGGACTCGTCGGCGTGGACGTACACGGTGGTGGGCATCGCTCCTCCGGCATCCCGGGATCGGTGGGGGCCGGAACCTATCGAACCCCGGCGCGGCCACGGTAGCCCCGCCCCGGGTGCGCGGCCGCCGTGGCTTGACCCCTCCGGGGGTCGCTCTAGCTTTCGCCCAGTCCTTCCCGTTCCCCACGCACCGGATCCGCCAGTGGCCCAGCCCGCCTACCTCCTCCTCGAAGACGGTCGGCGTTTCGACGGGACCTTCCTCGGGGCCGCCGAACCGACCCTGGGCGAAGTGGTGTTCAACACGTGCATGTCGGGATACCAGGAGGTGTTGACCGACCCGTCCTACACCGGCCAGCTCGTGACCATGACGTACCCGCTCATGGGCAACTACGGGGTCAACGCCGAGGATCGGGAATCGCCCACGCCCAAGGTGTCCGGGTTCGTCGTCCGCGAGGCCTCGCGCATCGACTCCAACTGGCGATCCACCGGCACGCTGGACAGCTACCTGGCCGAGCACGGCATCACCGGCATCGCCGACGTGGACACGCGCGCGCTCACGCGGCACATCCGGTCGCAGGGTGCCATGAGGGGGACCATCGTGGCCGCCGACACGCCCGAGGACGAGGCGCTCCAGCGGGTCCTCGCCCATCCGCGGATGGAGGGGCTGGATCTGGCCTGCGGCGTGTCCACCCGGGAACCCTACGTCGTGCCCGCGGTGGGGCCGGAGCGCTTCCACGTGCTGGCCTTCGACTTCGGGGTCAAGGCCCACTCGCCGAAGCTCCTGGCCGAACGGGGGTGCAAGGTGACCGTGGTGCCGGCCGAGACCACGCTGGAGCAGATCCTGGCGGCCCAGCCCGACGGGCTGTTCGTGTCCAACGGCCCCGGCGACCCGGCGGTGGTGGGCCAGGCCCAGGAGGCCATCCGAGCGCTCGGAGAGGCCGGTGTACCCGTGTTCGGGATCTGCCTCGGCCACCAGTTGATCGCCCGGGCCTACGGCGCGGACACCTACAAGCTCCCGTTCGGGCACCATGGCGGAAACCACCCGGTCCGCCACCTCGAAGACGATTCGGTGGAGATCACGTCCCAGAACCACGGCTTCGCGGTCCGGGGAGGGGAAGGCGATACCATTCCCGGCGCTCCGGCCCTGCGCCTCACCCACGTGAACCTCTACGACGGCACCGTGGAGGGGGTGGCGCACCGGGAGCACCCGGTGTTCTGCGTCCAGTACCACCCGGAGTCCGCTCCGGGGCCTCACGACAGCCGATACCTGTTCGATCGGTTCCTGTCGCTCATGGAGGCACGCAAGGCCGCTGCGACGTCCGCATAAGTCCCTATCCCACAACGACTCGCCCGGTTCTTGCGAGTGGGACGGGGGGTGGTTACCGTCGGGTGTTTCGACCGAAAACGGCGCGGGCCCGGAGGTCCGCAGCACGTCGCGTGGAGAGGAAGCATGACCAAGGCGGACCTCGTCGAGCAGGTGGCAGACGCCATCGGACCGGGAATCACGAAGAAGGACTGCGCCCTCGTGGTGGACGGATTCCTGAACGCCATCAAGCGTGCGCTGGCCCAGGGTGAGAACATCGAGATCCGGGGATTCGGCACCTACAAGGTCCGCAAGCGGAAGACGCGCACCGCCCGGAACCCCCGCACCGGTGAACCGGTCGAAGTGCCGTCGCGCTCGGTGCCGGTGTTCAAGCCCTCGAAGCATCTGCGCAACCGCGTGGCCAAGCTCGACAAGAAGACGTGACCGCCGGCGGGGCGGCGCTCGTTCGCCCGCCGGCCGTTCACGCGACGCCCTCGCGCCCTCACCGTTTAACGCCGGTGGGCTCGGGGGCGTCCCAATTTCGGTGACGGGTGTCGACTCCACGGGAATGATTCCCGACGGCGATCTGGTCCAGGCGGCACGGACCGGAGACGAGCGAGCCTTCGGCACCCTGGTGGAGCGACACCACGCCGGGGTGTACCGGCTGGCCCTGTCTCTCGTCTCGGATACCGACACGGCCCAGGACGTGGCGCAGGACACCTTCCTGAAGGCGTTCCGCGCGTTGGACGGGTATCGGGGAGACGCCCCGTTCCGGAGTTGGTTGTTCACGATCGCCGCCAACGAGGCGAAGGCTCAGCTTCGGCGGCGGGTGCGCAGGAAGGAAACGGCACTGGACGACGCGAGACCCGTGGTCGGAGACGAACCCAGCCCGGCGGACGCTGCGGTGGTGACGGACGAGGCGGAGCGTGCGCGGCGCGTCCTGGCCACGCTGCCGGAGAAACAGAGGCTGTCGGTCACGCTGAGGATCGACGAAGGATTGAGCTTCCGGGAGATCGGAGCGCTCATCGGCTCCAGCGAGGGGGCCGCGCGGGTGAACTACTTCCATGGAATCCGGCGGCTACGGGAGATGCTGTCATGATCATCGACGGATGCGAACGGGTGCGGGAACGGCTGTCCGAACAGGCCGTGCCGCTCGACGCCGACGAAGAAGCCCACCTCCAGGCCTGCCAGGACTGTGCGGCCGAGGCGGAGCTGATCCGGCTGCTGCGCGGGTCCCGACCCGAGGTCCCGGCGGAGCTGGTCGGGCGGATCGAGTCCGCGCTGGCCCGGGAACGGACGAGCCGTGGTGGGCGGCGGCCGTGGTGGGGGCTGGCCGCTGCGGCTGTAGCGGCGGTGGCCCTCGGCCTCGGGGTGCCGGGGGGCGACCGCACCGGCGACGTGCCGGCGTACGCCGCCGAGGAGGCGACCCTGGAGCTCTGGCCGTCGGACGACGGCGAGATCGCCGGTCTGCCCGCCCTGGACGCCCTGTCGGACGACGCGCTGGCGGTCCTCCTCGACGAGTTGGGCCCATCCGGGCCCGGAGGTGCGGCATGATCCGCGCTGCGGCCCGGGGCGTGGGCGGCGCGATGCTGGCCGTGACGCTGGCCTCGTTCATGTGGACCGGGTCGGCGGAGGCGCAGCGGCGCCCCGGGATGGATCGCGCCCAACTGGAGCAGCGCATCCGGGCGCGTTTCGACGAGATGGTGCGGGAGCGCCTGGGCCTGACCGAGGAAGAGGGCCGGGCGCTCGGCGCCGTCGTCGCATCGTTCGAGCCGGCCCGCCGGACCCTGCGTCAGGAGGAGCGTACGCTGCGCCGGGCCGTGGCCACCCTCCTCGAAGACGCTCCGGGCAACGACGCGCGTGCCACGGAGCTCCTTCGGGACCTGGCCGATCTCCGGGTCCGCGAGGCCCGGCTCTTCGCCGAAGAGCAGGAGCGCCTGCTGGAGGTGCTCACTCCCTCGCAGATCCTCCGGTTCCACGCCGTTCGTGAGGAGCTGAACCAGCGCATCCGGCGCCTGCGCGGGGGTGGCCCCGGCGGACGGGCCGGACCGGGGAACGGGGCCCCGGCCGGTGCCTTCGACTGGTCTTCGCCGCCCACCGGCTAGACCGGAGCCGATCCCGGCACGGGACGGGCCGGGGCGGAACGTTGGCGTACGGGAGGGGGTTTCGGTAGCGTAGCCGAACCGCCCCACCCGGCCCCGCCGACTCCGGATCCGAATGACCGTTTCCGTCCGCACGCTGTTCTTCGCCGCCTACCGTGACCTTCTGGGCACGGCGGAGCTCGACGTCCAGGTTCCCGAGGGCGCCACGGTCTCGGATCTCGTGGCCTCGCTCCGGGCACGCGGGGAGCCGTTCGCGTCTCTTCCGGCGATTCCCGCCGTCGCGGTGAACCGGACCTACGCGGACCCCGGTGCCCGCCTGGGGGCGGGCGACGAAGTGGCCTTCATCCCTCCGGTGGCGGGAGGCTGAGGTGATCCACGCGGACGTGGTGGACGGTCCGATCGCCCCGGCCGAGGTCCTGGCCCGGGTCGGGTCCGACCGCGACGGCGCCGCGCTGCTCTTCGTGGGCGTGGTCCGGGACCACGACGGAGGGCGTGCCGTGGAAGGCATGCGCTACGACGCCTACCGGGAGATGGCCGTCGAGGTACTCGAAGCCATCGCCGAGGAAGCCGGGGAGCGGGCCGGCAGCGATCGTGTGGCCGTCGTCCACCGCGTGGGCGAGCTACAGGTGGGAGACGTCAGCGTGGCCATCGCCGTGTCGACACCCCATCGGGCCGAGTCGTTCGACGCGGCCCGCTACGTCATCGAGCAGATCAAACTGCGCCTGCCGGTTTGGAAGAAGGAGCACTACGTGGACGGCCAGAGCGCCTGGAAGGATGGATGCGTGCCTGTCGCGGACGGACCTGGGAGGACGCCATGAAGGACCAGTTCGGGCGGCGCGTCGAGTACCTCCGGGTGTCGGTCACCGACAAGTGCAACCTCCGGTGCGTCTACTGCATGCCCCTGGAGGGCCTGCCGTGGATGACCCGCGACGAGATCCTCAGCTACGAGGAGATCGAGCGGATCGTGCGCACGATGGCCGGCATGGGGCTCCGGAAGGTCCGCCTGACGGGGGGCGAGCCCCTCGTACGCAGGGACCTGCCGGACCTGGCGCGGATGATCGCCGCCGTGCCCGGGATCCAGGACCTGTCGCTCTCGACCAACGCGGTCCTCCTCGAGGAGCATGCCGACGCGCTCCGGGAGGCCGGCGTGCAGCGGCTCAACGTGTCCCTCGATTCGCTCCGCCCGGACCGGGTGGACGAGATCTCCCGCCGGCCGGGGTCGTTTCCCCGCATCATGGCGGGTCTCGACGCCGCCGAGCGGGTGGGCTTTTCGCCCATCAAGCTCAACGTGGTGCTGATGCGTGGGGTGAACGACGACGAGATCGAGGCCTTCGCCGACATCACCCGGGAACGCCCCTGGCACGTCCGGTTCATCGAGGTCATGCCCACCGGCTCGAACCTGGACGTGAGCGCCCAGCAGTTCTTCTCCTGCCAGGCGGCCCTGGAACGCCTTCGCGCCGTCGACCGCCTGGAACCCGCCGAGGGGCCGGCCGGGAACGGTCCCGCCACGTACTACCGGTTTCCCGGTGCCCCGGGAACCGTGGGCGTGATCACCCCGATGAGCCACAACTACTGTGAGCGCTGCAACCGCATGCGGCTCACGGCCGACGGCCACCTGCGCCCGTGCCTGTTCGGGGCGCTGCAGACCAACCTCCGTGACCCGCTCCGTGAGGGGCGCGACCTGGTTCCGCTGATCGAGGAAACGCTCCGTATCAAGCCGGAGCGGCATCACCTGGTGCAGGGCAGCACGGCGGGCTCGGGCGGACTGATCGCGCTGTCGCAGACCGGGGGGTAGTCCGAAGGGCACGGCTTCTTTACACTCGGGTACGCTGATCCCCACGCGGGCAACCTTACCCTACCCATCCCGGACTTCCAGCCCACATGAGTGCGAAGAAGATCACGGTCGTCGGTGCCGGCCACGTCGGTGCCACCTGCTCCCAGCTCCTGGCCATGAAGGAACTCGCCCAGGAGGTCGTCCTCGTCGACATCGCCGAGGGTATCCCCCAGGGCAAAGGCCTCGATCAGTGGGAGAGCGCGCCCATCGAGGGCTTCGACTCCCGGGTCACGGGCACCAACGGGTACGACGCCGCCGCCGGGTCGGAGATCTTCATCGTCACGGCGGGAATCGCGCGGAAGCCGGGCATGAGCCGGGACGACCTCCTCAAGACCAACGCCAACGTCATCGGCTCGGTCTCGAAGGAGATCAAGCGCGTCGCGCCGGACTCGATCGTGATCATGGTCACGAACCCGCTGGACGTGATGGCCCAGGTGGCGCTGGAGAGCACGGGCTTCCCGCGGGAGCGGGTCATCGGGATGGCCGGTGTGCTGGACACCGCACGGTACCGGTCCTTCATCGCGCTGGAGCTCGACGTCAGCATCGAGGACATCCAGGCTCTGGTGCTGGGCGGTCACGGCGACACCATGGTCCCGTTGGCCAGCTACACCTCGGTCAGCGGCATCCCGCTGACGCAGCTCGCGTCGCAGGACCGCATCGACGCCATGATCGAGCGGACCCGGAAGGGCGGGGGAGAGATCGTCGCGCACCTCAAGACGGGGAGCGCCTACTACGCGCCGGCCGCGGCGGCCGTCCAGATGGCCGAGGCCATCGTGAAGAACAAGCGCCGGATCCTCCCGTGCGCGGCCTGGCTCCAGGGTGAGTTCGGCATGTCCGACCTCTACCTGGGCGTTCCGTGCCTCCTGGGCGAGAACGGGCTGGAGCGCATCGTCGAGGTCGAGTTGAGCGACGAGGAGCGCGCCGCCCTGGAGACCAGCGCCGAGCACGTTCGCGCGACGGTGGACGCCCTCAAGGCCCTTTCCTGAGCCGACCGCACCACTTCCGGGAGTCACGATGCGCAGGGTCGTAGCGCTGTACCGGTCGTCCGTGGGAAAGAAGGTCTTGATGGCCGTGACCGGCTTCATCTGGTTCGGCTACCTGGTCGGTCACGTGGCGGGCAACCTGAAGGCCTTCCAGGGAGCCGAGGCCTTCAACGAGTACGCGCACCACCTGCGCGTCCTCGGCGAGCCCATCCTGCCCGAGAACGGCTTCCTCTGGTTGGCCAGGGCGGTGCTGTTCGGCGCGCTGCTCGCCCACGTCGTGCTGGCCTGGCAGACGTCTCGCCAGAGCCACCGGGCTCGCACCCAGGGGTACCGGAAGACGCAGGATCTGTCCTTTTCCGGCGCCTCGCGATGGATGCGGTGGGGCGGGGTGCTGATCCTGGTGTTCCTGATCTACCACATCCTCCACCTGACCACGGGCACCCTGCACCCCGACTACACGCCGGCGGCCGGAGGCGAGCACTACGCCTACGAGAACCTGGTCCGGGGCCTCTCCAGCCCGGTGGTCGCGGGCTTCTACGTGCTGGCCATGGTGGCCATCGCCGCGCACCTGTTCCACGGCGTATGGAGCATGATGCAGACGCTGGGTGCCGCCCACCCCAAGTACAAACACCTCCGACGGCCCGCAGCCGTCGTGGCCGCCCTGGCCATCTTCTTCGGATTCATCTCGATCCCGGTGGCGGTCCTGGCCGGCATCGTGTCGCTGTAGGGAGCCGGAACGTGCACCTCGACGCCAAGATCCCCGACGGGCCCCTCGAGAAGAAGTGGGACAACCACCGCTTCGACATGAAGCTGGTCAACCCCGCGAACAAGCGGAAATACGACGTCATCGTCGTGGGCACCGGGCTGGCCGGAGCGTCGGCCGCCGCCACCATGGGCGAGCTCGGCTACCAGGTGAAGTGCTTCACCTTCCACGACTCCGCCCGCCGCGCCCACTCGATCGCGGCCCAGGGCGGCATCAACGCCGCCAAGAACTACCAGGCCGACGGCGACTCGGTCTTCCGGCTGTTCTACGACACGGTGAAGGGAGGTGACTTCCGCTCCCGCGAGGCCAACGTGTATCGCCTGGCCCAGATCAGCCTGAACATCATCGACCAGGCCGTGGCCCAGGGTGTCCCGTTCGCCCGCGAGTACGGTGGGCTGCTGGCCAACCGCTCCTTCGGCGGCGCCCAGGTATCCCGGACCTTCTACGCCCGGGGTCAGACCGGGCAGCAGCTCCTCCTGGGCTCCTACCAGGCCCTCGAGCGTCAGGTGGCGGCCGGGAAGGTGGAGCTCCATACCCGCCACGAGATGCTCGACGTGGTGGTGGAGGACGGGGCGGCCCGGGGCATCATCACCCGTGACCTGGTGACGGGCGAGGTGGAGCGCCACGCCGCCCACGCCGTCGTGCTGGGCACCGGTGGCTATTCCAACGTCTTCTTCCTGTCCACCAACGCGAAGGGGTGCAACGTCACCGCCACGTGGCGGGCGGCGAGGAAAGGGGCGGGGTTCGCCAATCCGTGCTTCACGCAGATCCATCCGACGTGCATCCCGCCGTCCGGCGAGTACCAGTCGAAGCTCACCCTGATGAGCGAGTCGCTGCGCAACGACGGCCGCATCTGGGTGCCGGCCCGGGAGGGAGACGACCGTCCGGCCGGGGAGATTCCCGAGAACGAGCGCGACTACTACCTCGAGCGGATCTACCCGAGCTTCGGAAACCTGTCGCCACGGGACATCGCGTCGCGGCGGGCCAAGGAGATGGTGGACAAGGGCCACGGCGTCGGTCCGCTGAAGAACGGCGTGTTCCTGGACTTCAAGGACGCCATCGGTCGCCTCGGCCAGGAGAGCATCGCCGAGCGGTACGGCAACCTCTTCGAGATGTACGAGAAGATCACCGGCGAGGACCCCTACCAGCGCCCCATGCGCATCTATCCGGCGCCGCACTACACCATGGGCGGGCTCTGGGTGGACTACAACCTGATGAGCACCGTGCCCGGGCTGTTCGTGATCGGCGAGGCCAACTTCAGTGACCACGGCGCCAACCGTCTCGGTGCCAGCGCCCTCATGCAGGGCCTGGCCGACGGATACTTCGTGATTCCGGCCACCATCGGGAACTACCTGGCCGACCTGCCCCGGAAGCCGGTCAGCGCCGACGGCGCGGCCTTCGTGGATGCCGAGCGGGAGGTGAAGGACCGGACACAGAGGCTCCTGGACGTCAACGGTTCGAAGACCGTGGACGAGTTCCACATCGAGCTCGGCCGCCTCATGTGGGAGCATTGCGGGATGGAGCGCAGCGAGGCCGGCTTGAAGGAAGCGTTGGCGAAGATCCCGGAGATCCGCGAGCGCTTCTGGAAGGATGTCCGCGTGCCGGGCTCGGGGGCCAACCTGAACCAGTCGCTCGAGAAGGCCGGGCGCGTGGCCGACTTCCTCGAATTCGCGGAGATCATGTGCTGGGACGCGTTGACACGCGACGAGTCCTGTGGCGCGCACTACCGCGTCGAGCACACGACCGCGGAGGGTGAGGCCAGGCGCGACGACCAGCACTTCGCGCACGCCGCGGTGTGGGAGTTCAAGGGCGCCGGCGAGCCGCCGGTCCGCCACGAGGAGTCCATGTCGTTCCAGCACGTGCCCCTCTCCACGAGGAGCTACAAGTAATGAACCTGACCCTCCACGTCTGGCGGCAGGACACACCCGATGCCTCGGGTGGTTTCCAGACCTACCGGGCCGAGGACATCAGCGAGCACGCATCGTTCCTGGAGATGCTCGACGTCGTCAACGAGACGCTCACCAAGGACGGCCAGGAGCCGATCGCGTTCGAACACGATTGCCGCGAGGGCATCTGCGGATCCTGCGGCATGATGATCAACGGAGTGCCCCACGGTCCGGCCTCGATGGTGTCGGCCTGCCAGCTCCACATGCGGTCGTTCCGGGACGGCGACGAGATCTGGATCGAGCCCTGGCGGGCCACCGCCTTTCCCGTCATCCGGGACCTGGTGGTGGACCGGAACGCGTTCGATCGGATCATCGATGCCGGTGGGTACATCTCGGTGCGGACGGGAAGCGCCCCGGACGCCAACGCCATCCCGGTGGACAAGGACGCGGCCGATTGGGCCATGGACGCTGCCACGTGCATCGGCTGCGGCGCCTGCGTGGCCGCGTGTCCGAACGCGTCCGCCATGCTGTTCACGGCGGCCAAGGTGACGCACCTGGGTCTTCTCCCGCAGGGCCAGCCGGAACGCTACACACGCGTTCTCGACATGGTGGCCCAGCACGATCTGGAAGGCTTCGGCAACTGCACGAATCACGGCGCCTGCCAGGAAGCCTGCCCCAAGGGCATCAGCGTGGATACCATAGCGCGGCTCAACCGCGACCTGGTGGCGGCGACCTGGAAGGCGGCGGCCGACTAGAAAGGCGGGGTAGGGGCGCGCGGCTTCTCAGTCGCGGTAGGGATCCCGGGTCCGCGCGGGCGACATGCACACGATCAGCGGCGTCAGTCTGTGGAGGACCTCGATGGTGCCTCCCTGTGCCTCGAGGACCCGGTCCAGCTTGCGATAGACCTGGGGCGCCTCGTCCAGGTCGCCGCCGCGCAGGACCACGCCCTCCGTCGCGCGGGCCATGTCCTCCGGACTCACCGCACCGGGCTTCACCAGCTTGCCTTTCTTCCACCGCCCCTTGGCCTGGCGGCGCCCCATGACCCGGCCGGCTCCGTGGACGGTGGAGCACAGGGTCGGCTCGCTCACGCCCGTCCCGCGGAGGATCACGGAGACGTCGCCCATGGAGCCCCCGACGAATCCCCGTTGCCCCGGGAAGGCCGGTGTGGCGCCCTTGCGCACCACGACGAGCTCCTCGCCGGCGTGGGTCTCCTTCCACGCGAAGTTGTGGTGGTTGTGGACCAGGTCGAGTTCGCGAGCTCCCATCATGCGGGTGACGCTCCGGGCGACCCATTCCCGGCCTGCGTACGCGTATCGTCCCGCCAGCTCCATGGCCGCCCAGTAGTCGCGTCCGAGCTCGGAGTCCACGTCGAGGAGGACTTCGCGATTCATTTCGGCCGCCCGTGCGGGATTCAGGTCCCGCCAGGCCCGACCCTGGGCCCGGGCCACGAACCCGTGGGCCGTGATGAACCCGAGCCCCCGGGACCCGAAGTGGACCCCGACCCACACGCGTCCCGCCTCGTCGGCGAACACGTCGACGTAGTGGTTGCCTCCTCCGACCGTTCCGAGCTGCCCCCGCGCCCGCTCCCGTAGCTCGTCGCGGACCGACGCCGGGAGCACCTCCCACGCCCCGTCGTCGAAGAGGGGGTGATCGACCGGGGCGTCGTCGGACCGGTTGACCGGGCGGCCGAGGCCGAATCCGATCGAGCCGGCGATCTCGTCCGCCAGCTCCTCCAGCCGCCCGGCCAGGTCCTCCGCCGTCAGATCGGTGAGGATGGCCGCGTTGCCGCACGCGATGTCCACGCCCACCCCGATGGGCGAGATCTGCCCACGGTAGGCCGCCACCCCGCCGATGGGCATCACGTACCCGACGTGGCCGTCGGCCATCAGGGCGAAGCGGTGGGCGCGGGCGGCGACGTCCCTGGCCTGCTCCAGGGTGCGCGCGTCGTGGTGGCCGAAGACGTGGTCGAGGCTCATGGGCTCTACGCTACCCCGATCGGCGGACGTGGTGGCGGGAACGGGATGGAGATCGCACTACTATGTATGTAGTAGGTGGCCGATCACGAACCCGTGACGGGGGCTCGACGTGGACGACCAGGGACCGAGGGGAAGACATGCCCGGCAACGGCGTTTCGCGGCGGTTCTGGCGGTCGTCGGGTGCGGGCCGGCGCTCGCGTCCTGTGGGGGCGGGGAATCCGATGCCCACGTGCTTCTCGAGGCTGCACGTTCCCGCCTCCACGCGGAGGGGGGTGGTGTGGTCGTCCATGCGTCGGGCACGCTCGACAAAGCGGCGGAGGGGCAGGGGATCGCCCCCGGCCGTGCCAGCCCGGGGCCGTACCGCGAGAGGCTGGCCCTGTCGCCGGGTGACACGGTGGCCTGGTCTTACCACGAAACGCGGTTCGACGGCACGACCGAGAGCGTCACGGAGGCCTACCCGTCCGATACGACCCGACTTTTCGTGGTCGATGGGCTCCGTCTGGGCATCCCGGCGCGGGCCGACGACTTCTCGGAGGCCCGGGCCCGCCTGGCCCGGCGTCTGCCCGGTGGTCTGCTGGCGGACGTGCTCGCCGGGGGCGAACCCGGCCGCGTGTCCAGCGAGGTGGACGGAACGGTGGTGGACGCCGTCCTGTCGAACGGCACCGCGGTGCGGATCCGGCTGGTGGGGAGGCCACCGCGGGTGGCCTCGACCTCGTACGACGCCGTCCTGCCCGGGCGTGGTCCGGCGACGATCACCTGGTGGTTCGACGACTACCGGGAAGGGCCCGGGGGAACCTGGATGCCGTGGCGGTACGGCTCCCGGGTCGGCGACGTCCCCTACACGGACCTGACGGTGGACAGCATCACGCGCGACGCGTCGGCGATGGTGGACGTACCGGACGGATACCGGGTGCTTCCGGTCCGGTCCGTGGCGGGCGAGGCTCCCGAGCCCGAGCCGCTCGAACTCCGGGCCCTGGACGACGGGATCCACACCGTGCCGGGCGTGCGTGGCGGCTTCGCTCCGCTCGTGGTGGAGCTGCCGGAGGGGCTCCTGGTGGTGGACGCCCCGTCGAGCTTCCCTCTGCTCGGGTACGTCCCGGTGGGCGAGACCGACCCCGGCCCGTCGATGTCGTGGGCGTCCGACCGGCTGGTCCGCTTCCTCGGCGAGGCGTTCCCGGGGGTGCCGATCCGCTGGGTGGTGCTGACCCACGGCCACGAGGATCACATCGGCGGGGTCCGGGCCTTCGTGGCCGCCGGGGCGACCGTGGTGGCCGCGCCCGTGCTCCGCCGTCCCGTCGAGGCGCTGGTGTCGCTCCCCGGCTCCGTCGTGCCCGACATTCTGGCCGCGGCGGGTCGGGCACTCGACTTCCGCGCGGTGGAGGGCCCACTCACCCTGGGCACGGGCCCCCGGGCCGTCGACGTGGTGCCCATCGGGGACAACCCCCACGCCCAGGGGATGCTGGTGATCCGGCTCCCAGGCCAGGGTCTCGTGTACGTGAGCGACCTGGCCACGCCGGGGCCCCTCGCCGGGTATCCGGACGCCGACCACGCCGCCCTGGACCGCTTCTTCGCCGAGTGGCTCGACCGGCAGGGGTGGAGGGTCGAGCGGGTCGCGGCGATGCACGGCTCCGGCGTCCTCACGCCCGAGTACCTGGACCGGGCCTGGATGCGCTGACGCACCCGGCGGGACGGGTGGGGGTCGGGCGCGGTCCGGCCCGGGGCGCGGGTCGCTTGCTCCGCGCGTGCCGTGCGGGGTAGTCTCGGGCACCCAGAGCTCCCTCGACGACGGATCGCCCACGATGCTCCGCAGGATCGTCCTCTCCGGCTGCGCCCTTGTCGCACTCGCCTGCTCGCCCGCCGATCCGGACCAGGCCGCCGACCTGATCCTCCATGGCGGGCGGATCTGGACCGGCGACGACGCCCGTCCGTGGGCCGAGGCGGTGGCCGTCCGCGGGGACCGCATCGTGGCGGTCGGCACCGACCCCGACGTCCGCTCGCTGGCCGGCGCGAACACCCGGAGCGTCGACCTCGAAGGCCGTTTCGTGTCGCCGGGGTTCATCGACAACCACACCCACTTCAACCGGGCCGGTGAGCTGCTCCTGGGCATCAACCTCCTGGAGGTGTCGGGTCCCGATGCGCTCCGGGAGGCCGTCGAGCAGACGGCCGCACGCCTTCCGGACGGCGCCTGGATGACGGGGGGCATGTGGGGTGCCTACGAGCAATGGGCCTTGAGTTCGACGGGACAGGACCGCGACGACGCGGCCGCACCCGCGTTCCGACCCGACCGGAGCCTCATCGATCCGGTCTCCGGCGGGCATCCCGCCCTCCTCTGGAACTGGGACCGCTCCCAGTACCTGGCCAACGAGGTCGCGCTCCGGGCCGCGGGGGCCGACTGCTCGTGGCCCGGTGTGGAGTGCGTGGACGGGAGCACGACGGGCCGCGTGGACGCCGATGCCGCGGCCCGCATCCGGAACGCGATCCCCCCGAAGACCATGGAGCAGAAGCTGGCCGAAGGACGGGCCGCGCTGGCCGACCTGGCCCGTCACGGGGTGACCACCTTCTTCGACATCACCCCGCCCGATCAGGTCGAGGTCTACCAGCGACTGCGTGAGGCGGGCGACCTGACCGCGCGGGTCAACATGCGGATGGTGCTCGACACCTGGGACGAAATGCGGGACGCGGGCATCCACGAAGGCTTCGGCGACGACTGGATCCGGTACCAGGGGCTCAAGGGCTTCGTGGACGGGATCATGGGTGGGTCGTCCGCCCGGTTCTACGAGCCGTACCTGACCACGGGTGTGCGCGGCGCGTGGCGCGATGCGGGGAACACCGGCTACGTCACGGACGACGGCTCCGGGTACATGCCCGCCGGAAACATGCGCCGTCTGGTGTTCGGCGCCGACTCGGCGGGATTCAATCCACGCGTGCACGCCATCGGCGACGAGGCCGTCGGTGCCATCCTGGACATCTTCGAGGCCGTCCAGCAGGTGAACGGTCCTCGGGAGGACCGTCGCTTCGCCATCATCCACAATCAGGTCATCTCGGGCCCCGAAACGGCTCGGCGGACCGCGGACCTCGGCATCGTCGCCGAGATGCAGCCGTATCACACCATCGACGACATGCGGTGGATGGAGGAGCGCATCGGCGAGCGCGCCCGGTGGGCGTATGCGTTCCGCACGCTCCAGGATGCCGGCGTCCTCCTGTCGTTCGGGAGCGACTGGCCCGGGACCAATGCGGCCTGGTACACCGTGAACCCGCTTCAGGGGATGTACGCCGCGGTCACCCGCGAGACACTCGACGGCACCCCCGCCGGCGGCTGGTTCCCGGAAGAGAAGATCGACGCCGAGAGAGCGCTCCGAGCCTACACGGTGAACAACGCCTGGGTCGGCATGTCCGAGGACCGCCTCGGTGCGGTGAAGGAGGGCTTCCTCGCCGATCTCGCGGTGCTCGACGAGAACCCCCTCGAGGTCGAGCCCCGGCGCCTCAAGGACATCACGGTCCGGATGACCGTCGTCGGAGGACGGGTGGTCTACGAGCGCGGATCGTGACCGGCCGGCGGGGCCTCGTGGTCCTCGCCGCTGCGTTCCTGACCGCATGCGGTGGTACCCCCTGGCAGGGAACGGATCTGGATCCGGCCCGGGTGGCCTTCTCGCCGGAGCTGGCCGTGGACCTGGCCGAGTTCGAGCAGAGCCCCTCGGGTCTGTACGTGCAGGATCTCGAGGTCGGTGAGGGGGCCGGCGCCTTCCGCGGCAGTCTCGTCTACATCCGCTACGCCGGGTGGCTTCCCGACGGCTCCCTGGTGGACACGAGTGTCGGTGGCCCACCCTTCCAGTTCCGGCTGGGCGAGAACGAGGTCATCCGAGGCTGGAACGAGGGCATCCAGGGGATGCGGGTAGGTGGGCGCCGCCGGCTCGTGGTGCGCCCCGGGCTGGGCTATGGTTCCGCCGGTTCGGCGCGGGTGCCCCCGGACGCGACCCTGGTATTCGAGGTGGAGCTGGTGGACGTGCGATGACGATTCGCCCCCGAAACACGAGAGGACCGACCATGAACCGATCCGGTGTCTGCCGCTCCCTTCCCCTGTTCGTCCTCCTCGGGGCGATGGCGCTCTGGTCCACGCCCCTCGCGGCACAGGACGACGGGTCCGACACGTGGGACGTGACCCAGGCCCGGGGCCAGACCCGGGACATCGACTTCACGACCGAAGTCGGCACCTGGATGTCGGTGGACCTGTCCCCGGACGGCGCCTGGATCGCCTTCGACCTGCTGGGGCACGTGTACCGGGTGCCCGCCACCGGTGGAGATGCGGAGCTTCTCAGCCGGGATGCCGGTGTGTCGGTCAACTACCACCCGCGCTACTCCCCGGACGGTAGCACCCTCGCCTTCGTGTCCGACCGGGGCGGTCAGAGCAACCTCTGGGTGATGGACGCCGACGGCGGCAACCCCCGCGCCGTCTTCACCAGCCAGACGGTGCGGGTCGTCGAGCCGGTCTGGACCCCCGACGGGGACTACATCGTGGTCCGTCGTCAGAACCTTGGGGAGGGTGGGGGTGGGAGCGGCCTCTGGATGTACCACCGCGACGGAGGGCAGGGCGTGGAGCTGGTCTCGTCGTCCGACGAGGGCGGGGCCGCATGGCCGTCCGTGTCTCGAGACGGCCGGTACCTCTACTTCCACGTGTTCGACGGAGGGGCGGGGCTGGCCGGCCGCGACGCCCTGGCCGGCCAGTGGCAGGTGCGCCGGAAGGACCTGGAGACGGGCGAGGTGGTGTCCGTGTCGTCCGGCGAGGCGGCCCAGCAGATCCGGGGGTCGTCGGGCAGTGCCTACGCGCCCGAGGTGTCGCCCGACGGTCGGTGGCTGGCCTTCGCACGACGGATTCCCAACGGCACGATCTCCTTCAAGGGGCACCGCTTCGGCCCGCGCACGGCTCTCTGGCTCCGGGATCTGCGCACGGGCGCCGAACGGTTGCTCATGGACCCCGTCACGCAGGACAACGCGGAAGGCATCAAGACCCTGCGGGTCATGCCGGGCTATGACTGGAGCGACGACGGGGCGAGCCTGATCCTCAGCCAGGGCGGCAAGATCCGCCGCCTCGACGTGGCCTCGGGCGAGGTGACCACGATTCCGTTCCGTGCGCGCGTCCAGCGGACGGCTTCCGAACAGTCCCGTGCCGACTTCCGCATCGACGACGAACCGTTCCGCTCGCGCTTCCTCCGCTGGTACACGGCCTCGCCGGACGGGCGGCGCCTGGCCTTCCAGGCCGTGGGACGGATCTGGATCCAGGATCTGCCGGACGGGACCCCCCGCCGACTCACCGGGGCGGGGTTCGCTCCCTTCGAGTACGCGCCGTCGTGGAGCCCGGACGGCACCCGACTCGCCTTCACGACCTGGGACGACGCCGTCGGTGGACACGTCTGGACCATGGCGGCCGGAGGCGGGACACCTCAGCGGGTGACCGGGGATGACGAGGCCCGGGAGTATCTCCACCCTACCTGGAGTCCCGACGGGACCCGGCTGGTGGTGACCCGGGGACTGGGCGCGCCGGAGCGTGGACGGGGCATCGCCTGGAACCCTTACTGGGAGATCGTCGAGCTTCCCGCTCAGGGGGGAACCGGACGGGTCGTCACGGTCGTGGAGACCCGGGGCGGCGGACGGAGCCAGGTCGCGCGTGCCTCCTGGGGCCCGGACGGTCGGATCTTCTTCCCGGACCGGATTCCCGACCCGGACGGGTCGGGCACGGCCAGCGGGCTCGTGTCCGTTCGGCCGGACGGCAGCGACCGCCGGGTCCACCTGACGCTTCCCTACGCCGACGAGATCGCGCTGTCGCCCACGGGGGAATGGGTGGCGTTCCAGGAAGGCGACAACGTCTACCTGGCACCCTTCCCCTACCGTGCCACCGGTGGCCGTCCGCTGGCCCTGACCAAGGGCAGCGGTCGGGTACCCGTGACGCAGCTCACCACGGAGGGGGGGCTGTATCCAAGCTGGCGGGACGCGTCCACCCTCGATTTCGGGTCGGGGCCCCATTTCTACAGCCACCGCCCGGCGGACGAGGCCACGGACTCGGTGGACATCACGCTCATGGTGGACCAGCGCATCCCCACGGGTCGGGTGGCGTACACCGGGGCGCGCATCATCACCATGGCGGGTGACGAGGTCCTCGAGAACGCCACGCTGGTCACGGACGGGAGCCGGATCGCGTGCGTCGGCGCCTGCGACACCGCCGGCGCGGACCGGGTGATCGACGCGTCGGGAACCACGATCATGCCCGGCATCGTGGACATGCACGCCCACCACTATCGGGAGAACCGGGGCATCCAGCCGCAGCACGACTTCGAGCAGGCGGTCTACCTGGCCTACGGGGTGACCGCCAACCTCGACAACTCCATGTGGAGCCAGATCGTCTTCACGGCCGGCGAGCTGATCCGGGCCGGAGATCTGATCGGGCCACGGACGTTCAGCACGGGGGACCCCCTCTACCGGGGAGACGGTGGGCGCCAGAACGAGCTGACCAGCTACGAGGTAGCCGAACAGAACGTGAACCGGCTGGCGGACTGGGGAGCCACCGGCATCAAGCAGTACCTCCAGCCCCGCCGGGAGCAGAGGCAGTGGGTCAGCCACGCCGCCCGCAAGCGGAACCTGATGGTCACGTCCGAGGGGAGCGATCTGCCCTACAACATCGGCATGATCCTGGACGGTCAGACCGCCTTCGAGCACCCCATGAGCTACACGCCGCTGCACGAGGATGCCGCGCGGTTCTTCGGTCAGACCCGCGCCGTGTACTCCCCGACGTTCGTCGTGGGCGGGCCCGGACCCTGGAACGAGGAATACTTCTTCCAGGAGACCGACGTCTGGCGGGACGAGCGGCTGCAGCTCTGGATGCCGTGGCGGCAGGTGCTGCCCCAGACGCGCCGCCGCATGTGGCGACCCGAGACCGACTATTCCTACCCGATGATCGCCCAGGGCATGGCCGACGTGATCGAGCACGGCGGCGGCGGCGCGATCGGTTCTCACGGCCAGGCCCACGGCATCGGGTCCCACTGGGAGATCTGGATGGTCGAGCCCGCCATGGGAGCCCACGGGGCGCTGCGGGTCGGGACGCTCGAGGGCGCGCGGTTCCTCGGGGCCGACGACGACCTGGGGTCGCTGGAGGTCGGCAAGCTCGCCGACCTCCTGATCCTGGACCGGAATCCCCTCGACGACATCCGCAACACCACCTCCATCCGGTACGTGGTGCAGGGCGGGATCGTCCGGGACGGCACCACCCTCGACGAGGTCTGGCCCACGGCGCGGCCCTACGGCCTCCGCTGGTGGCAGGACGACGAGATGTGGCGCGAGAGCGACCGGCCGGTGGGGATCTGGGACGCCCGCCGATAGATTGGAGCGGGTCCGGCGATGTCCGGGCCCGCTCGTCGCCCACTCCCCGCACACCTGGATATCATGCCCCGTTCGTCGTCGCCCGTCGTCGCCCCGCTCCTGGCCCTCCTGCTGGTGTCCTGCGGAGGGTCCACCGAGCCCGAGGTGGAGCTGGAGGTCATCGAGGAGGTCGAGTTCGCCCCCAGTCTCAACATCGACCTGAGCCAGATGACGAAGGTGCCCCCCGGCTTCTACTACCAGGATCTGACGGTCGGGGAAGGGGATGAGGCGCGAACCGGTGACCGGGCGTTCCTGCAGTACATCCTATGGCTGCGCACGGGGCAGCTCATCGAGGCCGGCGACTTCGACTTCGTGGTCGGCAGCGGATTCGCCATCCAGGGATTCGATCTGGGCACGATCGGGATGCGCCGCGGCGGCGTCCGCAAGCTGGTCATTCCCCCCGGCCTGGCATATGGGGCGACCGGCTCGGGGCCCATTCCTCCGGGCGCGGTGCTCGTCTTCCAGCTCGAACTCGACTCGATCGGATAGGGGCGCCGGGGCCGGCGGGGGTCCTCCGGGCACCCCGCCGGCCGGCCGCCGGGAATCAGATCCCGGCACCCACCTCTTCGAGCGTCGGGTAGTCCACGTACCCTTCGGCCCCGCCCTGGTAGAACGTGCTCGCGTCGGCGTCGTTCAGGGGCGCGTTCTCCGCGAAGCGTAGCGGAAGGTCCGGGTTGGCCAGGAAGGGCCGACCGTACGCCACCAGATGGGCCGCGCCCTCGCGAAGGGCCGTCTCGCCCCGATCGCGATCGTACGACCCGTTGGCGATGTAGGTGCCGCCGAACGCCGCGGCCATCCGGCCGTAATCCACGCCGGACTCTCCGTCGTCCTCCACCACGTGCAGGTAGGCCAGTCCCCGGCCCGCCAGAGCCGCCGCGGCTCCCTCGAAGGTTCCCCGAGGGTCCTGATCGCTCATGCTGTTGAACGGGTTGGCCGGCGACAGACGCACCCCTACCCGTGCGGGGCCGACCTGCTCCGCTACGGCCTCGACCACCTCGAGGAGGAACGTGCGCCTCGCGGCCTGGGACCCTCCGTACCGGTCGGTGCGCCGGTTGGTGCCGTCGCGGAGGAACTGGTCGATCAGGTAGCCGTTCGCGGCGTGGAGTTCCACGCCGTCGAACCCCGCCCTCCGTGCGTTGGCCGCCGCGCGGGCGAACTGCTCCACCACGTCGCCGACCTCGTCCGTGGCCAGCGCCCGGGGCTCGACGAACGCCTTCATGCCGTCGTAGGTGTGGACCTCTCCGTCGGCTGCGATGGCCGAGGGCGCGACCGGGTGCTCGCCGGTCACGGCGGGGTGGCCGATGCGCCCGCCATGGAAGAGCTGGGCGAAGATCAGGCCTCCGGACCGGTGCACCGCGTCCGTCAAGGCGCGCCAGGCGTCCACCTGGGCGTCGGTGTGCAGTCCGGGCGTGAACGGGTATCCCTGGCCCTGAGCCGAGACCTGGACCGCCTCGCTGACGATCAGGCCCGCAGACGCCCGCTGCTCGTAGTAGGTGGTCATCATCCCGGTGGGCACACCCCCGCGGTCGGCACGATTCCGCGTCATGGGGGCCATGACGATTCGATTGGACAGGGAGAGGGGGCCGAGGCGGGTCGGCTGCAGGAGGAACAGATCGTCGGTAGGCATACAGGGCTCCGAAAATTGTCTAGAAAATAAATTAAACTTAAAGTAAAGTAGCGTCAGGAGGCGGTGCCGCCAAGGTCTCGTCCGGTGGGGAATCCCGGTTCGGGCCCCAGCCCTGGGGGGCGGACCGCCCGACGCGAGCGATGCCGCGGGGGCTACTTGGCCGGAAGCGACGCGGCGTACGCCGTCCCTCGCGCCACCCAGTCGTGCAGGGCGTGGTCCGACTCGAGACCGGCCGTCCCGACGTAGACCATGCCGCGCATCGCCCGACCCGTGAAATCCATCTCGCGGGCATGGGGAAGGGCCAGGGAGTCCAGGTAGGCGTCCGGCCCTACGCGCACCATCAGCTCGTCGCCGACGATCCCGCAGGCCATGTTTCCGCCGATCAGGAAACACAGGCCGCCGAACATCTTCTTCTCGGTCCACCCCGGCCGGTCCATCGCCTCGCGGACGCGTTGTGCGAGGCCCTCGTCGTATGCCACGTCGTCCTCCCGTCGCTGTCGGTCGCTCCGGTCACCCGTGCCACTTCAGTGTGGTCTCGCGAAGGCGTATGGGCCACTCGCCTCCCGGACTTCCGGGACACCACACGACTCGTTCACGAGCCGGTGGGCATCCAGCGTCCGCGTCCGCGATGGGAATCCCGATCCGGGTGCACTCGGTCCTCTTGACCTTCGACAAGACGGCGGCTAGCGTGGGGCACTTGTCGAAGCTCGAGGGGGGAGGGGCGATGGTGGACGAACGTGCGGACATGCTCCAGGGCACGCTGGACCTCCTGGTCCTGCACGCCCTCTCGCTCGGCCCCATGCACGGATGGGGTGTCTCCCAGCGGATCCGGGACCTCTCGGACGACGTCCTTCAGGTCAACCAGGGATCCCTGTACCCTGCGCTCCACCGTCTCGAGTACCGCGACCTGGTGCGCTCGGAGTGGGGCCGATCGGAGAACAACCGTCGAGCGAAGATCTACGCGCTGACGCCGGCGGGGGCCCGGCGCCTCGGCGTCGAGCACGGTGAGTGGGTCCGGTTCATGGAGGCGATGCAGCGCGTTCTGGACACGGTGGTGCCGCCGGGGCTCGAAACCGGGGAGGGGGTGGGATGAGGGGATGGTGGCTCCGGCTGGTGAGGCTCCTGCGCCCGCGGGCGTCCGATCGGGACATCGAAGAGGAGCTCCGCTTCCATGTCGAGATGGAGGCCGAGGCGCTGCGCCGCCGTGGCGTCCCACCCGCCGAGGCTCGTCGCCGGGCACGGATGGCCCTCGGCGGTGAGGATCGCTGGCGGGAGAAGACCCGCGATGCACGCGGCACGGCGTGGCTCGAGGATACCCTGCGGGATCTCCGTTTCGCCGCACGTGCGATGCGGCGGGCGCCGGGCTTCGCCGCGGCGGCCGTCGGCACCTTGGCGCTGGGGGTGGGCGCCACCACGACCATCTACAGCGTGGTCGATCAGGTGGTGCTGGCGCCTCTCCCGTACGCCGAGGCGGACGAACTCGTGGCCGTATGGACGAGCAATCCGGCCCTCGGGGTGGAGCGCGGCATGACGTCGTGGCCGAACTTCGAGGACTGGCGGGGCGCGACCACCACCCTCCAGGCGATGGCGGCCGTGGTGCCGGGGCGCCGGACCCTGACGGGCCGGGGCGAGCCCGTCGAGGTGCGCACCTCGTCCGTTTCGGCGGGGTTCTTCGAGATGTTCGGCGTGCCGCTGGAGTTGGGCCGTCCGTTCGGAGACGGCGAGGTCGAAGGCGCCTTCGCGGGTACGGCGGTCCTGAGCCATGGGCTGTTCGTGCGCCGCTTCGGCTCGGACCCGTCCGTTCTGGGTCGGACGATCCTCCTGGACGGAAACCCCGTGGAGGTGGTCGGCGTGACCCGCCCGGGGGCCGCGTACCCTTCGGACACGGACGTATGGTTGCCCCTGGCGTTCGGGACGGGTCGGCAGTGGCGGGATCCGAGAGGCCGCCTGTGGCTCCCGGTGGTGGGGCGGCTCGCCGACGGCGTCGGGCGGGACGTAGCCCAGCGGGAGTTCGACGAACTCTCGGCCCGTCTCGCGTCGGAGTTCCCCGACACCAACCAGGGCTCGGGCGTCCTGCTGGAGCCCCTGCAGCGGACGCTCGTGGGCGACGTCCGCACGCCGTTCCTCGTCTTGCTGGGCGCCGTGACCCTGGTGCTCCTCATCGCCGTGGTGAACGTGGGCAACCTGCTTCTGGCCCGGGGTACGGCCCGGGCCCGCGAAGTCGCGGCGCGGCGGGCTCTCGGTGCGGAGCGGGGGAGAGTGATCCGTCAGGTGCTCGCCGAAGGCGCGGTGCTGAGCGCCGCCGGCGGAGCCCTGGGCGCGTCTCTGGCCGCAGTCGGCGTGACGGCCTTCGCAGCCACCGCTCCGGCCGACCTGCCGCGCCTCGACACGGTGGGGGTGGACGGGGTCGTGCTGTCGATGTCCCTCCTCCTGGCCCTGGCCACCAGCGTCGCCTTCAGTGCCCTGCCGGCGGTGCAGGCGGCCCGGGTGGACCCGGCCACGACCCTCCGTGCGTCGGCCCGCAGCACCGCGTCCACCGGGCTCCGTGGACTGGGTGGGGTGCTGGTGGGGGGACAGTTCGCCCTGGCCTTCGTGCTCCTGGTGGGGGCGGGCCTGCTGGCCCGGAGTTTCGTGAACCTCCGGATGGCCGATCCCGGCTTCGATGTCGAGGACATCCTGGCGGTGGAAGTCGCCCTGCCGCGCGACCGATACGCCGCCGCCGACGCCCGACGGGCGTTCCACGAGGCGCTGCTCCGGGACGTGACCGCCCTTCCCGGCGTGGAATCGGCCGGAACGGTGAGCGACTTCTTCCTGAGCGACCTGCCGAACACCGGGTCGCTCACGGTCGAGGGCGTTCCGGCGCGACCGGGTGCGCCCGATGTGCACGTGGTCACGGACGCGGTCTCGCCGTCCTTCTTCTCCACGCTCGGGATGCGGCTCGTGGCCGGCCGGGCCCCCCAGGCCACCGATGGCCCCGACGATCCTCCAGTGGCCGTTGTCAACGAGGCCTTCGTCCGGGCGTTCCTGGAAGGCCAGGACCCGGTGGGTCGCCGTTATACGTGGGGGCGTCCCACCGGTGAATCGACGTACTGGTTCACGATCATCGGTGTGGTCCGCGACGCCCGCCGCTCCGGCCTGGACGCCCCGGTGCTGCCAGCGGTCTTCGAGTCCTCTCTGCAGCGGCCCCGCCAGGACATCGAGTTGTTCCTGCGCACCAAGGGGGATCCGTCGGCCTCCGTCATGCCGGTCCGGGCGGTCCTCGCAGGGCTCGATGCGGACCTGGCGGTGGCACGGATCCAGACGCTCGAGGAGGTCGTGAGCGGCGCACTGGCCCAGCGCCGACTCGTTGCCGGCATCCTCGGCGGCTTTTCCCTGGCTGCCCTGGCGTTGGCCGCGATCGGGATCTTCGGTGTCACGGCGTACGTCGTCGGCCGCCGCACCCGGGAGATCGGGATCCGCCTGGCCCTGGGCGCCCCTCGGACCACGGTACTCGGCCAGGTACTCCGGGTCGGTATGCTCCAGGCTGGCGCAGGCCTGGTCGCCGGCGGCGCAGCGGCCCTGGCCGCCACCCGGATCGTCCGCAGCCAGCTCGTGGGGATCGACCCCGTCGATCCGGCCACCTTCCTCGGGGCCGCGACCGTGCTCCTGGTCGTGGCCGGGCTCGCCTGCGCGATCCCCGCCCGGCGGGCGGCACGGGTCGAACCGGTGGTGGCCTTGAGCCAGGAGTGACGCGCCTCAGAAGGCGAGCGAAGCAACGCCGCTGCAGGGATCGTCCACCACGCCCGACGAAGCCCGCGAGGGGATTCTGCTGCGTCCCCCGAACAGGCGCCGCCGACCGAGGTGGAAGGGACCTCCCAAGGCGCCCCCCTCCGAAGGCGAGCGAAGCAACGCCGCTGCACGGATCGTCCGCCACGCCCGACGAACCCGCGAGGGGATTCTGCTGCGTCCCCCGAACGGGCGCCGACGACCGAGGTGGAAGGGACCTCCCAAGGCGCCCCCCTCAGAAGGCGAGCGAAGCAACGCCGCTGCACGGATCGTCCACCACGCCCGACGAACCCGCGAGGAGATTCTGCTGCGTCCCCCGGAACGGGTGCCGACGACCGCCAGCCGAAGGAACCGTCCCCGCCCGACGATCCGACCGGACGCAGCAGGAATCCCCGCGTGATCTCACTGCGCACCACCACGGCGGACGATCCCACCCGCCGGCGCGCAGTGAGATCACATCTTTGGGAGGGTGACGCCCACCTGCCCCATGTACTTGCCCTTCCGGTCCGCGTACGCCACCTCCGGCTCCTCGTCTCCCTCGAAGAACAGCAGCTGCGCGATGCCTTCGTTCGCGTAGATCTTCGCCGGCAGCGGCGTCGTGTTGCTGATCTCCAGCGTCAGGTAGCCCTCCCAGGTCGGTTCGAGGGGCGTGACGTTCACGATGATCCCGCATCGGGCGTAGGTGCTCTTGCCGAGGCACACCACCAGGACGTCGCGGGGCACCCGGAAGTACTCCACGGTCCGGGCCAGGGCGAACGAGTTCGGCGGGATGATGCACTCGTTCTCGTCGATGTCCACGAAGGACCGGTCGTCGAAGTGTTTGGGGTCCACGATCACGTTGTGCACGTTCGTGAAGACCTTGAACTCGGGCGCCACCCGGATGTCGTACCCGTAGGACGACAGCCCGTAGGAGATGACGCCTTCGCGGACCTGACCGGCCTCGAACGGCTCGATCATTCCGTGGTCCGTGGCCATGCGGCGGATCCACTTGTCGCACTTGATGGGCATGTCTTGCGGCACCCGGGCGCGCGGAACGAAGATCCCCCTCCGGGGTGCCCGTAGATGGGGCCCGGGATCGGGGGCGGGAGGCGCCAAGATAGGCGTGCTCCCCAGGGGGGTGCAACCGGCAGAAAACCCGTGAATTACGGGCATTTTGTCAGCTTGACACCCCCCTCCGGCTTCGGGTACCTTTGGTGCTCCGCGCGAACGTTTTCACGAACCCTGGCGACGCCATGTCGGGAGACTATCTCCCCCTTCTTCTGCTCTTCGGGGTCTCGGCGTTGAATGCGATCGGCATGATGGTCGCATCCCACATCTTCAACCCCCGCCGAGCGACGCCGCAGAAGGACATGCCCTACGAATCCGGCATGATCCCCCTGGGCGATACGAGAGCCCGCTTCTCGGTCAAGTTCTACATGGTGGCCATCAGTTTCATCGTCTTCGATCTGGAGACGATCTTCCTGATCCCGTGGGCCGTCCAGATGCGGGAGCTCGGGTGGAGCGCCTTCGTGGCCATGTCGATGTTCGTCGTCGTCTTGGCCGTGGGTCTGCTGTACGAGTGGAAAAAGGGAGGTCTCGAATGGGACTAGGTGACATGCTGCCGGGCGGTGGAACCAGCCGGACCTCCGGCGGGCTCTTCGGAGACGGCGGACCCGCGTTCCTGACCACCAAGCTGGACTTCGTGGTCAACTGGGGGCGCCGCAATTCCCTCTGGCCGATGCCCTTCGGGACCGCCTGCTGCGCCATCGAGATGATGGCTTCGGCCGCGTCCAACTTCGACATCGCCCGGTTCGGCATGGAGCGGATGTCGTTCAGCCCGCGGCAGGCCGACGTGCTGATCTGTGCCGGCCGCGTGCCGTACAAGCTGGCACCGGTGCTGCGCCGCATCTGGGATCAGATGCCGCAGCCGAAGTGGTGCATCTCCATGGGTGCGTGCGCGTCGTCCGGCGGTGTCTTCGACGTCTACTCGATGGTGCAGGGCATCGACACCATCGTTCCCGTGGACGTCTACATCCCGGGATGCCCTCCGCGCCCCGAGGCGCTGATCTACGGCCTGATGATGGTCCAGGAGAAGATCCGGCAGGAGTCCTTCGACCAGCACTACGAGCTGCGCTCGGAGGATCCCCTCACGGTGGCCCGCCCCCGGGCCGACGAGGCGGAGATCGTCGGGCTCACAGGTCCGTTCGGGAACTCCACCCGTCAGGAGAAGCTGTCCGCCGCGGGCGTGAGTGCCCCCGAGGGACCGCTGGGCGACGCGGCGGACATCACGCAGCCATGAGCGACGACGCCAAGAGCGGACTCGACGCCCTCGACGAGGGCCCCCGACCGTCCGATCCGTCCGAGACCGTAGACGCTCCTGCCGCCAACCCCGACGACCACCCATCCGTGGCGGGCCTCATGGCTCGGTTCGGCGACGCGGTGGTCCATCACGAAGAGGTGTCCGGCGGTCAGCACGTGGTCCACGTCGACCCGGCCCGGAACGTCGAGATCATCACCTGGCTCCGGGACGACCCGGCCCACGCCTACAACCACCTCGCCGACGTCACCTGCGTGGACTTCGGTGGCGGGGCGCCGCTCCAGGTGGTCTACCAGCTCTTCTCCATGGAGCACAAGCGGTCGCTCCGGGTGAAGTGCCTGCTTCCGTTGGACGGTCTCGAGATCGACTCGGTCGTCCCGCTCTGGAACGGCGCGAATTGGCTCGAGCGCGAGGTGTACGACCTCTTCGGGGTCACCTTCCGCAACCATCCGGATCTGCGCCGCATCCTCATGCCCCAGGACTACGCGGAGGGGCACCCGCTCCGGAAGGACTTCCCCCTGCGCGGTCGCTTCTCCCGCGCCGAGCAGACGCGCCGGGCCCTGGCCCAGGACGTGGATCGGTTCTACATCCCGTCCGAGCGCGCCGCGGGGCGTGAGCCCCAGGAGGTCTTCTTCCCGGATCCCGACCGTCCCGTGCCGGCAGACGCCGGCGACGGCCAAGGCTGAGCGAGGCCCCCATGGCCCACAAGACCGTAGCGTTCGCGGTCGGTCGGAACCCCGAGATGGGGATCGACGGCCGGCCCACCCCGAGTCCTCTCGATCCCATCGACGTGCCCGAGCCCGCTCTGGGATCGGAGCACATGTTGGTGAACATCGGGCCCCAGCATCCCGCCACCCATGGCGTCCTGCGCCTGGTGTGCGAGCTGGACGGCGAGACGGTGGTCAACGTCACGCCGGACATCGGCTTCTTGCACTCGTCCTTCGAGAAGCTGGGCGAGTACCGGACGTGGAACCAGATCGTCCCGCTCACCGACCGGATGGACTACCTCGCGCCCCTGATCTACAACTGCGCGTACGTGATGTCGGTCGAGCAGTTGATGGGCATCGAGGTCACCGAGCGGTGCAAGGTCGTCCGCGTCCTGCTGATGGAGATGGACCGGATCTTCGGCCACCTGCTGTGGTTGGGCACCTGGTCCATCGACGTCGGAGCCTTCACCCCGTTCCTGTACACGTTCCAGGAGCGGGAGAAGATCTACAGCCTGCACGAATCCCTCACCGGTGCCCGCATCACCACGTCCGCCACCCGCGTGGGCGGGATGATGGCTGACCTGCCGGAAGGGTGGACGGACCAGCTCCGGAGCTTCCTGGACGACTTCCCGTCCACGCTGGCCGAGGTGCACCGGCTCCTGACCAACAACGGGATCCACATCGGGCGCACGCAGGGCGTGGGCGCGATCTCGCAGGAGGACGCGGTGAGCTGGGGCCTGACCGGCCCCAACCTGCGGGCTACGGGCGTCCCGTACGACGTCCGGAAGGATCGGCCCTACTACGACTACGAGACGTATGACTTCGACGTCCCGGTGGGTCGGCACGGCGACTGCTACGATCGGTACCTGTGCCGCATGGAGGAGATGGCGCAGAGCGTCTCGATCCTCCGGCAGGCCCTCGACCGGCTCCCGGGCGGCCCCATCAACGTCGACGATCCCAACATCACGTTGCCGTCGAAGACGGACGCCATGAACGACATGGAGTCCATGATCCACCACTTCAAGCTCATCACCGAGGGCATCAAGGCGCCGGTAGGCGACTGCTATTTCCCGGTGGAGGGCTCGAAGGGGGAACTGGGCATGTACGTGGTGAGCGACGGCGGCAGCAAGCCGGTCCGGTGGCGGGTCCGCCCCCCGTCCTTCGTCAACATCGCCACGCTCCCGAAGCTCTCGAAGGGACACATGGTGTCGGACATGATCATGATCAATGCCAGCCTCGACATCGTCCTCGGAGAGATCGACCGGTGAGCGACGCTCCCTTCAAGAATCCGGGATGGGCCGGCAACACCGGTGAGTTCGATCTGACCGAAGACCAGGTCCGGGGTGACGAATTCGTCGGGGAGCGGCCGAAGGCGGGCGGGCACCCGTCCGCTTCGGCGACCTTCCCGTTCATGCTGCCGGAGAAGAACCCGGACACGCCGCTCTTCGAAGGCGAGTATCAGGAGCGTTTCGAGAAGATCCTGACCCGCTACCCGACCAAGCGCGCGGCCCTGCTGCCCGCGTTGGCGCTGGCCCAGGAGATCCGGGGCTACGTAAGCCCCGAATCCATGGACCGCGTGGCCGAACTCCTCGACCTCTCGTCGGCCTACGTACGCGGTGTGGCCACGTTCTACACGATGTACAACAAGGCACCCGTCGGCCGGTACCTGGTGCAGGTGTGCACCAACATCTCCTGCAACCTCTGTGGCGCCGACGAGGTGCTCGAGGCCTTTCTGAAGTACACGGACACGGAAATGGGCGAGATCTCCGAGGACGGGAACTTCACCGTCATCGAGGCGGAATGCCTTGCCGCGTGCGGCTTCCCGACCTGCGTCCAGATCAACTCCCGCTACTACGAGAACGTGACGCCGACCGAGGTGCCGAAGATCGTCGAGCACCTCAAGGCCGACGCTGCGAAGGGACCCCGCTGATGGCCTATCCGTACGTGTCGGATCGCGAGGTCCGAATCCTCTCCCGGAACTTCGGCGATCCGTCGGCCCGACGCCTCGAGACGTACGAGGCGCAGGGTGGGTACGGCGCATTGAAGAAGGCCCTGGAGATGGGGCCGGACGCCGTCATCGACGAGGTCAAGGCCTCCGGACTCCGCGGCCGGGGCGGGGCGGGCTTCCCGACCGGCGTGAAGTGGTCGTTCATGCCCAAGGACACGAACAAGCCCCACTACCTCCTCTGCAACGCGGACGAGTCGGAGCCGGGCACGTTCAAGGACCGGGAGCTGCTGCGGTGGGACCCCCACCAGCTCATCGAGGGCCTCCTCATCGGCGCGTACGCGATCCGGGCGGAGCACGCCTACATCTACTGCCGCGGTGAGTTCTTCGAGACCACGCAGGTGCTCGCGAAGGCCGTGGAGGACGCCTACGCCAAGGGCTACATCGGACAGGACGTCCTGGGCTCGGGCGTGACCATCGACGTCACGGTCCACATCGGCGCGGGGGCCTACATCTGCGGCGAAGAGACGGGCCTCATGAACTCCCTGGAAGGCCGGCGCGGGCAGCCCCGCGTGAAGCCGCCCTTCCCGGCGGCGGTGGGGGCCTTCGGCATGCCATCGACCATCAACAACGTCGAGACCCTGGCCGCCGTTCCCCACATCGTGAAGAACGGGGGCGCCTGGTATCGCGAACAGGGCACGGAAAAGAGCCCCGGCACCAAGCTCTTCTGCGTCAGCGGTCACGTGAACCGCCCCGGCAACTACGAGCTGCCCCTCGGCTTCCCGCTGATGGACCTGATCGAGGACGTGTGCGGCGGCATGAAGGACGGCCATGCGCTCAAGGCGGTCATCCCGGGCGGGTCGTCGGTGCCGATCCTCAACGCCGCGGAGTGCGCAGACTGCACCCTCGACTACGAGGGCGTCCAGGCGGCGGGCTCCATGCTGGGTTGTGCCTCCGTCATCGTCATGGACGAGCACACCGACATCGTCAAGCAGGTGCGGCGCATGGTGCAGTTCTACGCCCATGAGTCGTGCGGTCAGTGCACGCCCTGCCGTGAGGGCACGGCGTGGATGACCAAGATCCTGCAACGCATCGAGGACGGCCGCGGCACCGAGGAAGACCTCCAGACGCTCCTGGACATGTGCGTCCAGATGACCGGCACCACGATCTGCGTGCTCTCGGATTCGGCCGCAGCGCCGGTGGAGAGCTCCATCCGCAAGTTCAAGGACGAGTATCTCGCGCTCATCCGACGCGGCGAACGCGTCGGGGCGGCCTGAGGAAGCCCATCTATGGCTGAATCCCCGAACACGGTCACGCTGACCATCGACGGCCACGAGGTCACGGTGCCCCGGGGCACCTCCCTCCTCGATGCCGCCAAGACCATCGGCGAGGACATCCCCCACTACTGCTATCACCCCGGCCTGACGGCTCCGGCCATGTGCCGGCTGTGTCTGGTGGAGGTGGAGGGTGCGCCGAAACCCATGCCGTCGTGCGTGACGGCGGCCACGGACGGCCAGGTCGTCCACACCCAGTCGGAGCTGGCGCTCAGCCGGCGTCGGGGGGTGCTGGAGTTCTACCTGGTCAACCACCCGCTGGATTGCCCCATCTGCGACCAGTCCGGGGAGTGCAAGCTCCAGGACTACGTCCACCAGGAGGGTCGCGAGCACGGCCGCTCCCGCGAGCCGAAGCGGGTGTTCGGCCGGGACGACTTCGGGGGCGACGTCCTCTTCTACGGCGACCGCTGCGTGATGTGCACCCGGTGCGTCCGCTTCATGGACGAGATGGAGCAGGACAGCCGGTTGACCGTGGTGGAGCGCGGCAACCGCTCGGTCATCGACACGTTCTTCGAGGAAGGGCTCGAGGGCACGAGCTGGTCCGGCAACATCGTCGACATCTGTCCCGTCGGTGCGCTGGTCTCCAAGGAGTTCCTGCACAAGGCGCGGGCGTGGGACCTCGATCACACGCCCAGCATCTGCCCGAGCTGCTCGCAGGGCTGCAACATCGACCTCCACACGCGCGACAACCTGGTGCAGCGGCTGAAGCCCCGGGAGAACATGGAGGTCAACGGCTGGTGGATGTGTGACCACGGCCGTGCCAACTACGAGTGGATCAACTTCGGGGAACGTCTCGAAGCGCCGCTGGTGCGCACGGACGCCGCCTCCCGGGCGATGGGATGGAAGGACGCCCTGGGCTCCCTGGTGGCACGGGCCGACGAGTTGAAGGGCCGACCGGTGCTGGCGGTGGCCTCACCCTTCGCGTCCAACGAGGACCTGGGTGCCCTCCAGGCCCTGGTGGATCACCTCGGCGGCGGCTCCGTGGTCTACCGGATGCCCCGGGCCGAGGCCGAGATGCCCATGAAGGGGTTCCCGCAGCTCGCCCGGCGTCGTGACCTGGCGCCCAACGGGACGGGGGCCGACCTGCTGGGCATGACCCGGGTCGGCGACGACGCGGGGCGGGGGGGGCTGGAGCAGGTGGCCGCCCACGACGGCATCCTGATCGTCCTCGGAGACGCGCTGGCCGACCAGGGCGAGACGTTCGGCGAGGGCGCCGCGCTCTACGTCCACCTCGGCACCCACGGAGGGCCGGCGGCGGCTCACGCGGACTACCTCCTGCCGATCACGACGTTCGCGGAGCAGGAGGGCACGTTCACCAACCACGAACGTCGGGTCCAGCGGTTCTGGAAGGGCCTCGACGGCCCCGGAGCGGCCCGCCCGGCGTGGTTCGTCCTCGGCGTGTTGCTCGGGGAGATGGGCGGGGGTGCCACACCGCGCAGCGCGGCCGATGCGTTCGCCCTGCTCGGCGCGCGTGCGGCTGCCTTCGCGGGTCTGACCTACGACGACCTCGGGACGCGCGGAGCGGTGGTCAACGACGCCGTGCCGCTGGCGGGAGACTGACCGGATGGATCTGCAACCCATCTCAGGAATCCCGGCCCTCGTCGCCATGTCGATGAAGGTCACGGTCCTCTTCACGATCGTGATGCTCGTGGTGGCCTATACGACGCTCGCCGAGCGTCGGGTGTCGGCCTGGATCCAGGACCGGTCGGGCCCCAACCGGGTCGGCCCCTTCGGTCTGCTCCAGCCCATCGCCGACGGCATCAAGAACTTCCTGAAGGAAGAGACCCTGCCGGCCACCGCCAACCGGCTCTTCTTCGTGCTGGCGCCGATGCTGACCATCGCCCCGGCGCTGGTCACGTTCGCGGTCATTCCCGTGGCCGCGCCGCTCCCCACGCCGTGGGGTGTGGTGGACATGATCATCGCCGACGTGCCCATCGGCATCCTCTACGTGCTGGCCATCAGCTCGCTGGGCGTCTACGGTCTGGTGCTGGGTGGCTGGGCGTCGAACAACAAGTACGCATTCCTCGGCGGACTGCGGGCCTCGGCCCAGATGGTCAGCTACGAGGTGGCCCTGGGGCTGTCTCTGGTCACCGTGCTGATGCTCACCGGCAACGTCACCCTGACCGAGATGGTCTGGCAGCAGCAGCAGTTGGACATCTGGTACGCCTTCCCGCTGTCCCTGGCCTTCATCTTCTTCATGGTGTCGGCCTTCGCCGAGACCAACCGGCTGCCGTTCGACATGCCGGAGTCGGAATCGGAACTCGTGACCGGGTACCACACCGAGTACTCGTCCATGAAGTTCAGCATGTACATGATTGCCGAGTTCGGGCACATGGTCACCGCCTCGGCGCTCATGGCCACCCTCTTCTTCGGCGGGTGGGACCTGCCCGGTACGTGGGACGACGCGCACTGGTACCAGGGCCAGCTCATCCGCGGCTTCGCCGAGGACGGGTCCGTCCTGCTCGCCGCGCCCGCCGCGTGGAAGACCGCGCTGACGTTCCTGGGCTTCGGCCTCAAGACGTCGTTCTTCCTCCTGGTCTACATCTGGGTCCGCTGGACGCTCCCGCGCTTCCGGTACGACCAGGTCATGGCTCTGGGCTGGAAGGTCATGCTCCCCACGGCCCTGGCCTACGTCATGGTCATGGCCGGTACCATCCTGGCGCTCGACGAAGTGGGGGTCGCGTGGGGCTTCGGATACGGCCTGGCGCTGACCGCCGTGAGCGCCGTGTGCACGGCCCTCTTCATCCTGTTCCTGGACCGCGGCCACACCATCGCCGGTGCCGCCGCCCTGGATCGTCAGAAGTCGACCCTCCGCGAGGTCCGGGGCCCGGCGGCTCCGGCACCCGCGGGAGACTGATGCGGCCCGTGCGTCGTCCCACGCCCGCCCGCTGAACCGAAAGGCACATATGGCAATCTCAGTCAAGGTCATGGAGCGCCCCGAGCCCGAGCAGACGTCCTATTTGCGGGCGGCTCTCAGCGGCATGGCGCTGACCTTCAAGCACATGATCAACCCGGTCAAGGTGACCCAGCAGTACCCGGAGGAGCAGACGGATCTGCACCCCCGGTGGCGGGGCACGCACCGGATGGAGGTGCACGCCGACGGGCGCCCGAAGTGCGTGGCGTGCGGACTGTGCCCGACGGTGTGCCCGGCCAACTGCATCCGCCTCGTCGGCGGGGAGGACGACCAGGGCAACCGGTACCCCATCGTCTACGAGATCGACGAGTTCCGCTGCATCTTCTGCGGCATGTGCCAGGAGGTCTGCCCCGTGGAGGCCATCCACGTCGGCCGGCACTTCGAGAACGCCGAGTACACCCGCGACCGTTTCGTCTACGATCTCGACCGGCTGATGGAGCAGGAGCATCCCACCACACTGCTCTGGGATCCCTCCGATCCGCGGTCCGAATGATGGCTGACATCCTCTTCTACCTGTTCGCCGGCATGGCCATCGGCGGCGGGCTCGGCGTGGTGCTCTCGAAGAGCCCCGTGGCCAGCCTCCTGATGATGGTGGTGGCTCTGGGCTCGATCTCCGGCACGTTCGTGCTCATGGAGGCGCACTTCCTCGCGGCGGTCCAGGTCATCGTGTACGCGGGCGCCATCATGGTGCTGTTCATGTTCGTGATCATGCTCCTGAACCTGGGGCACGACTACCAGCAGGACCTGAAGATGGGCGCCTTCGCGGTGCTCTCCTTCGCGGTGGTCGGGGTCATGGCCGGCCTCCTGGCCACGACGCTGCGGGACCCGTCCACGCTCGACGGACCGGCGGCCGGCGCCCTGGCCATCGACGCCGCCCTGGCCGAGCACGGGGCGGTGGGTGCCATCGCCCAACCGCTGTTCACCGAGTACGTGGTGCCTTTCGAGATCACCGGGATCCTGCTCCTGGTGGCCATCGTGGGCGCGCTGGCCCTGGCCAAGAGGAACGTCTGATGGTCACCGAGGGACTGATCCTGTCCGCCATCCTCTTCGCGATCGGCACGTTCGGCGTCCTGGTCCGGCGCAACGCCATCATCATGTTCCTCTGCATCGAGCTGCAGCTCAATGCGGTGAACGTGGCGTTCGTGGCGCTGTCCAGGCTGGTCGGCATAGACGGCCAGATCTTCGTGTTCTTCGTGATGACCGTGGCCGCCGCCGAGGCCGCCGTGGGCCTGGCCATCATCATCTCGATCTTCCGCCACTACGAGACGGTCAACGTGGACAACTTCAACCTGCTCAAGTGGTAGGCATGTACCTGACCTCCTCCATGCTGGTCCAGGGCGGCGCCGACGCCACGCACGCGGGTGCGTTCCAGCCGTTCTACCCGAGCCTGGTCGTCCTCCTGCCGTTGCTGGGCTTCCTGATCAACGGCTGGCTGGCCCTGTCCCACGCCCGCCGGTCGGCGGCCGCGGTACGCGCCGGGGGGGAGCTTCAGCTCGACGGACCGAACGGGCGTCCGTCCACGCACACGCTCCCCACGTGGGTCGGCCCGGGGGTCATGCTGGGCGCGTTCGCCATCACGTTGGTGAACTTCGTGCGGATGTTCGGCGCCCACCTGGAAGAGCCGGTCGTGGTGTCGTACTGGCACTGGATGGCCACCGGCACCTTCACGGTGGATGTGGCCCTGCAGCTCGACCAGCTGTCGATGGTCATGATGATGGTCGTGACCGGCGTGGGCTTCCTGATCCACGTGTTCAGCGTGGGGTACATGAAGGACGACGCTGGGTACCCGCGTTACTTCGCCTACCTGAACCTGTTCGTGTTCTTCATGCTGGTGCTGGTCATGGGCGCCAGCTACCCGTTGATGTTCGTGGGCTGGGAGGGTGTGGGCCTCTGCTCCTATCTCCTGATCGGGTACTGGTTCAGCGATCGCGAAAAGGCGGACGCGGGCAAGAAGGCCTTCATCGTCAACCGGATCGGTGACGTCGGCTTCCTCGTGGCGATGTTCCTGCTCTACACCACGTTCGGCACGCTGAACTTCACCGAGATCTTCCACGGCGCGCCGGACGCGCTGGTGTACGGGGGCGGGGCGGTCACGGCCATCACGCTGTTCTTCCTGCTGGGGGCCGCGGGCAAGAGCGCGCAGATCCCGCTGTACGTCTGGCTGCCGGACGCCATGGCCGGCCCCACGCCGGTTTCGGCCCTGATCCACGCGGCCACGATGGTCACGGCAGGCGTGTACCTGGTGGCCCGCTCGTCGGTGTTGTTCGCCCTGTCTCCCGTGGGCAGCGCCACGGTGGCCGGTGTCGGCGTCCTGACGGCCCTTTTCGCCGCCACCATCGCCCTCAAGCAGAACGACATCAAGAAGGTCCTGGCCTACTCCACGGTGTCGCAGCTCGGGTACATGTTCCTGGGCGTCGGCGTGGGCGCCTACGCGGCCGGTGTCTTCCACCTCATGACCCACGCCTTCTTCAAGGCCCTCCTCTTCCTGGGGTCGGGCGCGGTCATCCATTCGATGCACCACGCGCTCCACCACACGCACAACCACGCGGATCCGCAGGACATGCGGAACATGGGTGGGCTGAAGAAGTTCATGCCCATCACGTGGATCACGATGTGGATCGCGACGCTGGCCATCGCCGGGATCTGGCCGTTCGCCGGCTTCTTCTCGAAGGACGAGATCATCTGGAAGGTGGCGGCCTTCGGCGGGGCGGCCGACGCGCCCTTCCCGGGGCTCTACACGGCCTACTGGGTCCTCGCGCTGGCCGCGGCCATGCTCACCGCGTTCTACATGACCCGCCTGATGGTCATGACCTTCCACGGCACGAACCGCACGGGCAGGGAGGAGGAGAAGCACCTCCACGAGGCGCCGCCGGTCATGTGGGTGCCCCTGGGCGTCCTTGCCGTCCTGTCGATCTTCGGCGGCTGGATCAACGTGCCCGAAGCCATCCGGACCTCGTTCCTGGGGCTGGGCGGAGCGTTGCCCATGAGCGAATGGCTCCACCACTGGCTGGAGCCCCTCACGGCCGAGGCGCACCACATCCAGGAAGCCAACCTCGGCGAGCTGGCCCACGCGGCACCGTTCGGCGGTGGCGAGGTGATGTGGGCGCTCATCAGCACGGCGCTGGCGCTGGTCATCGTGGTGGCGGCCACCCAGGTGGTCGGTCGCTCCACCATCGTGCCGGCCAAGGAAGACAAGGAGCCCGAGGGCTTCGGCAAGATCCTGCTCAACAAGTGGTACGTCGACGAGTTCTACGACGCGGTCATCGTCCGGCCCATCGTCCGCGCGTCTCGCTTCTGCTGGCGCGTCATCGACCAGGGCATCATCGACGGCCTGGTCAACGCCGTGGGCTATCTGGCCCGGGGCTTCGGCTGGTTCGGCAGCCTCTTCCAGACCGGCACCGTGAACACCTACGCCTTCATCCTCTCACTCGGGGTCCTCGCCATTCTCGGCGCGGTCCTCTTCTAGGGAGGGGGGCGAATCATGACTGCGATGCTCGACTCCATCGGCTACACCGGCTGGATCCTCCACGCCCTGATCTGGCTCCCCATCCTGGGCATGGGCCTGGTCCTGTGGGCGGAAGAGGCACGGGCCAAGCACGTGGCCTTCTGGTGGTCCATGGGTGTGCTGATCCTGAGCCTGGGCCTGTGGTGGGCGTTTGAACCCGGCACGGCGGCCATGCAGATGGAGTCGGTGGCGCCGTGGATCCCCGACTGGGGGGTCAACTACTCCCTGGGCGTGGACGGCATCAGTCTGTTCATGGTCCTGTTGACCACGTTCACGACGCCGTTGGCCATTCTCGGGTCCTTCGAATACATCAAGAAGCGGGAGCGGGCGTTCTACGCGCTGATGCTCCTTCTCGAGGCCGGCGTCGTGGGTGTGTTCGTGGCCACGGACGTGCTGCTCTTCTACGTCTTCTTCGAGCTCACCCTGGTGCCGATGTACTTCATCGTCGGTGTGTGGGGCGGCGAGCGGCGCATCTACGCGGCCATCAAGTTCTTCCTGTACACCGCCTTCGGCTCCCTGCTGATGCTGGTCGGGATCCTCTACCTGTTCTTCAAGGCGAAGACGGTGCTGGGCGTGCCGACGTTCGCATGGGCCGACTTCCTCCAGGTTCCGCTCACGGGACCGGAGCAACTCTGGCTCTTCGGCGCCTTCGCCCTGGCCTTCAGCGTGAAGGTTCCGCTCTTCCCGTTCCACACGTGGCTGCCCGACGCCCACGTGGAGGCACCCACCCCCGGTTCCGTCGTGCTGGCCGCCGTGTTGCTGAAAATGGGCACGTACGGCTTCCTCCGGTTCCTGCTGCCGCTGTTCCCCGTGGCCGCGCAGCACCCCACGGTGGTGCTCGTGATGATGACGCTGGCGGTCATCGGCATCCTGTACACGGCCTGGGTGGCGGCCGTCCAACCGGACGCGAAGAAGCTGGTGGCCTATACCTCGGTGGCCCACATGGGCTTCGTGGTCCTGGGCATCTTCGCGCTGACCGTGAACGGCCTGCAGGGGGGGCTCGTGGTGATGATCTCCCACGGGATCAGCACCGGAGCGCTGTTCCTCCTGCTCGGGATGCTGTACGAGCGGAGGCACACCCGGACGATCGAGGACTTCGGCGGACTCGGGCGCGTCGCGCCGCTCCTGACCACGGCCTTCATCATCACGGCGCTGGCGTCCATCGGACTTCCGGGCACCAGCGGGTTCGTGGGTGAGTTCCTGGCGCTGCTCGGCGCGTTCGAGACGCACCCCGTCATGGCCGTGCTCGCCGCCCTCGGGGTGATCTTCGCGGCCTACTACATGCTGCCGATGGTCCAGACGATGTTCTTCAACAAGCTGGACAAGCCGGAGAACGTCGAGGTGAAGGATCTGTCGGGCCGGGAGATGGCCATTCTCGCGCCCCTGATCGCCCTGATGATCGTGATCGGCTGGAACCCCACGCCGGTCCTCGAGCGCATGGAGCCGTCCGTCCGGGCGGTCCTCGAGCGCGTCGAGAATGCGGCGCCCCAAGGCGGCCAGACCGCCAGCACCGTCGAACTCGGGGTCACCGCGCAGGCCGATGCGGCGGCTCCCGACGCCTCCGACCTTCCCGACGCGGATGCGGCTCCGGCCGTCTCCGCCGACCAGTAGCCCCGCCATGATCCTCGACTTCAGCCGGCAGCTCCACTACTTCTGGGCGCTCCTTCCGGAGGTCGTCCTCTGCGGGTGGGCCATGCTCGTCCTGGTGGCCGGTGTCACCGGGTCCAACGCCCCCGGAAAGGAACGTCCGGCCGGTGACCCGACGTTCGGGCCGGGCGCGGACCTCGGGTGGCTCTCCCTGGGGGGCATCCTCCTGGTGGCCTTCTTCAACGGCTGGCTGTACTCGGTGGGGGAGGTGGGCCAGACCGGGATGATCGCGGTCGACGGCTTCCGCCTGTTCGCCAACTGGATCTTCCTGGCCGCGGCGGCCCTGACCATCCTGATCTCGTTCTCGTACGTGCAGCGGCAGCGGTTGCAGGCCGGCGAGTTCTACAGCCTGATCCTGCTGTCGACGGCGGGCATGATGTTCATGGCGGCGGCGCGCGACCTGATGGTCATCTTCCTCGGCCTCGAGGTGATGTCCATCGCCGTCTACGCGCTGACGGGCTTCAACCGCCGCGACCGGAAGTCGGCCGAAGCCGGCCTCAAGTACTTCCTCCTGGGGGCGTTCTCGACCGGCTTCTTCCTGTACGGGATCGCCCTGGTGTACGGGGCCACGGGAAGCACCAACGTGGCCCTCATCGGAGCCAGCGTGTCCGGCGGTACGGCCTCGATGGGCCTGCTCACCACCGGGATCGCCCTTCTGGCCATCGGCTTCGCCTTCAAGGTCAGCGCCGTCCCGTTCCACATGTGGACGCCGGACGTCTACGAAGGCGCGCCGGCGCCGGTCACCGCCTTCATGTCGGCCGCGGTCAAGGCCGCGGCGTTCGTGGCCTTCCTCCGGGTGTTCCTGGTCGGGTTCGACGGGGCCTACGAGTCGTGGTACCCGATCATCTGGTGGCTCGCCGCCATCACCATGGTGGGCGCCAACCTGGTGGCCCTGGTCCAGTCCAACGTGAAGCGGATGCTTGCCTATTCGAGCATCGCCCACGCGGGGTACCTGCTGGTGGCCCTGGCCGCCGCCAACCAGACGGCCGCCGCGGGACTGCTGTTCTACCTGCTCGTGTACACGGTCATGAACATCGGCGCCTTCGCCATCGTCATCACCGTGGCGCATCAGGGCGAGGAGCGCCTGCAGGTGGAAGACTACGCCGGCTTCGGTTGGGCCCAGCCGATGCTCGGGGTGCTCCTGACCATCTTCCTGCTGTCGTTGGCCGGCTTCCCCGGCACCGGCGGCTTCATGGGCAAGATCTACCTGCTCCAGGGGGCGGCGGACTCGCAGCTCTGGACGCTCTCGGTGATCCTGGTCCTGACCACCGTGGCATCCTACTGGTACTATCTGCGCGTGGCGTGGTTCATGTGGATGCGGGAGCCCGTCGAGGCCGGGCAGCACGCGGGGATCCAGGCCACGCTGCCGATGCGGTTCGCGTTGCTGGCCTCCGTGGCGGTCATCCTCTACCTGGGTGTCTTCCCGGCCTCCGTCCTGGAGTTCGCCCAGTCGAGCGTGGCCGGTCTCGGGGCCATCGGCGGGGGACTCCTGGGGCTGGCTCCTTAGAGCACCGCGCCGCGCCCGGGCCGAGGGGATCGTGGGCTACCGCAGGTTCCCGTCTACTCCCCGTCCCCGACCTCCCGCTCGTCGTAGTAGTCCAGCTTGTGCAGGGGCATGACCACGCTGGACAGCACGTTCAGGAGGTGGGCCTCCAGGCGCTTGTAGTAGCGGGCCCCCAGCACGAGTGTCGTGGTCGTGGCGGCGTCGTGGGAACTCCGAGCCACCCGCCCGATGAGGTCGTCGCACCGGCCGGTCACCTCCCGACCTTCCTTGATCAGCCGCAGTGCGGTGTCCTGGTCGGACGTGGTGACCACCTGCTTCACGGCGGCGAAGCTGCTCTCCACAGAGGCACGGATGTCGCGCAGTTCGCTGGCCAGTTCATCGTCGGGCAGGGGACCGCCACCCTCGTCGTGCACCTCGGCCACGTTGGTGGCGTAGTCGCCCAGACGCTCCACGTCCTTGACCAGGCTCATCAGCATGAGGCAGTAGGTCACGTCGCGCGTGTTGTCGGAGAGCGTGAGGTGGGTGATGACCTGCTTGCGGATGTGGCGCTCCAGGCGGTTCACCTCGATGTCAGACTTGAGAATGGCGGCGCGTTCGTCTTCGTTGCCGCCGCCTTCGAAGAAGATGCGCCCCGCCCGCACGGTCTGCTCGTGGGCGAGGTCGAGCATGGAGGCGAAGTCGCGCCCCATGACCACGACGGCGTCGTCGGGGCGAAACAGGCTCAGGATCTCTTTCAGCATCTCCGACTCCTCGTCATCGCCCCAGGAGCTGGTTGGACACGGCAACCACCACGGGAACGGCGTAGAACAGGATGATCAGGTACAGGATGGCCCACTTCTTCGACCGCACGGCCACGTCGGCAAGGCCGCGGGCCATACGCATCGGGATCTGGCGCACGGGCTCGAACGGGTAGATGAGCAAGGTCCCCGTCACGTTGAACAGCAGGTGGACGAGGGCGATGACGAGCCCGGCCTCGGCGTTCTGGTCGGTGGCGGCCAGCGCCGCCAGCATCGCGGTGACCGTCGTGCCAACGTTGGCACCGAGCGTCACGGGAAAGCCCTGGGACAGCGTCAGCACACCCGCACCGGCCAGCGGTACGAGAAGGGAGGTGGTGATGGAGCTGGACTGGACCATGACGGTGGCCACCACCCCCACGGCCATGGCCACCACGGCGTTGCGAGCCAGAGCCCGCGACACCAGCGCCTCGACCCGGCTCTGCATGGACGAGCGCATGACCTTCACGATGGACAGCAGCATCGAGAAGATGAGCACCGCGCTCACCAGGATGTATCCCACCGCCAGGACCCGCTCCGACACCGGGAAGACGCCGAGCACTCCCTCCACCACGTTCCAGCCACCCTTGATGGCCCCTTTGATGGGGCTGTCGTAGTCGGCACCCCCCAAGCCGCCGAGGCTGGCCGCCAGCGCGGTGGCCGACTTCTCCAGGAACCCCGTGGCAAGCTCCAGTGGCAGCAGGAGCAGGACGCACATGTAGTTGAAGAAGTCGTGCACGGTGGCGATCGCGAAGGCCCGCCGGAACTCCTCCTTCCGCCCTATGTGGGCCAGGGACGCCAGCGAATTGGTGACCGTCGTCCCGATGTTGGCGCCCATGATCATGGGTACGGCGTGGCTGACGGGCAGCGCGGCCTCGGGCGCGGCCACCAACCCGACGATCATGGACGTGGTCACCGACGAACTCTGCATGAGGGTGGTGGCCAGAATGCCCACCATGAGTCCGACGAAGGGGTTCTCGGTGGCGGTGAAGAACGAGCTGAGCACGTCCTCGCCCAGAGCCTGAAAGCCCGCCCCCAGCCCGTTCACGCCCACCAGGAACGTGTAGAGGAGGAAGACCACCAGAACGAAGCGCACCGCCGGATGTTCCAGCGGCGTGGGAGACCACTTGGATAGCGGCTCGACCTCGATGCCCAACGTCGTGGCGTTCCTGGGAGCGACGGGGGACGGCGGAGTCCGGTGGGAGCGCGGCACGCGTGCCCACGCGGGCCGACGAAGCGCGGGGGAAGGGTAGGCAGGTGAGGCCGGTTGCGCACCGGCGGATCCCGGGGGGGCGCCCTCGTTGACCCTCCCCCTCCTGCCCGGCCATCTTCCGGGGCCCGCTTCCCGAACCCCGGACATCCACGATTCATGAGCTTCCCCGCCCATATCTTCCGCCAGTACGACATCCGTGGCATCGTCGGCAAGGACCTCGACGAAGGCCTGACCGAGGCGGTCGGCCGCGCCTTCGGCGCCCAGCTCCGTTCCGGACACGGGATCGGGTCGCCCCGGGTAGCCGTGGGCTGTGACAACCGGGACACCTCGCCGGGCCTCAAGGCCGGCCTCGTGCGGGGTCTGCGCGCCGCGGGGGCGGACGTGCTCGACGTCGGCACGGTGCCCACGCCCGTGCTGTACTGGTCGGAGGTGGAGTTCGGCACCGACGCCAGCGTCCAGATCACGGGCTCGCACAATCCCCCGGAGTGGAACGGCATCAAAATGACCGTGGGCCGCGCCTCGCTCTACGGCGACGCGATCCAGGATCTGCACCGCCGCATCGAGGAGGACGACCTCACGGACGGCGACGGCGCCTTCGAGAGCACCGAGGTGCTCGAACGGTACGTCGCGGACGTGGCCGGCCGGTTCGACCTGGCCCGTCCGATCTCGGTGGTGGTGGACTGCGGCAACGGGACGGGATCCCTGGTGGCGGTGGAGCTCCTGGAGGCGCTGGGCGCCGAGGTCACGCCCCTGTTCTGCGATTCCGACCCGACGTTCCCCAACCACCACCCCGACCCCACCGTCGACGAGAACCTCGAGGACCTGATCCGGACCGTGCGTGAGGGAGGGCACGACCTGGGTGTGGCCTTCGACGGCGACGCCGACCGCATCGGGGCCGTGGACGAGAACGGCGCCATCATCCGTGGCGACACGCTGCTCCTGCTCTACGGGCTCGACCTGCTGGACCGCCGCGGGCCGGGCCAGAAGCTCGTCTTCGACGTGAAGTGCTCGCAGGCCCTTCCGGAGGTCTTCGAGGCAGCGGGCGGGATCCCGATCATGGCGCCGACCGGTCACTCCCTCATCAAGAAGAGGATGAAGGAAGAGGGGGCGCTGGTGGCCGGAGAGCTGTCGGGTCACATCATGATCGCCGACGACTATCACGGCTTCGACGACGCGCTCTACGACGCCTGCCGACTGATCGACCTCGTGGCCCGGGACGACCAGCCGCTCTCGGCCCGCGTGGCGGGCTTTCCCCAGTACGTGGCCACACCGGAGATCCGCATCGAAGTCACGGAGGAATTGAAGTGGACGGTGGTCGAGAAGGCCGTCGAACACTTCCGCGCCTTGCACGACGTGATCGACGTGGACGGTGTCCGTGTGCTGTTCGGCGACGGATGGGCCCTGCTGCGTGCATCGAACACCCAGCCGGTCATCGTGGCGCGGTACGAAGCACGCACGAAGGAACGGCTCACCGAGATCCGGGGTGTGATGGAGACGTGGCTTCGCGACCAGGGCGTGTCGCCGTAGCGGACTCGGGCCCGGGGGGGCGATCGACGTGCGAGGGTTTCTGGCTTCATTGAAGGGCGGTCGCCTCGTGGTGGCCCTGGTGGCGGTCGCCGCGGGCCTTCTGGTCGTGGCGCGATTGGCCACGGGTCTCTACATCGAGGCCCTCTGGCACGGATCGGTGGGATACGCCGACGTGTTCTGGACGCGCATCCTGTGGCAATGGGGCGTACGTGTGGCCGCCGGCGTGGCCGTCGGGGCGCTGATCTTCCTCAACCTGCGCGTGGTCTCCACCACCCTCGGGGGCATCCAGATCAAGCGCCGCTTCGGCAACCTCGAGATCTCGGAGCAGCTCCCGCGGAGCTACGTCGTCTGGGGGATGCTGGCCGCGTCCGCGTTGCTGGCGCTCTGGTTCGGTGCCGCCGTGCCGCGCTCCCTCGGCACGCAGGTGCTGCTCCTGGTCCACGGCGGGCCGTGGGGTCTGGTGGAGCCGGTGCTGGGGCGGGACGTGGGCTTCTACGTGTTCTGGGTGCCCGTGGCCGCCAGCCTCCTGACCTTCGCCCTGGTCGTCGCGTTCCTCCTGTTCACCCTGGTCACCGCCGGGTACGCCGCCACGGGCGCGCTCCGGTGGGGAGGGACCCGGGTCGTGGCCGAAGACGTGGCGCGGATCCACCTGGGGGCCCTGCTGGCGGGTTTCTTCGTGGTGCTCGGGGCCCGACTGTGGCTCGGTCGGTATCTGCTGCTGCTCGACGGCACGTCGTCGGTGCAGGGGATCTTCGGGTTCGCCGACGCCCAGGCCCGCCTGCCGGCCCTTCAGACGCTGCTGGTCATCTGCCTGGCCGGTGCCGCCGGTGTCATGTGGGGCGCCTGGAAGGCCCGGGGCCGGGTCATCCTGGCCTCGGTCGGGTCCGTGATCCTCGCGTCGCTGCTGATCGGGCAGTTCTACCCGAGTCTGGTGCAGCGCTTCCAGGTCGAGCCCAACGAACTGGCCCGGGAGACGCCCTACATCGAGCACAACCTCGAGTTCACGCGCATCGGCTTCGGACTGGACGCCCTCCAGCGCCGGCCCTTCCAGTACCGCTCCGCGGAGGAGCCCGAGTGGGCCACGGTGGCGCGCCAGTTCGAGGGGCTGCCGGTGTGGAACGAAGACGCCCTCCTGACCACCTTCCGCGAGCTCGAAGCCCGGTTCCCCTACTACGACTTCGGCGCCGCGGCCGTGGACCGCTATCCGACGCCCGCCGGCCCCGTGGCCCTGGCCGTTTCGGTGCGCGAGGTGGCCCCCGAGGGCATCCAGGACCCGAACTGGCAGAACCTCCATCTCCGGGAGCGATACGTAGCCGGCATGGGCGCCGTGGTCAGCGAGGCCACGGCCCGCACCGCCGAGGGGCGCCCGCCCATGATCGTGTCGGGCATCCCCCCGGTCACGGCGGCATCGGCGCCGGCCGCGATCTCCTTGGATCGTCCCCAGGTCTACGTGGGCAGCCGGAGTCAGCCCTACGCGGTCGTCGCGCCGGACGAGGGCCAGTTCCTGGCGCCCGACGGGTCGCCGGGACGCCCGGGCGTGGACTACCCGGAAGGGATCCGCCTTTCGTCGGCGGTGCGGACCCTTGCCCTCGCCTGGCAGTTCCAGGACGCCAATCTCCTGTTCGCCAGCGAGCTGACGCGGGAAAGCCGGTTTCTGTACCGGCGCCAGGTCGTCGAGCGGGTCGGCGCCGTGGCTCCATTCCTCCGGTTCCCCGAGCCGCCCTATCCCGTCGTGGCGAACGGTCGGGTGGTCTGGATGCTCGACGGCTTCACCGGCACCCGGGCTTTTCCGCTCTCCACCGATCAGGATCTCCAGTTCCTCCGGCCGGTCACCTACCTGCGGAACAGCGTGAAGATCACGGTGGACGCGGTCACCGGAGCCGTCTCCTTCTACGCCGTGCCCGTGGAGGACCCCCTTCTCGACGCATACGCCGGTGCGTTTCCCGGGCTGTTCCGGCCCATCGAAGAGATGCCGGACGAACTGCGGTCGCACGTGCGGTACCCGCGGGCGCTGCTGGACGTCCAGGCCCGGGCGCTGCGGCAGTACCACCAGGAGACCGCAGGCGCCTTCCACCGCCAGCAGGACGTGTGGGCGACACCCAGCGAACTGGCCCAGGGAACCAACCCGGTGCCGTACCGGCCGGAATACGGCTTCTACACGCTGCCGGGCGAGGACGAGGCGCGCTTCAACCTGACCACCGTCTTCGTGCCGCAGGGCCGGCAGAACCTCACCGCGATCCTGGCCGCCCGGACCGACGGTGTGGGCGCTCCGGAGCTGATCCTGTACAACGTCTCGGTGGAGGATCAGGTGCCGGGGCCCCGGCAGATCGAGGCTCTGGTGGAACAGGATCCGGTCATCTCCCAGCAGTTCAGTCTGTGGCGAACGGGAGGGAGCGAGGTGTGGACCGGCCACCTCCACCTCGTGCCGGCCGGCGGGCGGCTGCTGTACATGGAGCCCGTGTTCCTGGCCGCCGAGGCCGACGCCATCCCTGAGCTGCGCCGCTTCGTGGTCAGCGACGGCGTCCGGGTGGCCATGACCGAAGAGCTGGCCGACGCCGTCGCGGTGCTGGCCGGCGACCGCTTCGTCCGGGCCCCGGAGGACGACTCCTCCGCGGGCGCACCGTCCGGGCTGCCCACGCCGACGGGTGCGTGGCCGGTGGAGGCACTCGACCTTCTCGAAGAAGCGGAGGGCCACCTGCGGGAGGGCGACTGGGCGGCCTTCGGCGAGGCCCTCGGCCGGCTCCGGACCCTGCTCGAGTCGCTCGCGGGCGGAGGCTGACGGGCGGCCGTCGCCGTTGATCCTCTTCCGCGCCCCGAATACCTTACGTGGCTGCGTTCCGGAGCCATGGAAGGCAGTCGTATCTTCTGCCGCCGCTCCCTGGCGGCTCCCGCGCACCGACAACCCACGTCGCAATGGACATCCACGAGTATCAGGCGAAGGAGCGCTTCCGCGCTGCCGGGATTCCCGTCCCTCCGGGCGAGATCGCCCGCACGGCCGACGAAGCCCAGGCCCTGGCCGCGGAGTACGGCGGCATGACCGTCGTCAAGGCCCAGGTCCATTCCGGTGGACGGGGTAAGGCGGGAGGCGTCAAGCTGGCCAAGGACCCGGCGGAGGCCCGTGCCCATGCCGAAGCGATTCTCGGGATGGAGATCAACGGGCTGACGGTGGAGAAGGTCCTGGTCACCACGGCCGAGGACATCGACACCGAGGCGTACGTGGGCGTCCTCGTGGACCGGAAGACACAGGCTGCGACGTTCATGGTGTCGCCGGAAGGCGGCATCGACATCGAACAGGTCGCCCACGAGAACCCCGAGGCCATCCGCAAGCTGACGGTGGACCCCCGGTACGGGCTGCTGCCGCACCAGGCCTACTGGCTGGCGAACTTCCTCTACTCGGACAAGAACCTGGCCAAGCAGGCGTCGAAGATCATCGGCCAGCTTTACCGCGCGTTCGTGGACTCCGGCGCATCCATGGCCGAGATCAACCCGCTCATCACCACGCCCGACGGCCAGGTCAAAGCCATCGACGCCAAGATGAGCATCGACGACAACGAGCTGTTCCGCCGCACGGAGGTGGCCGCCATGCGCGACTCCTCCTCCGAGCCGCCGTCGGAGACGAAGGCCCGGGAGGCCGGGCTCAGCTACGTGAAGCTCGATGGCTCGGTGGGGTGCTGCGTGAACGGCGCCGGACTCGCCATGGCCACGATGGACCTGGTCAAGTACTACGGCGGCGAGCCGGCCAACTTCCTCGACATCGGTGGATCGTCCAACCCCGAGAAGGTGGTGTCGGCCCTGGAGATCATCACCTCGGATCCCAAGGTGAGGGTCATCCTGTTCAACATCTTCGGCGGGATCACCCGCTGCGACGACGTCGCCAACGGCATCGTCGAGGCCACCAAGCGCATCGACATCGACCTGCCCATCGTCATCCGGCTCACCGGCACCAACGAAGAGCTGGCCCTCGAGATCCTGAAGAACGCCGGTTTCTCCGCCTACACGTCGATGGACGAAGTGGTGGAGAAGGCCGTCGAGCTGGCAAAGGCATAAGGGCACACCATGGCCATTTTCATCGACAACGACACCAAGCTGGTCGTCCAGGGCATCACCGGCCGCGACGGCTCCTTCCACACCCTGCAGATGATGGAGTACGGCACGCAGGTCGTGGCCGGGGTGACTCCGGGCAAGGGCGGTCAGACCTTCGACGGCCCCGACGGGACGAGCGCGCCGATCTTCAACACGATGGACGACGCCGTCCGTGAGACCGGAGCCAACACCTCCGTCATCTACGTGCCCCCGCCGTTCGCGGCGGGTGCCATCATGGAGGCCGTGGATTCGGGCGTGGACCTGGTCGTATGTATCACCGAGGGCGTGCCGGTCCTGGACATGGCGCGGGCCCATGCCTTCGCCCGGGACCACGGGGTGCGGGTGCTCGGGCCGAACTGCCCGGGGCTGATCTCTCCCGGGAAGTCGAAGGTGGGCATCCTGCCGGCCCAGATCGTGACGGAGGGCCCGATCGGGGTCGTGTCGCGGTCCGGGACCCTGACCTACGAGGCGGTCTTCCAGCTCACGAACACGGGGCTCGGGCAGACCACCTGCGTGGGCATCGGGGGCGATCCCCTCATCGGGACGAACTTCATCGACTGTCTGGAGGCGTTCGAAGCCGACGCCGAGACGACGGCGGTGGTCATGATCGGCGAGATCGGCGGCACCGACGAGCAGGAGGCGGCCTCCTGGGTGAACGCCAACATGTCGAAGCCGGTGGTGGGATTCATCGCGGGTCAGACCGCTCCTCCGGGGCGCCGCATGGGCCACGCCGGGGCCATCATCAGCGGGTCGTCGGGAACGGCCGAAGAGAAGATGAAGGCGTTCGCCGACAACGGAATCGCGGTGGCCAAGCGGCCGGCGGACATCGTCGGTCTCATCCAGGACGCCCTGGGCTGACCGGGGCGCCCCGTTCGCGGGGGGCACATCTCCATGAAGCTGTCCGATCTGCTGGTCGACGCCTGGGTCGTCGCCCCCGCCGAGGGGGCGGACCTGGGCTCGGTCCTGTCGGAGATCCTGACGCGTGGCGCGGGAGCCGGTGCGCCCGTGGTCCCGAAGTCGGCGAAGCTGGCCCGGGATCTCGCCTTCGGCAGTCAGGGCGAAGTCGTGCGGATCAACGACGAGGTCGTCGCGGTCCTGGGCACCCTCGAGGAACTCGAACGGGTGTCCGTCGGTCTCGCGGTGACTCCGGCCCCCTTCCGTGTCACCGCGGAAGGCGCCAAGGAACCGAGGAGCGCCCGGGCCGTGATCCTGGTCCTGTCTCCGGGCCGCATCACGGGGCCCAGGCAGCAGGTGCTTCCGGTCCTGACCCGGCTCCTCCGGGAGGGGGGGCGGACGGAGCGGCTGCTGGGCATCCGCTCGGCGGCCGAGCTCCGGGGCATGAAGGAAGTGATGGAGGCGGAGGTGCATCCGCGGTATCTGGTGGAGGATGCACTGCTGCCGGTGAAGTACCGGGTGTATCCGGACACGCCGGTGTCGGAGGTGCTCGACCTCATGGTCCGCCGTGAGATCCGGGCGGTACCGGTGGTGGGAGACCGCTACGAGGTCCTGGGCATCCTGACATCGGGCGACGCCCTGGCCCATCTGATCCGCAAGGGCCGGCCGGACGGCGACCGAAGGACGCCGTCCGGCTCGGACCGTCTCGTGGCGCGCGACGTCATGAGTCGCTCCGTACTCTGCGTCTCGGAGGACGAGATCCTGACCGAGGCCGCCAACATGATGGTGAACCGGGACGCGGAGCAGCTCCCGGTGGTCCGGGACGGCGAACTGATCGGGTTCGTGACCCGGGATTCGATCCTGAGGGTGCTGTACGGCACCCTCGACCATGAACCGAACGAAGACGAGAGCGATCAAGACCCATGAGCCATACCCTTGCCATCATCAAGCCCGACGCCGTCGCTTCCGGAAAGGCCGGGAAGATCCTGGCCCACCTCGAGGAGGCGGGCTTCACGGTGCGCGCCCTGCGGATGACCCGCCTGGACCCGCGTCAGGCCGGTGCGTTCTACGCCGTCCACGAGGGACGCCCTTTCTACGACGAGCTCGTGTCCTTCATGACCTCCGGCCCCGTCGTGCCGATGGTGCTGGAAGCCGACGGTGCGGTGCCGAAGCTCCGCGACGTCATCGGCGCCACGGACCCCGCCGAGGCCGCCGACGGCACCATCCGCAAGCTCTACGCGGAGTCCAAGGGACGGAACGCGATCCACGCGTCCGACTCCGACGAGAACGCCGCGGTGGAGATCGCGTTCTTCTTCAGCGAGGCGGACAGGATCGCCACGCGCTGAGGTTCACGGGGGAGGGCGGGGGGGACCCTGGTCGGAGTCCGGTCCGCGTGCTGGAACGCCTTGCAGGACGGGCCGTTTTCGCGTTGACACCCCCCGGCTTCACCGATACCTTTCACGACTATGCTCAGGCTCGATATGAGCCTCCTCGACCGTGAAGGCACGGTCGTTCTGGAGGCAGCGGTACCGTCGGACGATCCCCTCTGGGAGGGGATGGGTTTCACCTTCGACGGACCGGTCGATCTGACGTTGCGCGGCCTCTCGTCCGGAACAGGTGAGGTCGTGGTTCGCGGGACGATGAAGGGGCGCCTCCGGCGGCAATGCCGGCGGTGCCTGGAACCGGTGGAGGATCGCCTCGACGAGGAGGTCACCATGGTGTTCCTGCCTTCCGACGCGCCTGGAGCCGAAGAAGACGGCGATGCCCGGTTGTTCGATCCCGAGGCCGCCCAGTTGGATCTGTCGGAGGCGGTGCGCGAGGAGGTCATCCTGGCCATCGATCCCTATGTCGTTTGCGAGCCGGAGTGCAAGGGCCTCTGTCCCATGTGCGGCGTGGACCTGAACGAGGAATCGTGCGGGTGCGCCCGGGAAGAGGCCGATCCCAGATGGGACGCACTGCGGGCGCTCAAAGAAGAGTGAGCTGGCTATGGCAGTCCCGAAGAAGCGTACGTCCAAGCAGCGGAAGCGGAAGCGGCGCACGCACTACAAGGCGGAAGCCGTGGTGACCCACGTCTGCCCGAAGTGCGGCGATCCGAAACAGCCCCATCGGGTGTGCCCGAGTTGCGGGCACTACAAGGGCGAGCCCGTCCTCGACATCAACGTCGAGTAGCGGGCCGGCTCCGGTGCGCATCGCCCTGGACGCGATGGGCACCGATCACGCCCCGGCGGCCGAAGTGGCCGGGGCGATCGGTGCTCTGCAGGAGCTGGAATCCGACATCGAGGTCGTCCTCGTCGGCGACCGCGCCACCATCGAGGCGGAGCTTGCCGGGCACCCCGACGTGCCGCGGGATCGTCTCCACGTGCACCACGCCTCCGAGCGGGTCACGGCGGCGGACTCGCCCGCCTCGGTCATCCGGCGCAAGCCGGACTCCTCGATCGTGGTGGGTCTCAAGCTCCAGAAGGTGGGAGAAGCCGACGCGTTCGTGAGTGCCGGGTCGACGGGGGCCGTGATGGCCACGTCCCTGTTCACGCTGCGCCCGCTGCCGGGCGTGGACCGCCCGCCCATCGGCACGATCCTGCCCACGGCCAAGCTCCCGTGCGTCATGCTGGACGCCGGCGCCAACGTGGACTGCAAGCCCCATCACCTGCACCAGTTCGCCCACCTGGGCCGCATCTACGCCCAGGATCTGATGGGTCGTGAGCGGCCCCGCGTGGCGCTGCTCAACATCGGCGAGGAGCCCGAGAAGGGCGACGAAGTGTCGGTGGAGGCCCATCGCCTGCTGGCGGCGGACGCGGGCCTCAACTTCGTGGGCAACGTGGAGGGCCGCGACATCATCCGGGGTGTGTGCGACGTCGTCGTGTGCGACGGATTCGTGGGCAACGTACTGCTCAAGTTCTACGAGTCGGTGGCCCACTTCATCATCGGACTCCTCCAGGAGGAGGTCGATCGGACCGGCGGTTCGATGGACCTCCAGAACGTGTTCCGCTTCCTCGACTACACGGAGTACGGCGGGGCCCCGTTGCTCGGCGTGGGCGGTGTGTCCATCATCTGCCACGGCGAGTCGCCTCCCCGGGCCATCCAGAACGCCCTGGCGGTGGCCGCGCGGGCCGTGCGCGCCGGCATGGTCGGACATATGGAACAGGCCCAGACCGCACCCTCCCAGGAGGCGTGATGAAGCAGCCGACGCCGCTCGTGGAGATCGTCTCCACCGGGCGGTACCTCCCCGAGCGGGTCGTGACCAACGTCGAGCTCGAACTCGAGATGGACACGTCCGACGAGTGGATCCGGAGTCGCACGGGAATCGGAGCCCGGCACCTGGCCGACGACGAGACCGGGGCCGCCATCATGGGGGCGGCGGCGGCCAGGGACGCCATGGCAGAGGCGGGCATCGAGCCGGGGGAGATCGACCTGCTGGTCCTCTCCACCGCGACGCCCGACCGGTGGCTGCCGTCCACGGCCTGCGACGTCCAGACCCTGCTGGGATGCGACAATGCGTTCGCCTTCGACCTCCACGCGGCCTGCAGCGGTTTCCTGTTCGGCCTGGCCATGGTGGAGGGGTATCTCACCGCCAACCGCGGCGATATCGCGCTGGTCGTGTCCACCGAGAAGATGAGCGCGATCGTGGACTGGGAGGACCGTTCGACCTGCGTCCTCTTCGGGGACGGTGCCGGTGCCGCCGTGGTGAAGCGGGCCGAGGGCGATCGCGGCATCCTCTCGAGCTACATGCGATCGGACGGCAAACTCGCGGAACTCCTCTGGCGCCCCAGCGGCGGAGTCACCGATCCGATGACGGAGGAGGTCCTGCGCCAGCGGAGCCATCTGGTGCGGATGGAGGGTCGTGAGGTCTTCAAGAACGCGGTCCGTTCCATGGCCGAGGCGTGTGGGCAGGCCCTGGCGCGGGCCGGTCTCACGGCGGACGACGTCGATCTCCTCGTTCCCCACCAGGCCAACATCCGTATCATCGAAGCCACGGCCAAGTACGCGGGGCTGGACATGGACCGGGTGTTCGTGAACCTGGACCGCTACGGGAACATGAGCTCCGCGTCGATCCCGGTGGCCCTGGACGAGGCCCGCGAGCAGGGGCTGATCCGGGAAGGCTCGACCGTCCTCAGTGCCGCGTTCGGCGCCGGCCTTACCTGGGGCGCCATGGTCTGGCGCTTCTGATTCCGGAGATCCCTCCACGCATGTCTCTCGCACTGCTCTTTCCCGGTCAGGGATCCCAGGACGTCGGGATGGGCTCGGCCCTCGCCGAAGCGCACCCGGTGGCCGCCGACACGTTCGCGGAGGCCGACGAGGTTCTGGGCTTCCGCCTCTCGGCCCTCATGGCCGAGGGTCCACTGGACGAACTGACCGCCACGAAGAACGCCCAGCCCGCCATCCTCGTGCATTCGGTGGCGGTCCTGAGGGTCGTGCAGGATCGACTCGGACCCGTGGCGCTGGCCGCCGGCCACTCGCTCGGTGAGTTCAGCGCCCACGTGGCGGCCGGCACGCTTTCGTTCCGAGACGCGCTGGAGGCGGTGCGGCTCCGGGGCGAGCTGATGTTCGCGGCCGGGCAGGAGCGGCCCGGGACCATGGCTGCGGTGCTGGGTCTCGACGACCAGGCCCTCGAGGACGTCTGCGCCCGGGTGGACGCCGGGGTCTGCGTACCCGCCAACTTCAACTCGGCCGGTCAGATCGTGATCAGTGGCGACGTGGACGGTGTGGCGCAGGCCATGACCCTGGCCCGCGAGGCCGGCGCCAAGCGGGTCGTACAGCTCAACGTGTCTGGAGCGTTCCATTCCCCGTTGATGGAGCCGGCGGCGCGCGGCCTGCGGGAACGTCTGGAGAGCCTGGACTTCGCCGATCCGGCCTATCCGGTGGTGTCGAACGTGACGGCGCAGCCGGTCACGAGCGGTGACGAAGCACGCACCCTGCTCGTGGATCAGCTCACCTCGCCCGTGCGCTGGGCGGGGTCCGTGGCCGCCATGGTCGATGCCGGGGCGGACCGGTTCCTCGAACTGGGGCCCGGCAGCGTGCTCTGCGGCCTGAACCGCCGAAACGCGAAGGGCGTGCCCTGCACGTCGCTCGGAGAACCCGCCGACCTGGAGGCTCTTTCCGGATGAACGACACGACCGAACGGGAACTCGGGGGACGGGTGGCTCTGGTCACGGGAGGGTCCCGGGGCATCGGGCTGGCCATCGCCACCAGCCTCGCCGAGGGTGGCGCCACCGTCGCGGTGGTCGCCCGTAACGGAGAGCGGGCGGCCGAGGCGGCGGATGGCCTCCCGGGGCAGGGGCACCGGGGATATGCCTGCGACGTGGCGGACCCGGAGGCCGTGACCGCGACCGTCGCCGCGGTCGCCTCGGACCTGGGGCCGGTGACGATCCTGGTTAACAATGCGGGCATCACCCGGGACAACATCCTCCTCCGGATGAAGGACGAGGAATTCGATGAGGTCATGGACACCAACCTCAAGGGCGCCTTCAACTTGACCCGCGCCGTATCGCGCGGGATGATGAAGGCTCGTGAGGGGGTGATCCTCAACATCACGTCGGTGGTGGGCCTGATCGGCAACCCGGGTCAGGTCAACTACGCGGCCTCGAAGGCCGGCATGGTGGGCATGACCAAGAGCGTGGCCAAGGAACTCGCGTCCCGGGGCATCCGCTGCAACGCCATCGCGCCGGGGTTCATCCGCACCGACATGACGGATGAGTTGACCGAAGCCCAGGTGGAGGCGTTGCAGGCCGCCATCCCGATGGGTGAGCTGGGCCGACCGGAGGATATTTCCGGTGTCGCGCGGTTTCTCGCGGGACCCTCCGCTCGCTACATTACCGGCCAGGTTGTGACCGTGGACGGCGGGATGGTCATGTGACCCTCCCGGGACCGTGTCGTCGGCTCCTCCCGCACGGCGGGTCGGGCCGCGGAACCGTCCGGACGGGACAGATGTTGTAGCTTTTTCCGAAGAATCCAATCGAAACACCCAAGGAGGCACAATGAGCGAGGCGACCGAGGCAAGGGTCCGGGAGATCATCATCAACGAACTGGGCGTCGAAGCGGAGAAGGTCACCGACGACGCTTCGTTCGTGGAGGACCTGGGCGCCGACTCCCTCGACACGGTCGAGCTCGTCATGGCGTTCGAGGAGGAGTTCGGGATCGACATTCCGGACGAAGACGCCGAGCAGATGCGGACCGTGGGTGACGCGATTTCCTACCTGAAGAAGAACTCCAGCGAGGGCTGAGCCCTCCGCCGCGTTCGACGACAGGGTATGACCATGGCGAACGAGCCGCGCAGGGTCGTGATCACGGGGATGGGGATCGTCTCCCCCCTGGGAAACGACACGACGACGACCTGGAAGAATCTGCTGGCCGGGGTCAGCGGGGCGGACACCATCCGCGCCTTCGAGGCCACGGAGGACTTCCCCACACGTATCGCGTGCGAGGTGAAGGACTTCGAACCCGAGCTGTACATGGACCGGAAGGACGCCCGGCGGTACGACCGGGTGTCGCAGTTCGCCGTTGCTGCATCGGTTCAGGCCATGGCATCGGCGGGCCTGGACGGCGTCCCCGAAGACATACCGCCCCGGCGGTTCGGTGTCGTGTTCGGAAGCGGCATCGGGGGCATCGCCACCTTCGAGGAGCAGCACAAGAAGCTCATCGAATCCGGCCCGGGACGGGTCAGCCCGTTCTTCATCCCGATGTTCATCCCGGACATCTCGGCGGGGCTGATCTCCATGCGGTGGAATCTGCAGGGGCCCAACTACGCCACGGTGTCGGCGTGCGCCTCGAGTGCGCACGCCATCGGTGAGGCCACGCGCCACATCCAGTACGGCTCCGCCGACCTGATGGTGGCCGGAGGGACCGAGGCCACGATCACGCCCATGACCGTCGCGGGATTCGCGGCCATGAAGGCCATGTCCACCCGGAACGACGATCCGGCCACGGCCAGCCGCCCGTTCGACCTGAACCGCGACGGCTTCGTCATGGGCGAAGGCGCGGGCGCCCTGATCCTGGAAGAGCTCGAGCACGCCAAGGCCCGTGGCGCCACGATCCTGGGCGAGGTGGCCGGGTACGGGCTGTCCGGAGACGCCCACCACATCACCGCGCCGCCGCCCGACGGGTACGGCGCGCAGCACGCGATGCGTCAGGCCCTGGCCGACGCGAATGCGGAACCGTCCGAGGTGGACTACGTGAACGCCCACGGCACCTCGACCATGGCCGACGCCATCGAGACCGCCGCGGTGAAGAGCGTACTGGGAGACCGCGCGCGGTCCATCGTCATGGGATCCACCAAGTCCATGACGGGCCACCTCCTGGGGGCCGCGGGCGTTCTGGAGGCCTTCATCACCACGATGGCGCTCCGCGAAGGCCGCATCCCGCCCACGATCAACTTCGAGACGCCGGACCCCGCCTGCGACCTGGACTACGCGCACGGCGGCATGGTGGAGCGGCCGGTGAACCTGGCCCTCTCCAATTCGTTCGGGTTCGGCGGACACAACGTGTGTCTGGCGCTCCGGAGGTGGAGCGACTGAGCGGTGCCCCCGCCGCGCACCGCGGGTTCCGGTCAAGCATCGTGGGGGACGGTCGCGGGACGGCCGTCCCCCGCCGTTCATCCGGGCCCGACAGCACGGACGTGGCCGGTCGGGCCGCGCCCCCCGAGTAGTCACCCGCCAACCGTTCGAGGAAGCCCATGAGAATCGGCACCGGATACGACTCGCACCGGTTCGCGGAGGGGCGTCCGCTGATTCTCGGCGGCGTCCCGATTCCGGACCACGCGGGCCTGAGCGGCCATTCCGACGGTGACGCCGTGGCCCACGCGGTCATCGACGCCCTCCTCGGGGCCGCTGCGGCGGGCAACGTCGGGAGTCACTTCCCCCCGACGGACGACCGGTGGAAGGACGCGGATTCGATGGAGCTTCTGCGTCGCGCGGTCCAGGTCCTGGAGGGGCGCAACTACCAGGTCGTGAACGTGGATGTGACCGTGGTCTGCGAGTCGCCGAAGATCGGCCCTTGGGTCGATGCCATGCGCGATGCGCTCGGTGCGGTCCTCCGGATCGGCCCCGGGGGGGTCTCCGTCAAAGGCAAGACCAACGAGCGCATGGGGTGGATCGGCCGGGGCGAGGGGGTCGCCGTCCATGCGGTGGCGCTCATCGACTCCGCGTCCGGGTTCGGTCCCGGGTGGTCCGACGACGTGGACGACCCGGCCCTCTGACGGCCGGATTCCACGGTGCTCGCTCGATTGTGGACGTGGCTGGCCGAACTCCCGCCGGAGTGGCTCTACCTCGCACTGGGCGCGGGGGCGGCCGTAGAGAACGTGCTGCCGGCCGTCCCCGCCGACACGTTCGTCCTCCTCGGTGGCTTCCTGTCGGCCATGGACCCCGACATCCGGGCCCGATGGGTGTTCCTGGCCACGTGGCTCCTGAACGTCGCCTCGGCCCTGCTGATGTACCGCTTCGGGCACACCCACGGACGGGGCTTCTTCGAACACGGATGGGGCCGCCGGCTGCTCAACCCCCACCAGATGGAGCGAATGGAGGGGTTCTACCGGAGGTGGGGGCTCCCCGCGATCTTCCTGACCCGCTTCCTGCCGGGGCTCCGGAGCGTGGTGCCCGTCTTCGCCGGCGTCACCCATCGGCCCTTCCTGGGTGTGGCGGTCCCGATCGTGGCCGCCTCCGCCATCTGGTACGGTGTCCTGGTCTGGGCCGGCGTGCAGGCGGGCCGCAACCTCGACCGCGTGCGTGCCGTGTTCGAGAGCGTGAACGGCGTCCTGCTCGGTGCGGCCGCAGTCGTGGCGCTGGCGGTGGGGGTGTGGTGGTGGCGCACCCGACGCCATGACGGCTGAGACGCCTCCCCGGGCCTTCCGGTTCGAGCAGTTCCGGGACTACCTCGCCTTCGAGCGCGGCCTCTCCGACCGGACCCTGGACGCGTACCGGCGGGATCTCCGCCGGTGGGCCGGCTTTCTGGAGGGGGAGGGCGTCCGCAACCCGGCCGACGTGGACGGGGGCCATCTCCGGGCGTGGGTGTACGCCCTCCGGGAGGCTGGACTCGCCGCCACCTCCATCCGGAGGGCCCAGTCGGCGGTGCGGACCTACTTCTCGTTCCTTCTGGCCGAGGGGGTCCTGGAAGCGGATCCGACCGAGCGCCTGGAATCGCCCCGGGTCGGGCGATCGCTGCCCGACCACCTGACCCACGACGAGGTCGCGCGCTTCCTGGAATCCCCGGATCCCGATCGACCCCTCTACTGGCGCGATCGTGCGGTGCTGGAAGTGCTCTACGCGTCCGGCCTCCGGGTGTCGGAGCTGGTGGACCTTCCGCTCCGGTCCCTGGAGATGGACGAAGGGGTCCTGTTGGTGTTCGGGAAGGGGAGCAAGGAGCGCCTCGTTCCCGTCGGTGGTCCCGCGCTCCGGGCGCTGAGGCGATACCTGACCGAGGTGCGTCCGGAACTGGACCGAGGCAAGGGCGGGGGACGCGTCTTCCTCAATGCCCGCGGTCGTCCAACCACGCGTCAGACGGTGTTCAACCTGGTCCGGGAGGCCGCCCGTCGGGCGGGCATCCAGCGGCCGATCTCGCCCCACACCCTTCGCCACACGTTCGCGACGCACCTTCTCGAAGGCGGCGCCGACCTGGCCGCGGTCCAGGAACTCCTCGGGCACGCCGATATCTCCACGACCCAGATCTACACCCACGTGGACCGGGAGTACCTCCGCACCGTCCATCGTCGGTACCACCCGAGGGGTTCGTAGGACGGCTCAACCCGCGTGGGTGGCCATCTCCTCGGACTCGTGGACCGTGAGGCCGCGTCCCGGTGCCTCGGAGGCCGCCACCATGGCGCGGGCCACCGTGCGTGCGGCAATGGGTCGCTGCCGGCGCAGGGGGCCCAACATCAGCGGGGCCAGCAGCCTGCCCAGGGCGATGCCGACGCGCTCGGCCGGCCGGGATTCGGACCGGGGACCCGTGAGGATGGCGGGGCGGAAGACGTGGACGCTCGTGAACGGAAGCGCCGCCAGCGCGGCTTCCGTCCGGCCCTTCACGCGGAGATAGAAGACCTTGCTGTCCGGATCGGCGCCCACCGACGACACCAGGAACGCGTGGTGCGCCCCGCCGTCCAGTGCCACGTGCGCGGCGGCCAGCGTCAGGTCGTGATCCACGGCCTCGAAGACCTCCTTGCTGCCGGCCCGCTTCATCGTGGTGCCGAGGCAGAGGAAGACCAGGTCGCAGGCCAGGGCCTGGGTGGAGGCGGCCAGGTCGGAAAAGTCGACCACGGGCGCGTCGATCCCGGGCCGCCCGTCGGCGAGGTCCGACGGGCGACGGACCGGCGCGTGGACGCGGTGCACGTGAGGCGCTTCGGCCAGGGCCTCGGCCAGGTGTCGGCCGACCAGCCCCGTGCCCCCGAACACGGTGGCGATCCGGCGGGGCTCGTCGGCCCCGCCGGGTCCGGCCTCCGGCGGGCTCAGCGGGGCGGTGCCCCGGAGGCGCCGCGTGCCTCCGTTTCGGAATCGACCGCGCGGAACAGGTCGGCCTGGGTCGAATGCGTGTTCAGGAGGCGCACGGCTTCTTCGAGCACCGGGTCCCGCTCCATGCGGAAGTCGGCCTCCCGCCCCACCTGATCCATGCGCAGGGCCACGTTGATGCGGCTGCGCCAATGCAGGTAGTCGCGGACGACCGGGTCTTCCACCAGCTCGGCCGGCAGGCCCTCGTCGATCATGGCGTCGAGGAAGCCCTCGAACGCGGCGTCGTCCACCCCCGGCGTCAGGCCGGCCTCCCGTCGGACGCGGGCCTGTTCGAGCGCGAACTCCGCCAGCCGCAGACCCAGGGGGAACTGGACCTCGTTGGCCGTGCGGATCAGCTCCTGCTCCTCGGTCCGGAGCGTGTCGTCGGCCACCGCCAGGTCGGGGAAGATCCCGCCGCCGTCGATGAGCGTCCGGCCGAGGGCCGTCTGGATACGGGGGAACGTGTCCAGGTCCTCCGTAAGGGGCCGCATCTCCATGTCCCGTGGCCGGTGGAGGGAGCGGCCCAGCGGGGTCTGCCACTCCCCGGTGGTGAAGCGGAGCCTGCGTCCGTGACGCAGCGGCATCACCGTCTGCACCACACCCTTTCCGAACGTCCGCTCGCCGAGCACCACGGCCCGGTCGTAGTCCTGAAGGGCCCCGGCCAGGATCTCCGCGCCGGACGCCGTGAAACGGTCCACGAGGATCACGACCGGAAGGTCCGGCACGCGCGCCGGCCAGCGGTCCTCGTACGACTCCGTGTCGGTATCCGGGCCGCCCGCGCCCAGGGGACCGCCCGGGAGACGCTGGCTCGTGCTGGCCAGCGTGGAGCCCGGGGTCAGGAACAGGTCGGCGAGCATGAGGGACTCGTCGAGAAAGCCGCCGGGGTTCCTCCGCAGGTCGATGATCAGGCCGCGGGTGCTCTGCAACTCACGGAGGGCCTGGTCCATCTCCCGTGCCGCGTTGCGGGCCACACGGTCGAGGACGGCGTACCCGATGTTGCCCTCCAGGACCCCGTAGTTCACCGCCGGCACGTGGACGTTGTCCCGCTTGATGTCGTAGACGATGGGCTCGTCGTACCCCTGGCGCTTGAACCGCACGGACACCCACGAGCCCACCGGGCCCCGGATCGAATCCGCGGCCATGTCGGTGGTCCAGTCCGAGGCGTCGTGCTCGTTCACGCCCACGATGACGTCGCCCACCTGGACGCCGATGTCGCTGGCCGGCGTGGAGCGGAAGACCGCCGTGACCGTCACCTCGTCGTTGAGCTGGGTGATCTGCAGGCCGATGCCCGAATAGTTGCCGGTGGTGTCCTCCTCCCACTGTTCGGATTCGACCGGCGTGAAGACCGCTGCGTACGGGTCCTCGAGCGACTCGATCATCCCGTCCAGGGCCGCCTCCCAGAGCAGGGAATCGGTGGGGGCGTTCTGGTGCATCCGGGACAGGGCCTGCAGGGCCTGCAGGAACACCTCGGCCTCGGCCGTCTGCGAGCTCTGGGCCGACTGAGCGTCCAGGGCAGGGGCGGCCAGCATGGGCAGGGCCAGCGCGGGAAGAAGAACCAGCAATCTGTTCGACCGTGTCATGCAGCGCCCTCGGCGTCGTCGGGGATTCTGAGCTTCGAATTTAACACCGCCCCGTTGCGGCGCGTTCCGCCCGGGGAAGAACCCCGATGGGTCTGCACTTCCGCGGCGCGGGGCGTACCTTTCGGGTTCCCGGACGCGATGCCCGGCGTCCCCAGCCCCCTGTTCGGCGAAGCGCGATGATCCAAGGATACGGCCACCGCCCCCTGCGCGTGTCACTGGCCCAGTTCCGACCCCGGAAGGCGGACGTCGAGGCGAATGCCCGAGCCGTCGCCGCACTCGTCGGCGGGGAGGCCGGTCGTTCGGACCTCCTGGTCTTTCCGGAAACCGCGCTGTCCGGGTACTTCCTGGAGGGCGGGGTGGCGGAGGCGGCGGTTCCGGCCGAGGGGCTCGCGGACCTGTTGGGGCCTCCGCCGGAAGACGCTCCGGACCTCGCGCTCGGGTTCTACGAGCGGTGGCGGCGACGGTTGTACAACTCCGCGGCCTACCTCACCCCCGAGGACGGCCGGTGGGCGGTGCGTCACGTGCATCGGAAGATGTTCCTGCCCACCTACGGGGTCTTCGACGAGGCCCGCTTCGTGGAGCCGGGCACCTCGGTGCGGCCCTTCGACACCCGGTTCGGGCGCATGGGCCTGCTCATCTGCGAGGAGATGTGGCACTCCCTGGCACCGACGATCCTGGCGCTCGGAGGCGCCGAGGCGTTGCTCGTGGTCAGCGCGTCGCCGGCGCGGGACTTCGCGCCCAACGCGGGGGGGCTTCCGGGAAACCTCGACCGGTGGGAGCGGCTGGCCCCTGCGGCCGCGGAGGAGCACGGGGTGTTCGTGCTCGTCTCCCAGCTGGTCGGCTCGGAGGGGGGCAAGCTGTTTCCCGGGGGATCGCTGGCCGTCGGCCCCGACGGACGGGTGCTGGCCCGTGGCCCGCTCCTGGAGCCCGGCGTCGTGCGGGCGGAACTGGACCCCTCCGCCCTGGATCGGGCGCGTGTCGCATCGCCCCTTCTGGCGGATCTGGAGCAGATGCTTCCCCACCTCGAGCGGTCGCTTCGGGCGGCGGTGGAAGCGGAGTCCGACGAGGAGGACGCCGACGACGGGACCTCCCCCCGGGCCTCAGATCCGCCGGTCTTCGGGGGAGGCAGGGTGGGGCCCGGGCGGGCGGCGCTCCCGCGACCCGGCGACCCCGATCCGCTCGCGCTCGACCTGGACCTCGTGGAGCGGTCCCTCGTGGAGTTCCTCCGCGAGGAGTTCCAGCGCCGCCGGGGCTTCGAACGGGCCGTGGTGGGGGTCTCCGGGGGGGTCGATTCGGCGGTGTCGCTCGCCCTGGCGTGCCGGGCTCTCGGGCCCGAGAACGTCCATGGCTTCCGGCTCCCCTACCGCACGTCCAGCCAGGAGAGCCTGGACCATGCCGCGCTCGTCCTGGAGCAGACCGGGGCGCAGGCCCACACCATCGACATCAGCGAGCCGGTGGATCGGTACGTCGAGGCCTACGAGCCCGACGTGTCGCCGCTCCGGAAGGGCAACCTCATGGCCCGCCTTCGCGCGGTGGTGCTGTTCGACCAGTCGGCCAAGCTCGGAGCGCTTCCGCTCGGGACGGGCAACAAGAGCGAGCGGCTGCTGGGCTACTTCACCTGGCACGCGGACGACTCACCCCCCATCAACCCCCTGGGCGACCTCTTCAAGACGCAGGTCTGGGCCCTGGCCCGCCACCTCGGCATCCCCGACGTGATCGTGGACAAGCCCGCCACCGCGGACCTCGTCCGAGGCGTGACGGACGAGGACGAGATCGGGGTGGCGTACCGCGATGCGGACCCGATCCTCCACGCGCTGGTGGGGGGCTTTTCGGTCGACGACCTCCGCGGGGCGGGCTTCGACGCCGGCCACGTCGACCTGGTGTGGCGGCGGCTGCATTCGACCCACTGGAAGCGGGAACTGCCCACGGTGGCGGTCCTCTCCTCCAGCGCCATCGGGGCCTTCTATCTCCGACCCGTGGACTACTGACGCTCGGTGCCTCCCGACCCTGGAACGAACCTCATCCCAGCCGGTAGATCTTCCAACCATCGGTCCCGCCGCGGCGCCTGCTTCGGACCAGGGACCGCTCCGCTCCTCCATCCCCCAGTGGCGTGCGTCTAAAGCTCACGATCTTCACCGCCCTCTTCGTGCCGATCATGGTCCTGGACCTGATCACGAAGCGATGGGCCCTCGATGCCCTGGTCGGCCAACGCGGCGAACTGCTGGGCGGCCTGGTTCCGTTGACCCTCGCCTTCAACAAGGGGGCGGCGTTCGGCCTGCGGATCGGGGAGGATTCCCGCTGGTTCTTCGTCCCGGTCACGGTCCTTGCCCTGGTGCTGCTTGGCGTCCTGTTCCGGCAGGCCCATCGTCACGACTTCCTTCGGATCGTCTCGATCTCGCTCGTCGTGTCGGGAGCCATCGGCAACCTGTGGGACCGGGTCCGGTGGAGCCGCGGGGTGGTGGACTTCATCGGACCCATCGACCTCGGCTTCTGGGACTTCCCGATCTTCAACGTGGCCGACATGGCCATCAGCTGCGGGGCGGTCCTGCTGGCGCTGTCGTTCTGGATGGAGGAGAAGGCCGCTGCCGCGGCTGCGGCGGAGCCGGCCATCCAGCCGGAACCCGTCGCGGAAGGGGCGTCCGGAGGCGAGGCCGGCGGCGCTCAGCCCTGAGCGTCGTTGGGTTGGAATACCACGTACTCCACCCGTCGCCCCCGCATCCGCACCACCCGTAGAGACCCGGAGGACACCTCGACCTGATCCCCGACCACGGGGATCCGGTTGACCCTTCCGAACACGAAGCCTCCCAACGTGTCGTAGCCCTCCTCCTCGTCTTCGGAGAGCTCGAAATCCAGGCGTTGGCATGCCTCGCGGAGCGGTGCGCCCCCCCAGATCCGGAGGCGTCCGCCCGGGAGGGGCTGGAAGTCTTCGGGCTCGTCGGCCTCGTGTTCGTCCTGGATCTCCCCGATGATCTCCTCGATGAGGTCCTCGAGGGTGACCAGGCCCGCCGTGCCGCCGAACTCGTCGACCACGATGGCCATCTTGGTGCGCTGCGAGCGCATCTCGGGAATCAGATCCTCGACCGGCTTGGACGCCGGTGCGAACGGGACCGGGCGCACGATGTCCCGCACGTGGGTCAACCCGTCCCGGTCCGCCCGCCACACGTCGCGGGCCAGGAGCACGCCTTCGATGGTGTCCAGGCTGTCGGTGAACACGGGTATCCGCAGATGGCCCTGGTCGAGCATCACGTCCATGGCCTCGCGGAGGGTGGCGTCCACGGGCACGGCCACCATGTCCGTCCGTGGCGTCATGACCTCGCCCACGGACACCTCGTCGAGCCGGATCACGTTGGACATCACCTTCCACTCGTCCTCGTCCAGCGTGCCTTCGCGGAGCCCGATCTCCGCCAGCACCTCGAGCTCGGCGCGGCTGATCGTGGGGTGGTCCTTGCCCGATGTGAGGAGGCTCGAGACCCAGCCCAGGGGAACGATGATGGGCTTCATGACCACGACCATGACCCGGAGCACGTGGGCGGCGGGAACGGCCAGTTCCTTCCAGTAGGTCGCCCCGAGGGTCTTGGGTACGATCTCCGTCAGGATCAGGATCGCGAAGGTCAGCGCCGCGGAGAACGCGGCGATCCAGGCGTCTCCGAACACCTTCGCGGCCATCGCCCCGCCCATGGCCGCGCCGACCGTGTGGGCGATCGTGTTCAGGGTCAGGATGGCGGCGATGGGCTCGTCGAGCTTCTTCATCGCCGCTTTCAACCACTGCCCCGCCCACTCCCCCCGCTCCTCGAGCAGAGCCACGTAGGAATGGCTGACGGACAGGAAGACCGCCTCCAGGATCGAGCACAGGAAGGAGATCGACAGGGTGGTCGCGAGGACCCACAGGAGGGCGGCCATAGGGTGGGAGTATCGGAAGGCGGGCCTGTGCCGACAACCCCGCCGTGGCAGGGCGTGGCGGCATGCGTCGCCGTCCGGTTAGGTTGGCGCCTCCCCCCGGGGTGCCCAGCCGCCTGACGGAGTCGAATGCCGGACAGAGAGGAAGCCCCTTCGAGCGGGAGGCCACGCCTGGAGGAGGTGGAGGCGGCCCTGGCCCTGGACGTCGAGGACCGACGACCGATTCCGGGGCTGTTCCGACTCAACGCGCGCCGGATTCCGTTCCTGCGGCTGGCGGCGATGCAGGCGCTCCTCGGCTTCGCGGCACTCCACAACCTGTTCCTCGACGTGGGCGTGCCGTGGTCGGTCTTCGCCGTGGTCGTGGGCGTGGTCGAGGCGTACGCGGTGGTGCAGTGGTGGACGCTGCGCCGGTGGTTCGACCGTTTCGAGCGCTTCCACCTCGGCACGGCCTATCTCGTGGTGGATCTGGCCGTCTTCTCCCTGGTGGTGTGGGCCACCGGCGTGGGAGAGTCGCTCGTGTGGCCGCTCTACCTCGTCCGGGTAGGAGATCAGCTCTGGATCGGTCGGCGCCGCTCCGCGGTGATGGCGGTGCTGTCCGTGGGAAGCTACGTGGCGCTCCTGGCCTTCGCCGTGGGCGTCCAGGGCGCACCCGTCGACCCGGCGACGGAGCTCCTCAAGGTGGCCGTGCTGGTGAGCTGCTCGATCTATCTCGTGGCCGCCGCTCGCATGCCCTGGGACCTTCAGGGCCGGACCCACGCCGCCAAGGACCTGATCCTCCGGCTCGAGCGGCAGTCGGAGGCTCTGGCCCAGGCCCGGCTCCGGGCCGAGGAGGTCAACCGGCACAAGAGCGAGTTCCTGGCGCGCATGAGTCACGAACTACGGAGCCCGCTCACCTCGGGGGTCCGGTTCGCCGATGTCCTGCTCGAGCGGGACGATCTGCCCCGGGACCGCGTCGAGGACTATCTCGGGCGGATCCGCCAGAACGGAATGCACGTCCTTGCTCTGATCACCGACATCCTCGACATCGTGCGGATCGAGGAGGGCGACATCGACCTCGACCCGGCCGACGTGGACCTCGAGGCCGTGGTCCGGGAGACGGTGGCCCAGATGCGGACCCGGGTCGAGGACTCCAGCGTGAGCCTGTCCGTGTCGTTCCCCAGGGTCCTGCTCCCAGTCCGGGCCGACGAAGCCCGCCTGCGGCAGATCCTGATCAACCTGGTGGGCAACGCCATCAAGTTCACCCACGACGGGTGGGTCCGCGTCGAGGTCGAGGCGGACGAGACCGGTCGACCCCTCCGGCTCGCGGTGGTCGATACCGGAGTCGGGATCCCCGAGGGTCGCCTGGAGGACGTGTTCGCCGCCTTCGAGCAGGCCGATGGCGGCACCGCCCGCCGCTACGGTGGCACCGGGATCGGTCTGGCCATCTCGAGGGCGCTCTGCCGTCAGATGGGCTTCCGGCTCACGGTCGAGAGTACGGAAGGGAAGGGGTCCACGTTCTCGATGGTGTTCGCGCCCGACGACGACGGGGGCCGCCCTCTCGTGGAAGACGACCCCCGTCGGTCTGCGGATACGGCGAACGAGACGGCTACACCAGGGCCGCGTCCAGGGTGATCTCGACGGCGCCCAGCGCCTTGGAGATCGGACATCCGTCCTTGGCGGCTCCCGCCTTCTCGGCGAAACCCCCTGCGTCGAGTCCGGGAACGGACGCGCGGCACACCAGGTGGATCCGCGCGACCTTCGGTCCGCCGTCCATCTCGAGGTGGACCTCGGCGGTGGTCTTCACGCTGTCGGGAGTGTGGCCCGCCTCGGCCAGCATGTTGGACAGCGCCATCGAGAAGCACCCCGCGAGGGCGGCGCCGATCAGTTCCTCGGGGTTCGTGCCCGTACCCTCCTCGAACCGCGAGCCGAAAGAATACTGTCCGTCGAGCGCGCCCGATGGGCTCGTGACGGTGCCTTTGCCGGAGCGGAGGTCTCCCTTCCACTCGGCCTGTGCACTCCGTACCGGCATGCCTGGACTCCTGAATCGGTTTCGGTGAGGTCGCCCCCGGGATCGGTCCCGGAGTGCCTGAAGATAGGGAGCGCACGTCCGGCCTGCACCCGGGCCGGGGTGGATCGCCGGTGGCCGGTCGGATACGTTGCGCCCATGGACCCTTCCGGACGTCCCCCTCCGCCCCCCGACCGGGCCCCGCCTCCGCTCCGCCTGCCCGAGCGGCTCGACCCCGCCATCTTCCAGCTGCCGGTGGAGAAGATGCGGGCGGGCTACTACTCGGACAAATACTTCGTCCGGGCGCGGGAGGTACTCCTCCATCACGACCGGGACCCCCGGGTGACCATGCAGGTCTTCCAGAAGCGGGATGCGTGGGTGGCGGGAACCGACGAGGCCATCGCCATCCTCAAGCTCTGTCTGAGCGAGGGCTTCGATTTCGGTGATCTGGAGGTCCGCGCCCTTCGCGACGGCGACCGTGCCGCCCCGTGGGAGCCGGTCATGCACATCACCGGGCCCTACCGCGCGTTCGCGCATCTGGAGACCCTCTACGTCGGGGTGCTGGCCCGGCGGACACGCATCGCCACCAACACCCGCGCGGTGGTGGAGACGGCCTGGCCCCGGCCGGTCCTGTTCTTCCCTGCGCGGCACGACCACTGGATGGTGCAGACGGGCGACGGATGGGCGGCCCACGTGGCCGGCGCCATCGGGGTCTCGACGGATGCCCAGGCGTCCTGGTGGGGCTCGGAGGGAATCGGGACGGTGCCGCACGCCCTGATCGCGGCCTTCGACGGCGATACCGTGGCGGCCACCCGGGCGTTCGCGGAGGCCATGGACGAGGAGGTGCGCGTCATCTCCCTCGTGGACTTCGACAACCACTGTGTCGACACGTCCCTGGCGGTGGCCCGGGACCTGGGGGAGCGGCTGTGGGGCGTCCGGCTGGACACCGCGTCGACCATGGTGGACGACGCGCTGCGCGACGAGATGGGCGACTTCGATCCCCGGGGGGTGAACCCGCGGCTGGTCCACGCCGTCCGGGAAGCCCTCGACGCCGAGGGCTTCGGCCACGTGAAGATCGTCGCGTCCGGCGGATTCACGGTGGAGAAGATCGCGCGGTTCGAAGCCGCCGGCGTCCCGGTCGATGCCTACGGCGTCGGCTCCGCCCTGGTGCGGGGCAGCTACGACTACACGGCCGACGTGGTGCGGGTGGGGGGGCGGGAGGTGGCCAAGCGGGGTCGGTGGTACCGGGACAACCCACGGTTGGAGGCGGTCCGGTGAGCGAGCGGCGGAGCCCGGCGCGGATCGGGTGGGTGGTGGACGCCCAGGTGGACTTCATGGACCCGGACGGGCGCCTCTACGTGCGCGATCTCGGCGACCCCACGGACCCCGGGGCCCGACGGATCGAGGGCTCCCTCCGCGACGCCGTCGCGTGGATGCGCGCGCAGTGCGACGTGGTCGTGTTCACCGGCGACTGGCACGGCTACGAGGACGAGGAGATCGACCCGGACGCACCCGATCCCGCGGCGGGTACGTACCCGCCGCACTGCATGGGGCGCTCGAGTGACCCCGACGAGCGGGCCGGTGCCGAGATCGTCGCGTCCATCCGTCCGTCCGATCCGGTGGTGCTGGGTGTGGATGCCACGCCGGACGACGCGCGCCGGGCCGCCCGATCGGCGGTGCTCGACGGACGCGAGGTCTTCGTCCGCAAGACGCGGTTCGACGTATTCGAGGGAAACCCGGTCACCGAACGGTTCCTCGAGGCCCTCGGCGAGGCCCTCGGGCGCCCACTGACCTTCGTGGTGGCCGGCGTGGCCAGGGACGTTTGCGTCACCCAGGCGGTGGACGGCCTGCTGGCGCGCCGGTACGGCGTGACCGCTCTGCGCGACGCCACCTGGGGATTGGGCCTGGAGGCGGAAGACGCCACCCTCGCCCGGTGGCGCGGGGCTGGCGGACGGGTGGTCTCGGTGACGGACCTGCCCCGCCCCTGAACGAGAAACGGGAGTCCGGATCGCTCCGGGCTCCCGTTTTCGCGACTCCGCCGCAGGGGCGGGTTCGCTCCGAACGCGGCATCGACGCCGCGCGACCGTCCTCGACGTCAGGCGGTCTGCAGCTCCGGCGGAGCGACATGGGTGATCTCGTCCTCGTCGACGGTCTCGCCGTCGGTCGTCACGACCTTCGGGTCGGGGCGATTCGACGCCGTGTTGCCCTGGCCGTGGGGGATCACCGGCTTGATGAACTGCTTCCCGATCGTCTCGAGCTGGTGGAGCTGGAGGTCGGAAAGGGACGGATATCGCTCCTGCATGTAGTCGAGCGTGTCGTCCAGCCAGGACTCACGGTCGGTCATGCGAGCGTCCAGAACGTCGCAACGAACGACGTGGCTCATGAGTTCGTCGCGGGCGCGGTCGAGTTGGGTCTTCTGATGCTTTCCCAAGGGCTAACCTCGTGTGTTGGTTGTTCGGCCGGTCGAAGTGACACGTCGCGGACACCGGCCGTGGGCGACGCAGAAGTTGTTACCGGACAAGCACTTGAAAAGTTCCATCGGGGCTCGCCTACGACACGGGGCGGGTGGTCGGCTGGACCTTCACCGCCCACAGCCCCGAGTTGTGGTCGCTGAAGAACACGTGCCCCTTGTACGGCTGCGGCCCCCAGGCCATGGAGGCGTTGGGCACCACGCCGTCGGGGTCGAACGCCTTGAACACGCTCATCTCCCGGCCCTGGGTGGCCAGGTTGCCCAGCAGCTCGCCGGACACGTCCACGACCCGCACGCCGCCGTCGTAGTAGGCCACGTACAGGACGTCGTCTTCGACCCAGAGGTTGTGGCTCCCGAACTCCTTGGCCTCGTACCGCGCCACGTCCTCGGGATTCTCCGGGTCGGTGAAGTCGATCACGTGGATGTAGCCGGAGGTGACCTCGGGCTGTCCGTCTCCGAGTCCGGCGCCCGACCATGCGGCCCCGTTCCGGTTCATGATCTCGTCACCCAGGAAGAGGTAGAACTTCCCCGTCGATTCCTGGAAGTACGGGAAGGCGGCGTGGGTGCGTCCGACGGGGTAGGGCACGTTGGTCACGAACACCGGGTTCTCGATGGACCCGCCCCAGCGCCCGTTGCCGACGTCCACCACCACCACCCCGTTGCCCCACTCGGAGCTGTAGGCGATCCGGTCGTGCACCCAGACGTCGTGGACGCGGCTGTTGGGATGGTTGTATTCGCTGACGTAGCGGGGGGCGGACAGGTCCGTCACGTCGATGATCACGTACTTGTCGCCGTTGGCCAGGGCGAAGAGGTGGTCGTCGGTCGCGAACATGTTGTGCACCCCGCCGGTCACGCCGTTGCTCTCGAAGGTCGAGGCGATGCGCGGGTGGGCGGGGTCGGCCAGGTCCAGGATCACCACCCCGTTGGTCCGGGTGGAGGCGCCTTCCCGACTCAGGGCGGCGTACCGTCCGTCGGGAGACACCTTCACGTCGTTCACGGTGCGCGCGTCCACGTGGATCGAATCGGTCTTGACCACGTTGCCGGGGTCGGTCACGTCCCAGAAGTACGCCCAACCGGCCGCGCCCCACGTACCCGTCACGGCGTAGTCCCGGCCGTCGACGCCCTCGAACACCCACAGGTCCGACGTGTGCTGGTCGTGCACCGCTCCCTGGCCCACGAGTTCGACGGGCCGCACCGCGCCGCGGGGGCCGACATCCACCACCCGGCGGTCCACGAGGTCGCCGGCCGTCGCGAACACGGTGTAGCGGCCCGGCGTCTCTCCGACGAAGCGTCCGTCGCGCACGATGCCGGATGCGCCCGGTGCGTGGATGGAGTCGTCCGGGACGAAGGAGACCGACCACTCGACGGCGGCGTCCGGAACCGCGCCCGACGGCCCGGTGAGCACCGCGTCGAACGCCACCACGTCTCCCTGGCGGGCCCTCGAGGATCCGCCCCGGATCTCCAGGCGGGTGGCGGGCAGCGCCGCCACGGTCAGGGGCGCCGTTCCCTCCACGCCGTCGACCGTGGCCGTGAGGGTCACCCGTCCCGGGGCCGTGGCGGTGACGTTGCCCCGGCCGTCGACGGAGGCCACGGCCGCGTCGGATGTCCGCCAGGTGACGGTGGCATCGTCGCGGATGCTCCCGTTGGCCAGGACGGCCTGCGCCTGGTACCGGACCGTCGTTCCGGCGTACAGCCGGACATCCGGCTCCCCTGCCACCTCGACCCGGGCGACCCGGGGGAGGCGCACCGTGATCGGCAGGCTCGCCCGGACGGGATCCACGCCCGAGCCGGCGGGAACGGTCACCGACACCACCAGGGTGGTCTCGCCCGCCTCGTCGCCCCGGAGCACGCCCCGGTCCCACGACACGCCCTGGCCGCGGATCCTGAGGACGGCCTCCACCGGCTGTCCGGAGGCGTCCACCGCCGTGATGGACAGGGGTGTGGTGCCGCCCACTTCCACCGACACCGTGGCCGGGTCGAACCGGATGGCGGCCACGTCCAGCCCGGCCTCGAGGGTCGCGTCCTGGGCGGCGAGCGCCGCGGGCACGGCGAGGGCTCCGGCGGCGAGAAGGGTCCAGGCCAGGGTACGGCGCGTCGTCGTCATGTCGGATCCCACTCCCTTGAAACTGTCTTCGTGCACCCGCCTATTAGACCGGAGTCCTCTCCGGGGTCGGGCGTCGGGCAGGCGCCCCACCATCGGCGTGCCTCCCGTGCCTCCCAGTAGGCGCGCCGGCCCCGTCTTCCGCAACCCGTTCCGAGCCCACCGATGACGTACAGGACCTCCTCCACCGCCGCGGCCCTTCTCCTGCTGGCGGCCCTCCTTCCCGGCGGAACGGAGGCCCAGGCCGTGACCGACGGCTCGGTCTACTGGGTCTACGTGGGCGCCGAGTCCGCGGACCTGATCCATCGCGTGCGTCTCGGGCCCGAGGGGGTGTCCGTCGAGGCGACGATCCCCGTCGGCGAGATGGCCATGGAGAACGAGGGGCCCCACGGCCTCAACGTGTCGCCGGACGGACGGCACCTCTACATGACCACGGCCCACGGCGTCCCGGACGGCAAGCTCTGGAAGTTCGAAGCGGGGGCCGACACCCTGGTGGCCGCCCCGATCCTGCTCGGCAACTTCCCGGCCACCCTCGACCTCACGCCGGACGGGCTCTATGCCCTGGTGGCCAACTTCAACCTCCACGGCGAGCACGTGCCGTCGTCCGTGTCGGTGGTCTACACGCCGGACCTGGTGGAAGTGGACCAGATCGCCACCTGCACCATGCCCCACGGAATGCGGGTCAGCCCCGACGGCCTGTTCGCCTACTCCATGTGCATGATGGACGACCAGCTCGTGGAGATCGACACCCGCACGTTCGAGGTGTCCCGCCGGTTCTCCGTGGGCGTCGGCAGCGAGGGGCCCATCACGGACTACGATCCGGGCGAGATCCTGACCGGGCCCACGGGGATGCGGGCCGACGCCGGGGGGATGGACCACGGATCGATGGATCACGGTGGCATGGACCACGGCACCGGACCGATGGAGCCGTCCTGCTCGCCCACGTGGGCGCAGCCGTCGCCCGACGGCCGCGAGATCTACGTGGCCTGCAACAAGAGCGACGAGATCCTCGTGGTGGACCGGGAGGCGTGGCGGATCGCCCGCCGCTTCCCCGCGGGGCGTGCCCCGTACAACCTGGCGGTCACGCCCGATGGGCAGATCCTGGTGGCCTCTCTCAAGGGCGCCGGACAGGTCCAGTTCTTCGAGGCGGGCACGGGACGGAGTCTGGCCGTGGTCCCGAGCACCACCACGGTCACCCACGGCGTGGCCGTGTCGCCCGACTCGCGCTTCGCGTTCGTCAGCGTGGAAGGGAAGGGGGCCGAGCCGGGCAAGGTGGACGTCTACGACCTCCAGCGGTTCGAGCGGGTCGGGTCCGTGGACGTCGGTCAGCAGGCGGGGGGCATCGTATTCTGGAAGATGGAGCCCGCCCGGTGAGCGCCCCCGAGGCCGGGACGCTCCTCGCGTCGTAGTGACGCCCCTGGCGCTCCGGTCGGTGCCGCGATGCGGGCCGGACCCGGTCAACAGCCCCTGCCGGGCCGGTGTCCCGTATGGGTGATGGAGTTGACGCCTCTCGGCCCGTTTCGAGACAATCAACTCCTGGACAAGACCGTCTTCTCCCTACGAGTGAGCCGTATGCATAACCGCCTGGTCCGAACTCTCGGTGCCACCGCGCTGGCGCTCGTCACGGCCGTTCCCGCCGTGGCGCAGAACCGCGTGACGTCGCCCGAGGAGCAGTTCGGCTTCGAACTCGGGGCCGACTACCAGCTCATCAACTACGAGCAGTTCCACGACTACTGGATCCGGCTGGCCAACGAGTCGGACCGGATGACCCTGGACACGTTGGGCCTGACCGAGGAAGGCCGGCCGCACATCCAGGCCATCATCACGTCTCCGGCCAACCACCGGAACCTCGACCGCTACCGGGACATCGCCCGTCGCCTGGCCAAGGCCGAGGGGGTATCCGAGGACGAGGCGCTGCGCCTGGCCGCCGAAGGCAAGGCGGTGATCTGGATCGACGGAGGCCTGCACGCCACCGAGCTGCTGGGCGCCCAGCAGCTCGCGGAAATGGTCTACCGCCTCAACGAGTACACGGACCCCGAAACGCTCCGGATCCTCGACGACGTGATCATCCTGGCCACCCACGCGAACCCCGACGGGCACGCGCTGGTGGCCAACTGGTACATGCGCGAAGACGACCCGATGGCGCGGTCCAGCTCCAACGTGCCGGTGCTCTACAACAAGTACGCCGGCCACGACAACAACCGCGACTTCTACATGTCGGCGCTGGCGGAAACCACGAACATGAACCGGTCCATGTACCGGGACTGGTATCCGCAGATCGTCTACAACCATCACCAGACGGGCCCGCGGGGAACGGTCATGTTCGCTCCGCCGTTCCGTGATCCGCCCAACCACTACCTCGACCCGCTCATCATCACGAGCCTGGACCAGGTGGGCTCGGCCATGCACCACCGCATGGTCCGCGAGGGGAAGGGCGGCACCACCATGCGGTCGGGCGCGTCCTACTCGACGTGGTGGAACGGGGGGCTGCGCACGACCCCGTACTTCAAGAACATGATCGGGCTGCTGACCGAGACCATCGGGCACCCGACGCCCATCGAGATCCCCTTCGTGGCCGACCGGCAGTTGCCCCACGGCGACCTGCCTCTGCCCATCGAGCCGGGGCCGTGGCATTTCCGCCAGTCCGTCGAGTACTCCCAGACCGCCAACTGGGCCGTGCTGGACTACGCGTCGCGGAACAAGGACATCCTGCTGCACAACATCTGGCGGATGGGCATGAACGCCATCGAGAAGGGCAGCCGGGACTCGTGGACGGTCCTTCCGTTCGAGATCGACCGGGCCGAAGAGGCGTTGGGCCCCCGGGGCGGCGACGCCGCGGACTACGAGCGGATGTTGAAGGCCCCGGCCGACCGGGACCCGCGGGGATTCATCATCCCCTCCGACCAGCGGGACTTCCTCACCGCGCACAAGTTCGTCAACGCCCTCCTCAAGAACGGTGTGGACGTCCATCGCGCCACCGCCGCCTTCACCGTGGCCGGCACCCGCTACCCCGCGGGCTCGTTCGTGGTCAGGACGGACCAGGCCTTCGCGCCCCACGTGATGGACATGTTCGAGCGGCAGGAGCATCCGAACGACTTCGCGTATCCGGGCGGACCGCCCATCGCCCCGTACGACAACACGGGGTGGACGCTGGCCTGGCAGATGGACGTCGACTTCGACCGGATCCTCGACGGATTCGACGGCCCGTTCGCGAAGGTGACCGAGGAACTCGTCTCGCCTCCGGCCGGAACGATCGCCGGAGCGTCGGGCGCCCGGGGGTACCTGGTCGATCACGTCAACGACGCCTTCGTCGCGGTCAATCGGGTGCTGGCCCAGGGCGGGCAGGCGTGGTGGTTCACCGATCCGGTCAGCGCCGGGGGCACCTCCTTCGCGGAGGGCGCCTTCTACCTGGAGGCCGACCGGGGCGTCATCGAAGGGTTGGCCCGGGACAAGGGTCTCGACTTCGTGGGCGTGGCGTCGCGGCCGGCGGGTCCGGTCATGGAACTGGAGCCGGTCAAGGTCGGCCTGTGGGACCGGTACGGCGGCTCGATGCCGTCGGGTTGGACCCGGATGATCCTCGAGGACTTCGAGTTCGACTTCGAGGTGGTGTATCCGCCGGACCTCGACCGCGGAGACCTGTCCCGGTTCGACGTCCTGGTGTTCGAGGACGGCGCCATTCCCGAGTCGGACAACGGAGGAGGCGGGTTCGGAGGCGGTCCGCCGGACCCCGCGACGATCCCCGCGGAGTACCGGGACCGGCTGGGCGACCTGACCGTGGCCACGACCGTACCGCGGATTCTCGAATACGCCCGCAACGGCGGGGCCGTGGTGGCCATCGGATCATCGGCGAGTCTCGCCTACCACGCGGGGCTTCCCGTGTCCAACCACCTGGTGGACGACGCTGGGGTGCCGCTCTCCCGCGACGAGTACTTCACGCCCGGCTCGGTCCTGGACATGAAGGTCGAGGGGAGCAGCCCCCTCACCCACGGCGTGGGCGACCGCGCCAACGTGCTGTTCAGCCACAGTCCCACGTTCTCGCTGGATGCGGGGGCCACGGGCGTCCGCCGCATCGGCTGGTTCGATACCGCCGAGCCGCTCCGGAGCGGGTGGGCCTGGGGTGAGCATCACCTCGAAGGCGGTACGGCGGCCTTCGAGGCCGACTACGGGCAGGGCAAGCTGTTCATCTTCGGGCCCGAGATCACCTTCCGGGCCCAGTCCCACGGCACGTTCCCGTTCCTGTTCAACGGGATCTACTACGGGGCCGTGGACGATCGGCCCGCCATGGACTGACGCGGGTGTGGCTCCCACGGAGCCGCGTGGTCTGAGAATCGAGAACGCGTGAGGGGCGTCCGGCTGGTGCCGGGCGCCCCTCCGTTCGTTCGGGAGACCGCATCCGCAGGGTCGTGGTCGGCCGGACCCCTCAGGTGGGCTGGTCGGTGGGGCGGATCAGGATCTCGCTGACCGACACGTGGTCCGGGCTCGTCACGGCGTGGTGCACCGCCCGAGCCACGTCTTCGGGCTGAAGGGGGCGCCGCCCCTCCCAGCCCTGCTGGAAGCCGGCACGGATGGCGTCGTCCTCGATGTGATCGAACAGCTCGGTGGCCACGACGCCGGGCTGGATGTCCGTCACGCGGATGCCGTGTTCGGCACCGAGTTCGAGGTGCATGCCCCAGGAGAGGGCGCGCATCGCGAACTTGGTGGCGGCGTACACGGAGCCGCCGGGGAAGGGCCGCCGTCCCGCCACGGAGCCGATGTTGACCACGTGCCCGCTCCCCTGGCGCACCATGACCGGCAGCACCGCGCCGAGCCCGTAGAGCACGCCCTTCAGATTCACGTCGATCATGCGTTCCCACTGGTCGACGCGGGCGTCGGCCAAGGGCGCCAGCGGCATGACGCCGGCGTTGTTCACGAGGATGTCCACCCGTCCCCGACGCTCCACCGTACCGGCCACCATCGCCTCCACCTCCGTCCGGCGGGTGACGTCGGTGGGCACCACGTCGGCGTCTCCCCCGGCCGAGCGGATGCGGTCGGCCACTTCCTGGAGCCGCTCCTTCCGTCGGGCCACCAGCACGACCGCCGCGCCGTCGGCGGCCAGCACTTCGGCCACGGCCGCCCCGATGCCGCTCGAGGCTCCCGTGACCACGGCCACCGATCCGGCCAGGGCGCCCATCAGCCGACCGGGGTCACGCCGGCCTGGGCCAGCGCGATGAGGAGGACCCGCTGAACGCCGAGGGGCCCGTCGCGATTGATGAAGAACTCGTGCAGCGAGTGCGCCGCGCCGCCCACGCCGCCGCCGCCCAGCGTCATGGACGGGATGCCCATGCTGATGGGGATGTTGGAGTCGGTGGACGAGCGCCCGAGCCGGGGCTCGATGCCCAGGTGTCGGCTGGCCGCGACGGCCCGCTGGACGAAGGGGTCCTCCGCCGAGATCTCCCCGGACGGGCGGTCGCCGATGAGTTCGACGTCCACGGTCAGGGCATCGCCCTGGCGGCGCACGGCGTTCGCGTCGCTGAGCGCCTGGGCCACGGCGCGCTGGAACGCGGAGTCCACGCGCTCCAGCGACGTGGGGCTCTCGGAGCGCATGTCCACTTCCATCCAGGCCTCGAAGGGGATGGAATTCACGGACGTCCCGCCGCCCAGCGTGCCCACGTTGTAGCTCGTGCGGGGCCCCGACCGTGTCAGGGTGTCGGCATACGCCACGAAGTAGTCGATGGCCATCCCCAGGGCATGGGCGGGGTTGCCCAGGCCGAAGGCACCCCAGGAGTGTCCGCCCGGTCCCCGCATCGTGACCCGGTAGCGGTGCGACCCCAGGCCCTGATGGGTGATGCCCTCGTGGCCCGTCCCGTCGATGGAGATGAACGCGTCGATGCGAGGTCCGTCGGGTCGGAAGAGGTGCTTCACCCCTCGGAGGTCGCCTTGCCCTTCCTCTCCCACGGTGCCCACGAACAGGAGGTCGGCGTCGGTCTGCACCTCCGCTTCGTTGAGCGCCCGGAGGATGGCGAGCATGGCGGCCAGCCCGCGGGTGTCGTCGGCGATGCCCGGGGCGTAGAGCGTGTCTCCAGCCATCCGGATGGATACGTCGGTACCCTCGGGGAAGACCGTGTCGAGGTGTCCCGTCACCGCGACGACGGACCCGGACCCGCTGCCCCGTCGCAGGCCGAGCACGTTCCCCTCGGTGTCCACCCAGGCGGAATCCACGCCCGCGTCGCGGAGCATCTCCAGGAACCGCGCGCCCCGTGCCTCCTCCATGAAGGGAGGGGCGGGGATCTGCGTGAGTTCCCGGAGGTCGGCCATCGTCTGCGCGTCCCGGGCCTCCACGTGGTCGAGGGCCCGCCGCACGGCCGGGTGGTTGGCCAGGGCACGGATCTCGTCCTCGGCCGACTGTGCCTGGGCCGTATGGGGGGCGAGCAGCGCCGTGGCGAGGACGGCCGCGGTGGTCAGGAGGGTGCGAGTACGCATGAAGGTCCGGGGATGAGGTCGGGCGGAAGGGACGCACGAGGGTACCGGACCGGCGGGTCGCGGACAATCCCGGACGGAAGCCCGTGGAGCGCGGCTGTGGATCTCCCGGGCCGACCAGCCTAGACTAGCCTGCTCCACCGTGGCATCCCGCCCTTCCGATCCCGCACCGGCCGTGGCTTCCGTCGATCTTCACGAACTCCAGCTGTGGTACCGCACCGCCGTCGCGGAGCGTGCCACGGAACTCGAGGCCCTCCGTCCGCGGACGGGGGCGGGCGGCGACGACGCCGCCCGCGACGCGGTCCGCGCGGTAGGGCACGCCCTCCGGGGATCCGGGGGCTCGTTCGGGTTCCCGTCCGTGAGCGAGGCGGGGAAGCTCCTGGAGTCGGCGGACGACGATCAACTGCTGCGCCGGGTCGACGGGACGGTGGCGTTGCTCCGGGCGCTGGAAGCCACGGGTCGGGAGGGGGCGCAGGGCCCCCCGACCTGGCTGCTCCGCATCGCGGGCATTCCGGGCCATGAGATCCCCGACCTTCCGGACCGGGTGGTCGACGCCTGGCCGGTGGTGGCCGACGCCATGGGAATCGGATCGGACCTGCTGGCCCGGAAGGTGGCCAACCACTACCGCCTGACGGTCCTCGGCGCCGGCGACCAGCCGGCGCCCGTGGCCCGGAGGCTCGTTCCGGAAGGCCTCGTACGGGCCCATGGTGCCGTGCCCATCCGGGAAGACGGGGTCTCCATCGACGTGGCCGTGTCGGATCCGACCGACATCGTTCTGGAGGGCGCACTCCGCCGGCTGACCGGGCGCTCGACACGGTTTCTCGTGGCCCCTCCGGAGCGCCTGGCTCCGTTCCTCTCCGATGCCGCACCGTCGGCTCCGCCTCCGCCTCCGCCGCCGGAGGCTCGGGCGCGGGCCCCCGGCGCGGCGCCGAGGATCCTGCTGGCCGACGACGACACGGGCTACCGGCTCATGGCCCGGGCCACGCTCGAGCGGAAGGGGATGGTCGTGGTCGAGGCCTCGGACGGGGCGGGGGCCCTGGACCGCTTCGACGAGGCGGAGGGCTTCGACCTCGTGGTCGTGGACCTGGAGATGCCGGGAATGGGCGGACGCGAGATCGTCCGGGCGCTGCGAGCTCCGCCCCGGAGTTCGCCGGTCCCGGTGATCGTGGTCACCGGCGCCGAAGACCCGGTTCTCGAGGCCGATCTCATCGAAGACGGGGCTGACGACTACATCCGCAAGCCGCTCGACCCCCGGCTGTTCCTGGCGCGGGTCCAGGCCACCCTGCGTCGCTCAGCTTCCTGACGGCGGTCCCACCTCGCGGAACACCGCGCCAAACCGGTTGATTCTGCCTGGGCTTTGCCCGATGATTCGTGGCTTTCTCGCCACCTGCCCTCCCTGGTAGGAACCCCGGAGTCGCCTCCCTGTGAACCCTTCGTCGCAGACTGCGTCGGGCCCGTCCGGACCGCTGGCCCGCTGGTTCGCCGGGGCCGGTCGCCGTGCTTCCCTCACCGCCGAGCACGCGGGGGGGCTGGGTCGTCTCATGTGGTCGGTCATCGTGGCCACGGTGCGTCTCCGCGTGGCGTTCCGGGACGTGATCCACCAGTTCTACGTCATGGGCATCCAGAGCCTGCCCATCGTGCTCGTCACGGGGTCGCTGGCTGGGATCGTCACGAGCCAGCAGGGCGGCTACCAGATGACCAGCGCAATGCCCTCCTACATCCTGGGCAGTCTGGTGGTGCAGACCGTGGTGTTGGAGATGGGGCCCGTCCTCACCGCCATCGTGCTGGTGGGCCGGGTCGGGGCACGGATCACGGCGGAGCTCGGCACCATGGTGGTGTCGGAGCAGATCGACGCCTACCACTCGCTGGGGCGCGATCCCGTGGAGCTCCTCGCGGCCCCCCGGATCCTGGCCGGGGTCATCGTCATGCCCCTCCTGGTGGGCATCGCCGACGCCATCGGGATCTTCGCGGGCATGATCGCGGCCAACCTGGACGTCGGGCTGGGAACCGAGGCCTTCCTCTACGGTGCCCGCCTGTTCTGGCACTCCTGGGATCTGTTCTACTCGCTGACGAAGGCGCTGGTGTTCGGCCTGGCCATTCCGCTGATCTCGGTCCACATGGGCCTGCGGACGAAGGGCGGGGCGGAGGGGGTCGGTCGGACCACGACCCAGGCCGTCATGTTCATGACGCTGACCATCCTGATCCTCGACGCGCTCTTTCCGCCGCTCATGCTGAACTGAGGCGACGGACGTGATCTACTACCGCAACGTGCACAAGGCCTTCGACCATCCGGTGCTGACCGGAGTCGACCTGCGCGTGGAGACGGGAGAGATGTTCGCTCTCTTCGGCCCGTCCGGGACGGGCAAGAGCGTGCTCCTCAAGACCACGATCGGGCTCGTCACCCCGGACCGGGGCGACGTCGAGCTGGACGGTACCTCGGTCTTCTACGGTGGAAAAGGCGCGCTGGCGCGGATCCGGTGCAAGGTGGGGTACGTCTTCCAGAACGCTGCGCTGTTCGATTCGCTGAACGTCTTCGAGAACGTGTCCATGGGCATTCCGGAAGACGAACTGGCAGGGCTGCGTCGCGACGAGGTGGCCCGGCGCGTGTGGCGGGCGCTGGAGCTCGTGAACCTCGAACCGGGTCAGGTCATGGCCAAGATCCCCTCGGAGCTGTCCGGCGGGATGCGAAAACGTGTGGGCATCGCCCGGGCCATCGTCGGTCGGCCCGAGGTGCTTCTGTGGGACGAGCCCACGACGGGCCTGGATCCCGTCAACACGGCGGCGATCGAGCGCCTCATCACCCGGCTCTCCAACGAACTCGAGGTCACCTCCCTGGTGGTCACGCACGATATCGAAGGCGGTCTCGACATGTGCGACCGGGTGGCCATGTTGGACGGCGGCACGCTGCGTTTCTGCGGGACCCCCGAAGAATTCCGGGCCTCTTCCGACCACGTCGTCCAGGCCTTCATCGACCGCGCGGCCGCGGAGGCCGCTCTCGACATGCTTCCGAACGCCAAATGACTGAATCGTCCAGCAAGGACTCGACCCGCCAACGCGTCTCCGACGAGGAACTGGCCAACGCCGTTCCCAAGAGCCGGGGCGGCAACGAAGCCAAGGTCGGGATCTTCGTCATCCTCGGCCTCATCTCCTTCGTGGTGGTGCTCTTCCTCATGACCGATCCCGCCACCATGCGGGGGCGCTACATGGTGGTCACCACCGTGGACAACGCGGGCGGCGTCCGCCGGGGTGACCCGGTCCAGATGCGCGGGGTCATCATCGGGAGGATCAACGGGTTCGAGATGATGGAGAACGGCCGAGTGGCCATCACCATGGAGCTCGAGGGCGAGTGGGGGATCCCGGAAGGGTCGCGCACCCGTCTCGGCGCCGCCGGACTCTTCGGAGGGCGGACGATGGAGGTCATCCCCTCGGAGCAGAGCACGTTCGTCGCGGAGGGAGACACGATCCCCGGAAGCGACGGCGGCGACGGACTCCTCGGTTCCGCGAGTGAACTGACGGAGGACGCGGGGGCCCTGCTCGAACGCATGCAGGAACTCCTGGACGAGGAAACGGTCCGGTCGGTCAAGGGCAGCGCCTCGGATCTGGAGGTCGTTCTCGAAGAGTTGTCGGGGGCGCTGGCGGAGCAGCGGCAGACCCTCCGCAACCTCACGGCCTCGCTCTCCCGCTCCGCCGAGGGGATCGAGGCGGCCGCTTCGGCCGGTCCCGACGCCGCCCGGGCCATCGCCAGGGCCGACTCGGCCATGGCTCAGCTCTCCGCCACGTCCGAGCATCTGGACGAGGCCACGCTGGCCCTGCGCTCGGTGCTCCAGCGCATGGAGCGCGGCGAGGGCACGCTCGGTCGGCTGTCCCGCGACGACCAGCTGTACGTGAACATGAACGAAGCCGCCATGAGCCTGTCCCGGCTCGTGGCCGACATCCAGGCCAACCCGTCGAGGTACATCAACCTCAGCATCTTCTGAGGCCCGGACGCACCGGAACCGCCGTCCGACCGTGACGAAAAGGGGTCGATGGCCTGTCCACGCGGGAGGACGGATCGGAGTGATGCGCGCGGGTGCGCGGTCGGTGCGCGCCCCCCGTTCCACGCATGCGCGGGGACGGGTCCCGAGGGCATGGGCCTTGCACTTCCTGGGCGCAAGCGTGTAGAACCTGCCCGGGAGGAGCGATGAACGCAGACGGTCACGGCACGGGAAGAGGCCTGGTCCTGGCGGCGGCGATCCTGGTCGCGGCGGCCACGGTCGCCACGCCGGCGTACGGCCAGGCAGGAGGCGACGGCTACCTGTTCAAGACGCCCGTCGTCACCCTGGGCATGAAGGCGGGATACGCGGTCCCCCGGGCCGGCTCGGAGATCTTCGCGTTCACCCGGGACGAGCTCACCATCGAGCGGAGCGACTTCAACTCCGCGACCCTGGTCGGCGACATCTCGGTGCGTGTCTCGGAGCGTGTGGACCTGACCCTCCAGGCCGGCTTCTCGAAGTCCGAGACCCGGTCGGAGTTCCGCGAATGGGTGGATCAGGACGACCTTCCCATCGAGCAGGTCACGAGCTTCCACCGCCTGCCGCTCACTCTGGGCGTGAAGGCGTATCTCCGGGATCGGGGGCGCTCCATCGGGCGCTTCGCCTGGGTGCCCACCGATTGGAACGCCTACGCGGGCGCCGCAGGCGGCTTCACCTGGTATGAGTTCGAGCAGGTCGGCGACTTCGTCGATTTCGAGACCCTCGACATCTTCCCCGACCGGTTCTACTCCGACGGACGAGCGCCGACCCTGCAGCTCTTCGGCGGATTCGAGTACGCGCTCAACCCCACCTTCCTGCTCACGGCCGAGGGCCGATATGGCTGGGCCGAGGCCGAGATGGGACGTGATTTCGTAGGGTTCGATGCCATGGATCTCGCCGGCTTCCAGGCCACGGCGGGAATCTCCGCGCGGTTCTAAGGAGGAACGAGATGATGGACAAGACGACATTCGGGACGTTCTCGCTTCTGGTCGGGCTGGCGGTGACGGCCGTTCCCGCAGCCGGCCAGAGCAGCCTGCTGCCCTGGGTCGGGTGCTGGGAGGCCGCCGGGGCTCCGGAAGGCGCGGCCCTTTGTGTGCGGCCTCTCGAAGGACAGGCCGCCGTGGAGATGCTCCGCTTCGAAGACGGCCAGGTCCAGGCCCGCGAGGTGGTGTGGGCGGATGGTCAGCGCCACGAGACGGTGCGCGAGGGATGCGACGGCTGGGAGCAGGGCGTCTTCTCCGAGGACGGGCGGCGGCTGTTCCTGACGTCGGAGCACGCCTGCGACGACGGCTCGCGCCACAGCGGTGGCGGGGTCATGACGTTGGTGGATCCGGACACGTGGCTCGACGTGCGGACTCTGGACCTGGGAGGCGAGCCCACGGCCTGGGTGCAGCGGTACCATCGGTCCTGGGGCGAAGCGGCGGAGGCCAGCGGCGTGGCCGACTACCTGAACGAGCGGGGCATGGTGGCGGTGGCCGCCCGTGCCGCGGCATCGGCGCCCCTCGACCTCGACGACGTCTACGAAGCGACGGAGCACCTCCCGGCCGAGGCCGTGGAGGCCTGGCTGGCCGAGACCGGCGACGCGTTCGAACTGGACGGCGAGGCCCTGCTGGCCATGGACCAGGCCGGCGTGCCCGAGCGGGTGATCGACGTGGTCGTGGCCGTGTCGAACCCGCGCGTGTTCCGACTCGGAGAGGGTGCCGCCGCGGAGCGGATCCAGTCGTCCGCGGACCGGCCGGCCCGGTCGGCCTACGGCGCCTACTACGGCGACCCCTTCTTCTGGGACAGCTTCTACTATCGCCGCGCCGGCTACGGCCCCTACTACGGGTACGGCGGGGCCTACGGCTCGGGATTCTACGGCTACGGGTATCGCCCGACCGTGATCGTCGTCGAGCCCCGGGAGCCCGTCCGGCACGGTCGGGTCATCGCGGGCCAGGGCTACCGCCGGCCGTCGTCGGGAAGCACGGCTCCGTCCGGTCGTGTGGGCGGAGCAGGATCGAGCACCGGAAGCGGTGCTGCCGCGTCGAGTGGAACGTCCGGGTCCAGCGGCAGCTCCTCCGGGCGGAAGGCCAAGCGTCGCGGTGGCGGTGACGAGGGCTCGGGGGGCTTCTTCTAGGAAGCGGACTCCGCAGGCCTCTCCCCGGCACATGATCCGGGATCGACGCCCCGGCCGGGAGGCACCGGCCGGGGCGTTCGCACGTCCGCCCCCGGCGGTCCCCGAATACGAAACGGGGGGCGGGCCGCAGCCCGCCCCCCGTGGGTTCGGCGAATCCGGGGCCGCCTACCAGCCCGGCGCGACCTGGAAGCCCCAGTGCCAGCCCTTGTCCGGGCGCTGCCACGGGTAGGCGTAGTAGGCTTCGAGGATCATGAAGCCCAGCACGTTGAACCGGGCCGACACACCCGTGGAGAACACCGGCACACGGTCGGATGTCGACCGGCTCCACTCGAGGGACGGCTTGTTGTCCGAGTCCCACGCCACGCCGGCATCCGCGAAGGCGACGAGTTCCGTGGGGAGGTACGGGAAGTTGATGATCCCGAACTGCTCCACGCCGATGAACGGGATGCGGAATTCGAAGTTGGCCACCGCGATCTGCTGGCCCCGGAGGCGATCGAAGGTCGGGCATCCGCTGACCGGTCCACCGTCCACGACGCTGCGCGCGCATTCCGTGCTGGTGAAGCTTTCGAACGCGTACCCGCGAATGAACGTCTCGAAGCCCAGGAACAGCGGATTCAGAAGGCCGAAGCCGTCGGACTGGTTCTCCTCCTGGCTCAGGCCGTAGCGGCCGTAGTGGAGGCCTCGCATCCCCACCGTCAGGTTGGTCGTGGGCGAGAAGTACCGGCGCCAGTCGGCGATCAGCGTCGTGAAGTCGACGCTGCCGGTGGTCTGCTCCACTTCCAGCCGGTATCGACCGCCACGGATGGGGCTGACGAACCCGAAGAAGGAGTTGTCTCCCACCAGGGCGGCGGAAGCCTGGACCAGGTTCAACGGGTCCGGCTCCTGGTCGTCCAACGACACCCGTTCGAAGTCGATGATCCGGCCGAACGGGTCCAGGTAGAAGCGATCCTCCTCGAGATCGTAGCTGTAGCGGGTCACGCCCGCGCCGAACTCGAGCCGCCGGGTGGACGAGAAGGGATACGACACCTGCCCGTTGGCGGAGGAGATGAAGACCCGGAACCGCTGCTGCCCGAGATACTGTCCCCGGTCGTCCTGTCCGAAGTTGTAGAACCCGAGCACGTAGGGAATCCGGCCGGCGCCGACGCCCCAGTTCCAGCGGTCGGACAGATCCTGGTAGAAGACCTGACCGCCGATGTCCTTGAAGGTGCCCTGGGCCTGGGCGGCCACGCCCAGCACGCGGTTGCCCAGCATGTCGCTGAAGTAGGCCGACGCGCCGCCGCCGACGTAGTTGCCGTAGTTGTCCGTGCCCACGCCCAGGGACGGCTGCCCGACGTAGTCGAGGCTCAGGGACGAGTCGTAGTCGTCGGCCTCCGACGCGCTGTAGGTCCCTTCCGGGGGCAGCGCCGTCTCGGCGTCCGCCAGGTAGGTGGCGACCCGGCTGAACCGGTCGGGGTTCACCGGCGGAAGCTTCCGTCCCGGCTGGGCGGCCGCATCGTCCGCGATGGCCACGGTCGTACCCGTATCCGGGTCCCGCCCGTAGATGTCGAATCCCTGCTCGTAGAAGACCGAGTAGACGATCCGTCCGTTGTCCGCTGCCACCGACATCGCCGGGGACAGGTAGGTGATGCCGCTGACGGCCGTCGCGAGCTCGGTGATGCGGCGGACGTCGCCGCGCTGGAAGTCGAGCTGGTAGATGTCGCTGAACCCGTCCTGGTCGGAGATGAAGTACAGGCTCTGTCCGTCCGGTGCGTACTGCGGGTTCATGTGCTTGACGTTGCCGAACACCGGCAGCACGCGAACCTGCCGCGTGGCCACGTCCAGCAGCGCCAACTGGAACTTCGAGTAGGTCAGGCGACGGAAGTCCGTCTCCGGCCCACGGTCCGAGGTGAAGGCGATGGTGCGGCCGTCCGGCGACCAGGTGGGCTGGAGGTCCGCGAACTTGTCGTCCGTGAGCTGTTGGATCTGGTCCGATTCGAGGTCGAAGGTGTAGAGGTCGGTCATCCCGCCTACGGATCCGGCGAAGGCGATGGTGCGGCCGTCCGGCGACCAGGCCGGATTGTTGACGGCGCCGATGTCCGGGAAGTCGATCTCCCTCCACGTGTCGCCGTTGTCGGTCCGGACGATGACCATGCGGTTGTCGCCTCCCGCCGTGACCACGAAGGCGAAGTACTGGCCGTCGGGAGACCACGTTCCGGAGGAGTCGATGTATCGGAGCGCCTCGATGTGTGGGCTCGACGCCGCGCTCGACAGCTTCCGGATGATCCTCCCCGTCTGGGCGTCCGCGAGGTAGAGATCCACCGAGAAGAGGTCCTTCTCGGAAAGGAACGCCACGTAGCGGCCATCGGGACTCACGGAGGGCGAGACGTTCTGGTTCCCGGCTCCGGTCTCCTCGGCGAGCAGGAGTTCACCCTGCTCCATCACGCGCGGATTCTCCGTCAGGACGGCGCAGCCGGTCACCCGGGCGCCGTCGGGGCCGATGTCCTCCTCGTCCTTGGGCTCCCCCACCGGCTCCTGACGCCCGACCATCAAGGGGCAGTACTCTTCCTGCACCTGTTCCCGCCAACGCACGGACAGGGTGTCGGTGGACATCCCCAGGACCTGCTGGATGGCGTTCTGGAAGCCCACCCGGAGCGAGCGGCGGTAGATCTGCACCACCGCGTCGTCTCCGAAGGACCCACCGACGTACGCCCAGAGGGCCTGGCCGAAGCGGTACGGGAAGTACCGCGGGTCCCTCGTGAGCTGCTGGATCGTGGGCATGTCGTCGCGGAGGATCGCGTCGCGGAGCCACATCGCGGTCAACGGATCGTCGCGCCCCACCGACATGTACTCGGCCATCCCCTCGACCAGCCACAGGGGCAGCGTCGAAAGCCCCTGGATTCCTCCACCTCGACGGGACTGGGCGATGTTGTACTGGAAGGCGTGGACGAGCTCGTGCCCGAGCACGTGGTCGGTGTCCCAGTAGGAGCCGGCCAACGGCATGATGACCCGGTTCTTCAACGACTCCGTGACACCCCCCGTGCCCTCACCGATGGCGCCGCCCAGCGTGTTCGTCTGCTGGAAGTCCGGATGGTCGGCGTAGAAGATCAGCGGCTTCCGTGCCTCGAACTCGTGCTGGAAGGCGCGGGCCAGGCGCTCGTACCAGCGCTCGCTCATCCGTGCCGCGTCCTCGATCGCCTCTTCTTCCACCGGGTAGTAGTGGATGTTGAAGTGATCCGTCTCGAGGATGCGGAAGTCGAAGTCGTCGTACTGGACCTTGTTCCGGCCGAAGTACTGACCCGACCCGGGGGCAGGGAGCGACCCGAGGGTCACAGCCGCCAGAGCCAGGGCCGTCAGGACGCGCCCGCTCATCTCGTGCTCCCAGGGAACTGCATCGTGTCACCGCCTCGAAAGAAGAGTCGTCGCCGCGAGTGGGACCTCGCGGGGGACTGCGACCGCGCGACTTCGGAGTCGTACACCCATCGCATCGTCAGAACGTTATCCTACCAACACCGCACCGGGGCGGCCCGTTCCAGCCGGACGCGTTGCGCACTCCGCCCCGATCGCCCGACATTCCGCCCTCGTTCGTGCGGAAGCGCCGCAAGAAGCTTGCCGCGGCTCGCCGCCTCAGCTCCACCCTTCCGTCCCCTGGCCTTGATCCCTACGCCATGACGCCCACGTCGCTTTCCGGGACCCTTCGCCTGGGCCTGGCCGTGTTCCTCGTCGGCTGCGGCTCCGCGGCGTCCGATGCCCCTGCGCCACCCGCCGTGACCGTGCTGGCGTCGCCCGCCGGAGAGGGCAGCGGGGAGCCGTTCCTGTCCTCGGCAGGGGACGCCGTGTGGATGAGTTGGCTCGAGGAGCTTCCCGGGGAGGCGGGCCACGCGCTCCGGTTGTCCCGCTTCGAAGCGGGCGCCTGGTCGCCCCCCCGGCAGGTGGCCGCCAGCGACCGGTTCTTCGTGAACTGGGCCGATTTCCCTTCGGTCGTGGCCGACCCCGAGGGGCGTTTGTGGGCCCACTGGCTCGAGCGGGGCGACGCGGGCGGGTACGACTACGGCATCCGGCTGGTGCACTCCGACGACCAGGGAGCCACATGGTCGGCGCCGTGGACGCCCCACGAAGACGGAACGCCGCAGGAGCACGGGTTCGTAACGATCCGCCCCACGGGCTCCGGCGTGGGCCTGGTCTGGCTGGATGGGCGCCGATACGCCGGTTGGCCGGCCGGGACCGAGCCTTCGCGGGAGATGACGCTCCGGTACCGTACGACGCGGGGGGATCCCTCCACGGCCGGTCCCGAGGTGCTCCTCGACGACCGCGCCTGCGACTGCTGCCAGACCGACGCGGCCATGACCGGCGATGGGCTCGTGGTCGTCTACCGGGACCGTTCGCCCGAGGAGATCCGCGACATCGCCGTGGTCCGGCAGGTGGACGGCGCATGGACGGAGCCCGCGATCGTCCACGCCGACGGCTGGGAGATCGCGGGATGCCCCGTGAACGGTCCCGCGATCGTGGCCCGGGGAGACGCCGTCGCGGTGGCCTGGTTCACCGGCGCGGGCGACGTGCCCCGGGTGAAGGTGGCCTTCTCCGAGGATGGCGGGGCCACGTTCGGCTCCCCCGTGGTCGTCGATGGAGGGAACCCCGCGGGTCGGGTGGATCTTCTCCAGTTGCAGAGCGGGGCGGTGCTGGTGGGGTGGTTGGAGCGGCAGGCCGGCGACGGCGCCGAGGTCCGGGTCCGTCGTGTGGCACCCGACGGGACGCTCGACGAGCCGCAGGTCGTGGCCGCATCGCACGCAGCCCGCGGCAGCGGGTTTCCCCGCTTCGCCCTGCGGGCCGACGGCACGGTGCTCGCGGCCTGGACCGACATCGAAGACGGTGGCGCCTCGCGTGTGCGCACCGCCCTCCTGCAGGAGATCGAACCTTGATCCGACGACTGCCCACCCTCGTGCTCCTCCTTCTCACGGTCCTGGCCGGGTGCGTTTCGGGTGACCGCCCCCCACGCCCGGAGATCGGGCAGCCGGCGCCGGCCTACCAGGCCCTCACGCTGGACGGCGACACGGTCTCGCTGGAGTCCTTCCGCGGGCAGGTGGTGCTGCTGAACCTCTGGGCCACCTGGTGCGCGCCCTGCCGCCACGAGACCCCCTTCCTCCAGGCGGTATACGAAGAGAACAAGGACAGGGGCTTCGAGATCGTGGGCGTGTCCATGGACACCGGCGACCAGACACGCCTCATCCGCGAGTTCGTCGAGGAATACGGGGTCGGGTACACCATCCTGCACGACCGGACCATGCAGGGCATGGACGTCTACCAGGTGCTCGGACTGCCGGCGACGTTCCTCCTCGACCGCGAGGGCGTGGTCCGGTGGCTCCGCTACGGGCCGGTGGGCGAGACCGATCGGGACTTCCTGGACGCGATCGAGGCGGCCCTCCAGTGACGGGAGCTCTGTCCCTCGACACCGTCGAGACACCGGTCGGATTCCTGGACCTCGACCGCGTGCGGGCCAACGCCCGCCGGGTGGCCGGGTACGCCGCGGACCACGGCCTGGCGTGGCGACCCCACATCAAGACCCACAAGTCCCTGGAGATCGCCCGGATCCAGCTCGACGCCGGTGCGAAGGGCCTGACGGTGGCGACGCTCCGCGAGGCCGAGGTCATGGCGGGGCTCACCGACGACCTTCTGCTCGCCTACCCGCCGGTGGGCCCGGCCAAGCTGGCGCGACTGGTCCGCCTGCCGGCCGGAGTGGATCTCAAGGTGGCCCTGGACTCCACCGCGGTGCTCGATGCTCTGGCGGAGGCGATGGCCGGAGCCGGCCGGAGCGTGTCCGTCCTGGTCGAGGCCGATGTCGGCCTCGGGCGGGTGGGCGTGGCAGGGCCGGAGCCGGTCGTGGCGCTCGCGCGCAGGGCCGATGAATCCACCGGAGTCCGATTCGGCGGAGTGCTCTTCTACCCGGGGCACGTCCGGGTCCCGGCGGCGGATCAGGACGCGGCGCTGCGGGACGTCGGCCACCGCGTGGAGGGCATCCTCACGGCCCTTCGCGACGCCGGGCTGCCGGCCGGGATCGTCAGCGGTGGATCGACGCCCACGCTGTGGCGGAGCCACGAACTGCCGGGACTGACGGAGATTCGCTCCGGATCCTGCATCTTCTTCGACCGCGAGGGGATCGATCTCGGCGTGGCCTCGCACGAAGACCTGGCCTACTCCGTGTTGGCCACGGTGGTCAGCACCGCGGTGCCCGGGCAGGTGGTCGTGGATGCCGGATCGAAGGCGCTGGCCAAGGAGGGGCGGGGGGGAGAGGGATTCGGGTTCGTGCTCGACCATCCCGAGGTCCTCGTGACCGGCCTGTCGGAGGAGCACGGCATCCTCGACATCTCCGCCTCGGACTGGCGGCCGTCCATCGGCGACCGCGTGCGCCTCGTGCCGAACCACGTGTGTGTGTCGGTGAACCTCCAGGATGCCCTGGTGGCCCGCGACGGCGACGAGGTCCGGTTCGTCGAGCTCCAGGGCCGGGGTCGCGGACCGTGGAGCGCCTGAGCCCGGAGCGCGTGCGGGACATCCTCCGACGGATCCGCGACGTGCGGGCCGTGGTGGTCGGCGACGTGATGCTCGACCGGTACATCTCCGGGAGCGTGGACCGGATCTCTCCGGAGGCACCGGTGCCCGTGGTCCGGGTGGAGGAGGAGTCGTCGGCCGTCGGAGGCGCCGGAAACGTCGCGGCGAACGTGGCGGCGCTGGGCGCGGAATGCGTGGTCGTCGGGACGGTGGGCCGCGACGGGTCGGGACAGGATCTGGCAGGGGCCCTCTCGGCACTGGGCGTCCGGACCGATGGGCTCGTCGAGAACACGACCCGGCCCACGACGGTCAAGACCCGGGTCCTGGCGCGACGGCAGCAGGTCGTCCGCTACGACCACGAGGTGGAAGCCGATCTCGACCCGGCGGCGGCGGCGGCGGTGGTCGAGGCCGTGCGCGCCCACGCGGCCACGGCGGACATCGTCATCCTGGAGGACTACAACAAGGGCGTGCTGGTGCCATCGGTCATCGGCGCCGCCATGGATGCGGCGCGGGAGCGGGGGATCCCGACCGTGGTCGATCCGAAGCGGCGGAATTTCTTCGCGTTCCGGGGCACCACGGTCTTCAAGCCGAACGCCAAGGAACTGGCCGACGCGCTGGGGGAGTTCCTGCACCCGGACGATCCCGGGTGGATGGAGGCGACGCGGCGCCGCCTCGAGTGCGGAAACCTCCTGCTGACCCTCGGCGACCGGGGAATGGCGCTCCAGACCGCCGACGGTACCTTCGTGCGCGTGCCCACCGTCGCGAGAGACGTCTACGATGTGTCCGGGGCGGGCGATACCGTCACGGCGGTCATGGCCGTGTCCCTCGCGGCGGGAGCCACGATGCCCGAAGCGGCCATTCTGGCCAACCATGCCGCGGCGATCGAGGTCGGCAAGGCCGGAGTGGCCACCGTGAGTCCGACCGAGATCCTGGCGCACGCCCGGGACTTCCATACAGCCACACCCAAAGACGAGGAGCTGGATCCATGACCGAACTCGCATCCGTGCACACCGACGACGCCCCCGCCGCCATCGGCCCCTACTCCCAGGCCGTCGTGTCCGACGGGTGGGTGTTCTGCTCGGGACAGATCCCCATCGATCCGTCTTCGGGAGAACTGGTGGGAGGCGACGTGACGGCGCAGACGGAGCAGGTGCTGACCAACCTCCGGGCCGTGCTCGAGGCCGCCGGCGCCTCGATGGAGACGGTGGTGAAGACCACGGTGTTCCTCTCCGACATGGACACGTTCGGAGCCATGAACGAGGTCTACGCGCGGCACTTCGGAAGCCACCGGCCGGCGCGGGCCGCGGTGCAGGCGGCGCGCCTTCCGAAGTCGGTGGACGTGGAGATCGAGTGTATTGCACGGGTCGCCGGGGCGTAGGAGAGGGTCGTAAGGACCGTTCCGGGCGTTCCGGAGCGGCGTGATGATTTGTTGTTGCTCCTGGACCCGGTGGACCGTACTATCTCCCGGATACCAGATAGGAGACGTAGGAACGAGCCACCGGTTTGTCCGGCGCACATGCGCCGGTGGTGGTCTCGATGCTGTGTCGGTGGACGGCAGGCGGTCGACCAGGGGTCGACCGATGTCGAGGGTCCGCCGGAGTGCGACGGGTGGGGTGGGGCGGTGGATGGGAGAATTCGCACCCTTGTCCCGGATGCGTGGACGCGCTTCCGGGTGTGGATAGAGGGTGGTTCGCGTAGTCCAACCCCAGATGGGAGGACAGGAAATGAAGCGTCCAATGTCAGCACGTCTCACCACCCTTGTCGGAGCGCTCGCAGTCGCTCTGACGTTGGGGTGGGCACCATCCCAGGCAGCAGCCCAGGCAACGGGCACGCTGGTGGGCACGGTGCGGGATGCTGCGTCGCAGCGTCCGCTCGAAGCGGTCCAGGTGTACATCGGCGGTACCGGAATCGGTGCGCTGACGAACGCCGCGGGCCGTTTCCTACTGCTGAACGTTCCCGCGGGCGAGGCC
>JAVJOF010000003.1:0-34713 GCA_040216925.1 Longimicrobiales bacterium
GTGGTACGCGAGCGAACCCACCGCTCCAGCGTCTCTCGATCCCCGCGGCGCAACCGAATCCGACGTGCAGGTCTGGGCATGCCGGAAGAATACACTCCCGTCGAACCAATAGCTATAGGATTATTGCGCCACTACACTAGGTTGCGTGCACGTCCTGTTCCTCCAGCGAGGTGCCCCATGACGCCGCTCCGCCGCTCCCTCGTCACCGCGGCCGCCTTGACCGTGGCCGCCGCATCCGCCCTCTCCGTGCCGGCCTCCGCCCAACGCACGGCCAAGCCCATCCTGCACGGGAAACACTGGATCGCCATCACCGGGAAACCCATGGCGGCCACGGCGGGCAGCATGATGTACCAGCGCGGAGGCAACGCCGTCGATGCGGCCGCTGCCATGTTGGCGGCCACCGCCACGATGTGGGACGTGCTGTCGTGGGGCGGCGAGACCCAGGCCCTGATCTGGCATCCCGAGGAGAAGCGCGTGATCGGGATCAACGCTCTGGGCGCGGCTCCGTCGGGCGCGACGCCGGAGTACTTCACGGAGCGCGGCATGGACTTTCCTCCGGGCTCCGGTGTGGACGCCATGGTCACGCCCGGCACACCCGGGGGGCTCATGACCATGGTGGCGGAGTGGGGCCGTTTGTCGCTGGCCGAGGTGCTGGCACCCGCGCTGGAGATGGCGGAAGGGTACCCGATGGAAGGCGACGCCGTACGTCGCATCCGGAGCAGCCAGGACGAGATGATGTCGTGGCCGTACACCCGCGACGTGTTCTTCCCGGACGGGGAGGCCCCCGAGGAGGGGGAGATCCTGGTCCAGGCGGACCTGGCCGAGACGCTGCGGAAGCTGATCGAAGCCGAGGCGACGGCCCTGGCCGCCGGGAAGTCCCGTGAAGAGGCGATCTACGCCGCTAACGAGCGCTTCTACCGGGGCGACATCGCCGAGGAGTACGTCCGGGGCGCCCGGGAGCAGGGCAGCACGGTGACCATGGCCGACCTGGCCGACTGGCAGGTCCACATCGAGGAGCCGGTGAAGAGCTCCTATAAGGGCATCGATGTCTACAAGCTGACGCACTGGGTGCAGGGACCGGTCATGCTCCAGTCGCTGAACATCCTCGAGACCATGGATCTGCAGTCCATGGGCTACAACAGCGCCCGCTACATCCATGCGTTGTACCAGACGTTCAACCTGGCCTTCGCCGACCGGGACTTCTACTACGGCGACCCCTACTTCCCGCCGGAGGAGCCCATCGCCGGGCTCCTGTCCAAGGAGTATGCGCAGCAGCGTGCCGCGGAGATCGACTGGGAGCGCAACGACCCCGACGTGGCGCCGGGCGACCCCTATCCGTTCCAGGGCGGCACGAATCCGTTCCGGTCGATCCTGGAGCAGTGGCGGACCGGCGAGCGCACCGTGACCGATGCGTCGGGCCCCGAGGCGATGGCCGAGTTCGAAGAGGACTTCTACCAGGGCACGACGTCGATCCAGGCCGCCGACGAGGAGGGCTGGGTGGTGTCGATCACCCCGTCGGGCGGATGGATCCCGGCGGTCATCGCCGGCAACACCGGCATCGGCATGAGCCAGCGAGCCCAGTCGTTCGTGGTCCACGAGGTGGACGGTCCGTACAACGTCATCGCCCCCGGCAAGCGGCCGCGCGCCACGCTGACCCCGGGGATGGCCGTGAAGGACGGACGTCCGTACCTGTCCTTCGCGGTGCAGGGCGGCGACTCCCAGGACCAGAACCTGGTGCAGTTCTTCCTGAACATGGTCGAGTGGGACATGAACGTTCAGCAGGCCGTGGAAGCGGCGAACATGAACTCGTTCCAGCTCCGGGGATCGTTCGGCGACCACGAGACGAGCCCGGGCCGCCTGCTGCTCCAGGACGAGACGCCGTCGTGGGTACGGCGGACGCTGGCCGACATGGGGTACTCGCTGACGTTCGACGACCGGACGTCCGGGCCCATCAACGCCATCTGGTTCGACTGGGCCAACGGCACGTTCTGGGGCGGCTCCAGCCACCACGGCGACGACTACGGCGTGGTCTGGCAGTAGGGGTCGGCGGTCTCTCCCGTCAGTCGCGGCCGGCCCCGCGTGCGGCGATCGCCTCCCGTAGAAAGGCCACGACCTCGGTGCGGTCGAGCCGAGCCGTGGACCGGCGCCGACGATATTCGAGGGCCTCGACCACGACCGGGACGGACCGCGTGCGCAGAAGCCACTCCGCGCCCGTGCGCTTCGACACGAAGGTCCCCGTGACGAAGTAGTGGAGTGCCCTGCAGGCGTTGAGGACGGCGTTGCTGCCCGACGGGTCGTGGAACGGGTGGTGCACGTGCTCCACGTGCCACTCCAGGGAAGCCAGGAGTTCCTCGGCGACCCATCGATCCGGAACCGGCCCGACCACCTCCCGGGGAGGTGGTCCGTGGAGGGAGCGCCCGACCTGGAGGGATGCTGCCAGGTCGATCAGCCCCCCAGGATAGGGGCCGCCGTAGGAGGCTTCGGTGTCCCACTCGCGGCCCGTCGAGATCGAGAACTCGTACTCGGGATGACGTACGATCTTCGCGATGGCCCCCTTGCGGTAGACGACGAGGTCGAGCCCGTCGGCCGGACAGGCTAGGACGCGATGATCCAGCGTGCGGGCCAGGTCCGTCTTCGTCTCGCGAGACGGAGCCGCTCTGGTGACGACGATGAGGTCGATGTCGCTGCGTGGGGCCGAGAAGTCGTCGGTCGCGAGGGATCCGACGACCCAGGCCGCCTCCAGGGGCTCGGCGACGACCCCCGCGATGGTGGCCACGGCGCGCTCCAGATAGTCGGCGATCAGCCCCCCGCTCACCGCCCTCCGCCTCCCGGCACCCGCACCTCCACCCCGGCCAGCCCGCCGGTCCCGGGCCGGTTGTCGTACCGCGCGTCGCCGAACCGCACGCGCCAGTCGGGGCCGTCCGCCCGCACGCGCACGTAGGGGTACCGCGACCAGACGAGGTAGTCGCGGGCCTCCGGAACCATTCGGGCGGCGGCCACCACGGACCGCACCGAATCGGCCGTCAGCCCCACCGGCGCATCCAGGAGGGGTACGGCCTCGCGGGTGTCCAGCACGACCCGCGGCGTGCGAAGCCAGTGGAACGATCCGTGGACGAAGCTCGAGGCCGTGCGGATCTCCACCTCGGCGGCGAAGGGATCGGCGGGCAGCGGGCCCACCATGACCTCGACCACGTCGAGGCCGGCGGCCTCGGCTTCGGCCCGGACGATCGAGCGCGCCGGTGCATCGGCCGCGACCATGAGTCCGATGTAGACCGCGGCCAGGGCGAGGGCTCCCACGGCCACGCGACGGCCGGCGTCGTCCTGCCGGGGATGTCCCGCCAGCCGGAGCCCCACAACCCCCGCCAGACCCGCCAGCCACACGACGCGGGCGAGGACCCCCACGTCCGCGGGCCGTGAGAACACCACTGCCGTGGCGAGTGCCGCCAGCCCCGCCCAGGCCCAGCGCCCCCACCCGCTCGGGCGCACCGCCAGGACGATCGCCCCGCCGAGCGCCAGCCAGAGCCAGATGTCGATGATGAACAGGGCGTCTCCGTAGGTCCACGACCCGTCGAACGGGAGCCACCAACGCATTCCGTAGGTGTTCATCCAGTCGAGCGCCGGATGGGTCGCCAGCCCGACGGCGGCCCACATCAGGACGTAGCCGGGACGGGCCGGGGGCGCGTCGGGGTCGCGGCGTCGCCGGACCCAGCGGTCCCACCCGAGCATCGCCGCGGCCACGAGGAAGGGCATGACCAGGAGGGCGGGAACGCCGTGGGTGATGCCGCGCCGTGCCGCGAGCGCCGCATATTCCCCCCCGGCGAAGGCCGCGACGTCGATGTCCGGTGCGTTCGCCGCCAGGACCAGCGTCGCGGTGGCGAGGGGCGTGGTCCGGTGCGCCCCGGCGCGGGACACGGCGGCACCCACGAGGCCGTGCGTCAGGTTGTCCAGTCCGATCTCCCGGAGGTCGGCGGCGGAGGGCGAAGCGCCTAGCAGGTCGCTGAAAAGGGGAGCGTACCGCGTTGGGAGCGCCACGGCCCGAGATCGTAGGCGGCGCGACGACGCCATAGCCAAAGCTACGGATAGGAGCGCCAACGACCGAGATCGGGCCGTGCCGCCCCAACCCCGGCCTCATACGTCAGTATACGGCTTCACGGTGGGCGCAGGGGGGTCGCGGACTCATACGTCGTCTCTCCTCGCTTGCCGTAGCTCTGCTACGACTCGTCGTCGATCCTCGTCTGAGCACTCGCGAGACCCCTGCGCGCGGTGCACTCCCCTTTTTCAGCGACCTGTCAAGTCTCCGGATCCCGACCACGCAGGACGCCCGAGCGGCAAGGAACGACGAGCAGGTGCTCACGGAAAGACCCCCGGTACGGCCGGTGGACACTTCGGTGGCAGGGTTGGCCACCGGCGGGGGCCCTGCGCGCCTGGCCGTCGCGCTGGTGGCCGGGCTCCTGGGTATGGCCGCCAACGCCTACCCGCTGTCGCTGTTCGGTCCCGACGCCCCGCCCGTGCTCCTCGGCCCGGCGCTGGCGCTCCTGGTGGCGATGCGACTGGGCGGCCGGCTGGGGACGCTGACGCAGCTCGTGGCGGTAGCGCCGACCCTGGTGGGCCTCGACGCCGGAGCGGTGGCCGTGCTCCCGATGCTGGCCGAGCCCGCAGGCGTCGTCGTCCTCCGACGCCGGGTGCCGAGCCTGGCGTTGGCTGCGGCGGTGTTCTGGGTCCTCGTGGGTGGCCCCCTGGACGCCGTCCTGCTCCTCGGCGCACTCGGCGTTCCGGCCACCACCGCCGTCCTGTACTTCGTGAGTCACCTCTACCAGGGCATGCTGGCCGCGCTGTTCGCCAGCCTCGCCCTCATGCTGGTCGGTCGGCGGCTCCCTTCGGCCGGCGATCCGGTTCCGGAGGGCCTGCGTGGCTTCGTGTTGGCGCGGGTGACCGCGGTGGCTCTCGTGCCCGTGCTCGCGCTGGCCATGGTGTCCACCCGCACCGCCTACCGGAACGCCGCCGACGCCGTGGAGGCCCGGGCTTCGGCCGCGGCCCAGGGGCTGGTGACCTCGGCGCAGGAGTACCTCACGGAGCCGGTCCAGGCGTTGCGCAGGGCCGTGCAGGAGATGGGCCAGGCCGGACCCGAGGGCGCGGTGGCCGGGGTTCTCTCGGCGCTCCTCCGGGATCGTCCTGAATTCATCAACGCGTCGCGGGTCGACGCCGATGGGGTGATCCGCGTCCTGCGCCCGGACACCGCCGCCGACGGCTCGAGCACCGCTTCTGCGGAAGGCCGGGCCAACGTGTCCCGCCGGAGCTACTTTCTGGACGCCCGACGGACCCGGAGGACGAGCTACGCCAGCGTGCTGTCCGGGAGCATGGGGATCCGGCGACCGGCGCCGGAGCCGATCCTGGTGGTCGCGGAGCCGGTGTCGGGACCGGACGGGGCCTTCGACGGCATCGTCTACGCGGTGATCGACCTGGTGGCGATGGACTCGACGCTCTTCGCCGGCGTTCCGGAGACGACCCCCGTGGTGACCCTGGCCGATCAGCGCGGGACGGTGGTGGTGTCCAGCGGCGCCCCCCGCCCCGGGTCCCGGTGGTCGCCTCGGGCACGGGGAGCGTTGACGACCGCCGGTGGTGGCCGGACGTACGAGTACGACCCGGGAGACGAAGTCCATGCCCTGCCCGGCCTGTCCGCCAGGACCTACGGGCTGCACGTGCCGATGCTGGCCGGCGGGTGGACGTGGGACGTGACCGCGGAGTACCGGGCGGCCGAGCTCCATGCCGCCATGGGTCGGACGGCCCTCCGTCAGCTCCTGATCCTGCTCGGAGGTCTGGGCCTGATCTACGTGGTGGTCAACCTCGTGGCCCGCCAGATCGCGGCGCCGCTGCTGGCGGCCCAGAGCGCCGCGCGGGACATCCACCGGGGGGCCCCCGATGCCGAGCGCAGGTTGGACGGGCTGCGCACCGGGGGCGTCCGCGAGTTCCGGGCCCTGGCGGCGGAACTGGCCGAGATGGCCGTGGCCGTGCGCCACAGGCAGCGCCACGTGGAGGCCCAGGCCCTCGAGAGCCACGCCCGGCTCGAAGCTCTGTTCGAGACGGCGCCGGTGGGCATCGCCTACGCCGACCGGCGCGGCCTGGTGACCGAATCGAACGAGGCCCTCGCGGCCATGCTCCGGCGCCCTCGGACGGGCCTTCCCGGCCGGTCGTTCCTGTCCCTCTTCGACACCGAGGAGGAGGACGAACTGGGCGTGCTTCGCCGGTTGTTCGCCGGGGAACTGGACCATGCCGTGGCCACGGGAGTGCTGGCCGTCGAGGACGAGCGGATCTGGGTGCTGGTGACCACCACCGCCGTTCGCGACGACGCCGGGGCGGTCCGGTACGTGCTGGCCATCGTCCAGGACGTGACCGACACGCGGCGGCTCGGCGAGCGCCTCCTGCAGGCGCAGCGCCTCGAGAGCGTCGGCCTCCTGGCCGCGGGTGTCGCCCACGACTTCAACAACGCCCTCACGCCCATCATCGGGCACGCGGAGCTGGCCATCGGCGAGCCCGACGAAGCGTCGCGCGACGAGTCGATGCGGGAGATCATCACCTCCGCCTCCCGGGCGCGGGACCTGACGGGTCAGCTGCTGGCGCTGGCGCGGAAGCAGGTGCTGCGCGTGCAGCCGGTGGATCTGTCCCACGAGGTGGCCGCCGTGGCGCGGATGGTGGAGCGGGTCCTCCGGGAGAACATCCGTCTCGTGCTGGACTTCGGGGGTGCCCACGCCATGGTCCGGGCGGACCGCGGTCAGCTCCACCAGGTGCTCATGAACCTGGTCATCAACGCCCAGGAGGCCATGCCCGAGGGCGGCACGCTGTCGTTGGCCACCGACCGGCGCGTCGTGGGGGCGGCCGCCGCCCGATCCATGGACGTCGCGCCCGGCGCCTATGTCTCGGTGGTGGTCCAGGACACGGGAACCGGGATGGACGCCGCCACCATCGAGATGGCGTTCGAGCCGTTCTTCACCACCAAGGACGCCGCGCGGGGCAGTGGCCTGGGGCTGGCCACCAGCTACGGCATCGTCCGGCAGCACGGTGGGGTCCTGACCGTGGAGAGCGCCCCGGGCGAAGGGGCGCGCTTCACGATCCTGCTGCCGGCCCTCGAGGCCGCCGAAGCCCGCGCCGCGGCGCCGGACGAATCCCACCCGTCGTACGGGCCGGAGCGGCTTCCCGCCGCCTGCCGCGACGTGCTCCTCGTGGAGGACGAGCCCGCCGTCCGGTCCCTGGTGTCCAGGGTCCTGAGGGCCGAGGGATACCGGGTGCTCGAGGCCGCCACGGTGGGGGACGGACTGGCCATGGGCGCCGCCATGCCGCGCCTCGATCTGGTCGTCACGGACGTGATCCTTCCCGACTCCGACGGCCGCGCACTGGTGGAGCGTCTTCGAGACCACCATCCGGACGCCCGGGTCCTGTTCATGTCCGGCTACAGCGGCCGGGTGCTGGCGGAGGAGGGCCGATTGGTCGAGGATGTCCAACTCCTGGCCAAGCCGTTCGGTGGCAAGGAGCTCATCGAGGCCGTCGGCGACGTGCTCCACGGACGACCCGTGACCTGGCGCCGATCCCCGGATCCGGAAGGGAGTCGTCCATGAGGAGTCGTGTCCGCGCCGCCGCGGTGTCGGCAGCTGTCGTGTCGTCCATGCTCGGCGCCGCGGCGCCGGTGGCCGGGCAGTCGGATATCGCCTTCCCACCCGAGGTCTACGCCGAGCGTCGGGCCCGGCTCGTGGACCGGCTGCAGGGTCCCGTGGTCGTCCCGGGCGAGTACATGATCCGCCACGGCGGCGAGAAGCGGCAGGACCCGAACTTCTTCTACCTGACCGGCGTCGAGTCGCCCTACGCCATCCTGGTCCTGACGCCGGAGGCCGGGGGCGGCCTGCGCGAGGTCCTCTACCTGCCGGGCCACCGTCAGTTCGCCGGCGCCCAGTACTCCTTCCAGGACGAACGCCTCCTGGGGGCCGCCTGGAATCGGCTCATCCGACGCCTCGAGCCGGGAGCCGAGGCGGAACGGGCCACCGGCATCGCCGAGACCCGGTCCCTCGACCGCTTCACGGCGGACCTTCCCGAACTGCTCGGAAGCTCCGATACGGTGTACTTCGCCGGCGAGGATGCGGGGCTCTACGCGCCCCCCGGCCTCGCGCCTCCGCGCACGCTCCGGCAGCAGCTCGAGGCCTCCGTCGCGGCCGTGCTTCCCGGGCGCACCCTGGCCGACGCCACGCCGGCCATCGAGCGCCTCCGGGTCATCAAGGACCGGTGGGAGATCGATGCGCTCCGGCGTGCCGCCCAGATCAGCGCGGAGGGCCTGCTCGAGGCCATGCGCCGGATCGAACCCGGGATGAACGACCTGGAGGTGGCCGGCCTCATGGAGTGGGTCTGGAAGCGCGAGGGATCGCCCCGTGCCGCCTTCCCTCCGATCGTGGCCTCGGGCCCCGACGCGGTGTCGCTCTTCACCATCCGCTCCGAGAACTACAACTCGGTGGACCGGGTCATCGAAGCCGACGATCTGGTGTTCATCGACTACGGTGCGGCGGAATGGGCCATGTACGGCTCCGACATCTGCCGCACGTTCCCCGCCTCGGGCCGGTTCACGCCGGAGCAGCGGCGCCTGTACGCCATCGTCCTGGAGGCGCAGGACTCGGCCATCGCGCAGGTGCGTCCGGGCAACCACATCCTGGACGTGATCCGTGCCGCGGCGCGGGTCTACCAGCGCCACGGGCTCGAGGCCAACGAGGACATCGACCGGATGGGGGCCGAGCGCGTGTGGGGACTGATGCCGTCTCCGACGCACTATCTGACCCAGGGCAAGGGGCTGACCGCCTACACCGCGGTGAGCGGCCTCGGGGTGCGGGACATCGGGCACCACGTGGGCCTGGAGGCCACCGACGGACGGGACTACACGACGCCGTTGGAGCCGGGGATGGTGTTCACGGTGGAGCCGAAGCTGTACGCCCCCGAACTGGACGTGGCCATCATGATCGAAGACGTGATCCTGGTCACCGAGGACGGATACGAGAACCTCTCGGCCGGGGCCCCCCGCACCATCGAGGCCATCGAACGGATCATGCAGGGCGGGTGAGCCGGCGCCTTCCGGCTATCGCTTCATCGTGACCAGGATGGCCCCGCCGGCCATGTTCATGCCGTAGCGGGTCGTTGCGTCACGGGCGTTCATGAACTCGACGGATTCGACCTCGACCGCGCGGATCTGACGAAGGGCGCCCAGGCCCGACTGCTGCTGCATGCCGTCGATGATGACGGTCGCTCCGACCTGGCCGCTGAACGTGTCGCTGCCCCGGGTCTGGAGCCACCGCGGCCGAAGGCGTTGGATCAGGGTCAGGACGTCGCGCTCCTGATCGGCCTCCAGCTCCGCGGCGGAGATCCGGTCCGCATCGGGCCGGTCCGTCCCGCTGCCCCCGCTCGCGCAGGCCCAGGCCGCCGTCATGAGGAACACTGCGGCGACGAGGCGGACGGCAGGCGTGCGGAGGTCCATTCGTGGGGTCCCGTCGGGGAAGAGAGGGCGAAGGCTACGAACGCAGGATAGGCGGACGGACTGCGGCGAGGCAACGCGGGCGGCGCTTCAAACCCGGAGGGCTCCGTCGGTATCCAACCCGACGCACCCCCTGCACCCGCCTCCAGGAGACCCCATGGAGTGGTTCGCCGTATTCCGTGCCGCCGCCCGCTCGCTGTTCCGCCGCCCCGGCTACACGGCCCTGGTGACGCTGACCCTGGGGCTGGGGGTGGGCGGTACCACCGCCATGTACACCCTGGTGGACGGCATTCTGGTCGACTCGCTGCCCTACGAAGACGCGGATCGCCTGGTCACCCTCGACGTGACGTCCGTCTCGTCCGGATTCGGCATCTCGCTGTCGATTCCCCACTACATGGACTGGCGGGATCGGAGCCGGGCGTTCTCACAGTTCGGGGCCTCGGCCGGTACGAGCTACGTGTTCGAGGCGCCCGACGGGGCCCAGCAGCTCGACGCCCGGATGGTCCTGGGGGAGTTCTTTCCCCTCCTGGGCATGGAGATGGCGTCGGGGCGGGCCTTTTCGGCCGAGGAGACGGAGGCGGGGGCGGCGCCGGTGGCCGTGCTCGGCCACGGGTTCTGGCAGCGCGCGTTCTCCGGCGACCCCGGTGTGGTGGGACGCACCCTCCTCCTGGACGGCGAGCCGTTCACGGTGGTGGGCGTCCTGGCGGCCGGCCAGGGGTATCCGCGCCCCGACGTGGACGTCTATACCCCGATGGGAAGCCGGGCCGCGTCCCTGCCCTGGAACGACCGGGACAGCTCGTTCGGCACCCGGGCCCTGGCACGGCTGGCCCCGACGGCGTCCGTGGCGAGCGCCCAGGAAGACATGAATCGGGTCACCGCCGAAGTGGACGCCGAGGTCGGAGAGGCCCCGGTGACGGCGGGGGTCCGGACGCTGGACGACATGTTCCTCGGGGATGTCCGGCGGGGCCTCTGGGTGCTCATGGGGGCGGTGGTCATGGTGCTGCTCATCGCCGGGGCGAACGTGGCCAACCTGACCCTGGCCCGCGGCGAGCGTCGGGCCGGAGAGCTGGCCGTCCGGAGGGCTCTCGGGGCGGGCCGCGGCGACGTGGTCGGGCTGCTGGCGGCGGAGAGCGTCTGGCTGTCGCTGCTGGGCGGCGGGCTCGGGGCCGCCCTGGCGTTCGTCGGGGTGGCGGTCGTGCCGGGTGTCCTGCCCATGGAGATCCCCGCGCTGGTCAGCGGACGCATCGGTGTGGACGGGACCGTCCTGTTGTTCGCGCTGGGCGTCAGCCTCGGGTCGGGCCTCCTGTTCGGCCTCCTCCCGGCGGCCCGGGCCACGCGGCACGTCGGGGGTCTCCGGCAGGGAACGCGAGGCACGGGTGGTGTGGGGGCACGGCGGTTCCGTGACGGGCTGGTGGTGGTCCAGGTGGCCCTTTCCGTGGTGCTCCTGGTCGGCTCGGGGCTCCTGGTCCGGAGCCTGGGCGCTCTGGCCGCGGTGGACAAGGGATTCGATTCGGAGGGGGTGCTCATGGCCCGGGTGGCGCCGCCGCGGGGCACCTTCGACGGACGCGACGACTGGCTGGCGTTCTACGACGGGGTCCTGGCCGACCTGGACGCGTCGCCCGACGTCGAGGCGGCGGCCACCACCCTCCTCGTGCCGCTCAGCGGCAACTCGTGGGAGCGCCGCGTCCGGTCCGAGGCCGGACCCGAGGAGACGGAGGAGCAGCCCTCCTTCCTGTTCAACGTCGTGTCGGAAGCCTACTTCGAAGCCCTGGGGATCCCCCTCGTCCGGGGCCGGGTCTTCGAGGCGGGAGACACCGAAGGAGCCCCGCCCGTGACGGTGGTGGACGAGACCCTGGCCGAGCGGTTCTGGCCCGGCCAGGACCCCATCGGCCGGCAGGTCTCGTTCGAGGGGAACGACGCCGGCGAACCCGCCTGGCGCACCGTGGTGGGCGTGGTGGCCAACACCCGCCACTACGAGCTGACCAGCGCGTCGCGCATCCAGGCCTACGTGCCGATGCGGCAGGCGGGGCAGACCTCCGGGGTGGGGCTCCGGGTGGCCGTGAAGGTCCGGGGCGACGCGGCGCCGGTGGTGCAGCTCCTGCGCCGGAGCGTGCTCGCGCTCCAACCGTCCGTGCCCGTGTCCACCGTCCGGATGCTGGACGAGTACGTCGCGGACGAAATGGGGGCCAACCGTGCCATGGGGGCCATGACGTCGGCCTTCGGCGTCGTGGCGGCCCTCATGGCGTGCCTCGGCATCTTCGGCGTCCTGTCGCTGACCGTGTCGCGCCGGGCCCGGGAGATCGGCGTGCGGATGGCGGTCGGGGCCACCCGATGGGGAGTGGTGGGTCTGGTCGCACGGCAGGGCCTGTCCCTGGCGCTGGTGGGCGCCGGAGCGGGGCTCGTGGGCGCGGCGCTGGCCGGGCGGGTGTTGGACGCCTTCCTCTACCAGGTCCAGGCGCTCGACCCCCTCGTGTACGCCGCGGCGGCCGGGCTGCTCCTGCTGGCGGCGGCCGCCGCCGTGGCACCCCCGGCCCTGCGAGCGGCCAGCACGTCGCCGAGCCGGGTGCTCCGGGAGGAGTAGCCCCGGGGGTACGGTCGTGGTGCCGGGGCGGGCACCCCGGTTAGCATCGACCCATGCTGCCGCGCCGCCCCACCGAGCCCAGGACGCCCCCGACCGGCTTCTCCGCGGTCCGGTGGCGCGCTCGGGGCTCCCGGCTCCCGGACGTACTCGGGATCCTGCTCGCACTGGCGGTGGCCCACCCCCTGGCGGGCCAGGCCCCCGGCCGCGCCGGACCGTCCCGGATCCTGCTCGACGCGGATCATCCCGCGTGCGACCTGATGCTCCTGGCCTGGGCGGCGGGCGGGGAGGCCCCCGGCCTGGTCACGTTCGGCAGCCCGGTGGCCGATGCCGGCCCCGGGGTCCCGGGAGCGGTCGGGACCGACCCGTCCACCCGCGCCCGGGGCGTCCTTCTGGACGGGCTCCGGGAACGGCCCCTGGGCGCGGGAGCCGGCAGCGTCGTGGGCACCGGTGCACGAAGGGCCGGGGCCATGCGGGACATCGGCTCCCCCGGGGCCCCGTTGTACGAGTATCCGGGCCCCCGCGGCGAACGGACCGCGTCGGGCGGGGTGCGCGTCCAGGGCCTCCTCTCCCGCGGTGCCCTGTCCGCATCGGTGGATCTGGACCTGTCGGACGACGACCACCGCTTCCGGGGCCGCGCGGCCGTCTCCGGAGCCTCCGGCCGCCTCGTCGCCGGCGCCCTCGAACTGCGCAGCGGTCCCTCCTGCCGCCGGGGTCTCGTCCTCGGCGGGACGGGTGTGGCCCACGGGTTGGAACTGGTCCAGGGACGCCCGTGGAGCCTTCCCTTCGTCGGCGCGCTCCACCTCGGCGTGCAGGCCGGGGTCCTCGACGAGGCGGGGCCCGACAACGCCCACCCCTGGTTCCACGCCATGCGCCTGGAGTTCCGCCCCCGTCCGTCGGTCGTGGTGGGTCTGTCCCGGGCCGTGATCTTCGGAGGATCGGCGTCGTCGGTACCGCTCACGCCCCGGACCCTCGGGCTCCTGCTGGTGGGGGCGACCGACACCCGGGCGAAGGACTCCGACTTCGAGAACCAGGTGGCCGCCGTCGACCTGCGACTGCGCGGAGCCGTGGCGGGGCGGCCTTCGCTCCTCACTCTGGAGTACGCCGCGGACGACTCGGGTCTGGCGTTCCTGCGCGTCCCGGGCGTCCGGGCCACGGCCGCGCTCGGACTGGCGTCGGGGGCGTGGCTCGGTGTGGACGTCCATGCCGTGGCGGGCAGTCGCGACGGGTATCCCCCGTGGTACCGCCACGGTGCGCTCGCGTGGGGATGGACCGACCGGGGCCGTCCGCTGGGGAGTCCGGCGGGCGGGCACGGGTGGGGGGTGCTGGCCACGTGGGTCGGCCCGCTCCCGTCGGGCGTGGTGTCGCTCGAGGCCGGGCCGGTCCACCGGGGAGCGGACAACCTCTTCGCGCCGGACCTGACGGGCACCGGGGTGCGGGCAGGCGGGTCGTTCCGCGTGCGCGCGGGCCCGTGGGAGGTGGCGGGAGAGGGCCGGGTGGACCGGGTGGGGGGGTGGGCCGGGACGGTGTCGGCCTCCGTCGTCTATCGGTTCCGGACCCCCTGGCTCGTCGGGTAGGCGCCCGTCGGGTGCCTACCCGCGGCGTGTCAGAAGCGGAGATCGATTCCCACCGAACCCGTGGCCGGGAGTCCGGGCCGGTCGAACGCCGTCGCATATCGGGTGTCGAACAGGTTCTCCAGCCGCACGAACAGCCGGGCCCCCGGGGCGACCTCCGTGGAAGCGTCGAGGCCCACCAGGGTGTACCCGCCCAGCCGGACCCGGGCGCCGCTGAACCGCTCGCTCAACACCGTCTGGGCGCCGACCCGGCGCACGGACAGGCGTGCCCGGGTGCCCCGTTCGGCCGCGCCCGCTCCCCCGGCGCCCTGGAAGGCGAGGGCCATGCCGGCCACGACCGACGGACGGCCGGGCAGGGCCTCGCCCCGGGGAAACTCGCCGGGGGCCAGGCCCGTGTTGTCCTGGATCTCGGTCCGGACCCACGCGCCCTCGGTCTCGAGCCACACCGGCCCGCCGAGGCGTGCCGCGGCGTTCCACTCCACCCCGACGGCCCGGGCCGCCCCCAGGTTCCGGTTGATCTGCCGGCTGTCCCCCTCCTGGCCCACGGTGCGGATGAGGTCCTCGTAGGTCTGGCGGAACACCGTGAGGCCGAGTCTCGCTGCGGTGGAGGCCGGCTCGACATCCACGCCGGCCTCGACGGAGGTGCTCCGCTCGGGCCGGAGGTCGGGGTTGGCCACGATGAACGGATTGTCGACGTACTGCTGCTGGAGGTTGGGTGCCTTGAAGGCCCGGCCCACCACCGCGCGGAAGGTCACGCCGTCGCGGGCCTCGACGGCTACCGAAGCGCGGGGTGAGACCTCGGCCTCGAGCTGCTCGTACGACTCGACCCGCAGACCGACGCCGACCGTCGCCCGGGGATGGAGCCGCCACGCCGCCTCTCCGAATCCGGCCACCGAACTCCGTTCCAGGAAGAGGGGGGGCGACGCGAAGTCACCCTCGATGGTCTCGTCGAGCTCCTCGCGTTCCAGCGAGACGCCCGCCGTGGCCCGGAGGCTCCCGACCTCCAGGGACGCCCCGGTCTCCACGCCGGACCGGCGCAGGTCGTCGCGGAACCGAAGATCGGCGTCGAAGACGAAGAAGCCCGCATCCGGGGGTGCCGTGACCCCGTCCCGCTCGTCCACGTAGAGGAAGTCCTCCCGGTACCCGTGCGCCCGGGCGTAGAGGCTCCACGCCGCGGACGGCGTGTGCCGGACCGTCAGGGACCCGACGGTGCGGTCGCGGTCGCTGCGGGCGTTGGGGTCCAGGGGCACCCGGGTCGCGCCGGGGTCGCGGACGGGAAGCTGGGACGCGACGTCCACCCGTCGGCCGACCAGGATCGCTTCCCACCGTGGCGCGGGGGCCCAGTCCAGTCGCAGCGAGGCGTCGCGGGTCCGCGTGTCGTGGGGAAGGACGTAGATCCCACGGCGGAACGCGGCGCCGAGTCCGGCCGAGTACCGGAACCGTTCGGTGCCTCCCCCCACGGCGGCGCTCGTCCGCCACTCGCCGCCCGCTTCCACCGCATCTCCACCCTCCGCCCGCAGGGACCACCGCGGTCCGCCCACCGACCCTCGGGGCGTATGGAACTGGACCACGCCGCTGACCGCCGAGGATCCGTGGACGGCGCTCTGCGGACCCCGGGCCACGTCCACCCGGTCGAGGTTCGAGAGCGCCAGTCCCATGAAGTCGAAGAACCCGCCGTTCTGGTTCACGGGCACGCCGTCGAAGAGGATCTGTGTGAAGACCTCCTCGCCGCCCCGCAGCCGGACGATGGTCGGGCCGCCCGGTCCGGCGGCCGCGTCCAGAAAGGCACCGGCCAGCCCGGAGATCTGGTCGGCCGCCCAGGCCGAGCCGGAGGTGGACAGGGCCATGGTGCGGACCGCGAGCCCGGGAGCGCCCGCCCCTCGGGGCAACCGGGAGGCGGTGACCACGAGGGGCTCCACCGCGAAGACCGTATCGGCGGCCGCGGTCGTGTCGACCTGGAGGCCTGCGAGCGCCGTGGGGGGCGCCAGCACGAGGGCGGCGGCCACGGCCCGGAGCGACCGGGCGGGCGTCGCCTTCGGAAGGAACGGGTCGGGTCGGGTCATGGGCCGGATCGGTGGGGTGGGAGTGGGCACGGAGGGGTCGGCCTTGCCGGAAGGCCCCTCCCCGGGGATCCTCGGGACGTCCAGGCGGTTCCCAGGCTCGGGGAGGCGAACGTGAATCTGAAGGGGAGGGACGGGGGTTGGCGAGCCGTGGCGGCGTTCTTCGCCGCCAATGTCCTGTTCGCCGCCGGTCTGTTCTCCCATGCCTTCCTGTACAATTTCTACCTCGACACCCTCGGTCGCGGCGAGGGCGTCATGGGCGTGGCGGCGGCCGCGCTGACCGGGGGTGGCCTCGTGGCGCTGGCGCCGGCCGGCGCCGCGCTGGACCGCTGGGGTGCCCGGCGGATCTACCTGGCCGGCACGGGGCTGGCGGCGTCCGGGCTGGCCTGGGGCGCCCTGGCCGAGTCCACCGTCTGGATCTACGCCGCCGCCGCTCTGGCGGGTGCGGGCGCGGCCTCCTGGCGCGTGGCCCAGGGGCCGATCCTCATGGCGGTGGCCGGGCCGGGCATCCGCTCCCGGGCCTTCTCGTGGAACGTGGGGCTCCTCCTCGGCTTCGGTGCGGCCTGGACCGCGGTCTCGGGGCAGGTTCCCGCCTGGCTCACCAGTGCCACGGGGGCTTCGCCGCTGGCCGGCCTCCGCCTGGCCCTGCTTCTGGGCGCGGCGGGGACGTTGCTGGGCGGGCTGGTGTTCCTCCGGGTGCCGGCCCCGGGGCCCGCATCGACCCGAGCCACGGACGCGAGTCCGTCGGAGGGTGCGCGGTCCGACCGGGCGCCACTCGCGGTGTCTCCCCGGGTCCGGACGCTGGTCGGATGGATCTTCGTCTGGATGGCCGGTGCGGCCCTCGTCCTTCCGTTCTTCAACCTCTACTTCCTCCGGGTCCACGGAATGGGCGTGGACCGCATCGGCGTCCTCTTCGGCGTGGTCCAGGCGGTCACGGCCCTCTTCGTCCTGGCGGGAGGGGAAGTCGCCCAGCGCCTGGGGCCTCGTCGGGCCTTCGTCGGCTGGATGGTCGTATTTCCCGTGGCCGTGGCGGGGCTCGGTCTGGGTCTTCCGCTGGTCGCGGCCGTCCTCCTCTTCGCGGTGCAGGGGCTGGTGCCGCCGGCCACGAACCCGCTGCTGGACGAGATCGTCCTCGACGAAGCCGAGCCGGAGGCCCACGGGGCGGCCTCGTCCTGGCGCAACGGGGCCACGGAACTCAGCGGCCTCGTGGGCGCCGCCGGCGGTGGGCTGGTGCTCGAGCACGCCTCTTTCGAGGTGCTCTTCGGGCTGGCGGCGACGACGGCGCTGGTGGGAGGTGTGGCGCTCGCGCTCCGGTTCCGGGCCACCCCCGCTCAAGAACCGGCGCCCGTCCGGTCCGGCTGATCCGTGCGCAGTCGGACCCGCCCGCGGAGGAGGCGGTAGGCACGGCCGCGGTACAGCCGGGCCAGGGCCACCGCGGATCCGCCGGCGCTGGCCGGCACGAGCATGTGCGCCGTCCGGCGTGCGATCTCCACGGGTCCCCGGGCCCACATGAAGCGTTCCTCGAGGGCCAGACCCTGCAGTCGCTGGGCCGTGCCCGGAGTCAGCGAAGCCACGACCCGGACCATCCGCGCCGGCGCTGCGGATCGGGCTTCGGCCAGCAGTCCGGGATCGACGGAATCCGGGGCCAGGGCGTGGGTCAGGGCCAGGGCCGGGTAGAGGAAGTGCAGGCTGCCGGCGCGTCGGGCCAGGGCGCTCGTGGTACCCCACGCGCCCTTCCGGCCGAGGGAGCGTCCGAGAAGGACCAGCTCGACCAGCCGCACGAGCTGGAGGTTGTGCAGGTCCTCCGAAGCGTGGGCGGCCAGCACCACCCACAGGCGGGCGTCCTCGAGCCCCGTGACGGAGACGGGGGCACCGGGGAGGGGCACACGCACCTCCGACCCGGGGAGGCCGGGGTCCACCACCCCCACGCCGTAGTAGCTCCGCGCCAGGGACGCATGGAGATCGACGGTGAGGGGGTTGTCCGGGTGGGGAACGTGCACCGACTGGAGGCCCGGCCGGCTGTCCGGCGGTGCCCATGTGCTCCGCTCCGGCTCGCGCTGGCGGATCTGCAGATCGAATCCGGCACGGGCGAGGGCGGCCTCCGCCCGGCCGAGGGCCGCCGGGCGCACCAGGAGGTCCAGGTCCGCCATCGGCCGGAGCGCCGGCTCGTCGAACAGCGTGCGGGCGGTCTGGCCGCCCTTGAACAGGACCACGTCCACGCCCTCGGTCGCCATCGCCTCCGCCGCGTCGTCCAGGACCCGGGCCAGGCGCCGGGCCCGTTGCCTCCCGTAGTGCAGGTGGCGGAGCAGCGCATCGCCGACGGGGCCCGGGGCCGAGAGCCTTCCGATCTCCAGCCAGTGCCCGAGAAGCCCGCCGCACCCCGTGGTGAAGGCGGCCACGGCGAGCGCGTCCGGACGGGCGTCGAGGTGGGGAGGGGGGTCCGATGCGTCGAGGGCCAGTCCGGCCGCGATCGCCGTCTCCACCGACCGGCAGGCCGCCGTCCATTCCCGCACCTCCACCTCCGGCCAGACGTAGCGGGGATGCCCCTGCCGGTGCGCCCAGGCGAAGCGCTCCGGGATCGTCGGGTCCGGGACGGCCCGTGCATCGTCCAGGTGCATCTCGGGTCGCTCCCGCTGGCGGTGAGGGGTCGGGCGTCCGACCTTGGCGATGGGCCGGAGCTTCTTCAAGCTTCGCGTTCCCGGCAAGGTCCGACCCCGTTCCCCTCCTTTCCCGCCGCCGTCCACCCATGCGCGCCGCCCCCCTTCTCCTGTCCCTCCTGTTCGTCGTCCCTCCCGGGCCGGCGGCCGCCCTCCAGGACCCGCCCGTGGTGGTCCTGCGGCCCGGCGATGCCGTGCGCCTCGAGTTCCTTCCGGAGCGGGCCGCGCTTCCCGGCCCGGAGGCACCGGGGGCGGGCCGCGTCTACGCTGTGGACGACGAAGGGGTGGTGCTGCTTCCGGTGGCCGGACGGGTGCAGGTGGGCGGCCGACCGTTCTCGGCGGTGCGCGCCGAGGTGACGTCGGCATTCGCCCGCGAGTTCGTCGAGGGCTTCGTCCGCCTGACGCCTCTGTTGCGCGTCGCGGTCCTCGGCGAGGTGCGCACGCCCGGGTTGGTGTCCGCCGATCCCACCATGGCACTGGCCGACGTGCTGGCCGCGGCGGGAGGGCTGACCCAGTCCGCGGACCGGCAGGGCGTCCGCCTCGTGCGCACGGGCTCGGCGGACGTCGTGGTCCCTGCCGACGAACTCGCCTCGGTGGGCATCGCCCTTCGCTCCGGAGACCGCGTGGTGGTGCCCCGGCGCTCCTGGGTGGCCGAGAACTCGGGGTTCCTGCTGGGTGCCGGCGCCTCCGTGGTGGCGGCCGTCCTCACCGCCCTGATCGTCCGCTGATGAGCCGCCACGCCGAGCCGGGCCTGGTGGTGCGGTGGACCCGCCTGGTGCGCCGCCGGGGTGTGCTGGGCCTCGCGGTGTTCGCCGCGGTGGTCGGAGGCGCGGCGTTGCTCCTGATCGTGTCACGCCCCGTCTACAGGGCGGAGGCACGGCTCCGACTGTCCGAGCCTCCCCCATCGGGCGGGCTCTCTCCGACGGCCGGCGCGTTTTCGCTCTTCCGGCCCGGGGGGGATCCGTTCGCGAACGACCTGGAGGTCCTGGCCAGCCGGTCGCTGGCCGAGGCGGTGGTTCGGGGCGTCGCCCTGAACGCGGAACTCCAGGCGCCCCGAGGTTGGCATCGGGACTCGCTGTTCGTGTCGATCGCGGCCGGGGACTCGACCGTCGAAGGCTCGTACGAGCTGACGTGGACCGACACCGGGACCGTGACGGTGCGCAGGACGGCGCCCCGGGATTCCCTGGTGGGCGAGGTGGCGCCGGGCCGGGCCGTGCGCTTCGACGGCGTCGAGGCGGTGCCCCGGGAACGCCGGCCGGGCGGACCGGCTTCCGTGGTCGTGACCACCGTCCCCTTCGACGAGGCCGTCCGCGAGACGTCGGCCGCGCTCGACGTGTCCCGGGCCCGCCGGGAGGCCAACGTCCTGGACCTGGCCTACGCCCACCACGACCCGGGTGTCGCCGGTGCGGTGGTGTCGCGGGCCCTCGACTCGTTCCTCCGGATCCGTACCGATCTGTTCCAGCGCGAGAGCGGCGAGACGGCCGACTCGCTCCGGGCCGTGGCCCGCGCCACCGCCGCCGAGCTGGTCGTGGCGGAGGGGGCGTTGGAGAGCCTTCAGCGGCGCACGGGGCTGGTGGCCGCCGACGCCCAGAGCGAGGAATTGATCGCCCGGTGGTCGGCCACCCGCACCGCCCTGGAGGCGGCGGAGGCCGAACGCGCCCTCCTCGAGACGCAGATGGCCCGTGTGGCGGCGGCCGACGACGTGGTGGACGCCTGGACCGGGCTGGTGGCGGCCCCGGCCTTCCTGGACAACCAGATGGTGGGCGAGCTGCTGACGCGCCTGACCGCGCTGGCCGAGACCCGTACCGAGGTCGCGTCGCGGCGCACCGCGACCTCCCGGGAACTCCAGGCCATCGAGGCCCGGGTCGCCGGCCTCGATGCCGCACTCCGGTCGCTGGCGGAGGAGTACCGGATCGGGCTCGACCAACGCGTCGGGCAACTCCGCGAGCGGATGACCGCACTCGAAGCCCGCCTCGACGCCGTGCCCGGGCAGGCCGTGGAACTGGGCCGGCGGCACCGGGACGTGCGGGTGCTGTCGGAGCTCCTGGTCCTGACCGAGCAGCGGCTTCGACAGGAGGAGCTGCGGGAAGCCCTGAACTTCGCCACGGTCCAGGTGATCGACCCCCCCGCCGTCCGCTACCGGCCCGTGTGGCCGCGCAAGCGCCTCGGAGCGGTGGTGGGTCTGCTCGCCGGACTCGGCGCCGCCGTTCTGGGCATGGTCCTGGCCGACGCCGCCGACCGGCGTCTGAGGACGGCCTCCGAGGCGGAGTCGGTGGGGGGTGGGCGGGTGCTCGCGGCCGTGGCGCTCGGTCGGCCGGCGGACGCAGGTGCCCGGGCCGCACTCCCGCCGGATGCCGTGCTCGCCGGATGTCCCGGGGCGGACCCGGCCAGGGTCGTGCAGGCAGCGGCGGCCCTGGATGCCGATGAGCCACCTCGGATCGTCCCGCTCCGGGGACCGGCGGATGCGGCGGCGGCGGCGCGGGGCGGCCGGCCGGTCGTCCTCGTCGTGGAGGTCGGAGACACGACGCGCGAGGCCCTGGAGCGCGGCGCCGGGTGGCTCACGGCGGCGGAGACCCCGTGTGCCGGAATCCTCATGGTCGTGCCGGGGGCCAAGGACCCGCACGGAGTATGGGGCTGACCCACGGGATCGGGAGCGGGGGCGGGGCCTCGCCGCCGGAACCCCTCCGGCGTGTCCTGGACGTGGGGGTGGCCGGACTCCTCCTCGTGGCCACGCTCCCGCTCCTGGCGCTGGCGGCGCTCGCCGTCCTCCTCTCGGACGGTCGACCGGTGTTCTTCGGCCACCGGCGTCTCGGCCGTGGGGGTCGGGCCTTCCGGTGCTGGAAGCTCCGGACGATGGAGGTCGGGGCCGAGGAGGTCCTCGAGCGGGACCCGGATCTCCGGGACCTGCATCGCGGCAACGGGTTCAAGCTCCCGGGTGCCGTCGATCCGCGCGTCACGCCGGTGGGCCGCTTCCTCCGGCGCACTTATCTGGACGAACTCCCCCAGCTCGTGAACGTGGTGGCCGGCGACATGTCGCTCGTCGGCCCCCGTCCCATCGTCTCCGAGGAACTGGCCGAGTTCGAGCCCCACGGTCCGGAACTGCTCAGCGTCCGGCCCGGGTTGTTCGGGGCCTGGACCTCCCTCGGGCGGGCCCGCCCTCCGTACCCGGAGCGAGCCCGGCTGGAACTGGCGTACGTCCGGGAGCGGACGGTCCGCCGCGATCTGGCCATCCTGGGGCGGTCGGTGCGCGCCGTGCTGGAAGGCACGGAGGACGCGTGACGGCGGCGGCCCCCGCCCCCCCGTCCGCGGAGGGTACCCGACAGGTCCTGGCCAACGGGGTGGCCCTGCTCCTGGCCTACGTCCTTCCCCGGGTCTTCACCCTGGGGTCGGTGGTGCTGGCTGCCCGGATCCTCGGCCCCGAGGCCTTCGGGGTGTACGGGACGGCGGCGGCCTTCGCCGTGGTCTTCAGCATCCTGGCCACGCTGGGCATGCAGCCCCTGTTGGTCCGGGAGATCGCCCGCGCTCCCGAGCGTGCGGGGGCGCTGGTCCGGGCGGCCCACGTGGTCAAGACGGGGACCAATCTCGTCATGCTCGCGGCGGTGGGGCTGGCGGGGCCGGCGCTGCTGGGCACGGACGGGCCGGCTCGCCGCGCGGCCCTGGTGCTGGCCGTCGGATACGCCCTCGGCGCGTATGCCGAGAACCTCGGTGCCTACTACCAGGCCGTGGAACGCATGGGCCGGTGGACGCAGGCGTCGGCCATCTTCGGTCTCGTGTCCGGAGGGGTGGGCGCCGCGCTGCTGCTGGCCACCGGGAGCGTGGTCATGTTCTGCTGGGGGCCGGCCGTCGGTTGGGCCGCCGCGCTGGCGTGGCTCCGCGTCCGGGCCCCCGACGGCGTCGGGCAGCCGGGGTCGGTCCGGGGCGGCGACGTGCGTTCGCTCCTCCGGGGTCTGGCACCGTTTGCCGCCGCCTTCATCGGCATCACCGTGTATTCGAAGATCGACGTGCTGCTCCTGGCGCGGGTCCACGGGGATGCGGCCGTGGGGGTCTACGCGGCGGCCTACAAGTTCGTGGACCTGTTCCAGGCCCTGGTCATCGTGGCCGCCGCCGCCGTCTACCCGCGGCTGTCCCGGACCGCGGTCTCCGGTGGACCGTCGGCGCAGTGGCGTGGCGGGCGTTCGACGGAGGTGGTCCTCCTGGCGGCCGTGCCCGCGGGGATCGGCCTGCACCTCCTGGCGGCGCCACTCACCGCGGTACTCTTCGGCGCGGCCTACGGGGCCTCCGTTCCCGCCCTGCGCCTTCTGGCGTTGCTGCTCCCTCTCCTGGCGGTGTCGATCCATGGTGGCTACGTGCTCGGTGCGGCGGGCCGGATGCGGGCCGTCGCCGCCCTGTACGGGGTCGGACTGGTCACCAACGTGGCGTTGAACCTCGTGGCGATCCCCGCCTTCGGACCGCCCGGCGCCGCGGCCTCCCGGCTCGCGTCGGAGACCGTCCTGATGGTCGGGTTCCTCGCGGTGCTCCGGGGCGCAGGGGCGGGGGCTCGCGGTCGTGTGCTCGCCCTGGCGGGAGCCGCGGCCGGTCTCGGGATGGTCGTGTCCCTGCTTCCCGATCCCAGCGGCGGGTGGCTGCGTGCCTCGATCGCAGCCGTGGCGTGGGCGGTGCTCTACGTCCGGGCCGGCGCGTGGACGCCCGGCGAGGCCGAGGCGGTGCGATCCGGACTGGCGGGGTGGAGGACGGCGGGGTGAGGGTGCTCTACGTGTCCAAGGCCTCCAGGGTCATGGCGTACCGGGACAAGCTCACCGCCCTGGCCGCGCGGGTGGACCTCCACACGGTGGTCCCGGACCGTTGGCCCGGCGTCGTCGACGAGCCCGCCGATCCCGCCCATCCGACCGTCGAATGCCTTCCCGTGCGCATGGCAGGCCACAACCACCTCCACTGGTACCGGGGGCTCGGCGGCGTGATGGACCGGGTGGCCCCGGACCTGGTCCACGCCGACGAAGAGGCCTACAGCGCCGTGACGCTTCAGGTCGCCCGACTGTGCGCGGCCCGCCGGCTGCCGTTCGTGTTCTTCGCGTGGCAGAACCTGGCCAAGCGCCTGCCTCCCCCGTTCGGGCTGCTTCGTGGCCACGTCTACCGCCGGGCGGCGGGCGGGCTCGCGGGCACGGCGGCGGCCGCTCGGGTGCTTCGCGATTCGGGCTTCCGGGGGCCGGTGGCCGTGGTTCCCCAGATGGGGGTGGATCCCGAGCGGTTCCGCCCCGATCCCGCCGGCCGCACGCGGCGCCGGACGGCCCTGGGCGTGGGTCCGGGAGCGTGTCTGGTGGGGTACGTCGGGCGGCTCGTCCGGGAGAAGGGCGTGGACCTGCTGGTGGACGCGGTGGCGGCGGTCGGCGACGTCCACGCCGTGGTCGTGGGCGACGGTCCCGAGGCGGAGGCCCTCCGCCGTAGGGCGGCCGGGGCGGGCGTGGGCGAGCGGATCACGTTCACCGGCGGTGCGGCGTCCGCCGACGTGCCCGGGTGGATGGCGGCCCTGGACGTCCTGGTCCTCCCGTCGCGCACCACGCCGACGTGGAGCGAGCAGTTCGGTCGGGTGCTGGTCGAGGCCATGGCCTGTGGCGTTCCCGTGGTCGTCTCGGACTCCGGGGAGATGGCCGGGGTGGCGGGGCCCGCCGGAAGCGTGGTTCCGGAAGGACGGGCCGACGCCCTGGCGCAGGCGCTGCGGACCCTCCTGGACCCCGGCCTCCGCGAAGAGCGGGGCCGGATCGCCCGGGCCCGGGTCCTGGAACTCTTCACCCAGGAGCGTGTGGCCGCCGACACCGTGGCCTTCTACCGCACCCTCGGACCGGTGGGCGCGGGATGAGCGCGGGTGCCGCCTCGCGGACGCGCATGCCCGCGGACGTCGTCGTGGCGGCGCTGGCCGCCCTCGCGGTGGGGTGGGGTGTGGTCCTCCTGCTGCCGGGGGTGACCACCGGGCGCGTCGACTGGCTGCTGGCCGGGGGGCTGGCTGCGGGAGCAGGGGTCTTCACGGCGCTGGTGGCCGGGTGGCTCGACGACCTGGCGCTCCTGATCCTGGCCGTTCCCCTTCCGGCTCTCCTGTCCACGGACGCCGTGCGGGTGAGCGCCCCCCTCCTCGCGTCGGTCCTGGTCGTGGGCGCCTGGGCGCTCCGGCGCCCGGGACCGGGGAGACCGCTGCGGTTGGGCTCCCTTCCCGTGCTGCCGGGCGTTGCGCTCCTGGCGGCGATGGGCGTCTCGACCCTCGGGGCGGCCGAGCCGGGCGCCGCGGTGCGGGAGCTGGCCAACGTGACGCTCCTGGCGGCGCTCCTGGTGGCCGCCACGGACGCGCTGGCCGGGCGTCCGGACCGCGTGGTCCGTCTCGCGTGGGTCCTTGCGGGGGCCGGCGGGGCGGCGGGGCTGGCCGGAGGGCTGGAGGCCGTGGGCATCCTTCCCGGCACGTACGCCCTCTTCGGCTCGTCCCTCTTCCGGGCAGGAGGCGGATTCGGGCAGCCCAACGGCCTCGGCATGTTCCTGGCCCTGTGCGTGCCGTTCGTGGCGTTCACGTGGACCACGGCCCGCCCCGGCGGCCCCCGGGTGGCGGCGGGAGTTCTCGGGATGTGCCTCGGGGTGGGCCTCGTCTCGACGTTCTCCCGGGGGAGCTGGGTCACGGTGGTCCTGGCCCCGGCCGCCCTGTTGCTGGTGGGGGACTGGCGCACCGTGCTCCGTTTCGCGCTCCTGGCGGCTCTCGGGGCCGTGATCGTGGACGTCGCTTCGGGGGGCGCCGTCTCCGGGCGGGTGCTCGCCTCGCTGGAGGATCCGAGCGCCCTGCAGCGGCTGGCGCTCATGGGCGCCGGGGGCCTCATGGCCCTGGACCATCCCCTGCTCGGGGTCGGCCCGGGCGGATTCGGGGTGGCGCTCGAGGAGTACGGGCTGCTGGTGCCCGGTCTGTGGGACTTCGTGCCGTCGGCCCACAACGCCTACATCCACATGGCCGCCGAGACCGGCCTCCTGGGACTCCTGCCCTACCTCGTGCTCGTCGGCACGGTCGGGTGGCGGCTGCTGATGCGGGCCAGGGAGGTCCGACGGGGCGCAGAGGGCGTCCTGGCCCGGTGTCTGCTCTGGGCGTGGGCCACCGCGGTCGTCCTCGGTCTGTTCGAGTGGACCCTGGTCCACGGCGCGGCCCAGGTGATCCTGCTGGTCGTGGCCATGGGCATGGCGGAGCCCGCGGACCGTGCCACCGCTCCCGCCCCGTGAGGATCGCCGTGAACGGGCGGTTCTACGGCGCCCCGGTGACCGGCGTGCAGCGCTTCGCCCGCCAGGCGGTGGCCGCCCTCACCGGCCGGACCCCCGTCACCGTCCTGCTCCCTGCGGACGGTGCGGCCACCGAGGTCCCCCCGGGTCTGCCCCTCCGGATCGGGGCGCTGCCGGGGCTGGCGTGGGAGCAGGTGGAGCTGCCCCACCAGGCCCGGGCCGCCGGAGCCGACGTCGTGCTCCACCCGGCCAATTCGGCGCCGGCCTGGGGTGGTCCCCACGTGGTGGTGCTCCACGACGTGACGCCGTGGACCCATCCCGACGGGTTCACCGCCCCCTACCGCCTCTGGTCGCGGTGGGCCCACGGACGGGCGGCCCGGCGGGCCGCCGCCGTCGTCACGGTGTCGCCCCACGCTGCCCGGGCCATCGCCGAGACCCTCGGCCTCGACCCGGAGCGGGTGCACGTCGCCCTCCAGGGCGCGGCGCCCCTGGACCACCCCGCCACCGACGGGAGTGTGGCGGCGACGCGTCTCGCGCTCGGCCTGGACCGGCCGTACTTCCTGGCCGTGGGTGCCGATCACCGGAAGGGGATCGACGTGTTGGAAGGCGTCTGGAGCGGGTCGCCGGCCGCCCCGGCGTCCGACCTCGTGGTGGTGGGGCGGACCCACCCGGGCGTCCACGTGGCGGGGCCCTCGAGCCCGGCGGCCGGACCGCCGGGCCGGACCACCGCAGGGCAGGGATCGGGCCGGATCCGCCGGGTGGGCGCCGTCGACGATGCCACCCTCCGGGCGCTGTACACGGGAGCGACGGCCCTCCTGTTCCCCTCGCGGGCGGAGGGGTTCGGACGTCCGCCGCTCGAGGCCCTGGCCTGTGGGACCCGGGTGGTGGTGGCACCCTACGACCCCGACGGACTGCTCGGAGACGCCGTCGATACGGTCCCCCGGACCGTGGAGGCGTGGCGCGGGGCCGTGGACCGCCTGGCGGCCGAGCCCGGACCGGTCCGGGCCGCCCGGATCGAACGGGGTCGTGCCCGGGCCGCCCGGTTCGGCTGGCACGCCACCGCCACGAAGCTCCTCGACATCTGCCAGGGCGTGGTGAGGGGGGTGGGAACGTGAGGGTGGCTCTGGTGCACGACTGGCTCACCGGCATGCGGGGTGGCGAGCGCGTCCTGCACGAACTCCTGGAGCTCCTTCCCGACGCGGAGATCTTCACCCTGGTGCACCGGCCGGGATCCGGGTCGTCCCGGATCGAGGCCCGACCCATCCACACCTCGTTCCTCGACCGTTTGCCCTTCGGCCGCACCCGCTACCGCCATCTCCTTCCGCTGATGCCCTGGGCCGTGGGGCGGTTCGACCTCCGGGGCTTCGATCTGGTCGTGTCGAGCAGCCACTGCGTCGCGAAGGGCGTCCCGGTGCCCGACGGCGTGCCCCACCTGTGCTACTGCCACACGCCCATGCGCTACGTCTGGGACCAGTACGACGCCTACTGGGCCCCGGGCCGGGCATCGGCACCGATCCGGGCGGCCATGGCCGTGGTGGCCCCTCGGCTGCGTGCCTGGGACGTCCGGACGGCCGGAGGCGTGGATCGGTTCGTGGCCAACTCGCGCTTCGTGGCCGGGCGGATCCGCCGGCACTACGGTCGATCGGCCACGGTGGTGCATCCCCCGGTGGCCCTCGGGCGGTTCACACCCCGAGCGGAGAAGGAGGACTTCTTCCTCTTTCTGGGGGCCCCCGCGCCCTACAAGCGGCTGGACCTGGCACTGGAGGCCTTCCGGCGCTCGGACCGCGCCCTGATCGTGGCCGGGGCGGGCACGGACGCGCCGGGGCTGCGTCGCCTGGCCGGACCCACCACGACCTTCCTCGGCCGGGTGTCCGACGACGAGGCCGCCCGCCTCCTGGGTGCCGCCCGGGCGCTCCTCCTGCCTGGAGTGGAGGACTTCGGGATCACGCCCGCCGAGGCCCTGGCCTCCGGAACTCCCGTGGTGGCGTTGGGTCGTGGCGGGGTCCTGGAGATGGTGTCGGACGACCCCCCCGCTTCCGACGACCCGGAGCGGGCGGTACCGGGCCGCGGCGTGGACGGGCCGGTGCCGGGTGGAGAGCTCTTCGCCGAGCCGACCCCCCAAGCCCTGACGGCCGCCCTCGACCGACTGGAGAGCCGGACCTTCGATGCCCGCGCCCTGGCCGCCCGGGTGGCGCACCTGCGCCCGGAGCGCTTCCGGGACGCCATGAGCCGGGAGATCGCAGGGGTCATGGCCGGTGGAGGAGACCGGTGAAGGTCCTCGTGGTGCAGGGCTGGGTGGATCCGGCGGGCCGGGATCCCGAGGCGCTCCTGGCGGCGTGGCCGACGCTTCCGGGCCTGGCCGGGGCCCTGCGTCGGGCCGGGGCGCAGGTCACCGTCGCCTGTGCCGCCGCCCGGGACGTGGCCATGGACCGGGACGGCGTCCGGTACCGGTTCGTGGCCGAGGAGCGCGGCTGGTCGGCCCGGCGCCTCATCGGGCACCGGGCGGCACCCCACCCGGCCCGGACGCTGGAGGCGGCCGCGGCCGTCGGAGCCGACGTGGTCCACCTCCACGGCCTGTCGTTCCCCCGGCAGGCGGGGGCGCTCCGGCGCGCGCATCCCCGGGCCCTCCTCGTGGCCCAGGACCACGCCGACCGGCCTCCGTCCGGGCTTCGCCGCCGTCTCCACGCCCGCGGCCTGTCCGCCCTCGACGCCGTGGTGGCCACGCACCCCGACCTGGTGGGTCCGTTCGTCGAGGCGGGGCTCCTGGCCCCGGACCTGCCGGTCATCGCCGTTCCCGAGGGCTCCACGGACTTCCGCCCGGGTGATCGCACGGCGGCCCGGGCGGCCACGGGCGTCCGGGGCGACCCCGCCGTGCTGTGGGTCGGCCGGATGGTTCCCGACAAGGCGCCCCGGACCGCCCTGGAGGCCGTGGCCCGCTGCGGCGACGGGCGGACCCGGCTCTGGATGCTCTCGCCCGGCGGGCCGTTGGAACCCGACGTGTCCCACCTGATCCGGGAGCGGCCGGACCTGGCCGACCGGGTCCATCGCGTGGCCCCCGTGCCCCACGCCAGGATGGAGCTTCTGCTCCGGGCCGCGGACCTCCTGCTGGCGCCCAGTCTGCGGGAGGGTGGTGCCTACACCGTCGTCGAATCACTTGCCTGCGGCACGCCGGTCGTGGCCTCGGACATCCCCACCCATCGGGCGCTCCTGGGTCCCGAGCCCCCCGGACGGCTCGTGCCGGACGCCCGAGCCGACGAATTCGGTGCGGCGCTCCGGGAGGTGTGGGCCGGCGGAGCGCGGGTGCGGGCCGCCGCCCGCCAGCGGTTCGACGAGGCGCTCTCGTGGGACGTGGTCGGACTCAGGTTGGTAGCGGGGTACCGGGCTCTCCTCGACCGTCGCCGGGGAGCCGGCGCCGCTTCCGGAGGGGGCCCGTGAGGATCGGATACGTAGTGGCGGGCGGCGTGGATCGGCCGGAGCGCGGCCGGGACGTACCGCACCTCGTCGAGCGCCTCCGGGCCCTGGCAGGTGACCACGACATCCGGGTCGTGGCGCTCCGTCAGGAGCCGAGTCCCGCGCGCTGGAGCCGGCACGGCATCGAGGTGGTCAACGTGGGCGGACGCCCCCGCCGGGTCCGGGCGGCGGCGGCCCTGTACCGGCTCCACATGGAGCGCCGGTTCGACCTGCTCCACGCCTTCGGAATGGTGCCGCAGGGGGTGGTGGCCGGAGGGGTGGGACGGATCCTGGGTGTGCCGTCGGTGCTGGAGGCCCCCGGCGGGGAATTCGCCTCCTTTCCGGAGCTCGACTTCGGAGGGTGGCGCCGACTCGCGGGGCGCGGCTGGATCGCGTCGATGGCCCGGTGGGGTCCGGTCGTGGTGCACACCGAGTCCCAGCGGGTCCTGGCGCTCTCTCGTGGGGTCCGGGCCACCGTGATCCCCCTCGGCCTGGACGAGGAGGCGTGGCCGCAGAGGGCCCCGGCGGCCCGGGAGGAGGGTCCGCTCCGGCTGGCCTGGATCGGGACGCTCAACCGGATCAAGGGACCGGAGAGGGCCGTGCAGGCGCTGGCGGCTACCGACGGCGCGACCCTGGAGATGATGGGGGAGGACCTTCTCGGCGGCGCGATCCAGCGACTGGCCGACCGCCTCGGGGTAGCGGAGCGGGTCCGGGTGCACGGACTCCTGGCCCCGGAGCAGGTCCGGGCGGTCCTCGACCGGAGCCACGCGCTCCTGGTCACGTCCTGGTTCGAGGGCGCCGGGCGGGCGATCCTCGAGGCGGCGGCCCGGGGCCTACCCGCCGTGGGCACCGCCGTCGGGCACCTGGCGGAGTGGCCCGAGGCGAGCGTGACCGTTCCGCCCGACGCGCCCTACGAAGCCCTGGCCGGGGTCGTGGCGCGCCTGGCGTCCGACGAGGGACTCCGCCGGCGCCTGGCCGAGGCGGCGGGCCGGCGGGTGGCCCTCCACCGCATGCGCCACGTGGCGGCGACGTGGTCCGGGTTCTATGCACGAGTCTCGAATTCGACGGAGGCGGCGAGGTGACCGACGAGCAGATGGGGCCGCGGGATCCGCTGGTGCGACCCGGGGGCGAGGGGCTCGTCCGCCGCCTGCCGGTGCTCGGTGTCGACGTGGACTTCGAGGTCGACGACGACGCGCTGCTCCAGGTCGTGGATGCCTGGTTCGGGGCCTGGGCTTCGCTGCCCGAGGGGCCCGGGCTGCGTCAGGGCCGGGCCGTCCGGGTCGGTGTGCACCGCCACGACGACCACCCCGGCGACCAGGGTCGTCCGGAGGTCCGCTACCGGATGCCGGATCCGGACACCCTCCTCCTGGGCACCCCCGGTAGCGTGGGCATGGCCGACCGGAGGCGGGCCACGGCGACGGTCTACGCCACCGACTCCCTCCTGGCCGAGGCCGACCACTTCGGGTACGGGGTCCTGTCCGCCGTCACCCTGTTCCTCGTCACGGCCGTGGACCGTTTTCCCGTCCACGCGGCCGCCCTCCGCGGGCCCAGCGGCGCCGGGGTCCTGCTCCACGGCCCGTCCGGCTCGGGCAAGAGCACGCTGTGCGCCGTGGCGGCGCGACGGGGGCTCCGGGTGGTGGCCGAAGACGTCGTCTACGTCCAGCTCGACCCGGAACTGCGGGTGTGGGGCCTTCCCGGACCGATCCACGTGCCCCCGGACAGCCTTCGCTTCCTTCCCGGCACCACCCCCGCCGGTCGGCGCATCCGGGCCGGAGGCCGTGAGAAGATGGTGCTCCACCCACCGGCGTCGGATCCGGTGCCGCCGACTCTGGCACAACCGCCGGCCGTCTGCCTCGTGGAGCGATCCCCGGGGCCCGCGGTGCTCGAAGCCGTGGCCCCGGGTGTCGTCCTCCAGGCCATCGGCGAGCCGAGGGAGCCGGGGTTCGATCTGTCGGCCGGTCGGATGGGGCCCGTGGCGGCGGCGCTGGTGGCGGGGGGTGCCTGGCGCCTGCGCACCGGATCGGACCCCCACGCCGCGGTGGACCTCCTGGAAGAGCTTCTGACCGGAGCTACATCGGCCACAGCCAGCCGAAGGTCCCGGCGGTGAGCAGCGCGTAGATCAGGCCGTCGAACATCGACTTGGCGGTGGTGGACCACGACGTCTTGAACCAGATGCTGCGCTGGGGCAGGGCCAGGGCGTAGGCGGCGAAGGCCGTCGTGCCGGCGAAGCGGAACACCTCGAGGTAGTCGCCTCCGGCCGGGACCGCTCGCGACGCCACGTAGGCCGCCACGGCGCTCATCAGCAGGCAGTAGAGGAACCACAGGGTGAGCTGGGTGCCCATGGCGAACGGGTCGCCCTTGGGCAGGACGGTCATGAACATCACCGGGCCCCTGCGCGCTTTCTCCCGGAACTCCTCGGACTTCATCACCTCCGGGTCGCCCCCCGCGTGGGGCACCACGAAGTCGCCGGGAGGCAGGTCGATGGGCCCCAGCGCGTCCATCAGGGCGTCTTCGTCCGGAACCTTGCCGAAGTCGGTCCGGTGGTAGGGCAGGAACATGTGGATCATGGAACTGGCCGCGAACACGAAGAATGCGGCCAGCAGGATCGGGAGCCAGAGCGCGGTGAGTGCGACCATGCGGCCTCCTGGAGTGGGGAACGCCCTCCGCCCGTCGGCGCGGCGGGGAACGCCACACCCGGGGGGACTTCTGCATTAGGGGATGCGGCCGCCCGGAACGCCAGGGAGGCGCGTTACCAGACCTCGCCCAGGAGGCGCGCCCAGTTCGCCCCGAGCACCTTCTCCACCACCCGGTGCGGGTGGCCCCGGGCGGCCAGGGCGTCGGCCACCATCTCCATGCGCCGGGGATGGTTCAACTCCGGCACGTACGGAATCGTGTCCTCCCGCGGCGCGGCGATGCCCATGGCCCGGCGGCGCTCCGACACGGCCTCGAACTGCGCCTGGAACGCTCCGTCCACCTGGAGCGGACGGATGCCCTGGTCGCTGCCGATGCCCACGTGGTCCTCGCCGCACACGTTCAGCGCGTGCTCCAGGTGGCGGATCACGTCGTCCGTGGTGGGGGCGCCGGCCGGGTTCAGGAACGGCATCAGGAACACGCCGAACACGCCGCCCCGCTCGGCCAGGAGCCGGAGGGTGGTGTCGGGCTTGTTCCGGGGATGTGCGAACAGATCGGCACACCCTGAATGGGTGATGGCCACGGGTCCCTCGGCCGCCTGGATCCCGTCCACCGTGGTCCGGTGCCCGCAGTGGGAGAGGTCCACGAGGATGCCCAGCTCCACCATGCGCCGGACGGCGTCCACGCCCAGGCGCGACAGTCCGCCGTCGGCCGGCTCGAGGCACCCGTCGCCCAGCCGGTTCCGGTCGTTGTAGGTGAGCTGCACGATGCGCACCCCCAACCCGTGGAAGAGCTCCAGACGGTCCAGCCGGCCCTCCAGCGGTACGGCGTCCTGGAAGCCGTAGATGAGCCCGAGACGCCCCGACTCCCGTGCCCCCTGGAGGTCGTCGTGGGTCCGCACGCGCACCAGGAGGTCGGGGTTCGCGTCCACGGCCTGCTCCCACCCGGCGATCCGTGCCACGCTGCCCTCGAACGGATCGGGGGCGGTGGCCCCCACGACCCCCACCGTCAGGTTGAGGGCGGTGATGCCGGATGCGGCGATGTCGGCCCGGGCCTCCGCCGACAGGGGCAGGCCTTCCTGGGGGATGTTGAACTGGAGCGGTCCGGCCAGCGCGTCGATGACCATGGCGTCGTCGTAGCCCGGCCAGCGGCGGGTCGACGCGTGAGCCCGGAGTGGTTCCAGGGGCAGCCACGACGCGGCCGCGGCTCCGGCCGCGCTGCGCACGAACCCGCGCCGGTCCATCATGGCCTTGACCGTCCGGCTGCGGGAAACACGGTCTCGGCCACGTCGGCCCGCGTGCGGATGCGCAGCTCCGCGGTCCGGGGCGGGCCGCCGTCCTCGCCCACGCTGTTGAACGCCCCGAGGACGCCCACGCCGGCGTCCGGGTCGAAGAGCAGGAAGGAGTAGTACGCCCGTTGCGTGCCGGTGTGGCCCACCAGGCGCCCCCCCGGCGTCTCGTACAGGAAGAAGGAGAGCCCCATGGACTCGGTGCCCAGTTCGCTGTCGCCGATGGGCACGACGGTGCGCCACATCTCCTCGAGGCTGGCCCGGGCCAACACGCCGGCCGCGTCGGGGTCCTGATCCATGCCGCCGAGGAGGAAGGCGACGTACCGGGCCAGGTCGCCGACCGGGGCGTTGAGCCCCCCGTTGCTCACGGTGATGCCGGTGTTGAAGTCGCGGCCTCCGGCCCGGGCGCCTCCCGCGCCGATCCAGTAGTGGTTGGCGCGGTGGTCGAGGAGGTGCCAGGGCGTTCCGTCGAAGTACGAGCGGTGCATGCCCAGCGGCCGGAAGACGTTCTTGTCCACGTAGGCCTCGAACACGTCGCCCGTGACCGTCTCGATGACCCGGCCGAGCCAGATGATGCCCGGGTTCGAGTAGCTGAAGCGCGACCCCGGTTCGAAGTGGATGCGCGTGTAGGGGATCATGGCCACGAGCTGGCTCCACTCCGTGGGCTCGTGCGGGTGCCAGTCCTGGTCGCCGCCCCACGGCCAGGTACCGCCGCGGAACCCCGCCGAGTGGCTGAGCAGGTGCCGGATGGTCACCGCCTCCATGGGGCCGTAGGGGTTGGATACGCCGGCCAGCTCGGGCACGTACCGGACGATCGGGTCGTCCAGGTCGAGCAACCCACGATCCCGGAGCTGGAGGATCGAGATGGCCGTGAACGTCTTGGTGATCGACGCCCAGTGATAGATGGTGGCGTCGTCCACCGGTACGTCCCGCGTGGCGCCGCCCGTGGCGATCTCCGCGTGGCCGAAGGTCTCCAGGGCCGCCAGTCCGGTCCGGTCCACCAGGGCCAGGCTCGCCCCCACCATGCCCTCCGACTCCATCGAGGCGCGCCACCGCAGGGCCGCGGCTTCCCAGGCCTGTTCCGCCTCGGCGGGGAGCTGGGCGAAGACCGGATCAGCCATCGGTCCTCCCGCCACCAGGAGCACGAGGGCCAGAGCGCGGCAGCGGGAACGGCCGGCGCCGGAGGAGGACGGGGTCGGGAGTGGACGGGGAGGGCACATGAGTTCGGGGTCGGATCGTGGACGCGTCCGCGCCGGGTCGGTCGGGGCCGCGCCGGAATCTGCGCCGCCCCCGCGTGCGGGGGAAAGACCGCCTCGTCCGGCCGAACCGGTACCGCCCGGCGGATTCTTCCGGGCCGGGAGCGCCGGAAAGGGGCTCCACAGGCGCGGCGGGGCCGTCCGGGGCCGGCCCGCCGCCAGCACCGAGGTGTTCCTCGTTCCGGAACGGGAACGCGGTTCCGCATCGGGAACACGTCGTTGTGCCGGATCGGGAACGTCGGTGGGTCCCGGGCTCTCTGGTGATCTCGTAAACCGTTGTGCCCCAACGGATTCGTGGCCTTGGCGCCCGTGGCACACACCCTGCTCCCTGTCCCGACAGACGACGGAGCCTTCCCGCTGGGAGCTCCAGAACAGCGGAAGGACCCCTCAACCCGAACGGAGCAGAACCATGAAGAAGACGATCCTCGCGCTGACGCTCGCCGCCGCGGCCTCGCTGGTTTCCACCGACGACGCGTCGGCC
>JAVJOF010000004.1:0-239797 GCA_040216925.1 Longimicrobiales bacterium
TGATGGGTTGCTGCGGCAGGGCCCGCTCGCCGTCGTTGGAGCGCCTCGACGTAGCTACGGCTATGCCTTCGTTGCTCCGCCTTGGCGCCCGGGCCCTGGCGCGAGCAACGAGGTCCACCTGCCCTGTGCAGAGATTCCCTAGAGCCGCCCCCGCCCATGCCCGGAAACGTTTCCACACGAGAGCTGCTGTCCCGCACCGTCCGGGGCTTCATCGAGGACGATGCCCCGCGGTGGGGGGCGGCACTCGCGTACTACACGGTAGTGTCGCTGGCGCCCCTGGTGGTGCTGGCGGTGCCCGTCCTCGGATGGATCCTCGGCCAGGGCTCCGCCGAGACCCGCGTGATCGAACAGGCGGGCCTGCTGGCGGGCCCCCGGGCGGCCGAGGTGGCCCGCACCGTCCTCGACCAGGCCAACGGCCCGGGCCTGGGGTCGTGGGGCGCGGCGCTGACCGTGCTCCTGTTCCTGTTCGGCGCCACCGCCGTCTTCTCCAACCTCCAGGACGCCCTGAACCACATCTGGTCGGTCCGGCCCTCGACGGGGGTCGTCCGGAACCTGATGCGGTCCCGGGCCACGGCGTTTCTCATGGTCCTGGGTCTGGGGGTGTTGACCCTCGCCTCGGTGGTCGTCGGAACCGTGGCGGGATGGGTGGCCCCACGGATCGAGATCCTGGACGGGATGCTCCCCGTGGTGTGGGCCGCAGACCTGCTCACGTCGGTGCTCCTGCTCTGGCTGTTCGTGGGCGCGGTCTTCTGGGTCCTGCCGGACGTACGGATCCACTGGTCGGACGTCTGGGTCGGAGCCCTGGCCACCGCCGTCCTGCTGGTGGTTGGCCGCTTCGCCCTGACGGCCTTCCTGGCGAGGAACGCGATGGCGTCCATGTTCGGCGCGGCCAGCTCGATCTTCCTGCTGCTGGTCTGGATCTACTTCTCGGCCCAGGTCTTTCTCCTGGGCGCCGAGTTCACGCAGGTGTGGGCGCGGGCCTCGGGGCGCCGGATCCGCCCGGAGTCGTACGCGAAGAGCTTTCGCGTGGTGGAAGCCGACGACGACGAATGATCCCGGGTGCCGGAACGAACGATCCCCCCGCCGGCTGGAGCGCCGGCGGGGGGATTCGAGGCTCCGACCGAGGCCGGAGATACCGACTCAGAGCTTGACGACGTTCTCGGCCGCCGGGCCCTTCGCGCCCTGGGTGACGTCGAACTCCACGCGGTCGCCCTCGGCGAGGGTCTTGAAGCCCTGCATCTGGATGGCGGAGTGGTGCACGAAGCAGTCCTTGCTTCCGTCCTCGGGCGTGATGAAGCCGAAGCCCTTCTGGTCGTTGAACCACTTCACTGTTCCGGTCGTGCGCATCGTTCCTGCTCCTGAACTGATTCCTGGCCGTCGTCGGAGCATCCGGAGGATCCGCACCACCGACTCCCGACCCGCGTGGCTGCCCCCCCCACGCATGGGTACGTAGCGTCATTGCTACGTTGCGGCGAAAAAGTGAGAAGACCGGAGCGGCGGGTCAATGTCCATAAACGCCGAACCCCCCGACGCCTCGAAAGGCGCCGGGGGGCCGGTGACGATCCAGGAAGGACCTCAGGCGACGGTGACGTTCTCCGCCGCGGGACCCTTCTGACCCTGAACGATGTCGAACTCCACCTTGGCGCCCTCAGCGAGGGTCTTGAAGCCCTGCATCTGGATGGCAGAGTGGTGCACGAAGCAGTCCTTGCTTCCGTCCTCGGGCGTGATGAAGCCGAAGCCCTTCTGGTCGTTGAACCACTTCACAGTGCCGGTCGTGCGCATCTTCGAACTCCTGTTGCTGCGTTTACTTGGTCTTCTGTCGGAGTTGTTCGGAAGATCCGTACGTTACCGACTGCTGACCCACGTGGCTGAAACCCCCACGCTGGGACGTGGCAATCGTTGCCACACGGAAAAGGTCGCAGAGTCGGCCCGCAGAAGCAACCATTCCGTGCGCCGTTCAAGTTCGGACGGGTTCGAGACGATCCTTCGACCAGTACCGTTCCACCCCGGCACCGGGAACACTCCCCGGAGTTCCGGACACTTCCCGAGACGACCATGCGCATCCTCCTGGCCGAAGACGGTCCCGTGGACACCCTGTTGCTGCGCAACATCCTCAGCCATGCCGGCTACGACGTGTTGCCCGTCCGGGACGGGGAAGCCGCCCTCGAAGCCCTGAACGAGAACGACGACATCGGGCTCGTGGTCACCGACGTGGCCATGCCGCGCATGGACGGGCCCACCCTGCTCCGCAAGATCCGCGAGAGCGAGGAGCACAAGGACCTTCCCGTGGTGTTCGTGACCGCATCGGCAGAGGCCGCCGTGGTCCGCGAGGGTCTCGAACTCGGACTGAAGGGCTACATCCTGAAGCCGCTGCTCGAGCCCAGCCGCGTGGTCGAAACCGTGGCCCGCGCCCTCCGCCAGACCGGACGGCACTACCAGGGGTAGCGCGCCATCCCGTTCCCGCGGGCCTCCAGCAGCATCTCCAGCATCCGCTGCCAGCTCTCCCAGCTCGTGGTGCGCCCGTATACCGAGTTGGTCTTGTGGGCCACCACCAGATCGACGGCCGGCAGGACGGTGATCCACTGCCCGATGGCCCCGCGCCCCGTGTAGGCCCCCTCGAACGGCCCGGTGGCGCCCGGACCGTCCCAGACCCACCACATGTAGCCGTACCCGAAGTACCCGTCCCGCCGGGAGACCGGGTTCATCTCCTCGAGCGGTGTGACCACGCTCACGATCCTCCGGGCCCACTCCCGCGACAGGACCCGCTGCCCGCCCCAGTCCCCCTCGCGGAGCATCAGGAGGCCGACCCGCGCCATGTCCCGGGTGCTCAGCCACATGTGGTAGGCCGGGTTCCTCGAGACGCTCAGGTCGCCGCTCTTCCGCTGGACGCTCCGGTCCCAGTCCTGGAAGCCCAGGGGAATGGCGAGCTGGGCCTGGAGCTCGTCGTAGAGGTCGCGTCCGGTCAGTTGCTCGAACACCGCACCGGCGGCGTTGAAGTCCCAGTTGCTGTAGAGCATGTAGGTACCGGGCTCCTGGGAGCCCCGCGCCGGCGCATCCGCCAGGTTGTCGCCGCCGTTGGACGCCGGGTGGTAGACCCCGGAGCGCGCGGTGATCAGATCCTCCACCCGAGCCTGACGCTCCACGGGCAGCAGGCCCCCGACGTCGTCCATCCCCAGGTCGGCCAGCGTGGCGTCGAGGTCGATGGTCCCGTTCTCGACCCAGTAGCCGTAGAGCATGGCCAGGATGCTCTTCCGGACCGACGCCAGGTAGCTCAACTCCTCGACGTCGCCGTAGTCGAAGACCACCCGGCCACGGTCGACCACGACCAGTCCGGTCGTGTTGGCGCTGTCCCGGATGAAGGCCCGCAGTTCCTGGAGCCGGTCGGCGTCCCATCCATATGCCTCGAGTCCGCTGCGCGGCACCTCCTCCCACTGCGCGCCGGGAACGACGGGACCGGTCTGTCCGCGGGCCGCCCCCGGGGCGGCGAGGGCGAGCACGAGGCCGAAGACGAGGACCGCCCACGGGGGCGCGCACGGGCAGGAGCGGACGTGGAGACGGGTCATGGCGCGAGATCGGATCCAGGGGAGCGGGAAGGCGGTCGGCCGGTGGCCCCGTCAACGTAGGCCGGCGGCCGGGCACCCGACCACCCCGCCCCCTGCCGCCCCTTGACGCCGCCCGAGGCGGGCCGTACGCATGGACCTCCACAAGGCGGGCCGCGTCCCGCCACGTCCTCCCGCGGATCCTCCCGTGACCGTTCTCCCAGTACCGGGCCTCGTCCTTATCGATCTCCTGAGCCTTCTCGGGCTCGGGAGCGTAGGCGGCCCACGCCTCGGAGAACGCTGACGGAGCGACTTCGCCAGCCGACGCCGAGCGCCGGGCCCCCGAGGGGTTCGGCGCTTTTTCGTTTCCCCAGGAGCGCATCACGCCCATGACAAGTCCGATACCGACCACCGAATGGATCTGGAACGACGGAGTCTTCGTCCCGTGGGACGAGGCGCGGGTCCACGTCATGACCCACGCCCTCCACTACGGCTCCTCGATCTTCGAGGGGATCCGGTTCTACGAGACCCCGGAGGGGCCGGCGGTGATGCGCCTGACGGACCACGTCAAGCGCTTCTACACGTCGTGCCGCATCTACAAGATGGCCCCTGCCCACACGCCCGAGAGCCTCATCGAGGCCAGCTTCGAGCTGATCCGGCGAAACGGACTGTCCGAGGGCTACCTCCGCCCACTGGCCTTCCGCGGCGTGGGCGCTCTCGGGTTGAATCCCGCGCCGAGCCCGGTCCAGACGCTCCTGATCTGCTGGCCCTGGGGTCAGTACCTCGGCGCGGAGGCCCTGGAGCGAGGAGTGGACGCCGGCGTGTCGTCGTGGTTCCGTCCGGCGCCGAACACGCACCCGAGCCTGGCCAAGGCGGGGGGGAACTACATCAACAGCCAGCTCATCAAGATGGAGGCGCTGGCCAACGGCTTCGACGAAGCCATCGCGTTGGGCGTCGGCGGCACCGTCAGCGAGGGAAGCGGCCAGAACATCTTCCTGGTGGTGGAGGGCGAGCTGCTGACCCCGGCCCTGGACGGAACGATGCTGGCCGGCATCACCCGGGACTGCGTGATGCGTCTGGCCCGGGACATGGGGATCCCCGTCCGGGAGTGCATCATTCCCCGGGAGATGCTCCACCAGGCCGAGGAGGTCTTCTTCGCCGGCACCGCCTCGGAGGTGACCCCCGTCCGCTCGGTGGACCGTGTGCCGGTGGGCGAGGGCGTGGCCGGCCCGATCACCCGGCGGATCCAGCGCGCCTACCTCGACACCGCGCGGGGTGTGGCGCCGGACCGGTACGGCTGGCTGGAGCGGGTGCCGAGGGCGGAGCCCGTAGCGGTGTAGCCGCAGGGCCGCGCGAAACTCCTTGCGCGCCGGCGCGTCGGGTAGGGACGTTGGACCCTCCTCATCCCCGGTCGCCCTCGGAGTCGCACCCATGTCGCCTCGGTTCCTCGTCCTTCTTCTCTCGGCGGCAGCCCTCGGGGCCTCGCCTGCGGCGGGCCAGCAGGACGCCCGCCTCCTCCGCCAACCGACCCTGAGCGCGACGCAGGTCGCGTTCACGTACGGGGCCGACCTGTGGGTGGCCCCCCGGGCGGGGGGCCGGGCCCTGCGCCTGACCAGCACGCCGGCCGTGGAATCGGACCCGCACTTCTCGCCGGACGGACGGTGGATCGCCTTCACGTCCAACCGGTCCGGGACGAGCAACGTGTACGTGGTGCCCGCGGACGGGGGTACTCCCACCCGCCTGACGTGGTACCCGGCGCAGACCGCAGCCCGGGGCTGGACGCCCGACGGGACGAGGGTCCTGTACGCCTCCACCCGGGAGACGGCACCCACCGGGTACGAACGGCTCTGGACGGTGTCGCCTGGCGGAGGGCCGTCGACGCTGCTGCCCGCGCCGTGGGGGCACGACGGCAGCTATGCACCGGACGGCCGCCGCGTGGTGGTGGACCGGATGTCGCGCTGGGACGAGGAGTTCCGGGACTACCGGGGCGGACAGAACACCCCGCTCACGATCCTCGATCTCCAGACCCTCGACGAGGTGCGGCTGCCCAACGACCGCACCACCGACATCCACCCCGTGTGGATGGACGGCACGATCTACTTCGTGTCGGATCGCGACTTCGCCTACAACGTGTGGGCCTACGACGTGGATTCCGGCGACACCCGCCAGATCACGTCGTTCAGCGGCGCCGAGGTCAAGCACCTCGACGGCCACGACGGCACGCTGGTGTTCGAGCAGGACGGGTGGATCCACGAGCTCGACCCGGCCACCGGCACCGCCCGGCGCCTGGCCGTGGACGTGGTCGGTGACTTTCCCTGGGCCGAGACGCGGTGGGAGGACGTGAGCCCCCGGGCCGGAAATGCCTCGCTGTCTCCCACCGGCCAGCGCGCGGTGTTCGAGGCCCGCGGCGAGATCTTCACGGTGCCGGTGGAGCACGGCGACGCCCGCAACCTGTCCCGGTCCTCCGGGGCGGCCGACCGGGCACCCCTGTGGTCTCCCGACGGCGAGCACGTCGCCTGGTTCCGCGACGACGGCAGCGGATACGAGTTGGTCATCGCCCCGCAGGACGGCATGGGCGAGACCCGCACCGTGGACATCGGCGAATCGGTGTTCGCCTGGGAGCAGACCTGGTCGCCCGACGGGAAGTCCATCGCGTTCGTGGACGACGACGTCCGGATCCGGGTCGTGGACGTGGAATCGGGTCGGATCCGCACCGCCGACGCCGGGGGGACCAACCTCGAGCGCGGCAGCATGGGGCTGACGTGGTCGCCCGACTCCCGCTGGCTGGCCTACGCCAAGACGTTTCCCAACAACTTCCGGCGCATCGTGGCCTGGAACGCCGAGACGGGCACGGCGTCCGCCCTGACCGACGCCATGGCCGACGCCACACGGCCGTCGTGGGACCGGGACGGCCGCCACCTTTACTTCCTGGCCAGCACCAACCTGGCCCTGAACTCCGGATGGGCCAACACGAGCTCGATCCTGGCCGGGGCGCCCACCTACGCGGCCTACGTGATGGTGCTGCGGGCCGGCGACCCCACCCCCTTCCCGCTCCGCTCGGACGAGGAACCGGTGGAGGAGGAAGCCCCCACCGACGAGGCGGCCGGGGCCCCCGAGACCGGTCCGGGGGGGCCGGGAGGCGACGAGGCGGGTGACGATGCGGGCGGCGATGCGGCTGCCGACACGGTGCTCATCGACCTCGAGGGCATCGAGCGGCGCATCGTGGCGCTGCCCATGCCCGTGCGGCGATACGCCCTGACCACCGCCGGGCCGGAGGGCTCGGTCTTCATCGGGGAGTTCGTGGACAACCAGCCCGGACTGACGCTCCACAAGTTCTCGCTGTCCGAGCGTGAAGCGTCGGTCTTCGCCCAGGGTGTCTTCGGCGGGGTGTCGGTGTCGGCGGACGGGCAGAAGCTCCTGTACCGGGCCGGCCCCAACTGGCACGTGGTGGGCACGGCGCGTCCGCCCGAGCCCGGGTCGGGCCGCCTGGAGGTGGACCTCCGGATGCAGCTCGACCGCACCGCCGAGTGGACGCAGATCTTCGACGAAGCGTGGCGCTACGAGCGCGACTTCTTCTACGACCCCGGCATGCACGGCAACGACTGGAACGCCGTGCGCCAGCGGTATCGCCCGCTCGTGACCCACGTCCGGCACCGGGCCGACCTGACGTACCTGCTCGATCAGGTGAACGGGGAGCTGTCGGTGGGCCACTCGTTCGTGTTCGGCGGGGACTACCCGGCGGTGGACACCGTCCGGGTGGGCGTGCTCGGCGCCGACCTGGTCGCGGACGGAGGCGGGTGGCGGATCGACCGCATCTACACCTTCGAAAGCTGGAATCCCGGCCTGTCGGCTCCCCTGGACCAGCCCGGCCTGAACGTGGAGGAAGGGCACTGGCTGGTGGGCGTGAACGGCGTGCCGCTCGAGGCGGACACGGACCCCTACCGCGCCCTGGACGGGACGGCGGGCGTGCAGACGGTGCTCCACGTGAACGACCGGCCCGGCATGGATGGCCACTGGACCGTCACGGTGGAGCCCATCCGCTCCGAGGCGGCCCTCCGCCAGCGGGCGTGGGTGGAGGACAACCGTCGCCGGGTGGACGAGCTGTCCGGGGGTCGCGTGGCGTACGCGTGGATCCCCAACACCGGGGGCGGCGGCGTGGTCTCGTTCGACCGGTACTTCTTCGCCCAGCAGGACAAGGAGGCCGCGGTCATCGACGAGCGCTTCAACGGCGGCGGCAACCTGGACGACTACATGGTGGACTACATGACCCGGGACCTCCGGGCCGCCATCACCAACGAAGTGCCCGACGGACGGCCGATCGTGCTGCCCCAGGGCGTGCTCGGCCCCAAGGTCCTGCTCATCAACGAGCTGGCGGGATCGGGTGGCGACTACTTCCCGTGGGCGTTCCGCCAGCAGCAGGTCGGACCGCTCATCGGCACCCGGACGTGGGGCGGCCTCGTGAAGTCCTCGGTGCACTACGCGCTGGTGGACGGCGGCGCCCTGACCGCGCCCGACAACGCCGTGTTCGACCCGATCAACAACCAGTGGGTGGCCGAGAACGAGGGCGTACCGCCGGACATCGAGGTGCTGCTCGACGCCCGTTCCGTGGCCGAGGGGCGCGACCCCCAGCTCGAGCGGGCGGTGGACGAGGTGCTCCGGCTGTTGCGGGAGAACCCGCGGCCCGCGGTCACGCCCCCGCCCTACCCCCGGCCGTCGCGACGGGGAGGCAACTGACGTGACGCCCCGACTTCGGCCACGGCTCGTGGGCTCCGCCGGCCTGCGGGTCGTGGTCGTGGCTGCCGCGCTCGCAGGAGGCGCGTGCGCGTCGGCCGCCGACCGCTACGACGAAGGGCTGGCCCTGGAGGCCGAGGGGCGGTGGCGGGACGCGGCGCTCCGATACGTGGACGCCCTGGAGAAGGACGACACGCCGGCGGGGACCCGGGCGCGCCTGGCCCTGGCCCTGGATTCGGCCGTGTTCCACGGGCGACGCGACGCCGCCCGGTGGCAGCGGACCGGCGACGCCGAGGCCGCGGCGGAGATCTTCCTGGACCTGGACGATCTCTACGCCCGCGCCGGTGCGGTGGGCTTCGTGCCGGCGCCTCCCGCCGGATACGCCCAGGACCGCCGCGACGCCCTGGACTCGGCCGTGGCCCGGGTCATGGACGCCGGCCGGGACGCGGAGGCACGCGGGGAGTGGAGCCGCGCCCGGGGATCGTACCAGCAGGTCCGCAACCGGTACCTCCCGACCGCCGACCAGGAGCGGGCCGCCTGGGAGGCCGAGGCCCGCACCCTGGCCGCCTGGGGCCGGGCCGAGCTGGACGCCGGACGCTACCGCGCGGGGTACGAGCGGGCCGGCGATGCGTTGGCGCTGGAAGGCCCGACCCCCCGTGGGACGTTGGAGGAGGCCCGGCGGATCCAGGCCACCGCCCGGGCCCGGGGCACCCGGCGGGTGGCCGTGCTGCCGATCACCGCCCGCGCCGTCGTGGGCGGCATGTCCGCCGAGGCGACCGCCGCCCAGCTCGCCGATGTCCTGGAACTGGCGTACTGGCGGGAGCCGCCGCCCCTCGTGGCGGTGGCGGACCCGGTGGACGTCCGGCAGGCGGTCCGCCGCGTGCAGGGCGGGTCCCCGACCCTGGACACCCGGGACGTCGCCCGGCTCCTGGACGCGCTGGAGGCGGACTTCGGCGTCCTGATGGAGTTCACCTCGTTGACGCTGTCGGAGCGCATCGACCGGACCACGTCGGAGACCGCACGCCTCCGCCGGGGTGGATCGGCCACCTACGCCGTGGAACGGGGCCGGACCACGTTCGAGGGCACGGTCGAGGTCCTGATCGTGGACTCCCGGGGGCTTCGCGTGACCGGATTCACCGAAGAAGCCGACGGATCGGGAAGCTTCGAACGGGGGCGGTACGAAGGCGACCCCGCCGAACTCGACCTGGGACGGAACGAAGCCCGACGCTTCGACGACGCCCTGCACCGGGCCCGCCAGGCGGAGATCCTCGAGGAGCTGGTGGCGGAGCTGGCCGAAGACCTGGGGCGGCGGATCTACGAGGGCGTCCTGGCCCGGATCCCCTGAGCCCGCCTACACGGCCAGAGCGTCGAACCAGGCCGACACCGCGTGACGCAGGTGGCGGCGCTGGGAGGGGATGGTGGCCGCGGAGGCCAGCCCCTGGTCGAAGGCCAGGAGCGCGCCGGCCAGCGCGTCCGTGTCGGCGTCGGGCCGCACCTCGCCGCGGGCCACGGCTTCGGTCAGGTGCGCCCGGTACCGGCCCCGGACCCACATGAAGAAGTCGTCGATGGAGCGGCGGGCCTCCGCCGGAATCGTGCTGCGTTCGCCGAGGGAGTTGACCAGCAGGCACCCTTCCGACGAACGGACGTCGAAGGTGTACGACGCGAAGTGGCGGCGCAGCGCATCGAGACCCGGTGGCGCCGCGTCGAGCGTCTCGGCGTGCCACTGCCGGCTGTCGTCGATGTAGCGTTCCACGGCCGCGGCGAAGAGCGCGTCCTTCCCACCGAACTCGCCGTACAGGCTGGCCGGGGCCATCCCCGTGGCCTCCTGCAGCGACCGGACCGACGTGGCGGCGTACCCCGTGGTCCAGAACGCCCGGATGGCCTGCCGGAGGGCCCGGTCCCGGTCGTAGGTACGGGGACGAGGCATGGCGTCAGGTCGGCACGACGAAATCCGCCCGGACCGCCTCGACGCGCTTCCGGGTGGAGCAGTCGTGCGTGTGGTCGTTCACCATCCCCATGGCCTGCATGAAGGCGTAGGCCGTGGTCGGCCCGAAGAACTTCCACCCCCGCTTCTTCAGATCCTCGGACAGGGCCCGCGACTCCTCGGAGATCGACATGGAGCGGAGCACCTCTTCGGTCAGCTTCTTGGGCCGGGCCGAGGAGTCCGGCTCGAACCGCCACAGATACGCCGCCAGGGATCCCTGTTCGTCCACCAGCTCGCAGGCCCGGCGGGCGTTGAGGATGGTGGCCTCGATCTTTCCCCGATGCCGCACGATGCCGTCGTCGGACAGGAGCCGGGCCACGTCGCTGTTGTCGAACTTCGCCACCTGCCGGAAGTCGAAGCCCTTGAACACCTTCCGGAACCGCTCCCGCTTCCGGAGGATGGTCCACCACGACAGTCCGGCCTGGAAGCCCTCGAGACAGATCTTCTCGAAGAGCCGGAAGTCGTCGTCGACCGGGAACCCCCACTCGTGGTCGTGATAGGCGGCGTACACCGGGTTGTCTCCGGGGACCCAGAAGCAACGGGTCAGGGCCATGTATCCTCCGTTCATGCGGGCCCGCGGGCCCTGGCAGAGATTCCGTAACGATCGTTATTTTACAGCGATGTCGCCGTGTGATCAAACGCGGGAGGCTCCGGGGCCGCGTGCGTCGGCCTGCCGGGCCCCTGCCCGGCCGCGGCGCATGGCCGGGTCGGCCGATGACCGTGGCGCCGTGCGGGCCGGGCCCGCATCCTATCCGGGAGCGGGGTCGGGCGGGCCGGCTCCGGCACCGATCCACGGAACGCTCCATGCTTCGACGCACGCCTTCCTCCCTCGGCCGATTGGCCGCCGCCGCCCTCCTGTCCGGATGCGCCGGCGATGCGGCCCCGCCCACGCTCGACGTCACGGTCGACACCGTGGCCGGAGTCCTTCACGTGCGGAACCCGGCGGAGGCACCCGCGTGGGTGGCCCGGGAGACCGTCCGCATCGGGACCACGGCGCTCCTGGAAGGGGCTCCGGCGCCGGACGAGTTCGGGCGGGTCCGGGCGGTGGTGGCCGACGAGGAGGGGCGGGTCTACGTCGCCGACGCCACGACCGCGGAGGTCCGGGTGTTCGGACCCGACGGAGCGTTCGAACGGACCATCGGCAGCGAAGGCCAGGGACCGGGCGAGTTGACCAGCGCGTACGCCGTGGGGTGGGTGGGCGACACCCTGGCCGTGTTCGACGGCGGCGGGGCCCGCGTCAACCTCTACGGCCCCGACGGCACGTACCTCGACCAGATCCGCACCATGAACGTGAGCGGCGGCGAGTGGTTCGTGCGGATCGCACCCGGGGGATGGATTCCCACCCCGACGCCCCAGGGTGGCCCGCTCGGTCGGGCGCACCGGGCCCGGATCCTCGGGGGCGTGGCCGGAACGGACACGCTGCCCGTACCGAGGGCGCCCGACGGCGCGCCTCCGTCGGGGATCCTGTGCCGGTTTTCCAACGCCATCGCCTTCTACACGATTCCGTTCGCGCCGACACTGGCCAGCGCGCCCGATCCGAACCCGCCCGGGGCCCACGCCGTGGCCTGGACGGCCACCTACGCCGTGGCCCGGCTGGACGTCCGGGGCGACACCCTGCGCGTGGTCCATCGGATCGTACCCACCCATCCCGTGTCCGACGCGGAATGGGCCGCCGGAATGGCGGAGTACGAGGCCCGGGAGGAGACGCACGGCAACCCGGGGGACTGCGAGCCCGCCTCCGTGACCCGGCCCGACCGGAAGCCGCCGATCCATCGGCTGCACTTCGACCACGAAGGTCGGTTGATCGTGGAGCGCAACGTGGCGGACGGCACCGCCTACGACCTGTACGACGCCCAGGGCCGGATCCGGGGCACCGTCCCTGCCCCGCCCCACCGGGACGAGGTACCTCCGTTCTTCCGCAACGATCACGTCTACGTCGTGGAGGTCGATTCGCTGGACGTGCCCCGGGTCGTGGGCTATCGGCTGGTGCCGGCGGACCCCGACTGACCGACTTCCCGGCCTCAGTGGACGGCCAGCAGGTCCTCGATCTCCGATGCCACCACCGGACCGAGTTCGGCGCGGCCGTCCAGAGCCTCCCGGAGCAGCGACACCCCGCGACGTCGGAGTCCGGACTCGAGCGATACGACCCCGGCCTGATGGAGGATGTCCGGCGGCGGGGACCCCCAGGCCAGCGCACGCTCCATGTCCTCGACCGCCTCCGCGCTGCGGCCCAGGCGGTGCAGGATCCACCCGCGGGTGGCCCAGGCGCCCCGGTCCTGGCGCTGCGCGAGGTCCATCTCCGCGTACTCCAGGGCGCGGCCGAGGGTGGCCGTGTCCGCCGCCAGGACCTGGGCGAGGGGACGCCAGAACATGCGGGTCTCGGCGTCGGGCGCGTGGATCCGGGCCATGAACGTACGTTCGTAGGCGCGGGCCCGCGCCGGCGCTCCCCGGGCCTCGGCGATCTCGGCAAGGAGCGGGTAGAGGTCGAGATGGGCGCCGTACTCCGCCGACCGCAGGAAGAGGGCTTCCGCGGCGGCCAGGTCCTCGTCGACGCCGTAGGCCAGCCATCCCAGTGCTTCCAGCGCCGCCGGGTAGCCGGGCACCAGGTCCAGCGCCTCGACGTACCGGGCCACGGCCGCCTCGGACGAGCCCGAATGGTGGAGGAAATGACCCAGTTCGACGCGGGCCCAAGCGCGGACGATGGGCGGCTCGGCGAACCCGTCCACCATGCGGACCACGCGCTCCATGCGCGCGGCGGCCTCGGACACCCGGCCCAGGCCGTCCACCAGCCGCGCCTCGCGGCTCAGCAGTCCCACGGACGGGTGGGGCGTTTCGGTTTCCTCCAGGAGCCCACGTGCCGCTTCGTAACGACCGGAAGCCCAGAGGGCGTCGAAGAGCGTCCAGGTCGCCCCGGTCTCGCCGCGGGGGGCCAGGGACCGGTACCGGAGCGCGGCCTCCATGGCGCCGGCGAAATCGTGGCGGGCCAACGCCACCGACGCCCGGGTCGCGTAGGCGCCGGCGTCGGCTTCGTGCCACGCCGTCAGGCGCATCGCCGCGTCCTCGGCCTGCTCCAGCTCACGCAGGTCGTTGTAGGCCCGGAAGCGGAGGAGCCGCGTCGAGGCGATGCGTCGGAGCGACAGGACGTCTCCGGGGCGCTCGGCCAGCCGCTCCTCGAAGAAGGCGATCTGGTCGGTGGCGACGCCGGCGTCCAGGGGCCGCGCCGCCAGGGCGGTCCGCAGGACGCCGGGATGCACCAGCCGGGCGGCGCTGTCGGCCTCGGACACGGGAATGGCGGCCATGGTCACGGCCAGGAGGCCGCCGGCCAGGAAGGTCGCCACGGTGCGGGCGGGTCGGGATTCGGATCGGTTCATCGGATCGATGGAAGAGAGGGCAAGGGACGAACGGGGCCCGGCCGAAGCCGGCGGGCGCCCCGGCGTGCTGCCGGGACGCCCGGGCCGTGTCTTCAGTCGTTCGGGGGCGCCAGGTAGGGGAACGTCGTGAGGAAGGCGCGGTCGTTGCTGCCCACGTTGTCGCTGTGGAGCGACGACGGACCCACCACCACGCTGAGCGCCACGTCCACGGCGTCATCGGCGGGCGCGCGGCCCGTCAGGGTCGCGAAGCTGGTGGTGGCGGCGCCCATGTTCACCGGGAGCTCGTCCGGCAGGAGCAGCGCCGCGGTGGCCGCCGGATCGGCGTTGGACACGGCGCCGGCCACCGTCTCGAACAGGCCGGTGTAGGTGGCCACGTCGGCCATGGGCGACGCGACGTTGTAGTCCTTCTTGCTGAACTGCGGCGGATGGTTGAACACCGTGTTCAACGTGGGGATGCCCACCCGGTCCACCTGGGCGTAGGTGAAGCGCGCACCCGTGCCGGTCAGGCCCACGGTGACCGTGCCGGTGGCCTGGTCGTCGGTGGGTGCGAGCACCGCGGCCTCACGGGTGCCCGTGGCGGTGGGGTCGAACGCCACCGAGACCTGCATGGAGGCGCCGGCCGCGAGGCTCCGGGCCTGGACGTCGCCCGTCAGGACGAAGTCCGCGGCTGCGGCTCCGGCCACGGAGAGGGGACCCACCATGACGGCGGCCCCGCCGGTGTTGGTGAGGGTGACGGTCTGCGCCATGCCGGCGCCGAAGTTGGTGTCGAGGGTGCCGAAGGCGAGTACCTGCGTCGCGGCCGTCACGACCGGTACGCGGGGCCCCGTGGGCGTGTCGTCGTCGCACGCGGCGGCCGTCACGGTCAGCAGGGCTGCCAGGGCCGGAAGGGCGCGGCGTCGGAAGAGAGCGGTATTCATGTCGATTCGTTCCTGGGATTCGTGGGTCGGAAGTCGTTCGGAAGAGCGTGCGGAGGCCTGGCGATCAACGGCGGACGCTGGTGGTGGCCCACGCGTAGAAGACGTCGCCGGTGCCGATGCCGAGGGCGGATGCCACGGCGCTCTTGGGCAGTTCCACGACGATGGCGAGCACGTTCAGGCCGGCCAGGTCGTCGGTGGCCTGAGGGTTGAACGCCAGCGTCTGTTCTCCGGACGCGCCCACCTGCTCGCCCAGGGCGGCCGAGAACGCCGCGTTCAGGACGCTGGTCACGCTACGATCGCCGAACAGGTCGATGAAGAACGGGTCGTCACGGGGGCCGGCGAAGACGGACATGCCGCCGCCGGTCACGGTCGTATTGACCGCACCCCGCACGGACGGGCCCGCCGCCAGCATGCTGGTGGTGCCGCCGCCGTCGCTCACGGCCACCGGGCCGCGCACGTCGACCATCTGGTTGCTGCCGGTGCCGGAGAAGGCGACCTGGATGACCGCTTCAGCCACGCCGTCGCGCTCGCGGTCGAGCTTGAACTCGTAGAGACCGTCGGGATTGAAGGCGGCCGTGCTGGTGGCGCTTCCCGGGGCCAGCAGCGGGCTGACCGTCAGCGCGAAGACCAGGTTGTCGCCCTGGCTGAACACGTAGAGGTCGTTGGCGTCGAGATTCCCCTCGGTGGTGTCGGGGGAATCGGCGTGGTCGGCGCCCTGGAGGGTGAGCGTGGTGCCGACGGCCACGAGGGCCGCCAGGGCCAGCGCGGCCATCCATGGCGCGAATCTGGAGAGAGTGAGGTGGTGCATCGATCCTGCCTCGGTAGGGGTTTCGGCGGGGAGTCCCCGCTCTTGGGTTCATGGGGGGTACGCCCCCCACCCCCACCCCGGATTGGTCGGGCGGGTGATGCATCCGCGCTGCCGGCGTTGGCCGGGCGCTCGGCGTAGCGCGTGCTACGCCTTCGGCCCGGCCGCCTTGGCAGCGCGGCGCCTCACCCGCCCGCTTGGGAGGGCGTGGGCGTTTTGGGAAGCCGGAGCGGGCGCCTTTGCTTCGCTCGGCGCCGGGGGGCTGGGCGCTTTGGGAGGCCGGAGCGGGCGCCGTTGCTTCGCCGGCGCCGGGGGGCTGGGCGCTTTGGAGGCCGGAGCGGGCGCCGTTGCTTCGCCGGCGCCGGGGGGCTGGGCGCTTCGGGAGGCCGGAGCGGGCGCCGTTGCTTCGCCGGCGCCGGGGGGCTGGGTGCTTTGGGAGGCCGGAGCGGGCGCCGTTGCTTCGCCGGCGCCGGGGGGCTGGGCGCTTCGGGAGGCCGGAGCGGGCGCCGTTGCTTCGCCGGCGCCGGAGTGGGCCGATCCGGCTATTGGAGGGGCGGGGGTGGGGCGCAATGCTTCCCACCCACCCGACCGTCTACGGGTGGGCCACCAGGGGGGTGGTGCGACGCCGGGTCGGCGCCGCTACGCGTCCGTCCAGGTGCCGACCAGGAAGGGGGCCGACGTGGGCTGGGGCGATCCGCCGGTGGGCTCTTCGGTCACGGCGCCGATCTGGAAGTCGGTGCCGGCCGGGACCGTCCGCTGCACGAGGGCCGTGCCGTCGGCGGCGGTCTGGAAGGTGCCGAGGCTGACCGGGCTCCCGCCTTCCGCGATGCCCCACAACTGGTAGGTCCGCCCCTCGGGTGCCGGGGGCAGGTCGAAGGCGGCCACGATGATGGTGGACGTGGCGGTGTTCCAGAAGATGCGCGCCGACGGGGGCTGATCCGTGGCCGAGAGCGCCACGGTCCGCACGTCCGGACCGAGGAACGTGGCCAGGAGCGAGTCCCGCTCGGCCACGCTGGCACGGGCGTCGTCGAGCTGTGCCTGGACGGACTCGAGCCGCTCGGCCAACGCATCCCGCTGCTGATCGACGCGCTGCGCCAGGTAGCCGGTCCCCAACGCGGCCACCAGGGCCGCCGCCGCCAACCACGGGGTCCACCGCGCCGCACCGCCGGGGCCCGCCGCACCGGCATCGCCGGAGGCCGGCGGAGGAGCGTCGCGCACGGAGGGTGCCGACTCGATGGGACGAGCGCCGCCGCCGTGGCCCTCGGCCCGGGCCCGCTCCAGGATCCGCGCCTTGAGCGCGGCCGGCGGCGCATGGCGGGGCACGGCATCCGACAGGACGCCGACGAGCTCCCGGTGGGCATCGACCTCCGCCTGCAGCTCCGCGTCCTGCTCGAGGCGTGCCTCGAAGGCCGACCGCTCCTCCGGGTCCAGGGCACCGAGGACGTACGCGGCCGCCAGATCCGTCCAGCGCTGCTCGGTGCTCATGAGGCGCTCCGGGTCAGGGGGAACGCGTCCCGCAGCTTCTGCATGCCGTCTCTCAGACGGGTCTTGACCGTGCCCAACGGCTCGGTCAGGTGTTCCGCGATCTCCCGGTGGGTCATGCCCCCGAAGTACGCGAGGTCGATCACGGCCTGCTGCTTGTCGGAGAGCGTGGCCAGCGCCTCGCGGATCCGACCGCGCTTCTCCGCCAGCTCCACCCGGCGCTCCGGCGGATCGCCTGCCGCCGAGATCTCGACGGCGAAGCCCTGGGGATCCTGGGCGGCCCCCTTCTCCTCGGCGCGTCCACGGCGCTTCCGCGCCCGGACCCGATCCAGGGCACGACTGCGCGTCACCACAGCGAGGAAGGTCCCCACGGTGCCTCGGTCCGGGTCGAAATCCCCTGCCCTCCAGAGACGGAGGAACGCGTCGGCCACGGCCTCCTCGGCATCCGCGGGATCGCTGCACACCGACCGTGCCAACGAGTACATCCGCTCGGCGTGCCGGTCGTACAGCTCGGACAACGCACGCTCGTCCCCTGCCCGCATCCGGGCGTACAGATCACCGTCGGAGGAGTCGGGGAGGGGCTCGGACATGAGGCCGGTGCGTGAGGAAGGGTCATCGACTATGGACCGGTGACCGGTACCGGAGCAAGGGCTCCGGCCGGAATCCGATGTGGCGTACGCTCCGGGGAGCGTCCTGGGGGCCTGCTGGGCTCGGGTACTCCACCCTGACTACGTCGCCGGACCCCGCCCGGATTGGGCCGCCCGACGCCGCGTGCTCAACGGAACCAGAGGTGCTCCCCGCGATCTCCGAGCCGCTCCTCCCGCTCGACCCAGGTCTCGCCCTCGGTGATCCAGCGCGGCGCCGGCTCGCCCTTCAGGTAGTGGCCGAACCACTCGAGGATCCGCCGGTGGTAGTCCACCTGCTGGGGCTCGGCCCGGAGTCCGTGGTCCGCCCCGGGATACACGAGGAGCACCACGGGCTTCTCCAGGCGTCGCGCGAAGTTGTAGTACTCGAGTGCCTGCCGGAAATCGACCACGCCGTCCTGGTCGCCGTGCATGAGCAGGACCGGCGTCTCGAGCTGGTCGATGAAGTGGACGGGCGAGCTCTCCCGATGCCCCTCGAGGTTGTCCCAGAACGGCGTGGCCATCCGCGCCTGCCCGGTCTCCCAGTGGCCCAGCTCCGGCAGCCCCCCGTTCCAGTGGACCGCGCCCATGAAGCTGATGAAGTCGGTGATGGCTGCGCCGGCCACCGAGGCCGCGAAGCGGTTCGTCCGCGTGGGGAGGTACGCGGCCTGGTACCCGCCCCATGAGTGGCCGATGAGCCCCATGCGCTCGGGGTCCACGTGCCCGGTGGCCACGGCCGCGTCCAGGGCGTGCTCGACGGCGTCCAGCGCCGACGGGCCGGGTCGCGCGGGCTGGTAGACGATGTCCGGCATCAGGACGAAGTACCCCTGTTGCGACCACGTCTGGAAGTTGTAGTAGTCGCGCTCGCCAGGCGGATCGTACCGGTGGAGCCCGTCGGACAGGCGCTCGTACTGGTAGAGGATGAGCGGATACCGACGTCCCTCCTCGAAGTCCGCGGGATACACGAGGATGGCCTGGAGGTCGTGACCGGCGTCGGTGGTGTACTCGACGAGTTCGGACCGGCCCCAGGCGAAGTCGTCCTGGAAGGGATTGGTCCGGGTCACGGCCCGGAGGCCGTCCAGGTCGCGGCCGCCCACGAACACGTCGGGCGAATCGTCCCACCGCTCCATCCGGAGCGCGTACCGCTCAGCGTCCACCGCCTTCTCCAGGCCCCCGACCAGGGCGTCCTCTTCGACCACCGTGTGCACCTGCCCGTCGCGGAGCACGGCGTACCCACTGGCCTTGGTACGGGTGTGGCGGCGCGCCATCCACACGGGCTCCGCCGGGTCGAGCTCGGCCGTGGAGAAGAAGCCCGCCTCGGGGTCGAGGTTCACGATCCGGTACTCGTGCCCCGTGGCCGCCCCGTCGGTGAGACGCTCCACCGCACCGGTGCCCAGATCGGCCCTCCAGACGTCGTACTTGTCGTAGAGGTACGCGACGCGCCCCCCCTCCTCCCACGCCGCCAGGCCCCACGGAGGCCGGTCGCCGGGATAGTCGTAGTCGGCCAGTGCCTGACCGAAGGCCGCGCTGCCCTGGGGGTCGATCCGCACCGTCTCCAGGGTGGCCAGGTCCGCGGCCATCCACCCCTGGCCGTCGAACCAGAGCGCCCGTGCGCCCGAGGGGCTGGTCTCGACCCCGGCCGGGGCGTTGCGGGCCAGCGGTGCCCGCTCGCCGGTGGCGGGATCCACCCGATACCAGTCGGCCCGCTGGCTGCCGAACCGACGGGCCACCCGGTAGGGGGTGAAGTCGGCCACGATACCCCAGGCGCCCTCGTCCAGCAGGGTCACGGGCTCCTCGAGCTCCCGGCCGAGGACCACGAGGCGATCGGCGTCCAGATGCCACGCGGCCGCCAGCGTGCGCCGGGCGTTCTGGGCGGCGAAGTACTCCTGGCCCCGGATGATCTGGTCGTCGTTCCAGTGCCACACCTGCACGTCGGCCGCGGCCACGTCGTCGTCCGCACCGGCGGCGGGCGAGGCGTCCCCCTCGGCGTCGTCCTCGCCGCCGGTCTCCCCCCCAGCGCCGTCGGCGCCGGAGGAGGTGCTTTCGTCCAGCGCCCAGGGGCGCAGACCGACGAACACGGTGGCGCCCGAGGCGTCGAACGTGATGCCGGCGTGCTCCGTCACCCGCAGGGAGTCGGGCAGATCGGCACGCCCGACGGCCGCGAGCACGCGGGGCGCGGCGCTCGTCTGCCCGGCATCGTCCCACACCAGGATGTCGTGGGACGGACCGTCGCGACCCTCGACCTCGACCTCCCGCAGCACGGCCAGCGTCGATGATCCTTCCCGCCAGGTGGGGATCCGGTATCGGGCGTTTCGGCTGTCCAGGGTCCGCAGGATGCCGGGACCGGGATCCAGCACCTGAACGGCGTCGGTGCCCAGCGTGGTCCGCAGCGCGACGGCCAGCAGGGGCCCGTCGTCCTGCCACTCGAAGACATCCACGTTCCCGAGGAGGGTCGACGAACCGCTGCGGGGGTCCATGACCATCAGGTCGGCCCCCACCGTGTCGGATGGAGCGTACCCGAGAGCCGCCAGCCAGGCGCCGTCGTCACGGAAGGCGAACGACCGGACCGCGAACATCACGGTGTCGCGTCCAGTGGAGAGGTCCACGAGCCCGAGGCGATCGCGGACGGGCTCGTCCGAATCCTCTGCCTCGTCGGGCGCCACTCCCTTCCGGTAGGCGAGCCAGCGCCCATCCGGGCTGAACACGGCTCCGGTGGCGTGCTCCAGGACGACGGGGTCGGCGCTCCCGTCGGTGCGGTGGAGCCGGACCTCCACCGTCTCGTCGTTGCGGCGGATGCCCGCCGCCAGCCACCGCCCGGTCGGGTCCAGGTCGTAGGCGCCGAGGGTCTCCCACTGCCCGTAGTCCGACGGCTGGAGCGTCGGCCGATCCTGTGCGCTGGCGCTTCCAGTCGCCGCCAGGAGACCACTGGCCAGGAGCGCCGTCCGAGCGATCCTCCCCCCCATCCATGCTCCGGTCCTCACCCCTGCCTCCCCGTTGGTGTCGAAATTGCGCACATCAAAGGGGATTCGCGGACGAGTGAGCGCAAGTTGCGGTTTCGTTGACGCCGGCCCGGTCGGCTCCTTACCCTTCTCCTAACCGCTATAGGAGAGAGGATGACCTCACGCGCCGACCTCTTGCCGGGAACGCTCGACCTGCTCGTGCTGAAGGCCCTGTCCCTCGGGAGCGCGCACGGGTACGCCGTCCTCCTGCGGATCGAGCAGATCACCGGAGGGGTGATCCAGGTCCAGCAGGGTGCGGTGTATCCGGCCCTCTACCGGCTCGAGCACCGCGGTCTCCTGGCCACGGAATGGGGAACGTCGGAGAACAACCGCAGGGCGAAGTTCTATCGTCTCACCCCGGCGGGACGTCGTAGTCTCCAGGAAGAGGTCGCGAGCTGGGCGCGGTTCAGCGAGGCGGTCGCGATGGCTCTTCGCGCACAGCCTCAGGGCGGCTGACCATGCCCCTCCTTTCGCGGATCCGGTCCGTGCTCGACGCCACGATCCGGCGTGGTGCCTTCGAGCGGGACATGGACGACGAGTTCCGGTTGCACCTGGAGCTTCGAGCCGAACACCTGGAGCGGGCCGGCCTCGATCCCGACGAGGCGGCGCGGCGCGCCCGCCTGGAGTTCGGGAGCGTGCGCGCGTGGAAGGACGAGGCGCGGGCCTCCCGGGGCCTGCGGCTCGTGGACGAAGTCCGAAGCGACGTGCGGGTCGCCGTCCGAGGACTCGCCTCGCGACCCGGCTTCGCCGCGACCGCCGTGCTGACGCTGGCCCTCGGATTCGGAAGCGCGGCTGCCGTGACGGGCTTCGCGGACGCCATCTTCCGTTCGCCTCTTCCCTTCGCCGACCCTGAAGCACTCGTGGAGGTCGGGGGCGTCGATCTCCGATATCCCGGCTCCGGGATCGACTACCCGAAGTCCGCCCCCGACGTGGGAGACCTCGTCGGACTCCAGGCCCTTCCCGAGGTGGCCGCCTACGCACGAGGCGAGGCGGACCTCACCGGTCTCGGTCCCCCCCGCAGGATCCGCGTGGCGGCCGTCACGGCCGACTTCTTCCCGGTGTTCCGGGTTCCGATCGAGGGCCGCTCCTTCGAGGCGGCCGACGAGGATCCGGGCGCGCCGCCGGTCGTCGTTCTCTCCGAGGAGATCGCGGCCCTGGCGCCGCGTTCCCCACGGGGCGGCCGCGACCCGGGCGCGGTCCGGATCAACGGCCGGTTGCACACGGTCGTCGGCGTCGCCCCGGCCGGCTACTCGTTCCCGGAGAACGCCGATGCCTGGGTGCCGCTTCCGGCTCCGATCACCCCGGAGACCATGCGCTACTTCGGACGCCACGTACCGTCCCGGGTGGTGGCCCGGCTCTCGCCGGATGCCACCCTGGCGTCGGCCCGGACCGAGCTGGGACCCGTCTTCGGCCGGTACCGCGGCGCGAGCGCGGGATCGGAGGACACGCATCGCGTCCGGCCCCTGGCGGCGGGTCTGACCGAGGGGCGCCGGGTGGTGGCCCTGACCCTTCTCAGCGCCACCGCCCTCGCGGTTCTGGTGGCGTGTGCCAACCTGGCGACGATCCTCCTGGCCCAGGCAGGACTCCGACGCCACGAGATGATGGTGCGGCTGTCCGTGGGCGCTTCCCGCGCCCGACTGATCCGCTTCCTGTCGGTGGAGAGCCTTCTGCTCGCCCTCCTGGGTGCCGCGGCGGGCCTCGTCGCGGCGTCGGCGGGAATGCCGTTGCTGGACCGGTTGTTGCCCCCGGCGGCGGCCGGCATCGTCTCGGTGCGCATGACGGCCGGCGTCCTGGCCGCACTCGTCCTGCTCACGCTCGCCACCACGTGCGGGTTCGCGCTCGTATCGGCCACCGCCCTCCGCTCACCCCGGCTCCGGGGCCACGGCCGGGCCGGTCGACGCCGGTCCCCGGGAGGCCGCGGAGGCGCCGCGGGGGCGCTTCGCTCCTTGATCGTCGCGGACGTAGCGGTGACCGTCGTGCTCGTCATCGGAGCCGCCGGTGCCATGAGGAGCCTGGGAGCGGCGCGATCGGCGGTGGCGAACCTGCGGCCCGACGGCGTCGGGGTCTTCGAGGTTTCCCTGCTGAGCGCCGGCATGGCCGAACCCCCGGCCCGGCGGGACATGCTGGAGGGGCTTCTGCGCCAGGTGGAAGGCGCCGGTCGGGCCGCACTCGTGGACGCGCTACCCTTCGTCGCACCGAGCGGCATCCGGGTTCGCGTGCGCGATGCGGACCACCCGGTCCTGGACGGGGGTCTCCCGCACATGGCGGAGGACGTCCGAGCCACCCCGGCCTACTTCGGGATCCTGGACATCGGGATCCTGCAGGGACGCGCGCCCCGCGCGTCGGACACGCCGGATCAGCCGGAGGAGGCGGCCGTGAACCACCTGCTCGCCGCGACCCTCTGGCCGGACCGTGAGCCGCTGGGTCGGCGCATCCAGCTACCCGGCGGACGGACGCTCACCGTGGTCGGGGTGGTTGCGGACGCGGCCGGCGGGGCGGGGGATCCCGCTGCCGTCCCCCAACTCTATCGCGCCCTCCTCGACGACCCGCCCGATCGGGCGACCCTGCTCGTGGCCCCCGGATCCTACGCTCCCGTCGGGGCGCTCTCCCCCTCCGCCGGGCCCGGCGAGGCACCGACCGACCTCTCCGTGTTCGAGGTCGGGTCCCTCGACGACCTGGTGGGGAGAGCCCTGGCCGACCGGACGCTGAACGCCTGGCTCGTGGCGGCCTTCGCCGCGTTCGCCCTGGCCCTCTGTGCCATCGGGATCTTCGGGGCCACCCGTTTCGGCCTGCGCCGACGGGCTCCCGAATGGAGGGTCCGAGTGGCGCTCGGTGCCGATCCCCGGTCTGCCCGCCGGAGGGCCCGGATCGAAGCGTCGCTCGTCATCGGGGCCGGGGCCGGGGGGGGACTCGCCGTGGCCTGGCTCCTTTCCCGCTCCCTTCCCGCCGGAGTCCCGGGCGTGGAGGCGGCGACCCCCGCATCCCTTCTGGCCTCGGCCGGTGTGGTGGCGGCCGTCTCGTTCCTGTCCGCTCTCCTGCCCACGCTCCCGGGCCGCGCGCTCCCCCGCGAGCCCCAGCGCCCCGGGGCCCACCCATGAACGCATTTCCGGCCACCGCCTCCCCCGCCCCGTTCCGCGTGCGCGTGTTCGCGCCTCCGTACGAGAGACTGGGGCCTGCGCTGGACCCGGCCGACCTCGCCCCTCGATGCGTCGAGGACGGCTCCGTGATCTGCATCGACCCGTTGAGCCTCGACCTGGCGCAGTGGGCTCGCTCGTGTGGGCGTCTTCGGCGTGCCATCCCCCAGGCCAACCTCGTGCTCCTCGATCGCGGGGCTCCGAAGCTGGGACCCATCCTCGGTACGCGGGCCGGCCTCCTGGGCGTCCAGGCCGTGCTCCCGCCGGACGGCTGCACCGTCGCAGCGCTCCGTGAGAGCCTCACGGCCCCCGGGCTGTTGGAGTGGGAGATCCGCTCATGGCTTCGGCTCGTGGTGCCTGCGCTCCCCGAGTCCACAGCCGACATGGCGGTGGATCTCTTTCGGCTCGGGTTCGAGACGCACGCCCGGATCGACGTGGACGAGGCCCTGCCGGTTACCGGCCGGGCGGCCCGGTACGCCCTCGGAGCCGGACGCCTCCCTCCGCCGGGGCGGTGGCTGCGACTCGGACGAACGCTTCCGGTGCTCCTCGCCTGCCAGCGCCACCCATCGACGGATCTCCGCATCGTGGCCCGGGAGGCCGCGATGGAGCTGCGGGCCCTCCGGAGTCAGAGTCGCTCCCTCTTCGGAGCCACACCGCTCGCGGCGCGGAATCGGCTGGGCTGGACGTGGCTTCTGGCCCGTTTTCTCCAGAAACGGAAGTAGGGCTTCCGAATGTCCGCTGTTGAGCGTGACGTGCGGCGAGTAACCTGTGCATCACTAGCTACCCTCGGGATTGACGACGTCACCCCCGACGCCGCTCACCCCGGGAAATCCCACCAGGAGGTACTCGTGAAGAAGCTGTTCAAAGCGCTCTCGGTCGCTGCCGGGCTGGGCATCGCTCTGGCCCTCACGCTCACCCCGGCCGAGGCCGGCGAGTGGAAGTGGGTCGACGGCGGTGGCGACTGCGTCTCGACCTGCAACGCGAGCGAGTACAACTGCCCCTGCTACAAGTTCATCTAGCAGGGCCGGCGGCCCGGCCCCCTTCCCGTCGGGCCGCCCTCGCTCCTCATCCGTACGAACATGTCGCGCGCAACCGCCGCCCTCCTCGCGTCGCTCCTGGTCACGGGATGTGACGACGCCCCGGCGTCGCCGGCCGGCGAGGTCCGCGTAGACTCCCTCTTCTCGGTCGTTCTATCCGAGACCGACACGGCGTACACCGGCCGGCCGAACAGCCTGGCCGTGGACCCGGAAAGCGGGGACTTCCTGATCTCGGACGGCTTCGGTGACCGGGTGCTCCGCTACGACCGCACCGGAACGCTGACCGCCATCTACGGGGAGCGCGGCGAGGGTCCGGGCCAGTTCTCCAGCGCGGGGCGTGTCGTGGCCGTCCTCGACGGGTCCGTGGTGGCGGCGGACGACGGTCGGTCCCTCCTCAACGTCTACGCCCGGGACGACGGTGCGTTCGTGAGCGCCGTTCCCTTCCACGGCACCCTCGGCTCGATCGTGGCCGACCCGGACAGCGGACACATCGCGTGGCTCGGTATTCTGGACATCGTGGACGGCCACAGCATCGGGCGCTGGAATCGGCGCACGGGCCACGTCGAGTACGGGGGCGCGGTCCCGGTGGAGTACCGGGAGTCCAACGCCCTGGCCGGCATCTTCAACCGGGGGTTCGTCCTCCCTGCGGGCGAGCACGTGCTGGTCGCCTTCCAGGGAGACGACCGCGTCTACCGGCTGGCGTGGCCCTCCGGGGAGGTCGATACGCTCCGCGTTCCGACCCGCCTCCGCACGGCCCACCCACCCGACGTCGTGGAGGCGATGCGGAAGGAACGCGCCTTCCCCCGCCTCTTCTCGATGATTCCCGCCCTCTTCGGCCTCTACCCGCTACCCGAGGGGCGGCTGCTCCTCGTTCATTTCGACCAGGAGATCGAGGGTCCGAGCATCGAGGCCGAGGTTTACCTGAGCGTCCTCGCTCCGAAGCGCGGGACCGCGTGCATCGACCTGCCGCTTCCGCTGCGCACCGACGTGCAGCCCCGGCTCACGGTGCGCGGCGACACCGTGTTCGCCGTGACCCAGCAGGTCGATGAAGGTGGAGCAACGACGACCGTGGAGGCGTTCCTCCTGGCCGGCGGGCCCTGTACCACGCCCCTCGCTCCCTCCCAGGCAGCCGGTCCGTGAGGTCCCGGGCATCCGGCCGGACCACCGTCGGGCTGGGCCTCTCCGCCCTGTGCGGCCTTCAGGTCGCGTGCGCGGAGGCCGCCCCGATCGAGGCACGGGAATGGGCGACGCGGGCGCTCCGGGACGGGACCACGCTGGCCGGTCGCAGCACGCAGGAGCAGGCGCTGGTGGCCATCGTCTACGATCCGGAGGACTGCTTCACGTGCTTCGGCACGCTGCCGGCATGGCAGCGGTGGGGCCACGACCACCCCGACCGCCTCGTGATGGCGTTCACACGGGACCCGGGGCCTCGCGAACTCGACGTACTTCGGCGATACCGGGTCGATCCGAAGAACGTGTTCGAGGAAGCCTCCCTGCCCTGGCAGACGGAGACTCCGGTCGAAATGCTCCTGGTGGACGGCTCGGTGGTGTACGCGCGGGTGGTACCGCCCGAGTCCATGCGCTCGCCTCTCCTGGAGTGTCTCCAGGCGAATCCGACCGACTGGAGCAGGTGCGGCGCTCCGTCCCCCACGCCTCTCGAGGACTCCGTGGCGTCCGGCCGGGACGCACCCCCGGACACCCTCTGGCCACGACGTTTCGTCCGGTGCGTCGTGGCAGGCTTCGAACCCCTGGCCCCCTTCCTTCGGGATCGTCGACCGCTGTTGGTGGTCGACGGCCTTCCACGGGAGCGGTGGGACCCCGACGACATCGGCGACTGTGGGGACGTGGAGGTGGACATGGCCCGCGTGAGCGAGCTGAGCTACCGGAACGCCGAGTCGGCCCGGACGCTGTGGGGCGAGGAAGGAGACCAGGGCGCGATCGTGGTGCGGCTGCACCCGGCCGACGAGGAGCGCTGAACCCACCGTCCTTTCGCCCGGCACGGATGTCCCGGGACCGGCACGAAGGGACGGGCCCGGCGCACCGCGCCCGCGCTCCGCAAAGCCCCCCGCCCGGGCACGGCCCTTGCAGCTCCGGTCGTGTGTGAGGAGGCGCTCCGTTCGTCCTCATGGGAAGACACGCAGGGACGACGATCTCCCGGAGGATCGAATGGACGGGTTGAAGCTGGCAGCGCAGGTGGTCGTGGCGGCGGGGTTGGCCTTCGTGTGGCCCGGGCCGGCGCTCCTGGACTGGGCCGCGACACCGGATCCCGCGTTTCCCGCGCCGCTGACCGTCGAGGTGCCGGTCCGCCCCACCGATCCGGTTCGACCGGCTCCCCCGTCGCCCCGGACGGGGCCCCGGGACGCCGGAAGCTGGTTCGCCGGCGTGAAGGACCGATGCAACACCGTCGAAGCACGAAATGCCGTCGCCCGGACCCCACCCCCCGCCGGATGGGAGGGAGAGGCCCACGCAGCCGCGTGCCTGGCCCTGGGCGGGTACGTCACGGAGGCCCGCGCCCGGATCCAGCGGCTTCCGGAGCCGCAGCGCTGGCAGGCGTCGGGGGTCGTGTTCGACATCGGGCACCCTGCGGCCGATGCCGGCGACGAACTCGCGGCCGGCCCCCTGATGGAGCTGGTGGTCGAGTTCTGGCCGAACCACTACATGGCCCTCTATCACGCCGGAGCCTCCCGCCATCAGAAGGGGGAGTACGACGCGGCCGTGGCCTACCTGGAGCGGTTCCTGGAGCACTATTCCCGGAACGACGGGTGGACGGCGGGGGCCCGCGCCATGATCGCCGAACGCCCGGCCACCTGAACAGGCCCGGTCCGAGTTGCTAGATTCGAGGGGCGGACACCGACCCTCGAACCCCCCCGGAACCGTGAACGCTCAGGCCGATGGAAGTGCCGCCGCGCAGGACGACCGGCTTCCGTTCCTGGTCAGCTACCGCGTGGACGCCGAAGGCGTGCTCGTGGCCACCGGTGGAGACTGGACCGCCTTCGCCGAGGAGGCCGGAGCCCCCGAGCTGAGGTCGGACCTCGTGGTCGGAAGACCCCTGGACGACTTCGTGTCCGGCCGCAAGACCCGGGCGGTCTACCGGGCCCTCCGCGAGCGGATCACCGACACGGGCCGGCCGGTCACGTTCCCCTACCGGTGCGACGCCCCGGAACTGCGCCGCTGGATGACCATGGAGATGCGGCCTCTGCCGGGAGGGCAGACGTTGTTCCGCACCTGGCCCACGGCCGTGGAGTCCCGACCGGCGGCTCCGGTCGGCCACCGCAAGGGCTCGAAGGGGCGACGTCTGCTGATGTGCGGCTGGTGCAAGCGGGTGGTCCTCGGTTCGGCCTGGTACGAGATCGAAGACGCCCTCGCCCGGTCCCCTCTGCACGACGGCGCCACGTCCTTGCGGGTGAACCACGGGATCTGCGCCCGCTGCCGGACGGACCTGGACCGCTGGACCGAGCGGTTCGCCGAAGCCTGAGGCGGTGGTCGGGCCCCCACCGACCACACCTTCAGCACCGGAACGAAAGGATCGATCCCGGGGTTCAATTCCCTTGAGGCACCAGGATTCCCCGCCCCCGCCAGCGATGAACTCCTCCCCCGCCCACGACCCCACCGACGCCCCTGGACCTTCCACCGACCGTGTCACGTACCGGGTGGACGCCGAGGGGGTGATCCTGGACACCGGCGACGGTTGGGATTCCTTCGCGGAGGCGGGGGGTGCACCGCACCTCCTGCATGACTCCGTGGTGGGTCGGCGCCTCGACGACTTCCTGGGGCACGCCACGACCCGCGCGATCTACCGCATGCTCCGGGAGCGGGTCCGCGGCACGGGCCGTCCGGTGACCTTCCCCTACCGCTGCGATGCCCCCGGCCTCCGCCGGTGGATGACCATGGAGATGCAGCCGCAGCCGGACGGAGGCACGCTGTTCCGGACCTGGCCGGACCAGGTCGAGGAGCGGCCGCCCGTTCCGGTCACCGGCGGCCCCGCTTCCGGTGACGCCGCGGACGGACACCTGCTTCTCATGTGCGGCTGGTGCAAGCGGGTCAAGGAGGACCAGGACTCGTGGTGGGAGATCGAGGATGCCATGGCCCGGCCGCCCCTCGTCGACGCGCTCCCACTCGTCTGGATCACCCACGGGATGTGCCTCGACTGCGAGGCGCGGATGCAGCGAATTCTCGACGAGGAACTCGCGGGCTGACCGGCGCACGCCGGACGCGCCTGCACCACCGGCGGCGCACGTCCCGGCCGTCGCCGCTCCCCGACCCGCCCCGCGACGCCGGCCTCACGGTGGCCGATCCCCGGTCGCCTCGGTAAGCTCGGGAACGTCCGTCCCCACGGACCCACCGAGGCACCCCATCCGGAGCGTCCCCATGCAGCGTCCCGTCCTGGCGGCCGTCGTGGCCGTCGCCGCGTCCCTCACCCTGGCCGCAGAAGCCCTGGCCCAGGGCACCCGATTCCTGCGGGACCCGGACGTCGGCACCGACCACATCGCCTTCGTCCACGCCAACGACATCTGGATGGTGGGCCGGGACGGCGGACGGGCGTGGAGGCTGACCAGCGACGAGGGCGGCGAGACGAACCCGGCGTTCAGCCCGGACGGGCAGTGGGTCGCCTTCACCGGCGAGTACGACGGACAGGGCGACGTGTTCGTCGTGCCGGCCATGGGCGGCCAGCCCCGGCGCCTGACCTGGCACCCCGGAGACGACACGGTGATGGGGTGGACGCCCGACGGGCGCGTGCTCTTCCAGTCGGGGCGGGCCGGGCAGCCCACCCGCCTCTGGCAGTGGTACACCGTGGGCGTGGACGGCGGGTACCCGGAGGCCGTGGGCGTCCCGCAGGCCTACCAGGGCGAGATGAGCGACGACGGTGCCTGGCTCGTCTATCAGGAGATCGGCTACTGGGACCCGGAGTGGCGCAACTACCGCGGCGGCCAGGCCCAGCCGGTGAGCGTGGTGTCCACCGCCACGTGGGAGCGCCGGACCCCGCCGTGGGAAGGCGAACGGCAGATGGCTCCCGTGTGGCTCGACGGGCGCGTCTACTACATGAGCGAGCGGGACTGGGCGGCCAACGTGTGGTCGTGGGACCCGGCCACGGGCGCCGAGACGCAGCACACCTTCCACGCCGACTTCGACGTGAAGAGCCTGGGCGCGGGCGACGGCGTGGTGGTCTATGAGCAGGCCGGGTATCTCCATGAACTGAACCCCGCCACCGGAGCCACCCGTCGGCTCGAGGTCCTGGCCCAGGGCGACCAGGACTGGGCCCGGCCCCGCTGGGTGGACGTGCCGGCCGGCCAGCTGGGCGCGCCGGGCCTGTCGCCCACCGGGCAACGGGCACTGTTCACCTACCGGGGCGAGGTGCTGACCGTGCCGGTGGAGGACGGGAGCTGGCGCAACGTGACCCGGACCCCCGGCGTGGCCGACCGCGACCCGGTCTGGTCGCCGGACGGGAGCCGGATCGCCTGGTTCAACGACGCGGAGGGCGAGTACGGCCTGGTCATCGCCGACCAGGACGGGAGCAACCCCCGGCGCATCGAGATCCCGGACCCGACCTTCTACTTCCGGCCGACCTGGTCGCCCGACGGGTCCAAGCTGGCCTTCACCGACACCGACTACCGCGTGCTGGTGCTGGACGTGGCGTCGGGCCGCGTGACCCACGTGGACACCGACCGGTACGCCCACCCCGAGCGCTCGATGAACCCGGTGTGGAGTCCCGACTCGCGGTGGATCGCCTACGCCCGGCGGCTGGACACCCAGTACCGGGTCATCCGGGTGCACGACACCGGATCGGGCACCACCCACCAGATCACGGACGGCATGGCCGACGCCATCGACCCCGTGTGGGACGCGTCGGGCCGGTACCTCTACTTCCTGGCGTCCACCGACTTCGGCCTGAACACCGGCTGGCTGGACATGACGTCGATGGACCGGCCCGTGACCCGGTCCCTCTACGTGGCCATCCTCCGCGACGGCGACGCCAGCCCGTTCCTTCCCCGCAGCGACGAGGAGGGCGGGGAGGAAGGCGACGGCGAGGATGCGGCGGACGACGACGTGACGGTCACCATCGATCCCGACGGGATGGCGGACCGCATCGTCCACGCCCCCGGCCTGCCGGCGCGCAACTACACGGGCCTGGTGGCGGGCCCCGACGGCCACGTCTTCGTGCAGGAGGCGGTTCCGAACGAGCCGGGCGCGACGCTCCACCGCTACAGCCTGGACGACGCCGAACCGATGGAGTTCCTGGACGGCGTGGCCGCCGCCGTCACCTCCCACGACCGCTCGAAGATGCTCGTGCGGAGCGGGCCGGCGTGGCGGGTGGTGGGCACCGCCGGCGGCGCCCCGTCCGGGAGCGACGGCCGCCTGGCCCTGGACGGGCTGCGCGTCCAGGTCGATCCCAAGGCCGAGTGGGCCCAGATGCTCCACGACGGATGGCGCTTCATGCGCGACTTCCTGTACGTGGACAACCAGCACGGCGCCCCGTGGGACGACGTATGGACGTGGTATTCGGCCTGGCTCCCCGACGTGGAGCACCGGTCCGACTTCAACCACCTGCTCGACATGCTCTCCGGCGAGATCGCCGTGGGGCACTCGTACGTCCGGGGCGGCGACTACCCGGATCTGGACTCGCCCCGCACGGGACTGCTCGGCGTGGACCTGGCCGTCGTGGACGGGTTCTACCGCATCGAGCGTATCTACGACGGCGAGGACTGGACGCCGGGCCTGCGCGGCCCCCTGTCCCACCCCGGGATGGGCGTCGAGGAAGGCGATTTCCTGGTGGCCATCGACGGCCGTCCGCTCCAGGCACCCACCAACCCGTACGCGCTCCTGGAGGGCACGGCGGGACGGACCATCCGGGTGTCGGTCAACGACCGGCCGTCCCTGGAGGGGGCGCGCACCGTGGTCGTGGAGCCCATGGGCAGCGAGAACCAGCTCCGCACGTGGGCGTGGGTGGCCGACAACCAGCGCCGCGTGGACGAGCTGTCCGACGGACGTCTGGCCTACGTCTGGCTGCCCAACACGGGCGGCGGCGGCTACACCTACTTCAACCGGATGTACTGGGCGCAGCAGGACCGGCAGGGCGCGGTCATCGACGAGCGCAACAACGGGGGCGGTTCGGCCGCCGACTACATCGTGGAGATGATGAACCGGGAACTCACCGGCTACTTCAACTCCAAAGCCGGCGACAAGAAGCCGTGGACCCAGCCCATGGCGGGCCTCTTCGGGCCGAAGGTCATGATCATCAACGAGCGCGCCGGGTCCGGTGGCGACCTCATGCCGTACCTCTTCCGCTTCCACGAGGTGGGCCCGCTGGTGGGCACGCGCACGTGGGGCGGTCTGGTGGGCACCTGGGACACCCCACCCCTGATCGACGGCGGCGGCTTCGTGGCGCCCCGGGGCGGCTTCCTCGACGCCGACGGGAACTGGGCCGTGGAGGCCGAGGGCGTGGCCCCCGACATCGAGGTGCGCAACGACCCGGCTCCGGTGCGCGCGGGCGGCGACCCCCAGCTCGAAGCGGCGGTGGCCGAGGCGCTCCGGCTGCTCCGGACGCAGGCGGTGGACCTCCTCGACACCGAGCCGGCACCCCCCGTCCGGTACCGGAGGCCGGGAGGCGATCGCTGAGTTGACCATGCGCGCCTGGATGCTGCGCAGGAGCGGCAGCCCGGACGTGTTGCGCCTCGAAGACGTGGCCGTACCCGACCCCGGTCCGGGTCGGGTACGGGTGCGGGTCGAGCGCATCGGCATCAACTACGCGGAGATCCTGAGCCGGAAGGGGCTGTACTCCTGGGCGCCGAAGCGGCCCTACGTGCCGGGCATGGAGGCCTCGGGCACCATCGACGCCGTGGGACCCGGTGTCGAGCGCTCCGTCGGCGAGCGCGTGCTGTGCGGCATGCAGACCGGCGCGTACGCCGAGTACGTCGTGGTGCCCCAGGCCCGGGCGCTTCCCGCCCTGCCCCACCTGACCGACGCGGAGAACGCAGCCTTCGCGGTCAACTTCATGACGGCCTGGGTGGCCCTGGTGGAGATGGCGCGGCTCCGGGCCCCGGACCGGGTGGCCGTGTCGGCCGCTGCCGGGGGTGTGGGCACGGCGGCCGTGCAGATCGCCGCGGCCCACGGCTGCTTCGTGACCGGCCTGGCCGGATCGGACGAGAAGCTGGAGCGGGTCCGGGCCCTGGGCGCCGCGGCCGGCGTGAACTACCGCCGGGACGGCTGGGCGGACGCCTGGGAGCCGGAGGGGGGCGGGCTGGACGTGGTGCTCGAGCTGGTGGGCGCCGACGTCTTCACGGCGTGCCGCCAGCGGCTCGCCCCCTTCGGTCGACTGGTGGTGGCGGGGTATGCGGCCCTGGACTATTCGCTCTGGAACCCGGTGTCCTGGTGGCGCGCCTGGAGGGGAGCGCCGCGCATGGACATCGTGAAGGCGTCCCAGGACTCCATCGGCATCATGGCCACCCACATCGGCTACCTGCTGCCCGACGAGGAGCGCCTGCTCCGCGTGTGGAGGGCCCTGACCGCCTTCGCCGGCGAACACCGACTCCGGCCGGTGGTGGGGGCGACATACCCGTTCGAGCGGCTGCCGGAAGCCCACGCGTTCATGGAGTCCAGGAAGAGCGTCGGGAAGATCCTCGTGGAGCTCTGACCGGGGCCGCGGTCCGTTGACAGCGACGTCCGGCCCGGGCAACTTTGCGCCACAAAGCAGATACTCGGGAGGTGCCGATGCCGCGCTGGATGAGGGTGATCCGTGGGATGCTGGGGATGGGGCTGACGTTCTCCCTGGGCGTGGGCGCCATCGCCGGGGTCGTGGCGGGTCTGGCGTGGCTGATTCCCGGCCTCGGTGTGGGTGTGGAGGTCTTCCGGCTGGCCGTCGCCAGCGCGATCTGGGCCTTCCCCATGGGTGTCGCGTTCTCCGGAGTGCTGGCGCTCTCGCGGAGCCGTTCGTTCGAGACGCTCTCCATGCCGCGCTTCGCCGCACTGGGCGCCGGAGCGGGCCTTCTCCTGTACCTCCCGCTGGCCATCAACGCCTGGGACGCATGGAGCTGGGAGACGGCCATGGTCAACGCCACGATCTTCGTCTTCCTCGGCGCCGGGTCGGCCACGGCCAGCCTGGCGCTGGCCCGTCGCGCGGGTCCCGCCCTCGAGTCCGACGCCGACGCCCCCCTCCTCGAAGAGGGGCCCCCGCCCGGGGGCCGGACGTCGTGAGCGGGTGGCTCGCCCGCCTGCGCGGCGCCCTCGGCATGGGCGTGACGTGGGGCGTGACCTGGGGCCTGGTCGGGGTCCTGATCGGCGTGAGTCTGCTCCTGGGGCTGCCGATGGGATGGTTCATCGAGGTCTTCGACGCTCCGCTGCCGGCGCTTGCCGTGCCGGGATTCGTCTGCGGCGCGGCGTTCTCCGTCGTGCTCGGCGTAGCCGGCCGACGGCGGCGTTTCGACGAGCTGTCGCTCCCCCGCTTCACCCTCTGGGGCGCCGCCGGAGGCCTGCTGGTGAGCCTCCTGCCGCTGTCCGCCGTGGCGGAGGGCGCCGTGTTCACGGTGGCGGAGGTGGCCATCGTGATGGGCACGCTGACGGTGCTGAGCGCCGGATCGGCGGCGGGTACGCTGGCCGTGGCGCGGTGGGGCGAGGACCGGGCGCTCCTGGAGGCGAGCGACGACGTGGGGGATGTCGGGCTGTCCGAGGAGGAAGCGCGCCGGCTGCTGGACAGATAGTCCGAGGTCGCCGGTGCACCCTCCTTCGCCCTGCCTCCAGCGAACCGCAGCCGGGTTCGCCGTCGCACTCGCGGCGTCCGCCTGTCTCGCGGCCCCAGCGACGGCCCAGGCCTTCCCGCCGGGTACGTGCTTCGACCTGACGCTGGGCCCCTGGGTCGAGGCCACCGGCATCATGGACTCCCTGGCCTTCACGGTGCCGCCCCGGGTCGAACTGGGGGATTCAGTGCGGACGGAACGGTCCCGCCGGCCGCCTCGTCCGCGCGCTGGGCGTGCCCGAGGGCGGGCTCGCGACGCCCCACCACATGTCGGCGTGGATCCAGCTCGCGCCGGACTCGGCCGAAGTCTACTGGAGCACCGGCTTCGAGGGGGTGGCAGCCGAGATCCGGACCGACGACCACGGCTTCGAGGGCCGGGCCCGTCCGTTCACCGACGTGGTGGGCCCGCCGACGCCGACCCGGGCCTCCCTGACCGGCGTGCGGGTGCCGTGCCATCCCCTGGAGTTCCGCGCGGACGACGAGCGGCCGCTGCTCCGGGAGGTCCCGCTACGGGCCGGGGGGACGCTGGCGCTCCTGGATCCCCTCGACGGCTCCGTGGCCAGCACGGATCATCGCCAGGGCATCCGCCGGATGGGCGGCGTGTTCGGCGGTGGGTTCGACGATGCCTCCCACGCCTACGTCTCCCTCGGGCGCGAGGACCGCATCCGGCGCATCCGGCTCTGGTGGGACGACCCGGATGCCTTCGACGCCCTCGAGCGCCTCCTTGTCGAGCGGTTCGGCCCTCCGGTGGACGACTTCGATCGCGGAGGGGGCGTCCGGTCCATCGCCTGGTACAACCGTTCGACCTACCTGCTGCTCGGTCGGGTGCCCCAGACCGACGGCCGTGTGACCCTCCTCCTCGATCACCGCGGACCCGTACCGCCCGACGGCTGACGGGCCACGTCCGCCGGCAGCGGCTCCGGCTCGTGGCGGACCAGCCAGAGCACGTCCACGCCGAACGACCACGCCAGCATGGCCAGGGCAAGCGCGCACATCGCCGTGGCGAGCCCCTGCGGGATGATGGGTCCGAGGGCCGCGACCAGCGCCACCCCCTGCACCACGCACACGACCTTCCGCCGCCCGCTGGGCGGCAGATCGCCGCGGAGGGCGGGCAGGACCTGGGCCGCCGCCACGAAGGCGTAGCGCATGAGGCCGATGGCCAGCACCCAGGCGCCGGCCTGATCCGTGCGCCAGACCAGGACGGACAGGACCATCATGAGGGCGGCGTCGGTCTCCATGTCGAACCGCGCCCCGAAGCGCGTGGTGGTGCCCGTGCGCCGGGCCACCCGGCCGTCCACCCCGTCGAGGATCAGGACCACCGTGCCCAGGACCACCACCCACCAGCGCACGCCGTCGGACAGGACGCCCGGCAGCAGGGTCGCGCCCACCAGCGGCAGCGCCAGGATCATCCGACCGAGTGTGACCCGGTTGGCCGCCCCCAGGCCGGGGCCCGGAGCGTCCGGGGGAAGGGCCTGCAGGATCCCCACGGCCACGGCGGCGTAGATTGCCGTCGCGGCGCCGACCTGGAGCACGAGGGACGCGCCGGCCACCGCGGCGAACGCGCCCGCACCCACGGCCGCCGGCAGCAGCCCCGCCAGCAGGTCGAGGGCGGCGCCCCGTCGGGAGATGACCGAACCGGATCCGGGAGTCGACATGAACACCGAGAACACCGCCCGCGCCTTCTGGGTCCGGGAGCCCGGCACCGGAGAGCTCCGCACTGCGCCGCTTCCCGTCCCTCCCGAGGGCCACGTCCAGGTCCGCACCCTCTTCTCCGGCATCAGTCGGGGCACGGAAGCCCTCGTCTTCCGCGGCGACGTGCCCGCCGACCAGCGGGCGGCCATGCGCGCCCCCTTCCAGGAAGGCGAGTTCCCGGGCCCGGTGAAGTACGGCTACATGAACGTCGGGGTGGTGGACGCGGTGGGACCCGAAGTGGATCCGGCGTGGGAAGGCCGCGTGGTGTTCTCGCTCTACCCGCACCAGGACCGCTTCCACGTGCCGGTGGCGTCCGTGACCCCGGTTCCCGAGGGGGTTCCCGCCGGCCGGGCCGTGCTTGCGGCCAACCTCGAGACGGCGGTCACGGGCGTCTGGGACGCCGGCCTTTCCGTGGGCGACCGCGTGGTGGTGGTGGGCGGTGGCGTGGTGGGGTGCCTGGTGGCGCGACTGGCCCGGGGCGTGCCGGGAGTCCGGGTCACGCTGGTGGACCCGGACCCGTCGCGGGCCGCCGTGGCCGAGGCCCTGGGCGTGAGCTTCGCACCGAGCCCGCCCGACGGCCCGCCCGCCGACGTCGTGATCCACGCCAGCGGCCACCCCGAGGGGGCCCGGGACGCCCTGGGTCTGCTGGCCGACGAGGGGCTTCTGGTGGAGATGAGCTGGTTCGGAGATCAGGACGTGCCGCTGCCCCTGGGCCGGGACTTCCACAGCCGGCGTCTCCGGATCCGGAGCAGCCAGGTGGGACGGATCCCGCCGGAGCGGACGCCCCGGTGGACGCCGGACCGCAGACGGGCCCTGGTCATGGACCTCCTCCACGACGACGCCCTCGACCACCTGATCTCCGGAGAGAGCCGCTTCGAGGAGCTGCCCGAGGTGATGGCGCGCCTGGCGGCGGACGGCACCGGCGTCCTGTGCCACCGCATCCGGTACGACGCCCCGCCGGGGAGCCATCCCGGGTAATCCCGGACACGCTGGTGGCCCGGAGCAGGACGGAACCTGACGGGTACGGGGGTCTCCACCCGTCGAACCACGGATCGCCCAGGGGGCCGCCCTCGTGTACAAGCTCAACGTCCGGGACCACTTCATGATCGCCCACAGCTTCCGGGGCGAGGCGTTCGGACCGGCGCAGCGGCTGCACGGCGCCACCTACGTGGTGGACGCCACGTTCAAGCGCGCCGAGCTGGACGACGACGGACTCGTGGTCGACATCGCCCTGGCGGGACGACAGTTGAAGGCCGTGCTGGACGCGCTGAACTACCGCAACCTGGACGACATGCCCGACTTCGAGGGGCGGAACACCACCACGGAGTTCCTGGCCCGGGAGATCCACGAACGGCTGGTCGCCGCCATCCACGCCGGAGCCCTCGGGCCCGGGGCGCCCGGCTGCGCCTCCCTGGAGGTCACGCTCCACGAGTCCCACGTGGCCTGGGCGGCCTACGAAGCACCGGTGTGACCGGCCCTCCCCTCCACGTGGTGGTCCCGGGCGCCCTGGACCAGCGGACGGGCGGGTATCTCTACGACGCCCACATGGTCCGGGAGATGCGACGCCGGGGACGCACCGTGGAGGTGCACGAGGTTCCGGGACGCTTTCCAGCGACCGATGCGGCGGCCCGGTCGGCCCTGGACGTGGCGCTCGGGTCGGTGCCCGACGGCCGCCCGGTCGTGGTGGACGGGCTGGCCCTCGGGGGCGCGCCCGACCCGGCCGCCCGCCACGCGGACCGACTCCGGCTGGTGGGCCTGGTCCACCATCCGCTGGCCGACGAGACGGGGCTGGAGCCCGCTCGTCGCGCCGACGTCGAAGCGCGGGAGCGCCGGGCGTTGGAGACGGTCCGGGGCGTGATCGTGACCTCCGACTTCACCGGCCGCCGGGTGGGCCGGATGGGCGTGGAGGCGGACCGGATCCGGGTGGTCCGCCCGGGCACCGCGCCTGCGACCACCGCCGCGAGCCCCGCCCCCGTCCGGGCCGCCGAGGCCCCCGTGCACCTGCTCTGCGTCGCGACGCTCACGCCCCGGAAGGGCCAGGACCTGCTGGTCCGGGCGCTGGCCGGCCTCCGGGCCGACTCCGGGACGGTGCCGTGGCGGTGCACCCTGGTGGGCAGCGACACCCGGGACCCGGCGTTCGCGGAGTCGGTGCGGGCCGCGGTCCGGGACGCCGGGCTCGCGGACCGGATCGGGATCGCCGGCGAGGTGGACGACACGGCGCTGGAGGCCGCGTGGGCCGGCGCCGACGTCTTCGTCCTGCCGTCGTGGTTCGAGGGCTACGGCATGGCGCTGACCGAGGCCATGGCCCGGGGCCTGCCCGTGGTGAGCACCACCGGCGGCGCGATCCCCGAGACGGTGCCCGCCGACGCCGCCGTGCTCGTGGAGCCGGGGGCCGTGGACGAACTCCGGGACGCCCTCGACCGCCTCGTGGGCGATGCCGCGCTCCGGCGCCGGATGGGCGCCGCCTGCCTCCGCCACGCCGCCGGCCTCCCCGACTGGCCTGCCCAGTCCGTGCTCTTCGAGGACGCGGTGGAGGCCCTGGGCGCCCTGGCGACCGGGGGCGCGGGCACGTCGGCCGCCGGGGGCCGGCCGCCGGCATGAGCGGCGACACCTTCGACGCGGACTGGCTGGCCCTCCGCGAACCGGTGGACCACCGTTCGCGATCCGAGGCCGTGGTGTCTCCCCTCGTCGAGGCCGTCGGCCACCGGGCCCTCGGCGACGTGCTGGACCTGGGGGGCGGCACCGGGTCCAACGTGCGCTGGCTCGCCCCCCGTCTGCCGGGCGTCGTCCGCTGGACGGTGGTGGACCACGACGCCGGCCTCCTGGAGGCCCTGACGCCCCCGTCGGGAGCCGCGGTCGAGCCCGTGGTGGGCGACCTGGCCCGGGAAGGACTCGCCGCCGTGGACAGCGCCGACCTGGTGACCGGGTCGGCCCTTCTGGACCTGGTCGGGGCATCCTGGGTGGAGGCGCTGGTGGAGGCCTGCGCCGCCCGGGGGTGCCCCGCCCTGTTCGCCCTGTCCTACGACGGGCGGATCGCCTGGTCCGAGCCCGACCCCGACGATGCACGCGTGGCCGAAGCGGTGAACCGGCACCAGACCGGGCCGAAGGGGATGGGGGCGGCCCTGGGCCCCGGGGCGTGGTCGTACACCGCCGGGGCGTTCGAGGCCGCCGGCTACAGGGTCAGGACCGCGGCTTCGCCGTGGGTGCTGAACGGGCCGGGCGACGTGCCGCTGGTCCGTGCGCTGGTGGACGGTTGGATCGACGCGGCCGCACAGATCCTGCCGGACAGCCGCCGGCATCTGGAGGCGTGGGGCCGGCGGCGCCTCGACGCCGTCTCGCAGGGCGTCCGGCTCGAGGTCGGCCATCGGGACGTCCTGGCGGTGCCCCCGGGGTGGCCGTGAAGCGTCGGCCGTTCGTCCGCGTGGCGGTCAGCGCCGGGCTTCTGGCCTTGCTGGCCCGCACCATCGACCTGGGCGACGTGGCCGCGCGCCTGGCGTCCCTGGCCCCCGGATGGGTCGTGGGAGCCCTGGCGCTGTCCGTGCTCCAGGTGGGAGTGTCCGCGTGGCGATGGCGGTTCACGGCGGCCCGGCTGGGCCTGGAGCTGCCCCTCGGGCCCGCCGTGGCGGAGTACTACCTGGCCACCTTCCTGAACCAGGTCCTGCCCGGGGGCGTGCTCGGCGACGTGTCCCGGGCCTGGCGCCACACCCGGGCGGCGGGAGCCGCGGCCGGGCTGGACGCCCCCGCGCGGCGCAGTCTGGCCATCCACGCCGTGGTCCTGGAGCGGGCGTCCGGCCAGACGGTGATGCTGGGGGTGGCGGCGGTCTCGGGCGTGGTGCTCCTCGGAGGGTGGATCTGGGGCGGGGTGGCCGGGGTGACCCTGGCCGCCTTCACGTGGGGCGTGGCCCGGCGGGGTACACGCGACCCGGCATCGGCGGACGTGGCGGTCGGCGTGGTCGAGAGCGCCCGGCGGGCGCTGTTCGCTCCGGCGGCCTTCGGCGCCCAGGCGGCTTCGTCCGTGTTCGTCGTCGCGACCTACCTGGCCACGTGGTGGATGGCGGCCCGGGCCCTGGGCGTCGACACGCCGTCCGCGGTCATGCTGCCTCTCGTGGCCCCCGTGCTGGTGACCATGCTGGTGCCGGTGTCCGTGGCGGGGTGGGGGGTCCGGGAGGGAGGCGCGGCGGTGCTCTGGACGTGGGCCGGCCTGCCCGCCGCGGACGGCGTGGCCATCTCGGTGGTCTACGGACTCCTGGTGCTCGTGGGCAGCCTGCCGGGGCTGGGCGTGGCCGTCCTCAGCCGGGGGGTCCGGTCCCACCCCTGAGGTCGAGGTCGAACAGCAGGTCGGAGCCCAGCAGGAAGCGGCGAACCGGCGGCCGCATCGCCTGGTCCATGGTCTGGATCGGAGGCAGGGTGATGCCCGGGCGACCCGAACCGATCAGGACGGGTGCCACCGACAGGTGCAGCCGGTCCAGCGCCCCCGCCTCCAGGAATCCGGACACGGTCACGCCGCCCCCCTCCACGAGGATGCGCCGGAGGCCCTCGGCGCGCAGCCGGGCCACGACCGCATGGGGGTCCAGCCGGCCCCGGGCGTCGGACTCGAGACGCCACACCTCGACGTCGGGGCCGTAGTCGGCCTCGGAACCGGCCGCGGCCGACGCGTTGCCGAGGATGACCCGGGTGGGCGCCGCGCCGTCGGTGAACAGGCGCAGGCCGCGGGGCAGGCGGCCCCGGGGGTCCAGGACCACCCGGACCGGGTCGGGGCCGTCCACCTCCCGCACGGTCAACCGGGGGTCGTCGGACCCGGCGGTGCCCGCCCCGACCACCACCGCATCGGCCAGCGCCCGGAGGCGATGCAGCCGTCGGATGTCCTCCGGCCCGTTCACGTAGTGGGAGTGGCCCGAGTCCGTGGCGATGCGCCCGTCCAGGCTCTGCCCGAGCTGCCCGACCACCCAGGCGCCCGCCCGCTCCAGAGGGGCGAACAGCGCGTCGAGGTCGTGCCGGACCGTCTCGCTCACCCGTTCCCACCGGCAAGGCGCTCCAGGGGGAACGCCGCGGCGTCTTCCAGGACCTCGGCCAGCACCCGTCCGTAGTGGGCCACCAGGCGCTCGCCCAGGGCGGCGGTGGCCAGCGTGGCATCGCCCGCCACGCCGTCGGGATGCAGGTCGTCGGCCCGCCAGGCGAACGGCGCCACGCCCTCGGGACCGACGTGCCGGAGCGTCCCCTTCAGATCCTGGCCCAGCGAACGGAACGCCCGGAGGCTCGCGGTCCGGACCCGCTCCGGGTGCAGATGGAGCATCATGGCCGTTTCCACCGCGCCCCCGTGCAGGCCGTGCACCCACTCCGACTCCGGTAGCCCCACCCCCTCGGGCCGGGGAAAGCGGAACCAGTGGGCCTTCACGACCAGGAGGCCCGGGTCGTTGCGCAGCGCCAGGGCCGCCGTGTCCACCGCCGCCCGGTTCCCGCCGTGGCTGTTGGCCACCACGAGCCGCCGGACCCCGGCCGCCGCCACGGCCCGGCCCGCGGCCACGATGGACCCGGCCACGTCCGGCGCCGACAGCGTGCCGGGAAGGCCGGCGTGCTCGTCGCTGGCGCCCACGGCCAGGGGGGGGAGCGCCAGGACCGAGGTCCCCTCGGGGAGCGCCCGGAACGCCGCGCGGAGCAGACCGAGGCCGATGTCCAGGTCCGTGGACATCGGAAGGTGCGGTCCGTGCTGCTCGATGGCCGCCGTGGGCAGGACCACGACCGTGGCGGGACCCACGGCGGCCGCCAGCTCCGGCGACGTACAATGGGCCCACCAGCGGATCGGGTCGTGGGTGGATTCGGTCATGGGTGGGCCGGAGTGAGGAGCGTCGCGCGTCGGGCGTAGAGGTCGCCGGACGCCAGGCCGTCGGCGCCGGCCTCGAGCCACGCCCGGACCTCGTGGGGTGCCCGCCACCCACCCCAGTGCCAGGTCCGGCGTTCCCCGGCCACGGCCTGCCACCGGTAGTCGTCCAGGTCGCGGAGCCGTTCGACGCATCGGATGGCGCCGTCCAGGGTGCCGGCCACGAACTCCACGGAGAGCACGTCGATGGGGACCGACAGTCCGGTCAGCACCTCCGCCTCGTACCCCTCCACGTCGATCTTCACGAACCGGGGCACGCCGTGCTCCTCGATGAGCCGGTCCAGGGTGGTCACCGGCACGTCCAGGCCCCGGTCCCACCGGACGCTCCGGAACCCGGGATTCACGTCGCCCACGCGTTCACGCCAGGCGTCGGCCAGCGTGGACAGGGTGGGGTTGGCGTCGCTGACGGCCAGACGCGCCGTGCCGGGCGCCGCCCCCACGGCCTCCTCGAGCACGGTCACCCCGGCGGCCCGGCCGACCCGGCGGCGCAGCCACCGGGCGAAGCGGGGCTGGGGCTCCACGGCCACCACCCGGGCGCCGAGGGCGGCGAAGGCCGCGGTGCGGTCGCCGACGTGGGCGCCCACGTCGAACACCAGATCGCCGGGGCCCACGAACGGTGCGTAGAAGCGCCGTAGCCCCCGTTGGCGCCCCGGCCGGCCGTAGACCACGAGCGACCGGACGAAGCCCCACCAGGCCCGGATCACGGCGGCCACATCCGGCCGAGGATCCCGTCGCGCAGGATCAGGGCGTGGTGGAGGACCGCCGCCACGTGGACCGACACGGTGGCCACGAGGGCGTAGGCGCCGATCTTGTGCGCCACCGACAGCCGCCGGGCCAGGTCGGGATGCTCGCCGATCAGGGGCGGAACGCCCAGCACGTCCAGGAGCTCGATGGGAAAGTCCCCCGCCACGGTGCGCAGGTAACCCGTGACGCCCTGGACCACCAGCAGCACGTAGAGGAAGACGTGGGTGGCCCCGGCGATCCGGCGCTCGCGATCGGGCACCGAATCGGGGAGCGGCGGCGGCGGCACCACGACCCGGTAGGCCGCCCGGGCCAGGACCAGCACCAGGAGCACCACACCGATGCCCTTGTGGGTGATGTACAGGACGTCGCCCTGGGCCCGGAACCCTTCGCTGGTCATGGCGATGCCCACAGGAATCGTCACGGCCACCAGCCCCGACACCGTCCAGTGGAGGAGCCGGGCCGGGCGGGAGTAGCGCGGCTCACTCATCGGTGGCCGCCGGACCGGCGCTGAACGTCCGGACGAGCCACGCCCGCACGACGCTCATCCGGGGGATGGTGGGGAGGTCCGCTACGGCGGGGGGCACGGCCCCGGGCACGAAGCCCAGCCCGGCGAACGCCGCCACCAGGGAGGAATCGGCGGCGATCACGTGGACGGGGACCGCCCGGGACGCATCGTCGCCGGTGATCATCGGCGCCGGCTGGTGGTCGCCCAGCAGGATCAGCACCGTGCTGGCCGGAAGCCGCTCCGCCACGTAGTCGGCCGCGACGTCCAGCGCGTAGTGGAGGGACCGGGCGAACGCCTCCCGGACCCGGTCGTGGTCGCGCCACAGCTCCTCCGGTGTCTCGCCCGCGTCGCGCCAGCGCTCGAACACCGACCCGTCGCCGACGGCGCTCCACGGTTCCAGTTCGAGTACCGGCGTCCACGGCGCGTGGCTGCTGATCAGCGACAGTTCGGCGAACAGCGGCCGGCTCCGGTCGGCCTCCCGGATCACCCGGTCGAGGAAGGCCCACGTGAACTGGTCCGGGATCTCCACCCAGTTGAGGGGCGGGCCCCGGTAGTCGATGTCGGGGCGGGACCACACCCGGTCGTAGCCGAGGCGGGCTCCCTCGGGCCAGGCCAGGGTGATCTGGGGCACGAGCGCCGCCGTGCGGTAGCCCGCGGCCTCGAAGTCGTCCACCAGCGTGGGCCGGTCGCTGGCCAGCAGCAGGTCGTAGCGGAGCTGGTTGTCCAGCCAGAGCCCGCTCAGGAACGTCCCGTGGCCCAGCCAGGACATGCCACCCTGACTCGGCGCCAGCAGCAGCCCGCTGGCCACGTGCAGGCCCCGTTCGCCGGCCCCGAGGGCCAGGCGCTCCAGGGCGGGGCGGACCACCGGAGCGTAGCGCGGGTCCTCCAGCGCCGACACGCCGTAGGACTCCACGAACGCCACCACCACGTCCCGGCCGTCCAGGCCCTCGAGCAGGCCCGGCGTGTCGGCCAGCCGGGCCGGCGCCACCGCCATCTCCATCGAGAACCGCTCGCGCTCGCCGAGCATGCGGGCCCACTGCGCCTGCTGCTCCACCCCCAGGTCCACCACCGGGAGGGCCAGGGCCACGCCGGCGGGATGGAGCCACCGGAGCGGGATCAGGAGCAGGAAGACGGCCAGCCCGGCCAGCGCCGGCACCCGGGGCCGCCACCCCGTGTCCGGCGTCCGGAGCGACGCCAGGCCGACCCCCACCGCTCCTGCGCCGAGGGCCGCGGCGAGCACGATGCCCACGAGCACGAGCAGACCCAGACCCGGGCCCAGCGTGCCGTCCAGCAGGTTGCGGACCGAACCGACGAGCCGGACGTCGAGGTAGAGGTTCAGGGGGCGGGCCAGGCTCATCCGCGCGGCCGCGTCGGCCACGAGGAGCACCGACACCACCGTGACCGAGGCCCCCGCCAGGGCCGCCGCCCACGCGGTCCACCGGCGGCGGGGAAGGAGCGCGAAGAGGGCCACGAGGATGCCCCCTTCCAGTGCGAACCACCGGGGGCCGGGCTGTCCCGTCAGGACCCAGGCCGGCACCATCAGGAGACATTCGACCCCCACGAGGGTACCGAGGGCCCGCAATGCGAGCCTCGACCTCCAGGAGTCCTGTCCGTTCATGCGCGCTCTCCGCTTCGGCTTCCTGCTCCTCTGCACGGCGGGCACCGTCGCCTGCCGGGGCCAGGACGGGTTGAACCCCCGAGACGCCGAGGAGAGCCCGCCCGACTCCGTGGAGGCCGCCCCACCGACGGACGATGCGGCCGATGGCGAGCCGTGGCGAGCGCGTCCCGACGGGCCGACCCTGGCCGACTTCGTCACGGCCCGGGCGCGGTCCCGGGCCGCCCGGCCGTGGTCGGCACCGGCGTCCCTGGCCACCGACGCCGTGCGCGCCCTGGACTACGTGGCCTACCGGGGCATCCAGTTCCGCCGGGACGCGGCCATCTGGGCGGGCCAGGCCCCCTTCGAGGTCCAGCTCTTCCACCCCGGGGGCGGCTTCGACGTGCCGGTGCGCATCCACGTCGTGGACGGCGGCGAGGCGCGCCCGCTCTCCTTCGATCCGGACCGCTTCCGCTACGGCGACGAGGTGGCGGGCCGGGACCTGGCCCTCCCGCCGGAGGCCGGCCACGCCGGATTCCGGCTCCTGTACCCGCTCAACGATGCGGGACGGATGGACGAGGTGGTGTCGTTCCTCGGCGCGTCGTACTTCCGCCTTCTGGGCCCCGGCCACGTGTACGGCCTGTCCACCCGGGGCGTGGCGGTGAACACGGCGGGCGCCGGTGGCGAGGAGTTCCCGGACTTCGTGGAGTTCTGGCTCGAGCGGCCGGAACCCGGGGCGGACCGCGCCCGGGTCCACGCACTCCTGGACGGCCCGTCCGTCACGGGAGCGTTCACCTTCGACGTGATTCCCGGTGATGCCGCCCGGGACCGTCCGACCGTGGTGGACGTGGACGCCCGGCTCTTCGCCCGGGCCGACATCGCCACCCTGGGGCTGGCGCCCCTGACCAGCATGTACCTCCACGGCACGTTCGACACCGGCGGCCACGACGACGTCCGGCCCCGGGTCCACGACTCCGAGGGTCTGCTCGTACGCAGCAGCGGCGGCGAGTGGATCTGGCGGCCCCTGACCAACCGGACCGTGGTGCAGACCACCGCCCTGTCCGACACCGCGGCGTCGGGGTTCGGCCTGGTCCAGCGCGACCGGGACTTCGCCTCCTACCTCGACCTGGAAGCCCGCTACGACCGGCGCCCCAGCCAGTGGGTGGAGGCGGGCCCGGGAGACTGGGGCGCGGGCGCCGTACGCCTGGTGGAGCTTCCCACGCCGTCGGAGTTCAACGACAACGTCGTGGCGTTCTGGGCGCCCCACGGGGGCATGGAGGCCGGAACGTCGCGGCGCCTCCGGTACCGGCTGATCTCCTTCGACGCCCGCCTGGAGGGGGGGGAGCTTCCCGGCGGACCCCTGCCCGGTGAGTCGCTGGCGCGCGTCGGGCGGACACGCATCGGGTGGGACGGCCTGCCCGGCCAGACCGACCCCCCGCCGCCGACCCGTCGCCGGGTGGTCCTGGACTTCGTGGGGGGCCCCCTCGATACGCTCCCGGCCGGCGCCGAACCGGAGGCGGAGGTGACCACCTCGGCCGGCGTCGTGGAGGACGTCCGGGTGCTGCCGCTGCCGTCCGGCGGGCGCCGGGTCACGTTCGCGATCTCGCCGGAGGGGGACCGTCCAGCCGACATGCGGGTCTATTTGAAGCTGAAAACGTCCGTCCTGTCCGAAACCTGGAGCTACCTGCTTGCGTTCGACCGCCCCCGCTGAGAGCCGCCCCACGGTGGAACGCCCCCTCCGGTTCCGGTGGCTCCGGGCCCGACGCATCGCCTTCTTCGGCCTGGTGTCGACCACGGCCCTGGCCGGGGCGGCGCTCATGGCCGGCATCGTGGGCGCCGACGGCTTCAGCGTGCTCGAGGGGGTCATCCTGGCGCTGTTCGTCCCGACGTTCGCCTGGATCGTGGTCCCGTTCTGGACGGCCGTGGTGGGCTTCGGGCTCCTCCTGTTCCGGATCGACCCCCTGACGCTCGGGCGGAACCGCGCTCCGAAGGGGAGCCCGCCCGACGGCGAACCCCTGGCCGCCCGCACCGCCCTGCTCGTCCCCGTCCACGAGGAAGATCCGATGGGCGTGGAGGCCCGGGTCTCGGCCATGGCGGCCTCGCTGGCGTCCTGCGGGCAGGCCGGCGCCTTCCACGTGCACCTCCTGAGCGACACCCGCACCCCCGACGTGGCCCGGGCGGAAGAGGCCGCCTTCGCCCGGCTCCAGGGCATGCGCCCCGACACCCCGATCTCCTACCGGCGCCGGCCGGACAACACCGGAAGGAAGGCCGGCAACATCGGCGAGTTCCTGGAGCGCTGCGGCCACCGGTACGACTACGCGGTGGTGCTGGACGCCGACTCCCTCATGGCGGGCGACACCCTGGTCCGGATGGTCCGGCGCATGGACGCGAACCCGGGCCTCGGCCTGCTTCAGACGGTGCCCCTGCCCGTCCGACAAGCGTCGTTCTTCGGGCGGCTCGTCCAGTTCGCGGCCACGCTGTACGGGCCGATGCTGGCCGCCGGCGCCGCGTTCTGGCAGGGCCCGACGGCCAACTACTGGGGGCACAACGCCATCTTCCGGGTGCGGGCGTTCCGGGACCACGCCCGGCTGCCCCGACTGCCCGGGCGCCCGCCCCTCGGTGGCGAGGTGTTGAGCCACGACTTCGTGGAGGCGGCACTGCTACGGCGTGGCGGGTGGGAGGTCGTGCTCGATCCATCGCTGGAAGGGAGTTGGGAGGAGGTTCCCGGCACGGTGGCCGCGTTCGCCCGGCGCGACCGCCGGTGGGCCCAGGGAAGCCTCCAGCACCTCCGCCTGCTGGGGCTGCCGGGGCTGCATGCGCTCAGCCGCCTCCACCTGTTCCTGGGCGCCATGGGCTACGTGTCGTCGCTGCTGTGGCTGCTGATCCTCCTGGCCGGGTCCGCGTACGTCTTCCTGCCCGAGCTTCCGGCCCTCCCCCTGCCGGGAGGCGCCCTCCTCTTGCCCCCGCTGAGCATCTCCCTCCTGGCCGTGACGGCCGGCGTCCTCTTCGTGCCCAAGGCGCTGGGCGTGGTCCTGGGCCTGGTGCACCGGCGCGCGGAGTTCGGAGGCGTCGCGCGGCTGGCTGCCGGGGCCCTGGCCGAGGGCGTCGTCTCGGTCCTGCTTGCACCGATCATGATGCTGCACCACGCCCGCTCCGTGGTGGCGATCTGCCTGGGCCGGTCCGTGGAATGGCGACCGCAGGACCGGGGTCCGACCGGCATGTCCTGGGCGGCCGCCGCACGGGCCGGGGGCGCCGCCACCGCCGTCGGGCTGGCCTGGGGGGGGCTGACGCTGGCGCTCAGTCCACCCTTCTTCCTCTGGATGACGCCGATCTTCGCGGGACTGCTCCTGGCCGTGCCCCTCGAGCGCCTGAGCGGAAGCGTGGCGGCGGGCCGGCGCGCCGCGCGCCTGGGCATCTTCGTCACCCCTCCGGAAGTCCGGACACCGGCCGAGGTGGCCGCCGTGACCCGCGCGATGCCGGATCCTGCCGCGGCGTCCGGGGTTGTCTCGCCCGGGCCGTCGCTTCCGCCGCCCATCCCCAGCGCACCCGAAGGTGTTCGCATGTACAACGCCGAGCGTGGTCTGTTCGAGTTGCAGCGGGGCCGTCCCCTGTTGATCCGTGGCTCGGAGCGTGCGGACGATCCGGGCCACCGGCTCGTGCTGCCGGTGGAGGGACTCGACGACGTCCGTCTGGAGCGCCTGAGAACCCTCTGCGGGGCCCCGGCTTCGCTGGTGGTCACGTCCCATCGCGCGCGGGCCATGGGATGGTCCCTCGGCGCCGCGCCCACCCCCCCGTCAGCCTACGCCCTGCCCCTGGTCGGCTCCGTGTCGGCGCTCCGGGTCACGGCGCTGGCCTCGGGACCGCTCCAGGGAAGCGGCGACGGGCACCGCAGCGTCCGGGCCGGCGGCGAGGCGGAAGCGGCCGGCCTGGCACTGGCCCGTCTCGGGCAGTTGCTGCCGGCCGTGGTGGCCTGCCCCGTGCCCGACCCGATGCCGCCCGTGCTGGCCCGGGCCCTCGACGAGGGAACGATCCTCCAGACCAGCGCGGACGAGGTCGACGCCCTGACGGTGTCGTCCGGCGTGCGGGTCGTGCGCATCAGCGAGGCGCCGGTGCCGCTGCCCGACGAGGAGGACTCCCGTTTCATCCTCTTCCGGGAGCCCTCCGGGTTCGTGGAGCACGTGGCCATCGTCGTGGGATCGCCGGAAGCGTGGCCCGACCCGGTGCCCGTCCGCCTCCACTCGGCGTGCTTCACCGGCGACCTGTTCGGAAGCCTCCGGTGCGACTGTGGCGAGCAGCTCCGGGGCAGCATGACCCACATCGCCGAGCGGGGCGGCGGGGTCCTGCTCTACCTGGCGCAGGAGGGTCGCGGCATCGGGCTCGGGAACAAGTTCCGGGCCTACACGCTCCAGGAGACGGGCCTCGACACCATCGATGCCGACGGCACTCTGGGCTTCGGAGCCGACGAACGCCGGTACGACATCGCCATCCAGATGCTCCACGAGATCGGGGTCCGGCGCATCGAGCTGGTCACGAACAACCCCGAGAAGCTCGACGCGTTCGAGGGGGCCGGCATCGAGGTGGTCCGACGCCAGCCGCTCCACGGCCGCCTCAACCGCCACAACCGCCCGTACGTCGAGGCCAAGGTCCGCCGCGCCGGACACTGGCTCCACACGATGCTGGGCCAGGGTCGGCCGGAAGAACGGCCCGCGTCGGGCTAGGAAGGCGCTGCCTGCAGGGCGGCGCGTGTCGACGCGGGTCAGCCGCCCCCGCCCCGCTCCCGGACCACCTCCCAGGCCACCCGCTGCAGGTACCCGGCGGTCCCGGCATCCAGCGCCACCAGGGTCACGGGCCCCTCGGATGCCACGACCCCCGGCGTCTGCATGGCCGTGCCGGACAGCCTGGTCGGAGCGCCCGCAGGACTCCGGCCCGTGATCGCCGCGTAGAAGACGCAGGCCGCGAGGTAGGTGCCGGTGGGGCTGGGGTGCGATCCGTCGTCGGTGAACAGGTCCAGGTCCGGACGTTCCGCGCGGACGCGTTCCCAGGCGCGGCCCACCGGCGCCACCGGGACGCCACGGGTCGCCCCCACGCCTTCGTAGGCCGCGGCCAGGGCGTCGATCTGGGCCGGGAAGGCCTCCTTGGCCCACGTCATGTAGAGCATGGCCGACGAGCCGCGGGCCTCCACCATGTCGATCACCTCCCCCGCCCCCGACGCGAAGGCCGTCGGGTCGCCCAGAGTCCCGGCGTCCTCGTCGGCGTAGGGAACCCCGAGGCGGCTGTGTCCCTGGATCACCACGCGATCCCACGCCGCGCCGTCGGGAGCCGGTCCGTCGAGGACGGCCGGAACGTGGCCGTCGTCCAGGTGCCGGCGGAGGGTGAAGCCCCCGTGGAGGTGGTGGGCCGTCCGCAGGTAGGTCCCACCGAGCGCGGCGGACAGCCCTTCCAGCTGGTCCGCCAGGTTGTTGTAGTAGACGTAGCTGTTGCCGAGGAACAGGACGTCCAGCGTGTCGGGGACCTGGGCGTCCGCAGGCGCGGAGCAGACCGCGAGGAGCAGCGCGGCAGCAGCCGTGCGCAGGCGGACGGTGGGGCGTCGGGTCATGGGCGTGTCGACTCGGTTCGGGGGACGCCGGAGGGTGCCCCGGCGAGCGGTCCGGCGGCAAGGGCGTCTCAGCCCGCCGCCTCCTCCGCCCGGGCCACCAGGCGGTCGTCGTCCATGCGCTCGGCCCACGCCGCCAGGGTGCTCCCCGGTCCCGCCCAGGCCAGGTCGTCCACGTCGTCGAAGAGCGCCGCATCGGTCCGGAGCGTGGCCAGGTCCTTGAACAGGAGCGCCCGCTCCCGCCGCTCGCCGAGCACCTCGTCGGGGAAGTCCTCGATGGGCCCGTGGCGGTTCAGCAGCCGGGTGGCCGTGACCTTGCCGATGCCCTTGATGCCCGGGAAGCCGTCGGCGCTGTCGCCCACCAGCGCCAGCCAGTCCGGGATCAGTTCCGGGTCCACCCCGAACTTCTCACGCACGCCCGCGGCGTCGCGGATCTGCCCGCTCCGGCGGTCCACCTGGACCACCCGGGTGCCCCGGACGCACTGCCCCAGGTCCTTGTCCGGCGTCCAGATCGAGACCCGGTCCACCCGGTCGTCCGCCGCGGCGATCCGGGCCGCCGAAGCCAGCCCGTCGTCCGCCTCCAACGTGACCATGGGCCACACCGCCACGCCCAGGGCCGCGAGCGCCTCTTCCAGGGGATGGAACTGGGCCCACAGCGCCGGATCGATCCCCGCACCCGTCTTGTAGCCCGGCCACAGGTCGTTGCGGAACGATTCGATGACGTGGTCGGTGGCCACACCGAGGTGTGTGGCGCCGTCCTCGATCATCTCCAGGACCGAGTGCAGCACGCCTGCGGCGGCTCCGTAGGGGTCCGGTTCGCCGCGCTGGAAGCGGAGGCGGCCGTAGTACTGACGGAACAGCTCGTACGTGCCGTCGATGAGGTGGACGATCATGGCGTGGAAGATGGCCCCTCGCCGGTCACTCCGCCCGCAGCGCCTCCAGCGGATCCGTCCGCCCGGCCTTCCGGGCCGGCAACCACGACGCCACCGCCGCCGTGAGCAGGAGCACGCCGGACGCGGCGACCAGGGTGGCGGGGTCGCCCCGCTCCACCCCCCAGATCCAGGACTCCAGCAGCCGGCCGGAGAACCATGCGCCGGCCAGCCCCAGGACGATGCCGACGCCGGTGAGGCTCAGGCCGGACATCAGGAGCTTCCGCTCGATGCGCTGCCGCGAGGCGCCCAGCGCGAGCCGGATGCCAAGCTCCCGCCGGCGCTGCCCCGCCATGAACAGCAGCGTGCCGTAGAGGCCGCCCGCCGCCAGCAGGAGGCCCACCGCGGCGAAGGCGCCGAACACGCTGGACTGGAAGCGCCGCGCCGCCGTGGACCGGGCGATCCAGTCCTCCATGGTGCGCACGGTGGGCACCGGCAGGCCCGGCGCCACCGACCAGACGGCCTCCCGGAGCGCGCCGGGCGTTCCCCGTCCGGCTCCCGGCGCCAGATGGACCGCGGCGTGCATCCTGGGAATCGGGAACGGGACCTGCTCGATGGGCAGGTAGAGCGCCGCTCCGTGTTCGTGCTCGAGTCCGTAGTGGCGGGTATCGGTCACCACGCCCACGACGGTCATCTGCATGTCGCCCACGGCCAGGGGCCGGCCCGCAGCGGCCGCCGCCGACCCGAACGCCTCGATGGCGAGCGGCTCGTTGAGCACGACGGGCGTCGGGGTGGCCGTGGCTTCGCCGGGGGTCCACACCCGTCCGGAAAGGACCTCGATGCCCAGGGTGGGCACGAACCCGCTCGACACGGGATGCATGTTCACCCGGGTGTCCGCGAGCTCGACGCCCTCGACCGTGGCGCGCGATCCCCAGCAGCACCGCCCACCCGCCGCGTACTCCATGGGCATGGTCAGAGCGACCGCCACGTCCTGGACGCCGGGCACCCCTCGGAGTGCCCGTTCGACCTCGGAAGCCAGGGCCACGTACTGCTCCGGGGACTCCACGTCCGTCGGCCGCAGCGGCACGGTCCAGACGTCCTCCACCCGGAAGCCCGTCTCCTGGGCCCGCACGCTCACGAAGCTCCGCACCAGGAGGCCCGCGCCGGCGATGAGCACGAGCGACAACGCCACCTCGGCCGACACCAGGACCCGCCGGAGGCCGTTGATGCCCCGGCCGCCGGTGGACCCGCGGCCGCCCGCGTGCAGTTGCTCGGCCAGCTCACCGCGCACGGAGCGCAGGGCCGGGACCATGCCGAAGACCACTGCCGTCAGGGCCGAGATCCCCAGAGCGAAGCCGAGGACCCGCAGGTCCAGCGTCACCGCCGCACCCCGGGGAAGTGCCTCGGGATTGAGCGACAGGAAGGCGCGCAGGCCCGCCGCGGCCAGCGCCGCGCCGCCGAGGCCGCCCACCGCGCCCACCACCAGGCTCTCGGCCAGCAGGTGGCGTACGACCGTACCACCGCCCGCGCCCATGGCCCGACGTACGGCCATCTCCCGGACCCGCTCGAGGCCCCGGGCCAGGAACAGGTGCGCCACGTTGGCGCAGGCCACCAGCAGGAGCACCGCCACGGCGGCCAGGAGCAGGTTCAGCCCGCGGCGGACGTCGGACACGGTGGCGTCGGCCAGGGTGCTCACGGGCACCTCCCGGATCTCCCCCTCCCGGTTCACGAAGTTGCGGTCGGTGGCGGCCAGCGACTCCAGGAGGCGGTCCACCCCGTCCTGAACGGCGGGCAGGCCCACCCCGGGCCGGGTGCGGCCGGCGATGTTCAACACGCTGAAGTTCGTGTGCTGCATCGGCTCCGCGGTCCAGTCCACCGGGCGCCACAGGTGCACGTCGCCGCCCACCACGGCTTCCGGGAGCTGGAACGAGGGATCCACCACGCCGGCCACCACCGCCGGCTGGCCGTCCACGCGGACCGTCCGGCCCACGAGGTCCGGGTCGGCGCCCCAGAGGGTCCGCCAGGCCGTACCCGAGACGACCACGACGTCGCCGGCCGCGAAGTCGGACGAGTCGAGCAGTCGGCCGCGGACGGCCCCTGCGCCGAAGAACTCCAGGAACCCGTCCGTGACCTGGGCCACCTCCAGGAGGAGGGGTTCGCCTCCGATGTCCACCGTGGCCTGGGTGGTCCACGCTCCGGCCCACGCATCGCCCGCTCCCACCCGGGCCAGGCTCTCGAAGAACGGGCCGGAGTGCGACGGGTTGCCCAGGTACACCATCCGGTCCTGGTCCGGGTACGGCAGGGGCCGGAGCAGGACGTGGTCCACCAACGTGAAGATCGTGGTCACCGCGCCCACGCCGACGGCCACCAGCGCCGTGGTGGACAGCGCGAAGGCCGGTGCCTTCCGCAGCGACCGGACCGCGAATCGAAGATCCCTGAGCATGCCCATCCCCCCTCCTCCCGTCGTTTCGTTCCGCCCGGGCGCACGCCGCGCTCCGAGATACTCGAGCCACTCCACCGCCAGCAGCGCCGGCAGCCGACCCACGGACCGCACCAGCACCGCGGTTCGCTTCGCCGGCCCCGGCGCGCTCCGCCACTGCTCGGCGAAGGCCGCCTCCATGTCGTGCCGGTACGCCCGGGTGTCCGGGGGGAGCAGGCCCACCATCCACCCGTAGAGGCGCACCACCAGCGGGCGGTCGTTCATCCCCCGCCCGCCACCGCGGGGCCGGCGTCGGCCAGGAGTCGCTCCAGCCGTTCCAGCTCCGCCGCCAGCACCCGACGTCCGTCCCCCGTGATGCGGTGGGTCCGGCGCCGATCGGTGTCGTCGGCCACGTCCTCGATCCAGGCCAGCGCCCGCATGCGCCGGAGCACCCGGTAGAGGTTGGCCGGGTCCAGCAACACGCCGGAGCGCGACCGCTCCTCCACGGCCTTGATCAGGCCGTAGCCGTGGTTGGGTCCCTCGGCCAGGACCGCCAGGATCATCAGGTCCCGGGGCGCCAGGGGAAGGTGATCCGTGGGGTCCATGGCGATGGCTCCGTGCTATCGGTCGCGTGACTGACTGTCACTCTACAGATACTTCGACACGGTGGGGCCGTCCAGGGTTGCACGCCGTTCCTGCGGAGGGGTGCGCGGAGGAGGCCGCCCCCGGACTACCGGACCGGCGGCACCGGCATGGTCGGACACAGCGCCCGATAGGGCTCCCCGGGGAACGCCACCCGCCACTCCTCGAAGCTCAGGTTGCGGCCGGCGCGGACACACACCTCACGGAGGAGCGCGGGGATGTCGAGGGTGACGAACCGGACCAGGCTCTCACCTCCGGCGTCGACCTCGATGGCCGCCAGTCGTCCGCCGGGATGGAGGCCGAGAATGGCTCCGGGAAGCTCGATGGGGCGGAGGGCCCGCCGCCCGGTCGACAGGTCCCACAGCAGGCGACCGGTGACCAGCCAGCGCCCCGACGGATCGAACTGGACGTCGGGGCATCCGTCGATGCCGGGGTCGGGCAGCGGGGCCATGGTGGTGGCCGGATCCGACGCGGCGAGGTCGACGACGTGGAGGTACGTGCCGTACCCGCAGCCCCCGAACCCCCGGTACGTGTACCGGGCCACGAGCCAGCGGCCGTTCGGGCCGAAGGCGCTCCCGGCCACGAAGTTGCCCCCGCCGATGTCCGGCCAGGCGATGGCGTCGGCTTCCCTCAGGCGCACCGGTGGGGCGGCGGCATCGGACAGGGAGTGGACCACGCACGAGGAGGGATCTTCCTCCGTCCCGGTTCCACCGCTGCCCGGCCGGGCGGCGTCCAGGTCCCACACACCCTGCCATGTCGTGAGCCACCGGCCCCGGGGCCCGAAGCGCGGGCTCGCCCCGGGGTAGCCGTCGCCGCCGCACCCGGTGGCCACCCACCGACCCGTCGGATCGACGACCGCCGACGCGCCCGCGAATCGCCGTGCCTCTCCGTCCGGGGCACCCTCCCGGAGGACTTCCACGGAATCTCCGACAGCGCGCACGACCCACCCCGGCGCAGGGACGTCCGCTCCGGGGCGAGGGGGGAGGAGGGTCGGCGGCGCCGTCGGCTCGGCCAGATCCCAGCGGAGTCGGGCCCCGTCCTGCCGGGCGGCCAGGAGAGCGTCGCCCGACGGATCGAAGGCCACGGGGAGCGCCCGTCCGGGACGCCCTCCGCCGACCAGCGGATCGGACCCGTCGTAGTAGCCGAAGTCGTCCCAGAGGCCGCGGTACGCGGCGTCGTCGCTCCAGTCCAGCGCCCAGTACTGCTCGGGGCTGACATCGAATCCCGGCACCGCCTGGTAGCCCGTGTCCGTCCGCCGCCACAAAGCCAATCCCCCGGCCGTGGGCTCCCCGACCAGCCAGTCCTCGTCGGGCGAGACGGCCAGAGACGCCAACTCCGCGCCCTGGAGGACCTGGGCCGACCGGGTCACGCCCGGCTGGCCCCGCGTCCAGCGGCGAACCGTGCCGTCCGTGTGCGCCGTGTAGAGCGCCTGGCCACCGGGGACCCACGCGACGGCCCCGATGGGCGACGCATATCCCCGCATGCCGTCGGCCTCCGCAAGGTCGACGAGCGCGTGGGCCCGGATCCCTGCATCGACCATCCACCGTCCGTCGGACGTGAAGTGGGCCCCCGGCCACCGGGGCAGGCTGGCGAGCCGTATAGGGGGGCTGCGGTCGAGCGAGGCGTCGAGGCGATACAGCCGCACGATCGGCGGAGGGGTGTCGGGCCAGGACGCCTCCACGTAGTCGACCGCCCCGGGCCCGGCCGTCACGAGCCAGGTCCCGTCGGGACTCACCGCGAACGCCTCCACGGCCTCGTGCCAGCGGCGGACCAGCGCCGGGTCGCTCCCTGTCAGCGACCACACGCCGAGCCCCCCGGCCTCGTGGATTCCCACCCCGTGGTCGCCCACCACGGTCAGCGCGCCCAGGGCGCCCACCAGCGGCCTCTGGCCGTCCGGATCCGCCCGCATCCAGGGTGCGTCGTACGAGGTCCGTACGACGACGGCCCGTCCGCCGTCGATCACGAATCCGTCCAGGGTCCGCAGATCCGGGTCGGCAGGAACGACCACCGAAGTGGGCCCGTCGTCGCGCCTGCCGAGTTCCACGGCCACGACCCCGTCCGCCTGGAGCGCCGCCCGGGCCTCGGCCCCCCGAAGCACCGGGTCGGGGGCGTCGAGGTCGACCACCTCGAGGTCCTGGCCGACCCGGACCACCCAGCGCCCCACCGCCAGGCCCGTGGCGCCGTGGTCGAGCGCCGGAAGGGGGGTCACCTGGAGCGAGTCCCCCTCGAGCTCCACCAGGTTCATGCCGGAACCCACGTCGATCGCCAGGACCGCACCGGGGCGACCCGGAACCGGTAGGAGCACCTCGCGAGACGCGTAGCCGCGCCCGGCCGGGATCGGGGCGGGGGCATCCCAACGACCGAGCCGCCACGCCCGGAGTCCGCCCTGCCCGGCGCCCACGAGCCAATCCCCGAGAAACGCCGCGGCGTAGGTGTCGTCGAGGTGGGTTCCGTGTTCCCCCGGCTCATCCGCGGCCAGGTCCCAGACCCGGACCCAGTCCGTCACGAAGTCCCCCGACACGAGCCACCGACCCTCCGGGTGGGACTCGAACCACGCGCCGTGGCGGGCCTGGCGGGGCACCGGCTCCTGCCAGCCCGCCAGCCCCCGGCCGGTGCCGAGGGCGAGGCCTCGCTGGATCACGCTCTCGGCCCCCGGCAGTCGCTGTCCCTCCGATGCTTCCTGGGCCAGGGCCAGGGCCTCCCGTGCGAGGAGAAGGGCGGCCACGGGATGGCGGAGCTCGTCGGGCTGGCCGCGCACCGCGTTCTCGGCCCGTACCTCCAGAAGGCGGGCCTGCGCGTCGATCCGGGCCCGCCGCTCTCCCGCGGCCGACGCCAGGGCCCAGGCGGTGAGGCCCGCCATCGAGGCCACCAGGACGGCCGCCCCCCCCACCACGCGCCGGAGCACCCGGGCGCGCCGGACCCGCTCCCGCTCCTCGATGTCCTCCCGGCTGACGTCGAGGAGCGTGGCCAGCAGCGTGAACCAGGCGTTTCGGAATCGGCCCCGGTCGGGGCGGTCGGTGTCTGCGGAGAAGTCGCGGAAGCCCGGGGCGAGCGGCATCCCCATGGCCTCCATGAGGGCATCCGGAAAGGCGTGGCCGGGATCGTCGGGCTCGCCCTCGTTGTTGGGAATTCCCGCCACCAGGACCGGCACGACCTGCTCCGGTCCACGCAGCGACAGGAACCGCCGGATCTCGTCATCGACCCACTGGCTGGCCCGGGCGTCGGGCGAGCACAGCACGATCAGCCGGTCCGAAGCACGCAACGCGGCGTCGATGGCGTGCCCGTACTCCGCCCCGGTCAGGTCGCCCTCGTCACGGAAGATCCGGAGGCGGCGGTCGGGTCCGATGCCCGGAGGGGGCCGGTAGGCCTCGAGGGCCCGCTCCAGCGCCTCCGCCACGCCGCGGTCCACGCGGCTGTAGCTGATGAAGGCGTCGTAGCGCGGACCTGCGGACGGGGGGTCCGACGGCTCATCCACGGGGGCGGCTCCGGCTCGGGGCGGCGACTCCGCGAAGATGGACGGCGGGCCGGTCGTGCTGCAAGCGGGCCCGGCCCGCCCTCCTACAGCTGGATCGGCCGCTGCGGCGTCAGGGCACCCAGCGACATGACCATCTTCACGCCTTCCTCCACCGTGAAGTCCGTCCGCGTCACGTCCGTGTCGGGAACCATCTGCAGGAACCCGGTGGTGGGGTTCGGAGTGGTCGGCACGAACACGGTCACCCAGGTCCGTCCCTCGACGTCCGTGAACCGGCCGGTCTGGAAGCCCACGGCGCGCATCCCCGGGCGCGGGAACTCGATGAACACCACCGACTTGAACGAGCGCGCCCCCGGACCCTGGAACGCCGCCACGACCTGCTTCGAGGCCGAGTAGATCGTCTTGACGAAGGGGACCTTGAGCACGAGGGTCTCGCCCACCTCCAGGACCCGCCGGCCCACCACCCTCGACGCCACCAGCCCGAGGAGATAGAGGAGGCCGAGGAGCACGGCCAGCGACAGCATGGCCCGCGCGAAGGGCGGCCAGTGGTCCACCCACGGGTCGATGAGGGGCAACAGGATGCCCGACATCACGTCGAGGAGGAAGCGCAGCACCACCACGGTGACGATGAGCGGCACCAGTGCCAGCATGCCCTGGGCGACACGCGTGCGAAGGTGCCACATGCCCCGCCGCATGGCCGTGCCGCCGCTCTTTCCCATCGAACCTCGTCAGGGTGCCCCAGGAACCGTGTCGCTCGCGGCCCTGAAGATAGCGCGGGACGGCCTACTCGTCGCGGAGGGCCACCGCCGGATCGACCCGGGCCGCGCGGAGCGCCGGAAGCAGACTTGCCGCCCCCGCCACGCCCAGGACCACGACCGCCGTTCCCCCGAGCGCCACGGGGTCCGTGGGCGCGACGCCGAAGAGCTGCCGCTCGAGGGCGTACCCGAGGGCCACGGCCCCGGCCGTGCCCACGATCACGCCCAGGGCCGCCAGCCGGACTCCCCCACCCACCACGCGCCCCGTGAGCGAACCGGCGGCCGCTCCGAGCGCCCGGCGCACCCCCAGTTCCCGCCGCCGCTGGCGCACCGCGTACGACAACACGCCGTACAGGCCCACCGCGGTGAGGGCCAGGGCCACCGCGGCGAACACCTGCATGACGGTCATCAGGAACCGCGCCCGGGCCAGGCGGTCGCCGACGTACCGGCGCATCGGCACCAGGTCGGCCGGAAAGCGGGCGTCCACCCCCTGCACCGCCCGGGCCAGCGCCGGAGCCACCCCGGCCGGGTCGCCGCGCACCCGTGCGACGAGGCTGACTTCATGGCTCCGGTACGCCGCCCTGGGCACGTAGAAGGTGGGCTGGCGGTCGCGGTGATCCCACTGCGGCGTCCATTCGACCACGCCCACCACACGGGCGGGAATCGTGTCCGCCCCGAGTCCCCGGAGGTGGAGCGTCCGCCCGACGGGGTCGTCGCCACCGAACGCCCCATCCGCCAGCCGGGTGTCCACGACCACCACGGGCGCCCCGTCGGCGTCGTCGGAATCCGTGAACCCCCGTCCCCGCACCATCTCCAGGCCCATGGCGTGGAAGTAGCCCGCCGACACGGTACGGAAGTACGCCCGGCGCCACGCGTCCGCGTCTCCGGACGACGGAGCCGTCGCGTATTCGGCACTGCGCTCGTACACCCCGTTCATGGGTACCGGAAACACGATGCCGGCCGCCTCCACGCCGGGCACCGACCGGGCCGCCGCCACCACGGCGGCCTCGTAGGCGCGGCGCTCCTCCGAAGGCCGGATCTCCTGCGTGGCGGTCACCGTCAGGATCCGATCGGGATCGAATCCCAACGGCACCGCCTGGAGTTCCGCGAAGGTGCGCACCAGGAGTCCGGTGCCTCCGAGCAGGACCACGGACAGGGCCACCTGGCCGACCACGAGCGCCTCACGGGCCCGGCGCACCAGGCCTCCACCGTCGCGGCGACGGAGGATGGCGGCCGTGGCCCCCTGGCGCGCCGCCTGGAGCGCGGGAAGGAGTCCCGCCACGAGGGCGGCCAGCGTGGCGCATCCCACCGCGAAGGCCAGAACCGGCAGGTCCAGCCCCACGCCTTCCAGGCGGTGGAGGTCGGCGGGCCGGATCCGGTGCAGGACCCGCGACCCGGACCACGCCAGGGCCACGCCGCCCACCGCACCCAGGCCGGCCAGGACGCCGCTCTCGACGAGCAACTGACGGCTCAGCCGTCCCGAGCCCGCCCCCAGGGCGGCGCGGACGCCCATCTCCCCGGCCCGGGCGGCTCCCCGCGCCAGCAGCAGGTTGGCCGCGTTCCCGCACGCGATCAGAAGCACCAGCGTCACGGCCGCGAACAGGACCAGCACCGGACCCCGCACCGGGGCCGCCACCGCTTCGGCCAGCGGGTCCAGGCGGAAGCGGGTCCCGGCCCGGGCGAAGTCCGTCCGCTCGGCGGCGAGGCGCCCGGCGTACGCGTCGGCCTCCGCCCGGGCCCGCTCCAGGGCGCCCGGCCCCTCCAGACGCGCCACCACGCGGAACCAGTTCGCGGCAGGGTCCCAGTCCCGGAGGTCCGAGCGGAACGCAGCCAGCACCTCGACATCGGCCCCCACGTTCAGTTCGGGCGGGAGGTGGAGCCGGAAGTCCTCGGCCAGGATGCCGACGACCACCATGGCCTGACCCCATACGCGGATCGTGCGCCCGACCATGTCCGGATCGGCTGCGAACGCCCGGGTCCAGAGCGCGTGGCTGATCACGGCCGCCTCCGGCCCCGCGTCCCCCCCCGCCGGATCGGGATCCACGGCGTCGTCCGCCGTGAACCCCCGGCCCCGCGCCACGGGCACACCCAGAAGATCCAGCGCATTCCAGGAGACCCAGTCCACCTTCACGTGGGTGGGCCGGTCCACGTCGGTCATCGGTCCGAGGGTGGTCTCGCCGAACACCGCCACCTCGGCCACCGCCGAGGCCTGGTCGGCCAACCCCACCGCGTCCGGGGCCGACAGGAACCGGACGGCAGGGTCGTTCCCGCTCCGGGCCGTGACCATGACCAGTTCGGCGGGCTCGTGGAACGGCAGCGGGCGCAGCAGCGTGCCCCGGACCACCGAGAAGATCGAGGTCGTGGCCCCGATGCCCAGAGCCAGGGTCGTGGCCACGAGGAGGCCGACGCCCGGGTGGCGTGCGAGCTGGCTCAGCCCCGACGCCGCGTCCCTCCGGAGGTCCTCCAGGGCGCCGGCCCCCGCCGAGGTCGAGACGCGCCGAGCGATCGAAGGCACCACGGCTCGTAGCACCTGAAGACGGTACCAGCGATCCGCCCGCCCACGCCCCCGGGCCGCGACCCGCCGCGTCCACAGTTCGTCGAGGTCGTCCAGGACCGCCTCCGCAGTCTCCGGCGGGAGCAGCCACGAAAGGACGCGCCGGGCCCTCGAGGGCGGACCGCGGCGGCTATCCACCGAGGAGTGGGTGGGAGGCCGCGTCCTTCCAGAGACGGTCCATCTGGCGGCGGAGGCCGGCCAGCACCTCGGCGCCTTCCGAGGTCAGCCGGTACCACCGCCTCGGTCGGCCGCCGACGCCGGCCGCAGGGGCGTCCGTCCGGGACGCCGCCCACCCCTTCTCCTCCAGGCGGGAGAGGGTGATGTGGATGGCCGCCACCGAAGCGTCGTGTCCCGTCGCCTCCACCAGCGCCTCGTACACGTCCCGGGTCCGGGTCTCGTCCGCGAACCCGGCCAGGGCCAGGAGCACCACCTGCTCGAGGTGTCCCGGCGTCTCGCTCCGCACCATCGTCCCCTCCCGTCGTCCGTCGGAATCGTGGAATCATTTTAAGAAGATTAAATCGCAGCCGGCAAGGGCCGCCGGAGCCGTGCCGCCGGAGGTGGCGGCCCGGGGAGCCGGCCACCACTTTTCGTCTCCATCCACCGGGCAGGAAGGAGGCGGCATGAGGGTTCTGGTCGTAGGCGGCACGGGCACCATCGGAGGGGCCGTGGCGGCGCTGCTCGAAGGCGCCGGCCACCGCGTGGTCCGTGCGGGCCGCTCCCGGGGAGACCACGCCGTGGACCTGGCGGCGAGGGCCTCGATCGAGGCCCTCTACCAGGCGACGGGGCCCGTGGACGCCGTCGTCTGCTGTGCCGGCACCGCCGTGTTCGGCACCGTGCAGGACCTGGACGACGAGGCCTACCGGGCCAGCATCCGGAGCAAGCTCATGGGCCAGATCTGGCTGGTGGTGGGCGGCCTGGACCACGTCCCGGCCGGGGGGTCGTTCACCCTGACCACCGGCACGCTGTCCCAGGATCCGGCGCCCGGCTCGGCGGCCGTGGCCATGGTGGGCGGCGCACTGGAGTCGTGGGCGAAGGCCGCGGCCCTCGACCTTCCCGATCATCGGGTCAACGTGGTCAGCCCCGGGGCGGTGCGGGAGTCGCTGGAAGCCCGGGGGATGGACCCGGGAGCCGGCACCCCCGTGTCGGCGGTGGCCGGGGTCTACCGGCGTGCGGTGGAAGGGACCATGACCGGCCAGACCCTCTACCTCCCGTGAGCTCGCGGCTGGCTCGTTCGCGACGCCGACGCAGGGGCGCCGCCACCGCGCTGACGGCGGCGACCGCGTTCCTGACCGTCCTCCCGGCGGGCCCCACGGCGCTGGAGGCCCAGCTCCACCCGGATCTGGCCGAAGCCGTCCGGTGGTACACCGGCGAGACCGGGACCGTGGACGACGCCAGGGCCCGTGCCCTGGTCGAACGCACCGCCGCCACCGGCGACGTGCTGGCCCGGATGTGGGTGGCGCGCTGCCTCTCCCGCGGCCGGATGGGGTGCCCCGAAGATCCGGTCCGGGCCCGTACCATCGCCGACTCGGTCCTGGCGTCGGTCCGCGCCCTGGCCGACGCCGGCGAGCCCGAGGCCGTGTTCCTGATGGGCACCGCCCACGACGAGGCGCTGGGGGTCGAGGAGGATCCGGTGGAGGCCGCCCGCTGGTACCGGCGGGCCGCCGAGGCCGGTCACGTCCTGGCCCGGCACAACCTTGGCAACGCCTACCGGGCCGGCCGGGGCGTGGCGCAGAGCGACTCCCTGGCGGTCCACTGGTGGCGCCAGGCCGCCGAGGCCGGAGACGCCATCGCCGAACTGCGCATGGGCGAGATGACCGAGCAGGGTCGGGGCATCGAGGCCGACCTCGCCGCGGCACGGGCGTGGTACCGACGGGCGGCGGCCCGAGGCAACGCGCGGGCCGCCGAGGCGCTGGAACGCCTGGCGGGCGCGGGTGCATCGAGGGACCTCCGGACGACCCCGGAGCGTATCCCCCAGGGTCCACTCCGCCCAGCCGAGGCCCGACCGCCATGCGCACCGCCACCGCCGCCCTCGTTCTCGTCGCGCTGACCGCAACCGGGTGCGCCCGGGCCGGGTCGACAGGCTTCCCACCCCCGGCACGCCCCGGCGTCCTGGTGGCCGCCGACGCCGAGCAGACCTTCGCTACGCTCCACGCGATGCTGGAAACCCGCGGCCTGCCGATCCTGGTCTCCGACGCCTCGTTCGGGAACCTGATCACGGAATGGGTGGACTGGGCCCCTGGCGAGGTGAACCTGGGGGCGCTGGCAGAGTGCGGCCTCGACGACGACGACCGGGTCACCCACGCCCGGGGCCGCTTCGCCTTCGAGGTCCGTCCCCGGGCCAACCGGGCGCAGGTCACGGTCCTGGCGCACTATCAGGTCGAGCGGCACCCCGGCTTCGACGAGAGCGACCGGGGGTACGTCGACTGCCGGAGCACCGGCGAGTGGGAGCGGGTGGTGGGCGACGCCCTCACCCAGCGCCAGGTCGTCCGGTAGCGCTCCTCAGATCCGCTGGTGGTCCGCCCGCCAGTCCTTCACGGCGTGCTTGATGGCCTTCCGGTCGGCCAGCTCGCCCGCCAGGACCCGACGCGTCAGGTCGGCCAGTTCCTCGTCCGACGCGAACCGCAACGCGATGAGCTGGTCGGTGCTGATCTCGTGGATGCGCGCCCTCAGATCGTCGGGAAGCAGCCGCTCCATCCGGAGTCGTTCCTCGAGGCGGATCACGCGGTCCTGGACCCCGAGCGCGAACACGCGGGCGAAGAACACCCCGATGAACGTGCCGAGCGCCAGCGCCAGGAGCGCCACGGCGCCCATGGTGCGCTCGTTGATGACGCGACTGCCGAGGTACACCGTGGCCACGAGGATCAGGGGCACGGCCACGTAGTGGTAGGCCGGGACCATCTTCGCGTGGCTCGAAGCACTCTGGACGTCGCTCATGGGCCTTCTCCCTGGTCGGTTCCGGACTCGGCGGCCACCCGCTCCACCTCACGCCACACCCGCAGCAGATTGCCGCTCCAGAGTTTGGCGATCTCCTCCTCGGTGTACCCCCGCCGGACCAGCTCGACGGTCACGTTCTCGGTCTCGCTGGCGTCCTGCCAGCCGACGATGCCGCCCCCGCCGTCGAAGTCGGAGCTGATGCCCACGTAGTCGATGCCGATGACCCGGACCGCGTGGTCGATGTGGTCCACGAAGTCGGCCACGGTAGCCGGGGGGTACTGCTCGTCCAGCTCGGCCATGCGCCGGTCGTACTCGGCGCGCTGATCCGCCGTCAGGTTCTGGAAGTCGGCCCGGCCCGTGATGCCCATCTCCGCCCACAGCGCGTCCCGGGCCACGTCGAACTCGGGGCGCGTCTTCACGTAGCCGCCCAGCGCCACGATGTGGATCACGCCGCCGTTCTCCCGCAGGGCCAGGAGCGTCTCGTCGTCCATGTTCCGGGGGTGGTCCGCCACGGCGCGCGTGCTGGAGTGGGAGGCGATCACCGGCGCCCGGGACACCCGCATGGCGTGGAGGGCCGCGTCCTTCGAGATGTGCGAGACGTCCACCATGATGCCCAACCGGTTCATCTCGGCCACGACCTCTTCCCCGTATTCGCTGAGGCCGCCGTGCTCCGCCGGCTCGCTGTCGAGGTTGTCGCGGGGGGTGGCCGAATCGGCGATGTCGTTGTGCCCGCCGTGGGCCAGCGTGATGTACCGGGCGCCCAGCTCGTGGTAGCGCTCCAGGAGGCTCAGGTCGCGGCCGACCACGTACCCGTTCTCGATGCCGATGGCCGCCACCAGCTTGCCCGATTCGTGGATGCGCTCCACGTCGTCGGCGGTGTACGCCAGCTCGATCTGATCCGGGTACATCTCGTACGTCATCCGCCGGATGGCGTCGAACTTGGTCATCGCATCCTGCTGGGCCTGCCGGTAGTTCTCCGGCGTACGCTCGGTCTGGCCCACGTACACGATGAAGAACCCGGCGTCGAGCCCGCCCGCACGCATCTTCTCCAGGTTCACCTGCCGATCGGCGTCCAGCGGATCGACCTCGTCGGTTGCGAAGTCGAAGGGGATGTCGTCGTGGGTGTCGATGGTCAGCACCCGTGTGTGGATGGCCCGGGCGCGGGCCTCCATGGCCTCCGGCGTCTCCGGCGGCGGCTCGGACTCCGGTCCGCAGGCCATCGGAAGCATGAAGGCGGACAACAGCAGGATCGTACGACGCATCGGAAGGGCTCTCCGGGAAGGGGACGACGTGCGGGCCCAAAGTAGACTGCCGGGGCCGTCCCGGCACCCCACGGCGAGCGGCCATTGTCCGGGCCCGCCCGCCTCCCCATCGTTCGTGCCGCCCCGCCCCCGCACCCCAGGTCCATGTCCGACTCCCGCAACCCGCCCAAGCTCTACGACGAGAAGGAAGTGGGCGCGATCCTCCGGCGCGCCACGGAGCTCGGTCGCGAGGACCCCGGCACCGCGGGCCGCGGCGCTGGCACCTCCCTCTCCGACCTGGAGGACATCGCACGCGAGGCGGGCATCGATCCCGCCCTCGTCCGCCGTGCGGCCGGCGAGCTCGAGTCGGGCGGGATCGGGCTCCGGGGGTGGGACCGGGTCTTCGGCGAGACCAGCACCCTGGTCCGGGAAGCGGAGGTGGCCGGCGAGATCCCCACGGAAGCGTTCGAAGACGTGGTCAACGCCATCGAGGCCGTGGTCCGCGACCACGGGCAGCCAAGTGTCCTGGGTCGGACGCTGACCTGGCGCGGAGAGAACCAGAACCGTTCCCGAATGCTCCAGGTCACGGTCACCTCGAAGGACGGACGGACCTCCATCCGCGCGGAGGAGCACCTCCGGCAGCTCGCCGCCGGGGTGTTCGGCGGGGGCATGGGCGGGTTCGGCACGGGCATCGGCCTGGGCGTCGGCCTTCCCATCGGCATCGAGGTCCTGGGTTCCGTGGCCTTCACGGTGGCCTTCCCCGTGGGCGTGCTGGGGCTGTCCTTCCTCGGCGCCCGCGCCGTCTACCGCCACGTGGTGGGCGGACGGCGAAAGGCCCTCGCGGACCTCATGGCGGCGGTGGACGGAGCGGTGCGGCGCGCCGTCGATCGGGCCGACCCGGACCGGGCCCTCGCGGGGGAGTCCGGGCAGGGCCGACTCCCGTCCGGCTGAGACCTCAGCGCGCCGCGGCCACGCCCTCCACCAGCCGGTCCACCTCCTCGGCGGTCGTGTAGCAGGCACAGCCGGCCCGCACCATGCCGCCCTTCACGCCCAGGTCGGCAGCCACGTTGGCCGCGTAGAAGTGGCCGTGCGACGCGAAGACGCCCCACTGCGTGGACAGGTGCAACGCCACGTCGGCCGCCGCCCGTCCCTCGACCGTGAAGGAGACGGTGGGCGTTCTCGGGCCGGAACCCGGCCGGGGCCCGTAGCAGGTGACCCCGTCCAGGGACGAGAGCCCCTCCCACAGGCGCGCCACCAGCACCTCCCCCCGCCGATGGAGGCCTTCGTAGGCGCGCGCCAAACGGTCCCGGCGGTCGGCCCCGCCCGCCAGCGAGGTCAGGAAGTCCACCGCGGCGTGGGTGCCCTCCAACGACTCGTGGGGCAGCGTGCCCAGTTCGAAACGCTCGGGGGCCACCTGCGGCGAGCAGCGGAGCCGGGGCGGGTCCAGGGCGTCCATCAGTTCCGCCCGGGCGTAGAGGACGCCGGCGTGGGGCCCGTAGAACTTGTAGGGGCTGCACGCCATGAAGTCGCATCCCATCGCCCGAACGTCGGGAAGGAGGTGCGGCACCGCGTGGACGGCGTCGACGAACGTGAACGCACCCACCTCCCGGGCCCGGGCCAGGATGGGGTCGAGGTCCACCACCGTGCCGAGGGCGTTGGACGCCCAACCCACCGCCACGACCCGGGTCCGGGGGCCGATGGCCTCGAGCATCCGGTCCATGTCGAGGGTTCCGTCGGCCGTGTGGAACGGCACCTCCCGCACCACGGCCCCCCGCTCCACCGCCAGGGCCTGCCAGGGATCGACGTTGGCCAGGTGGTCGAGGCGCGTGACCACGATCTCGTCGCCGGGCGCCAGCGTCCGGCCCAGGGTCCGGGACAGGTGGAACGTGAGCGAGGTCATGTTCGCCCCGAACGACACGTCGCTGGCGCCGCACCCCAGGAGGTCGGCCATGGCGTCCCGGGCACCCTCCACCGCAGCGTCGGTCTCCGCACTCGAAGGGTACGACCAGCGCCGGTTGGCGTTGTTGTAGATGAGGTAGGCCGTGACGGCGATGGCCACCTGCCGGGGCACCTGCGTGCCGCCGGGGCCGTCGAAGTAGGCCACGGGATGGCCGGCGTGCTCCCGCTCGAGCGCGGGGAACTGGCGCCGGATCTCCTCCACGGAGGTCAGATCGACGTCCGGATCCACGGGGTGATCTGCGGTCACGGGGCGGCAGGCTCGACGAAGGACGGGACGCGGGCTCCGGGTGGGGTCCGGTAGAGGGGACCGCCACGGGGCGCGATGGACTCCGGGAAATGTCGGGGGGGGGTGCTTCCAGTCTACCCCTTCGCGCACGGCGGAGCCATGATCCGGCACCGGAAGAAGATCCTTGCGCGCGTCGAGGATTCGGTGTTTATTCGGGTCTCGATCCGGTTCGACGAGATTCCACGAGACGAGGAGGATGACGACGATGAGCGGTGCGATGATGATTCCGGAGTTCGATCACGAGTTCGCGCAGACCCGGATCGCCCTGGAGCGGATCCCGGAAGACAAGTTCGACTGGAAGCCCCACGACAAGTCGTTCTCGCTGCAGGGCCTGGGCGCCCATCTGTCCGACATCTGCTACTGGATGGCGCCGACCCTGGATCTGGACCTCATGGATCTGGACGCCAACCCCTGGAATCCGCCCGTGCCGGACACCACGGAAGGCATCCTGGCCCGGTTCGACGCAGGGGTGAAGGAGGCCCGGGCCAAGCTGGAGGCGGCCACGCCCGAGAAGCTGCAGGAGATGTGGTCCATGAAGTGGGGCGGCGAGGTGGCCATGACCATGCCCAAGGGCGCCGTGGTGCGCTCCTTCATCATGAACCACAACATCCACCACCGGGCCCAGCTCGGCGTGTACCTCCGCCTTCTGGGCGTCTCGGTTCCGGGTCACTACGGCCCCTCCGCAGACGAGGCCATGTAGCCCACCCGCCCGGTCGCGGTCGGATCCGGACGCCCCCGCCCCGCCAGGGTCGGGGGCGTCGTGCGTCCGGGCGCGGCTACCCTCGCGCCAGTGCGTCCAGGAAGGCGGCTCCGTACTTCTCGAGCTTGGCGGGCCCCACCCCGCTGACCGCCAGCAGTTCGGCCGGCGTGGACGGCCGGTTGGCGGCCATCTCCCGGAGCACCTTGTCGCTGAACACGATGTAGGCCGGCACGCCCTGGGCGTCGGCCAGTTCCCGGCGCAGCGTCCGGAGCGACTCGAACAGCGAGGCGTCGTAGTCGGCGGGCGCGCCGGTCCCGGCGGTCGATGCCACGTGGCGGGCGCGGCCGGACCCGCCGGACGGGCGATCCGGGCCCCGGGCCATCATGGCATCCGCGGCCAGGTCGGCCACGCGGACCCCCGTGCAGACGTCGCACGAGCCGTGGCAGGGGGCCATCTCCTCGTCGAAGTACCGCAGGATGGCCCGGTGGCGGCAGTCGCCGGCCTCGAGCATCCGGAACAGGTTGACGGTGCCCTCGTGCTTGGCCCGCCGGAGCGAGGGATCCTCGATGTCCAACAGAAAGCGCTCGTGCATCTTCACGTCGGCCCACGAATAGAAGAGCACGCAGTCGCTCTCCAGCCCGTCGCGGCCGGCCCGTCCCATCTCCTGGTACCACGACTCGACGTCCTTGGGCATGTCGCGGTGGATCACGAACCGCACGTTCGATTTGTCGATGCCCATGCCGAACGCGACCGTGGCCACCACGACGTCCACGTCGTCGCGCTGGAACGCCTCCTGGTTGGCGTGGCGCTCCCGGTCCGGGAGCCCGGCGTGGTAGGGCAACGCCCGGACTCCGTGCTGTTCCAGGAACGCCGTCGTGGACTCCACGGCCTTCCGGCTGAGGCAGTACACGATGCCCTGCTCTCCCGCGCGGCGGCGCACCAGGGCCAGGATCTCCTTCCGGGTGTTGCCCGACCCCTTCTTCCGGACGCGAACCATGAGGTTGGAGCGGAAGAACGACCCCTTGTAGCCGGCCGGCTTCCGCATGCCGAGCTGGCGGAGGATGTCGCGGGCCACGGTGCGGGTGGCGGTGGCGGTCAGCGCCAGGACCGGTACGTCGAGATCGACCTTGAGCCCCTGCAACCGCCGGTAGGACGGACGGAAGTCGTGGCCCCACTGGCTGATGCAGTGCGCCTCGTCCACCACCAGCAGCGAGATCGGGCATCCCTCCACGAAGTCCCGTAGCCGGCCGTCCAGAGCCTCCGGCGCCAGGAAGACCAGCTCCCACCGGCCCGCACGGAGCCCGTCCAGGCGGTTCTGACGCTCCTGCCAGGAGAGGGTCGAGTTGATCTCCACGGCCCGGAAGTCCAGCGCCTGGAGGGCGTCCACCTGGTCCTTCATGAGGGAGATCAACGGCGACACCACCAGCACGGTGCCAGTCATGATGCGGGCGGGAAGCTGGTAGGTCAGGGACTTCCCCGCCCCCGTGGGCATGACCGCGATGCAGTCGCGTCCTTCGAGAACGGCCTCGATGACCTCCAGCTGTCCCGGACGGAACCGCTCGAAGCCGAAGACCTCCCGCAGGACGGTGTGGGGGTCCGGCCGACTCACCCGCCGCCGGAGGTGGGCGGCACCAGCCGCGCCAGATCCTGGCCGAGCTGCCCCCCGGCCATGTACCCGAGGAGCGCTTCCAGCGAGGGCGTCTGGTTGACGCCGGTCATGGGAATGCTGTAGACGACGTCCGCCTCGGCCCCTTCGCCCGTATCCTCGCCGAGGGCCACGGCCGTGAGGTTCAGCGTCTGGCCCTGGGTCAGCCGGGCCAGCGCCCCGGGCGCCGCCGGAAAGGCCGCCTGGATGGGGCCGGTCTGACTCGCCGGCACGCTCCACACCACCTGGTTGGGCGGGTCCGAGAGGTCGCCGAAATGCAGCATGTAGTGCGTCTCGCCGCCCAGCGGCCGCTCGACCACGAGCTGGACCTCGAGCGCCGGCGCCATGACGAAGCGCGGATGCTCGAAGGTGAAGCCCAGGGAGTCCAGATTGGCGTCGAACTCCGCGGCCTGTTCGGCGGAGATGTCCGCGCGCTCACGGATCATGGGGCTGAGCGCCACGCTGACCTGGACGTTGCCCCTGCGAGCCCGGACGGTCGAGCGCGCACCCCCGAGGCTGCCCTCCGGCAGGATCTGGAGCGGACCGGGCTGGGTCCACGGCCGCAGCTCCTCGACGTTCCAGACGTCCTCGGCCGCCGCCACGAAGCGGAAGGGGCCGGCGGCCGTGTCCGCGGCAGCCTGGCAGAGCTCGCTCCGCGAGCCGGCGCAGGCCTCGACCACCACGGGCCGGACGAAGATCGCGCCCTGACAGGACTGGGCCTCGTTCTGGATGTCCCCGGCGGTGGCCACGCGGGCCTGCCCCTGCTCGGTCAGAACCTGGAGTTCGTCCCGGAGGCGCTGGCGCAGCTCGGTCCGGGCTTCCCGCCGCCGCGTCAGCACGGTGGAGTCCTGGGTCTCGGCCCACCGGCGCCCGAGGTTGGCGTCCTGGGTGAACCACTGACCCACCGCCGTCTCCAGCGGATCGGAGGTGTCCAGGGGGGCCACCGACGCGGAATCCTCCAGGGCGATGGCCTGGTCGAGCTGTTGAATCCGGATGGCCCGGTTCGACAGCGGCTCGAGGTCCCGGTTCAAGGTCTCCAGCCGGGACAGGATCGGCACACAGGCCCGGGAACGCTCCACCTCCACGGCGGTCAGGCCGGCCGGGGCCTCGTCCTGGGCACCGACGGACAGGGGCGCCACGGCGGGCGTCAGGAAAGCGAGAAGCGCGAACGAACGAGGGGTCACGGGGGACTCCGCCGGGGGCGGCTCGTGCAGGGGTCGTGGTTCCGGAACGCCTATGATAGTGAAATCGGGGCCCCGGGGGTCCATGGCTGCATGGGACGGCCCGGCCCATATTGGCGCCCGTTCTCGAATCGCCTCCCCGGCGCCCCTTCGCGCGCGCCGCCCGTCGGAGACTCCATGATTGCGACCCTCGCTCTGGCCGCCTCGTTGCAGGCCGCCCCGGCCGTCCAGGAACTGGCGCCGGGCACGACCTACGACCCGGCCATCCCCACCCTCGAACAGGTGGTGGGCCACCACCCCACCCAGGAGATCACCGCACCCGCGGACGTGGTCCGGTACATGGAGGCCCTGGCCGCCGCCGCGCCGGACCGGACCCGGCTGCTCCGGTACGCCACGAGCTGGGAGGGCCGCCCCCTGGTGGCGCTGGTCATCGGGAACGCCGAGCGGATCGCCGACCTCGACGCCATCCGCGCCGACCTGGCCCGACTGGCCGATCCGCGCGGGCTCTCCGACGCCGACGTGGAGGCCCTCGTGGCCCGGCTGCCCGTGGTCACCGCACTCATGCACGGCGTGCACGGCAACGAGATCAGCTCCAGCGGCGCGGCCATGGGCGAGGCGTACCACCTGCTGGCGGCCCGGGGCGACCCGGACGTGGACCTGGTGCTGCGCGAGTCGCTCGTGGTCATCGATCCCGTCGAGAACCCCGACGGCCGCAACCGCTTCGTGATGCAGAACCGCATGGCCCGGTCGCGGTGGCCGGCTCCTGCGCCCCGGTCCGCCGAACACGACGAGCCGTGGCCCGGCGGTCGGGTGAACCACTACCTGTTCGACCTCAACCGCGACCTGTTCGTCCAGAGCCAGCCCGAGACGCGGGGCAAGGTCGACCTGTTCCTGGACTTCCGCCCCCACGTGGTGGTGGACCTCCACGAGATGGGCGGCGACGCCACCTACTTCTTCCCGCCCACCGCTCCGCCCGACAACCCCTGGTTCGGCGAACGGCAGGTCGCCCTCATGGACGTGTTCGGCCAGGCCAACGCCGCCGCGTTCGACGCCCGGGGCTTCGCGTACTTCAACCGGGACGTCTACGACCTGTTCTATCCCGGGTACGTGGACATGTGGCCCATGAGCCACGGGGCCCTGGGGATGACGTACGAGCAGGCGTCGGCCCGGGCGCTCACCTACCTGAAGAGCGACGGCACGGTCATGACGTACGGAGACGGCGTCGTCCAGCACTTCACGGCGGCGCTCACCACGGCCGTGACGGCCGCCCGGAACCGGGACCGGATCCTCCGGGACTACGTGGCGTTCCGCCGCGACAACGTGGCCGACGGGCGGACCGGACCGGCGGAGTACGTCCTGCACTCGGCCCACGATCCGGGCATGGCGGAGCGGCTGGCCCGGCTCCTCGTGGAGAACGGCATCGAGGTGCACGCCGCCTCCGGCCCGGTCCGCGTGGACGGCCGCACCCTGCCGGCGCGGGGCACGTACATCGTGCCGCTGGCCCAGCCCGCGTCGCGTTTCGCCCGGGACCTTCTGGACCCCCACGTGCCCATGGACACCGCGTTCGTGCAGCGCCAGATCGACCGGCGCGCCCGGCGCGAACGCGACGAGATCTACGACCTGACCGCCTGGAGCCAGGCGCTCCTCTGGGACGTGGAGGCGATCCTGGTGGACGAGCCCACCGGCGCGGCGGGCGAGCCCATGGACGGCATGGCCGACCTCTGGGCCGCCGAGACCGCGCCGGGCGCGGCCGCCACCGCCGCGACCCGCCTCCCCGCCGCCGACGTGGCCTACCTCATGCCCTGGGGCACCGCCACGGCCGCCGCCGTGGCCGAGGCGCTCCGGGAGGGCGTGCGCGTGCGGGCCGCCACCGAGCCCTTCGACCTGGCGGGACGCTCCTGGGCCGGCGGCACGGCCATCGTCCGGGTGGACGAGAACGCATCCGACCTGGCCGCCGGGCTGGGCGCCATCGCCGCGAAGCACCGGGCGGAGGTCGTGCCCATCGACGACTCCTACGTACGCCGCGGCACGTCCCTGGGCAGCAACTCGGTGCGGGCGCTCCGGGAGCCCCGGGTCGTGCTCCTGTACGACGAGCCCGGCTCGACCTACTCCACGGGCTGGGCGCGCTACGTGCTGGAACGGCGCTACGGCCAGCGCACCACGGCCGTCCGCACCGACGCCCTGGGCGGGCTGATCCTGTCGGACTACGACGTGATCGTCCTTCCGAGCGGGAACTACGGCGACGCCCTGTCCGGAAGCATGGTGGACCGCCTCCGGAACTGGATGCGCGACGGAGGCACCCTCGTGACCATGGCCAACTCGTCGGTGTGGGCGTCGCGGGCAGGGCTCCTGGCCGCGGACACCGAGCGCCGGGGAGGGCGCGCCGCGGGGACCGATCCACCGGAGCCCGGCACCCCGGAGCAGCCCATCGACTACCTGGAGGCCATCGGCCCCGACGACGAGGCCCCCGAGCCCGTGGCCGGCGGCATCCTCCGGACGGTGGTGGACACCACGCACTGGCTGGCCGCGGGCCTGGACGGCGAGATCGGCGTCCTGGTGGACGGCGGCCGGGTGTTCCGCCCGCTCACGCTGGACCAGGGCGCGAACGTGGTCCGATACGCCGGCGCCGACGACCTCGTACTCGGCGGAGTCGTCTGGGAGGAGGCCCGCCCCCAACTGGCCCACAAGGCGGTGGTCATGCACCAGCCCTGGGGCCGGGGCCAGATCGTGGCCTTCGCCGAGGACCCCAACTACCGCGCCTACACGGAGGCCATGAGCCTCCTGTTCATGAACGCCGTCTTGCTGGGACCGGGCCGATGAGCCCGACCGCCATACCGACCCGAATGCCTTCGTCCGACGACACCTCCGGGAGCACCCGATGATCTCCGCACTCGCCTTCGCCGCCCTCGTCCAGGTTCCGGCCCCGACCCAGGATCTCTGGCCGGGCGCCACCTACGACCCCGCCATCCCCACCCTCGAACAGGTGGCCGGCCACGACTTCCGGGAGGTCATCACCCCGCCCGAGGACGTGATCCGCTACATGGAGGCCCTGGCCGACGCGGCCCCGGACCGGACGCACCTGATCCGCATGGGCGAGTCCTGGGAGGGGCGGCCCACGGTCATGCTGGTCATCGGCAACGCCGACAGGATCGGCCGGCTGGACGCCGTGAAGGCCGACCTCCAGCGCCTGGCGGACCCGCGTACGCTCTCGCAGGAGGAGGCCGACCGGCTCGTGGCCGAACTGCCGGTGGTCACCGCGCTGGTCCACGGCGTCCACGGCAACGAGATCAGCTCGAGCGGGGCGGCCATGGCCCAGGCGTACCACCTGCTGGCGTCGCGGGGTGACGCGGGCGTGGACCGGATCCTGGCCGAGAGCCTCGTGCTCATCGATCCCATGCAGAACCCCGACGGCCGGGCCCGTTTCGTGTTCCAGAACACCATCGCCCAGGCCCGCTGGCCCGACCCGGAGCCGGCCTCCGCGGAGCACGACGAGCCGTGGCCCGGGGGCCGCGTCAACCACTACCTGTTCGACCTGAACCGCGACTGGTTCGCCCAGACCCAGCCCGAAAGCCGTGACCGGGTGCGCACGCTCCTGGAGTTCATGCCCCACGTGCTCATGGACCTCCACGAGATGGGGGGCAACTCCACCTACTACTTCCCGCCCAACGCGATTCCCGGGAACTGGTGGACCACGCCGGAGCAGACGGCGCTCCTGGACGTGTTCGGCGCCAACAACGCCGCGCGCTTCGATTCCCGAGGCTTCGCGTACTTCAACCGCGACACGTACGACGCGTTCTACCCCGGCTACGGCACCTCCTGGCCCACCGCCCACGGCGCCATCGGCGGCACCTACGAGCAGGCCTCGGCCCGGGGCCTCGTCTTCCGCCAGGCGGACGGCGACCTGCTGACCTATGGCGACGGCGTGACGCAGCACTTCGTGGCGGGCATCCAGACGCTCCTCACGTCGGCGGAGAACCGGGAGCGCATCGTCCGCACCTTCCTGGACTTCCGCCGCAGCGCCGTGGAGCTCGGCCGGAACGGCGTACGGGAGTACGTCCTCCATTCGGCCCACGACCCGGCCATGGCCCGTCGGATGGCCGAGACGCTGGTGCGGAACGGCATCGACGTGCACCAGCCCCTCGAGGAGGTCCGCGTGGGTGGGCGGACCCTGCCTGCGGACGGCACCTACATCGTGCCGATGGACCAGCCCGCGCATCGCCTGATCCGGAACCTGCTCGACCCGCACACGCCCATGGACACCACGTTCGTGGCCCGGCAGATCGAGCGGCGGGAGCGCCGGCTGCGTGACGAGATCTACGACGTGACCGCGTGGAGCATGCCGAGCCTCTGGGACGTGGAACTCCTGACCGCCACGCAGCCCACCGGCGCCCAGAGCGTGAACCTGCGCACGACCCGCCCCATGCGGGACGCCCTGACCCTGCCGGCTGCCGACGTCGGGTACCTGATCCCGTGGGGCACGGCCGGCGCCGCCGCCGTGGCCGAGGCGCTGCGTGAGGGCATCCGGGTCCGCTCCGCAGGCGGGACGTTCGTGCTGGACGGCCGGGAATTCGGCGTGGGCACCGCCATCATCCGGACGGCCGAGAACGGGCCGGACCTGACCACCCGGCTGAACCGGATCGTGCTGGCCCACGGTGCCGAGGTCGTGCCGGTGGACGACTCCTACGTCCGCGAGGGGATGTCGCTGGGCAGCGGGCGGGTCCGGGCCCTCCGGGAACCCCGGGTCCTGCTGGTCTACGACCGCCCGGGCTCCACCTACTCGGTGGGATGGGCCCGCTTCATCCTGGAGCGGCGGTACGGCCAACGCACGACGGCGGTCCGGACGGACGCCCTCGGTGGCATCGTCCTGTCCGACTACGACGTGATCGTGTTCCCCAGCGGCAACTACGGATCGGCCGTCGGCGACGGTCTGCGCGGGCGCATCGAAGGCTGGATGCGCGACGGTGGGACGGTGGTGACCATGGCCGAGTCCACCATGTGGGCAGCCCGCAGCGGGCTGCTGGCCACCACGCCCGAGCGCCGGGGCGGCCGCGTGGAGGGCACCTCGCCCCCGTCGGACACCCGGCCCGAGCAGCCCATCGACTACCTGGACGCCATCACCCCGGCCGACGAGGCGCCCGAGGAGACACCGGGCGCCATCGTGCGCACGCTCCTGGACACCGATCACTGGCTGGCGTCGGGGACCGACGGCGAGATCGGGGTCCTGGTGGAGGGCTCGCGGGTCCTGCGGCCCATCACCCTGGACCGGGGCACGAACGTCGGTCGGTACGCCGGCCTCGACGACCTGGTCATGGGCGGGATCGTGTGGGACAGCGCCCGGCCCCAGCTCGCGTCCAAGGCGTTCCTGATCCACCAGCCGGTGGGCCGGGGCCAGATCGTGGCGTTCGCGGAGGACCCCAACTACCGGGCCTACGCCGAGGCCACCCAGCTCCTGTTCATCAACGCGGTGCTGCTGGGTCCGGGGCGGTAGCGCCGGGGGCCCGGCCTCGCGCGGGCCGGCACGGGAAGCATTTCCCCATACGGGGGTAGCCGCCCGCCATGGACTTCTTCGACGACGACGAACGCTTCATCGACCTCGTGGGCGGTGCCTGGGCGGCCTGCCCCTACTGTGGCGAGGAAGTGGAGCTGATCATCGACCCGGGCGGCGGGGCCCACCAGGACTACGTGGAGGACTGCGAGGTCTGCTGCCGGCCCTGGAGGGTGGACCTTCGCGTCCAGCCCGACGGAACCCCGTTCGTGACCCTCAGCACGCTCGACGAGGGCTGAGGCCGGGCCGCCTTGGGCGGCCGGCCCCGCCTCACGCGTCCCGGAGCGCCTGCACCGGATCGACCCTCGTGGCCCGCCGGGCCGGGATCCAGCAGGCAAGAAGGGCCACGACGGCGAAGACCGCGCTGATGCCCACGAAGGTGACCGCGTCGGTGGGCGCCACGCCCACGAGCATCGCCTCGAGCACGCCGGACAGGGGAACGGCCACCACCAGTCCCAGTACCAGCCCCGCCCCGGCCAACCCGAGGCCTTGCCGGACCACCAGGGCCAGGATGCTCTCGGCCTGGGCGCCGAAGGCCATGCGCACCCCGATCTCGGCGGAGCGCTGCCGCACGACGTAGGCCAGGACCCCGTACAGCCCGACCGAGGCCAGCACCAGGGCGATGACGCCGAAGAGCCCGATCAGGGTCAGCGCGAACGTCGTGGGCCCCATGGCCCGGTCGACGTCCGACTGGAGACGCCGGAACGAGGCGAGGGGCAGATCGGGGTCCACCGCGTCCACGGCCCCGCGTAGGGCGGGCGCCAGGAGGGCCGCGTCCAGGCCCGCTCGCACGACCCAGGCCGAGGCGAATCCGCCGAAGTACCGGTCGGTGAAGAACACCTGCTCCATGCCGTCCGCCGCCAGGGTCTCCGAGCGCTGATGCTGCACCACGCCCACGACCTCCACCCATTCCGGCTCGGGCGTGATGGCCCGGATCAGCATGCGTTTGCCCACGGCGGACTCGCCGGGCCAGAGCTTCTGGGCCAGGAGCTCGTCCACCACCACGACCAGGGTGCTGTCCGCGTGGTCGGCCTCGGTGAACGTCCGGCCCTCGAGCACGGGGGTTCCCATGGCCTCGAAGTACCCGGGCCGCACGGTCCGGTAGGCGGCCTGCCGGAAGGCCGACGGATCGGACAGGGCGTCTTCGAGGCCGTACCGACCGTTCATGATGTCGTCGTCGAGAGGCAGCGGGAACACCGCCGAGACGGCCTCCACCCCCGGCACGGCCGCCATCCGGCGGCGGAGTTCGGTCATGACCCGGTCGCGCTCGCCGGCGCTCGGATAGCGGCCGAACGGCAGGGATACGTCGAAGGTCAGGACCTCCTCCGCGTCGTACCCGGGATCGACACTGCTCAGTGCCACGAAGCTGCGGAGCATGAGGCCGGCCCCGATGAGCAGCACGGTGGACAGGGCCACCTCTCCCACCACTACGGCGTTGCGGATGGTGCGGGTGCTTCCCCGCGTGGAGGCCTGGCCGCGGTCCTTCAGCGCGTCGGCGAGTTCGACCCGCGACGCCTGCACCGCCGGCACGACGCCGAAGACCAGGGCCGCACCGACGGCGGCCGCGAAGGTGAATCCGAGCACGACCCCGTCGATGCCCACCTGGTCGACGCGGGGGAGCTCGGCCGGCACCATGGCCAGGAGCGCCTCGATGCCCAGGGCCGCGAGTGCCACGCCCACCGCGGCCCCGGCCAGCGCCAGCAGCCCGCTCTCGAGGAGCATCTGGCGGATCAACTGGACGCGGCTGCCGCCCAGGGCCGCACGCACGGCCAGCTCCCGCTCCCGTGCGGACGCCCGCACCAGAAGGAGGTTCGCGACGTTGGCACAGGCGATCAGCAGCACGAAGCCCACGGCGCCGAACAGGGCCAGCAGGACCGGGCGCACGTCGGCGGTGATGCCGGCGGCCAGGGGCTCGACGTCGATGGCGAAGCCCGCGGCGGCCATGGCCTCGTTCTCGGCCGCCAGCCCGGACGCGATCCGGTCCAGTTCGGCCTGGGCCTGCTCGAGCGTGGCGTCGGGGCGCAACCGACCGACCACGCGGAGGAACACGTTGTTCCGCGGTGCGTTGTCGTAGTCCAGCCGCCCGGCGAGCCAGACCTCCACGTCCCGCGCGAGGGCCGCCCCCGGGGGCATGAGCAACTCGAAGGCGGGGGGCATGACCCCCACCACCTCGGCGCTGACGCCTCCGACGTCGATGGTGCGGCCCAGAGCCTGGGGGTCTCCGCCGAACCGCTGCTGCCACAGGGCGTGGCTGAGGACGGCCACGCTGGGCAGCGCGCCGGGCTGGCCGGGCTGGATGCCCTGCTCGTTTGGGCGGTCGTCGTCGGGACCGAACTCCCTGCCGAGGGCGGGCGCGACGCCGAGGAGGTCGAAGAAGTTGTGGGTCACCAGGCCCATCTGGACCTGGACCGGCGCACCGTCGCCCGTGAGCGACTGGGCAAAGGTGAAGACCGCGGCCGCATCCTCGAGCACCGTGGACTGGTCGCGGATGTCGCGGTAGTCGGGCGGCGACATGGGAAACTCGGTCACCCCCCGCGTCCGCATGGCCCCGTGGACCATGACGAGACGCTCGGCGTCCGCATACGGGAGCGGTCCCATGAGCACGGCGCGAACCACGCTGAAGATGGCCGTGTTGGCGCCGATGCCCAGGCCGATCGTCACCACGGCCACCACGGTGAAGCCCGGGTTCTTCGTCAGCGTCCGGAGCGCGTACCGCAGATCGTTCATCACCGAATCCATCGTCCACCCCTGTCGTCGTTCACCCGTTCGGTGGAGCCTCGCGCCCCCTCCCGTGGTCCAGCCGCGCGCATCGAGGCGCGTGGCGATCCCGCTTCGAACCGCATCCCAGATCGCACCCGCCAGGAAGGCACCCCGGCGCCCTTCTCGCCCGGCGTCGCGGAGCCGCGCAAGGAACAGCCGCTCCATCTCGGCCCCGTGTCGCGCCCGGAACTCCGGCTCGAACACGCGCAGCAGCATCCGGTAGCCACGGGCCAGCCACGGCCTGGAACCCGGGTGGCTCACGCCCGCTCCAGCCCCTCCAGGAGGCCCTGGGCACGCGCCGCTCCCACCTGGCTCTCCAGCCTCCGGGCTTCAGCGGCCCCGATCCGCCGTCCCAGGGACGTCAGCGCGTAGTACCGACGCCGCTCGTCGGCCTCTTCCGCAGCCGGCGGATCCACCTCGTCGAGGCACCCCGCTTCGACCAGGCGGGCAAGGGCGCGGTACAGCGTGCCGGCGTGGAGCCGGACGGCCCCTCCCGTCCGCTCCTCCACGGCCTGCATCAGCGCGTAGCCGTGCCGCTCCCCGTCGGAGAGGGCCAGGAGGATCTCGAACACCACCGGCGTCAGGGGCAGGTGGTTCCGGATGTCCTCGGGCAGGGTCGGGTCGGTGGTCATGGGTGCTCCGTTCGTGTGTGCAGGAAGAATATATTCGTCACGCACATAGTTCCACCACACCCGTAGCCCTCCCCTACCGGAGCAGGAACCCCTCGGCCAGGGGGTCGGCGGGGTCCAGCCACCACTCGCTCCGGCCGGTGAGGTGGGCCGACCCGGTCACTTCGGGGAGCACCGCCGGAACCCCGTGCACGTCCGCGTCGCCCACCACCCGCCCGACGAACGTCGTCCCGAGGATCGACTCCACCACCATGGCGTCGCCGGTGGCGATCTCTCCCCGCGCGTGGTGCAACGCCAGCCGTGCGCTCACCCCGGTGCCGGTGGGACTCCGATCCACCTCGCCGTCGGCGAAGACGCACACGTTGCGGCTGTGGTGCGACGGGTCGGCGGGCGGACCGACGAAGATCACGCCGTACAGGAAGCCCAGGTCCGGGCGCTCCGGGTCCGGATGCACGGGCTGGCCCCGGGCCACCAGGGCCGCCTTCACCGCCCGGCCGGCCCGGACCAGGGCCTCGACGTTCCGTGGGGTCAGGTCCAGGCCCAGCGCCTCGGCCGAGGTCACCGCGTAGAAGGCCCCGCCGTACGCGATGTCGCATTCCACCGTACCCAGATCGGGTACGTCCACCCGCACGGCACGCTCGGCCACGAAGGCCGGGACGTTGCGGAAGGTCACCGCCCGGGGCCGCCCGTTCTCGACGGCCACCCGGGCCGCCACGAAGCCGGCCGGGGTGTCGATGCCCACGCGGGCTTCCGCGCCCTCCGCCGCGACCAGGCCGAGTTCGACCGCCACGGTGGCCACGGCCACGATGCCGTGCCCGCACATGGTGCTGTACCCCGCGTTGTGGGTGAACAGCACGCCGAAGTCGGCGGCCGACGTCACCGGCGGAACCACCAGGCACCCGTACATGTCGGCGTGCCCCCGGGGCTCCCACATCAGCGCGCGCCGGAGGGCATCGTACCGGTCGGCCGCATCCCGGCGCCGGGCCAGGATGTCGGACCCGACCGGCTGCGGGAATCCGTCCACGACCACCCGCAGGGGTTCACCCGCGGTGTGGGCATCGACCGTGACCAGGCGACGCCACCCCCCGGGCGGGGTCCAGGCGGCCGCGGCGCGAGACCATCTCTGCATGGGAACATCCTTGAACCAGAAGGTTTCTTGTAGGAGTTTACGCGAGTTCACAGCGCCCATCTGACGGGTACCTGCAATGTCCGATTCCCGGAACGACTCCTCCTCCACGACGGACCGGTCGGTGGAGACGAAGCCGCACAAGCGGATCGACGCCGACGCAAGGGAGGTCTCGATGCCCGAAGCTCCTCCGTCGCCTCCGGGCGCCATGGAGTACGACTACACCAATTTCTACTTCGGAGCGGGCGAGGACCCCTTCGCCCTCCTCGGACCCTTCGACGACTGGTGGAGCGAGGTCAAGCCGGCCGGCTACTACCTCTACGAGCTTCCCCTCCACACGGCGCCCTCGACGCGCGTGGACGTGGAGGATACGAAGACCCACGAGGTCCGCCGGGGCCTGATCAACTTCGCCTCCTACAACTACCTGGGGTTGTCGTACCGCCCCGAGGTCAAGGAGGCCATCAAGGAAGCCGCCGACATCTACGGCGGTGGATCGTCGGGCTCGCCCATCCTGTCGGGTACCACGCAGCTGCACCGCCAGTTCTCCGAGGAGATCGCCGACTGGAAGGGCAAGGAAGCCGCGCTGATCTTCCCCACGGGCTACAGCGCCAACGTGGGCACGATCGCCGGACTCATGCGCTCCGGCGACCTGATCGTCGCGGACCAGTACGCCCACGCGTCCATCGTGGACGGCATGATCCTGTCCAAGGCCACCTCGCGGTTCTTCCGCCACAACAACGTGGCCGACCTCGACAAGAAGCTCGGCCGCTTCGAAGGCAAGAAGCTGGTCATCGTGGAAGGCGTGTACTCCATGGACGGCGACGTGCCGCCCCTGGCGGACATCCTGGAGGTCTGCCGGAAGCACAAGGCCCGTCTCATGATCGACGAGGCGCACTCCGCCTTCGTCTTCGGGCCGAACGGGCGGGGCGTGGCCGAGGACCAGGGTGTCGAGGACGAGGTGGACATCCACCTGGGCACGTTCTCCAAGAGCCTGGGCGGCCAGGGCGGCTACATCGCCGGCTCCGGCCAGCTCATCAACTACCTGCGCGGCTTCTCCCGCTCGCGGTTCTTCTCGTGCGCGCTCTCGCCCGTGGTCGTGGCCGGCCTGCGCAAGGCCCTCGAGCTGTCCGTGAACGAACCGGAACTCCGCGAGCGGTTGTGGGACAACGTCGGGTTCATGCAGAAGAAGCTGAACGAGCTCGGCGTGCCCATGGGCGATTCGACGTCGCAGGTCATTCCCATCATGGTCCGTGACGACGCGCGGATCTTCCAGATGGGCGAGGAGATCTTCCGGGAAGGCGTGTTCATCAACCCGGTGAAGTACCCGGCCGTCGGCAAGCACAAGTCCCGGTTCCGCATGTCCATCTCCGCGGCGCATTCCCACGAGGAGCTGGCGGAAGGCGCCGAGATGATCGCCCGCGTGCTGCGGCGGTACGGGATATGCCCGTAGGTCGGTACGATTTCCGCACGGGGGTCAGCGCCTTCTTCGAGATGGCCACCCCCGACGCCCTGGCGGTCCTGCCCGGGTACCTCCAGCCCATCGAGGTCCGCCACCAGCGGAGTGTCCTGGCGGTCACGGCCTTCCTGTTCGAGGAGACCGAGGTCGGCCCGTACACCGAGCTGATGTTCTCGGTCATCGTGCCGCCCATGGTGGCCAAGTGGGGCGAGCACGCGAAGGCGGGCTTCTACCCGTACCTGGCGGCCACCTCCTCCGCGGAAGCCCGGCGGCGGCGGGCGGAGCGGTTCCACTTCAACTACCTCGACGAAGACATCGACACCCAGTTCGTCGAGACGGGTGACCGCCTTCGGGTGCGGGCATGGGCCCGGGGCGAGCCCCTGATCGACTTCAGCGTGACCCAGCGCGCGTGGGAGGAGACCAGCCATCTCCTGCAGGGCTTCAGCACCTGCGGCGACCTCCGCTACCGGTCGACGGTACAGATCAGCGGGCAGTACACGGTCCACGAGAACGAACAGGGGAGCATGACCCTGTTCCCCCACGACCTCACGGAGCCCCTGCTCGCCCAGGACATCGCCCCGTATCCGTTCCGCGAGCACTGGTTCAAGGACGGCACCGAGGTCTTCCACTCGCTGGAGCGCTTCTAGAGAGCCTGCCGTGAAGGCCGACTTCGGCCGACGCGTACCCCCGGGACATGGCCGCGCGACCCGCCGCGCCGCCCTCCTCGTTCCCGGAGTGGACCCCATGGCGCTTCTTCGCCGGACCGTCTTCATGACCCTCCTGGGGCTCGGCATGGCGCCGGTCCCTCCCCTCCAGGCCCAATCCACGCCGGAGGGAACCTGGTCCGGAACGCTCTCGCTCCCCACCGGCGGCACGCTGCCTCTGGTGTTCCACGTCGAGGCCTCCGGCGACGGCTACACCGCCACGTGGGACAGCCCGGCCCAGGGTGCCGTCGGGATTCCGGCCACCGCCGTCCGCGTGGACGGTGCCAGCCTGCTCCTCGAGATGGGCAACGTCGGCGCCGGCTTCGAAGGCACCCTGTCGGCGGACGGCGCCACCCTCGAAGGCATGTTCCGCCAGGGTGGCGCCGCACTTCCCCTCACGCTCACCCGAGGCCCCGCCTCCGTACCGGCCCGCCCCCAGGAGCCCTCCGCGCCCTTCCCCTACCGGGTGGAGGAAGTCCGCATCGCCAACGACGAGGCCGGCGTCGTCCTGGCGGGTACGCTGACGCTGCCGCCGGGAAGCGGCCCCTTCCCCGGGGCGGTGCTGGTCAGCGGGTCCGGACCCCAGAACCGCGACGAGGAGCTGATGGGGCACAAACCCTTCCTGGTCCTTGCCGATCACCTGACCCGCCAGGGGATCGCCGTGCTCCGGTACGACGACCGGGGCGTGGCGGAGTCGACGGGGGATTTCGGGGCCGCCACCTCGGAGGACCTGGCTTCGGACGCCCTGGCCGCGCTCCGGCACCTGGGGTCCCATGCCGAGATCGACGCCGGGCGAGTCGGCATCGTCGGCCACTCGGAAGGGGGAATGATCGCCCCGATGGTGGCCCGCGACAGCGACACGCCGGCCTACCTGGTGTTGCTGGCCGGGACCGGCTTGAAGGGGCTCGACATCATCCGGCTCCAGAGCGACCTGATCGGCCGGGCGGGGGGAGCGTCCGACGCGATGCTGGCCGTGAACGAGCGCGCCATGGACCGGGCGGCGGCCATCCTGCGGGCCCACGCCGACCCCGCCGCCGCGGAGCCCCTCCTGCGCGCGGTCTTCGAGGACGCCGCGGCGGAAGCCGGGGCGAACGCCGATCCGGCGACCGTCCGGCAGCAGGTGGACGCACAGGTGCGCCAGGTGAACACACCCTGGTTCCGGTTCTTCCTGGAGTACGATCCGGTGCCGGCTCTGGAAGCCACCACGGTGCCGGTGCTGGCGCTGAACGGGAGCCTCGACCTGCAGGTGCCGGCCTCGGAGAACCTCGCCGCCATCGATGCGGCCCTCACCCGGGGCGGGAATCGGGACCACGTCGTGCGCGAGCTCCCGGGGCTCAATCACCTGTTCCAGGAAGCGCGGACCGGGGCGCCCTCCGAGTACGCCACGATCGAGCAGACCATGAGTCCGGTGGTCCTGGCCGCCGTAAGCGATTGGATCAACGAGCGTTTCGGTCGCTAGGAAGCCAGGCGGTCGCGATGCCTCGCGGGGCGGCGGCGCGATTGTAACCCCTGATGGCGCGCCCTATCTTGCCGGCTCCCCCACCCGAACAAACGCCAGGAACCGGATGACCAGTCGCGCCCGACCCCTCGCCGTCCCGCCGGCCGGCGCCCGAGGAGGACGCTCACGGTGACAGCGCCGTCGCTGTCGATCCGCGTGCGAGCCCTGCTCCTGGTGGCGGTCGTGGCGGTACCGTACACGGCCTTCCAGATCTACGCCGGGGTCGCGGCGTACCGGACCGCCGTCCGCAACGCGGAAGGGCGGGTGGTGTCCGTGGCCGCCGCCACCGCCAGTGCCCTGGACCAGTTCCTGGCCGTCACCGAGCGGAGCACCGGATCCCTGGCGGAGCGTCTCGGCCTCGAGCTCCTTACCGACGAGGGCTGCGCCCGCACGATGGGCGCGCTGGGAGATGCGTTCCCGTATTTCGTGAACCTCCTGGTCGTGGACGCGTCGGGCACCCTGGTCTGTTCGGCCCGCCCCACGCCGGAGGGTCAGGTCGTCTCGGCGGCCGACCGGTACTGGTTCCAGCAGGTCCGGGAGCAGCGACGCTTCGTGGTGGGGCGCCCCGTGCTGGGGCCCGTGACCCAGGAATGGGTGGTGGCCACCGGGTCGCCCATCGTGGGGGCCGACGGGGAGTTCCTCGGTGCCGTCGCGGGCACCGTCGGTCTCCTCCGCATCGAGGACCTGCTGGAAGGGCGCGCGCCGGGGCCCAACGAACTCCTGACGATCACCACCAACGACGGCGTGGTGGTGGCCCGGTCCGTTGACGCCGAAGCATGGGTGGGACGGTCGCTACCCTCGGGCCGGGTCGAGGTGGAGCGCCGCGGCCCCCGGGAGTTCGTCACGCGCACCGAGGACACCTCGGGCCTGGCGCGCATCTGGGGCCGGATCGACCTGCCCGACTACGGGCTGCGCGTGTACCTCGGGGTCCCCTCCGATCGGGTCGCGGGCCCCACCCTGGCCACGCTGCGGACCCAGGCCCTCGTGAGCATGCTGGCCCTGGGTGCCGCCTTCTTCGTGGCCATCCTGCTGGTGCGGGGCATCACCCGGTCGATGAGCCTACTCTCGGAGGGTCTGGACGCGGCCGCGGCGGGCGACACGGTGGCGCTGCCGCCGTCCGCACCCCCGGAGGTCCGGGCCGTCGCGACCCAGCTCAACCGCGCCCTTCAGGAGCGACGGCAGGCCGAAGCGTCGGAGCGTGAGGCCCGGGAGCGGATGCAGGACATCCTCGAGAACGCGGTCTTCGGGATCTGCGTGACCACGGCCGAAGGGCGGTTCACCCAGGTCAACCGCGCCATGGTCCGGATGCTGGGCTACGAATCCGGCGCCGACCTCCTGGCCGCTCCGGTGGAGCGCCTGTACGTGGACCCGACGGCGCCGGCGGCCATGGCGGCCGCCTGCGATGCCGCCGGGGTCGTCGAGGACCACGACCTCCAGCTCCTGGCCCGCGACGGTCGCCCCGTCCGGGTTCGGATCCAGGGCAAGTTGAGAACCCGCCGGTCCGGCGAACGGGTGTTCGAGCTGATCGTGGAAGACGTCACGGAGCAGCACGCCCTGGAGGAACTCACCCGACATCAGCAGAAGATGGAGGCGGTCGGCCGGCTGGCCGGTGGCATCGCCCACGAGTTCAACAACCTTCTGACGGTCCTCGGCGTGAACTCGGAGCTGATCCGCACCGCGCTGGGTGCCGACCACGAGCTGGCGGTCGAGGCGCAGGAGGTGGAGGTCGCCCTGGGGCGCGCCGGCGGCCTGACCCGCAAGCTCCTGGCGTTCTCCCGGAAGGAGGTCACTCAACCCAGCCGCCTCGACATCAACGAGGTGATGAGCGGTCTGGAGGGCATGCTCCGTCGGGTGCTCTCCGAAACCGTCGAGTTGGAGACGGACCTGGCCCGGTCGGTCGGCGCCGTCTGGATCGACCCCGGCCACCTGGAGCAGGTGGTGCTGAACCTGGTCCTCAACGCCCGCGACGCGTTCGGGCCGGCCGGAGGGTGCATCCGGATCTCCACGGCCACCCGGGCCGGCACGTTCCCCAAGGACGACGACGCCACGACCATGGGTCCGGCGCGCTGGTACACCGTGCTGACCGTGGCCGACGACGGGCCCGGGATGGAGAAGAGCGTCCGCGACCTGGTCTTCGAGCCCTTCTTCACGACCAAGCCGCCGGGAATCGGCACGGGCCTCGGGCTGCCCACGGTCTACGGGATCGTGACCGACGCCGGCGGGAGGCTCGAGCTCGAAACCGAACCGGGCGAAGGAGCCACGTTCGAGATCTGGCTCCCGGTGGCGGCCGACGACGTGGACGACGACCGGTTGCCCGAGCCTTCCGGAGGCGGCACGGTCCTGCTCGTGGCCGGGAACGCGCCACTGCGCACCCTGACCCGGACGGCCCTGGAGGCCGCGGGGCACACCGTGCTGGAAGCGACGTCCGGTACGACCGCCCTGGATGTCTTCTGGCATCACGGGGGCGCGGTCGATGCGCTGGTCAGCGGCCCGGACGTCCGTCCCGTCTCGGGCGACCCGGTCATCGACCGTCTGCGGCGGGAGCAGCCCGGCCTCCCGCATGTGACCATCAGCGCCCGGAGGCCGGCCGGGGTCGCTCCGGACCGCCCGGAGGGCGTGCTCAACCCGCCGTTCGGCCCCCGGCGGGTGGACGCCGTGCTCCAGCCCCTCATGGCCCGGGACGGCCACGCGCCGGCTCCCGGACGGGGCCACTGACCGGCGCGGATGAACCAGCGCCCCCAGGACCTGGTGTTCACCCTGTTCGGGGAATACCTCCTCCACCGGCCCGAGCCCGTGTGGGTCGGAAGTCTGATCTCGCTCCTCGAGACCTTCGGCTTGTCGGAAGGCGCGGTGCGTACGGTGCTCTCCCGCATGGCCCGGAAGGGATGGCTCGAGGGCGAACGCCAGGGCCGCCACGCGTTCTACCGGCTGACCGCCAAGGGGCGGGACCTCCTGGAGGAAGGCGAAAACCGCATCCACCACCCTCCCGGCGAGGCGGGGTGGGACGGGCGCTGGTACCTCCTGGCCTATTCGATTCCCGAGGAGCAGCGGCATCTCCGCGACCGCCTCCGGGTCCGCCTGGCCTGGTTGGGGTTCGGGTCGCTGGGCAACGGCCTCTGGATCTCGCCCCACGACGTGGACGCGCGGGTGGCCGCCCTGGCCCGGGACATGGACGTGGCGGAGCACCTCGACCGGTTCTCGGCACGCCACCTCGGTCCGGACGACGCCGCCGAACTGGTCCGACGCTGCTGGGATCTGGAAGGAATCGATCGCCGGTACGCCGAATTCCTGGAGCGGTGGAGACCCCGCCTGGACGAGTGCCGACGGCGGGCCGACGACGGCACGCTGGATCCGGAGGACGCCTACCGGCTCCGCTTCGAGCTGATCCACGAGTTCCGCGCGTTTCCCCTCGAGGACCCCTACCTTCCCCCCGCCCTGCTCCCGCCCGGCTGGCGGGGAGGTGCCGCCGGGGCCCTCGTCGAGGCCCTGCACACCCTCTGCCGCCGTCCCGCCGACGACTACGTGGACAGCATCCTGGAGACCCACCGTCCATGATCCGCCACCGACTCCGTGCCCTTCCCTCCGGCGCCGCCCTCGTCGTCGCGATCGCAGCGTGTGCGCCCGCGGACGCCGGACGCCCCGACGCCCCGGCCCGGGCGTTCCTCGAGGTGGTCCACGCGGAGGACGCCCGGCGCGGGACCGGCACCGCGTTCGACGCCCTCCTCGAGGCCACCGGGGCACCCTGGCCGGAGGTGCGGGCCGCCGCCGTCCGGGGGATCGGTCGTCTGGAGCGCTCCGAACTCGCCGGATACGTGGAGGGCCTCCTCGACGACGACCACCCGGCGGTCCGGGCCGCCGCGGCGGACGCCCTGGCCCAGGCCCACCACCGCCGGGACGGGACCCCGGCGCTGGGTCCACTGGCGGCCCGCGCAGCGGCCGATACGGACCCGGCGGTGCTGGCCGCCGTGGCCCGTTCGCTGGGCCGGCTCCAGGTGGAGGGCGACGCGCGGCGACGCGTGGCCTCGGCCCTGGTGGCCCTGAGCCGTGGGCCCGGGGGTACCGGCGACGCACCCGACGCCCTCCTCGTGGGCGTGGTCCTGGGCATGGAGAGCCTGGCCCGGGCTCCCCTCGGACCGGTGCCCGCCGTGGTCACGGCCCGGGCCCGGGAACTGAGCCGGCTGGGTCGCACCGACCCCGCTCCTTCCACGGATCGGGCCCGGATCCGCGCGCTGGCCGTCTCCACGGTGGCGCTGGCCGGCGTCCTCGGCGCCGCCGACGTCGAGGGGGGTCTCCGCGACCCCGACGCCGAGGTCCGGCGCACGGCCGCCGCCCAGCTCCGGAGGCTCCCGGTGGCCGTCCGGGGCGAACTCGTGCGCCGCGCCCTCCTGGACCCGTCGGCCCCGGTCCGCTGGGAAGGCGTGGCCGCCGTGGCCGCGGGTCCACGAGACACCCTGGCATGCACGCGCCTTCTGGCCGCTGCGGAGCGCGACGAGGACACGGGCGTCCGGCTCGCGGCCCTGGACGCCCTCGCCGTACCCTGCCCCGAAGCCGGTGCATCCTCGGCCCTGTTGGCCGACGTGGCGAGCCGCCTGCCGGCCGGTGGCGGCCCCGGATGGCACGAACCGGCCCACGCCCTGGCAGCCCTCGCCGCCCTGCAACCGGCGCGGGCAGACGGCCTGCTGACCCGGTTCCTCGAACACCCGGACCCGTTCGTCCGGGCCTGGGGCGCCCGCGCCGCGACCCGGGCGGGGAACACCGAGGCCCTGGTCCGCGTCGCGACCGATCCGGATGCCAACGTCCGTACTGCGTCCCTGTCCGGGCTGGCCGTCCTCGATGTCGAACGGGCCCGGGCGGTGGCCCTCGCGGCTCTCGTCGACGCGGGCGACTCCCAGCTCCTGATGACGGCCGCGCAGGTGCTCGAGGGCGCCGACTCGATGCCGGACGCCCCCCGCTTCGAAGCGGCCGCGGGAGCCCTGGACCGGCTCACCACCGAGCGGTCGATGACCCGCCGCGACGCGCGCATGGCCCTTCTGGATCTGATGGCGGAGACGGGCGGCACCGATCGCCTGGAGGTGCTCGAGCCCTACCTTCGCGACTACGACCCGGCGGTGGCCGCCCGTGCGGGCGCGGCCATGACGGCGTGGAGCGGCTCGCGGTTCATGGCGGTGGCCCGGCCCAGCCCCCGCCTGCCGAACCCCACGCTCGACGATCTCCGGAGCATGCAGGGCTCCCAGGTCGTGCTCCACATGGCCCGGGGCGGAGAGATCGTCATCGACCTCTTCCCGACCGAGGCGCCCACCAACGCCTTCCGGTTCTTCTCCATGGCCCGGGACCGGGCGGTGGAGGGGCTGACCTTCCACCGGGTGGCCCCGAACTTCGTGATCCAGGGTCTCAGCCCGGGTGCCAACGAGTACGCCGGCTGGGGCGAGTACACCCGCGACGAGGTCGGACTTCCGGTCCAGTGGCGTGGCACGGTGGGCGTGTCCACGCGGGGCCGGGACACCGGCGACGGACAGATCTACGTGAACCTGGCCCACAACACCCGTCTGGATCACGACTACACGATTCTTGGTAGAGTTGTGAACGGCATGGAGGTCGTCGACGCCGTCCTGGAGGGCGATGTCGTCGAGCGGGTCGAGGTCCGACCATTGCGGTAGCTCCGCCAACGAACATCTTCGCCCCCCACCCAGGCACGCTTCGGCAACGGCCGGCGTTCGACCGACTCCAGGAGGAGACGCACCCTCGATGCAGCTCTATACGAAGATCCTCATCGGCCTGATCCTCGGTGCGATCGTGGGCATCGCCGCCAACGTGTCCGGCTCGGTGCCCTTCCAGAACCTGCTCAGCGCCCTCGAACCCATCGGGACGGGCTTTATCCGCCTCATCACGATGATCGTGGTGCCCCTGGTGGTGGCCAGCCTCCTGGTGGGCACGGCCTCCCTGGGCGACCTGCGCAAGCTCGGTCGGATCGGCGGAAAGACGCTGGCGTTCTACATGGGCACCACGGCCATCGCCGTGACCATCGGCCTGGGCATCTCGAACCTGGTGCAGCCCGGATCCGGTGTGGCCGAGTCCACCCGGGACGAGCTGACCGCGCGCTACGGGGGCGACGCGGAAGCCCGGATGCAGCTCGCTTCGGAGGCCCCCAGCACCGCGGAAGCCCTCCTGGCCATCATCCCCCGGAACCCCATCGAAGCGGCGGCCAACATGGACCTGCTGCCGCTGATCTTCTTCACGCTCATGTTCGGCGCCGCCCTCACGGCGGTGCGGGAAGACCGGAGGGAGGCGGTGCTCACCGTCTTCCACGGCATCAACGACGCGTGCATGAAGCTGATCCACTGGATCATGGAGCTGGCGCCGTACGCCGTCTTCTTCCTGATCGCGGCGGTGGTGGCCAACTTCGGCCTCGACCTGCTCCAGAGCCTTCTCGTCTACACCCTGACGGTCGTGGCGGGTCTGCTGCTCCACGCCTTCGGGACGTACGGGCTGATCGTGCGCTTCGTGGTCGGGCTCAACCCGCTGAAGTTCTACAAGAAGATCGCGGCGGCGCCCCTGTTCGCCTTCTCGACGTCGTCGTCCAGCGCCACGCTCCCGCTGACCATGGAGACGGCGGAGGAGGAGGTCGGAGTCTCCGAGGAGGTCTCCTCCTTCGTGTTGCCGCTGGGCGCCACCATCAACATGGACGGAACCGCGCTCTACCAGGCGGTGGCGGTCATGTTCATCGCGCAGATCTACGGCATTCCGCTGAGCATGTTCGACCAGCTCGTGGTGGTGCTGACCGCCACGGCGGCGTCGATCGGCGCCGCCGGCGTGCCCAGCGCGGGCATCATCACCCTGATCATCGTCCTGAACTCCGTGGGCCTCCAGGGCCAGGTGCAGGCGGGCATCGCGCTGATCCTGGGCGTGGACCGGATCCTCGACATGCTCCGGACGGCCGTGAACGTGACCGGTGACCTGACGTGTGCCACGTTCGTGGCGGGCACCGAAGGCGAGACGTTCGACCTCGACGCCCCGAAGAAGGAGCCTCTGGCGGCGGCCTGACGCCGGGGGCGTCGGTGACCGGCACGCGGTCGATGAACAGAGCCCTTGAAGCCGGGCCCCTGCTCCACCATCCTCATGTCGCGGCGGCGCCATCGGCGCGCTACCGACGCCCCGGGAGGCCACGCGCCCCCGGGGCGTTCGTCGTGATCGCGTGGAGTGCCCAGGAGGTCGGGTGAAGCTTCACACCAGGATCGGGCTCGGCCTCGTGGCCGGGGCCCTGGTGGGCGGGTTCTGTCAGGCCCTGTTCGCGGACGCGCCGTGGCTGGCGTGGGTGTCGTCGAACGTGGCCTATCCCGTGGGGCAGGTGTTCCTGCGGATGCTCCTGATGACGGTGGTGCCCATCGTCTTCACGTCCATCGCTCTGGGCGTTGCCGGCATCGGCGACATGAAGACGCTCGGCCGCCTGGGCGGCAGGACCATGGCCTACTTCCTGGCATCGACCCTCCTGGCGGCCATCGTCGGGCTGACGTTGGTCAACACGATCCGACCCGGCCAGGGGATCGACGACGCCACCCGCACCGAACTGATGGAGCGCTTCGGAGACGCCACGCTGGTCCAGTCTGGTCCCTCCGAGTTCGGGATCCAGACCTTCGTAGCCATCGTCCCGCGCAACCCGGTGGCGGCCGCGGCCAACATGGACATGCTGGCCCTGATCTTCTTCTCGCTCGTGTTCGGGGCGGCCCTCACGCTGATCCCCCGGGAGAAGGCGCAGCCGGTCATCGATGTCCTCGACGGCATCGGTCGGGCCATGATCGCGGTCATCGACATGGCCATGAAGCTGGCCCCCTACGGCGTCTTCGCCCTGATTTTCGTCCTGACCAGCAACTTCGGCTGGAGCCTCCTGACCAGCCTCGGGCTGTACGTGGTGGTGGTGCTCGTGGGGCTGGGGCTCCACGCGAGCGTGGGCATCTCGGCGCTGGTGGCCGTGTTCGGGCGGATGAACCCGCTGCGCTTCTGGAAGTCGGTCACGTCCCCCGTGGTCACGGCCTTCTCCACCAGTTCGTCCATGGCCACGCTCCCGACGTCGATCAACGCCGCCGAGCGGCGGCTGGGCGTCCAGCCGAAGATCGCCGGGTTCGTGCTGCCCCTCGGCGCCACCATGAACATGAACGGCACCGCCCTGTTCGAGGGCGTGACGGTACTGTTCCTGGCCCAGGTGTTCGGCGTGGACCTGACCCTGGGAGCCCAGGCCGTCGTGGTCGTGCTGTCGGTGTTGACGGCCATCGGCGCCGCAGGCGTACCGGGGGGCTCCCTGCCCTTGATGATGCTGGTGATGGCAAGCGTGGGGGTGCCGCCGGAAGGCATCGCCATCGTGCTCGGTGTCGACCGCATCCTGGACATGTGCCGGACCACGCTCAACGTCGCCGGAGACCTGTCGGCCGCCGTCTACGTGGACCGGGTGGATCGGGAACTGGAGGGCCGCGCCGGCGGAGGGGGCTTCGTCCCGGTCACGCCCGGGGCCGGCGCAGGGGTGGCGGCAGGGACCGGCGCCGGGATCTGACCTCCGGCGGGCCGGTCCCCGGCCCGGGTCAGCGCATCAGCGCCTCGATGTCGTCCGCCGTCCGCGGAGCGTTCCCGGACAGCAGTTCGGGCGCGCCCTCGGTGATCAGGATGTCGTCCTCGATGCGGACCCCGATGTGCCACCACTTCGGGTCGATGTCGTCGGCGGCCGGGATGTAGACGCCGGGCTCCACCGTGATGACCATGCCGGGCTCCAGCGTGCCGTAGCTCCCCGTGTCGTGGACGTCCAGGCCGATGTAGTGGCTGGTGCCGTGCATGAAGAAGCGCCGCAGCCCCTGGACGTCCCGTGGGCCGTCGATGAGCCCCAGTTCGGCCAGCCCCGGCAGGAGCACACCCACCGCCGCCTGGTGCGTGGCCTGCATGGGCGCCCCGCCCACCGCCGCGTCGATGCCCGCCTGCTGGGCGGCCAGGACCAGGTCGTAGATCGCACGCTGCTCGGGGCTGAACGTGCCACTGATGGGGATGGTCCGGGTGATGTCGGCCGAGTACCCGTGGACCTCCGCCCCGATGTCGATGACGGCCACCTCGCCGGCCCGGGTCACCTTCCGGTTGGTCTCGTAGTGGAGGATGACCGAGTTCTCGCCGCTGCCCACGATGGACGGGAAGCCGGTGTACTGGGCTCCGTTCCGGGCGAACGTGTACTCGATGAGCGCCTCGATCTCGTACTCCGCCCACCCCGGCTCCACCTGCTGCATGACGGCCCGGTGGGCGTCCGCCGTGATGTCGATGGCCCGGCGGAGCAGCACCATCTCCTCCGGCGTCTTGATCTCCCGCAGGCCGGTCAGGACGCGGCGGAGCGTCTCGGTGTCCACGGAAGCGGCCCGGGGTCCGTCCACCATGTCGGGTCGGCTCGCCACTTCGTGGAGGGTCTCGAGCTGCGAGGCCAGCGCCGAGCCCTCCGCCACCCCGCCCGGCAGGTCCTCGACCAGCACGGTGGTCCCGGCCAGGACGGCGCGCGCGACCTCGTCGAAGCGTGAGTTCTCCAGAGCCATCTGGACTCCGAGCTCCCGTTCCGCCCGCTCCACCCCGAAGCGCCGGCCCGTCCAGACCTCCGCGGCCGGATCCCGCGGCGGGATGAAGAGGATCTCCTCCACCCGCTCGCCATCGACCTCCACCCCACCCGGCACGAGCATCAACGCCGAGCCGGGCTCCTCGGAGCCGGTCAGGTAGTAGAAGTCGCTGTCCTGGCGGTACTGGAAGTTCGTGTCGTTGGAGCGCTGCCGCTCCGGCGCGCCGAAGACCAGGGCCACCGACCCGGAGGGCATGGCCCGACGAACGGCGTCGCGCCTCGACCGGTGGAAGTCGGCGGGCAGATGGTCCGGGTCGTACCGCACGGGGGCTTCCGGTGGAGGCGCCTGCCCGGTCTGCGCCGACACCGGCGTCGTGGACACGAGGGCGAGGAGGGCCAGACCGGCAACGAATCGTGGCATCGGGTGCGTCCGTCTTCGGGTCGAGGGTTCGTGCGCGGCCTTCCTAAACCGGGCAGCCCTCCCGGGGTCCGCCCTTTCGACACCCCGCCCCCCCGGCCCACATTGCCGCACCGGCCCGCAGCGGGGCCGACCCACGGGGGCCGCCCCGCCGCAGCACCGGCCGGCGCCCCACTCCGGGAGGGAACCATGGATCGTCGCGGCTTCGTCACCTCCGGCATGGCCGCGGGCCTGGCCGGGTTCTCCGGCGCCAGCGGCGTCCTCGGCCCCCTGCTCGACGGAACGTCTCGCGGACTCCCCCACTCCTGGGACACCCGGGGCCCGCTGCCGGACGGGTCCATCAAGCTCAGTTCCAACGAGAACCCGCTCGGGCTCTCCCCTGCGGCCCGACGGGCCGTGGTCGAGGCCATCGACCACGCCAACCGCTACCCTCACGACTACCGGGGGGCGCTCTACGACGAGTTGGCCCGCTATCTCCAGGTGGACCGGAACACCCTGGTCCTGGGGGCGGGCTCGACCGAGGTGCTCCAGGCGTCCGTCCAGGCGTTCACCGGCCCCGGCGTCCCCCTGGTGGTGGCGGAGCCCACCTTCGAGGACGTGCCGCGCTATCAGCGCCCGTTCCCGTACGAAATGGTCGCGGTTCCGTTGGACCGGCGGCTGGCCCACGACGTCGGACGCATGCGCGAGGCGGCGGAAGCGGGCGGCCGGCCGGCCGTGGTCTACTTCTGCAACCCGAACAACCCCACGGGCACCCCCACGCCCGCGGACGAGATCGACGCCTGGATCGCCGACGCGCCGGACACCACCGTCTTCCTCATGGACGAGGCGTACTTCGAGTACGCCGACGACCCCGCCTATCGCTCCGCGCTCCCCTGGATCCAACGGAAACGGAACGTGGTCGTGGTGCGCACGTTCTCGAAGATCTTCGGGATGGCGGGGCTCCGCCTCGGCTACGGCGTGGCCCATCCTGACACGGCGGCCCGGCTCCAGGAGTTCATCGTCCAGAACAACCCCAACGTCCTGGCCAACGCCGCCGCCCTGGCTTCGCTGGCCGACCACGAACTCGTGCCCCGGAGCGTCGGGGTCAACGACGAAGCCAAGGCCATCGCCGCGGCCACCCTGGACGAACTGGGCCTGGAGTACCTGCCCACCCAGGCGAACTTCCTGATGCACCGGATCAACGGAGACCTCCGCCAGTACATCGGACGGATGGCCGACGCGGGCGTGCGGGTCGGGCGGCCGTTCCCACCCATGCTGGAGTGGAACCGCCTCTCGTTCGGGCTGCCCGACGAGATGGATCGCTGGGCCGCCACGTTGAAGGACTTCCGCGGGAAGGGCTGGGTGTAGGACAGGCCGCACGGCCGGACGGGAAACGCCCGGCCGCCGTGCGGCGTACACAGCGTCATCGGCGGCGCGACGCCGACCTCCGACCCCAGCCCCAGGCCCATCGTGTCGCCCTCCCGCCTCGTCGTCGTCCTCGCCCTCGGCCTGGTCGCCCCCGCCCTCGGCGGCTGCACCAGCACCACCGTGGAAGCCTCCGGGCCCCGGGCCGAACTGCGGATCCTCCAGGTGATGGGAGAGCCGCGTTCCTACATCGCGTATGCACCCGACGGGGTCGAGCCGGCGGGGGCCCGTGTGATCCTCCTTTTCCACGGCGCCGACGGCACCGCCGAAGCCATGCTGAGCGGAACCGACGCGCTGCGGATCGCCGAAGAACTCGACGCGGTTCTGGCCGTGCCCGACGCGAACCACGTCAACTGGGCCGAGGACTGCGGGTGCGTGAACGCGGACATCGTCCACGGCGTGGCCGACACGGCCTTCGTCAGCGCGATCCTGTCCGACCTGAAGGCCACCGTGAGCGCCGATGTGGCAGCGCCCTGGGTCGTCGGATACTCCCAGGGCGGGATGTTCGCCCAGCGCCTGGCCTGCCAGATGTCCGGACGGTGGGGCGGCGTGGCGGTCATCGCCGCCACCATGTCGGTGCCGCTGGCCGAGCGGTGTGCCCCGACCCGCCCGGTGAACCTGTTCATGGCCCTGTCCACCACCGACCCGGTCTTCCCGTGGGACGGGCGGGACGACGGAGGCCTGTCCACCCTCGGCGGCCCTGCCGCCGCGGCCCGGTGGCAGGCCCTGAACGGATGCGACGCCCCGGAGGAACGGGTGGATCCGGCCGGTCGGCGGTACGTGTACGGCGGGTGTGACGGAGGGGTCCGGATCGAGCTGCTGGGCGTCGAACCCGGCAGCCACTCCTGGGGCCTGTCGGGCGCGGTGGACACCGCCCTCGAAGTGGCGCGCTTCTTCGGCGGCTGACCATATTCGGCGGACCCTCCGGCCGGCCCGGCCGGAACCGTCGCCGCCACCGGAGTCCGCCGTGCCCCGCGCCATGCCGCGCATCGCCGTCGCCCTCGCGATCGGGCTCGTTTCTCCGGCCACGCTCGCCCACCCGCCTGCGGCCGGCGCCCAGGCGGTCCCGACGCCCGAGTCCGTCCTGGGCTACCGGCCGGGCGCCGACTTCCGGCTCGCCACCTACGAGGAGTCCCTCGACTACTTCCAGCTCCTGGACGCGGCCAGCGATCGCCTGACCCTGGTCCAGGTGGGCACGACCTCGTTCGGCCGGCCGTGGTGGATGGCGCTCGTGTCGAGTCCGGAGAACCTCCGGAACGTCGAGCGGCACCGGGAGATCGCCCGGCGCCTGGCCGACCCCCGCGGGCTGAGCGACGAGCAGGCGCGGGCCCTGGCCCGCGAGGGCCGGGCCATCGTGGACATCAACGGCGGGCTCCACGCCAGCGAGTCCGCCGGGGCCCAGCACACGATCCAGCTCGCCTACGACCTCGTGGCCGGGGCGGACACGGACGCCCGGACGGCCTCGATGCTCGACGAGGTGATCGTGGCCCTCTGGCCGAGCCTGAACCCCGACGGCCAGACGCTGGTGTCGGACTGGTACGAAGAGCACGTGGGCACGCCGTTCGAGACGTCGCCCACGCCCTTCCTCTACCAGAAGTACATCGGCCACGACAACAACCGCGACGCCTACATGCTGAACATGGAGGAGTCGCGCGTCCTGGCCCGCACGTGGCGCGCGTGGGAGCCGCAGATCATCTACGTGCACCACCAGAGCTCCCCGTTTCCCACGCGCATCTGGCTGCCCCCCTTCGCCGAGCCCATCGCGGAGTTCGCGCCCCCGTTGATGTCCCGGACCGTGAACACGCTGGGCATGACCATCGCCCAGATGCTCGAGGCCCGGGGCATGCCGGGCGCCGTCCACATGGGTACGGGGTTCGACGCGTGGTATCCGGGCTACGTCGACTACCTCCCGATGCTCCAGCATCAGGCGGCGTTCTGGACCGAGACCGCCCTGTACCGGTACGCGACACCGAACTTCTACACGCTGGACGACTTCCCCGAGGGCCGGCGCGACCTCCGCGCCGAGTCGCTCTACCCGAGCCCGTGGACCGGAGGGTGGTGGCGGCTGGCCGACGCGGTGGACTACATGCGGGTGGCCTCCGTGGCCGTCATCGAGTGGGCGTCCAAGTACCGCGAGGATCTGCTGTACAACCGGTACCAGTCGGGCCGGGACGTGGTGGCGCGATACACGGACGGACCGCCCTACGCGTACCTGGTGTCGCCCGACCAACGCGATCCGGTGGCCGCGGTGGAGATGCTGCGGCGGCTGGCGTTCAACGGCGTGGACGTCCACGAACTGACAGAACCCGTGACCCACCAGGGGCTGGCCTGGCCGGCCGGGACGTGGGTCGTGGCCATGGACCAGCCCTTCGCCGAGCTCGTCCGGCAACTCCTCGAGATGCAGCGGTACCCGGACCTCTGGGAGTACCCGGAGGGGCCGCCGGAGCAGCCCTACGACGCCGCGGGCTGGACGCTCTCGGAGCAGATGGGCGTCCGGGTCGTGGCGGCGACCGAGCCCCTCGGTCCGGCCGTCCGCGCCGCGATGCGCAGCGTGGACGCGGAGGCGGTCGCCTGGGACGCGGACGTGGCCGACGCGTCCGGGTTCGACATGGTGGGCGGCGTCGGCTTCGACACCGACCCCACCGCGGCGGGCATCCGGCCCCCTCCCGGTCGGCTGACGGGTTCCGGAGGGGCCATCCACTTCGATCCGGCGCAGAACAACACGTACCGGGCGCTCAACGCGGCCTGGGAGGCCGGAGCACCGGTACGCCTCCTGACCTCCGACCCGGGCTCCATCGGGCCGACGGGCGGGGCGGAGCGCCCGGCGCGGTACGTCGTGTCCGGGCTCGACGCGGGCACGGCCGATCGTCTGGTCGCCGACCTGGCGCTCCACGCGACCCGGGGGCCCTCCGGGGGACTCGCGCTGCCCCGGGCCCGCCTGGGACTCTATCGGCCGTGGACGGCCAGCATGGACGAGGGGTGGAGCCGGTGGCTCCTGGAGCGGTACGGGTTCGACTTCGCCAACGTGCGCGACGCCGACGTGCGCGCAGGCGACCTCCGGTCGCGCTACGACGTGATCGTGCTCCCGGCGGAGCGGCCGGGCAGCCTCCTGGAGGGGCACGCCCCGGGGACCATGCCCTCCCGGTACACGGGCGGGCTCGGGGCCGACGGGATCCGGTCCCTGGACGCATTCGTTCGTGCCGGAGGCACCCTGGTCTGCATGAACCAGGCGAGCGACCTCTGCATCGAACAGCTCCATCTGCCCGTCCAGAACGCCGTGGACCATCTGGGGCGTCAGGACTTCTTCTCCAGCGGGTCGATCCTGGAGGTCCGGGTCGACACCGGCCACCCGCTCATGGCGGGCATGCCGGTACGGGCCCGTGTCTTCTTCGACCGGAGCCCCGTGTTCCGGCCGTTGGACACGTTCCAGGGATCGGTGCTGGCGGCCTACCAGCCGGTGGGCTCGCCGCTCGTGTCGGGGTACCTGCTCGGCCAGGAGCACCTGAACGGGCTGGCCGCCGCCGTGGACGTGCGCCACGGGAACGGACACGTCGTGCTCCTGGGCTTCCGCCCCCAGTGGCGGGGACAGCCCTTCGGCACGTTCCGGACGCTGTTCAACGCCGCGCTGTTCACCGGCGAGGTGGCGGCCGCCGCCACGGGCACGGACGGCTTCTGGTCGCCGCCGCCGGCGCCTGCCGAGGAAGGCCCGCAGCGGTGAACGACGGACGGCGAGCAGGCGCCGGCGGCGACCGACCGCCTGGCTCCGGCCGAGCGTAAGAGCCGGGGCCCCAGGCGGTACTCTAGTGTGGTGATTCCCCGGTCCCACTCCTGAGCCGAAATGCCATGAGCATCACCACCACTCCGCCGTCCGTGGTACGCACCTCCCCGGCGCTGCCGGCCCTTCTGGCCGCCGCCCTCACCGCCGCGCCGCTGGCCGCGCAGACGGTCCAGGGCCGGGTGACCGAGGAAGCCACCCGGACGCCCGTCTTCGGAGCGGACGTCGTCGTGCTCGACGCGGCGGGGCGGGTCACGGACCGGTCCACCACCGACGTGACGGGCGGCTTCCTCGTGGACGTTCCGGACGGACCGACCTTCCGCCTCCAGGTGCGCCACATCGGCTACCACCCGTACACGTCCGGACCCGTGGACCGCCCCGTCGCCGACATCCGCGTGGAGGTCAGGTTGGGCGTGGACGCCATCGCCCTGGAGCCCCTGACCGTGACCGCCGGCCGGAGCGCCGCGGCCGCGAACCTGGAGGGATTCGAGCGCCGGCGGAACGACCCCGGCAGGGTCGGCGGCGTGTTCGTGACGCGGCGGGACGTCGAGTCGCGTCCGATGGCCACCCCGACCCAGCTCGTCGTGGGAGCGGCCGGCGTGAACGTCCAGCCCGTCATCACCTCGGACAACGTGTTCGGGCTCGACCGCAGCCTGATCTACCTGCGCGACACGCGGGGACAGCAGTGCCTGGCCAACGTGTTCGTGGACGGCACCCGACTCCGGCAGAGCGTCGACCACACCGTGGACGACATCCTCGACAACGGGCTGGTGGGCGGTGTGGAGGTCTACGCCCGGGCGCTGACGGCGCCGGTGGAGTACCAGGTCGATGCCGACTGTGGCGTGGTGCTTTTCTGGACGCACCGGGAGGCCGGCGAGGGCACCTGGTCCGGTCGGCGGATCGCCCTGGGGGGAGGGCTGCTCGTGGGCCTGGTGCTGGGCGGCCTGATGGTCATCAACTGAGGGTCAGCCCCCCGGCACGATCTCCATGAGGATCCACTGCCGGGGATCCACCACCACCTCGGCAGCGTCGGGGACCATGAGGGTGGCCACCCCGGCGGGCATCTCGACGCGGTGGACGCGACCGTCGACGGCCACCTCCACCGGCATGGGAAACGGCAGCCCGCCCACGTCCCACCGGAGCGTGAGCAGGCCCCCGTCCCGGCGCGTCACCAGCCGCGGCAGCTCCGCCCGGTGGAGGTACGCGTCGAAGAACCACGTCAGGGCCCGACCGCTCACCGCCTCGGCCCGGCGACGGAACTCGTCGGTGTCGGCCGACCGACACGCGCATCCGTCGTGTCCGGGAGCGCCCCCCGGGTACGCCATGTCCCGGAGGGCACCCACCAGCGCCTCCGGTCCGACCACCCACCGGAGCGTGTGGAGGACGGTCATGCCCTTCGAGTAGATGTCGCCGCCGTAGATGTCCCTCGTCCGCATCGTGGCCCGCGGCGCCACGGGCCGCTCGTTCGCGAACCCGTACGGCCGGTCGGGAATCCGCGCGTGGTAGGCCTCCGCTCCCTGCAACGACTCGGCGTAGAGCGCCTCCATGTACGACCCGAACGACTCGTGGAGCCACCAGTCCTTCCAGTCTCCGGCCGTGACCATGTTGGCCCACCACTCGTGGGTCAGTTCGTGGAAGTGGAGCCAGTCGAACCCCCACTCGTTCAGGCTGAAGTCGGAGCCGTAGGCGATGGCCGACTGGTGCTCCATGCCCAGGTAGGGGGTCTGGACCACGCCGTAGCCGTCGCGGCGGAACGGGTAGGGCCCCAGCGTCTCCTCGAGGAAGCGGAGGTCGCGGAGGAAGCCCGGGAGCGCCGCGCGCCCCGCCGCCTCGGACTCCGGCAGGACCCAGAATTCCACGTCCATCGCGCCGCCCGTCACGCTGGTGTAGTCCGCACGGAGTCGGATGTACGGAGCCACGTTGACCGTGACCCCGTAGTTGTTGATGGGCGTCGACACCACCCAGTGGAAGGTGGTCGCGCCGTCCGGCTCGTCGGTCACGCCGCGAAGGCGGCCGTTGGACACCGCCTGGAGTCCCGCGGGCACCGTGAATCGCAGCGACACCGAGTCCGGCTCGTCCGACGGATGGTCCTTGGCCGGCCACCACAGGTCGGCGCCGTCGAGCACCGTCACCACGCCGACCCAGGGATCGCCCGCCGGGGTCTCCGTCCAGACGAACCCGTCCGACCAGGAACCCGGGGTGTGGGGCGCTTCCTTCGGGACGCCGCCGTAGAACGTCTCCACCGCCACCTGCGAGCCCGGTAGAACCCGGCGACCCGCCGCGACGGTGAGCCGCCCACCGACATGGGTGAACGCCGAGCGCACCGGAGCCCCCCCGTCCACCGCCAGGCGCACCGAATCCACCACCAGCACGGTATCGAGATCGAGCACGATCCCGTCGAGGGGGTGCATCACCCCGGCCACCATGGACGCCGACCCGCGCACGCTCCGCGACGCCGGGTCGAGGGTCAGTCGGAGGGCATAGAACGTCACGTCGTACGCCGCCTGCTCCGCCGGCAGCACCCCCCCGGAGTTGTGGATCTCGTGCCCACTCCCCTGCCCCGCCGCCTCCCCCCCACCGACCCCCAAGGTCAGGAGCGCAACCACCCCCGAGACCATCCTAGGCATCAGCCCCTCCTCCCGTTTGGTGTCACGCCGAGCGCACGATGGCGCACGGAGCATTCGCGCCGAGCGAAGCGATGGCGCAGTTCCCACCGCGCCGAGCGAAGCGATGGCGCCAGGGAGCGTTCGCGCCGAGCGAAGCGATGGCGCAGTTCCCACCGCGCCGAGCGCAGCGATGGCGCCCGCCTACCGAACCCTCCCGCCCACCCCTCCCACACGGGCGGGCGGGGCGCCGCGCTGCCAAGGCGGCCGGGGTGAAGGCGTAGCACTCGCTACGTCGAATCCCCGGCCAACGCCGGCAGCGCGGATGCCCCGCCCGCCCGTCAGGCTTCGGCTGCGAGGTGGGACCAGACAATCGCCAACTGCGCCGACGCCTCCTCCATCGCCTCGAGGGCGATCCCGTCCAGCCGCCGCGACACCTCCTCGCCCATGATCCGGCGCAGGAAGACCATGGGGTACTCCAGATCCCAGTCCAGGAACGGGCGGGGCCCCTTCTCCAGATTCTGGAGGATCCGGATCACGAGATACGCGTCGTCCATCAGCCCGGGCAGGCCCTGCGTCATCTCCGGGATCAGGTCCATCGGCTGCACGAAGTAGCGCTCGGCGTGATCCAGGAGCGGCCCGACCACGGACTCGAGCTTCCGCGCCTCGGCCTCCTGCCGGGCTCGGGCCAGGAAGATCGGGATCGAATCCACGATCTCCTCGACCACCTCCGCCGCCTCGCCGACGCGGGCCAGGTCCGACGCGGGAAGCCGTCGTTCGATGAAGCGCTCCAGCGCCTCGCGCCCCCCCCGGGCCTTGGCGCTCTGGATGATGGCCTGGACGTCCGCCAGCCGCCCTTCCGGCCCCCCCATCAGGGCGCCCTCCGGTAGACCACGTCGCCGCCGACCACGGTGGCCACCACGCCGGCCCGGGCCACCGCCTCCTCGGGTGCGTCGAGCAGGTTGGTGTCCAGGATCGTGAAGTCGGCGAGCTTGCCGACCTCGACGGAGCCCTTGATGTCCTCCTCGAACGCCGCGTAGGCCGCGTTGATGGTGTAGGACTTCAGGGCCTCCATCCGGCTCATGCGCTGATCCGGGTAGAAGCGCTCCCCGGTGTTCATCATCCGTGACACCGTGGCGTAGTAGCTGGCGATCGGGTCCACGTCCTCCACGGGCGCGTCCGTCCCGTTGGCGATGACCGCTCCGCTCCGCATGAGCTTCTGCCAGACGTACGCTCCCTGCTCGGCTCGCTCGGCGCCCAGCTTCGGCTCGACCCACGGCCCGTCCGATGTGGCGTGGACGCCCTGCATGGACGCGATCACCCCCAGGGCCCCGAAGCGCTCGATGTCGTCGGGATGCAGATGCTGCGCGTGCTCGATCCGCCACCGCAGATCGTCCTCGCCGGCGTCCGCGTAGGCGGCTTCGAAGATGTCCAGCGTCTCCCGGTTGGCCCGGTCACCGATGGCGTGCACGCACAACTGGTACCCGTGCTCGAGCGCCAGCCGCGCCGCCTCCTCGACGGCCTCCGGAGGCGTGGTGTTCAGTCCCGTGCTGGTGGGCAGATCGGAATATGGCTCCAGCAACCACGCCCCGTGGGAGCCGAGGGCGCCGTCGATGGACTTCTTGATGCCGCGCACGGTCAACCGGTCGTCGCCGTAGCCGATCATCCGGTAGTCGGCGAGCTTCTCCGCCATCTCCTCGTTGGAGGTCCGGATCATCACCCAGAGGCGGATCTTCAGCGAGCCGTCGTCCACCAGGCTGCGCCAGAGATCCACGGTACCGAACCCGGAGCCCGCGTCCTGGAACGAGGTGATGCCCTTCGAGAAGGCCTCCTCCTGGGCCAGGAGGGCCACCCGGGCCGGCTCGGGCGGGTTCGCCGCACGGCGCGCCGGTGCCAGCAGCCCCGACGCGGTCTCGCGGAAGGCCCCGATCGGACGGCCCGACGCGTCCCGGACGACCTGGCCGCCTTCGGGATCGGCGGTGGCGGCCGTCACTCCGGACATCTCCATGGCCCGGGCATTCGCGAACGTGGCGTGGCCGCTGGCGTGGGTCAGCACGACCGGGTTGTCCGGAGACACGGCGCTGAGCGCGTCGTGATGCGGAAGCCCGTCGACCTGCGGATCCGGCCGCGTGATCCACTTCTCCTGATGCCACCCGCGCCCGACGATGAGCTCGCCGGGTTGGGCCTCGGCCACCGCGTCGGCGACCTGGGCCACGATGTCGTCCCAGCTCGACGCCTGGGTGAGGTCGAGCTGGAGTGTCGACTGGCCGACCCCCATGTAGTGGGCGTGTGCCTCGATGAAGCCGGGGTAGGCGGTGGCGCCGTCGAGTTCGAGGACCTCGGTGCCGGAGCCGACCAGGGCGTCGATCTCGGCCGTGCTCCCGACCGCCACGATCCGTCCGTCGCGGACGGCCACGGCTTCCGCGGTGGGATTGGCGTCGTCCACCGTCACGATGGTCCCGCCCCGGAGGACGAGATCGGCCGGATCGGCGGGCTCGCCCGCGCAGGCGGCGGCGACGAGGAGTGCGAAGGGTGCGGTGCGGTGCAGGCGGCGCATAGGGCAGACCGGAACGGGGCAACGGGCGGAGCCCGTAGAATGGTCCGGCCTCTGCGGCGAGGCCAGGCCCCGCAGCGAATCCCCCGGAGATCCGGGCCGCGGTCAGCGGATCAGCGCTTCCTGGCTCGCGTACAGGTCGTTCCGCTCCACGAGCACCCGGCGCATGGCCACGGCGTCGCGCAGCGCGAGCCGGAGGAAATCGGCCTCCACCGGCTTGACCAGATACGTCCGGGCGCCTGCGTCGAGGCACTCGATGGCCACCTCCGGAAGGTCGAGTCCGGTCAGCATGATCACCGCCAGCTCGGGATCCCGGCTGAGGGCCCACCCCAGGAACTCGACGCCCTTCATGCGGGGCAGTTCGATGTCCAGCAGGCACGCGTCGAAGCGCTCGTTGTTCAACCACTGGTCGGCCTCCTCGGCCGACGCCGCGGTCCGCACGGAGTACCCGAACCGTGTCACGAGGCGCTGGAGGCCGCGACGGACCTCGATCTCGTCGTCGACGATCAGGATCCGGGCGCGCTCGCCCGAACCGCCGAGTACTTCCCGCCACCCCATCCGATGTGCCGTCATCCGAGTCTCCATCAGCGGCTCATCCCGCTGGCGCGTGCAGCTTCGAGGTCTTCCATCTTCCAGAGTTGCAGCAGGGTCCGGTTCACTTCCCGGGACAGCTCGGGTGCCGTGTTCTGGCGCTCCTCGGCCATGCGGAGTTCCTCGGCGCTGGAATGGCTCATGAGCCCCAGCGCGAGTCCCACGAGGGCGGCGGCCACCGCGGATCCCGTCACGCCCCAGACGACCCGGGACCGGCGTGCCTCCTTCTTCAGGAGCATGGACCGCTGGGCCACGCGCTCCTCGAGATCCTGAACCCGCTGCAGGCGCGGAGTGCGGCCGAGCGGCTGACGCTCGGCCTTGCGGCTGGGTCCGCCTGGAAAGCTGCCACTGAAGGATGAGGGCATGAATCGGATTCCTCGGGGGGTACCCGGGGGCTTCTGGGGTGGAGGGACCGTACGGAGCAAGGATCGACACCTCACGGAGGGACTTGAGTGCCGATCCGCCCCGTGGCCCACCCCTCGCGAGGAGGGCGCCGTTTCCCTAGACTGCTTCCTTCCAACCCGCCTCGTAAGGCCCGAATGATCGAGTCTCCCCGCCGCATCCTCGTCGTCGACGACGACCCCGACATCCGGTTTCTCCACTCGCAATACCTGGAGAGCTTCGGATACGAGGTCGAAGCGGCCAGCGATGGCATCGAGGGCCTGGCCAAGCTCCAGTTGGACATCGATCTGGTGCTCGTGGATGCCGAGATGCCGAACATGGACGGGTTCGAGGTCGCGCGGCGCATACGGACCGAACAGGCCCACCAGGATCTGCCCGTGGTCATGGTCACCGGTCTGGCACGGAAGGAGGACCGGCTGCGGGCCTACGAGGTCGGGATCAACGACTTCATCAACAAGCCCGTCGACCCCCACGAGCTGCGTCTCCGTCTGCGCTGGTTGATGGAGCTGAAGGGGGCCCTGGACGCCGTCCGCAGCTACCAGGCCCAGCTCGAGGTCAAGGTCACCCGCCGGACCCAGGCGCTCCGGTCCGCCCTCGAGGAGATGACCGAGGCCAAGCGCCACACGTACGACGCGCACCTCGACACGATCCGGCGGCTGACGCTGGCGGCGGAGTACAAGGACCACGACACGGCGGGCCACATCGAACGCATCGGTCGGTACTCCGAGGTGGTCGGGCGCACGCTGGGCTACTCGCCCATGGAGCTGGAAGTCCTGCTCCACGCGGCGCCGATGCACGACGTGGGCAAACTCGGCATCCCCGACAAGATCCTCCTCAAGCCCGGTCCCTTCGATCCGGACGAACGGGAGATCATGAACACCCACACGACCATCGGGGCGCAGATCCTGTCCGGGTCCTCCTCTCCCGTCATCAAGCTCGGTGAGACCATCGCCCTGCACCACCACGAGAAGTGGGACGGTTCGGGCTACCCGAGCGGGATCGGCGGCGAGGAGATCCCGCTGGAGGCGCGGATCTGCGCCGTGGTCGACTTCTTCGACGCGCTGACCATGGAGCGGCCCTACCGCGCCGCCGTGCCCAACGACAAGGTCGTGGCCATGATGACGGAGCAGTCCGGGAAGCACTTCGATCCCCGGGTGTTCGAGGCGTTCCTCGAGGTACGGGACCAGATCGAGGCCATCCAGGGCGAGTACTGGGACGTGCGGAGATAGGCGTCCAGGCGAAGCCCGGAGCGGGCGTGCAGCGCGCTTCGCGACGCTTGCCGCACCGTGCGGGTCTGGAGAGCTTTCGGGCTCGATTCTGCCCAATCCTGCCTTTTCGTATATGACACGTTTCGCCGCCTTCGTCTCCGCCTCGCTCCTCGCGGGTGCCACCCTGGCCGGGGGCCCCGCCTGCGCCCAGGAGGAGGAGGAGACCGACCCCTGGGACCTGGGCGTGGAGTTCGGTCTGAACGGCGCCTCCGGCAACAGTTCGTTCACCATCCTCCGGGGCGGGTTCACCGCCAATCGGGTCGAAACCGATCTCTTCGAACTCGACTTCCGTGCCGTGGTCCGGTACGGAAAGAACGAGGAACGGGTGATCGCCGACGACGCGAAGGCTTCGGTCCGCTTCGACTGGCGGCCCTCGGCCCGCTTCTCTCCGTTCGTGCTGGCGGACATCGCCCGGGACGACATCCGGCGGCTCGACCTGAAGTCCACGGGCGGCGTCGGCGCGAAGTGGAGCGCCATCGACCGACCCAACGGCGACCTCTCGGTGAGCCTGGCCGGGATCTACGACTACCAGAACTTCAAGGTCGAGCCGATGTCGGGCGATCCCGAGTCGGAGTCGCTGATCCGGTGGAGCGCCCGCCTCAAGGGGGAACGCTCGTTCGGCGACGGAGCCACCTACGAGCACGTCACGTTCTATCAGCCGGTGGTCGACGACTTCGGGGACTACGTGATCGAGGTCACGAACTCCGTGACCACCACACTCATCGGAAACCTGAGCCTGGCCGTGGAGCACCTGTACCTCCGGGACTCGGCACCCCCGCCGGGGGCCGCCGCGGACGACCAGAAGTACTCGGTGCTGTTCCGCCTGGCGTTCTGACCGGGCGCGGCTCCGCACACCGCGGCCCCCCGGAACGAGTCGTAGCAGCGTCACGACCAAGAGGAGAGACGATGGACCAGCGCGCGGCCCCCGGCGCCCACATCCGATGGGTGGCGAAGCCCGTCCGGGTGGACGGGTCGCTGCCGCGTGACCGCCGGGCCCAGGCGCCCGGCGCGGAGCGTTCCTGACACCATGGCGGATTCGCGGGGGAAGATCGCTCGGGTCCTGAACCTCCGCGAAGGCGAGGGGCACCCGTTGGCCATCCTCGGGGCGTACCTCTTCCTGACCACCGTCGTGACCACGGTGGTGTCGGCCTCGAAGAACGGGCTCTTCCTTTCGGTCTACCCCGGCAACCTGATCCCCCACGCGGTCATCGCGGCGGCCCTGGTCACGGCGGTGGTGGCCGTAGGGTTCTCGGGTGCCATCGCCGGCGCGGCCCGCCGCAAGCTGGCCGTGGGCCTCACCGCCGTCCTGGCGGTGGTCCTCGTGCTCTGCCGGACCGCCTTCGGCATCGAACCCCGCAGTTCGTTCATCCTGTATCTGGTCCTGTCCACGGTGCAGGTGCTGATCCTGACCCACGCGTGGGACTACGTGGGCGATCTGCTCACGGGACGCCAGGCCAAGCGGCTGATGCCCCTGATCGGGATCGGCTCCAGCGTCGGGGCGCTCCTGGGCGGTGGATCGGTGGCGCCGGCCGCGCTGTTGATCGGCACGCCCAACCTCCTGCTCGTGGCGGCCGTGCTCCTGCTCCTGTCGCTGCCGCTGTTGTGGATGGTGCCGGAGCCGGCCAGCGACCTGGACGCCTCGGTGGATACCGGTGGTGGCGTCGCGGCCTTCGTCGAGGGCACCGCCCGTGGATTCCGGAGCATCGCGGGGCAGCCACTCCTTCGGGTCATGGCCGGCGTGGTCACGTTCTACTCGCTGACCAGCATCCTCATCGAACTGCAGTACAAACTCGCGCTCCAGGCCACGTTCGCGCAGGACGAGATCACCGCCGTCTACGGCCTGATGACGTCGGTCGTGGGGGCGGGCACGCTGGTCCTCCAGCTCGCGGCCTCCCGGTACATCTTCCCCCGCCTGGGCGTGTCGTTCGCGGCGCGCTTCCACTCCGGCCTCCTGCTGTTCGGGGCCGCGGGCGCTGCGGTGTTCTCCGGGTTCGTGGTGCGGGCGGCCCTGCAGGTGCTCGACGACATCCTCCAGCAATCGCTTCAGAAGCCCGTGGAGCAGGTGTCCCTGCTGCCGTTCGCCGGCAAGGTGAAGAGCGCGTCCGTGGCCACGCTGGGCGGCGTGATCCGACCGCTCGCCGAGGCGGCGGGCGGCCTCCTCGCCATTCTCCTGGCGTCCCAGGGGCGCCTGCTGGCGCTGGCCACCGTGGTGTCGGCCGGGGGTGCCTTCATGGTCATCACCCGCCATCGACGGCTCTATCTGGCGGCCCTGGAGAGCGCCCTGGCACGCCACTCCGTGGATTTCGGTTCCCCGGGAGATCTCCCCCTCCTGGCCGACCGGGAGGCGATGTCCGTCCTGGACCGGGGCCTCGCGGACCCCGACCCCATGGTCGTGGTGTTCTCGCTGTCGCTGCTGGAGCAGGTACCGGGTGCCGAAGCGCTGCCGCGGGCCGCACGGCTCCTCGAGCACGAGAAGGCCGAGGTACGCGCGGAAGCGGCGCGGGTCATCGGCGTCCTCGATCTGGACGAACCGGTCGAGGCGGGAAGGCTCCTCCGTGAGCGCCTGCGGACCGAGACGCGTCCGTTCGTCCTGGCCTCGGTCCTGGGCAGCATCGGCCAGCTCGGGGGAGACGACCCGGAGGTCGTGGAGCCCTTCACCGGGCACGCCGACGACCGGGTGCGCCGGGAGGCCCTGGTGGCGGCAGCCCGCCTCGGAGACGACGACACCCCGGCGCGCCTCCGCGCCCTGCTCCGTAGCGAGGACCCGAACGGCCGGGCCGCGGCGGCCTGGGCCGTGGGAGAACTGGCCCTGACCCGCCTCATGGGCGACGTGGCCGCCGCCGTCGAGGACGACTACGCCCGGCCGGTGGCGCTCCGGGCGCTGTCCACCATCGGAGAGCCGGCGGTGCCGGTGCTGGCCGGCCTCATGGAACGGCGGGCTCTGCCCCTGCCGCTCCGGCGGAGTGTGGTCACGACGCTCGCGTCGATCCCCCACCCCACGGCCCGGAAGACCCTCCTCGGGCTGATCAACGAGCCGGCCCTGGGCCCCCCCGCGCTGACGTCCCTCCGCCGGCTCCGGAGCGAGGGCGCGCTGGAGCCCGTGGACCTGGCGCGGCTCCGCCCCCTCCTCGAGACCGAGATCCGGCGGGGGTTCCGCTACGGCCTGGCGGCTGCGGGCCTCCGGTCGAAGGACGACCCCGAGCGGCGGTTCATCGCCGGGGAACTCGACGGCCTGCGCCTCCGCGCCCTGTACCGGTCGCTGCGCATCCTCTCCCTGGCCCATGACCCCGGCCGGATGGATTCGGTTCAGCGGGGGCTCCTTTCGGACGATAATCTCCAGAGGAGCAACGCGTTGGAACTCCTGGAGGGGATCCTGGACCGTGAGGACGTGGAGCGGGTGGTTCCGTTCGCCGAGGCCTGCATGGAAGGTGTGACCGTGGCGTCTGCCGAAGGGTTCGTCGAGGACCCCGGAGGCATCGTGGCCGGCCCCCTCGACAGCCTTCTCACCGACCCCGACTGGTGGCCCCGCGCTCTGGCACTTCACGGCCTGGGTCGCCACCGTGAGATATCCGTACCCGGTCGTGACCCCGACGAACAGGACGAGACCCCCCACATGATCCCCCTCATCGAACGGGTGATGATCCTGAAGGGCTCGCAGCTCTTCCGGTACTTCCCGGGCAGCGACCTGGCCGGAATCGCCTCCCTGGCCGAGGTCGTCCACCTGGAAGAAGACGACGTCGTCTTCGAACAGGGAGACGTGGGCGACGCCTTCTACATGGTGGTCCGTGGCACCGTCCGGATCACCCGGGGCAAGCACGAGCTGGCCCTCCTCGGCCCCCGCGAGGGCTTCGGCGAGATGGCCATCCTCGACCAGGAGGTCCGGTCCGCCACGGCCTCCGCCGGCGAGGACACCACCCTGCTGCGCATCGACCGCGACTCGTTCGACCGTCTGATCGAGCAGAACCCGTCGGTGGCCCGCGGCATCTACCGCATGCTCACGCAACGCCTCCGGAGCACGCTGGCTCAGGTGGCCGCCGGCTAGCGATGAGACGCTCCGCGTGGGGCCTGCTGGCCCTGGCCCCCCTCCTTTCCCCCGGCCCCGTCGCCGCGCAGATCGCGGACCTGCGCGATGCCTGGCGATGGTCCGAGTTCTACGTGCAGTCGGGCCTGCCCTCCAACTCCGTCAACGCCATCGTGGAAGCCCCGGACGGCACCGTGTGGGTGTCCACGGCCGGCGGACCCGCCTGGTTCGACGGGTACGCCTGGCATGCCGTGTCTCCGTCCGACGGGCTTCCCAACGGACGCGTCCTGGCCCTGGACCGGGGCCGGTCCAGCGGTGAGATGTTGGCGGTCGTGGACCGCCGTCTCTTCGTCGGCTCCGGCAGTTCCGGCTTCCGGTCGGTGCCGGTGGTTCTCGAATCCGGCGACACCGTGGAAGTGGGCGACGCCGTCGCTTATGGGCAGGACATCCTCGTGGCCACCTCGGTCGGGCTGGTCCGGATCGGGGAACCGTCGGCGCCCCTCGAGGGCGTGGCTGGCCAGGGCATCGAATCGCGGATCACGGAGCGGGTTTCCCGGACCCGCAGCGGAGCGGTCTGGTTCAACTCCGCGGCAGGCCTACAGCGCCTCCAGGACGACGTGTGGACGATGGTCATCCCCCACACCGCCGAGCCGCTCCAGGTCCCTCTCGTGCTGGAGGAGCCGGAGGGCCCCGGCTGGGCCTACGTCGGATGGCCGGTGCCGTTGAAGGGTCTCTGGCGGTGGACGCCGGAGAGCGGCGCCACGAGGATCCCGGATCCCGGCCTGGCCGGCATGCGGGCGTTGGCCCTCGACGGGGAGGGACGCCCCCTCGCCCTGTCCGAGCGCAACCGCCTCTACACGATCTCGGACGGAGGGTGGCAGGAGATCCAATCGTTGCCCGTGAGTCTCGGCGAGGTCACCTCCCTCCGCCGGACCTCCGACGGTGCCACGTGGGTCGGCTCCGACGGTGGCCTGTACCTCCACCGCGAGTCGGACCAGTACTGGACCGCCATCGCACCGCCCGACGTGGGTGCGTGGAATCGCGTGAACGCGATCCTGCCCCTCGAAGACGGGTCCGTGTGGATGGGCACGAACCAGGGGCTCGCCCGGGCGGGCCCGGACGGCGTCGTGGACACCCTCCCGGCTCCGGACGGACGGCCGTTCACCGAGGTGACCGGGGTGGCCCGCGACGGCGACGGGCGGCTCTGGGTCACCTCCGGCGCCCGCTCCGAGATCCTCCGGATCGACCCGGACGGCAGCATGCAACGGCTCGACGCCCGGACGGGGCTCGACCATGCGCAGATCCACCGGGTGTCCATCGACGCGGGAGGCCAGCCCTGGTTTCTGGCCCTGGACGGCGTGCGTCCCGACGGGTCCCCGTCGCCCGGCGGCGTCTTCCAGTACTCCGAGGGGCGCTTCGCACGGTGGCCGCCTGCGGCCGAACTCCCGTCGACCCGGGTCTACGACATGGCCGAGGGGCCCCGGGGGGAGCTGTACTTCGGTACGGGCGCCGGCGTCGCCGGGTACTCCGAGGGCGCCTGGCAGATCTGGAACCGGCCGAGCCCCCTGCGAGCGAGCCAGGCGTTCGCCATCGACGTGGCGCCGGACGGGACGGTCTGGTTCGCCGACCGCTACCGGGGGGTGGGCCGCGTCGAGGGCGACTCGATCAGCTACTACACCGGGTCGGACGTCCTGCCCAACGACGAGGTATGGGACGTGCTCGTGGACGCCGACAGCACGGTGTGGGCGTCGACCCAGGGCGGCCTCGCGCGCTACGTCCACGGACAGTGGATCACCCTGGGGAGCAATGTCGGCGTACCCCGGAGTCCCCTCTGGCCCCTGGCGTTCGCCGACGGACGGCTGTACGTGGGCACGATGAGCCTCGGGGCCGTGGTCGTCGACCTCGCCGCCGCCCAGGCCAACGCGCCGGTGATCATGATCGACGAGCCGACGGTCCGGGGGGGCTTCGTCGATCTATCCTGGACGGCCTATCCCTACATGGGCCAGACGACGCCGGCTCGGATGGCGACCCGGTACCGCATCGACCAGGGCCCGTGGTCGCCGTGGCGTACCCGGCGAAGCATCCAGGTCGAGCTCGCCGCCGGAGGCCACGACATCGAGGTGGAGGCGCAGGGCCCCCTCGGCAAACCCGTGACCCGGGCGGACCTCTCCTTCCGGGTGCAGCCGCCGCTCCTCCTTCGGCCTCTCGTGCTGCTTCCGATGGTCGGGCTGTCCCTCCTGGTGGCGGCGTTGGCGGCCATTCTCCACCGCCGCCGGGAACGGCATCGAACGGAGCTCGAGGAGAACGAGGAGCGGTATCGCCGGTTCTTCGAGGAGGACCTGACCGGCGACTGCATCTTCGATCGCGCCGGGATCATCCGTGCGTGCAATCCCGCGTTCGCCCGGATGTTCGGGTTCGAGAGCGCCCGGGGGGCCGTGGGCCAGCCCCTGGCCTCCCTGACGGAGGACCCGGACTGGTTCGACCGCGTCATGGCCGAGGTGGCCGGCGGCGGACGCGTGGAGTACGCCCAGGATCGGTTCTGCCGGCGCGACGGAACGCCGATCCACGCCGTGTACAACGTGGTCGTGAACCGGGACGCCGAGGGGCCGACCCAGGGCCGGGCATACTTCTTCGACGATACGCCGCGGATGAACCTGGAGGAGCAGCTCCGGCAATCCCAGAAGATGGAGGCCGTGGGACAGCTCGCAGGGGGGGTCGCCCACGACTTCAACAACCTGCTGACCGCCGTTTCCGGGTACGCGGAACTCCTGCTCGAGGATCTCCCGGCCGGCTCGCCCCACCGGGCCGACGTCGGCGGCATCGTGGACGCAGCGCGGCGCGCCAAGGAACTGACATCCAAACTGCTGGCGTTCGGCCGACGGCAGGTACTCGAACTCCGGGCCGTCCAGGTGCCGGAACTCGTGGAGGGGATGAAGCCCCTCCTGCGGCGCATCGGGGGGGCGAACCTCTCCCTCGACACCGAATACTCCGCCGCCCTCCCTCGCGTGGAGGCCGATTCGTCGTCGCTCGAACAGGTCATCCTGAACCTGGTGGTGAACGCGTCGGACGCCATGGGCGGCGACGGGCGCGTCCTGCTCCGCGCCTCGACCCGGAACCTGAGCGAGGAGGACGCAGCCCACCTCGAAGGGTCCCGCCCGGGGCACTACGTGGTCCTGGAAGTGGAGGACGACGGACCGGGCATCCCGCCGGAGATCCTCGACCGGATCTTCGAGCCCTTCTTCACGACCAAGGAGACCGGCCGCGGCACGGGACTCGGCCTCGCCATGGTCTACGGCATCGTGCGGCAGAGCGGCGGGTTCGTGCTGGTCGACAGCTCGCCCGGCTCGGGAACCCGGTTCTCCGTGTACCTCCTGCCGGCCCGGGCCCGGGACCACCTCGGCGATGTCGAGGCCGAGCGCGAGGCCACCCTCGCCGCCCGGCCCTATACGGCGACGAGTACGATCCTTCTGGTGGAAGACGAGGAGGCGGTCCGCCATCTGCTCGAGCGGGCCCTCCGCCGCCAGGGCTTCACGGTGGTCACGGCCACCGGAGCGCAGGACGCCCTCCGCGCCGTGGCGGCGGGAGCCGATCCCGACGTGATCGTGTCGGACGTGTCCATGCCCGGGCAGAGCGGCACCGAGTTGCTCGCCGAACTGCGCCGCCGAGGGGTGGACGCGCCGGTCCTTCTGGTGTCCGGCCACGCGTCCGACGACCTTCCCGCCGCCGAGGTCTACAACGCCGACTTCCTGCAGAAGCCCTTCACGCCCAGCGATTTGGCTTCAGTGCTCCGGGAAATCCTCCAGCGCGAACCGGTCTGAGGCGCTGGGAGGGCGCAGGAGGTCGTTGCGCTGCGGACTCGCTCATTGCGGCGTAGCGCTGCTACGCCTCATTCGACTCGCCTTGCGCGCCTACTCCTGCATCCCACCCAGCGCCTCAGACCTCCCTAGGGGTCGGGCTCGCTCGCTTCGCTCGCATGGCGGCCTGGCTCGGGCTGGCTCGCTTCGCTCGCATCGCCCTCGCGGTCGGCCACTCCTGGGCTCGGGCTGGCTCGCTGCGCTCGCTTCGCCCTCGCGGGAGCGGGCGGGATGGCTGCGCGGTCGGGCTCGCTCGCTTCGCTCGCATCGCGGCCCTCCCGTCGGCTCGCTCGCTTCGCTCGCATCGCGGCGGTCGGACCTCCTACCGGAGTGGGGAGCGGCGGAGGCGTAGGCTGTTGGCGACCACGCTGACCGAGCTCAGGGCCATGGCCAGGGCGGCCAGGATCGGGTGGAGGGCACGGAGCATCATGGGCAGGGCCGAGACGGGGTAGAGGACGCCGGCGGCCACGGGGATGAGCACCACGTTGTAGACGAACGCCCAGAAGAGGTTCTGGCGGATGGTGCGCATGGTGGCGGAGGACAGGGCCAGGGCTTCGGGCACCGACCGCAGGTCGCCTCGCATGAGCGTGACGTCGGCGGCCTCCATGGCCACGTCCGTACCCGTTCCCAGCGCGATCCCCACATCCGCCCGGGCCAGGGCCGGCGCGTCGTTGATGCCGTCGCCGACCATGGCCACCCGGGCGCCTTCGGCCTGGAGGGCGGCCACGACGTCGGCCTTGTCACCCGGCAGGACCTCGGCCCGGACCTCGTCGATGCCGACCTCGGCGGCCACGGCCTCCGCCACCTTCCGGTTGTCTCCGGTGAGCATGACCACGCGCAGCCCTCGTTCCCGGAGCGACGCCACGGCCTCCGCAGAGCCTTCCTTGACGGCGTCGGCCACACCGATCAGGCCGCGGGCGACCCCGTCCACGACCACCCAGAGCGCGGTCTCCGCACGGGCCTCCATGGCCTGGGCATCGCCCTCGAGAGGACCGGTCTCGACATCCCGCTCCACCACGAACCGGTAGTTCCCCACCAGAACCCGCCGACCGTCCACGACGGCCTCGACCCCCCGTCCGGCCGCCACGGAGAAGTCGCTGGGCTCCGCCATCACCACCCCCTCGTCATCGGCTGCCGCGACCACGGCCGCCGCCACGGGGTGCTCGCTCCTCCGCTCCGCCGAGGCCGCGAGCCGGAGCAGGTCGGCGCGGGCCATCCCCTCGGCGAGATGGACGGACCGGACCGCCGGCTCCCCTCGCGTGACCGTGCCCGTCTTGTCGAGCACGACCACCGTGACCGACTCGGCCTGCTCGAGGGCCTCGGAGTTCCGGAACAGGATGCCGAGCCCGGCACCCCGTCCCGTGCCCACCATGATCGCCGTCGGGGTGGCCAGACCGAGCGCGCAGGGACAGGCGATGACCAGAACCGCCACCAGACGGATCAGGGCGGGCGCCACCGAGGCGCCGACCGCGAGCCACCACACCAGGAAGGTGGCCGCGGCCACGACCAGGACGACGGGCACGAACACGCCGGCCACTCTGTCGGCGAGCCGCTGGATCGGCGCCTTGCTGCCCTGGGCCTCCTGGACCAGGCGGACGATCCGGGCCAGGGCCGTGTCCGCCCCGACCCCCGTGGCTTCGATGCGGAGCGCCCCCTCCTTGTTCACGGTGGCGCCGGCCACGGCGTCTCCCGGCCCCCGCTCCACGGGCATGCTCTCCCCGGTGAGCATGCTCTCGTCCACCGCCGACCGGCCCTCCAGGACCCGGCCGTCCACGGGAATCCTCTCGCCCGGACGGACGAGCACGACATCGCCCGGCGCCACCTCGGCCAGCGGCACCAGCCGCTCCCGGCCGTCCCGGACCACGGTGGCGGTGTCGGGCTGGAGGTCCATGAGCTCGCGGAGGGCCTTCGACGTGGCCCCCTTGGCCCGGACCTCCAGGAGCTTGCCGAGCTTGATCAGGGTGATGATCAGCGCCGCCGTCTCGAAGTAGACGTGGTCGCCTGCTGCCGACGAGCCCAGGGAGAGGGCCGCGGCCACCACGACGGAGTAGACGAACGCCACCGTCGAGCCGAGGGCCACGAGCACGTCCATGTTGGCCGAGCCGTTCCGCACCGACGTCCACGCGCCCACGTAGTAGTCGCGGGCGACGTAGGTCTGCACCGGGAGGGCGAGGGCGAACATGACCCAGTTGACCCAGGCTGCATGGGCCCAGGGGCCCAGGAGCCCGAAGTCCCGGCCCATGCTGAGCAGGAACAGGGGGAGTGCGAACGCGGCGCCTACCGCGAACGCCCGGGTCTGACGCGCCAGTTCGTCCGAGCGGGCCCGGGCCTCGGCCTCGTCCGCGGCGGCTCCCGGCTCCTCGGAGGGTCGTACGACGCCGTAGCCGGCCCGCTCCACCGCCGCGATCAGTTCGTCGAGGCTTGCCGTCGCATCGACCTCCACCGTGGCGCGCTCGGTGGCGTAGTTGACCGAGGCCGACCGCACCCCGGACGTCTTGCGCAGCGTACGCTCCACCGTGGCCGCGCAGTTCGCGCAGGTCATGCCCGTCACGGGCAGGGTGAGCGGCTGATCCGGCGCCGGGGTCATCGGGTGCTCACGAAGCCGGCGGATAGTGGATCTCGTCCATGACAGCCTCGATGGCCACCCAGTCGGTGGCGTCGGGGTCCCAGGAGATGACCACCTTCCGGGTGGTCGCGTCGGCCTGGACGCCGGACACGCCCGGGGCTTCGCCCACCTCACGCTCGATGGTGCGCACGCAGTGCCCACAACTGATGTTCGGCACGGTCACGGTCTTCTGTTCCATGGTTTCCTCGGCGGTTCGGTTGAGGGACGTGTCTCAGGCCTTTCCGGTGGCCTCGAACACGTCCATGAGTTCCTGCAGCACCCGCTCCCGGTCCGCGTCGTCTCCCTCGGAGATGGCCCGGGTGACGCAGTGATGGAGGTGCCGGTCGAGCACGGCCGCGCTGACCTTCCTGAGGGCCCGCTGGACCGCGTGGATCTGATGGACGACGTCCACGCAGTAGGCGTCGTCCTCCACCATCTTCTCGATGCCCTTGATGTGGCCCGCCACGCTCTTGAGGCGGCGCACGATGCGGGTGGTGCGCTCGTCGGACACCGGACGGCTCCTGACTCGGGTTCGCTGGCGCGACCCCTCCCCCCCCGGGGGGGGTCACTCCGAAAGATAGTACCTCGCGTACGGAGGTCAATCCGGGTCCGCACCAACCCGGACGGCCGCGGCGCGGGGTTCGGGAACTCCCGTCTACCCGGGTGTACACGCCCCGAGGGCGCGACCCACGCGCCCGGGACCCGAAACGGGCGCGGTCATGTCGCTGAAGTCTTCGATCCGGACGCTGCTGACGCTGGGCAAGGGCGTGGTCCAGGGCATTCCCGACGCGTCCGAGGACGCCGACCCCTTCGAGCTCTTCGCGTCCTGGTACCAGGCGGCAGAGGACTCGGGCCTGGTCCACCCCGAGGCGGTGGCGGTGGCCACGTCCACGCCGGACGGGGCGCCGTCCGTGCGGATGGTCCTGCTCAAGGACGTGGACGACCGGGGTTTCGTGTTCTTCACGAACTACACCAGCCGGAAGGCCGAGGAGCTGGAGGCCAACCCCCGGGCGTCGCTGTGTTTCCACTGGGCGAACCTCGAGCGGCAGGTCCGCGTGGAGGGCACGGTCGAACGCGCATCCCGGGAGGAGAGCGAGGCCTACTTCCAGACGCGCCCCAGGGGAAGCCGCATCGGTGCGTGGGCCTCGCGGCAGAGCCAGCCGCTCCCTTCCCGGGAAACGTTCGACGCCCGGGTCGCGGAGTTCGAGGACCGCTTCGCGGGAGACGAGGTGCCCCTTCCACCGTTCTGGGGCGGCTATCGGGTCCGGCCGAGCCGCATCGAGTTCTGGCAGGGCCGGGCCAGTCGCCTCCACGACCGGCTGATCTTCGAACGGACCGACGGTGGGTGGGCCACGCACCGCCTCTATCCCTGAACCGACCCGAGTCCCGGGAGGGCCCATGGCCGGACGCCCGTATTTCAGCCGGGCCACCTTCGCGTTCCTGAAGGACCTGGCCGCCAACAACGACCGTTCCTGGTTCGAGTCGAACCGGGAGCGTTACGAAGACCACGTGAAGATCCCGGCGCTCCGGTTCATCCAGGACTTCGGTCCGGTCCTGGACGGGATCTCGCCCCACTTCGTGGCCGGTCCGCGTTCCTTGTTCCGCATCCATCGCGACGTGCGGTTCAGCAAGGACAAGAGCCCCTACAAGACCCACACGGGCATCCAGTTCCGCCACGCCCGCGCCCGGGACGTACACGCGCCGGGCTTCTATCTCCACGTGGAGCCGGGAGCGTCGTTCGTGGCCCTGGGGATGTGGCATCCGGTGGGCCCCGCCCTCCGGAAGGTCCGCGAGCGGATCGTCGAGCACCCCGAGGAATGGCGGGCCGCCGTGGAAGCCCCGGCGTTCACCCGGACGTTCGAGCGGGACGGCGACCGGCTGACGCGGCCGCCTCGGGGCTTCGACGCGGAGCACCCGCTGGTGGAGGAACTGAAGTGGAAGGACCACCTGGGAGTGCGTTCCGTGCCCCAGTCGTTCGTGACCGATCCGGAGCTTCCCCGGAAGCTCGGCGAGATGCTCGCGGCCGGCACTCCTCTGATGCGCTTCCTCTGCGCGGCCGTCGATGCGGAGTTCTGATCCGGCGCCGGGCGGTGGGGCCGCCACCCCGCCGCGGCCCGTGGAGTCTGTGGACGCCTACCCCCGTCCCCCCCTCGTTGAACGCGTGCCGTGGCGGATCCGGGTGGTGTTCGGCGGTCGCACGATCGTCGACACCACAGCGGCGTGGCGGGTGTGCGAGACCTACCATCCCCCGGTCTACTATCTGCCGCCAGGGGACGTGGCCGCCGGTGCGCTCGAGCCCGCAGGCGGGGGCTCCTGGTGCGAGTGGAAGGGGAGCGCCGCCTACTGGGACGTGGTAGGCGAAGGGGCGCGGGCCCCGCGAGCCGCATGGAGCTACCCCGACCCCACGCCCCGTTTCGAGGGCATCCGCGATCACGTGGCCGTCTACCCGGGGCGGATGGACGCCTGCTACGTGGGCGACGACCGCGTGACGGCCCAGCCCGGTGGGTTCTACGGCGGATGGATCACCCCGGAGATCGTCGGGCCCATCAAGGGCGCCCCCGGCACCGAGGGCTGGTAGGGAGTGGGGGCCTTCACGGACGGCCTGCAGGAGCGCGCCGTGGACGCCACGCCGGAGCGTTGGGTCTACGTCCCGTACGATCAGTTGACCCGGGCCGTCGGTCCGGCCTCGGCGGACGGCGTGGGCCTGGTCCTGGTCGAGAGCCGCTGGAAGGCCCGCCGCCGCCCGTACCGTCGCCAGAAGCTGGCCCTGATCCTGGCCAACCAGCGCCACTTCGCCCTGGAAGCGCTCGCCGACGGGGTGCCCGTGCGCTACCTGACCGGGGCCGGGTCGCCGGGCGCCCAGCTTCGCGAGGCCGCCGGGGAGCTGGGCGATCTCGTGTGCATGCGGCCGGCGGAGCGCGAGCTCCGGCACGACCTGGCATCGCTGATCGACGACGGCCTGCTTTCCGTCGAGCCCCACGAAGGGTGGCTCACCACCGCGGCGGACTTCGCCGCCGCAGGCGACACGGACGGCCCCTGGCGCATGGACGCCTTCTACCGTGCGGTCCGGCAGCGGACGGGCATCCTGATGGACGACGGGAGCCCGGCCGGAGGCCGGTACTCCCACGACGCCGACAACCGGGAGCGCTGGTCGGGCGACCCCGCGGCTCCGGAGCCACCGGTCTTCGAGCCCGACGCCGTGACGCTCGAGGTCGCCGATCTGGTGGAGTCCGCGTTCGCCGACCACCCCGGACGCGTCCGGCCCGCAGCCCTCCCGGCCACCGCGGCCGACGCCGAGGCCCTCTGGTCGTGGGCCCTGGCCGGGTGCATGGAGCACTTCGGGCCGTACGAAGACGCCATGTCGGCCAACTCCCAGGGGCTCTTCCACACCCGCGTGGCGCCGTTGCTCAACCTCCATCGCCTCCTTCCCCACCGGGTCGTATCGGACGTGCTGGACCTGGACATCCCCCTCAACAGCAAGGAGGGGTTCGTCCGCCAGGTGCTCGGGTGGCGGGAGTTCGTCCGTCACGTCCACGACGCCACGGACGGCTTCCGCTCGCTCCCGCACACGGAAACCGCCGACCGGCCCGGGGACGGAGGCTACGGCCGCTGGCGGGGCGAGCCGTGGGATCCGTCGGCCGGACCCGACGGCGGTGCCCGGGGCTCGGTGCTCGACGCCGACGGCCCCCTTCCGGCGGCGTGGTGGGGGCAGGCGTCGGGCCTCCGCTGCCTGGACACCGTGGTCGGCGAGGTCATGGAGCAGGCCTGGACCCACCACATCCCCCGGTTGATGGTGCTGTCCAACCTGGGGGCCCTGCTCGACGTGTCGCCCCGGGAGCTCACCGACTGGTTCTGGGTGGCGTTCGTGGACGCCTACGACTGGGTGGTGGAGCCCAACGTCCTGGCCATGGGCACGTACGGCGCAGGCGACCTCATGACCACGAAGCCCTACGTGTCGGGCGCGCCCTACATCGACCGGATGTCGGACTACTGCTCGTCGTGTGCCTTCCATCCGAAGAGGTCGTGTCCGGTCACCCCGCTCTACTGGGGGTACCTCGGCCGGCACCGGGAGGCTCTGGCGGGCAACCGCCGGATGAACCTGCCCCTGGCGTCGGAGAGGAAGCGTTCCGACGAGCAGAAGGCCGAGGACGCCCGCGTCTTCCGACGGGTCCGGAAGCTCCTGGACGACGGCGAGCGCCTCACACCCGACGCGCTCGCGGAAGACTGAGCTGCCGGGATCGCCGCCTGACGTGGCCGCGGCGGCGCGGCACCCGGTGCGTCAGGCGACCAGGTCCGCCACCAGGTCCGCCACCGCGCCGGCTCCCCCCTCCCGGACGCCCCGGGTCGGGGGGATGTCCAGGAGCTCCGGGAGCCGGTCGAGCCAGGCGCCGTCCAGGAAGTCCGCCTCGGCCAGGGAGAAGCCCGGAACCGTGGCCTCGACCCACCCGCCCAGGGGTCCCGCCTCGCGGAAGTTCGGGCGTGCAACCCACGCGAAGGGACACCCGGCCGCCCACACCTCGGCCGCGGTGCCGTACCCCAGCTTGGCCACCACGGCGTCGGCGGCACCCACGAAGTCGGGCATGTAGAGGGGCGCCGACGGGCCGAAGAGGCGCAGCGTGCCCGACGTGACGGTCTCCGGCGCTCCGGTCACCACGAAATGCACGGGAGCGTGGGCCGCGAGCCGATCGAGGAACGGCAGGTCCTGGGGGATCCCGCCCATGGTCACCACCACCAGGGGTACGTCGTCGGGCACATCCAGGGCCCGGCGCACCGTCCGCCGATCGCGCCGGGGCACCCGGGACACCGGCGGCACCGCCACCGCACCCGGCGCCGGCACGCAGGCCGGGGCCGCCTGGACGTGCAGGGTGGCGCGGTCGAACCATGCCTGGAGGGCCCGCGCGGCGTCCGCCAGACCGGGCGCCTCGTCGAGAAGCGGCTCGTACAGCCAGGGCCAGAGGAAATTCTCGACCAGGACCGAGGGGAGGCCGGCACGTTCCGCCACGGCGATGCCCAGGGGGGAGATGTCGCACAGGACCGCCTGGCACCCCGCCCCGACCACGATGTCCGTGAGGCGGTCCAGGAGGGCGTCGTCGAAGGGTAGGAACGCCTCGAGGGCCTGGACCGTGGCGTGGAGATCCACGTCCAGGGAGGACCGCTGCCGGAAGCCGACGTCCGTCTCGACCTCGTGGCGGTCGAACGTGTCCGGCACGCTCTCGTCGAAGAACCAGGCCGGGGTCGACCCGAAGAGCTGGAAGCGGGTCCCGTGGCGCGCGCGGAGGGCCTGCATGACCGCCGCGGCCCGGGCGGCGTGCCCGAACCCGTGGGGGCTGACGAACACGGCGATCGAGCGCGGGGTCACCGTCGCTCGAAGTACCAGAGCCCTCCGCCCGTCCCACCCAGCAGCAGATCCCGGTCGCCGTCGCCGTCGAGGTCCACGAACGCAGGCGCGGCCAGCCCGAAGTCCGGTACGCCGAACGGCTCCGGTTCGGGCGAGAACTCCGCTCGGGTCGGAGTGCCCCGGTTCCGGAACAGGAGCAGTCCGTCCGATTCGGTGCCCACCACCAGGTCCAGGTCGCCGTCGCCGTCCACGTCCTCCAGCGCGGGGACGCTCCGGCGGCCCGCGTCGATGCCGGCGTACTCGTCGTCCACCAGCACGAAGCGCGGGGCTCCGTCGGGGCGCAGTCCCTCGTTCCGGTACAGGTTCAGCGCCCCGGACGACTCCCCCACGACCAGGTCGAGATCTCCGTCGCCGTCCAGATCGCCCAGGGCGGGCGTGGCGTTGCGGCCCCGGGTGAGCGTGACCACCGCCGAATCGACCAGGGTCAGCCGGACCCCTCCGTCGCCGTCGTTGCGGTAGAAGCGCAGCGCGTCCTGCCAGGTACCGATGATGGCGTCCGGATCACCGTCGCCGTCCAGGTCCCCGAAGGCCGGGGCGAAGTGGTATCCCCCGGAAACCGCTTCCTCGACGCCGTCCCACACGAGCCGCGGGGCTCCGGGGCGGCCCTGGTTCACGAAGCGGTGGAGCTGGCCGTTCTGGGGATCGTCCTGGGTGATCTTGTTGCCCACCAGGAGGTCGTCCAGGCCGTCGCCGTCCAGGTCCACCACGGCGGGATAGCTCTCGCTCCCCACGTCCAAGGTCGAGAGGTAGCGGCTGGTGCGGTCGTGGAACACGCCCTCCTCGTCCTGCTCGAGGAAGTGCAGGTTGTCCACCGTGGTGGTGTTGGGATTGAAGGCACCTCCGAGCACGCCCACCACGAGGTCGGGATCGCCGTCGCCGTCGGCGTCGCCCACGGTGGGGGCGTTGTACCCGCTGGTCTTCAGCGGCTCGGCCAGCGGAAAGGGCCGCGGCGGGCCCCGGAGCGAGGGTGACGCGCACCCCCCCGTGTTCTCGATGAACAGGAGGCCGGCCTCGAAGTAGTCGCCCCAGAAGAGATCGACGTCGCCGTCGCCGTCGACGTCGCCCAGGGCCATGGTGTTGGCGCCGTGGAGGCTCCCCACCATCTCCGCTACGATCTCGATGCCCTCGAACCGGTCCGTGACCAAGCGGAACCGGGGCAATCCGGCACTGTCGATCTCGGCCTCCTCGTAGCGCGAGATCGTCCCGACCAGGCGGCCGATGAACAGGTCCATGCGCCCGTCGCAATCGATGTCGGCGGCGTTGGGGATGTTCTGGCGGTCGGAGAAGAGCGGCTCGCCCGACGCGTCACGCAGCGTATCGGCGGCCAGCACGAAGCGGGGCTCTGTGGGGCTGCCCTCGTTCCGGTAGTAGCGGATGTAGCTGAAGGGCTCCTCGGCCAGCAGATCCACGTCGCCGTCCGAGTCCATGTCCACGAACCGGTACCACTCACCGACGTCCAGGTCCTGGTACCGATCGGTCCGCCACGTGTAGCGGCTCTGCGCCGGACCGTCCGGACCGGTGTTCTCGAAGAACATCACGCTCCCCGACGCCTCCTGGACGAACAGGTCCGCATCGCCGTCGCCGTCGATGTCCACGAGCTGGGGTCGCGGGAGGTTGAATCCCCCGAGGAACGGATGCGGGTGCTCGGTCCCGTCGGGTCCCACCACCGGAAACGGCGCCACGTGACGGACCCACTCGGGGGTCGACGGCGGCCCGGCCGAGGCCTCCGAGGGGCGGGTCTGAGCCGCGCTGCACGCCACCGCCGACGCCACGAGAAGCACCACGCCGGCGCCCACCCGCGCCGCCCGGACGGCACGCCCCGATGCGTGCACCGGACCCGTCACGGCCGCGGGGTCGGTGGAGCCGCCATGCCCGCCGCGTAGGCGCCCACCTCCACGACCTGGCGGACCTCCCGCGTGGCCCGGTCGATCACGACCACGGTGCCCGGGTTGCCCTGCCCCCAGGTGCCCCGTGTGTTGCGGCCGGACACGAACACGGTGCGGCCATCGGGACTGATGGCGCTGCCGTGGGGTTCGGCCAGCCCGTCGTGGGCGATGACGTCCACGACGCTCCAGTCCGCCGTCCTCAGGACGGTGACCGTGTTCGCCGCCTGGTTCGGAACCCACAGCTCGGACCCGTCGGGCGTGAACGACGGATGCCACGGCTGGCCGCCGACCTCCACCGTCCGCACCACCTCGGGCTCCGCTCCCGAGAGGTCCCAGACCAGCAGTTGGCCGCTCATCTGGCCGCCTCCCACCATCCAGCGACCGTCGGGGCTGACGGCGAACTGGACGATCATGTGGTGGTGGCCGGGGAACGAGGCCAGATCCATCTCTTCGACCCCGATGGGCGCGTAGGCGAGACGGCTCTCGCCGAGACTGGCCGTGAACACGCGGTGGCCCACCGGATCGAGCGTCAACGCGTGGGGTCGCGGAACGAAGACATCCACTTCCTCGAGCTCCATGGTGGAACGCCGGATCATCCCGATCCGCTGGGGCGGGCTGACGGCCGCCATGGACCGTCCCACGTAGAGCAGATCGCTCCCGGGATCGAGCGCCAGCATCCCCGGCGTCTCGAAGCCGGCGCGGCCCACGAGCGCGTTGGCCCGGTCGAACTTGAGCACGGCGCCGTCGGCGATCAGGGACACGTACCAGAACGACCCGTCGGGCTCCACGGCCACGTGATGGGCCTTGCCCGTCGGCGAGAACCCGAACGCCGTGAGGTCCACCGTCTCGAGCAGCGCGCCGGAGGCCATGTCGAACACCGCCACCGACATGGCCTCCTGGCTGGCCACGTAGAGCCGCGCCGCGTCGCCCCCCGGTGCCGGCGTGCCGACCCCGCTTCCCTGCGCCGCGCATCCCGCCGCGCCGGCCAGCGTCGCCCACGACGCGGCCAGCACGGCGAGGCGCACGACACGCCCCGTGCGTCGGATCATGTCGGTCAGGGAATCAGGTTGCGGGCACGCGGACGGACCAGGAACAGCCCTTCGCGTCCGCTGGTTACCACCACCACGCCGCTGTCGAAGAACGGGTAGTTGGACCAGGACCCGTTGAAGCCCGGGGTGTCCTCACCGTACGGCACCGTGTCGAAGAACCCGACGTGGACGGGGTTCTCGCGGTCGGAGATGTCCAGGATCCGGAGCCCGCTCACGTAGTTCGACTGATACATCGTGTTGCCCACGATGTAGAGGTTGTGGTCGCTCGACTGGTTCTCCGAGAAGTGCTCCTTGGCCAGGATCGGATCGTCGAGGTCGGTCAGGTCCCACACGAGCGTGCGCGTGGACGCCACCAGTCCGCCGGTCTCGTCCAGCTCGTCGTTCATGTAGAAGTACTGGTGGTCGTCGTCGAACCACCCCTGGTGGGAGTAGCCCACGTTCGGGTAGGTGGCCATCGCCACGGCCACCGGCGCGTCCTTGTCGGTCACGTCCGCGATGGACAGCGCCGTCTCGTTGGACCCCAGGCAGATCTCGCGGCCCTGATAGTCCTCGTCGGGACCGCGGTAGACCACGCACTGGGCGTCATGGGAGTATCCGGTCCGCGACCGGCCCGTGGTGGGATCCTGGAAGCACCCCTCGAACGTCGGGTTGGACGGGTCCTGGACGTTGATCATGTGCAGCCCGCCCCCGCACGTCTCGCCGCCGCCGCTCGAGCCCACCGCGTAGGCGTACCCGGTCTCCTCGTTGATGACGATGTTGTGGGCCGACGCGATCCGGTCGTACAGGACGTCCGGCTCCAGCGTCGGCGGAGTGCTGCCGTCCAGGTCCCGGAGCCGGGTCAGGTCGAACACCTGCATCCCGTGGGCCCCGGCGCCGTCGGACACCACGAACGTGTGGTTCCTGTAGACCTTCATGTCCCGCCACGACGACGGGTTGGCCCCGTCCGTCAGGGGCATCCGGCCCAGGTAGGTGGGCTGGTAGGGGTTGGACACGTCCACGAAGGCCGTCTGGTCGGTCATGCCGACGATGGCGATGTCGCGCCCGGTCTCCGGGTCGGTCCATCCCCAGACGTCGTTCACGCGGACGCCACGGTTGGCGCCGAGTTCACCCACGGGCAGGAACGACAGCATGTCCACCTCGCTGCAGTCGAACAGCGCCGCGGCCCCGTCGTCCGAGCACCGCACCTCGCTTCCGAGGATCGCGTCCACCGAGGCGACGTCGCTCACGATACGCTCGGCCGCCCCCCAGGCGCCTCCGTCGTAGGCCAGCACGTACGCGGCGCCGGCGCCGAGGTCCTCACCCAGGGCCCCGACCACCGCCCGGTCTCCCGCGCCGCCCACGGTGGTGCCGAAGGAGGCACCGTTGGGCAGGTCGGCGGCGCTCACCACCGTGGAGGTGACCCACTCCTCGGAGGCCGCATCCCAGCGGTACCCGAACGCGCGGCCCTCGCCGTTCCCGGCACCGGGCGCGCCCACCAGGAGCTGGTCCTCGACCAGGGTCAGGTCCGTGCCGAATCCCGCGCCGGGGGTGGCCCGGAACGGGAGCAGGATGTTGGCCAGACGGAACGCCTCTCCCTCCGGATCCAGCGCATACTCGGCCACGGCGCCCACGGCCAGGAGGCCCGGAGCGCCGAGGTAGACGCGGCCGTCGCGCAGCGCCATCGACCGGCCCAGGGCCGCACCCGGCTGCCCGAGTTCCTCGCCCAGGCGGCCCATGGCGTTCCAGGTGTCGGCGGCCTCGTCGTAGCGGAACACGTAGACCGCCCCGGCCTGGTCGTCCTTCTGCGGGGCGCTGATCAGGGCCCAGCCGTTCTCCAGAGCCACGCGGGACCCGTAGCGGTCTTCGGGCTGGAGGTCGCCGGGAACCAGCTTCGAGTGCTGAACCCACGAACCCCCGGACCGTCGGAACGCATATACCGCCCCGCGACCCTGGCTCTGGGCGATCGAGCTGATCAGGGCCCAGTCGCCGTCCATGGCCAGCCCCGTGCCCAGCGAATCGGCTCCGGTCCGGTCGTCAGGCACCAGACGACCCGCCGGCTGCCAGTCCCCGCCCGAGCGGGTGAAGTGATACACCGCGCCTGCGCCGCCCTCGGCCCGGGTGGCCGACACGAGCAGGTCGTTGCCCTGACCGGCCACGGAGATCCCGAAGCGGTCGCCGGGTGATGGATCGGGCGCCTCGAGGCTCTGTGCCTGCGTCCATCCGCCTCCTTCGGGGCGGAAGACGTACAGAAGACCGGAGCGCAGTTCGTGATGGGGTTCTCCCACCAGGATCTCGTCTCCGAGGACGGTGGCCGAGTTGCCGAAGGCCACCTGCGCGTGGGAGGTGGCGGGGGCGATGGCGAGCCCGGCGGCCAGGGCGAGAAGGGTCAACCGTGTCATCGTCGCTCTCTTCAGGGATGCGTGGGACGGACAGCGATCCAGACATACCACGTAAGCGCGCCACGGGTCCCCCAGGGGGGTTCGTCGCCGCCTCGTCGACACGACGGGGAACCCCTCCGGTTCGATCTACTATAAGTCTAGTACTATGGTGATCGTAGACACCTGAGGTCGACCACGGGCCGGGAGGACGGGAGATGGGGCAGAGGATGCGGGCGGTCGGGCGGGTGGTGGCGGCAGTCGCCGCCCTCATTGCGGCCACGGCGGCCGACAGCGCGGCGCGGCAGCAGGACACGATGTCCGCGCGGGCGGTCGGCACGGCGGTGATCGACGGACGGACGACCCACGGCATCGGCCGGGCGCCCGGCGTGATCTCGGTGGACGGCGAGCTGACCGACGCGGGGTGGGCCGACGCCCTGGTCATTCCCCTGCCCTTCGAGGTGCGGCCGGCAGAGAACGGGCCGGCCCGGATGGCCACCGAGTGCCGGATGGCCTACGACGACCAGGCGCTCTACCTGGGATGCGTCGCGGAGGACACCGAGCCCGATGCGATCCGGGCCTTCGTGGTGGACCGCGACGGGATCGACGGCCACGACCGGGTGATCCTGACGCTGGATCCGTTCAACGACCAGCGCCGGGCCTTCCAGTTCGGGATCTCCGCCCTGGGCGTCCAGTACGACGCCGTGCTCGCCCAGCAGGGCACCGCGGGCCCGGACTCGGGCCCGGACGCGGAGCCCGTGGACCCCTCCTGGGACGCCATCTGGAGTTCCGCCGGCCGGATCACGGACCGCGGCTACGTGGTGGAGGCCGCGGTGCCCTTCGACGCGCTGCGCTTTCCCCGGACCGACGGCCCGGCCACCTGGGGCATCTACCTGTCACGGTGGTGGCCCCGGAGCGAGAACGCCGAGTTCCGCAGCGTGCCCTGGAACCGGGACGACTCCTGCGTGCTGTGCCAGTCGGACGCGCTCCGGGGCCTCCGGGGCATCGCCCCCGGCAGGAACCTTCAGGTCACGCCCACGTTCACCGCGTCGCGGTCGGAGGCGCGTGCGGACGGCGACGCCGGGCTGGTTGCCGCCCCCGCCCGGGAGTCGTTCGGGGTGGACGCGCAGTGGGGGCTTACCACGAACATGACACTGAACCTGACCGTCAACCCGGACTTCTCCCAGGTCGAGGCCGACGTCGCGCAGCTGGACGTCAACACCCGCTTCGCGCTGTTCTTTCCCGAGAAGCGCCCCTTCTTCCTGGAAGGCGCCGACATCTTCGGCACACCCATCCAGGCGGTGTTCACCCGGTCCATTTCGGACCCCGTGGCCGGAGGCAAGGTCACGGGCAAGTTCGGCCCCCACGCCCTCGGCGCGCTGGTGGCCCGCGACGCGGTGACCAACCTGATCTTTCCCGGGTCCGAGTTCTCCCGAGGCACGTCCCTCGACGCGCCGGTCACGGCCGCGGTGGCACGCTACCGCACCGACGTGGGAGGCTCGTCCACCGTGGGCGGACTGGTCACCGCGCGGGAAGGGGGCGGGTACAGCAACCGTGTCGGGGGTGTCGATGCGTTCTATCGCCCTCTGTCCCAGCTCACGCTCCAGGGGCAGTTCCTCCGGAGCCGGACGGAGTACCGCCCGGACGTGGCCCGGACGTTCGACCAGCCCGACGGAGCCTTCGGGGGGAGCGCGGCCGCGCTGCGGGCCAACTGGGCCAGCCGGGGGTGGCTGATCTCGTCCGAGTACAGCCTGACCGACCCGGGATTCCGGGCGGACGCCGGCTTCGTGCCCCGGGCCGAGCGCCGCGGCGGGAGCGCCAACGTGATCCGTCGGTGGTGGGGTGGGTCCGACGACTGGTACACCCAGTTCCGCCTCCAGGCCGGCGTCTGGGACCAGCGCGACTACGATGGGAACCCCCTCGCCGCCGGCTACTGGTTCGGCCTCCACTACTTCGGTCCGGGGCAGACGTTCGTGGGCATCTGGCCCAACCTGAACATGCGGGAGCACGTGGGCGGCCGGACCTTCGACGGCCTCTGGCAGGTGTACTACAACGTGTCCACGGCCCCCACCGGCGCCCTGAGCCTGAGCGTCAACGGCGACGTGGGCCCCCAGGTGGATTTCGCCAACCTGCGCACGGCACACCAGGTCACCGTCGCGCCGCAGGTGGGGCTCCGCGTGGGGCGGAACGTGCAGTTCGAACTCCGGCACACCTACCAGCGCATGGACGCCGACGCGGGCCGGGTCTTCGCCGCCAACCTCAGCCAGTTCCGGGCGGTGTACAATTTCTCGCCGCGCTCGTACGTGCGGGCCATCGTCCAGTACCGGCAGACGGACCGGGAGGCGGCGCGCTACCGGGAGCCGGTGGACCGGCGCAGCCGATCCGTCTTCACGCAGTTGCTCTACTCCTACAAGCTGAACCCGCAGACCGTGCTCTTCGCGGGCTACTCGGGCGACCGCGACGGACTGGTGGACCCGGACGGGCGCCACGTGCCCCTGAGCGAACGGGGGCGCACGCTGTTCCTCAAGCTGGGGTACGCCTTCCAGCCGTGAGGGTGGGGGTCGGGCAGGGGCCGCTCCCGGGCCTCACTCCCCGTACTGGAACACGTCGAGGACGTCGGTCCGGCCTCGGTCTGCTTCCGCGTCGCTCCCGAAGTCGTCCGGGCCCTCCGGCGTATCGGCCGGAAGCGCCGGGCGGCGCCGGTGCCAGTCCGTCTCGGCCTGCCACGCGGCGGCCAGGGCCAGAAGGCGCTCTTCGCCCCACGGCATGCCCCCGAACAGGGCGCCCACGGGCAGGTCGAAGCCCCGGGAGCGCTCCAACCCCACCGGGAACGTGATCAGCGGCAGGCCGATGATGTCGAACGGCACCGGCGAGGTCTGCACCACCACGTCGCAGTGGCCGAAGACGTCGTCCAGGACCCGCTGGAGCAGCAGCATCTTGGCCCGTTGCCCTCTCAGGTACTCGGGGCCCGACAGCAGCAGCCCGTTGATCCAGGGAGACAGCGATACGCCGAACTTCCGCACGTCGTCGCGGAGGTGATGCAGGAAGGGCTCCGTGCGTTCCGGCAGCCGCACGTTGTTGAAGTCGAAGCTGGTCAGCGTCTCCCAGTCCGCGGGCAGCTCCACATCGACCACCCGGGCACCCATGCCTTCGAAGCGCTCGAGCATGGCGCGGCGTGCCTCGACTTCCGCCCGGGAACGCTCCCGGAAGACCCGCAGGCGCTCCTGGGCCGCCGGGTCGTCCTGGGCCTGATCCGGATCGAAGCGGGGGGGCTCCGTGGCCGCCTCGAGGTAGCCGGGAATCACCCCGACGGTGGTGGGCCACCGGAGGCGCGTGGCGCTGCCCGAGCGAACCGGCGTGGCCGCCCGGACCAGATCCGGCACCGGCGGGTTGCCCAGCGTGCGGGGATCGGCCGGATCGGGGCCCGCCATCGCCTGGAGCATGAGCGCCGCGTCGTGGGCGTCCCGGGCCAGCGGACCCGGGTGGTCCCGCGTGTAGGTCAGCGGAATGATGCCGTACAGCGAGGCCCGGCCCATGGTGGGCTTCAGGCCCGTCAGCCCCTGCGACTCCGACGGGTTGGTGATGGAGCCCCCGGTCTGGGTGCCCGTACTGGACGCGGCCAGCCCCGCCGCCACGGCCGTGGCCGACCCGCTCGACGAACCGCCGGGGCTGACGGAGGCGTCCCGGGCCGACCAGGCGTTGACGGTGGTGTTGGCGCCGTCGGGCGTCGTGGCCCGGCTCGTGGCCAGCGGGCCCATCTGCGTCTTGCCCAGCAACACGGCCCCCGCATCCTTGAGCCGCGCCCATGTGGTAGCGTCGAAGTCCGGCACGAAGTCCGCGAAGATGTGCGAGTTGGCGGTCGTGGGCACTCCGGCGGTGTAGTAGTTGTCCTTGATGGCCAGGGGGATGCCGTGGAGGGGTCCCGACCACGACAGGCCTTCCGCCCGGGACGCGTCGCGGCGGGCGCGGTCCGCCGTGACCGTGTTGAAGGCCAGCAGCCCTGCGTCCATGGCCTCGATGCGCCGTAGGTACTCGTCCACCAGTTCCCGGGGCGACAGGTCTCCGGCCCGGATGAGCGAGGCCAGCTCGCCGACGCTCATGGCCCACGGCTCGGTCTCCTGCACGGCCCGGGGATCGGGAAGGCCGGCTGCGGAGAGGCGGGGCGCCGTCCGCACTGCGGCCCCGGGAGCGGGGAGCGTGGCCATCCCGGCCGCCGCCGCGGTCAGGAGGCCCATCCGCTCCAGGAACGAGCGCCGGTCCACCTGACGGTCGAGGGGCGGCGCCTCGACGGCCTCGGCGGCCTCGCGGTGGACTCCGTGGGTGCCGCTCATCGACCGCCCTCCACGTCCATCCGTGGTGCGAGGGCCGCCGGATACATGACGGGCGCCACTTCCTGCTCGTCCATCTCGAAGCCCAGGATGGCCGGAGGCGTGGACCGGAGGAAGCGCCGGGCCCCCGCCAGAATGCGGGTCTGATCGGCCGGGGCGTCCGCGTCGTCTTCGGGAAGGACGCCCAGGTCCACCCCCGCGATCCGGAGGCGGGTGCGGATGTAGGCGTCGAGCTCGTCGTCGGACAGTTCCTGGAGGCGTTTCGGGTCCATCGGGTTCCTCGGGTCCGGGCCGGTGGGCGGGTGCGGGCGGCCAAGGTAGCCGGGTTCTGGCGCACGCGGCGAGTCTCGGACAGGTTCATGGCGTCCTTCCCACCGTACGCCCCCGCGACCCCCGTGAGCGAAAGCCCCGAGTACCTGTCGGAACAGGAGGCGACCCGCCTCTGGCAGCGGGCTGCGGAACTCCAGGCGGAGGCGGCGCGGCGCGCCGAGGCCCGCTCGTCGCAGGAGCACGCCCTGACCGCCGGCACCGACGAGGACGACGGCGACCGGACCGGGTACGACCTCGTCCACGTGCGGGGCGCGGCCGTGGAAGCCGGCATCGGCGAGGAGTTCGTGGACGCGGCGCTGGCCGACATCCGGGCGGAGCGCGCCGCCGCCGTCGTGGGACCGGCCGGAGACCGGCCGATCTCCCGTTGGTTCCTGGGCGACCCACCCGGGTCGGTGACCGTCCGCCGGACGATCCAGGCCGAGCCCCGGGCCGTCCTGTCGGCCATGGAGTCCGTCCTGCCCGAGCCGCCGTTCAGCCTGGTGCTCAAGGACCGGAGCGGCGACCCCGCCAACGGCGGTATCCTGACCTTCGACATCCCCAACGCCAGCTTCACGCCCAGCGAACTGCAGGGCTTCACCATGGACGCGAGCTGGGCCGACTTCCGGCAGGTGCTCGCCTCCCTCCGCCCCCTGCCCGGTACCCCGGCCTCGACGGAGCTGACCGTGCGGGCTCCGGTGGCCTGGGCCTGGCGCATCAACGCGCTGATCAGCGGCACGATCTCGGGAGGCGGCGGGATGGTGGGCGCGGTGCTCGGATTCGCGGTGGCGTCGGCCGTCACGGGCGGCGCACTCCCGGTGATGCTCGTGGCCGGGGCCGTGGCTGCGGTCGGGGCGACCGGGCTGAGCGCCATGGGCATGCGCGCCGCCTACCGCTACGGACTCGGCAAGGGCGAGCGCGGCCTGGAAGGGCTGGCCAGCGCCGTGGCCACCCGGGCCCAGGGCGGGTGGGGGCTGACGGCCGGGGATCCGGGAGCCGCCGCCCCCTGACCGGCTGGTCCGCGCCTCGTCCACCTCCCTATGTTGTCCGCCCTCCACGCCAGCCTCGAGGACGGACGAATGACGAGCCCCTTCCGTACCACCGCCGCGACCCTGCTGTCCCTTGCCTGCGCCTTCCCTGCCGGCGCCCAGGAGGCGCCGGACACCGCGGCGGAACGGACGAAGCGCGAGTCGGCCTCCCTCCCCCTCGAGGCCACCCGCACGGTGTCGCTGGACACGGACAACGGCACGTGGCTGTCCCTGGACGTGAGTCCCGACGGGAACACCGTCGTCTTCGAGATGCTGGGCGACCTCTACACGGTGCCGCTGACCGGGGGTGACGCCACCCGCCTCACGTCCGGCCTGGCCTACGACACCCAGCCCCGGTACAGCCCCGACGGTACCACGCTCCTGTTCCTGTCGGACCGGAGCGGCGGCGAGAACCTCTGGACGCTGGAACTGGCCACGGGCGACACCACGCAGATCACCCAGGGCAACGGCTCCGCCTGGATGTCGCCGGACTGGACGCCGGACGGCCGGTACGTGGTGGCCTCCAAGAGCGATTCGCGCCTGGGCGTGCACCGGCTCTGGATGGGGCACGTGGACGGGGGCGCCGGCCAGATCCTGCGCCCCGAGCCCCAGGCGCTGAAGACGGTCGGTCCGGCGGTGTCGCCCGACGGGCGGTACGTGTGGCACGCGCAGCGCACCGCCAACGGCCCGTTCAGCTACAACGCCTCGTTCCCCCAGTACCAGCTGGCCATCTACGACCGGGAGACGGGCCAGGTCTCCAGCCGGAGCAGCCGGTACGGCTCCGCGTTCCGACCCACGTTGTCGCCCGACGGCCGGTGGCTCGTGTACGCCACCCGCCACGAAGACGAGACCGGGCTCCGCATCCGCGATCTCCGCAACGGCGACGAACGCTGGCTCGCCTACCCGGTCACGCGCGACGAGCAGGAGTCCATCGCCGACCGGGACGTCTACCCGGGCATGGCGTTCACGCCGGACTCCCGGGAGCTTGTGGCGTCGTACGACGGCCGGATCTTCCGCATCCCGGTGGACGGTTCGGACCCCGTCGCGGTTCCGTTCCGCGTCCGTGCCGACGTGGCGCTGGCCCCCGAAGTGGAGTTCGCCTACGAGATTCCCGACGACGCCACGTTCACCGTTCGGGAGGTCCGCGACGCGGTGCCGTCTCCGGACGGGACCCGGCTGGCCTTCACGGCGCTCAACGAGCTGTACGTCATGCAACTGCCCGGAGGCACGCCGCGCCGGCTCGGCGCCCAGCCCGGGATGACGCAGGCCATGCCGACCTGGAGCCCCGACGGAGCGTCGGTGGCCTGGGTCACCTGGGGCGACGACGGCGGGCACGTGTGGCGGCAGCGCGCCGACGGCTCGGGTCAGCCCCAGCAACTCACGGAGCGGGCCGCGGCGTACCAGCAGCCCGCCTGGGGGCCCGGCGACCGGATCGCGGTCCTCCGCGCGCCGACGCGGGCGTTCCAGGAGGCGGTGGGCCCGGGCTTCAGCGGGGCGGAGACGGACCTGGTCAGCGTGCCGGCCGGCGGAGGCGCCGCCACCCTGGTGGCCCCGGCCAACGGGCGCAGCCGCCCGCACTTCGTGGAGGGCCAGGACCGGATCTACCTCCACCACGGCAGCAACGGCCTCGTGTCGGTCCGTTGGGATGGGACCGACGAGAAGGCGCACGTGAAAGTGGTGGGCGGGACCCGGCCGGGGCAGCAGCAGCCGGACAACGCGTCGGTGATCCGGATGGCGCCCCGCGGCGACAAGGCCATCGCCCAGGTCCACAACGACATCTACGTGGTCACGGTGCCCCGGGTCGGCGGCGACGCGCCGACGATCTCGGTGGCCAACCCCGACAACGCGGCCTTCCCCGCGGCCCGGCTGACCGACATCGGCGGCCAGTTCCCCACCTGGGGATCCACGGGCCGGGTGGTCCACTGGTCGCTGGGCCCGTCGCACTTCGCGTACGACCTGGACGCAGCCGAAGCGTTCGCGGACTCGGTGGAGGCGGCCCGGGAGGCGGCCGGAGACGACGAGGACGCAGAAGACGAGGATGAGGATGGCGAAGGCGACGACGACGCCTCGTACGAGCCCACGGAGTACCGCATCGGCATCAGCGCCCCCCGCGACATCCCCCAGGGCACCGTGGTGCTCCGCGGCGCCCGCGTGGTGACCATGAACGGGAACGAGGTCATCGAGAACGCCGATCTCGTGGTCCGGAACAACCGGATCCAGGCCGTGGGCGCCCGGGGATCGGTGGACGTTCCGTCCGGGGCGGAGGTCGTGGACGTGAGCGGCCGCACCATCGTGCCGGGCTTCATCGACACCCACGCCCACATGTGGCCGCGGTTCAACCTCCACTGGACCCAGAGCTGGATGTACCTGGCCAACCTGGCCTACGGGGTGACCACGACGCGGGATCCCCAGACCTCCACGACGGACGTGCTCACCTACGGCGACATGGTCACCGCCGGCCGGATGCTGGGCCCCCGGGTGTACGCCACCGGCCCGGGCATCTTCGGCGACTACGTGACCGACGCCATCCGCTCGCTGGACCACGCCCGCGACGTCATGCGGCGGTACAGCGAGTACTACGACACCAAGACCATCAAGATGTACATGGCAGGCAACCGCCAGCAGCGGCAGTGGGTGATCATGGCCGCCCGCGAGCAGGGCATCATGCCCACCACCGAGGGCGGGCTCCAGCACATGTACGACCTGACCATGGCGCTGGACGGGTACCCCGGTCAGGAGCACTCCCTGCCCATCGCCCCGATCTACGACGACGTGGTGGATCTGTTCGCCACCTCCGGGATCGCCTACACGCCCACCCTGCTCGTGTCGTACGGCGGGCCGTGGGCGGAGAACTGGTTCTACTCCCGCGAGAACCCCCACGACGATCCGAAGCTGCAACACTTCACCGCGCACGCCGAACTCGACCAGAAGAGCCGGCGTCGCCCCGGCTGGTTCCGCGACGACGAGCACGTGTTCCAGAAGCACGCGGACGGCGTCCGGCAGGTGGTGGAGGCCGGCGGCCGGGCCGGCGTGGGCAGCCATGGACAGCTCCAGGGGTTGGGGTACCACTGGGAGCTGTGGGCGGTGGCGGCCGGTGGGATGTCGAACCACGACGCCCTGAGGGTGGCCACCATCCAGGGTGCCGAGGCCATCGGGCTGGACGAGGAGCTCGGCTCCATCGAGCCCGGCAAGCTGGCGGATCTGGTCATCCTCCAGGGCAACCCGCTGACCGACCTCCGCAACACGAACACCGTGACGCACGTGATGATGAACGGGCGGCTGTACGAGGGCGACACGCTGAACGAGACCTGGCCCCGGCAGCGGACCCTCGAGCGCGCGGGCTGGGTCATGCCGGAGCCCGACACGCGGGCGGGATCGGGGCGGTAGTCGGATGGACGGGAGGAGCCCACGGACGACGGGAAGGGCGCGGAGGCGGTGGTCGCCCGGACCACGCTCCGGACTGTCGCTGGCGCTCGTGCTGGCCGGGGTGACCGGCGCGCTGGCGTGCGCCGCCCCGAGGGCGCCGTCTCCCACCGGCGACGTGGCGCCACCGGAGCGGGTGGGACGCAGCGGCCCGCAGGGGGCCATCCTGATCGAGAACGAGCGCGGCGTGGTGTCGGGCACGGTGGACGCCTCGCTCGACGCCGTGTGGCCGGCGCTGGTGGCCGTCTACGAGGCGCTGGAGCTGCCCGTCACGTCGCAGTCCCGCCCCGACGGCTTCGTGGCGGCCGAAGGCTTCCGGATGGCACGCATCGACGGACGCCGCCCATCGCGCTGGGTGGACTGCGGCGTGGACGTCACCGGCCCGGTGGCCGACGACGCGTTCGTGACCGCCACGGTGGCCACGTTCCTGGAGGCCGACCCGCAGGGCGGCACGGTGGTCCGGACCCAGGTGGACGCCTCGGCCCGGCGCCGGGACAGCGCCACCGGCGATCTCCACTGTTCGCCCACCGGGCGTCTCGAAGCCCTGATCCTGGAACGGATCCGGGAGCACCTGGGCGGCTGACGCCCGAAGCGGTCCGGCCCAATAGAAACGAGGGAAACGGAATGCGCGGACGCATGATGGAGATGCCGCTCCTGGTGTCGTCGCTCATCGAGCACGCCGGAGCCGTGTACGGAGACCGGCCGGTGGTGTCCCGCTCGGTCGAGGGGCCGGTGGTCCGGTCCACCTGGCGGGAGGTCCGGGACCGGTCGCGGCGGTTGGCCGGCGCCCTCCAGAACCGGGGCATCGGACGCGCCGACCGGCTGGCCACCCTGGCGTGGAATACCCAGCGGCACCTGGAGGTCTACTACGGGGCCTCGGGCATGGGCGCGGTCTGCCACACGCTGAACCCCCGTCTCCATCCCGGCGAACTGGCGTACATCATGGACCACGCCCAGGACCGGGTCCTGTTCGTGGACATCACCTTCCTGCCCCTGGCCGAGGCCCTGGCCGACCGCGTGCCGGTGGAGACGTGGGTGGTGCTCACCGACGACGAACACATGCCGGCCACCACCCTGCCCGACGCGGTGTCGTACGAGGCGTTGCTGGCCGAGTACGACGGCGAGTGGACGTGGCCCGCCCTGGACGAGTACGACGCGGCGTCGCTCTGCTACACCTCGGGCACGACCGGCGACCCCAAGGGCGTCCTGTACAGCCATCGGTCGACGGTCCTGCACGCGTGGGGCGTGTCCCTCCCCGACGTGTTCATGCTCGGCACGGGCGAGACCATCCTGCCCATCGTGCCGCAGTTCCACGCCAACGCGTGGGGCATTCCCTACGCGGCGGCGCTGACCGGCGCCAAGCTGGTGCAGCCGGGTCCCCGCCTCGACCCCGCGGGGCTCACGGAGCTGCTCACCGCCGAGGAGGTCACGTGCTGCGCCGGCGTCCCGTCGGTCTTCCTGCCGCTGGTGGCGGCGTGGAGGAAGGCCGGGAGCGCACCCCCGTCCCTCAAGCGGGTGCTCATCGGCGGCTCGGCCCCGCCCCAGTCCCTCATCGAAGCGCTGGAGGGCGAGTTCGGCATCGAGTTCTTCCACGGCTGGGGCATGACCGAGATGAGCCCCCTCGGCTCCGTGAACCGCCTGACGCCGGCCATGCGGGCCCGACCCGTGGCCGAGCGGGCCCGATTCCAGACGAAGCAGGGTCGCGCGCCGTTCGGGGTGGAGATGCGCATCGTGGACCGGGACGGCGGCGAGCTGCCCCGGGACGGCCAGGCCTTCGGAGAACTCCAGGTCCGGGGCCCCTGGGTCGCGGCGGGGTACTTCCGCGACGACGCGGAGATCGTGACCGACGACGGGTGGTTCCCCACGGGCGACGTGGCCACCATCGACCCCGCCGGCTACATGCAGGTGACCGACCGCACCAAGGACCTGATCAAGTCCGGTGGCGAGTGGATCAGCTCCATCGACGTGGAGAACACCGCCATGGGGCATCCGTCCGTGGCCATGGCCGCCGTGATCGGCATCCCCGACGACAAGTGGGGTGAACGGCCACTCCTGGTGGCCGTGGCCGCCGAGGGCGCCGACGCCGATTCGGACGCCGTGCTGGCGTTCCTCGGCGAGCACATGGCGTCGTGGCAGGTGCCCGACCGTGTGGAGTGGCTCGACGCGCTCCCCATGGGCGGGAGCGGGAAGGTGCAGAAGAACCTGCTTCGGGAGCGGTTCGGCGGCTGACGGGAACCGCTACCGGAGCGGCGTGGTCCGGAGCTGCAGGAGGTGGATCCGGACCGCACCGTAGTCGTCGAAGTCCATGGTGACCGCCTGCCGGCCCCGGGCGTCGACGACGTTCCGCAGGTCGACCCGAGCCGACGTGGTCAGGTCGCGGTCGAAGACGAGGGTGCGCACCGCGCGCCGACCGACCGGCTCGTCTCCGAGGACGGACACCCAGATGCGTTCGTCGGCGTCCACCACGACGCGCCACAACTCGTGGGGCACCCGCGTCTCGGCGTGGACCGATCCGTCGCGGGTGTAGACCCGGATCACGCCGGAGGTCGCGAAACCCACGGCGATGGTGCCCCCACGGGCGTCGCCGAGCAACGCGCCGGCGGTGTCGGCCCGGAGTTCGCCGCCTGTGTCGGTGAGGACGGGCAGACCGTCCACCGTCCAGCACGGGCCACCGTCCACCGGGAGGGCGCGCAACTCCTGCTGGACCGTGGGCCCCGAGCCGGGCCGGCCCGTCCGGTGCACGACGAACGTCCCGTCCTGGAGCACCCCCACCGGGAAGACCGCCCCGGGTCCTTCCCAGGGCGACGAGCGGAACCGCTCGGATCCCATCCGGGTGCCGTCCAGCGACCACGACGCGGTCCGGCCGTCCTGGGCCACGGCGTGGATCGTGCCGTCCGCTTCGCCGAAGAACGGCATGCTCCCCCCGAATTCGCCGGGCCCGCTCCCCCCCTGGTCGTCGATCCGCCAACCGGCGCCGGTGAGGAGGTTCACCACGGCGAGCCTTCCGCCGGCGTTGTCCGCATAGGCCACCGTCGCGTCGCCGACGAGCTGGAGGCCTTCCGGCTGCTCGTAGACCAGCAGGGTGTTCGTTTCATGGGCGCCCCCAACGACGGCCAGGGTGTCCACCCCGGGAATGGCGGGTGAGGGCTGCGCGACGGCGGCTCCGGAGAGCGTGGCCAGACCCAGCCCCGCGAGGGCCCACGCCGTGACCCCGGCACTCATCCGGACCGGCCGGAAACGACGCGAGGCCCGGACCGCCGATTCGTCAGCGGTCCCGGGCCTCGGTGAATTGCCGGGTGGCATGGTCGCCTCCTTGGAGGGAACGCCCGCCTGTCTGCTGCGGATCCGGCCGGGAGGGCACCCAGGGTCACTCCGTCGTAGGAGCGCCGGCCCGCCCTGCCCCGTCTCGTGCCACGCTGCGGATCGCGTGCCCCGTCGGGGGCGGTGGGGAAACTCGTTCCCCCTGTTAGCGGCGCGTCTGCGCGGCCCACGTGAATGAGCAGGTGATTCAGCGTACGGGGGCCCGCGCGCCGCGGCAAGTCGAGCCGCGCCGGGGCCGCTTCGGGAAGCGTGTCGGATCCACACGCACACCCGACCCCGGACCGCGACGCCCACCGTCGGACGACCCCTGTCACATCCCCCCAACCTTCTGTCTCACAACAGGATACGCCTCACGACGATCCGGGGCACGGTCGTTGCTTCCGTGGCTCCCGAACCCGATCGCCGGCGGCGACGAGGCCCCGGGGCGGCTCCCGAGCAGACCAGGAGAACGACGATGGGACGGACGAGGACGACGACGATGGGGCTGGGCGCACTCCTCCTGCTGCTTTCCGCAGCCGGCTGCTACAAGCACACGGTCCACTCGGGCCAGGGGGCACCCGCGGGACCGGTCGTGTACGACCACTGGGAGCACTTCTGGATCGGTGGGCTCATCGGCGACACGCGCCTCGATCTGCGGCAGCTCTGTGCCTCGGAAGACGCCACCGTGCGCATCCGACAGACCTTCCTCAACGGTCTCGTGACCGGGCTCACCGGCGGCATCTACACGCCGACCACGGTGGAGGTGCGGTGCCGGACCGGGCGTTCCGGCAACCTCCGGCTGGACGCGACGGACATGCGGAACCTGGCCGAACACGACGACCTGGTGGGATGGGTTCGGGCCTACGCGCCCGAATGGTTGGACGAGGTCGAGCGGGCCCGGGCCGACCGCTGACGGACGGGGCCGGCGGTACGGAGGGTGCCGCCGGCCCCGGACCGGGTGGTTGCGCACCCCCACCCGGCGTAGGGACGTTTCAGGCTCCACTGCCCGAATCGACTCCCGTCCGGACCCTCCATGACCCGCCGTCCGTCCAACGCCCGAAACCGCCTCCCCCGCCCGGTGCTGGTTCTGGCCGCCGCCGCCGCACTTGCCGGGTGCGGCGAGACCGCCGATCCCAACGCGCTCTCGATGGTGGATTCCGCGGGCGTGGCGGTGGTCACCGCGCCCCGCACGGTGATGGAGGCCCTGCCCACCTGGACCACCGAGTCGGTCCTGGAGCTCGGGTCGGCCGACGGCCCTGACGCATTCGGCGGAGTGCTCGGGGTGCACCGGTACGCCGACGGCTCGGTCGCCGTCCTCGACCCCATGGCACGCCAGGTCGCGTGGTTCGCCCCGGACGGTACGCCGGGCGCCCGGGTCGGCTCCGAAGGCGACGGCCCCGCCGAGTTCCGCACGCCGGTGCGGCTGGACGCCCTCCCCGGCGACTCGCTCCTGGTCTGGGACCGGAGTCTGAACCGCGTCAGCGTCATCGGCCCGGACCGCACCGTGGCCCGCACCGCCCCGCTGGCGGAGGTCCCGACGAGCGGGCTCTACCGAGGCAGGCTGGCCGACGGCCGGCTGATCTTCGACGTGCCCGACACCGACCGCCCGACGGCCACCGCCCCCGTCATGCGCGACACCCGGCTGCGCCTCCACGCCCCGGACGGCACCGTGTCCACGACCCTGGGGCCGTTCCCGTCGGTGCCGTGGTACCGCATGGGCGAGGAAGGCTACGGCACGCCGGTGTACGCCCCCGCCACGGACTTCGCCGCGGCCGGCGACGGCATCTGGGTCGGTCCGGCGGCGAGCCCCGAGGTGGTGCAGGTGACCACCGACGGGACCCTCCGCCGCATCGTCCGGTGGGGGGCACCCGAACGCCCGGTCACCCAGGCGCTCCGGGACCGATCCCTCGAGATGGCCCTGTCCCGGGCGAACTCGGACGCCGAGCGGGCGGAGATCCGCCGACTCCACGAAGGCCTCTACTTCGCGCCGCGGCTTCCGTTCTATCGTCGGGTCTTCACCGCGGCCGACGGCGGTCTGTGGGTGGAGGGATACAACCCCGATCCGTCCGCGGAGCCGACCGAGTGGCGGGTCTTCGACGCCGAGGGACGGCCCCTGGCGCGCCTCGAGCTGCCGGGTTCGTTCCGGCTGTGGGAGGCGGGTTCGGACCACCTGGCAGGGACCGTATCCGGCGACATGGAGGTACCCCGTGTCGTGATCTGGAGAATCGTGCGATCTTGACCACGACCACCCCCGACCGTTCCGACCCGTCCGCCGCATGAACGAAACCTGTCCTGTCGATCACGAGGCCGCCGAGCGTACGGCCGCGCGCCTGCCCGGCCCGGTGCGTCGCGTGGTCTACTTCGGCATCGGGGCCGCGAGCGTGGTCATGGGCGTGATCGGGATCCTGGTCCCACTCTGGCCCACGACGTGCTTCCTGCTCCTGGCCGGGTGGTGCTTCGCGCGCTCGTCGGCGCGGGCGGAGCGGTGGCTCCACGAGAACCGGCTGTTCGGACGCTACCTGTCGGACTACCGGGAACGAGGCGTCATCTCGCCCCGGGTCCGCCTGACGTCGGTGACCGTGATGTGGCTGTTCATCGGCGCATCGACGGTGCTCCTGGGCCGGGTCTGGGTGGCGCTCCTGCTGCTCCTGGTGGCCGGAGCCGTCACGCTCCACCTGTACTCCCTGCCGGCTGCCCCGCCCCGCTCGGGGCGCTGACCGGACCCCGGTCCCGGCGCCACCCCCGGGTGCCGCGCCGACGCCCGCCGGCCAACGTTCGACCTCCGCCGCCTGTCCAAGGCGGTAGTGCAGTTCCGGCCGGCGTCCGCCGGTCCGGCTCGAACGAAACGGAAACGGAGCCGACGCCCCCGCGGTGCCCGGCCCCGCACGAAAAGGGAGAGGGACCACGGATGGGTGAGCGGACGACGAGACGGGTGGTGTGGACGTTCCTGGCGGCGGTGACCGCCGCGTGTTCCGGAGGGCAGGCCGCCGCGCCCGCCCCGTCCCCGACCGGCGGGGAGCGCCCCGCGACACCGCCGGCACGGTCCGACGAGCCGGAGTCGTACGCCGACGTGGTGACCGATTCGACCGAGTCGGACGACGGCCTGTTCACCGTGCACCGGAACGACGGCGATTGGCTGTTCGAGATCCCCGACTCCCTCCTCGGCCGCGACATGCTCCTGATCTCCCGGATCGCCGGGGTACCCACGGGCCTGGGCGGCTTCGCCCCGGCGGGCGTGGCCTCGGGCCGTCAGCTGGTACGCTGGGAGCGGGTGGACGACCGGATCCTCCTGCGCCGCTACGAGGAGAGCTTCGTCGCCGACGACTCCCTGCCCATCGCCCTGTCGGTGCGCAGCAACAACTTCGCGCCGATCCTGGGCTCCTTCGAGATCGAGGCCCGCACCGACGCCGATGACGCGTCCGTGGTGGACGTGGGCGACTTCTTCAGCGGCGACACCCCGTCGCTGTCGGGCCTCGGCGCCGACGCGCGCCGGGAGTTCCAGGTGCGCCGCCTGGACGGCGCCCGTAGCTACGTGAACTACATGCGCAGCTTCCCGCTCAACGTGAACGTGCGCCACACGCTCACCTACGACGCGGGCGCCCCGCCGGCCAACGCGCAGACCGGCACGATCTCCATGGAGATGCACCAGTCGCTGGTGCTCCTGCCGGCCGACCCGATGATGCCCCGCTACGCCGACGACCGCCTCGGCTACTTCACGGTGGAGCGGGTCAACTTCGGCCTGGACGAGCAGAAGGCGGCCACCGAGCGCTTCATCCGCCGGTGGCGCCTGGAGCCCTCCGACCCAGCGGCCTACGCCCGGGGCGAGCTGGTGGAGCCGGTCAAGCCCATCGTCTACTACGTGGACCCCGCCACGCCGGAGCGGTGGCGCGACGCGGTCCGGCAGGGCGTGGAGAACTGGCAGGCGGCCTTCGAGACGGCGGGCTTCCGCAACGCCATCGTGGCGCTGGACCCGCCATCCCCCGAAGAGGACCCGGAGTGGGATCCCGAGGACGTGCGCTACTCGGTGGTGCGGTGGGCGGCCAGCCTGACCCGCAACGCCCAGGGCCCCAGCACGTCGGACCCCCGCACGGGTGAGATCATCGAGTCGGACATCGTCTGGTACCACAACCACATGCGGTCGTACCGGAACTGGATGATGGTGCAGACGGGCGCGGCCAACCCCGACGCCCGGAGCCTGCCCATCTCCGACGAGCTGATGGCCGAGGCCATGGAGCAGGTCATCACCCACGAGATCGGCCACGCCATCGGTCTGCCCCACAACATGATCGCGTCGTCGGCCTACCCGGTGGATTCGCTCCGCTCGGCCGACTTCTCCCGGCGCATGGGCGTGGCGCCCACCATCATGGACTACGCGCGCCAGAACTACATCGCCCAGCCGGAAGACGGCCTCCAGCCGTTGGACTTCCTGCGCCACATCGGGCCGTACGACCACTACTCCGTGAACTGGGGATACCGGGTGGTGCCCGGCGCCGACTCGCCCGACGACGAGGCCGACACCCTGGACCGGTGGATCGTGGAGCGGGCCGACGACCCGATGTACCGGTACCTCCCGCAGGGCGGCACCGGAGTGTCGGACCCGCGGGCCCAGACCGAGGACATGGGCGACGACCCCGTCCGGGCCAGCGAGTACGGCATGGACAACCTCCGGCGCATCGTCCCGAACCTGGTGGCGTGGACCACGCGGCCCGGCGAGGACTACACGGACCTGGCCGAGATCTACGGCGAGGCGCTGGGCCAGTGGAACCGGTACGTGGGCCACGTGCTGAACGTGGTGGGTGGCGTGCACGTGGACCTCAAGACCGCCGACCAGGCCGGAGCGGTCTACGACGGGCTGCCGCGGGCGCGGCAGGAAGCCGCCATGGAGTGGCTGGCGCGGGAGGTGTTCGAGGCGCCGACGTGGCTCAACGACCCGGGGATCCTGGAGATGGTGGGTCCGTCGGAAGGGGGGCTGGCCGTGCTGTCGGGCCGTCAGGCGGGCATTCTCAACCGGCTGCTGGACCCCCGGCGCATGGCCATCCTGTCCGAGCTGGAGACCAGCGACGAGGACCCCTACCCGCTGGTGGACTTCCTCGACGACGTGCGCGACGGCGTCTGGCAGGACCTGAGCCGCGTGGCGGCCATCGACGGGTACCGCCGGGCCCTGCAGCGGGCCTACCTGGAGCGGATGGAGTACCTGATGACGGAGCAGCCGTCGGGCAACCCGTTCCAGGGCGCCGCTCCGGACATGGACCGCTCGGACATCCGGCCGCTGGTGCGGGCCCAGCTCGTGGACCTGCGCGACGACGTGGACCGGGCCTCCCGGCGGGTGCAGCACCGGGTCACCCGGGCGCACCTGGTCGACGTGATGGCCCGGATCGACGCCATCCTCGACGGCGACGGCGCGTAACGCTGGAACCAAAAAGGCTGCCCCGACCGGACCCGGTCGGGGCAGCCTCCCGCGCCGGGGCGCGGATCCACGCGACGGAGCGTCAGCGCAGCGCGGCGTGGAGCGCCTCCGCCGCCGGGCGGTTCATGCCCGACACCTGGGAAAGGGCCTCCACGTCGGCCTGCCGGAGGTCCCAGACCCGGCCGAAGGCCTCCGCGAGCGACTCCCGTCGCTTCGGACCGATGCCGGACACGTCCAGGCGCTCCAGGTAGTGCTCGAGCCGCTTCCGCTCGAGGGTGCGGCCCAGCCCGTCCGGGTCACGGACGGGGTGGCCGGCGTCGGCCAGGTCGGTCAGGAGGGCCTCCCAGGCGACGTGATTCCAGCCGTCGGGGTGGCGTTCGATGAAGTCGTCGAGCCGTCCGCGCACGGCGGCCGATTCCCGGGTCATGATATGGGTCTCCCGTTCAGGGGATGAAGGCAGTGTACAGTCCGAGGACGGCGGGGTCGACCCTTCACTTCACTCGGAACCGTGGCGACATTGTACGCCGCTACGGCAAAGAAGTACCAACCAAGCCTGCCACGAAGTGGTCATAGATAGCCGATGTCTGAGGAAACCGGGAAAATCCCCTACCTGCCGGAGCGTATCGAGGGTCTCGAGCGCCTGGCCCTGAACCTCTGGTGGCGGTGGGACCGCGACGCACGCCTCCTCCTCCGGTCCATCGATCCGCCCATCTGGTCGGGGACGTGGCACAACCCGGTGGCCCTGCTCCGGCAGGTGGAGCCGGGGCGCCTGGCGTACCTGGCCACCAACCAGGAATTCCTGGCCAACTACGACGCGGTCATGGAGGTCTTCGAGAACGCATCGACCCCCCAGCCCGACACGTGGTTCGCCCGGGAGCACCCGGAGCTGGCGGACACGACCATCGCCTACTTCTGTGCCGAGTTCGGCCTGCACAATTCGATCCCGATCTACTCGGGCGGCCTCGGCGTGCTGGCCGGCGACCACTGCAAGGCGGCCTCCGACCTGGGTGTGCCCCTCATCGGGGTGGGCCTGCTCTACTCGAAGGGGTACTTCGACCAGAAGCTGAACCTCGACGGGTGGCAGGAGAACTCGGACGAGTTGTTCGATCACCGCATCATGCCGCTGGTCCGGCTCACGTCGGACACCGACTCGTACAGCCTGACCGTGCTGGAAACGGCCGGCCGGCCGGTCCACGTGGGCGCCTGGCGCCTCGACGCCGGACGGGTCCGCCTGTACCTGCTGGACACGAACCTGCCCGAGAACCACCCCGAGGACCGGGAGCTGACCTACCAGCTCTACGGAGGGGGCCAGGACCACCGCCTGAGACAGGAGTGGATCCTGGGCGTGGCCGGCGTCCGCGTCCTTCGGGCCCTGGGTGTGGAGCCCGGAGCCTGGCACGCCAACGAGGGCCACGCGGCCTTCATGATGGTGGAGCGCCTGCGGGAGTACCTGAACCAGGGCATGGCGTGGGACGAGGCCGTGGCGGCCGTCCGGACCCGGACCGTGTTCACCACCCACACGCCGGTGCCCGCCGGCCACGACGAGTTCCCGCCGGACCTCATCGACACCGTCTGTGGGTCGTACCACGAGACCATGGGGATCGACGCGCCGGCGTTCAAACGCCTCGGTCGGCACCCGGAGCACAACCACGACAGCTTCCACATGACCGCGGCGGCCATTCGCCTGGCCACCCACGTCAACGGCGTGTCCAAGCGGCACCGCCGCGTGACCCAGGAGCTGTGGTCGTCCATGTGGCCCGGCCGCGAGCCGTCCCACGTGCCGGTGCGGGGCGTGACCAACGGGGTGCACCTCGGGTCGTGGATGTCGCACCACTTCATGCTCCTCCTGGACGAGACCCTCGGGCCGTACTGGGAGCGGGGGCTGCCCGACGCCGATCTCTGGGACTCGATCCTGGACCTGGACGACCAGCGCGTGTGGGACATCCACGAGCAGCTCAAGCAGGGGCTCCTGGACTTCTGCCGCGAGCAGGCCCGGACGCGCTGGAAGACCACGTGGAAGGAGTCGGCCCATCTGGTGGGCGCCGGCACCCTCCTGAGCCCCAAGCCGCTGACCATCGGGTTCGCCCGGCGCTTCGCCACGTACAAGCGCGGCAACCTGCTCTTCCGCGACGAGGACCGCCTGCGGCGGCTGCTCACCGACCCACGCCGTCCGGTCCAGCTCGTGTTCGCCGGAAAGGCCCATCCCGCCGACGACCACGCCAAGGAGATGCTCCAGCAGGTCTGGCGGGCCACCCGGGACTCGAACTTCGAGGGCCGCATCGCCTTCGTGGAGGACTACGAGATGCACGTGGCGCACCGCCTCGTGCAGGGCGTGGACCTGTGGCTGAACCTGCCCCGGGCGCCCATGGAGGCGTCCGGCACCAGCGGCATGAAGGCGGCCCTGAACTGCGTGCCCCAGCTCAGCACGCTGGACGGGTGGTGGGCCGAGGGCTTCACCGGCGAGAACGGGTGGGCGATTCCCCTGGCCGACGGCACCGACGAGGAAGTCGACGCCCGGGACCACGAGGCGCTGTTCACCATCCTCGAGCGCGAAGTGGTGCCCCAGTTCTACGACCGCGACGAGGACAACATCCCGCGGAACTGGGTCCGCCACATGAAGCACGCCATGCGCGTGGCCGGGAAGCACTTCACGACGGGTCGGATGGTGCAGGACTACGCCCGGGACATGTACGTCCCGGCCATGCAGGGCCTGGCGGAGCACGACGATCCGCCGACCGATCAGGTGGTGGCCATCCCGCAGGCGGGGCCCTCGGCGTAGGTCCGGCCGCTCCCCGCCGGGGCTACTCCGGCGGCGGAGCGCCGCCCTCGCGCTTCAGCACCACCACCGACAGGCCGGGTAGCGACAACCGCACGGCATGGTCGCGGCCGTGGAGGTCGGCCTCCTCGGTCTCCATGACCTCGGCCACCTCGATGCCCTCTCCGCCGAACTCCTCGGCGTCGGTGTTCAGGACCCGCCGGTAGCGCCCCGCGTACGGAACGGCCTGCAGGAAGTCGTCGCGGCGCACCGGGGTGAAATTCACCACCGCCACCACGAAGTCGTTCCACTCCGGGCTCCACCGGAGGAACGACAGGATCGTCCGTTCCGCGTCGTGGCAGTCGATCCACTCGAAGCCCTCGGGGCGGAAGTCCTGCACGTGCATCGCCGGGTCGCCCGTGTAGAGCCCGTTGAGCGCCTCCACCAACCGGCCCACGCCACGGTGCCGGGGCCATTCCTGCAGCCCCCACTCCAGGGTCGAATCCACGTTCCACTCGGACCACTGGCCCAGCTCGCCCCCCATGAACAGCAGCTTCTTGCCGGGGTGGAGCCACTGGTAGGCCAGCAGGAGGCGCAGGTTGGCGAACTTCGCCGCCTCGGTCGAGCCGGGCATCTTGCCCAGCAGCGAGCCCTTCCCGTGCACCACTTCGTCGTGGGACAGGGGCAGTACGAAGCGCTCGCTGAACGCGTACATGATGGAGAACGTCAGGCGCTCGTAGCTCCCCTTCCGGTGGAGCGGATCGATGCCCAGGACGTCCAGGGTGTCGTTCATCCACCCCATGTTCCACTTCTGGTCGAAGCCCAGGCCGCCCCGGTCGGTCCCGTGGGAGACGCCGGGCCAGGAGGTGGACTCCTCGGCCACCATCAGGCCCCCCGGAACCTCTTCGTGGACGGCGTCGTTGAGGGCCCGGAGGAAGGCGACGGCGTCCAGGTTCTCCTTGCCGCCATGCTCGTTCGGCACCCACTCGCCCTCGTTCCGCGAGTAGTCCAGGTACAACATGGAGGCCACGGCGTCCACGCGGAGCGCGTCCACGTGGTAGTCCTCCAGCCAGTGGAGCGCCGACGAGATCAGGAACGACTGGACCGCCGGCTTCCCGTAATCGAACACCAGGGTGCCCCAGTCCGGATGCCGCGCCTGGCGCGGGTCGGGATGCTCGAAGAGCGAGGTGCCGTCGAAGCGGGCCAGCCCGTGGGCGTCGGCCGGGAAGTGGCCGGGAACCCAGTCCAGGATCACCCCGAGACCCAGCGCGTGGGCCCGGTCCACGAAGTGTCGGAAGTCGTCCGGCGTGCCGTGGCGGGACGTCGGCGCGAAGAAGCCCAGGGGCTGGTAGCCCCAGCTCTGGTCCAGGGGATGCTCCATGACCGGAAGCAGCTGGACGTGGGTGAAGCCCAGGTCCCGGACGTAGGGCAGCAGCGTCTCCGCCAGCTCTCGGTAGCTCAGCCAGCCCGGGGCACCGTCGGGCAGGTCGCTCCGGGGGTGCCGTCGCCAGGAGCCGAGGTGGACCTCGTAGGCCGACATGGGCGTCCGGTCGTGATCGACGCTGCCCCGGGCCGCCATCCACGCGTCGTCCGTCCAGACGAAGCCCTCCGGATCCCAGACCTCGGAGGCGGTCGCCGGCCGCAGCTCCATGGCCCGGCCGCACGGGTCGGCCTTGTTGATCCGGCTGCCGCCCGGGGTCACGATCTGATACTTGTACCGTGAGCCCCGATCCACGCCGGGCACGAACAGCTCCCACACACCGGTGGCGCCCCGGGGCCGCATCGGGTGGCGCCGGCCGTCCCACCCGTTGATGTCGCCGGTCAGGTTGACGGCACGGGCGTGGGGGGCCCACACGGCGAAGCGGGTTCCCCGTACGCCGTCGACCCTGGCCGGGCGGGCACCCAGCACCTCGTGGACCCGGCGCTCCCTGCCGTGGAGGAAGTCGCGTACCCGGCCCTCATCGACGAAAGGCCCGAAACGGTAGGGGTCCTCGTGCTCGAGACGTCGCCCGTGGGCGTCGTCCACCACGAGCGTGTACGGAACGTGGCGGTCGGCCTCCACGAACCCCTCGAAGAGCCCCCCCGGGTGAACCCGCTCCAGTACGACCTCCGATCCACCCACCACGGCGGCCACCGAACGGGCCGACGGGAAGAACACCCGGATCACCCGACGCCCGCCCTCCACGGGGTGCTGCCCCAGGAACGAGAACGGGTCGGCGCACGTCCCCTTCAGAAGCGCGTCGACGGGGTCCAGCGGTTCGGAGGCGAGGGTCACATTCGGTGGGGACGTGGGTGCGGGATGGGATCGGGCGTCCGGGCCCCGTCGTGCCGGGGCGCGCCATCCGATATGTTGAGCATGTCGTCGTTCCGGTCCCACGTCCAGCGCCCACACCATGCCCGCTCCCACATCCGCACCGACTCGGGGAGGTTCCGGGGGACCCGGGTACGAGAACACCGTGGTCCACCTGACCGGGGAGTACTGGCCGTACGCCCGGACCGGGGGCCTGGCCGAGGCCGTCCGGGGCATCGCCGCCCACCGCGCCTCGGCCGGCGGACCGACCCTGGTCTGCATGCCGCTGTACCGGGTGGTGCGCGAGCGCTTCCCGGACCAGGTGGTGCCCTGCTCCGACTGGTACCAGGTGCGCATGGGGCCGCGGATCGAGAACGCCCGCCTCTGGCACCACGACGTGGGCGGCAACACGCCCCGGGTGCTGTTCATCGAGCACGACGGGTTCTTCGGCCGGGACCATATCTACGGCACGGAGCACGGGGCGTACCCCGACAACCATGTCCGCTTTGCGTTCTTCTGCCTCGCGGCGCTCAAGGCCCTCCAGTGGGAGGTCCCGGGCGCCGCCGTCGTCCACGCCCACGACTGGCACGCTGCGCTGGCCCCGGTGTTCGCACGCACGGTGCTCCAGCAGGAGCCCTACTTCCGCGACCTGACCACCGTGCTGACCGTCCACAACGCCGGGTATCAGGGGCACTACGGCCCCGAGATCCTCGGCGAACTGGGCCTGCCCGGCTCGCTGTTCCGCATGGACCGGATGGAGTGGTACGGCAAGGTCAACCTCCTCAAGGGCGGGCTGGTCTTCTCCGACGTGGTAACCACGGTCAGCCCGACCCACGCCCGGGAGCTGCGGACCCGGACCGGCGGCTTCGGCCTGCACGACACGTTCAGCGCGCTCCAGGACCGCTTCGTCGGCATCCTCAACGGCATCGACTACACGGTCTGGGATCCGGCCAGCGACGGTGCCATCGAGGCCACCTTCCATCGCGACGACCTCAGCGGGAAGGTGAAGTGCAAGGCGTGGCTCCAGGAGGCCGCGGGGCTGCCCGTGCGCCCGGACGTGCCCCTGTTCGGGATGACCGCCCGCCTGGCCCAGCAGAAGGGCTTCGACCTGATCATCCCGAGCCGGATGACCGAGGACATCGACGCGCAGTGGATCTTCCTCGGCGAGGGCGAGGCCCGCTATCGCCATGCCCTCCAGGAGATGACGGAACGCCGGCCCGACCGGGTGGCGGCCTTCTTCGACTTCAACGAGGAGCGGGAGCACCGCGTCCTGGCCGGCGCGGACTTCCTCCTGATGCCGTCGCTCTACGAGCCCTGCGGCCTGACCCAGATGCGCGCCCAGCGCTACGGGGCGCTGCCGGTGGTCCGGCGCGTGGGCGGATTGGCCGACACCGTCGAGGACCGGGTCACCGGCTTCCTGTTCGACGAGTACGAGACCTGGGCGCTGGAAGAGGCCGTGCGCTACGCGGCGGACCTCTACGCGGACCGGGCGGCCTGGGAGGAACACGTGCGCGAGGCCATGACCCGGGACTTCTCCTGGATGGTGTCGGCCGCGCGGTACGAGGACATGTACAACCGCGCCCAGCAGATCCACCGCGGACCCCACGCCTGACCCCCTTCCCGCCGCTTCCATGAACACCCACTCCGTGGTCGTCCACGGCCATTTCTACCAGCCCCCGCGCGAGGATCCCCGCACCGACCGCGTGCTGCGGGAGGCCTCGGCAGCCCCCTGGCACGACTGGAACCATCGCATCCACGACGAGTGCTACCGGGCCGTGACGGCCGCCCGGGTGCTCGACGGCGAGGGTCAGATCGCCCAGGTGGTCAACGCCCTGGAATGGATGAGCTGGGACGCCGGCCCCACGCTCCTCCGGTGGATGGCGCGGGAGACCCCCGGCACGTACCGGGCCTTCCTGGACGCCGACGCCCGATCGGTGGCGCGGACCGGCCACGGCAACGCGCTGGCCTGCCCGTACCACCACGTGATCCTTCCGCTGGCCTCGCGGCGCGACAAGGTGACGGAGGTCCGCTGGGGCATGGCCGACTCCCGCCGCCGCTTCGGCCGGGAGCCGGAGGGCATGTGGCTGCCCGAAGCGGCCGTGGACACCGAGACGCTGGAGGTCCTGGCCGACCACGGCATCCGTTTCACGGTGGTGGGGCCCGACCAGGTGGATGCGCCGCCGGCCGACGGCGCCCCGGTCCGCGTGGCTCTTTCGGGCGGCCGGGAGATGGCGCTGTTCGTCTACGACGGCGGGCTGTCCCACGAAGTGGCGTTCGGCGCCCTCCTCCGGGACGCGGACGCCTGGGCGGAGCGCATGGCCACACCGGACGCCGCCCGGAAGCTCGTGAGCCTGGCCACCGACGGCGAGACGTTCGGCCACCACCACCGGTGGGCGGACATGGCGCTGGCGGCGGTACTCACCACCCTGAACGGCCGGCCGGGGGTGCATCTCGAGAGCTACGCGGCGGCTCTGGCGCGGATGCCGCCGGAGCGCACGGTGTCGCTGGTGGAGCCCAGCGCGTGGTCCTGCGCCCACGGGGTCGACCGGTGGCGGGCCGAATGCGGATGCCGCATGGACCCCTCGCAGAACAGCAGCCAGGCGTGGCGCGCCGTGCTTCGCGACGCCCTCGACGAGCTGGCCGAGGGCCTGCACGCGCGGTTCGAGGACGAGGCGGGCGCGCTCCTGGACGATCCGTGGGCGGCCCGCGACGACTACGGCCGCGTGCTCGACCGCGGCGCGGAGGCGCGGCGGGCGTTCGTGCGGGAGCACGCGTCCGGGCCGCGCTCCGACGCGGACGCCGACCGCGCCCTCGAGTTGCTCGAGATGGAGCGGGACGCGCTGCGGATGTTCACGTCGTGCGGATGGTTCTTCGACGACATCGCCGGGCTCGAAGCCATGCAGGTCCTGCGCTACGCGGCCCATGCGCTGGACCTCCTGGGCGATGGGGCCGACGCCCTGGAAGGGCGCCTCCTGGAGCGCCTGGAGACCGCCGTCAGCAACGACCCCGACGAAGGCACCGGTCGGGATCTCTGGATGGGGGAGATCCGGGGCCGCGCGCCGGAGCCGGCGGCCGAGCCACGCACACCGGTGATCGTGACGACAGCTGCGACGGCCGGATCCGGCGGGGATTCCGAGGAGCTCGAAGCCGAGGTCCTCCGGGCGGTGGCGTACCTGACCGCGGACCCGGCCGACGCCACGGCGGACGCGGTCGAACGCGTGCTGGACCGGCTGGCCGCCGTGGGCATGCCCGTGCCCTTCGCGGCGCAGACCGACCTCGCGCGGGCCCTCGGTCCCCACGCCCACCCGGGCCTCCGGCGCGTGGCGCGGCGGATGGGGTTGTCTCCGGAGGGTGTGGCGTCGGGCGGGGTGGCCCGGCCCGTGCGCTTCGTGTTCGGCCTCCACGTCCATCAGCCGGTGGGCAACTTCGACGAGGTCTTCGAACGTCACGTCGAGGACGTGTACCTGCCGTTCCTGGAACGGGCGGAGGAGCGGGGCCTGCTCCCGCTGGTGCTCCACGTGTCCGGTCCGCTCCTGGAGTGGATGGAGGAGCGCGGCCACCCCTACCTCGACCGGGTGGGACGCCTCGTGGCGGACGGCCAGGTGGAACTGCTCCTGTCGGGCTTCTACGAGCCGGTCCTGGCCAGCCTCCCTCGACCGGATCGTGTCGAGCAGATCGGCTGGATGCGGGACTGGATCGCCCGGCACATGGGCGCCGACGCCACCGGCTTGTGGCTGACCGAGCGCGTCTGGGAGCCCGGCCTGGTGGAGGACCTGGCCGCCGCCGGCGTGGCCTACACGCTCGTGGACGACCGCCACTTCCTGGTGGCCGGCTTCCGGCGCGACCAGCTCCACCGTCCGTGGCGCACCGAGTCGGGGGGGCACGGACTCTCCCTCCTGCCCATCGACGAGCGGCTCCGCTACCTGATCCCCTTCCGACCGCCCGAGGAGATCGGCGGCTACCTGGAGAGCCTGGCCTCGGCCGGGCATCCGCTCGCGGTGCTGGCCGACGACGGCGAGAAGTTCGGGGGATGGCCCGGCACCGCGGACTGGGTGTGGACCCAGGGATGGATGGACCGCTTCCTCGACGAGGTCGAGCGGCTCACCGAGCGGGGCGTGGTCCGTCTCAGCACCGGTCGCGACGCGGTGGAGGCCGTCGAGGCCGGAGGATTGGCCTATCTCCCGTCCGCGTCGTACCGCGAGATGGAGGGGTGGTCGCTCCCGCCCGACGGTGCGCGGCGGCTGCACCGCCTGGAGGCCCGGACCGCCGACGACCCGCAGGCCGCCGCCCTCGTGCGAGGCGGGCATTGGCGCAACTTCGTGGCCCGGTATCCCGAGTCCAACCGGATGCACAAGAAGGCGACCGCGCTCTCGGCCCTCTGCCGCGAACGCGGAGACCCCGACGACGCCCGCCGGGCCGTCGGTCGGGCCCAATGCAACGACGCATACTGGCACGGGGTGTTCGGCGGCCTCTACCTGCGCCATCTCCGCAATGCGATCTGGCGCGAACTGGCGCGGGCCGAGTCCCTCCTGCGCGCGGGCCAGCCCCTGGAGGCGGAGGTCGCCGACGTGTACGGAGACGGGCAGCGGGATGTCCGGATCCACGGGGCCCGGGTGTCGGCCGTGGTGCGCCCGGGGCGCGGCGGCAGCCTGACCGAACTGACCTGGCTCGACGCGGGCGTGAATCTGGCCGATGTCCTGACCCGGCGCCGGGAGGCCTACCACGACCCCGACGACGCGCCGGACGACGACGCGCCGCCCCCGGCAGCGTCCACCCCGGACGACGACGGAGCCGATCCGGAGCAGGAGGGGATGGCCTCGATCCACGACCTCGAAGAGAACGTCCGTTTCGAGGAGCAGCCGCCCTTCGACCTCGAGGAGCGGGCCCTGTTCGTGGATCGCGTCCTGCCCGCCGGCCTGGAACCGGAGGCCTACGCCCGGGGCGAGAGTGCCGCCGTGTTCAGCTGGGCCTCCCAGGCCTTCTCGGTGTCGTCGGTGGACGCGGCGGACGACGTGGCGACGGTGGTCCTGGAAGCCGGCGGACCCGGTTCGTTGTCCAAGAGCATCGCCGTCCATGCGTCGGGCCGGGTGGCCGTGTCCTACCGGTGGGACCCGGCGGCCTTCCCCACCGACGCACGGTTCGCCGTGGAGCTGTCCCTCGGTCACGAAGCGCGGGTGTCGGGCACGCCGCCGCCGGCCGACACGTGGCGGTACGACATCGTGACCGTGTCCCGCTCCGAGGCCGGGGCCGAAACGTCGGTCCAGGGGCACGCCACGACGCTCCTCTGGCCGTGCGCCGCCGGCCGGGCCGAGATCGAGGTGGCGCGGCCGACCGACGAGGTGACGTCGGGCTAAAGTCTGCGGGCCGGGTTCCGATGCTCCGGACATGGCCACGATACTGCTCATCGACGACGACGAGACCAGCCGGATCATCCTGGGACGCATCCTGGAAGACGGCGGGCACGCGGTCGCCTACGCGAAGGACGGCTCCGCCGGACTCGCGCGGGCGCAGAAGGACGCCTTCGACCTGATCATCACCGATCTGGCCATGCCGGACGTGAGCGGGCTGCGGCTCATCCGCGAACTGCGGAGCACAGGGAACGTGACCGGCATCATCGCCGTGTCGGCGTTCTCCGGTGAGCACGGAGAGCTGGCGGAGACCTACGGGGCCAGCGCGTTCCTGTCCAAGCCGGTCGACCGGTCCGAGGTCCTGGCCCTGGTGGAGCGCGAGCTGACGGACGTGTTCGAGCCCAGCACGGCCGACCTGGCGACCCCGCACTCCCTCTAGGAACGCCTCCTCATGGCACGGGTCCTGATCGTCGACGACGACGAAGGCGCACGCTTCATCCTCGGACGGTTCGCCGAGGACGCGGGGCATTTCGTGGCCTATGCCCACGAAGGAAACAACGCCCTCCACATGATGGCCCAGTCGCCGTACGACGCCATCGTGGCGGACCTGGCCATGCCCGGCATGAACGGTCTGACGTTCATCCGCGATCTGCGGTCCCGGGGAGACGCGACCCCGGTCATCGCGGTGACCGGCTACGGCGCCGACCACCTCATGCGGGCCAAGCGGTTCGGAGCCGACAGGACGCTGATGAAGCCCGTGCGGGGCCACGAACTGCGGGCGGCTCTGGGTTCGGTGCTCCGCCATACCGGGCAGAGCGCCTGGGATCTCGTGGTGGACTGAACGCGAAGAACCCGCCGCACCGGCTCGAGGCCGGGACGACGGGTTCCGCGGTTCGCGTCAGCGCCTATCGGCCGTGGCGCCGCAGCATCTCCTCCTGCATCTCGTCGCTGGCGAAGATGGCCACCTCGACCCGGCGGTTCTCCTGCCGGCCCGACGCGCTCTCGTTGGACGCGACCGGCTCGCTCTCGCCCCGGCCCATGGCGTCCACGCGGTCACCCGCCAGCCCCTGACGGAGCAGGTAGGCCTTCGCGGCCGCGGCACGGCGCTCGCTCAGACCCTGGTTGTAGGAGTCCGCACCCGTGGCGTCGGTGTGCCCGACCACCAGGACGCGGCTGCCCTCGTAGTCGTCCAGGCTTCTGGCGAGGTTCTCGAGGTTCTGGCGCGCCGGAGCGCGGAGAACGTCGGAGTCCACGTCGAAGAGCAGCCCCGAGTCGAAGGTCACGTGGATGCCCTCACCGACGCGCTCGACGGTCGCGCCCGGCAGCGTGTTCTCGAGCTCCTCGGCCTGCTCGTCCATGCGTTGGCCGATGGCCGCGCCGGCGGCTCCACCCAGGACGGCGCCGAGAATGGCGCCACGGGTGGTGGACCCGGTCTGGTTGCCGATGATACCCCCGACGACACCACCGACGGCGGCGCCACCGGCGGCACCCTTCTCGGTGTTGTTCAGGGATGCGCAGCCGGACGTGACGCCGACGGCGGCCACGAGGGCCAGGGCGAGGGAACGGGATCTATGGAGATGGGCAGCGCGCTTCACGCGAACCTCCTGTTGTCGAAGTGGACGGTCAGGACACCGGCCATAGATGCACGCACCGTGCCACCCGACCCGCGACCCCGTCCGCTCCGCCGCCCGGCTACCCCGCCAGTTCGCTCATCCACGCGCCGATGGCGCGCTCGAAATAGGTGGGACTGAACAGCATCCAGTCGCCCAGGGACTCCGGAATCCGGTAGGCGGCGCCCGCCTCCTCGGCGCTCCATCCCCGCTCCACGGCCCGGGTCGCGGCTGCCTCCACGTCGTCGAGCACCGCGATGTACCGGTCGAGGTCCGCGGCCCCCGCCAGGGCGCCGTGACCCGGCACCCAGGTGTCCGCCCCCCGCTCGCGGAGGAGCCGTACGGCCAGGCTCAGGCGGGACGGGGTCGCGTCCATGTAGTTCGGGAACATCCCGTTCCAGACCAGGTCGCCGCAGAACACCACGGAGGGGTCCACCACCTCCAGCGAGATGTCGGAGTCGGTATGACCCCGCCGGGGCACGGCGATCACGGTGCGCCCGCCGAGATCGATCTCCGTAGGACGCCGGGTGTCCAGGACTGTGGCTCGTTCCAGTGCCTCCACGGCCGGCTCGGCGTTGCGTTCCAGTACCAGGTCGCGGGTCCGGGCGGTGACCAGGGCGTCGGGCGAGCCCTCTTCCAGGGCCCCCCGGAGGCCCGCGGTGTGGTCGCCGTGGTAGTGGGAGAGGGCCACGTGGGTGGGCAGGCGCCCCGTAAGTTCGCGGGCCTTGAGGGCCAGCCACCGCGACCCCTCGTCCGATCCGAAGCCCTCGACCACCAGCACGCCCGCTCGCCCCGCGACGATGCCGCCATTGCACAGGGTGGTCCGATCCTCGAGGGGCGTCGACACCACGGCCCAGATGCCCTCCGCCACCCGTTCGATGCGCGCCCAGGGCTCCCGGGCCACCACGGGATATCGCTCCTGGCCGGCCCAGCGGGTGCGGGCCAGCAGCGGGGCGCCAGCGGCCATCAGGCCCAGATGCGCGGCACACGAAGTCGAGTGCCGCACGAAGTCGCGGCGGCTCCAGGGGCGTGGCGATTCGGGCACGGGATCTCCTGGCAGGGAGGGCGGGACGGGCGGATACGGGACGGTCTGTCGGGCCCACCCTCGGCCGGTCGGGTGGGTGGGTACCATGGCGGGCGGCCCGGGCCCGAGCAATGGCGGAATCGGCCGATGCCGCCCCGGCACCACCCGCTCGGGCCAGCACTCCAGGCCGTGCACTTGTCTTGTTGAGCGCTACCCGAGCTCCCCGACCAACAACGGAGGTGCCATGCGTTCGCTTCTTCTTCCTGCCGCCCTGCTGGTGGGCTTCGGCGCCCCCGCGCCGGCGGCCGCCCAGACCGACCTGGATCCGGCCCTGAACGAATGGGCCGTGCCCTGGGAGAACACACGCCCCCGGGACCCCTACGTCGCGCCGGACGGGCGCGTCTGGTTCGTCGGCCAGCAGGGCCACTACGCCGCCGTGCTCGACCCGAACACGGGCGACATGCGGCGCTACGACCTGCCGGAGGGCACAGGACCCCACAACCTGATCGTCGACGACGACGGGATCGTCTGGTACGCCGGCAACCGCGTCGCCGTCATCGGACGCCTCGACCCGGAGACCGGCGACATCACGACCTACCCGATGCCCGACGACCGGGCACAGGATCCCCATACGCTGGTCTTCGACCACGACGGCGACCTGTGGTTCACGGTCCAGGGCGGGAACTTCATCGGGAAGTTCTGGAAGGACACCGGCGAGGTGCGTCTCGTGGAGGCGCCCACCGCTCCGGGCCGCGGGGGCCGCATGGGCGGCGTGCGCCCCTACGGCATCAAGATCGACTCCCGGAACCGCCCCTGGATCGCGTTGTTCGGTACCAACCTGATCGGCATGGTCGATCCCGCGACGTTCGAGTTGACCACGTACGAACTGCCGGAGGGCGCACGGCCCCGGCGCCTCGGCCTCACCTCGGACGACACGGTCTGGTACGTCGACTACGCCCGGGGCTTCCTGGGCCGCCTCGATCCGTCCGACGGGGCCATCCGGGAGTTCCCCATGCCCGGCGGACCCGACAGCCGGCCCTACGGAATGGCCGTGGACGACGACGACCGCATCTGGTTCGTCGAGACCGGTGTGGAGCCCAACCAGTTCGTCGGCTTCGATCCGGTGAACGAGGACTTCTTCAGCGTGTCGCCGGTGGAAAGCGGCGGGGGCACGATCCGCCACATGTACTTCGATGCCGAGACGAACACCGTCTGGTTCGGCGCCGACACGAACACGGTGGGTCGCGCGATTCTCCCGCCACGGCGCAAGAACGTGAGTTGAGGGCCCCCGCCCTCCCGGTGGTCCTGAGCGCCCTGGGCGTCGTCCTCGCAGCTGCGGGGGCGACGCCCGGCTCCGTTCTGATCGACGGGCCACCGGCCGGCCATACGGGGGCGTCGGGTGAGCCCACGTGTCAGGTCTGCCACTTCGGCGCCCCCCTCGACGCGCCTGGAGGACGCCTGCTCCTCCAGGGCGTGCCGGACGCCTACGCACCGGGTCGGGCATACACGTTGACGCTGGTCCTCGAAAGCGAGCTCATGGGCGCCGCGGGCTTCCAGATCGGGGCCCGGCGCCCCGACGGGACCCAGGCGGGCGCGTTCCGGGCGCCGGATCCCCGGGTGGCCGTGCGGGACTCGGCGGGTCTGTCGTGGGCGCAGCACACGCGGGCCGGAACGGTGGTCTCGGACCCGGACGTCGTGACCTGGAGCGTGACCTGGATCGCTCCGGAGTCGGGTGCCGTCCTGTTCGGGGCGGCGGCCAACTCCGGCAACGGAGACGATTCGCCCTTCAGCGACCTGGTCTACACGACCACGGCCCGGAGCCGGCCGGCCCCGCCTCAGCTCCGGTAGGTCTCCAGCGCGTCTCGCACCGCGGCGAACGCGTCCAGGAGGGAGGGCAGCGCCCGCCGGGCCTTCTCCACCTCTCCGGACTCGGCCAGGTGCTCCATCTCCAGGCACCGGACCCTCAGAGGCTCCATGCCGAGGGTGGCCGCCGTGCCCTTGAGGGAATGGGCCGCCGCCTCGATCTCCTCACGCCCTCCCTCTTCCGTGGCCCGTACGATGCGATCGATGCGGGCATCGCTCTGCGTCAGGAACATGTCCACGAGCTGAGCGAGGATCTCCGGGTCGCCCCCGACGTGGTACAGCGCCTTGGCGTGATCGAAGGGGGGCACGGTCCGCCGCGGCGAGCCGGTCGAGACCCGTTGCCCACTCAACTGCGCGATGGCCAGGTGCAGGGCCCGGGGGTCGATGGGCTTGGAGATGTAGTCGTCCATTCCGGCGGCGATGCACCGCTCGCGGTCGCCCTTCATGGCGTGGGCCGTCATGGCCAGGATCGGGATCCGCTCGTCGCCGGTCTCCCGGGCGCGGATGGCCCGGGTGGCCTCCAGGCCGTCCAGCTCCGGCATCTGCACGTCCATCAGGACCATGTCGAACTCCCCATCCTCCAGCGCCTCCAGCGCGGCCCGACCGTCGCCGGCCACGGTCACGTGATGCCCCACCCGGGTCAGGAGGGCCACGGCCAGGGTCTGGTTGACCTTGTTGTCCTCGGCCAGGAGGATCCGGAGGGGCGAGACGGTCGGGAGGGGTCGGTCGGGGTCCGGCGCCGGCATGTCGGCGGTCGGTCCGGCCACGCCGATCATGGTGCGGATCTCGTCGAGAAGCTCCGACGGAAGGATCGGCTTCAGCATGGTGGCGTGGATTCCCAGGGCGCGCCGCTGGGCGGCGTCGCCGCGGTGGGCGCCCGACGTGAGGATCAGGACCGGCACGTCTGCGGTGGCCGGCTGGGACCTCAGGCCCCGCACGAAGGCGTATCCGTCCGCGCCGGGCATGTGCATGTCGCTCAGCACGAGATCCACGGGCACCCCCTGCTCCGCCGCCGCCCGGGCCGCCTCCAGTCCCGCCTCCGCCCGGTCGGCGAGGATCGGCTCCATGTCCCATCGCCGCAGGCAATCCCGGAGGATCCTCCGATTGGTGGCGTTGTCGTCCACCACCAGGACCCGGCGGCCGCGCAGGGCGTGGGTCGGCGCCATCGCGGCCGTCGGCAGGTCCGCCTCGTCGGCGACCCCGAAGCGCGCGGTGAACGTGAAGGTGCTCCCCAGCCCCGGAGCCGAATCGAGGGTCAGCGTCCCCCCCATGAGGCGGGTGATCTCCGAGGCGATGGGCAGGCCGAGGCCCGTGCCCCCGAACCGCCGCGTGGTGGAACCGTCGGCCTGGGCGAACGCCTGGAAGATCCGTCCCTGGGCTTCGGGATGGATGCCGATGCCCGTGTCCCGGACGTCGAACCGGAGCCGGACGCCGTCCCCGTCCGCGGCCGCGACGTCCACCATGACCGCCACCTCGCCCTGCTCGGTGAACTTGATGGCGTTGCCGATGAGGTTGATCAGGACCTGACGGAGCCGCCCCGCGTCGCCGACCAGAGCGTTCGGTACCTCGGGCCCTTCCTCGTAGAGAAGCTCGATGTCCTTCTCCGCGGCCCGGACGGCCAGGGTCTTGAACGCGTCGGCCAACGTGGAGTGGAGCGCGAACGGAACCGGCTCCAGTTCCAGCCGACCGGCCTCGATCTTCGAGAAATCCAGGACGTCGTTGATGATCTGGAGGAGAGCCCGCGCGGAGGCATCGACGGTTTCCAGATACTCCCGCTGTTCCCGGGACAGCTCCGACTCCAGGGCCAGGCGCGTCATGCCGATGATGCCGTTCATAGGCGTCCGGATCTCGTGGCTCATGTTGGCCACGAATTCGCTCTTGGCGCGGTTGGCCTCCTCGGCGGCGTCCCGGGCCGATCGGAGCGTTTGCTCGGCCTCCTTCGCACGGGTGATGTCCCGGCCGACGGCGTACACGACCCCCTCGCCCGGCACGGGCAGCCCGCTCCACGACATCCAGCGGAACGATCCGTCGGGACGGCGGATCCGTGCCTCCTGGTAGGACACGGGCTCGCCCGCTTCCAGCCTCTTCGACCGTTCCTCGAGCGCCTCCACGTCCGCCTCGTGGGCCAGGTCCCGGAACGCCAGCCCGGACACGTCCTGATCCGCGTAGCCGAGCACCTCCGTGAAGGCATCGTTCACCCGGAGGAAGCGGCCCTCCAGGTCGGTGATGACCAGGGGATCCAGGGACAGATCGAAGAAGCGGGCCGACTCGGCGGCGAGGCGGCGCTCCTCCGAGAGGTCGCGGAGGGCCATGACGAACATCCGACGCCCGTCGGGAAGCGTGAGCGGGTCCAGCTCGAGTTCGACCGGAGCCCGGGTACCGTCGGCCCGGACCACCTCGACCTCGGTCACGCACCGGAGGAACTCCGCCTCCAGGCGGACCATGGTGCACCCCGGCCACAGGATCGAGACGTCGCGGCCGCGGAGCGATCCCCGCTCGTGTCCCAGGATCCGGTGGGCTGCGGGGTTGGCGGACTCGATGCGCCCCCCCGTGTCCAGGGTGAGCACCCCGTTGCTCACGGCGTCGAGCACCGTGGCCCGGAGGCCTTCGCTCTCCTGGAGGGCCCGGGCCTGCAACGCCGCCACGGCAGCCTGGCCGCGGCCGATGAGGACACCGGCCAGGCCCAGCACCAGCGGTGCCGTGTCGATGATCCAGAGCAGCGGCTCGCTGGCCTGTGCCGTGACCACGGAGGAGGCAGTGAACGGCAGTCCCCTCAGCCGCATCTCCACCAGCGTGGCCACCAACGGGAACAGCAAGCCGAAGCCCACGCCGAGCAGTCCGAAGCGGGGGGTGCGTACGTGCGGTGGGGAGGCGGGAGCGGACGACATCGGGCGGTGAAGTTCGTCCGACCCCGAATCCCGTGTCAAACGCCGGTGCCGGAAGATCGCGGCCCCCGTACCTTCTGCGCATGCATCGACGACGCCTCCCCCTGACCACGCCGCCCGTCGTGGGACTGCTCCTCGCCGTGCCGTGGGCCGCCTGCGCTCAGGCGCCCGGTCCCGACACGCCGGTGGCCGCGGTCCACGCCGACAGCGTCCGCATCCTGGACGACCTCCGCTGGCTCGCGGACGACGCCCGGCTCGGACGAGCCCCGCTCACCCCCGGCAGCGAAGCCACGAGGGACCGCATCGCCGCGACGTTCCGGGAGGCCGGCGTCCGGGCGTTCGAGGGGGGCTACGCGCAGCCGTTCGACGACGTCTCGACGGGCGAGCCCGCCGGGGTCAACGTCGTGGGCTGGCTGCCGGGATCCGCGGGTGACGCGGGTCCCTTCCTGGTGATCACGGCGCATTTCGACCACATGGGCACGCGGGACGGCACCGTATTCAACGGCGCCGACGACAACGCCTCGGGCACGGCGGCCCTGCTCTTCCTGGCCCGCCACCTGGCACGGAACCCCCTGCCCGTGCCGGTGATCCTGGCCGCGGTGGACACCGAGGAATCGGGGCTGGTCGGCGCCCGGGCCTTCGTGGCGGACCCGCCCGTCCCTGCGGGGCGCCTGGGGTTGAACGTCAACCTGGACATGTTGTCCCGAGGCGGCGGCACGCTGTGGGCGGCCGGCGCGTACCACACCCCGGCCCTGGGCCCGGTCCTCGACGACGTGGCGGCCCGTGCCCCCATGACGCTGCGCCAGGGCCACGACCGGCCGGGGGTGCCCGGCATGGACGACTGGACCCGGTCGTCGGACCACGGCGCGTTCCACGAGGCCGGGATCCCCTGGGTCTACTTCGGCGTCGAGGACCACCCCGACGTCCACGCGCCCACCGACGACTTCGAGCGCATCGATCCGTCGGACTATCTGGACGCCGTCCGCACCGTGCTCCTGGCGCTCGAGGCCCTCGCCTCCGCGGCACCGCTCCGTTGATCCTCGAGCTTCCGGAAACCCCGTGACCGACACCCCGCGGCTGCGTATTCCCCACCCCCTCGTGCTCCTGCTCGGCTGCGTGGTCCTGGCCGCCGCCGCCAGTTGGGTGGTTCCGGCCGGTTCGTTCGAGCGGGTGGTGGACGACTCCACGGGCCGGACGGTCGTGGTGGCCGGGACCTACGAACCGGTGGAGCCGAGCCCCGTCGGGCTCTTCGACGCCATGGTGGCGTTGCCCCGGGGGATGGCCGATTCGGCCGACGTGATCTTCCTGATCTTCCTCATCGGAGGGGCGTTCACGGTCGTGGACGAGACCGGCACGCTGCGCAGGGCCGTGGCGTGGCTGGTGCGGAGCCTCCACGGACGGGACCTGATGGTCGTGCCCCTGGTTTCGCTGCTGTTCGCGGCGGGAGGAGCGCTGCAGAACCTGCAGGAAGAGATCATCGCGCTGATTCCGGTCCTCCTGGTGCTGACCCGGCGGCTGGGCTTCACGCCGATGGTGGCGGTGTCCATGAGCGCCGGGTCCGCCTTCGTGGCCTCGGCCTTCAGTCCCATGAACCCGTTCCAGGTGCAGATCGCCCAGCGCCTGGCCGACGTTCCGCTGCTGTCGGGATGGGCGTTCCGCTCCTCCTTCCTGGTCCTGGCGCTGGTGCTGTGGATCGGCGTGACCATGCGCCACGCGGCGGCCACCCGCGGCGACGTGCGGACCGACGACGTGGTGGAGGAAGACGACATGGCCGCCGGCGACTGGGGCGTCCTGGCCCTCGTGGGACTGACCTTCGTCGTGCTGGTCTGGGGGTTGCTCACCCAGGGCTGGGACTTCGACCGGATGTCGGCCCTCTTCTTCGTCATGGGCACGGTGGTGGGCCTTCTGGCCGGCCTGGGGGTGACGGGAACCGCGGACGCCTACGTCAAGGGATTCCGGGAGATGGCGTATGCGGCCCTCCTGGTGGGGTTCGCCCGGGCCATCTTCGTGGTGCTCCAGGACGGGCGGATCGTGGACACGCTGGTCCACGGCATGTTCACACCTCTGGAAGGACTGCCGACCCTGGCCTCGGCCCTCGGCATGGTGGGCGCCCAGGCGCTGATCCACGTTCCGGTCCCGTCGGTCAGCGGGCAGGCCGTCCTGACCATGCCGGTGCTGATCCCGCTGTCGGACCTCCTGGGCATGAGCCGCCAGGTGACCATCCTGGCCTACCAGTACGGCGCCGGCCTGTGCGATCTGGTCACCCCCACCAACGGGGCGCTCATGGCCATCCTGGCCACGGCCGGGGTGCGCTACGAGGAGTGGCTCCGCTTCGTCGCACCGCTCTACGCGGCCCTTGTCGTGTTAGGCGCCGTGAGCATCGCCATCGGCCTGGCGGTGGGCTTCTAGGCCCGTGACGCCGGACTAGACGCGGGCCAGCGCGATCCGGACCTTGCTGGCCAGTTGCTGGACCGTGAAGGGCTTGTGGAGGAAGACGATGCCCTGTTCCAGGAGTTCGCCCCGCTTGACCATGTCGTCGGTGTAGCCGGACATGAACAGGACCCGAACGTCCGGCAGGACGTCCCGGACGCGCTCGGTCAGTTCCGGTCCGCCCATCCCCGGCATGACGAGATCCGTCATGAGCAGGTCCACGCCGTCCAGCGTGGCCAGCAGGTCCAGGGCCTCGACCCCGTCGGCGGCGGCGTGCACCTCGTACCCCAGCATCTCGAGCATCCGGGTGGCCGCCCGGCGGACCCCTTCGTTGTCCTCGACGATCAGGACCCGCTCGCTCCCTCCGTCCGCGGCGGCCCCCACAGACGCCACCGGCTCCGTCTCCGGCGCCCCGGCACGGGGGATGTAGAGATGGATCGTGGTGCCGAGGCCCACCTCGCTGTACACGCCGATGTGCCCCCCGAGGCCCTGGGCGATGGCGTAGCAGGTGGCCAGGCCCAGCCCGGTTCCCTTCCCCGGCTCCTTGGTCGTGAAGAACGGCTCGAACAGGTGCTCCTTGACCGCTTCGGTCATCCCGACACCGGCGTCGGTCACGCTGAGGCAGACGTAGTCGCCGGGCTCCACGCCGAGATGGGTCTCCGCGTAGTGCTCGTCGAGCGACACGTCGGCCGTGCCCACCCGCACGGTGCCGCCGTCGGGCATGGCGTCCCGCGCGTTGACCACGAAGTTGGCCAGGACCTGCTCCACCTGTCCCCGGTCCGCCTCGACCCACCCCACACGGCCGGCCAGGTCCAGTTCGATGGACACACGCTCTCCCACCATCCGTTCGAACATCGAGTGGGTCTCCCGCACCAGCTCGTTGAGGTCCAGCTTCACTGGTTGGGGGAGATCCCGCCTGGAGAACGTGAGGAGCTGGCGGGTGATCATGGCCGCGGACGTCCCGGCCGCCCGGATGTGCTCCACGGAATCGCGTGCCGCCCCCCCTTCGGGCAGTTCGGCCAGGGCCCGTTCCGCTTCGACCAGGACCACGGTCAGGACGTTGTTGAAGTCGTGGGCCACGCCGCCGGCCAGGCGACCGACGGCCTCCATCTTCTGCGCCTGGCGGAGCTGGTGCTCGAGGTCGCGCTGGAGGGTCACGTCCAGCCATGCGCCCGAGACCTCCACCGCTCCGGTGTCCGGGTCCACGCGCCGGCGCTGCTCGTCGCGGATCCAGCGGAAGCTCCCGTCGGCGTGGCGGACCCGGTAGTGGCGCACCGCCCGCTCCCCGTCCGCGCCGGCGCGCCACCCGGCCAGGGCCGCCCGGTCGTCCGGGTGGACCGCCCGCCGCCACCACCCCGGCGTCCTGGCCTCGTCCGGCGTGACCCCGAGCAGCCTCTCGACGTTGTCGCTGATCCAGGTCGGCGGGGTGTCTTCGCCGCTCGCGTCGAGGTGATAGAGGACCACGCCACTGGTGGCCATGACCTGTTCGAGCTGCTTCCGCGACCGTGTGACCTCGGCGATCCGCGCCTCCAGTTCGTCCCGCGAGGCAGCCAGGGTCACGGCCATGTCGTCGAAGGCCCGCTCCAGCACGCCGATCTCGTCACGCCTGCCGGACGACACCCGCGGCACGGCGGTACCGCGACCGACCCCGCCGGCCGCTGCGGCCAGCGTCCGGATCGGCTTCGTCAGGCTGCCGCTGACCACCCAGGCGCCCAGGAGGGCCAGGGCCAGGAGGGCGGCCCCCAGCATCCCGAGACGGAGCACCGTGGCGTGCACCGGGGCGAGCACGCCCCCGAACGACCGCGTCACCACCAGGCTCCACGGCGCCAGCGCCAGGGGGGTCACCGCCGCCAGGGTCGGGCCGTCCGGCCCGTCGTAGGTATGGAGGCCCGCCTCCGTCAGCGGCAGACCGTGCGATGGTACGTCGGCCACCAGGTCGGTCCAGACTCCGTCGATCCGGTCGACCAGGTACAGCATGGCGTCCTGGCCGATGAGCCCCTCCAGGGCGGCCCGGTCGGCCACGTCCGTGTCCGTGGCCTGCCACACGACCAGGTACCCGATCGTCTCCCCGCTCGAGGGCACCGGTGCCACGTGTCCCAGGAACAGGCTGTCGCGGAGCAGGAAGAGCGGGCCGCCCGCCAGCCCGGGTACGGTGGCCAGGCCCCGGACGAGCCGGGCGCGCGCCTCCGCGAAGTCCCGGGAGCGCGCCGGGTCCAGGGAGGCCACCACCGCACCCCCGGGGGTCAGCAGCTCGACGAACCCGCTGTCCGGCGGGGTGGCCAGCACGCTCCGGACCGCCTCCGGGAGCGGCTCCGGAGCCCCCTCGGCCAGGTAGCCCACCAGGGCCTCGTCCGCCGCGTGGCCGGACCAGTCGTCCAGCTGCTGACGGAGGGACATGTCGAGCAGACCCGCCACCCGCGTGGAGGCCTCCTCCAGACGCGCCGAGGCGGCCGCGACCTGGGCGGACCGCATGGTGCGGTACGCCACCCCCGTGAAGGTCACGGAGACCAGGACGACGATAGCGCCGATGACCGAGGCCAGTCGGGCACGAATGGACACGCTGCGGATCCCCGGGGCAGCGAGGAAGGCGGCACGGCCACGGCAGCGGATACGGCGCCCGCCACCGACCGAGATCACCTCAAGGGTATCACCTCTCCGGCACGCGAGCGAGGGTTGCGCGCGTGCCATGCGGTAGCATACCAGCCCCTCGTTCTGGTATGACCCCGATGCGCCCGCCGCTCCACCGCAACGTCTGGGTGGCGTCCGCCACGAGCTTCCTGACGGACGTGTCCAGCGAGATGCTGCAGACCGTCCTGCCGCTCTTCCTGGCCAACGTCCTGGGTGTGCGGATCTGGGCGGTGGGCGCCGTGGAGGGGTTGGCGGAAACGACGGCGGCCGTGGTGAAGCTCTACTCGGGCTGGATCTCCGACCGGGTCGGGCGCCGGAAGTGGTTGGCCGTGGCGGGCTACGGCGTATCCGCGGCAGCCAAACCCTTCTACTGGGTGGCCGGAAGCTGGCTCGCCGTGGCCGGTGTCCGATGGGCCGACCGACTGGGCAAGGGGGTCCGTTCAGCGCCCCGGGACGCCCTCCTTGCCGATTCCGAACCACCGGAGCGCCGGGGGCTGGCGTTCGGGCTCCACCGGGCGGCCGACACGCTGGGGGCGGTGGTGGGCCTGGCACTGGCCATCCAGATCGTCCGAAGCACCCAGGCCGACGGCGCCCTGCTCACCGGAGGGACCTTCCGGGCCCTGGTGGCGTGGAGCCTCGTGCCGGCCTTCCTCGGCGTGGTGGTCCTGGCCGCCGGACTCCGCGACGTGGCCCGTCCGGACGCCGCGCGCCCGGGCGATCCGCCCCGCCCCTCACCGCCCCCGCGCCCCACGGTCAGGGAATTCGGCGGACCCTTCGTGGGATTCCTGGTGGCGTCGGGGGTCTTCGCCCTGGGCAACTCCGCCGACGCCTTCCTGGTGCTCCGCGCCCAGGAGCGGGGCCTCGGCGTGGACGACGTGCTGTGGACCCTCCTGGCGTTCAACGTCGTCTACTCGGTGGTGAGCACACCCGCCGGAGCCCTGGCCGACCGCGTGCCCCGCACCTGGGTCCTGGCCGGCGGGTGGGTCCTCTACGCGTTGGTCTACCTGGGCTTCGCCACGGCCGCCTCCGCCCCTGCCGTGGTGGTGCTCTACCTCGTGTACGGGGCCTACCACGGCCTGGTGGCCGGCGCCGCCCAGGCCCTGGTGGCCGACCTGGTCCCGCCGGAGCGCCGTGGCACCGGCTACGGCACCTACCACGCCCTCGTGGGGGTGCTGGCCCTGCCGGCGTCGCTGGCGGCCGGGGTCCTGTGGGAAGGCATCGGGTCGTGGGCCGGACTCGGGCCGGCGGCGCCCTTCTGGTTCGGGGCCGGTACGGCCGCCCTGGCCACGGCGATCCTCCTGGCCACGGTGCCCGCCCGCCCACGTCCGTGAAACCGATATTGATCCATATCGGTATGGTTGTATACTGATTGGACCGTCGTACGAGCCGTCCCACCCATCGGGGACCCTGCGCATGCCCGAGATCGCCCGCCTGAAAGCCGCCTGGTTCCACGTCCTGCTGGCCCTGGCCGACGACGCCCAGCACGGATACGCCATCCGGGAACTGGTCGAGGCCCGGACCGACGGTGCCGTCACGCTGTGGCCCGCCACCCTCTACGGGGCCATCCGGGAGCTCTCGGAGCGGGGGTTCATCGAGGAGCTCCAGGGCGCCGACGAACCCGACGACGATCAGCGGCGGCGGTACTACCGCCTGACGCCCGCGGGGAGCGACGCGCTCCGCGCCGAGACCGACCGGCTCCAGGCGCTGGTGGACGTGGCCCGGGCCAGCAAGGCACTGGGCCGGGCGTGACCGGGCTGCCCCGCTCCGTCCGCGTCGCGCGGGCGGCATTCCGGACCGTCGCGCAGCTCCTGCCGCGCTCCTTCCGGGAGCGCTGGCACGACGAGGCCGATGCCGACGCGTGCGAGGCCTTCCGCCAGGCTCACGATCGGGCGGGGGCGGTGGGCGTGGCGCGGGCCGCGGTCACGGCCGTCTTCGACGTGCTCCGGGCCGCCCCGGGAGAATGGTGGGCGGACCTGGCATCCACACATTCCGGCACGGCCGGAACGGAACCGAGGGAGAGGATGATGAACGTGACGAGGGAGTTCCGACACGCGGCGCGGGCCCTGCTCCGCCGCCCGGCCTACGCCGGAACCGCCGCGCTGACCCTGGCGCTGGGCATCGGCGCGACGGTGGCCATCTTCGCGGTGGTGCACGCCGTGGTCATCCGGCCGCTGCCGTATCCCGACGCCCACGAGCTTGTCACCGTGACCCACCGCGCGCCGGGTCTCGACCTGCCGGAGCTCAACAACTCCGACGGCACCCTCCGGTTCTATCGGGAGCGGGCGTCCGACTACATGCCGAAGCAGGCCGCCTACGGCCGGGGCGAACGCAATCTGGTGGGTACCGACCGGCCGGAGCGGGTGGAGGTGGTGGTCGCCGGCCCCGGGTTGTTCGACGTGCTGCGGACGCCGCCCCTCCTGGGCCGCGGCTTCCATCCGGACGACGCCCTGGAAGACGCTCCCGCCACGGCGATCCTGACCCACGAGACCTGGCGCTCCCGGTTCGCAGCGGACCCCGGGGTGCTCGGCACGTTCGTCCAGGTGGACGGAGAACGGACGGAGATCGTGGGGGTCATGCCCCCCGGCTTCCTGTTCCCGGACGCCGATGTCGATCTGTACATGCCCCTGTACGTGGATCCGGAGGGTCCGTTCGGCCGGTTCGGCACCTCGATGGTGGCGCGGCTGGCCCCGGGCGTGCGCGTCGAGGACGCCTCCGTCCGGACCGAGGAACTCCAGGCCGGCCTGCCGGACTTCTTCCCGGGCATCTCTCCCGAGTTCCTCGAGTCGGCGGCGTGGGGCGTCTCGTTGACCCCGCTCCAGGAGGTCATCGTGGGCGAGCGGGTGGCCTCGGCGCTCTGGATCATCCTGGGCACGGTGGGCGTCGTCCTGCTCATCGCCTGCGCCAACGTGGCCAACCTCTTCCTGGTCCGGGCGGAATCCCGGCAGAAGGAGCTGGCCATCCGGGCCGCCATGGGCGCCGGAGGGCGTCGGCTGGCCACGGGCTTCCTGGCCGAGGCGCTCCTGCTCGGCCTGACCGGAGGAGCCCTGGGGATGGCCCTGGCCGCCGGAGGCGTCGACCTCCTGGTGTCCGTGGGCCCCGAGCGGCTTCCCCGCCTCCACGAAGTCGGTCTCGACGCCGTGACCCTGGCGTTCGGAGCCGCGATCACCGTGGGTGCCGCCGTGCTGCTCGGTGCCGTGCCCCTGATCCGCCATGCGGGCGACGGGCTGGCGGGCATCCTCCGGGACGGGGGCCGGTCCGCCACGGACGGGCGGGGGCGCCATCGGGCGCGGAACCTCCTGGTGGCCTCCCAGCTCGCCCTGGCGCTCGTCCTGCTGGTCGGGTCGGGCCTCATGCTCCGCTCCTTCCAGGCCCTCCAGTCCGTGGATCCCGGCTTCGACCCGGCGAACGTGACCAGCGTGGGGCTGAGCCTGGACGAGTCGGAGGGAGGACCGGAGGCCGCGCGGTTCTTCTCCCGGGTAGCGGACGAGGTGGCCGCCATGCCCGGTGTCGCCGCCGTGGGCATCACCGCCCACGTGCCGGCGGGAGGCGGGTCCAGCAACGGGGGCTCCTTCTACATCGAGTCGCAGCCGCGGGACGAATCGCCCGGGGCCCTGCCCCCCGTGGCCATGTACAAGGCCATCGGCGCCGACTACCTGGGCGTCATCCGGCAGCGGCTCGTCGAGGGCCGGGACCTGGCCCGGGCCGACTGGGAAGGCGGGCGGCCGGTGGCGCTGGTCAACCAGACCTTCGCGGAGCGGTTCTTCGACGGCCGCGCCCTGGGCGAGCGCATCAAGTGGGACGAAGACGAGGAATTCGCCGAGATCGTGGGCGTCGTAGCCGACGTCCGCGAGTACGGACTCCGGGAAGACGTCCGCCCCATGGCCTACCTGCCCATGGTCGTGGGCGACTGGGGCTATCCCGGGCTCTCCCGGATGCACCTGCTGGTCCGGTCGGAGGGGTCGGTGGCCGTGTCCGTGCCGGCCATCCGCGACCTGGTCCTCCGCCTCGACGCCGACGTCCCGGTCACCGACGTGCGGACCCTGGACCAGGTGCTGGCCGACGACATGGCCGAGACGTCCTTCACCATGGTGCTGCTGGCCATCGCGTCGGGCGTGGCCCTGTTCCTGGGCGCCATCGGGCTGTTCGGCGTGATCTCCTACGTGGTGGGCCAGCGGACCCGGGAGATCGGAGTGCGGGTGGCTCTGGGGGCCGAACGGGGCGAGATCCGGGGGATGGTGCTCCGGCAGGGAGGCGTGGTGGCCGTGGCCGGCGTCGCCGTGGGGCTCCTGGGCGGCTGGGCGCTGTCCGCGGTCATGGGCGCCGTGCTCTACGGCGTCTCGTCCACGGATCCGGCCACCTTCGTCGGGGCCCCTCTGGTGCTGCTGGGGGTGGCCACCCTGGCCACCTGGCTGCCCGCCCGACGGGCGTCGCGGGTCGATCCGGTGGTGGCGCTCCGCTCCGACTGATCAGCCGATCCGCACGTCCAGGCCACCGTAGTCGGGCCCGACCCCGGTCTCCCGGGCGTCGGGCTCCGGCTCCGGGGCAGTCCCGGGAGCGGGGATGCGGGCCAGCATGGCCGCCACGTGGGGCGGCAGGGGAATCGGCTCGGGCTTCTTGCGACGGGGCCGCCGGACCGGACGACGCTCGTCGGCCGAACCGGCAGCCGCGGTCGCCACGTCCCGGACGGCGTCCACGGCTGCGGCGTCCCCCACCTGGGCCGGCAGCCCGTTTCGGCCAGGTCCGAGACGCACCATGCCCCCGGTCCGGCCCTGGGCTCCGGCCATCCGCTGAAGCCATCGGATGCCCAGAAGAACCACCAGCAGGACGCCGAAGAACACGAGCACGGGTCCGGACGGGTCCCGCCCGGACCGCCCGAAGCCCACAGGCGGTGCCTCCAGCTCCGCGCGAAGAGCCGAGTCCAACTGCTCCCGCGCCGTGGTGAGGGGCGCGACCTGACTTCCGCCGGTGTCCGGCGATCCGACGTGGATGAAGACGCTCATACGAAGGAGGGTCGGCCGGGACCCCCTCCGGCTTGACCCCCGACCGCGTACATTCCCGCCATGGATCACCTGACGGCAGACCAGATCGAGGAGCTCCGGTCCGTGCTGGAGCGCCAGCTCGGGCGCCTGGAAAAGAGCATGAAGCTGTCGGACGAGGCGTCCCGCCCGGTGGAGCTGGACCAGACCGCGGTGGGCCGGCTCTCCCGCATGGACTCGCTCCAGAACCAGAGCATGGCCCGGAACCTGGCCGAGCGGGAGCAGGTCCGCCTGGCCCTGATCGTCGGAGCGCTCCGCCGGATCGACGCCGGCACGTACGGCGGGTGCAGCGAGTGCGAGGGCCCGGTTCCGTTCGAGCGGCTCCTCATCTTTCCGGAGACCGCGACCTGCCAGGGGTGCGGGTGAGCGAGGCGGCCCCGGCCATCCCGGTGGTGGCCGCCGTGATCGTCCGCCACGGCCGGTACCTCCTGGGGCGAAGGCCGGAGCACAAGCGCCACGGAGGGCTGTGGGAGTTTCCCGGTGGCAAGGTCGGCGCCGACGAGTCGCTGGCCGAGGCGGCGGCCCGGGAACTGGACGAGGAGCTGTCCGTGGCGTGTGCGGGCGTCGGTGCCCACCTGTGGTCGTCCGGCGACCCGGGATCGCCCTACCGGATCGAGTTCGTCGAGGTGCGCATCGACGGAGAGCCCCGGGCGCTGGAGCACACCGAGGTGGGGTGGTTCACGACCGGCGAATTGAGGGAGATGCCGCTGGCGCCCACCGACCGCGCCTTCGTGGAGCGGTTGGCCCGGAGTTCCTGAACGACCCGACGGTCCGGCGTCCCCTCAGCTCTCGTCGGCCGGGGTCCCGGCGGCGGACGCCATCCGGTCCAGGACGCGAACCAGATCCTGGCCGCGGGCCTTCGGCACCTCGCTGCGCACCCCCCGCTCCGTGGCGATGCCTCGCCCGATCAGGGCGTCCCGCCAGGAGAAGGCCACCAGCCCGTGGTGGTCCGGCTCGGCGGGCAGGGCCCGTTCGTCGAGCAGCCGACGCAGGCGGGCGTCGTCGAGGTCGATCCGGCCGGCCCGGACCCGCGGACCCAGCCACTGGAGCAGGTCGTTGGTGGGCCGCGGGCGATCGAAGCTGTCGAACTCGACGGCCCGGAAGCCCACGGAGATCGGGCGCCACGGACCGTCGGACCACCCGTCCAGCGGCCACCCCTCCGCCGTGTGGAGCCACAGCCGCCCCCCGCGCACGATCCAGCGCGTGTCGGCCAGGTCGGCCTGTTCGATCCCGAAGTCGGAGCGCAGCGACTCCGAGCCCCGGGCCACCAGTTCGTCCACGGCGGCGGCCTCGAGGCCTTCGTCGGGGAACGCGGGCGGAACGGGCCGCCAGGCGGCGTCCGACGCGGTGACCGGGTCCCCCGTGGGCGGGCCGTCGAGACGACGCAGCCGCGCCAGGAACAGGCCGCCCGAGTCGAGGTGCTGCGGGTAGATCCGGGCCGCGCCTTCGAGCGAGGGGTCGTAGGTACGCCCCTCCCACGCGGTGAGCCCCGGGGCGTGGGCCACCGGAAGGTCGAGAGGCTCCAGGACCACCGGCTCGTCGCGGAGCACGGCGTCCACCACGGCTTCGTTCTCCTCGGGGGCGAACGTGCACGTCACGTAGAGGATCGTCCCGCCCGGGCGGGTGACCCGTACCGCCTTCCGGAGCAGCGCCTCCTGGGCGCTCGTCACGAACCCCAGAAAGGAGCGGGACTGTCGGGGCGGTTCGCCGCCGCGCTTGCGCAGGGTGCCCTCGCCGGAACACGGGGCGTCGACCAGGACCCGGTCGAAGAGGGCCTCCTCGGGAAGCCGGCGCCCGTCGCCCGCCACCACCATCACGTTGGTGTACCCGAGACGGTACACGTTGCCGAGGAGCCCACGGATCCGGGGCTCGCTCACGTCCACCGCCACCAGGGAGCCCCGGTCCTCCATGAGTTCGGCGGCGTGGCAGGTCTTGCCGCCGGGCGCCGAACAGAGATCCAGCACCCGCTCGCCGGGAGCGGGGGCCAGCGCCGGCGCGGCCACGCCGGTGGAGGCCTGCTGGACGTAGATCAGCCCCATCCAGTGCTCCAGCGTGAACGTGACCGGGTAGGGCTCCTCCTCGACCTGGAAGAAGTCGGGCATGCCGGGGAGGGGCCGGAGCCGGAAGCCCTGCGCGGTCAGGCGCTGCGCCAGCTCGGAGGTCGGGATCCGTCCCGTCCGGACCCGGAACACGGTGGGCTCCGGGCGCACGGCCGCCTCCGAGAAGGCGGCCCAGTCGGGCATGACGGAGCGGTAGCGCTCGAGGGTCATGGACGCCCCCGGAGCCCACCGCCGATGGCGGGCGAGGTCAGAACGACAGGAGCCCCTCGTCGTCCTCGTCCTGCTCCCGGACGAGGGTCAGGATGGCCTGCTGGGGCACCACCAGATAGCGATCGCCTTCGAACGTGATCTCGACCGCCGCCTTCCGGAAGAAGATCGCGTAGTCGCCGATCCGCGCCTGGACCGGCACGTACCGGGGGGAGCGCGTGCCCTCCTTCCAGGGCTCGTCGTCGATCTCGGTCGGGGCGCCGACGGGGTTGCCCGGGCCCCGTGCCACCACGGTGCCTCCCTGCACCGCCTGGCTGTCCACGGCGGACGCCGGGAGGTAGAGCCCGACGTTCGTGCGGTCCTCTCCCTCTTCCGGCTTGATGAGCACGCGGTCGCCCACGACGATCAGGCGCTTCTTGCTGGGTTCGGTCATGGGGTCGGCCGGGCGGGAGGACGGGGTAGCGCCCCAAAGGTCGGCGCGCCGACGCCCGGCCTCAAGGGGCGGAGGGTGCGGGGTGAGGCCCGCGGGGCAACCCCATGGACGCCACCCGGGTCCCACGGGAGACGACGCCTTCCGACCCGGACCGCCATGCTCCCGTGCCTTGCGCTTCTCGCCGCCCTCCAGGGTCCCGGCCTCCACACCCGTGCACCGGACGCCCTCCGCTCCGATCCCGTCGATGCCGTGGTCGCGGCCTTCGCGGAGAGCGGCGTACGGCTGGTGGCCCTGGGGGAGAACCACGGCCACCTCGAATTCCACGACCTCCTTCTGGCGATCCTCGCCGACCCCCGGGCGGCAGAGCGGATCGACGACGTGGCGGTGGAGTGGGGCAATGCCCGGTACCAGGACGTCGTGGACCAATGGGTGGCCGGGCTGGACGCACCCTGGGACTCGGTGCAGATGGCATGGCGCAACTCGGTGGTGTCGCCGAACACGGTGTGGGACGCCCCCGTCTATGCCCGGTTCTTCCAGCGCATCCGCGACCTGAACGCCGGCCTGCCGCCGGAGCACCGATACCGGGTGGTCCTGGCCGACGGCGGCGTGGAGTGGTCCGCAGTCCGCGACCGGGACGACCTGAGCCCGTACCTCGACCGGGCCCGGACCATGGCCGAGACCATCCGCCGGGCATCGCTGCTCGAGGGGCGTACCACCCTCTTCGTGGCCGGCGGCCTCCACGTGGCGAAGCGGAACCGCGTGCGGGCGGACGCCCGAGGGCTCCCCCGCGCGGAGATCACACCGATCGGATGGATCGAACTCCACCATCCCGGGGTGTCCCGTTCGATCCAGTCCATGGCCCGCCCGGATGCACTCGGGGTTCCCGAACTGGAGGGGTCGGGCCCGCCGTCGGTGCGGTCCGTGGACGCGCCGGACCTCGCTTCGATCCCCGCCAACCGCACCACGACCCTCCGGAATCGGGACGGCGGCCGTCCCGACATCTACGGGACCGCGACGCTTGCCGACGTCATCGACGCCGTGATCGTCTGGGATTCCACCCGCAGGACCTTCCCCGAGCCGGATCCGTCGATCTACGCCGACGACGCCTGGTGGGCGGAATTGAACCGGCGCAGCGAGGTGGTTCGCGGTCGACCCATGGACCCGGCGATCCGCGATCCCGCCCGGTAGGCCGCCCCGCGCGGCGGCTTTCATCCACCCGGTCGCCCGGCTATCGTTTCCCGCGCCGGACGAGTGCGTCCGGCTCCATCCGCCGCAGCCATCCGGCAACGAAGGAGACTCCATGACGCGCTGGCTTTCCCGCACGGTCCTTGCCCTGCTCGGCGTTCTGGTCCTGGGAGGGACCGAAGCCCAGGCTCAGTTCACGCTCGGGCTCGGGGGTGGGATCGCCCAGCCCATGGGCGATTTCGGCGACGCGGTGGACCGGGGGATCACGGCGCGGGGCCAGCTCGGCCTCTCGCTGCTTCTGGCCGGCGCCCACGCGCAGGTCGGCGTGACCCGCTTCCCGGGAGCCGAGATCGGCGGCGTGACCGCCGACGACGCCACCATCCTCCACGCGGGCGTGGGCGGACGGTTGGGGCTCGGATTGATCTTCGTCGGCCTGAACGGCCTGTACTTCTTCGGAGACGGCGACGACGGGGTGGGCTACGTGCCCGAGGTGGGCATCAGCCTGATCAAGCTCGAAGTCGTGGCCGACGGTCGCCTGGACGGCGACCAGAAGTGGGTGGGATTGCGGGCAGGCCTCAAGTTCTGAGCGCGTCACCCCGTCCCCCCGGCAACCGGCGCCGGGGGGACGGTGGGCCGCCCGGGCGCGCTACCCTCTGCGCCGCCCGTACCGACGCCGCCGCGGCCCCGAACGCTCCGACCCTTCGTCGGAGCTGCGGCCTCCCTGGCCGCCCCGACCATTCCCGTTGTCGGTGGACCCGCCGCTCGTGCTCCGGCTCCGTCCACCCCCGCCGTTGCCGTTGCCGTTGCTCCGGCCGCTGCCGTTGCCGTTGCCGCCACCGTTGCCGTTCGCCTCGGCGCGGGCCTTCTTCGCCGCGGCGCGGGCACGGTCGTCCGCCTTCTTCTTCCGGATGGCGGCGATCCGCTCGCCGATGGGCACTTCCAGGGCCTCACCGTCGGACGGGTCGTAGGCGAAGCCCTCCACCCGCACCCGGGGCAGATCCACCCCGACGGCCCGCTCGATCCGACCGAAGTCCTGCTCTTCCTCGGGAGCGACCAGCGTCAGCGCGTGGCCCGTGGCCTGCGCCCTGGCGGTCCGTCCCACCCGGTGGATGTAGTCCTCCGGCACCTTCGGCACGTCGAAGTTGACCACGTGGCCGAGCGCCTCCACGTCGATGCCCCGGGCCGCGATGTCGGTGGCCACCAGCACCTGGTGATCGCCGGCCTTGAATCCGTCCAGGGCCCGCGTCCGCTGCGCCTGAGACCGGTTTCCGTGGATCCGCTCGGCGGAGATCCCGCTCCGGGTCAGGAGCTTGGTCAGACGGTCGGCCCGGTGCTTGGTCCGCGTGAACACGAGGGCATCGTCGACCTCGCCGCGCTTCAGGAGCTCCACCAGGAGCGCGCCCTTGAGCGTGGCGGGAACCGGATACGCCGACTGGGTCACGCCCTCGGCCGGTGCGGCCGTGCGCTGGAGCGCGATCCGCGCCGGCGACCGCAGGATCTCCCGGGTCAGCCTCTCGATGGCGGGGGGCATGGTGGCGCTGAAGAAGAGCGTCTGCTTCGGCGTCGGCACGTGCCGGAGCACGCGCTTGATGTCGGGCAGGAAGCCCATGTCCAGCATCCGGTCGGCCTCGTCCAGCACCAGGAACTCCAGACCCTTCAGGGCCGCGTAGTCGTGCTGGAAGTGGTCGAGCAGCCGCCCGGGGGTGGCCACGATCACGTCGGCGCCGTTGCGCAGCGCACTCCGCTGGGGTCCCATGCCCACGCCGCCGTGGACGGGCGCCGCGGTGATGTCGGTGTGCCGAGCCAGCGCGCGGAGGTCGTCCACGATCTGGAGCGCCAGTTCCCGGGTGGGGGCGAGGATCAGAGCCCGCGTGGTACCGCGGGGGCGCTGGACCAGGTCGTGCAGGATGGGCAGCAGGAACGCGGCCGTCTTGCCGCTCCCCGTGGCCGCGCAGGCCAGGAGGTCGCGGCCCTTCATGGCCTCGGGAATCGCGTCCTTCTGGATGGGGGTGGGCTCCGTGAAGCCCAGATCGGCGACCCCACGTAGCAGGGTCGGGTGCAACGAAAAAGCAGCAAAAGCCACGATGTGTCCGGTCGGGAGGCGCCCAGAGGCCGGCCGGAGCATCCGGCGAGGAAACGGGGGCGCAGAGTAGAGTCGCAGGGCCGACGGCTCCCGGAATCGGAAGCGCGAGTAAGGGCCCGCAGACTGGAAAGGTAGCGGCAGCGGTGTCGCCCGCACATGGGCACCCCCGGCACCGAGGGTCCCGGTAACGGTTCCCCGGATGCCCGGCGGCACGGATGGCGGCCGGCGGTGTCGGGGCGCATGATGGGTCATGACGCTCGCCCCCGGCACTCTCCTCCAACGACGGACCGCCTCGATGAACAGAGCATGGCTCGACGGCATGTGGGACCACATGCGGCAGAAATACGGGATCTACCTCCGGGCCCTGGACGCGATCCCCGCCGACCGGTTCCACGACCACCCGGTGTCCGGAATGCGGACGCCCGCCCAGATGGTGGTCCACACGTCGGGGAGCATCCTCCGCGACATCGCCGAGGGAATCCGGTCCGGCACCATCACCGCCGACGAGACCGGCGAGGCCGAGGTGGCGACCGGGCTGGCCACGAAGGCCGACGTGCTGGCGTTCGCCCGGACCTGCTGGGACCGCGCCGACGCGGCCATCGGCGAGGTGGGCGACGAGCACCTGTCCGGCCCGGTGGGCAACCCGTGGGGCATCCCCCTGAACGGCACGTTCGCGATGGTGGTCCTGAACGACGAGTTCCTGCACCACCGGGGACAGCTATTCGCCTACGTGCGCGTGTGCGGCGGCGAGCCCCCGTTCATGTGGGGCTTCGACGACAACCCGGAGGGATTCGGGCGGTGAGGCAGGGCGCCGGGGGGCGGGCGCGACGCATCGCGTGACCGCCCCCCGCGCCCTCCCGGACGCTACTCCTCGGTGTCGAGGATGGCGTCGATGCGGGCGACCACGTCGCGGAGGTGATACGTCGTGGCGGTATCGTGCGGCTGGTTCAGCGCCCTCGTCACCTGGCCGCGGAGCACGCCCAGCTCGCCCCGCACGAAGGCCGGGATGTCCGACTGGCTCACGTCCACCTCGGTCCGCTGGACGAACTGGCGGAACTGGGCCGGGATCTCGGGCTGCTCGTTCTCCATCAGGAACTCCATGCGCTCCAGATAGCCTCGCTGCAGGTTCCGGCGGAACGCATCGATGTTCTGGCCGGAGCCCAGCTCGCTCCACACGGCCTGCCGGAGTTCGGCCATCATCTCGCCCAGGGTGTAGGCCGCGTCGCCGATGCGGGCCTCGCTCTCGATCAGGCGCTGCATGCGACCCATGTCGAGCACCCGCTCCACCGTGCCCACCTGGGCCTGGCGGATCCGCTCCATCATTCCGGCGGGCTCGATGCGCGTGAAGATCTCCTCGTCGATCATCCACTCGGGCGTCGTGAACGCCTGGCGCGCCAGGAAGTCCATGGCGCCGCGCTGTCTGGCCTCGGGCACCAGCTCGTAGACCGGGCCCTCCTGGTCGGCCATCTTCGCGGTCCGTTCGACGCCCCCGATGATGGTGGCCACGTGGCGCATGTAGTTGTTCCACTGCCCCAGCATGGAGCCGTACAGCTCCTCCATCTGCTCGTAGTCCTCGCCGGCTTCCGTGGTCCAGTCCATCAGGTTCTCGCGGATGACCTTGAGGTTCTCGATGCCCAGGTCGCTGGCGGCCACCGGATCGTTCGTCAGCCCCTCGCTGGGCGATGTCGGGTCGTAGTCGGTGTTGGTGCCGTAGCGGTAGAGCGGCTCGGCGTGGTCCAGGACCCACTGGTGCAGCTCGTCCCGCTCCTCGTCCGTGTCCTGGCCCGGAACCACCCGGTATCCCCATTCCACGGCCCACTTGTCGTACGGGCCGACCATGGGCATGAAGCACACGTCGTCGCCGGGCTGCGCCACGTAGTTGAAGCGGGCGTAGTCCATGATGGACGGTGACGTGCCCCGATTGCAGGTGACCTCGCGGCTGCGGAGGTCGTCCACGGTGTAGGCCGCGCTGGACTGGTGGGCGTGCTGGAGGCCGATCGTGTGCCCTACCTCGTGCGCAGACACGAAGCGGATGAGCTGGCCCATCACGTCGTCTTCGAACTCGAGCCCCCGGGCCGCGGGGTTCGCAGCGGCCGTGTGCACGAAGTACCAGTTGCGCACGAGGCCGAGCGCGTTGTGGTACCAGTTGATGTCGCTCTCCAGGATCTCGCCGGTGCGCGGGTCGTGGACGTGGGGCCCGGAGGCGTTGCGGATCGGCGACGCGAAGTACCGGATGACCGAGTAGCGGATGTCCTCCGGCGAGTACTCGGGATCCTCTTCCGGCGTCGGCGCCATGCGCGCCACGATGGCGTTGCTGAATCCGGCCTGCTCGAAGGCCGGCTGCCAGTCCTCGACGCCCTGCGCCAGGTAGGGCCGCAGCCACTCCGGCGTGGCCCGGTCGATGTAGTAGACGATGGGCTCCACCGGATCCACCACCTCGCCCCGGGCGTACGCCGCCGGGTCGGAGGGCTCCAACCGGTAGCGGGTGATGTACCGCCGGGTCTCGGCGCGCTGCACGTCGAGGCCGTAGTCGTTCTGGGTCAGGCTGAAGAAGCCGACCCGGTCGTCCCACAGCCGGGGCTGCATCGGCTCGTCGGGCAGCTTGATCATCGAATGGGCCATCTCCAGGGTGATGGACCCGGTCGACTCGTTCGCCGGCACCTCGGTGGCGTCGTACGTCAGGACGTGGCGGACTTCCAGGTTGCGCGGGTAGCTGTTGGCCGACGCCACGTACGAGCGGTCGCTGTCCAGCCGCCGGACGCCGTACGCCTGCCGGCGGTTCCGCTGCAGGCCCAGCATGGGGATGTCGGTGGTGTAGAGATCCGACACGTCGATGACCACCGCCGTCGAGTCGGCGTTGTAGGCCGCGACGTCGAAGGTGGCGATGATGGGCGGCAGGTTGGAGTTCTCCACCGCTTCGGCGATGGGCAGGGTCGTGTCCGCGACGTTCACCCACGACGTGACGCGCAGATCGACCTTGTCGCCCCGGCGCTCCCAGACCACGGTCTGCGTGTTGGCCTTCTGGCCGCCGTACCCGATGTCCCTGTGGGTCCGGGCGATGCGGGTGACCTGGAGCATCTCCACGCCCAGCATGTCCATGGGGATCTCGTAGAGCAGGTCCTCGTCCACCCGGTGGACCGTGAACACGCCCTCGTCCGACACGGCGTCTTCCGTGACCACCTCGGCGTAGGGCTTCGGTCCCTCACCGTCGCCTCCGCCCCCGGCTCGGGGCCCGGTCTGGGCTCCCCCGCTCCCGGTGGATGGCGAGGGCGTGGCGGGCTGGGCCTGGCCCGAACTACAGGCCTGGAGGCCGGCCGTCAGGGAGGCGGCGGTGACGAGGGCGAGGAAACGCTTCATGGTGGACCCCACGATTGAAGGGCGGATCGGCTGGAGGCAGAGTGCGGCGGCGAAGGCCCGGAAGCAACGCCAGCCGGGTCCGTCAGGTCGGCGGCAGGGGCGCCCACGCCACCGACGCCACGTCGAAGTCGTCCCGGAGCACACCCCACACGCGGTCGTCGGTGAAGCGGAGCGGGTCGAAGCGCTCGGGCAGGGTCACCCGGCGCGTCCCACCGTCCGGCTCGACCCGGAGCCAGGCCCGCGCTCCCTGCAGGCCGCCGCGGTCGAGGTCGAGGGGACGCAGCCACATGGTGCCCCCCTCGGTGCACCGGAAGTCGACGAACGCCGGGAGGTAGGCCGCGAGCTGGGACGGCTCGCCCGAGAGTTCCGCCGCCATGCCGTTGATCAGCCGCAGGCTGTCTTCCGGGCTCAGGCGGCTGCCCACCCCGCCGGTGGCCTCCGCCTGGCGCAGCAGGAAGACGGCCCGGGCGAAATCGTGGGCCGAGACCTCCTCCAGACCCGTCGGCGGAAGGGCGACGGGCTCGAGCTCCGCACCGTTCGCATCGAAGCCCCGGAGCTGGTTCCGGACCCGGTCGTAGACGCGCAGGTGGTCGCCGCCGCACACGGCCCACAACCGCTTCCAGAGCGGGAAGCCTCCCGCCACGGCCTCGAAACCGACGAACGGATCGTCCAGTGCCGTGCCGAGGGACAGGATGGAGTCGACGGTGCCCGTGGCCGGGTCGAAGCGCATGAGGTCCGCCTTCAGGATCGACTCCACCAGGGTGAACACCCCCGACTGGAGCGTCCCGGTCGAGTGGGGAACCACCACGCCGCTTCCCAGGCGGGCCGTGCGGACCACGGGTGACATGAAGTCCATCCCCCCCTGCACCGTGCCCGGCGGAAGCGTCGCCCGGGGGAGGCCGACATCCCTCCACGCGTCGTCCGGAGCCGATACCCGGATCAGGGCGTGGCGACGGACGTCGAAGGTCCAGGCCTCGCCGTCGAGCCCGCCCGTAACGAAGCCGGCCGGCATCCGGAATTCCTCCGGCCCCCCGCCCTCCTGGCCGTGCGCCGCGATCAGGGTCCCGTCCGGGTCGAACCCGACGAAGTACGGAGGCGCGGAGTTTATGACCCACACGCGTCCGTCGGGAAGGACCTCCAGGTCGAGGACCACGGCCAGCTCGGGCGTGGTGCCCAGGACGCGGACGTCGGACGCCGCGACCTCGAGCGGTCCGTCGTCGGGGGCGTCGGCGTCGGTGGTGGGACCGCAGCCGAGGGGAGCCGTGGCCGCCAGGGCCATCGCAAACCAGTGCGTGCGGGCCCGCGGGCCGGTGTTCGAGGGCGTCGATCCAGTCACTGCATCGTCCTTCGTCGAGGGATGGCTCCCGGCCTGCCCGGCGGGTGGCGGCGGAGCGGTTCGGATCGAGCCTACGACCGGGAGGCCCGCGGCGCACCTGACGGCGATCCGCCCGTAGCCCACCCTCCCACCGCTACGCCTCCGCCGACAGCGCCTCCGCAGGCTCGACCCTCAGCGCCCGCAGCACCGGCACGATGCACGCCAGCGAGCAGACGCCGGCCATGAGGGTCCCGTAGGCGAGCAGCAGCGCCACCGGCATCGTCCGGAGGTCTTCCGGGTCGATTCCCCAGCCCAGGAGTCCGGTCAGCGCGATCACGCCTCCGCCCCGGCCCCACCACGCCCGCCCAACCGGTTGATGTCCTCCGTCTCGAGCACGGACTTCGCGTAGCCGTCCGCGGCGGCATTCAGCATCGCCCGGGCCACGAGCACGGTGGAGGTCACGTTGCGCGGGAACAGCCGTCGGAGCAGGGGGAACAGTGGACCCATGAGCACCAGGGGCACCTGGTAGAGCAGGGTCCGGGAGCGGACGCCCTCCAGGGGTTGGATGAGGCCGGGCCGGAAGACGTAGGCCGGGCCGTACCGGGCCAGCACCTCGTTCTCGGCTTCACCCTTGACCCGGGCCCACATTGTCCGGCTCGTGCCGGTCCCGTCGGAACCCTGGCCGGACACGAAGCAAACGGTGACGCCGGGGCTCGCCGCCGAGACGACCTCGAGCACGGCACACGTCAGGTCGTAGGTGACGCGCCGGTAGTCCGCTTCGGACAGGCCCGCCGAGGACACCCCGAGACAGTACAGGCAGGCGTCGAGTCCCCGGAAGCGTTCGTGATACGGGGTGAGCTCGAAGAGATCCTCGACGATGAGCTCGTCGAGCTTGGGGTCGTCCAGGCCCGAGGTCCGGCGGCCCACCGACACGACGCCCGACACACGGGCGTCCCGGAGGCACTCGCGGAGCACCCCACCTCCCACCATCCCCGACCCCCCGAAGACGGCGACGCGCATGCTCCTTGCCCCGGCGATGGTCGCTACCCCTCGCCCCCGCCCACGACCGGCAGGAACCCTTCCGGACCCCGCTGGTCCTGGGCCGACATGAGCACGAGCGTCTCCAGGCGGTCGGCGGCCGCCTTCACCCATCCCATCCAGCGGCCCCTGCGGAGGAGGAACTTCGACACGTAGACCCGGATCTCCGTCACCCCACCGCTGGACGTCAGCGCGAACTGGAGCCCCCGGCGGTCCCGCCACGTGATCTCCCGCTCTTCGAGCTTCACGTGGGCGGGCCCGTCGCGGTACGGCTGGAAGAGGCGGACGGCGTTCATGAGCTGGTCCGTGCCCACCTCGACCGGGATCTCGCGGAACGTGGTCAGGTGGGTCCGGATCAGGCCCCACTTCTGGACCGGCGGACGCCGGATCTCGGGGGGCGGCGCGGCCCGCGCCTCGGCGATGGCACGCTCGACGGCGGCGGCGCCGAAGCCGGCCTCGCCGGCAATGGAGCGGAGTTCGTCCACGCTCAACCGGCCACCGTCGGCGGCGCCTTCGATCTCGGCGGCGCGCCGGAGGATCCGGTCGGCGTCGAGTTTGGAGAAGATGGGTGGGTCGGTCATTCCGGGGCGCGCGGGTCGGGTACTGGATCCGGGCCGTGTCACCCGGTGCGCCAAGGTGGCCGGATCGGGGGGCGCGGCGCAACGGAACCGCGCCCGTGCACGCGGTTCCAGAGGACACGCGCGTCCCGGGTCGCGGCCGCACCGCCGACAGCCTAGACTACGGCGCCCGTTCCCTCCCCCCAGGAAGCCGACGGTCGTTCCGTGGACCCCAGAGATGACCGCCTAGAAAACCTGCTGGCCGCATACCAGCAGCGGAAACAGGACGAGACCCGCCGCCAGGTGGAACGCGCGCTGCAGGTCGAAGAGACCCGGACCCGGGGCGCCGACGCCCTGCGGCGGGCGGCGCTCGCCCCCCTGCGCGACGCGGCCGAGCGCCTCCGGATCGCGGGACACGAGGTCGTCTACCAGGAGATGCTGGACGCCTACCCCCCCGGGCTGCGGCTCCACCTCTGGCCGCGTCCGGGTCCCCTCGACACGACCCGGCCCCGGCGCGCCACCTTCGAGCTGGTCTGGGGCGACCCCGAACCCGACGCCCTCTGTGCGCGGCGGTGGACCTCCGAAGGGCTCGACCGCCTCCACGACCAGGGGTCCGCAGGAGCGGAGACCCTCGACGAGTTGTGGGTCCGGGAGCAGGTGATCGAGTTCGTGAGGGCGGCCCTGGCCGGGTAGGCGGCGCGCGGTCCGCTACCCGCCCAACATCCGCCGGAGCTTGCCCACGACCCGGGCGCCCAGGCCCTCACGGCCCGGGAGCGCCCGGAAGGCCCGGGACACCGACGCCTCCGCATCGGGATCCAGGACCAGCCCTGCCGCCCGCACCGTGCTGTCGACGCTCGCGGTGCGCGAGGCTCCCGGGATCGGCACCAACGCATCCGACCGGCCCACGAGCCAGGCCAGGACCACCTCCTGGGGCGTGGCGCCCAGGTCCTGTGCCACGGCCTGGAGGGCCTCCGCGTCGCTCAGGGTCGCCGCCCGCTCCCTGCCGCCCAGGGGAGAGTACGCCATGAACACGATCCCGTGGCGCTCGCAGCAGGCCAGGACCGGCGACTTCCGCGCCCCCACGTCCCACGGCGACAGGCGATTCTGGACCGTGGACACCGGCACGAGGGCCCGGGCCTCGTCGATCTGGGCCGCCGTGACGTTGGACAGACCCACCGCCTCGACCTTGCCCTCCTCCCGCAGGCGGGCCAGGGCCCCGACGCTCTCCGCGAAGGGGACGTCGGGGTCCGGGGTGTGGAGCTGATAGAGGGGAAGGCGGTCCAGCCCCATCCGCTCCAGGCTGGCATGGCACGCGGCCCGGAGGTGCTCCGGGCGTCCGTCGATGGCCCACGAGCCTCCGGGACGGGTCCGCCCCCCCTTGGTGGCCACCACGGGCGCACCGGGCCCGGCCAGGTCCACCCCCATCTCGCGGAGCGCCTCCGCCACGAGCCGCTCGTTGTGCCCCATGTCCGCGTCGTCGAGCGCGTAGGCGTCGGCGCTGTCGATCAGGCGGATGCCGGTCTCGACGGCCCGGCGGACGACCGCCTTCGCGTCGTCCCGGGGCGGCCGGTGGGCCAGGCTCAGATGCATGGCGCCGAGGCCCAGGCGGGTGATGACCCGGTCGGTGCCGGGAAGAACGCGTGTGGGAAGAGATGGCGTCATGGCCGTCGCAACCCCGGCGCCCCCGTCGGGTTCCGCCCCCGACGGCCGGGGCTCACCGGGGCTGGAGGACCCTCGGATCCACTCGGAGCAGCCGGTCGTCGTCCTCCTCCGGCGACCCGCGGCCGTCCCGGTTGCCGGTCAGCAGGTAGAGCATCCCGTCCGGTCCGACGCGGACCTGGCGGATCCGGCCGAACTCCCGGAAGAAGTGGACCGTGAGGCGCGGTGCCCCGGGCAGTCCGGCCACGTCGTAGAGGGCCTGCCCGCGGAGCCCGCCGAAGAAAAGCCGCCCGTTCCACCACGCCGCGCCGGACGGTGCCCAGGTGTGGGACGGCCCGGAGTGGAGCGCCGGCGCGCGGACCTCGGCGGTCACGGAATCGCCCTGGAACTCTGGCCATCCGTAGTCGCCGCCGGCCTCGATCCGATTGACCTCGTCGAGACCGCTGGTGAAGCCCGACCGTCCGTGCTCGGTGGCCCACACCGTTCCGTCGTCCGCCCAGGCCAGTCCCTGGGGATTGCGGTGTCCGAGGCTCCACACGATCGAGCCGCCGGGGTTGGTCTCCGGCGTTCCGCCCGTGGGGGTGACCCGGAGGATCTTCCCGGCGAGCGAGGCGGGGTTGCGGGCATCGGCCGCGCTTCCCGCGTCTCCGGTGGTGATCCAGAGCATCCCGTCCGGGCCGACGTGGAGCCGGCCTCCGTCGTGGAACGCGGCCACGGGAATCCCGTCCACGACCGGGGTCCGTTCCGTCAGCTCCCCCCCGGGGCCCAGGGTCCACCGGTCGACCCGGTTGTCGGTCTCGGTGGTCCGGTACAGGTAGATCCACCCGGTGTCGCCGAAGTCCGGATCGAGGGCCAGGCCCAGCAGGCCGCCCTCGCCCCGTGCGCGGACATCGGGAACCTCGGTGCGCCACCGCACCGAGCCGTCGGGGGCCAGGCGCGCCAGACGTCCCGGACGCTCGGTGACCAGGAAGTCTCCGTCCGGCAGGAACTCCACCTCCCAGGGCACGTCCAGGTCGGTGGCCACCACCTCGAGACCGGCGCCCACGGTGCCGCGATCGACCCCCAGGGTCGCGCCCTCGGGTGGCTGCGGCGCGAACAGGCGCGTGCGGACCCACCAGTTGGCGGCCAGTCCCAGGACCAGCCCCACGAGCACCACCTTGATCCATCGTTTCATGGGTCGCCCAGAAGCCCGTCGAAGGAGAACGAACGGACCGCGGCGGCGCCGGTGCGCGTCCCCTCGGTCATGGCCGCCTCGAGGGTTCCGGCGTTCAGCGCCGCAGGCCCACCCCGCTGGACCAGGAAGCCCACGAGTCCGCCGGCGAAGGCGTCGCCCGCCCCCGTGGGGTCGACGACGGCGTCCACCCGGTGGGCCGGCACCGCGGCCACGGGCTCGAGCGGCCCGGCCTGCCCGTTGTCCACGGCGCCGTAGAGGCGCGCGCCCCGGGGCCCGTCCTTGACCACCAGCCACGCCAGCCCGGCCGAAAGGACCTCGGTCGCCGCCGCTCCCGGGTCGGCGTGCCGGCCCAGGGCCCGGAGCTCCTCGTCGTTGAGCACCAGCACGTCCGTCCGGCGCAGGAGCTCCATCAGGTCGGGCCGCCGCGTTTCGATCCAGTGGCCCATGCTGTCGAGCACGACGAGTCCCGGCGAACCCGCCTGCTCCAGCACGTCCGCCTGGACGGAGGGGTCGGTGCTGCCGAGGAAGAGGGCCGCCGGGTCGCGGTGGGCCGGCTGGAGCGACGGGGGCGTCCGCACGGTCACGCCCCGATCGGCGGACACGGTGGTCCGGGTCCCGTCGGCGTCGTACCGCGCGTGCCAGCGGAAGGTGGTCCCGTCCACCCGGCGCACCCCGTCCACGTCCACGCCCCGCTCCACGAGGGGTGCCAGGGCGGCGTCCGGCCAGCCGCTCCCGACCACGCCCACGATGGACACCGGCGCGTACCGGAACGCCGCGGCGGCGAAGTACGGGGCGGAGCCACCCGGCGCTTCGGTGACGCTCCCGACCGGTGTCTCGACGGTGTCGAGGGCCACCGTGCCCACCGCCACGATCCGCACCCCGGGGCTCACCGCGCGCCGCCGGCTCCGGGCGCGATCACACGAGCACCCCGGCCACGGCCGCCGTCAGCAGCGTGGCCAGGAGACCCGCCAGCATGGCGCGGAGGCCCAGGCCCGCCAGCTCCTGGCGCCGGGTGGGCGCAATCTCGCCGATGCCGGCGATGGTCATGGCCACCGAGCCGAAGTTGGCGAAGCTGGTCAGGGCGTACGTGGCGATGATCACCGTCCGACCGGAGAGGGCCGCCCCGGCGTCGAGCAGTTCCTCCAGGCGCACGAACGCCACGAACTCGTTGAGCACGGCCTCCAGCCCGATCAACTGCCCGACCATGCCCGCCTCGGCCCACGGCACGCCCAGGAGCCACGCCACCGGCGCCAGGATCCAACCGAGCATCCCCTCGAGGGTCAGACCGTCGAACCCCGCCTGGGCGCCCAGCCATCCGACCAGCCCGTTGGCCAGGGACACGAGCGCGATGAAGGCGATGAGCATGGCGCCCACCACGAGGGCCAGGCGGAGACCCTCGGCCGCGCCCCGGGCCGCCGCGTCGATCACGTTCACGTCGGGGCGCTCGACCTCGATGTCCGTGAGGCGGGCGGCCGTCGCGGGCACTTCCGTCTCGGGCACCATGAGCTTGCCCAGGACGATGGCCGCCGGCGCCGACATGATGGACGCGGCGATCAGGTGCCCGGCCGCGTCGGGCTGGTACGGAAGCAGCATGCCGGCGTAGGCCGCCAGCACCCCGCCGGAGATCGTGGCCATGCCCGCGGTCATCACCACCATCAACTCGGATCGCGTCATGCCTTCGAGGAACGGCTTGACCGTGAGCGGCGACTCCATGAGCCCGACGAAGATGTTGGAGGCCGTGGGCAGCGTCTCGGCCCCCGACGTCCGGAGCGTCCGCTGCATGACCCACGCGACCCCGCGCACCACGCGCTGCATCACCCCGAGGTGATAGAGCACGGTCATGAGCGACGACACGAAGATGATGTTCGGGAAGATCCGGAAGGCGAAGAACGCCCCGCTGAAGGCCACCCGTCCCGGCGTGGCCTCGAAGTTCCCGGAGTCGTCCACCCGGCCCACGGGCACCACGTCCGACACCAGGTTGCCGAACAGGAAGCGGCCCCCGTCCTCCGCGTAGCCCAGGAGGGCGCGGACCACGCCGTTCACCCCTTCGAAGAACGCCACCCCCACCGGCGTGCGCAGGACGACCAGCGCGAACAGCACCTGGAGGGCCACGCCCCACCCGACCAGGCGCCACGGAACCGCTCGCCGGTCGGTGGACAGACTCCACGCCAGGACCAGGATCAGGACCGCCCCCGCCACGGCCCGGAGGCGGGCCGGCAGGAGATCCGCGGCCAGGGTGTCCTGGAGGGTGACGGTCAGGGGCGAAGTCAGGGACTGCTCCCGGATCCGGTCGGGGTGGGTTGCGTGGCCGTCTCTGCGGCGTCGGCGGAGAAGAGCAGCGCCTGGATGCGGGGGCCTTCGTCTTCGGCCCGGATGACAGCGATGTAGCCGCCCCCCACGCCGCCACCCTCGCGCTCCACGAAGAAGCGACCGGTCGCGAAGGAGATGAGTTCCGAGGCGTCGAAGTCCACGATGGTCATATGAAGGTCTCCGGAGCCCGGAAGCCACCCGTGGAGCGCCTCCGCGGCGGCGACCGCACCCACGACCGGCACTCCGTCCGGGAGGGCCACGACCGCGTCCGGGGCCAGCAGCGCCGCGGCATCGGCATCCGCGTCCCGGTTCCAGTGGTACCGCCAGGCCGAGAGCGTGCTGTTGGCCACGAAGTACGCACCGACCACGTATTCCGCCGCCTGGAGCGGCGCCCCCGCACGGATCGTGCGTATGCGCCGCTGCCGGATCTGGTCCGGGGTGATGTGGTCCAGCGACGCCGGCGGACCGGCGGGCACGGCCGGGGCGTCCGCCCCCGGGGCCCGGAAGAACTGGCTCCGGATCTCCCAGCGACGGCCGCGCCGCTTCGCCACGGTCAGGTGGTGCCCCTCCTGCCCGGCACCCACCCCGACGGGCTCGGATCGGTAGCGCCCGAACGCCGCAGCGAGGTCTCCGGACGCCGCCAGGTGGTCCCGCCACAGATTCACCGACTGGACGGTGGGGGCGACCGCCTCGAACCAGCCCTCCAGGGCCGACTCCGCGAGGTACACGCCACCCGGTGCGTGGAGCAACGCGTGGTCCCCGAAGAGTCCCGCCAGGGCGCCGGGATCGCGGGCCCGCCAGCCTTCGTGGTAGGCGAGCATGAGCGAGTCGAGCCCCTGAACGACGTCTCCCCGGAACTCCGCGCGGTAGGCAAGGGCCGAGCGCCCGTCCCCGCCGGGAAGGGCACCGTCCAGCCCGGTGGGGCCCATCTCCTGCACCGGGCCGGGGCTCCGCGCGCACCCCGACGCGACGAGGACGACCAGCGCCATGGCTCGGCGGGCATCGGCAGGAAGCACGGGAGGACTCGCGGTGAGGATGCGGGGGTCGGGCGGCGGCTCCGGCCGCAGGGAGCGCGTTCGTGACCGCCGACGGAAACCGGCGTTCGTCCCACCGGGTCGGCGGGCCCCCCGAAGTGGCGAAAGGGACCCGAAACGCGCACTCTACCTCGTCTCCGACCCTCAGTCCAGGGGGCCCGAACCCAGGCCTCCGTACCGGTACCGACGTCCATGCACCACCGATTCCTCCCCGCGGCACTGCTGGTGGCCGTGGCCGCTCTTCCCGCCACGCTCCAGGCTCAATCCGCACGGCAGAATTCGTCCGCCGACGGCGGCATGGTGGCGGCCGCGCAGCCCCTGGCCACCGAGGCGGGGATCCGGATGCTGGAGATGGGCGGCAACGCCGCCGACGCCGCCGTGGCGGCCGGCTTCGCCATCGCGGTGGTCGAGCCCACCATGAACAGCATCGGGGGGCGCAACCAGATCCTGATCCGCCTGCCCGACGGCTCCGTTGCGGGCATCGACGGCACCACGCAGGCGCCCTGGGACTACGACTACGACACGGCGCCCCAGGCGTCGTACGGCTACCCGGTCATCGGGGTGCCCGGCGCGGTGGCCGGGCTGATGCGCCTCCACGGCGAGTACGGCTCGCTGCCGCTGGCCACGGTCATGGCCCCGGCCATCGACCTGGCCGAGAACGGCTTCCGGCTCCTGCCCGGCGAAGCGGCACGGCACGCCGGGGGCATGGAGCAGGGTCGGGAGTTCCCCGGGACCCGGGCCAGCTACCTGGAGGCGGACGGCAGCGCCTACGACCCGGGCGACATGCTCGTGCAGAAGGACTACGCGCGGACGCTCCGGGCCATCGCCGCCGGAGGCCACGACGCCTTCTATCGAGGCGAGATCGCCGAGCGGATGGCCGCCGACCTGGCCGCAAACGGCAGCGCCGTGAAGCTCGAGGCCTTCCACGAATACCAGGCTCTCGACGCGGACATCGTGCGGGGGAGCTACCGGGGCTACGACATCGTGGGGCTGGGCGTTCCGGCCGCCGGCGCCGTGGTGGTCCAGGCGCTCCAGGCGCTGGAGAACTTCGACCCGGACGACTACACCGACGCCGAATGGGCGGCCATGACCGGCCAGGCCCTGGGCATGGCCAGCCGGGAACTCCGGGCCATCAACAGCGACTCGGCGGCCGTGCGTGCGGTGTCCAAGGAGTACGCCCGGTACGTGGCCGACCAGATCCGGGCTCCCGCGGTGGCCGGCGGCGGCGGACGCGGCCTGCCCGCCCCCCTCGGCGCCCGCCTCGACGACCAGGGACACACGACCCACCTGACCACGGCGGACGCTGCCGGCATGATGGTGGCGCTGACTCAGACGCTGGGCCCGAACATGGGGTCCAAGGTCGTCACCCCCGGGCTGGGCTTCCTGTACGCCTCCACCCTGGGCGGATATCTGGGCCGCATGGAGCCCGGCGACCGGGCCCGGTCGTTCATCAGCCCGGTCATGGTCTTCCGGGACGGACGGCCGGTCCTGGCACTGGGTGCCGCCGGCGGGGCCCGCATCGTGTCCGGCGTGACCCAGGTCATCTCCCGGGTCATCGACGACGGCATGGACCTGGCGCACGCCCTCGAGGCGCCGCGCGTCCACATGAACGGAGAGGTACTCGACGCCGAGACCACGCCGGGCATCGGTTGGAGCCCCACCGAAGTGGCGCAGATGCGGGCCCTGTGGCCCGAGGTGTCGGAGTCGGCGTGGCCGGGATCTTTCTCCCGGGTCCATGCGGTACACTTCGACGGAACCACCTGGTACGGCGGCGCCGACCCCGACTGGGAGGGGAGCGCGAGAGGCCCCTCGAACCGTGACGACTGATCACCCCGACGCATCCGTGGAGAAGCACCCCATGAGCAGACGTTTCCTGACCGCCGCGGCCCTGACCCTGGCCCTGACGCCGGCCCTCGCCTCCGGACAGGAAGGCAAGGAGATGGTGGCCGCGTACATCGACCGGAACGAGGAGACCTTCGGCACCGTCGCCCAGCAGATCTGGGACTGGGCCGAACTCGGCTACCTCGAGACCCGGAGTTCGGCCCTCCTGCGCGAGACCCTCCGCGAGGCGGGATTCACCATCCGCGACGGCGTGGCCGGGATTCCCACCGCCTTCGTGGCCGAGTGGAGCAACGGCGCCGGGCCGACCATCGGCATCCTGGCCGAATACGACGCGCTGCCCGGCATCACCCAGGACCGCTCGCCGGAGCGGGATCCCATCGACGACAAACCCCAGGGCCACGCGTGCGGCCACCACCTGTTCGGTGCCGGATCGACCGCGGCGGCCATGGCCACCAAGGAGTGGATGGAGGCCAGCGGCACCGGCGGGACGCTGCGGCTGTACGGGACCCCCGCCGAGGAGGGCGGCGCCGGAAAGGTCTACATGGTGCGGGCCGGGCTGTTCGACGACGTGGACGTGGTGCTCCACTGGCACCCGGGTTCGCAGAACGAAGCGGGCGCCAGCAGCACCCTCTCCAACAAGTCGGCCAAGTTCCGGTTCCGGGGCATCAGCGCCCACGCCGCTGGCGCCCCCGAGCGCGGCCGGTCGGCCCTGGACGGCGTCGAGGCCATGAACCACATGGTCAACATGATGCGCGAGCACGTGCCGCAGGAGACGCGCATCCACTACGTGATCACCTACGGGGGTGCGGCGCCCAACGTCGTGCCGGACTTCGCCGAGGTCTTCTACTACGTCCGCAACCCCGACCCGGCCAACGTGAAGTCGATCTTCGAGCGCGTGGTGAAGGCCGCGGAGGGCGCGGCCATGGGTACCGGCGTGGAGATGGACTACGAGGTCATCCACGGGCTGTACAACATGCTCCCGAACGTGGCGCTCCAGGAAGCCATGCACGAGAACCTCGAGCGGGTCGGGGGCGTGCTGTACGACGATCAGGAGTGGAACTTCGCGGAACTGATCCACGAGAGCCTCGGACCGCAGGCCCCGCCCCTGGAGAGCGCGGCCGAGGTCCAGCCGTTCCACGTGACCGAGGAGGGCGGCGGCGGCTCCACCGACGTGGCCGACGTGAGCTGGATGGTGCCCACCGCCGGCATGAGCGCCGCCACGTGGATTCCCGGAACGTCGGCCCACTCGTGGCAGGCCATCGCGGCCGGAGGCACCACGATCGGAAACAAGGGCATGGTGGTGGCCGCGAAGACCCTGGCCATGACCGCGGTGGACCTGTTCACCCGCCCGGACCTGATCGCGGCGGCCAAGGCCGAGCACGACGAGCGGATCCCCGACGGGTGGGTCTACGAGCCGCTCCTGGGCGACCGCGATCCGCCGCTGGACTACCGCAAGCCGGCGGGCCCGGGAGGGAACTGACCGGGAGGTCCCGCCCGACCGGCGGCGGCCTGGACGGCGCCCCGGTCGGGGGTCCCCCCCGGGTTCACGATACCCGGCCGGTCCGGGCGTTGGAATGGCCCGATGGGCCTCCTGTGGCACGCCGTTGCAACCTTCCGTACGTTCCCAACGTCACATTGTGAGTATTGGCCGCCGGCAGCCCGCCTGCGGCATCCGAGGGTGACGGGAGGGACGGCGTGGGATCGGAATACCTGGGCGAGTTCGAGCAGATGGTGCTGCTGTCGGTGATGCGCCTCGACGAGGGCGCGTACGGACTGGCCGTACGGGACGAGATGGAGCGGGTGACGGGCCGCTCCCCGTCCAGCGGGGCCCTCTACACGACGCTGGACCGCCTCGAGCGGAAGGGGCTGCTCGCGTCGCGGGAGGGGGACTCGTCGAGCGACCGGGGTGGACGGCCCCGGCGGTACCTGACCGTGACGGCGGCCGGCCACGCGGCGCTGAGTCACTCCCGCGAGGCCCTCCTGGCGCTCTGGGACGGTCTGGAAACCCACCTGGACCGGGCATGAGCCGCCGCAGCGGGCCGCCGTCCGTTCTCGAGGCGGTGCTGGAGCGGATCGTCGGGGACGGCCCGTGGGGCCGGGGCGTCGTCGGCGACCTCTCGGAAGCGTACCACCGCCGCCGCCGGACCCGCGGGAGCCTCCGGTGCGACGCGTGGTACGCCCTGCAGATCCTCAGCATGGGCCTCCACCGGGTGTCGGGCGCCGCCTCGCCCGGCGCAGATCGCGGCGGCGCCGGAGCCGCCGACCTCCGGTACGCGCTCCGGGTCGTGGCCCGCCGTCCGCTGACGGCCCTGGCCGTGGTGGCCACCCTGGCCCTGGGGCTCGGCGCCAACGCCGCGGTGTTCCGGGTCATCGACGGGACGTTCCGCGCCTCGGACTGGTGGGCGGACGGCGAACACACCCTGCTCCTGCAGCCGGGCCGGACGTTCTCCCGGGGCCAGCTCGCCATCTTCGAGACCGACGCTCCGGCCTTCCGGGCCGTGGGGCTCTACCGCCTCGAACCGTTCACGGCCGCGGTGGCCGGCGGCGCGCCGGGAAGCGTCCCGGGGGCGCGCATCACCCCTCGCCTGTTCCGCGAGCTGGAGGCCCGTCCCGTCCTGGGCCGCGCCTTCGCGGACGAGGAGTCCCGACCCGGTGGAGAGCCCGTGGTGATCGTGAGCTACGGCTTCTGGCAGCGGGAGCTGGGGGGCGATCCGACGGCCGTGGGCCGGCGCATCGACGTGAACGGGGAGCCGCACACGGTGGTGGGCGTCCAGGCCCGGGGCGGGACGGCACCGGGCAACGGAACGGACCTGTGGCTTCCCGTGCCCATGGATCCCGGCGATCCGGACTACTTCCCGGACGTGACCTACACGCTGGTGGGCGTCCTGGCGTCGGGGCGCACCGCCGACGACGGCCGGGCCACGCTGCAGGCCTTCGGCCGCCGGCTGGCCGGCATGTTCCCGTCGTTCTACCGACCGGACTATCTCCAGGACGCCACGGTGGAAGCGGCGCGGACCCGCCAGCGGACCCTCCTGGGCACGCCGCTCTACCTGCTCATGGGCGGGACGATCCTGCTCCTGATCATCGCGGCGCTCAACGTGGGCACCATGCTCATGACCCGCGCCGTCGAGCGCCGGCGGGAGCTGGCGGTCCGGCGGGCGCTGGGCGCCGGGCGGACACGCATCGTCCGCCAGCTCGCCACCGAGAGCGCGCTCCTGGCCGCCGTGGGCACGGGGCTGGGGCTGGCCGTGGCCGGGCCGTTGTCCGGGGCGCTGGTCCGCCTCTTTCCCGCCGAACTGGCGGTGGTCCGCTCCGGGTGGGCCGCGCCCTCGGTGGCACTGTTCGTGACCACCGCCGCGCTCCTGGCCTGGCTGGTCCTGACGGGCGTTCCGGTGGCCGCGTTCCTGGCCGGCGCCCGCCGCGGTGTGGATGCGGGGATCCGGCCGTCGGGATCGGCACCACGGGGCCTGCTGGTGGTCCAGTCGGCGCTGGCCACCGTCCTGCTGGCCGCCGCCGTCCTCCTGGTGCAGTCCGTGATCAACCTGCGCGGCGTGCCCCTCGGCTTCGATCCGGAAGGCGTGACCGCCGTCGAGGTGGCACCCCCGGCGGACTTCATGCGCGAGCGGGCCCGGCTCCGGGAATTCCAGGAGGGCGTCGTGGTCCGGGCCGCCGCCCTGCCGGGCGTGAGCGCGGCCGGCATGACGTCCGTGCTGCCGCTGGACGGACCGCCTCCCGACACGCCCGTGAATCCACGGGGCGCGGAGGTCGAGGTGGCGGTGGCCGCCCGGGCCGAACGTCTGGCCGTGGACGCGGGGTTCTTCGAGACCCTGGGCGTGCGCCTGGAGGCCGGACGCCTGTTCGGCTCCACGGACCGGGGCGACGACCCGACCGCAGTGGTGGTCAACCGCACGCTGGCCGACCGGCTGTGGCCGGGCCAGGACCCCGTCGGGCGCGCCATCGCCATCGACCCCCACGCCTGGGAGACGTTCGTTCCCGTCGTGGGGGTGGTGTCGGACGTGCGGGCCGACGGGCTCGTCGGTCCGGCGCGCCCGATGGTGTTCGTGTCGCTCTACGAACAGCCGGAGCGGCGCACGGCGCTGGTGGTGCGGTCCGAAGGCGCGGCGGCCGCGCTGGCCCCGGGCCTGCGCCGGGTCGTGGCCGACGCCGACCCCGCCGTGGCGGCGGGCAGCGTACGGTCGCTGGCCCGGGTGGTGCGCGACGCGTACGGCACGGCCTGGGTCACGATGGGGCTGCTGGCCGCCCTGGCCGCCCTCGCCACCGCCCTGGCGGCGGTGGGCATCCACACGTCCCTGGCCAACCACGTGGTCCGGCATCGACGCGACATCGGGGTGCGCCTGGCCCTCGGCGCGGATCGGGGACGGGTGGTGGGCGGGGTGATGGCTTCGGGCCTCGGCGCCACGCTCCTGGGGGTGGCGGCGGGATGCCTGGCCGCCGCGGCCGCCACCCGGATGCTCCGGAGCCTGCTCTTCGGGGTCGACGCGCTCGAGCCCACCGCGTACCTGCTGCCCGCTGCCGGTGTGGTCCTGGCCGCCGGGCTGGCCGCGCTCCGCCCCGCGCTCCAGGCGGGCCGCACGGCGCCGGCCGAGGCGCTGCGGGAAGACTAGGCTTCCGGGAAGTCCCGGGGCGGGCGGCACCATGGCCGAAACAGCCGCCCGACGCCGGCCGTAGGGGGCCGCGACCGCCGTCTCCTCGCTCCGGATCCGCCATGGACAGCCTCGGCCACTCGTTCCGCTACACCGTCCGCAAGCTCCTCCGGGCCCCGGTGTTCACCGCGGTGGCGGTGCTCACCCTGGGGGTGGGAATCGGCAGCAACGCCGCCATCTTCAGCGTGATCCACGCGGTGTTGCTCGAACCGCTGCCGTTCGAGGACCCGGATCGCCTGGTCGGCGTCTGGCACACCGCGCCGGGCCTCGGCTTCGACGAGGTCAACCAGTCGCCGGCGCTCCACTTCTACTACGTCGAGCACAGCCGGACCTTCGAGTCCGTGGGCATGTGGGACAACGGAAGCGCGACGGTGACCGGGGTGGGCGATCCGGAGCAGGTCGCCACCATGAGCGTGACGCATCAGACGCTTCCGATCCTCGGGATCCAGCCGTTCATGGGCCGCACCTTCACCCCGGACGAGGATTCGCCCGAGGGGCCCCGCACCGCCCTCCTCGGCTACGGCTACTGGCAGCGGCGCATGGGCGGCGACGCCGACGTGATCGGGCGCACGCTGGTGGTGAACGGGGTCAGTCGGGAGATCATCGGCGTCCTGCCGGCGGAGCTGGATTTCCTGGGCACCGACGCCGACCTGGTCCTCCCGTTCCGCTTCGACCCGGCGAACGTGTTCGTGGGCAACTTCAGCTACCAGGCCCTGGCCCGCCTGGCCGACGGCGCCACCGTCGAGCAGGCCAACGCGGAGGTCGCGCGCATGGTGCCGGAGGCGGTGGACGCATATCCGGGCGGCGTCACCCGGGGCATCCTGGAACAGGCCCGGTTCGGCCCCCTGGTGCGCCCCTTGAAGGAAGACGTGGTGGGCGACGTGGGTCAGATCCTGTGGATCCTTCTGGGCACCGTGTCCATCGTGCTCCTCATCGCGTGCGCCAACGTGGCCAACCTCTTCCTGGTCCGGGCGGAGGGGCAGCAGCGGGAGATGGCCGTGCGTACGGCCATGGGCGCAGGACGGGGCCAGCTCACGGGACAGCTCCTCCTGGAGAGCCTGACGCTCGGACTGGCGGGCGGCGTGCTCGGCCTGGTGCTGGCCTTCGTCGGGCTGAAGCTCCTGGTGGCCCTCGGGCCCGAGTCGCTGCCCCGGCTCCGGGAGATCGGCATCGACCCCGTCGTGCTGGCGTTCACGCTGGTCCTGTCGGTGGTGGCCGGCGGCCTGTTCGGGAGCTTCCCCGCCCTCCGCTTCGGACGGTCCGACCTGGTGGGTGCGTTGAAGGAAGGGGGCCGCGGCGGCAGCGCCGGGAAGGAGCGGAACCTGGCCCGCAACGGCCTGGTGGTGGCTCAGATGGCGCTGGCCCTGGTTCTCCTGGCCGGGTCGGGCCTGATGATCCGGAGCTTCCAGGCCCTGCGTTCCGTGGACCCCGGCTACTCGAACCCGGAGGCGGTCCTGAGCTTCCGCGTGGCGATCCCCGAGGCGGAGATCGAGGAGACGCTCCTCCTGGCCCAGGCGCACCAGCAGATCCTGCGGAATCTCGAGGCGACGCCCGGGGTGGCGGCAGCCGGCATGTCGTCGTCCGTGATCATGGACGGGTGGGACAGCAACGACGCGCTGGAGACCGAGTCGAATCCGGTGGTGGGCGACCAGATTCCCCCCATCCGGCGGTACAAGTTCATCGCCCCGGGATACTTCGCCACGGTGGGCAACCCCATGGTGGCGGGCCGGGACCTGACCTGGGGTGACATCCAGGACCGCGCCCGGGTGGTGGTCGTGTCGGCGGCGCTGGCCCGGGCGGAGTGGGGTGACCCGGCGGCGGCCATCGGCCAGCGGGTCCGCCAGGCCATGGGAGGCGAGGGCGGTCCCTGGTACGAAGTGGTGGGCGTGTCCGGCGACGAGCGCGACGACGGCGTGGGACGAGACCCGGTGCCCATCGTGTTCTGGCCCCAGGTGACCGAGGACTTCTACGGGAACGAGGGCCCCCACACCCAGCGCTCCATGGCGTTCGTGGTACGCGCGGCCGACGGAGACCCGGCGCGCCTGCTTCCGGCCATCCGGGAGGCGGTGTGGGCCGTCGATCCGAACCTGCCCCTGGCCCGGGTCTACACGCTCGAGGAGTTCGCCGCCCGGTCCATGGCCCAGACGTCGTTCACGCTGGTGATGCTGGGCATCGCCGCGGGTGTGGCCCTGTTCCTCGGCGTGGTGGGCATCTACGGCGTCATCTCCTACGTCGTGTCGCAGCGCACCCGGGAGATCGGGGTGCGCATGGCCATCGGGGCCGAGCGGGCCGACGTGCGACGCATGGTCCTGCGGCAGGCCCTGACGCTGGCCCTGCTGGGCGTCGGGGTCGGACTGATCGCGGCCGCGGGCCTCACGCGGCTGATGGCGTCGCTCCTCTACGGCGTGGGGCCGATGGACCCGGTCACGTTCGGCGGCGTGGCCGTCGCGTTGTCCACCGTGGCGCTGGTGGCGAGCTGGATCCCCGCCCGCCGCGCCGCCGGGGTGAACCCCGTGGAGGCCCTCCGCGCGGAGGCCTGAAACGAAGCCCGCCCGTCGCCGGAGCACGGCGACGGGCGGGCGACCCCCACGACCGGGACCGAAGCCCCCGTGCGGGTCAGTTCCCTCCGCGGCGGCTCTCCGCCCGGACGCGGTCGAGCTCTTCGCGCAGGGCGCGCATCTCCGCCGTGATGGCGGCGCGGACCTCCGCGTCGATGTCCGCCTCGATCCCCGACGCGAGTCGCTCGTCGAGGGCCTGGATGCGGAGCCGGAACTCGTCGAGTCCCTCGATGCCCTCGTCTTCGAGCATCCGGAGCCGCTGGTCGAGCACGCGCTCCGCGGCTTCGAGGCCGGCTCGGGCTTCCCGAACCCGGGCCTCCTCCATCCGCTCGCGGACCTCCTCGGAGCGCACCTGTCGGCGGTCCACGCGGATCCGGACCTCCCGGATGCGGTCCTCCCGGATGGCATGGTGAATGCGGACCTCGTGCCGGCCCTCGACGCAGTGCGATCCCGCTCCGATGCGGACCCCCGGCGCCACCACGATCCGGGCACCTTCCCCGCCCGCCACGATCACCCGGGGTGCGTCGTCCGTGTCGAGGCACCGTCCGTCCAGCGCCTCGGCGTGGACGGCCCCATGCGGTCCGTCAGCCGCTTCCACCAGGGCGGCCGTGGCCACCCCACCCACCAGCGCGCCGCCTGCGATGCAGGCCAGCGCCGTCACGTCCGCTCCCAGCAGCTTCTTCATCGTCGTCGATCCTCCGTCGGGTGGTCACTACCTGTTCTGACGTGCCATCCCCTGGAAAAGGTTGCGATTGGCCACGAAGCCGACCCAGGGACCTACCACCAGGGGCACGGTCATCCAGACCGGAATCCCCTGCGCCAGCAGGATGCCCGCGACGGCCGTGAGCACCACGGCCTTCACCACGTCCTCGATCACGCTCTCTGCCATGATGGCGATGATGAGAGCCAGGGCCCCGGCGCCCAGCGATCCCACGCCTGCGGTCCACCACGGGAGGGACGGGTCGTTGCCCCAGGCGATCAGGGGCCAGGAGAGGCCCACGGCCACGGCGAAGGCGAGGATGGCAGTCATGTCCTGAACGTCCGCGTCGAGGTGGGCGGCCGCAAGCCGACCCACTCGCCGGGGCCCTCCATGAAACCTTTCCGATTCCCGCGACGTCAATTATGTACACATGAAGGCAATAATGTAGACACCGGTCGTCGGCACGCCGGGGTCGGGCTCACGGCGGAGGGGGCGGTATGGGGAACAAGGTGACGTACCTGGGCGAACTCGAGCAGATGCTGCTCTGGACGGTGCTCCGGCTCCGGGACGGGGCCTACGGCATGGCGGTCCGCGACGAACTGGAGGCGCGCTCCGGCAGGGACGCGTCGCGGGGGTCGGTCTACATCACGCTCGACCGGTTGGTGGGCAAAGGCTACCTGGCCACGCGCATGGGGTCGTCCACCCCGGCCCGGGGCGGACGGAAGCGCCGCTACTTCGAGGTCACGGACGAAGGGAAGGCCGCGCTCCGGGAGGCGCGGGAGGCGTTGGTGAGCGTCTGGACCGGCCTCGAGAGCGTGGTGGAGGAAGCATGAGCCGGCGCGAGCGGTGGACGGAGCGCCTGCTCCGCTGGGCGGTGGCGGACACCGAGGCCGCCGAAGGCCTTCTCGGCGACCTCCAGGAGGAGTGGATGGAGCGCCGGGGCCGGGCCCCGGGCGGTCCGGCCTACCACCTGGTGCTCGTGCGCCTGGCCCTCGGATACCTCTGGGCGCGGGTGTGGGGCGGGAACGCTGCGGGCACCGGGTCCGCCGGATGGGGTCGGGACCTGCGCTTCGCGGGCCGGGCCCTGGTACGCACGCCCGGATATTCGGCCGTGTTCGCCGCCACCCTGGGCCTGGGGCTGGCCGCCGCCCTGACGGTGTTCGCGGTGGTGGACTCGATCGTGCTGCGCCCCCTTCCCTATCAGGCGCCCACGGAGCTGGTCCGGCTGGAGTCCGCCGTGCCGATGATGGGCCCCGACACCCGGTGGCATCTGGCGAAGGCCCAGTATCTGCTGCTCCGCGACGAGCTGCAGTCGGTGGACGATCTCGGGCTGTACGTCCTGAGCGTGTCCACGGTCGGGTCGCCGGATCGCCCGGAGGACCAGGCCCAGCGCGTGGGCACCGTGTACGTCGATTCGCACCTCCTGCCGACCCTGCGCATCGAACCGATCCGGGGCCGGGCGTTCACGCCGGAGGAGACGCAGGAGATGCCCGCCCGGGTGGTCATGCTCACGGACGGCTACTGGAACCGCGCGTTCGGCCGGGACCCCGACGTCGTTGGACGGACGGTGCTGGTGGACGGCCGACCCCTCGAGGTCGTGGGCGTCCTGCCCGCCGACGCCCGGCTGCCCGAAGAGGTCGAGTCGTCGTCGGTGAGCACCGACCTCTGGATGCCGCTGTACGTCTCGAAGTCGGAGCGGCCGGTCAACAGCCACTCCTTCCGGGGGGTGGCTCGGCTCGGCGCCGGCGCCGACGTGGCGCGCCTCAACGCCGAGCTGGACCGTCTGACCCCGACGCTTCCCGAGGTGTTGCCCGAGGCGTACTCGGCCCAGTTCATGGAGGAGTACGGCTTCCACATGGTGGCCACGCCGCTGAAGGACGACGTGGTCGGCACGATCGCGGATACGCTCTGGATCCTCCTGGGGTCGCTGGGCCTGCTGCTCCTGGTGGCGTGCTTCAACGCCGCCAACCTGCTGCTGGCCCGGACGCAGCGACGGAGCCGGGAGATGGCCATCCGTGCGGCGCTCGGCGCCGGACGGGGGACCCTGGGGCGTCAGCTGCTCCTGGAGTCCCTGATCCTGTCGCTGGCGGCAGGAGCGGCGGCCCTGGTCGTGGCGGGCATGGGCGTCGAGGCGCTGGTGCGCTTGGCCCCCGACGGACTTCCCCGGGTCCACGACGTGGCGCTGTCGCCGCTCTCGGTGGGCGTCGGCGCGGCGCTTTCCCTGGGGCTCGGGCTCCTGTTCGGGATCCTGCCGGCCGCTGCAGGCGCCGACATGACCAAGGTGCTCGGCGATGCCGGGCGGGGCATGACGGCGTCGCGCAGGCACCACGCGGCGCGCCGGGTGCTCGTCGTGGCCCAGTTGGCCGTGTCGGTGATCCTCCTGGCAGGGGCAGCCCTGCTCTACCAGAGCTACCGGAACCTGTCGAGCGTCGAGTCGGGCATCGACCCGGAGAACGTCCTGACCTTCCGGGTGATCCTGCCCGCGGAGCAGTACGGCGACTACGTGGCCGCCGCCGACTACTACCGGCGGGCGCTGGACCGTCTCGAGGGACTGCCGGGCGTCCGCTCGGCCGGGGCCGTCAGCGCGCTGCCCCTCGACGGCGGATGGGGGTGTTCCCTGACCTACCCCACGGATCGACCGCCCAACCCCAACGACGGCCCCCCGTGCCTTCCGGTGTTCCTGGTCACGCCGGGGTATTTCGAGACGCTGGGGATCCCGATCGAGGGCACGCCGCCGTCGTGGGACGCCCCGATGGACCGGCGCCTCGAGGCCTTCGTGGCCCAGGCCACCGCCCGGCGCTTCTGGGGTGACGAGGCCGCCCTCGGCCGGGGAGTGTCCAGCTTCGGCGCCCCGGCCGCCCCGGTCCAGGCCGTGGTCGGCGACGTGCGGGGTGCGGGGCTGCGGGAGCCCGTGTGGGAGGCGACCTACCTGTCCATCGTGCCTCCGACCAACGCGTACTGGGGCGTGCCCCGCTTTCTCCGGATCGCCGTGAAGACCGACGGGACCGAGCCCCTGGCCATCGTACCGGCCGTGCGCCAGGCCCTGACCGAACTCGACCCCCGCGTGCCCATGAGCGACATCCGATCGATGGACGGTGTGGTGGCGGACTCGAACGCCCGGGACTCGTTCGTGGCCCTCCTGCTCGGGCTGGCCTCCGCGTTCTCGCTGCTGCTGAGCGCGCTGGGGGTGTACGCGGTCATCTCCTACATCGTCCAGGGCCGTCGCGGGGAGATCGGCGTCCGACTGGCCCTCGGCTCCGGCACCGGCCGCGTCCGGAGCATGGTGGTGGGCCAGTCGGTCCGTCTCGGCGTGCTCGGGGTGCTGCTCGGCCTGGCGGCGGCCGTGCCCGTCTCGAGGATCCTGGCGTCGTTCCTCTACGAGCTCAGCCCGACGGAGCCCGTGATCCTGGCCGGCGTGGCGGTGGTGCTCCTGGCGGTGACGGGGCTGGCCAGCTTCGCGCCGGCCATGCGGGCCACCCGGGTGGACCCCGTGGAGGCGCTGCGGTCGGACTGAGCGCGCCTCACCGAACGGTGGGCCCGCCCGTCCGGTCGTCGGGTACGAACCGGTCGCGGGCGGGCATCACCACCGCCGGAAGGGTGGTGGCGTCCATGGTGGCGCCCTCTTCGACGATGCCGTTCTGCCACAGGATCCAGGCCACGACCGCATAGGTATCGTCGGCGGTCAACGAGCCCGGCCGGTCCTGGGGCATGGCCCGGGTGACGTAGTCGAACAGGGTCGTGGCATAGGGCCAGTAGCTGCCGACCGTGCGCCCCTGCGGAAACGAACCCTCGGGCCAGCTGCCGCCGACCAGGCGGTCGTTGGGGCCCTCGGTCCCGGTCGGGCCGTGGCAGGCCACGCACCGGGCCATGTAGACGGCGCGGCCCTGGTCGGTCGTGCCGCTTCCGGCCGGAAGCCCGGCGCCGTCGGGGCGCACGTCGATGTCCCAGGCGGCGATCCGGTCGGCCCGGGCGTCCGCACCGAACCCGAAGCGGTCGGGTGCGTCCGCGGGCAGGGTGTAGGCCGCCTCGTACGCGGCCTCACCCGGGGCCGCTCCGGCGGCGGCTCCGCCGCGGGTCTCCGGATCGGCGCACCCCGCCAGCCACGCCATCGCCATCGCCAGCACCGCCACCGGTCCCCGCACCCACGGCTCCCGGCGGCCCCTCACGAGACCTCCGAGAGGCCGAACGTGACCGTGCCGTCCCGCGCCACGCGCCACCCCCGGATGTTGTTCCAGTGGTACGAGGTGCCGTCGCCGCGGGCGTCGAGGAGCGTCCCGAGTGTGGGCTGGACGTAGCCGGTCTCGTCGGTGGCCCGGGACAGCAGCACCGTGTCGCCGCCGTCCCAGTTCCACAGGTGGCGGAAGCGGACGGTGCACTTCGGAAGCACCGGTGCCTGCAGCTCGGCGTCGGTCCACCGCCGCCCGCCGTCGGTGCTGACCTCGACCCGGGTGATGCGCCCGCGGCCGCTCCAGGCCAGCCCCTGCACCTCCCACCATCCCCGTTCCGGCAGGGCCCAGGGGTAGGCCGGGAAGGTGATGAGCGATTTCGCGTCCATGACGAAGGAGAAACTGGCGGGCCGTGCCGTCGGAGAGCGGGTCGGTGTAGCGGGAGGTCTCCTCGCGGGTGTGGGTGGGCCGGTCCGTGACCTCCAGGCGCCGGAGCCACTTCACCTGGGCGTTGCCCTCCCAGCCGGGCAGCAGGAGCCGGACCGGATACCCCTGCTCGGGGCGGATGGCCTCGCCGTTCTGCGCGTAGACCAGGAGCGCGTCGTCGAGGGCCTTGGACAGCGGCACGCTCCGGGCCAGCCGGGCGCCGTCTCCACCCTCCGCCAGGAGCCACGAGGCACCGTCGCGGACCCCCACCTCCCGGAGCACCGTCGACAGCGGCACGCCGGTCCACTCGCTGGTGGACAGGAGCCCGTCCAGGGCCTGCGGCGTGATCTCGGTGGGCAGATCGCCGTCTCCGTACCCCGCCCCTCCGTTGCCCGAGCACTCGATGAAACAGATCCGGCTGACCGACGGAAAACGCGTCAGATCGGCCATCCGGTACTCCGTGGGCCGCTCCACCATGCCGTGGATCAGGAGCCGGTGGTTCTCCCGGGTGATGTCGGGAATGCCCGCATGGTGCCGCTCGAAGTGGAGGTCGGCCGGCGTCAGGATCCCGTGGAGGTCCTGGAGCGGCGTGCGGGAGGAACTCGACAGGGCCGGCGCCCGGATCAGCCGGCGGGGCTGTTCCGCCGGCGCGCGGACCCCGACTTCGGACACCAGACGACCGGGAACGCTGGCCGGATCGACCTCCTGGGGCGGCGGAGCCGGCTCCTGCGCCAGGAGGTCCACGGCGTCGAGGCGGGTCTTGACCAGGCCCGCGGCCACCACGCCCGACGCGGTGGTGATCCAGGCCCGGCGGGACACGCGGGGGCGGGTGGGGTCGTGCGGCTCCATGCGGCTCCTTGGTCGGGGGCGACGCCAAGGTGAGACGACCGGCGGTGGGAGGCCAGGGGCCGCGCGCTGGACACCGCTCCACGACGGCCCGCAGATTGGGCGGTCCCCTCTTCCCAGGAGTCCGCAGTCCATGCGCCGCCTCACTCCGCTCGTCCTCTTCACCGCCGCCGTGGCGGCCGCCCTGCCGCTCCTGGCGCCCTCTGCACCCACGGCGCTGGCCGCCCAGGAGCCCGACTACCCGGTCACGTTCAGCGACCCCATGCCCATCACGTGGGAGGCGCTGGGCCCCTTCTCCCGCGGCGTGTCCGACGTCCAGGAGGCCCAGGACTACTTCGACCAGGGCATCCAGCTCCTCTACGCGTTCGCGCCGGAGTCGGCCGCCCGCTCGTTCCACGAGGCCGCCATGCTCGACCCCACCTGCGCCATGTGCTGGTTCGGCGAGGCGTGGGCCTGGGGCCCCTACCTGAACGGGCCCATGGGTCCGGCCGACGCGCCCCGGGCCCACTACGCCATCCGTCGGGCGTTGGAGGTGGCCGACCGCCACGAGGTGCGTGACGTGGAGCGGGCCATGATGGAGGCGATGGCGGTGCGGTACGAGCCCGAGCACGATGCGGATCGCCGCCGGACGCTGGACGAGCGGTACGCCGAGGCCATGGCCGACGTCTACGCCCGCTTCCCCGACGATCTGGAGGTGGGCACCCTCTACGGCGAGGCGCTCATGCTCCTCGAGCCGCGGCGCGGACGGTGGGACATCGACAAGCCCGAAGTGCGCCGGATCCACGAGGTGCTCGAACACACCCTGTCGCTGGACATCCGCCACCCCGGCGCGTGTCACCTCTACGTGCATGCGACCGAGCCCACGATCCGCCCGGAGAAGGCGGAGGGGTGCGCCGAGTTCCTCGGGCAGTCGATCCCCGGCGCGAGCCACATCCAGCACATGCCGTCGCACACCTACAACCGCATCGGGCGGTGGGGCGACGCCGTACGCGGCAACATCGCCGCGTGGCATTCCGACCTGAAGGCACGGGAGGGCAAAGGCTTTGCCATCTACCCGTCCCACAACCTGCACATGCTGCTCTTCGCCGCCTCGTACGACGGCCAGGGCGGCGTGGCCATCCAGGCCGGCAAGGACTACGGGAAGGTCCAGGACGGGGGCCAGTTCTACCATGCGCTGACCCTGCTCCGTTTCGGGCGTTTCGAGGAGATCCTCGAGCTGGAGAATCCGCCTGCGTCCGGCACGTTCCGGGGCCTGTGGGACTTCGCCAAGGGGTACGCCCACCTACGCACCGGCGACCCGATCCTGGCCAGGGCCTACCGGGAGAAGGTGGCGGCGGTGGGCCGCGAGGAGGGGCAGTTCCGCGGCCACAGCAACGAACAGCTCATGGGCGTGGTCGGGGGCATCCTGGAGGGGGAGCTGCTGCGCCACGACGGACGGCTCGGCGAAGCCATCGCCGTGCTCGAGGCCGCCGTCGAGGTGGAGGACGGCCTGCGGTACGACGAGCCCGAGCCGCTGAACTTCACGGCGCGCCACTGGCTCGGCGACGCTCTCCTGGAGGCGGAGCGGTGGTCCGACGCCGAGGCCGTGTACCGGGCCTCGCTCGAGGATCATCCGAACAACGGGTGGTCGTTCCTCGGACTGGAGAAGGCGCTCCGCGCCCAGGGACGCGACGTGGAGGCCGACGACGTGCAGCGGGCGTTCGACGGCGCCTGGGCCCGTGCGGATCACTGGATCCAGTCGTCGCGGTACTGAGGATGGGAGCCGACAGGGGGCGCGGACGAACGAAGGTGCGAGGGCTCGGGGCGGCGGTGGCGGGGGTCGCGACGATCGCGGCGGCCGCGTCGGCGCTCTCGGCCCAGTCGCTCCCCCGGCCCGACGACGTGTCCACCCTCGACGGGATCCTGGACGCGTACTACGAGGTGGTCTCGGGCCCCGCGGGCTCGCTTCCGGATCGGGCACGGGACCGCTCCCTGCACCATCCCGACGCGCTGGTGGCCCTCGCCGGGCGGGACGACGACGGGCGGCCCACGCTCGCGACCATGACCATCGACGGGTACCACGACCGCTTCGGAGGGGAGAGGGCCGCGGGGTTCTTCGAGTGGGAGACGGCCCGGGAGGTCCGCACGCACGGATCCATCACCCACGTGTGGAGCAGCTACGCGTCCAGCGACCGCCCCGACGGTCCGGTGCAGAGCCGTGGCGTGAACTCGATCCAGCTCCATCACGACGGCGAGCGATGGTGGATCCTGGGCTGGGCGTTCGACGGCACGGCCGGCGCGGAGGCGGAGGCGGAGGCGGCGAGCCGCTCGGCCGGATCGGCCACCGCCGGGGCCAGCCGGTCCGTGGGCGGTTCCGGGTCCGCCGCGGACGTGGTGGCGGCCGTCCAGGAGTTCTTCGACGCCATGGCGGCGGCCGACGTGGAGCGCTCCCGGCGGATCCTCGCGCCCGGCGCCCGCTTCTTCAGCGTACGGGAGGAGGCGAGCGGCCGGGTGACCGGCACCTTCACCACCGAGGAGCACCTGGCGCGCCTGCCCACGTCGGGCGTCCTGCTCGAGCGGATGTGGGACCCGCGCGTCGAGGTCCAGGGCGACGTCGCGTCGGTGTGGGCCCCCTACGACTTCCACGTGGACGGGGCGTTCAGCCACTGCGGCACCGACGCCTTCACGCTGATGCGCACCCCGGACGGCTGGATCCTGACCGGGGCGACCTACACGGTCCAGCGCACGGGGTGTGCGCCGAGTCCGCTGGGACCGCCGGCAGGCTGAGGGCGGGTCCGGAGGAGTCCTCTACCTCCTCCACGCCCCCTCCCCCCGGGGCTCCGGAATCACGGGCCCGGCTCGGGCCCCGTCCATGGCCGGATCGGCCGGATCACTCCGCGTCCTGCGGCTCCTCCGTGAACACCCGGAAGACGGACCCCTGCTCCACGAGGTACTCCTCCACCGCTTCCACCAGGGGCAGGAGCGAGCCCAACCGCCGGCGGCCCTCCTCCGCGTCGAAGGTCGGGGTCGTGGTGGGTCCGTAGGCGGCCATGGCGTTGAGCACGACCAGGGTGGCGCCGCGGAGCGCTTCCTCCCGGCCGTCCTGCTCGGCGTCCCACGCCTCCAACCCCCGGAAGCCCGCCTCGGCGGCCGCCGAGTAGTGGTTCCGGACGAAGCTTCCGGCGCTGAAGTACATGACCAGGCCGATCACCAGCAGGGCGATCCCCAGAGCCAGGGATCCGATGCCCACGGCGCCGCCGAGGTCGAGGCGACGCACGACCACCGGGGCCACGAGCAGGATCAGGAAGCCGGGAAACGCCAGCAGGCACCCGAGGGGTCCGCGGTCCCGGGGCCGGGGCCCGTCCAGGATCTCCTGGACGGCCTCGTCCACCACGGCGCGCTCGTCGGGAGTCAGGGAAGCAGCCACGCCCTCAGCCCCCCAGCCGCTGCCGGCCCTTCCACCAGCCGGCGTCCGCCGGCCCGTCCGGACCCATGCGCCCCCGCACCGACGCCAGGAGCTCGTCGGGACGGTGGACCTGGCCGGAGCGGATCACCCAGAGGCCGTTGCGGGTGTGGGTGATGTCCGTGAGCGGATCGCCACGCACCACGTAGAGGTCCGCGTACTTCCCGGGCTCGATCGTGCCGAGGCGCGCGCCTTCGCCGAAGGCCCGGGCCGCGTTGGCGGTGCCCGCCCGGAGAGCCCACGCATTGGGCACGCCGGCGCGCACCATGGCATCGAGCTCGCGGTGGACGCCGAAGCCGGACCAGAACTCGCCCCAGCTCGGATGGTCCGTGCCCAGCGTCAGCCACGGCCCGCCCCCGGCGTCGAAGAAGGCCTTCAACGTGCGCTTCTTCACGTAGTGGATCTTCTCGAACTGCGGCAGCGGCTCCCGGGGCAGCGCCGCCTCCACCACCTCTCGCGCGTACGGAGTCAGGAAGCCCCGCTCGTCGGCCCAGTCGTCGTAGAGCCCGGCCTCGCGGACGGTCCAGTACCCGTAGGCACCCATGGTGGCGTTGAAGTACGCCCCGTGCTCCACGAACAGCCGGGCCTGGGCCCGGATCTTCTCCGCGGTGGCGGGATCGTCCAGATCCAGGGACTCCAGCGAGGCGTACGCGGAGCGGTCGTCCAGGAAGGCGCCCCCGCCCAGGAAGTGCTCCACGCGGTCGATGCCCATGAGGATGGCGTCCCGGGGATTCACCCCGCGCCGGTTGGTGTCGAGATGGCCGGTGACGGTGATGCCGTGGGCGTGGGCCACGTCGATCAGGGTGGGAAGCAGCTCGTAGGAGATGCCCTTGGCCTTGAACCCACGGGCGCCCTGGAGCGCCCAGAAGGTGGCCTCCTTCCGCAGGGAGTCCGGCGTCATGGCCTCCTCGTCCCACCCGGTGCGCCACGTGCCCCAGTACGGCCCGGAGGCGTAGACCCTCGGACCGGGGATCTCGCCCCGGGCGATGCGCGCCCGCCCCCGCCGGGCCTCGTCGGGATCGACCTCGCCGGCCGGGAACGTCGAGGTGACGCCGTTGGCCAGGAAGAGCACCGGATTGACCGTGTACTCGTCCACGCGCCCCTGGCCGAACAGGTCCACGGCGTAGTGGGCGTGGAGGTCGAACAGGCCCGGCATGATGAACGCGTCGGCGGGGAGGTCGAGGACGCGTGCGCCCCGGGACTCGGCCAGGGTGCGGGCCACCGACGGGGCATCGCCGGGCCCCTCGGCGGGAAAGCCGCCGACCGCCAGGATCGTGCCGTTGCGGATGAACACCCCGGGGTTCGGGCGCGCCGCGTCCGACGTGCCGTCCCAGAGCCGTCCCCCCATGAGGATCAGGTCGCCTGCCCGCGCGTCCGGCGGGACCTGGGCCCCGGCGTCCCGGGGAGTCAGGAGCGTCGCGCCCAGGGTCGGCCCCACCGCCGCGACCGCAACCGTGAGCGCGGCCCACGCCGCACGGCACGGCACGGCTACGCGTCCCGGACGGCTCGCCAGCACCCGTCGCACACGGCGGTCAGATTCCACAGCGCGTCGCCCCCGCCGTCGGCCCGCTGAAGGGCGTGCCATCCCTGTCCACGAAGGCCTCGGGTACACCGCAGCATGGGGCGATGATGCGGGCAGTCGTGGCCGTGGCATTCACAGCGCCGCCCGGAGCGTGCCAGCAGTTCTTCCCTCCGTTTCTCACCGACGTCGATCCTCTTCTGTTTCTGTGTCATGGAGAGTCCTCCTCGTCATCGCCTTGCCCACCCTAGGACACCGCTCCGATCCGGCAGACCCCGTCGGGCGAGCGCAGGGTGGGATACTGGACCCCGAGCTGCTCGAGGTAGGTGTCGTACTGATCCGGGTCGAAATAGTACGGCCGCATGTCGTCGCGGAAGCGGGCCATGATGTCGCGGTTCAGCTCCACCGCCGGCTCGTCGTCGGGTCGGATGAACGGCTCGTACTGGAGGTCCGCGGTCATCTCCCGGAAGTACGCCCACGCCTCCTCGACCAGCGCGGGGCGGGTCAGGAAGTCCAGGACGGTCATGGCCTGGGCCTTGGCCCCGGCCGTGGCACCCTTGTGGGCGATGGGCGTGGCCATGGCGATGGCGTTGGCCCAGTTGTGCCCGGGCAGCCCCGGGATGTTGGACGGGAAGGAGAGCGTGGCGGTGGGCACGTTCCAGGAGATGTCGCCGATGTCGTCGGCGTATCCCGCGGTGCGCTGCTCCTCGGTCAGGGCCGGCCGCAGCGGCGCGAGCTCCGTGGCCAGGCCCTCCACCGGCCCGTCCACTTCCGCCTGGGTGGCCCGGGCGAAGCGCTGGTCCGCCTCGCTCCACTCGGGCAGCCCCACCCGCTGGATGTTGCCGTACATGGTCTCGGCCACGGTCTTGTTGAAGTGCCCGGGCCACGCCGAGCCCACCACGCGGACCTCCTTCAGGGTCGTGCCCGACATCATGGCGGCGCCCATGGCCACGGAGTCGCCCACGGCGAAGAGGTCGCGGATCTGGGGATAGTTCTTCTCGCGGAAGTAGAACCAGATCGACGCCTCCGACGGCACCACGTTGGGCTGGTCGCCGCCGTCGTAGATCACCGAGTGCGACCGGGCCTGCGTCCGGATGTGCTCGCGCCGGAAGTTCCAGCCCACTTCCATGAGGTTGACCGCATCGGCGGCGGAGCGTCCCCGCCACGGCGATCCGCCGGCATGGGCGGCGAACCCCTCGAAGGTGTAGATGGCGCTGACCAGGCCGGTGCCCGGCGTCATGCCCCACCCGGTGGACAGGTTCGAGCCCACGTGGGCGTACAGCACGATGTCCACGTCCTCGAACATGCCGGCCCGGACGTAGTGGGCCTTGGTGGCCACCAGCTCCTCGGCCACGCCCGGCCAGATCTGGAGCGTACCGGGCAGCCCCTCGCGCTCCATCAGGTCCTTCACCGCCAGAGCCGCGGTGATCTGGACCGCCATGCCCGCGTTGTGGCCCTCGCCGTGTCCGGGAGCGCCCTCGACCAGCGGCAACTGGCACGCCACCCCGGGGGTCTGGGAAGCCTTGGGGATGTCGTCGATGTCCGTCCCGAGGCTGATCTTGGGCTCTGCGGAGCCCCAGGTGGCCACCCACGCGGTGGGGATCCCCGCGATCCCCTCCTCGACCGTGAAGCCCTCGCGCCGGAGCAGGTCCACCAGATAGCGCGACGTCTCCACCTCCTGGAACCCCAGTTCGCCGAAGCTGAAGATCTGGTCCACCATCTGCTGGGTGAACCGGGCCCGCCCGTCGATGTCCCGGGCCAGTTCGGTCTTCCAGGTGTCGAGTTGCGCGTCGGACTGGCCGGACAGGGGCGTCGCGGCAGCGGCGAGGCATGCGGCAGCCAGCGCGGCGCGGCCGCTCGAGGCGGTGAGGATGCGTCGGATCATGTGGTCTCCCGGATCGGAATCGTGCTCGGGGACAGAATGGCCGCCCGCCTCTCCGTGCGCGAGGGCGCGCCGCCCTGGAACGCCATCAGCGGAGCAGGCGCCAGACCACCACCTCGTCGCGGTCCAGGGCGTCGCGGCGCACGCCGACCACGCGGTCGTCCAGGATCCTCGTCACCCGCGTGCCCGGATCGAGCGTCACGGTGCCGAGAAGGCGTCCGTCGGCGTCGAGCACGTCCCAGGCCGCGCCGCCCCATCCCGTCGGCGGATCGGGGGTGTTGAGCGCCATGGGATGGACGTCCGCCACCCCGGCACCCCGCTGCACCCAGATCGTCGCGTCCGGACCGGCGCGCACCGACGTGAGCACCGGCAGGCGTTCGGGAAGGTCCACGGGGAGCTGGTCCACCGCGTCCGCCGAGCCGCCGAGCATGACCATCTTCTCCCGCATGCGGTCCAGGAGGCCGTCGGTGTCGGCCGGCCCGGGGGCCGCCGCGATCCATCGTTCCGACCGGACCAGACGGGTCAGCCGTCCGTCCGGGCCGTGGATGCGGAGCCGCGCATCGTCCAGCGTGGTCCAGGCCAGCCGTCCGTCGGGAAGGACCTCCCAGGTCGGCGCGTTCACGACCAGCGGGAGGCGGGGGGCGCCCCGTGCGCCGACGTCGGTCTCGTCGTACCGGAACGTGAACACGGTGTCCGCGACCGCCATGCCGCGCTCGATGCGCATCAGACGGTCCTCGCCGCCCCACCGACCGTCGTCACGGGTCACCCGCGTGAGCGACCGGGCGTAGACCCGCCCGTCGCCCGCCACCCGCCACCAGCTCCGGGCCCCCGCGCCGGGAAGGAGGGCGTCGTCCAGGAAGCGACCGTCCGTGGCGAACCGGTGCGCGCGCCCCCGCCCCCAGTCGACCACGGCCACCGTGTCGCCCAGGAGAAGGAGCGACGACGCGAAGCGCGACAGCTCCCCGGGCCCGTCGCCGGGTCCGCCCAGGGTCCGGAGAAGGGTGCCGTCCGGCCCGAAGACCCGGACCTCCTGCGCGTACTGGTCGAGGACGTACAGGGTGTCGCCGTCGGCGGCCACGTCCACGACGTAGCCGAACTCGGTCTCGGGGCGGCCGTCTTCGCCACGAAGGACCCGGGCCTCCTGGACCCGCCACCCGCCCTCGCCCCACGAGCCGGCGGCCGGGTTGTCCACCAGGGCCACGCCGGCGGAGTCGCGCACCGTGGGCCCGGAAGCCGGGACCCCGTCTCCGCCACACGCCCCCGCGGCCACCCCGACGACCACCACCCCGGCCATGCCGGGGCTGCCGCGCCGCGCCTGGACCCACCTCCAGGCCGCCACCAGCACCGCCCCGAGGACCGACTTCACGACCCCGCCCCACACGAAGGGCCGCACGCCCGCCGCGAAGGCCGCCGCCGCGCCCATGTCCGCGGCGAGGCGCACCCACCCCAGGCCGAGAATCACCCCGTGGCCCACGAGCATGACCAGGGACCCGGCCACCACGCTCCGGCCCCACGTCCGGCCCATCCCCCACCCCACCCCACCCGCAGCCACGACGAAGCCGAGCAGATAGCCGGCCGTGGGCCCCGTCAGATGCGACCACCCGGCGGCGCCGTCGGCGAACACGGGCAGACCCACGGCCCCCGCGGCGAGGTACAGCAGCATGGCCGCGATCCCGCCGCGCCACCCCAGGAGGGCCCCCGCCACCACCACGGCCAGGGTCTGGGCCGACTGGGGCACGTCGGTGCCGGGCACGGGCACCGTGAGTCGGGCGGCGAGCGCGGTGGCCAGGGCGGCCACGACGATGCCGACGACGGTCGGCGCGAAACGTGAGTGTGAACGGGGATCGTCCATCCTGGGCCGGGATCGGGGTGTCGGGACGCCGCCGGGCGATCCACGGCGGCCGCTGCCTTGCCTATATTCAGGCCATGGAACTTACGTCGAAGCAGCGTGCGCATCTCCGGTCCCTGGCCCATCACCTCAAACCCCTCGTTCAGGTGGGGCAGGCCGGTGTCGGCGACGCCGCCCTCCGCACCGTCGAGGAGGCGTTCAGCAATCGGGAGCTCCTCAAGGTGAAGGTCCTGGAGAACGCGCCCGAAGACCCGCGGGAGACGGCCGACCGGATCGTGGCGGCCCTCGACGGCGTGCACGTGGCCCAGACCATCGGACGGACCATCGTGCTCTACCGGCAGCACCCCGAGAACCCCGAGATCCGGCTGCCGAGGTAGCGCCGTGTCCCGCGCGTTCGTGAACGAGGACGCCGGCGGCGATCCGCCTCCGGACTACCGGCTCCCCGACCCCGACTCGGCCTACTTCGACGAGGCCGCCGCCTGGGCGCTGATCCAGGGCGCCGACGAAGGCGACCGGCGCAGCGCGGAAGACGCCACCGGCTGCCGGTGGGGCGAGCCCCGGCTGGTCCCTCACGTCGAAGCGATCCTCCAGCGCGCCCGGGACGAGGACAACCTGCGCCTCGAGCAGTTGGCGCGCCGTTTCCTGCGGGCGTCGAAGACGCTGAAGTAGGGGGTCCGAGGGGATCACGCGGCTCCACGCCGACCCGCTGGCCAGGCCCGTCCGCGGCAACCCTGTTCGCGGTGACGTTCCGCCTGTCGCAGCCCGTCCTCCGGACTCGTCGTTCGCGGCGTTCGTGCTCGTTCGCGGCGCGGTCGGCGCCGAGTGCGCGATAGGGGGCGGTATGCGGACCGGATCGCTCGTTCGCGGCGGCGGTCGGCGGCGAGTGCGGGATCGGGGGCGGTATGCGGACCGGATCGCTCTTTCGCGGCGCGGTCGGCGCCGAGCGCGCGATAAGGGGCGGTATGCGGACCAGATCGCTCTTTCGCGGCGCGGTCGGCGCCGAGGGCGCGATCGGGGGCGGTATGCGGACCAGATCGCTCGTTCGCGGCGCGGTCGGCGCCGAGCGCGCGATAGGGGGCGGTATGCGGACCAGATCGCTCGTTCGCGGCGCGGTCGGCGCCGAGTGCGCGATAAGGGGCGGTGTGCGGACCAGATCGCTCGTTCGCGGCGTGGTCGGCGCCGAGCGCGCGATAAGGGGCGGTATGCGGACCAGATCGCTCTTTCGCGGCGTGGTCGGCGCCGAGTGCGCGATCGGGGGCGGTGTGCTGGGCGGATCGCTCGTTCGCGGCAGGGAGGCCCCGCGGTAGTGGCTCCCGCGGGGCAGCCTCGTCCACCTGCTGTGGACCCGCCCTCAACCGGTCGGGTGGGTGGGAACGATCAAGCCTCCCCCCCGCCCCAGGAATAGCGCGATGGGCCTCCCTGCGCCGACTCCGCCCCAACCGGGCCGGGACGCTCAGGGACGGAGCGCTCCTCGGAGCCCGGGCCGCCTCGGCCCGTCGCGCCGCCCCGGCACCTACGTCTTCGGCCGACGAGCCGACCTCCTCCCGGTCCGGGGATTCGAAGGCGTCCACGCCCTCCCGCCTCGGTGATACTCCGCCAGGTTGTCACCTTCCCGCCGGCGGCCTGGCCCGCGGAGGCACCTACCCCTCCGACGGTCACACCCCCGGTGCCCCCCGGACGCACCGGACGCAGGAAGCCTCCGGACGCAGCCACGCCCCTACGCAGCAGTCCCCCCGGAACGCACCGACGCCCCGCCCGGACCGGAGTCCGAACGGGGCGTCGATCCACTGCGCTGCCGGGTGGGCTACTCCACCACTTCCAGCAGCTCCACCTCGAAGATGATGGTGGCGTTGGGGCCGATGGCGCCCTGGCTGCCCTGCGGACCGTACGCGAGGTCGCTGGGGATGACCATGCGGTAGGAGCCCCCCACCTGCATCATCATGAGCCCCTCGGTGAAGCCCGGGATCAGGCCGCCCACCGGGAAGGTGGCGGGCTCGCCCCGCGTGTACGACGAATCGAACTCGGTGCCGTCGATCAGCGTACCGCGGTAGTTGAGGCGCACGTTGTCCTCGGCGGTCGGCGTGGCGCCGGTGCCCGGCTCCAGCACTTCGAACTGGAGGCCGCTCTCGGTCACGGTCACGCCTTCCTTGGTGGCGTTCTCGGCCAGGTAGGCCTCGCCCGCTTCCGCGTTGGCCGTGGCCATGGAGTCGCGCTGGGCCGCCTGCTCCGCCTGGATGGCCTGACTGAAGGCCTGGAGGGCGGTGTTCAGCTCCTCCTGGGGCAGGGCCGGCTCGTTCTCGGCCATGGCGTCGCGGAGGCCCCGGAGCAGGGCGTCCATGTCCAGGCGGCTCTCGGCCGGCTGGAGGTTGCGGCCCATGTCCAGGCCGATGGCGTAGCTGGCTTTCTGGTCGTCGGTGTCCAGCGCCGCGGTGCCACCACCGCCGGCCTGGCATGCCGAGAAGACGACGGCGGCGCCGAGAAGCGCAGCCCTGCTCGGGAATCGCATGTCCACATTCCTTCCGGGTTTTCCTGGTGATTCGGGAGCCCGAAGGTAACGGACCGACGGAAAAAGGCATATCGGGGGACCCGGCTGCGCTCGGCTCGGTCGGGCGCGCCTCGACCCGGGGTTGCCGGGCCGCGCCGCAGACGGGCAGCTTGGGCCTTCCCCCCGATCCCCCCGCCCGACCTCACCCACCCGACCCGGACGCCCGTGTCCCGACCCACCGTTCCGTCTTCGGAGTCCGCCGCCGCGTCCGGCCCCGGCCTGACCCGCCGGCTGGGCCTCGTGGGCTTGGCCGCCACGGGCATCTGCTCGATGATGGGCGCGGCCATCAACGTGATCCCCATCATGATCCAGCGGAACGTCCCGGGCATCGGGCCCTGGGTCGTGCCGACCTACCTGTTCGCGGCGGCCCCGGCCATCCTGGCGGCCCTGGCCTACGCGATCCTGGCGTCCGCCATGCCCCGGGCCGGCGGGAGCTACATCTACGCCAGCCGCGGCCTGAGTCCGTACTGGGGCTTCGTGGCGTCGTTCTCCCAGTGGTTCGGGCTGTCCGTGGCCATCGGCGTGGTGTCGTACGTGCTGATCCCCTTCATCCGCGACGTGGTGGTGGCGGTGGGCATGGACGGCCTCGGCGCGTGGCTGGACGTGGGGGCCGTGCGGGTGACGCTGGCGCTGGCGTTCCTCTGGGGATCCGTGCTCATCAACGTGCTGGGCATCAAGCTGTACCAGCGGATCCTGGTGCCGGCGATGTTCCTGATGTTCGCCCTGGGCGGCGTGGTGGTCGTGGCGGGCTTCATGTTCGACCATGCCGACTTCGCCGCGGGCCTGATGGCGGCCGAGGGCGTGACCGTCCCCGACGCTCCCGCCCGCCCCTTCTCCGTGTGGGCGTTCCTGTCGGCCGCGGCCATCCTGTTCAGCTCGTTCATCGGCTTCGACTCCATCGCCCAGGCCGGCGGCGAGGCCAAGAACCCGAGCCGCAACCTGCCCCTGGCCATCGGGCTGGCCGTGGTCAGCGTCGGCACCTTCTACTTCCTGTTCACGGCGGCGGTCTACCACACGGTGCCCTGGCAGTTCGTGGCCGAGCGGGCCCTCACCCAGGACCTGACGGCGCCGGGCCTGCTCGGGTACGTGCTGTCGCCCGGCTGGACCGTGCTCATCGTTGCCGGCGCCGCCGTGGCCCTGGCCAACGATCTGCCCGCGATGCTCCTGGCCGTGAGCCGTCTGATGTTCGCCTGGGCCGAGGACGGGGTCTTCCCGAAGGGCGTGGCCCGGGTGCACGCCCGCTACCACACGCCGTGGCTGGCCATCGTCCTGTCCGGGTGCATGGCGTCGGCCAGCATCCTGGGAAGCCATCTGGCCGGCGACTTCTTCCTGGGCGTGGACATCCTGGTCACGTCCATGCTCCTGAACTTCCTGGTGATGTGCCTGACCGTGCTCCGGCTGCCCGGCCGCAATCCGGCGCTCGCCGCGGACGTGACGGTGCTGCGGTCCCGGTCGGTGCAGGTCCCGGTGGCCGCCGGCGGGGCCCTTCTGCTGACGCTCTTCCTGACCGTCCACGTCTGGAAGGACGTCACCGCCGACCTGGACGCGTGGTACTTCCATTCGACCCCGCTGTGGCTCGGGGTCATGGCGCTGGCCAGCGTCATCTACCTGCGCGAACGGGCCGCGCTGCGCCGGTCCGGAACCGACGTGGACGCGGTCTTCGCCCATCTCCCTCCGGAGTGACCGGTGCCCGTGGAACGATGTGAGCTGGCCGACGGCCTGAGCGTGTCCCGTCTGATCACGGGCCTGTGGCAGATCGCCGACATGGAGCGCGACGGCGGCCCGTTGGACCCCGACGAGACGGCGGCCCACATGGTCCCCTACGTCGAGGCGGGGCTGACCACGTTCGACATGGCCGACCACTACGGCTCCGCCGAGGTCATCGCCGGGCGTTTCCGGACGAACCACGATGCGGGCCGGCGTGGCCGGTTCCTGACCAAGTGGGTGCCCGAACCGGGACCCTGCACCCGCGACGACGTCCGGACCGCGGTGGCGCGGGCCCTGGAGCGCCTGGCCACCGATCGCCTGGACCTGCTGCAGTTCCACGCCTGGCGGTACTCGGACCCGTCGTGGCTCGACCAGCTCTTCTGGCTCGACGAACTCCGCGACGAGGGGCTCGTCGGCCACCTGGGCCTGACCAACTTCGACACGGAGCACCTGGCCCTGGTGCTGCACTCCGGCATCCCCGTGGTGTCGAACCAGGTGTGCTTCTCGCTCCTGGACCGGCGGGCCCTCGACGGGATGACCCAGCTTTGCGCGTCCACCGGCGTGAAGATCCTGGCCTTCGGGACGCTGGCCGGCGGGCTGCTCGGCGGGCGCTGGCTGGGAGCCCCCGAACCGTCGATCGACGACCTGGAAACCTGGTCGGAGATGAAGTACCGGCGCTTCGTGGAGGCCGCCGGCGGCTGGGAGGCCTTCCAGGGGCTCCTGCGGACGGTCGACGGCGTGGCCCGTCGGCTGGGCGTGTCCATAGCCAACGTGGCCACCCGGTGGGTGCTCGATCAGCCGGGGGTGGGCGCGGTCGTGGTGGGGGCGCGCCTGGGGCGCTCCGAGCACATCGACGACAACCTGCGCGTGTTCGACGTGGCGCTCGACGACGACGCCCGCGCCGAACTGGAGGCCGCGTTCGAGGGCCTGCCCGCCGTGCCCGGCGACTGCGGCGACGAGTACCGGAAGCCCCCGTTCCTGACCGCGTCCGGCGACCTGAGCCACCACGTGGACGCCTTCCCGGCCCCGTACCCCGTCCGGGAACAAGCCACCGGCCGACGGCGGGCGGACAGCGGCACGGTCTGGGAGGCCCTGGCCGGCTTCAGCCGGGCCATCCGGGTGGGCGACCGGATCCTGGTGTCGGGCACCACCGCCACCCACGGCGACCGGCTCGGGGGCGGCAGCCACCCCGGCGCCCAGACCACCTTCTGCCTCGACAAGATCCAGGGGGCCATCGAATCGTTGGGCGGCCGCCTGGAAGACGTGGTGCGCACCCGCATCTTCGTGGCCGACGCCGCCGAATGGGAGCCGGTGACCCTGGCCCACGGCCGGCGCTTCCGGGACATCCGCCCGGCCAACACGCTGATCCAGGCCCCCCTGGTGGGCGACGGGTACCGGGTCGAGATCGAGGCCGAGGCCGTGGTGGGATGAGCGGGACGGCCCCGCGCGAGCCCGCGGCCGTGACCCGACTCCTGGCCGAGGCGTCGGGGGGCGACCGGTCGGCCATGGACCGGCTCTTTCCGCTGGTCTACGACGAGCTCAAGGTCATCAGCCGGGCGCGCCTGCGCCGGGAGCGCGAGGGACACACCCTCAACGCCACCGCGCTGGTCCACGAAGCCTACCTGGCCCTGGTGGAGCAGGACCGGGTGGAGTGGCAGAGCCGGGCGCACTTCTTCGCCGTGGCGTCGCTGGCCATGCGCCGGATCCTGATCAGCTACGCTCGGGCCCGCCTGAGCGAGAAGCGGGGAGGCGGCCAGGCCCACGTACCCCTGGACGACGTGGCGGGCAGCGTGGAGAGCCCCGACGTGCTGTCCCCCGACGAAGCCACCGAGCTGGTGGCGCTGGACGACGCCCTGAGCGAGCTCGAGACGTTCAATCCCCAGGGTGCCGAGGTGGTCCAGTACCGGTTCTTCGGAGGCCTGGAGCACCGGGAGATCGCGGAGGTGACCGGCGTCTCGGAGGTCACCGTCCGGCGACGCTGGACCGCCGCGAAGACGTGGCTCCGGGGCTACCTGGACCCCGGCCTGGTGGACCGCACCACCAGCCTGCTCCGGCCGGCCCGGGCCGGAGGCTGACGCGTGGACCCGCGGCGGTGGGCCCGGGTCGAAGCCGTCTTCCTGGCGGCCCTGGATCGGTCCGAGGACACCCGCGGCGCCTACGTCGAGGCGGAGTGCGCCGGCGACGCCGACCTCCGGGAGCAGGTTCTGGGGATGCTCGATCAGCACACCCGGGACCCCGACTTCCTGGAAGAGCCCGTGGCTCGGGTCGGGGGGATGACGCCCGAGGACGCCCCCGACCCGTCCGGCGGCCGGATCGGCGCCTACCGGGTGGTCCGGCGGGTCGGACAGGGCGGCATGGGCGACGTGTTCCTGGCCGTGCAGGAAGGCGACGGGTTCTCGCGGTCCGTGGCCGTCAAGGTCATGCGGCCGGGCGTGGGCACGGAGGACCGGATCCGGCGCTTCCAGGTCGAGCGGTCCATCCTGGCGGGGCTGAGCCACCCGAACATCGCCTCCATGCTGGACGGAGGCGTGACCGACGACGGCCGTCCGTATCTGGTCATGGAGTTCGTGGACGGGATCCCCATCGACCGCTACTGCGACGAGCGTGCACTCGGTGTGGACGCTCGGCTGACCCTGTTCCGCACCGTCTGCGAGGCGGTGCAGTACGCGCACCAGAACCTCGTGCTCCACCGCGACCTCAAGCCGGCCAACATCCTGGTCACCGCCGACGGGGTGCCGACGCTCCTCGACTTCGGCGTGGCCAAGCTCGTGGAGCCGTACGCGGACGACCCGGCGCCGACACGAACGGCGGCGCGGATGCTGACCCCGGAGTACGCGGCGCCGGAGCAGTTGAGCGGGGCGGCGGTGTCCACCGCCACCGACGTGTTCAGCCTGGGCGTCCTGCTCTACGAGCTCCTGACCGGCCGTCGGCCCCACCCGCCCAAGTCCGACGCGTGGGACGCCACGGAGCGGGCTCGGCTGGAAGACGCGGCCGAAGCACCGAGCGCGGCCGTCTTCGGAGGCGATGCGGCGGCCGAGCGAGCACGGGCCCGGGGTTCGGACCCGGCCCGCCTGCGTCGCCGCCTGTCGGGCGATCTGGACACGATCGTGCTGGCGGCCATCCGCACCGAGCCGGAGCGCCGCTACCCCTCGGCCGCGGCCCTCTCGGACGACGTCCGGCGCCACCTCGAGGGGCTCCCGGTCCACGCCCGCCCCGACACCGTCGGGTACCGGATGGGCAAGTTCGTGCGGCGCAACGCGCTCTCCCTGGGGGCTGCGGCCGCCGTGTTCGTGGCCCTGGCCGGCGCCACGATCTTCAGCGTGGACCAGTCGCGACGGGTCGCGGCGGAGCGGGACCGGGCGCTGGAGGTGCGGGGATTCCTCCTGGAGATGTTCGGGGCCACCGGTCCGGATCAGGCCACCGGCGACTCCGTGACGGCACGGGCGCTCCTCGACCGGCAGGCCGAGGCCCTCGACGACCTCTGGCCCGACCGCCCGGTGCTCCGCGCCGAGATGATGATGGTGCTGGCCGAAGGGTACGACCGCCTGGGCCTGCCGGCGCCGGCCGACACGCTGGCCGCTGCGGCGCTGGCCCTCCGCCGAGGGGAGCTGGACGAGGACCACCCGGACGTGGCGGCGGCCCTGACGCTTCTGGGGTGGGTCCGCTACCAGGCCGGCGATGCAGCGGCCGCCGAGTCGCTCCTGCGCGAGGCCGTCGGCCTGCAGGAATCCGGGAGCGCCGATGCCCGGGTGCTGTCCCGCGCCTTGAACGATCTGGGCGTGGTCCGCGAGGCCGCCGGCGACTACGACGAAGCCGAGTCGCTCTACACGCGCGCACTGGAGCACCGCCGGGCGGTGTTCGGGCCGGGTCACCGGGCCGTGGCGGTCACCGCCAGCAACCTGTCGGTCATCCGGTACCGTCAGGGCCGGTTCGAAGAGGCGGTGGCCGCGGCCACGGAGGCCCTGGACGCCATGCGGGCCGCCGTGGGCCCCGACCACCAGCGGTCGGTGGTCATCCAGTCCAACCTGGCGGCGTTCCAGGTGGCCATGGGCGACAACGCCGGGGCGGTGGGCGTGTACCGCGACCTCCTGGAGCGTCAGGAGCGGATCCAGGGGCCCGACCACCCGGTCACGATCCGGGTGCTGTCGTCCTTGAGCAGCGTGCTGGCCAACGAGGCCGAATGGACGGAAGCGGAATCGACGGTCCGTCGCGCCCTGGCCGCCCAGCGCGCCCAGCTCGGTCCGGACCACCCCCAGAACGGGGTCCTGCTGGTCCGGCTGGCCCAGGCGCTGAACGGCCAGGAGCGCTTCGAAGAGGCGGCCCAGGCGGTGGACGAGGGCCTGGCGCTGTACCGGCCGGCGCTGCCTCCCGACCACCCGGTGTTCGCCGAGGCCTACGAGACCCTGGCCGACGCGGTGGAGGCCACCGAGCCCGATCGCGCCGAGACCCTGCACCGGGGCGCACTGGCCGTCCTCGAAACCCGCAACGGCGCCGACCACCCGGCCACGGCCATCGCCCGGACCCGCCTGGCCGACCGCCTCAAGGCCCGAGGCCGCTACGCGGACGCCGCGGATCTGTACCGGAACGCCCACGCCGCCCTGGTGGCGGCCCACGACCCGGACCACCCGTTCGTCCACCGCACCCGGGTGCGCATCGCCGAGGTGCGGCGGCTCCTGGGCGACGCGGCAGGGGCCGACTCGGTGCTGGCCGCGGCGGAGGCCGCCTTCGCGGCCGGCGGCGCCGAGCCCCACATCGTGGCGCTGGCCGACACGCTCCGGCGCCTCCTGGACGCGGAAGCCGGCCGCCGCTAGCGGAAGGGCCGGGCAGCTCGACGGAAGGCCGGTGGACGGTGCGGTGATCGCCGGCGGCGGGATCCTGCGCGTAGACGGGTAGGGCCGGAGACGCCGGCCCACCCAGGCCTCCTCCGGGGGGCGCCGTCAGGGAGACTCCCGTGCTGACCTCCGTTCGCTACCGCTGGCCGGCCTTCGTGTGGCTGTCCATCCTCGCCGTCGCCCCCTATGCGTGCGGCGGAGACGCCGATCAATCGGCCCCCGTTCCCAGTGCCATGACCGCGGTGTCCGGCGATGCCCAGACCGGCACGGTCGGCGCCGCGCTGACCCAGTCGCTCACCGTGGAGGTCCGGGACGACGCCGGGCAGCCGGTGGCGGGCTTCACCGTGTCGTGGAGCGTGGCGTCCGGAGGCGGCAGCGTGTCGGCGGCCAGCGCCCAGACCGGCACCAACGGCCAGGCCACCACCACGTGGACCCTGGGCGGCAGCGCAGGCGCGCAGACCGTGACGGCGGCGGGGAGCGGGCTGTCGGTCACGTTCACCGCTACGGCCGAGCCGGGCCCGCCGGCCCGGGTGGGCATCTCGGGTGCCACCACCCTGACCGCTCTCGAGGCCACCACGCAGCTCACCGGCCAGGTGCAGGACGAGTTCGGCAACGCCCTGGCCGGCGACGTGACCTGGGCGTCGGGCGACGAATCGGTGGCCACCGTGGCCGCCGACGGGACGGTCACGGCCCGGGCCAACGGGACGGCGGCCATCACGGCCACGTCGGGAAGCCTCTCGGGATCGGCGACCGTGACGGTGGCCCAGCAGGCGGCCACCCTGGCGGTGGCGCCGGCCAATCCGGTGACCACGGTGGGCGGCACGGTGCAGATGACCGCCACCGGGAAGGACGCCAACGGCTTCGACGTGGCCGGAGACGTGGAAGCCACGTGGTCGTCCGCCACCACCACCGTGGCCACCATCGATGCGGCCGGGCTGGCCACCGGCGTGGCGGAAGGCCAGAGCGTGATCACCGCCGCGTCCGGGAGCGCCACGGGCACGGCCACCCTGACGGTCACGGCGGCGCCGTTCGAGCCCAACGTGGACACGACCATCGACGGGAACGTGAGCGCCGAGCGGATCAGCATTCCCGCGGGCGTGACCGTGACGCTGGCCGCCGACGCGACGTTGTCGTCGGCCACGACGCTCGAGGTGGCCGGGACGCTCACCGGCGACTGCGTCGCGGCGACGCTGGCGGCCGGCGGCGACCTGACGGTCAGCGGCACCCTGAACAACGCATGTACCGACAGCACGGCGACGGCGGACCTGGTGCTCAACGCCGTCGGAGCCATCACGCTGACGGGCGCGACGCTGACCACGGCGGGATCCGTGACCATCGACAACACCGGCACCGCCTCGGCGCTGACGCCCCGGGCCCGGTCGGCCGCGGGCCGGGCTGTCGAGCGGTGCGACCTCACCGGGGTCCGGATCCGGAGCCAGTACCTCGGCGCCACCGGGACCCTCGGCGACGGTACGGCCACCCGCGGCGCCACCGGGAAGCCCGGCGCCGACCACCGCGTGACCTGTTCCGGCGACATGACGCTCCGCGAAGCGCTGATCGACGGACAGCGGGGCGCCTGGGGAGGAAGCAGATCCGGGAGCGGCGCCGAACCCATCGTCTCGGGCGACGGGGGTCGCGGCTCCGACATCTACCTGACGGCAACCGGCGACGTCCGATTCGTCCGGCAGCAGGGCGACGATCCCACGTTCCTGATCCCGGGCGGCGGCGGGAAGGCCGGTGACGCCTCGGCCACCGGACAGACCCCGCGCGCCGTGGGCGGCATCGGCGGGCGGGCGGGCCTGGCGTTCGTCCAGGCCGGTGGTTCCATCGTGGTCGAGGCCCAGGGCGCCGTGCAGCTCACGTGGCAGGATCAGGCGTTCAGCGACGTGGCCACGGGCGGGTCCGGGGGGCTGGGCTCGGCGTTGGCTGAGGACGGAGCGGACGCCGCGGGCGGCAACCCCGCGCGACCCGGCTTCGACGCCGAAGCCACCGGCGGCACGGGGGGGAGCGTGGGATTCCCGGACCGGACGACGAACCTGGTCGGCGACCTGTTCATGGGGAACGTGACCGGCGCGGGGTTCATCACCCTGATCTCCACGGACGCGGGAAGTGGAGGCTCCGGACAGGGGGCCGGAGGGGACGGTGGCGACGGCGATGCCGACAACCCGAACGGAGCCGCCGGCGGAACGACCCGCCTGACCGGGGGCGAGGGCGGCCCGGTCACGCTGTTCGACAACCGTGGCAACGTCTTCGCCGGAAACGCAGGCGACGGCGGCGGCATCTCCTTCGCCGACGGCCTCACGCTGGACGAGTCGGGACTCGGCGGCATGGGCTGGTCCGACTGCCAGGTGGGCTCGATCAAGGCCGGCGGCAACGGCGGTGCCGGGAGCCCGGCCATCGGCACGCCGGGGCAGGGCGGCCTGCGCGGCACGACCCGGGCCGGGCAGCCCGGGACCGTCAACTACTTCAGGTACGGCAACGGCGGCAACGCCGGCGACGGCGCTCCGGCCGGGAGCGGGGGCGCGGCCTCCGACAACACGCTGGCCGTCGGCGCGGTGGGCAGAATCACGCCGCGGTCGCTCCAGCCCGGGACGGACGGGAGCCCGTGTGCCGTCGCCATCGAACCCGGCATCAGCGTCACGTCCGATCCCAACGGGCACGCCCCGTTCATCGGCCTGGGCGCCGTGAGCAGCCTGAGCGTGCAACCCGGCGCAGACGGGGTGTTGACCGTGACCGGCAACGGACCGTGGGTGACGCTGACGGGCACCGTGGCAGCCGACGGCAGCTTCGAACTGACGGGCACCGGCACGGTAGCCGGCTTTCCCGGAGTGACGATCACCTTCAACGGGAAACTGTCGCTGGACGCGAACATGCGCGTGACGGGCATCTCGGAAGGCGTCCTGACCATGGACGCCGCGAACGACGTGCTTCCGCCCAACGGAGCGGGGCAGCGCAACCCGACCGTCTATTCCGTCACCGGCTCCGCGTCCAACTGACGCCCCCCCCCACCCGGCCCAGCCGCCGGGTGCAGCCCCGGGGTCGTCCCGCTTCGGCGGGGCGGCCCCGCGGGCGTTTCGGGAGCCTCCGCGCCGGGGGGTCAGCCTCCGTCGGCCAACCCGTGCAACGCCGCGAAGCGCTCCCCACCGTCCATCCCGTGGAGCGCCGCCTGCAGCGGATCCGAGGCGATCCTGCGGAGGAAGTCGCCGGTCCGCTTCCGACGGTCTTCGCTGCCGATCCGCTTCAGGATCCGGTACCGCACCGTGGGAATCGACAGGTCCACCACCAGCGTCGAGCCGCCGCGGAAGTCGTGCCTGGGCGTGTCGTCGGTGGCCGCGACGGCCACCTCCTGGGTCAGGCCGATGATGACCTGGGGACTGACCCGACCCGCGGGACTCGACCGGAGGGCCGTCCGCAGGGAATGCACCTTGAAGGTCCGGGTCGGGTCGATCCCGAGTTCCTTCGCGAAGCCGGGCAGGTCGTCGAAGGCCTGCCGGAGCGTCTCCTCCAGCTCCTTCCGCTCCTTACGGGTCTCGTGGAAGAGCATCTCCCGGGACTCGAACCACGTGCAGCGATCCGCGTAGGCCCTCAGTCCCTTTGCGATCGCCTCGTAGCGCTCCCTCATCTCCTCCGTCAGCGTGTCCGACACCGTGGACTGGTCGAGACCCTGCCAGCGGAGCGTCTCGACGGAGAGCGTACGAGGCCCCTCCCAGTCCTTTCGCGATCCGTCCAGGTGGTGGATGCCACGGCGGCGGAACGCCTCGACGAAGGCCACCCGGTAGTGGTACGGATCGTCCTGGACCAGGTCGTAGTCCGCCGTGATCAGCGCGCGGAGGAACTCGAAGAAGGTCACGTCCACCGGCGGCAGGTAGTCCAGGGCCCGGATGCACATGGTCAGGACGTGCCCTGCCGACTTGGCGGCTTCGCTCGCGAGACGGCCGACGAGATCGGGATGGATGGCCCCCTCCGGCAGCTTCCCCGACCCGTCCGTGTAGATCCGCAGGAGGTCCGCCGTCCGGTTCCGGTAGATGGCCAGGAACGCGTCGAACACGGCCGACACGAGAATCGCCCCGCGGGCGTGAGGAGCCAGCGTCCGCTCGAGGGCGGCCGGGTCCGGCTCGTTCCGCCGCCACGCCCCGTGCTCGAACCGGCCGATGGCGTTCCGCAGCGCGTTCCGCTTGCCCAGGGAGTGGCCGAACTGCACGGCCAGGCTCCCCAGCCGCGACTCGGATTCCAGATCGCCCCGGGTCCGTCCGATCTCCGCCTCCAGGACCTCGCGGATCGTGAAATGCTGCATCAGGGCCACGATGTCGGCGAAGGCTTCGTGGAAGGCCAGCACGTCGGGGTTGGTCGGCTCGGTGAAGAGCCGGTGCATGCCGTCCAGCACCGCGTGGGTGGTCTCGTGCGCCACGATGTCGTGGGACAGACACGTGTACACGCGGCTGCCCGGCACCTGGAGGTCGGGCGAGTCCGTGTCGGCGTCGAAGTAGCCGAACTGGAGCGACACGTCGCCGGGGCTGTAGAACGCGTTGGCCCCCTCCAGGCCGTGGGGGCGGACCGTCAGGCGCTGCACGAACTGACGCTCGTCGAACCGCCCGATCGAATCCACGCCCGGCCGCCAGAGCACCGGGCGGCCCAGCGCCCGCTCGAAGTGGCCGATGGTCTTCATGGCCACGGCGTACACCATCTGCTGGTGGAACTGGGCGTTGCCCGCCGAGGGCGACCAGCCGTCCCGCGCCAGGAGGTGGGGGTGGTTCAGGTCCACCGGGTCGTACCGGTCTCCGGTGGCCGCGTCGACGTCGTCCACCGCCACGTACTCGCCGACGGGCCCGGGCTTCATCTCCTCTTCCCAGGGGATCTCGATGGTGACCTCGTTGGCCGACACCGAGGACAACTGCCCCGACAGGCTCGGGTCGCCGGAGTACACGCGGAGCCGGCGCGTGGAAGGCGCCCGCAGCGTGGGCAGCTTCTCGCACGCGGCGCTCCCCTCCGCGGCCGCCCCGCCCTCGGACCGCTTCGGCCGCCCCCTTCCCAGGAGCACCCGGTAGCGGTCCTCGAGGTGGGCGCGGAGCGACCCCGACGTGCGCGGGTCTTCGATGACGACCTCCATGACCTTGCCGAGGACCTCACGCCGATCCCCGAACCCGGGCCCCGCCGCCTCCGGGTCCGGCACGAGGTCCTGGAGCTCCCGGTTGACCACCCACTGCTGCGCCAGCTCGAGATTGAACATCCGCTCCCGGGCCGATGCGGCGTCGATGCCCAGCCCGGTCAGGACGCGCAGGAGCGCCCAGGAGTCGTTGTCGGACTTGGTCTTGGGGAGGCCCTCCATGTAGGGAACACCGAGGGCGTCGTGCGCCTTCAGGATCCCCTGCCCCAGCTTCTCGCCGTTGCCCTTGTCGGCCGTCGAGAACAGCGCGTGGCGCACCGCCTCGACCCGGCGCCAGTCGCGGGGCAGGACGTGCTTGTTCTTCTCGTACCAGAGGGCCGCCGCGGCCGCCACCTGGGGGGTGGCCGACGACGTGCCGCCGCCGTTGAGGCGCACGGTCTTCTCGCACCCGTACACGGCCCACGGGATGTTCGGCGTGTACGCCGCCATGGCCGCGCCCATCTTGCTGTCGGGGCCGTAGTTGCCCTGCATGACGGGCTTGATGCCCTTCAGGTCCAGGTCGTCGTAGGGACGCCCGTCGGCCATCACCCCACACACCGCGATCACACGGCCGTACCGCGCCGGATAGACGATCTTCTTGGTGGGGAGTCCCTTGAAGTTGTTGCCCGCCGCCGACGCGACGCACACCCCGGCCTCGTACGCCCAGTCCACGGTCTCGCGCCACAGGTCGGAGGGCAGCCCGCCCATGCTCATGGTCACCACGTCGCAGCCACGCAGGATGGCGTACCGGAGCGCGCTGGCGAAGGCGCTCGTGCGAAGAAGGACGACGCTGTCCGCCACGCGGAGCGACAGCACGTCGGCGTCGGGCGCACCGCCCAGGACCTTGCCGTTCCACGCCGGCACGGGCCCGCCCGCCAGGACGCTGAGGGTCCCGGTTCCATGGCCCGAGTTGTCGAGGAGGAAGCGTTTGTTGTCCGGGTCCTCCGCGCTCCGGGAGTCGGCATCGCCCTCGACGAAGTTCATCTCCCACTCGGTGCGCATGTGGGCCGGCCGCACCTCCTGCCGGGACGAGTAGCCCGTGTCGAGATGGGCGATGAGCGTCCGCCGCTCGGTGAACCGGACGGCGTCGCGGGCCGAAGCGAGCTGGCTGAACTCGTCGTCGAGGTGCCACCCCTGGCCGTGGGGTCCCCGGGCCTGGCCCCCGTCGTCGTTCTGCTCCTGGGCCGAACAGTCGGGGGCGGCGGCGAAGGGCCCGTCGGGAGGCGGGGCGGTGGGATCCCGATCGACGTAGACCCCGTGCACCAGGTCGGGCTCCGCGAAGACGATGTCCGAGGGCGCGATGCCCAGCTGATCGGCCACGCGGGCGTGCGCCAGGTCCCACGGGGTGGCGGCGGGCTCGGGGAGGTCGGCCACGTGCCAACGCGCCCCGCCGGTGGCCCCGAATGCGGATGCGTCCGTCCGGTCGTCTTCGAAGAGCGGACGGAGATTGGCCCGGCTCGCGGCGGCGCCGAGGCGGGTGGTGGTGCGGAGCTTGACCAGAACGCGGGTGTCGGGAAGGCTCGCCATGACCTTTCTTCAGCAGCCGGGACACCCTGAGGGGATCGCAGTATTGCCGCCGTCCGGCGCGGGCTGCAAGGCCACCGCCCGCGCCGCGGCCGCTTGCCGCCCCGTCGGGTCCGGACCTAGCCTGTGTCCCCCGGCGGCCTGCCCCGGCCGCCGTGGCCGTACCCGTCCCGACCGTACGTCAGGAGTCGTTCATGCGCGCGTTCCGCCGAGTCCTTCCGGCCGTCCTGGCCATCCTTCTCGTCGCGGCCTCGCCGGCCCCGTCGCTCCACGCCCAGCAGATCCCGTCGCCCGAGGAGTTCTTCGGCCATCAGATGGGCGCCGACCGCATGCTGGTCGGGTGGGAGCAACTGGTGGAGTACTACCAGATGATCGGCCAGCGCAGCGATCGGGTGGACGTCCGCGTCATGGGCGAATCGACGCTCGGCCGGCCGTTCCTGGTCATCTTCGTGACGTCTCCGGAGAACCACCGGAACCTGGCGTCCATCAAGGAGATGAACGCCCTGCTGCAGGATCCCCGGGGTGCGTCGCAGGGGGAGATCGACCGCGCCATCGCCCAGAGCAAGGCGGTCATGGTCCAGTCCTACGCCCTCCACTCCACGGAGGTGGCGGCCAGCCAGGCGTCGGCCGAGATCATCTACGAGATGGCCACCCGCACCGACGACGAATGGATGCGCGTGCTGGACGAGGTCGTGGCCATCCAGTTCCCGAGCCTGAACCCCGACGGCGTGGACATCGTCAACTCGTGGTACAACCGCTGGAGGGATACCGAGTACGAGGCCGTCAGCCCGCCGGAGCTCTACCACCACTACATCGGCCACGACAACAACCGCGACGCGTTCATGCAGAACACGGTCGAGTCGCAGTACGGCGGCGAGATCATGTTCCGCGAGTGGATCCCGCAGGCCTACGTGGACCACCACCAGATGGGGCCGTTCGGGGCGCGAATGTACGTGCCGCCGTACGCCGAGCCCATCCGTCCCGGAGGCGATCCGCTGGTGTGGCGCGAGATGACGTGGTACGGCGCCCAGATGGCCTACGGCCTGGAGGAGGCCGGTCGTGAGGGCGTGATCGGCAACGCCATCTACTCCGGATGGGGCCACTTCGGCTTCCACTGGATCACCCCGTTCCACAACATCGCGGGGATGCTGACCGAATCGGCCAGTGCCCGCCTGGCCACGCCGCTCTACGTGGCGCCCGAGCAGCTCCAGGGCTCCCGGCAGCTTCCGGAGTACGAGGCCCAGACCACCTTCCCGAACCCGTGGGAAGGCGGGTGGTGGACGGTCCGCGACATCGTCGTCAACCAGAAGATCGCCACGTTCGAACTCCTGGAGATCGCGTCGAAGAACCGCGAGACGATCCTGCGCAACGCCTGGCTCAAGGCCTCGCGCCAGAGCGAGCGGGGCGCCGAGGGCGAGCCGGTGGCGTTCGTGATCCCGGCGGACCAGCACGACCCGCTGACCATGGAGAAGATGATCCAGCGCCTCCTGTGGCAGGGCATCGAGGTGCAGGAGGCGTCCGACGAGTTCGTGCACGAGGGCCGGGTCTACGGGCCGGGCACGTACGTCGTGACCATGGCCCAGCCCAAGCGCGGCGTCATCCGCTGGCTCCTGGGCCGGACCTTCTACCCGCAGAACTCCTACACCCGCAACCCGGACGGCAGCCCGATCCGGCCGTACGACATGTCCGGCGATGTCATGGCCGAGTTCATGGGCGTCCACGTCGATCCGGTGCGGACCGCGCCCGACGCGCCGCTACGGGTGGTGTCCAACTGGATGATGCCCGAGGGCCGGGTGGCCCGGGGCAGCAACGGCTTCCACCTGGAAGGCACGGCCAACGACGCGTTCCGGGCCGTGAACATGCTGTGGGACGAGGGCGTGACCGTGCGCCGCTTCGTCCGCGACCACGGGCCCCACGCGGCGGGAAGCTGGTGGGTGTCCGACGTATCCGACGCGGTGGCCAGCCGGGTGGCCCGGGAGACGGGCGTGACCTTCCACGCCATGAACGTGAGCGCCGGCGACGACTTCGCCCCCGTGGCCGAGCGGCAGCGGGTGGCCATGTTCCAGGCGTACGGCGGCAACATGGACGAGGGGTGGACCCGGCTGGTGCTGGAGCGCTTCGGCTTCCCGTACACGACCATCAAGGCGGAGGACGTGGCGGCCGGAAATCTCGGTAGCCGGTTCGACGTGATCATCCTGCCCGAGGACAACCTCCCGGCCATGCGCGGCGACAACGTGGACGAGGACCAGATCCCGCCGGGGTACCGCGAGGGCTTCGGCGAGGAGGGTGTGGACGCCCTGGAGGCCTTCGTTGCCGGCGGCGGCCGCCTGGTCACGTTCGGCGGAGCCGGCGAGCTGCCCATCGCGGCGTTCGACGACTTCCCGGTGGTGGACATCGTGGACGGCGTGCCGAACACCGAGTTCTGGGCCCACGGCTCCACGCTCCGGGTGAACGTGGACACGAGCCACCCCCTGGCCTGGGGCATGCCGGACCGGACCCAGGTGGTGTTCTTCGGAGACAACCAGGTCTACGAGGTCCAGGGCTTCGGTACGAGCCAGATGGCCGACAAGGTGGTCACCTACGTGGACCGTGACATCCTCCAGAGTGGCCAGCTCGACGGCGAGGACCTGATCGCAAGCCGCGCCGCGCTGCTGCAGGTGGATCACGGCGACGGCGACGTGGTGCTCATCGGCTTCCGGACGCAGCACCGCGGCCAGACCCACGGCACGTTCAAGTTCCTGTTCAACAGCCTGGTCATGCCGTAGCCCGCCCGGCCTCACCGGAGGCGCCGGTCGGTAGCCCGGCCGGCGAGTCCGGGCAGGGCCTGCACACGACGGCGGGGTTCGTCTCGGCGGACCTCGCCGTCGGCACGTCCGACGGGTACGTTTTCGGTCTCCCCATCACCCCACCGACATGCCGTCATGATCCGATCCCTACTCGTGTCCCGACTCGGGACACTGGCCGTCTCCGCCGCCGTTCTCCTCCTGGCTCCGGCCGCCGCCGAAGCCCAGCTCCCCACCGCCACGCCCGAGCAGCGCGCCGCCGGCGCCCGGGTCGCGTCCGTGGACTTCGGCACGCAGGAGCTGGTCATTCCCCGTGACGAGGCCGCTCCGCTCCAGCCACGCTTCCTGGACGCCGCGGGCAACCTCGTCGAGGGCGTCCTGGGCGTCGTGTTCGCCCAGGCCGGCGTGTCGCCCGGGTTCGCCGTGGTGTCGCCGGGCATGAGCTTCACGGGCCGGGAGCCCGGTGAGGGAACGCTCGTGGCCCTGGTCGCCGTGCCCGAGGGAGAGGGCAGCGCGTTCGGCATCGACGGCGCCCAGGTGGTGGGTCGGCTGCCCGTGCGGGTGGCGGAATGGCCCGCGGCCAGCATCGAGGTGGCTCCCCCGGAGCACACCGCCTACGCCGGCACGTCGCTCCGCCTGGCCGGAACGGTGCTGACCGACCGGGGCACGGAGCACCCCACGGCGGCCGTCACCTGGCGGACCGACGACCCGTCCGTGGCCATGGTGTCCGCAGGCGGCGTCTTCACCGGTCTGCGCCCGGGGCAGGCCCGGGTGACGGCGGCCACGGAAGGCGACGTGACCGAGACCTTCACGGTGGACGTCGTAGCCAACCCGGTCCGGACGCTGACCATCTCACCGGCTTCGGACCGCGCCCGCACGGGCGACGTGGTGGCCTTCGACGTCCGGCCCACCGACGCCGACGGGAGGGTGGTGGACGACGTGGCGGTGGACCTGTCCGTGTCCGGCCTGGACGGCAACGGCGGCTTCGTCTTCGACGACGGCACCTTCGTGGCCGAGGAGCCCGGGGCGTACCGGGTCATCGCCACGGTGGGCAGCGTCTCGTCGGCCGCGCTCGTCGAGGTGGAGGAGCGGGAGGCGCCCCTGCCGGTCGAGCTCCAGGACCACGGCGCGGTGGCCCACGTGGCCACATCGGACCTGTGGGTGTTCGAGGGCGCCGACGGGCGCGACTACGCCTACACCGGCACCCACTCGGCCGGCGGGGGCGAGCGGATGTTCGCCTGGGACGTGACGGACCCCACGAACATCGTGCTGACCGACTCGGTGGTGGTGGACGCCCGGGTGGTCAACGACGTGAAGGTGAACGCAGCCGGCACGTGGGCCATCATCACCCGCGAGGGCGCCAGCACGCGGCGCAACGGCATCGTGGTCCTAGACCTGGCCGATCCGGCCCACCCCACCATCCTGGCCGAGCTCACCGACAGCCTGACGGGGGGCATCCACAACGTCTGGATCGACGGCGACGTCGTGTACGCGATCAACAACGGCACAGGCGCCATGAACATCATCGACATGAGCGACCCCGCGGCGCCGCGGAACGTGGGCCGCTGGGAGCTGCGGCCCGGCGAGACCGACAAGTCGCTGCACGACGTCTGGGCCGAGGACGGCTACGCCTACCTGTCCTACTGGGACGACGGCCTGGTCATCCTGGACGTGGGGGCCGGCACGCACGGCGGCACGCCCACGGCGCCCGAGTTCGTGTCGTCCATCGCGTATCCCGAGGGCAACACCCACGTAGCGTGGCGCGACCGCGACTACGTCTTCGTGGGTGACGAGATCGGCACCGCCGACGGCATGCGTGGCTTCATCCACGTGATCGACGTCAGCGACATCGACAACCCGGTGCAGGTGGCCAAGTACGACCTGCCCGAGGCCGGCGCCCACAACGTGTGGGTAGAAGACGAGGTCCTGTACATCGCCTATTACCAGGGCGGGCTCCGCATCGTGGACGTCAGCGGCACGCTCCGGGGCGATCTGTACCGCCAGGGCCGGGAGATCGGCTTCTTCCGGACCAACGCGGCGGCCGACCAGGCGCTGGTGCCCAACTCGCCCCAGGCGTGGGGCCCCCAGGTCTACAAGGGCAACGTGTTCGTGAGCGACATGCACAGCGGCCTGTGGGTCATCAAGCACGCGCGGCCCCGGCCCGTGACCTTCTGATGCGCATCCGCCGGATCTGGGCCGCCGTCGTGGCGGCGCTGGGTGTCGGGGCCCTGGCGGCTTCGGCCCAGGACGGGGGCAGCGCCGCCCCGGCCACGTACTGGGTGTACGTGGCGAACGAGTCGTCGGACATCGTGTCCCGCGTCCGCTTCGACGGCACGGAGGCGGTCGAGGAGAAGACCATCGACGTCGGGTGGCACCCGCTGGATCTCGACGGCGCCCACGGGCTCAGCGTGTCGCCCGACGGCGACCACTGGTACGTGTCGTTCGCCCACGGGCAGCCGTACGGACAGATCTGGAAGATGGAAACCGGCACCGATCGCTTCGTGGACTCGGTGCACGTGGGGCTCTTCCCGGCCACCATGGCACTGACGCCGGACGGAGCCTCGCTGTTCGTGGTCAACTTCAACCTCCACGGCGACCCCGTGCCCAGCTCCGTGTCGGCGGTGTTCACGCCGATGATGCTGGAGATGCAGAAGATCGAGACGTGCGTCATGCCCCACGGCGGGCGCATGACGCGCGACGGGCAGCGTCACTATTCCGCCTGCATGATGAGCGACCAGCTCGTGGAGATCTCGACGTCGGGGCTGGCGGTGGCCCGGCGCATGAGCCTCCAGCCCGGGCACGAGGGGCCCATGGAGATGGCCGGCGGACACGCCGGGCACGACATGGGCGGCATGGGCGGGATGTCCATGGACGACATGTGCAAGCCCACCTGGGTGGCCCTGTCTACCGACGACACCCGCCTGTACGTGCCGTGCAACGGCCGGGCTCAGGTGCTGGAGATCGACGCCGAGTCGCTCGAGGTGCTCCGGCGCTTCGACACGGGACGCGGACCGTACAACGCCGACGTCTCCCCGGACGGGCGGACCCTGGTGGTCACGCTGAAGGGCAACCAGGCCGTGGCCCTCATCGATCTCGACACCGGGCAGGAGCGTCGGGTCGAGACCACGCAGGGCGTGACCCACGGGGTGACCGTGACGCCGGACGGCCGCTACGCCTTCGTGTCGAACGAGGCCGTGGGGGCCACCCGGGGCACCGTGGACGTGATCGACCTGGCTGCGGGCCGGTTGGTGGCGACCACGGAGGTCCAGTACCAGCCGGGCGGGATCGGGTTCTGGAAGATGGAAGGGCGGTAGCGAGTTGGCGGACGGTCGATCCCGGATCGCCTGGGGCAAGCTGGCGCTGGAGGCCCTGGTTCTGGTGGTGTCGGTGTACCTCGCCATCGTCCTCGAGGGCTTTTCGGACGAGCGGGCACGACACCGGGAGGCCGTCGAGGCACTGCGGACGCTCCGGGCCGAACTCGCCCTGGACGGCCGGGATCTGGAGGTGGTCATGGCGGCCCAGCGCGACCGCCATCTGCGCCACCGACGCATCGACCGGTGGCTCGACGACCCGGACACCGCCCCGACCGACTCCCTGGCCGCCGACTTCCGGGCGCTCTTCTCCGAGAACCGGACGATGTTCCCGAGGAGCGCCTCGTGGACGACGATGGTGGCCTCGGGGCAGCTCAACGACCTGAACGATCCCGGACTCGTGTCCGACCTGGCCGACTTCTACGAGAACCGGAACGCGCGCCTCGAGTACAACGGCCGGCTCTACGACGAATGGGTCACCGAAGTGGCCCGGGGAGGGCTCCCGGTGGTATGGGATCAAGCCTCCGGGCGCTTCCTCACCCGCGACCGGACCGAGATCGACCGGTTGAGAGGGCGCCTGGTCGGGACCGCCGACCTGGGCCAGGGCTTCTACGGACTCCTCGAGGAGTGGAGTGTGGCCCTGGAGTCGCTGACGGCCGGCGTGGACGCATACCTGGCGCGGTGAGGCGGCGGCCAGAGCAGCGCAGCACCCGGAAGGCCATCCCCCCCGACCCTGCGAGGAACCCATGGGAGTGGAGTTGATCTACGAGTCCATCTACTCGGGACTCGCGTTGATGGATTCGCAGCTCCAGATCTGGACGACGTTCACCTTCGCCCTGATCGTCGCGGTCCACGTGGGCGCTGGCCGGATCGGACGACCCCAGGTCGGGCATTCTGGCGAGGCCCCCGTCGCGGATTCGGGCGGGGCCCCAGTCCCTCGTCTTCACCCCGTGTGGCGGCCGGGAAAGCAGTCGGTGGTCAACGCAGCATCCTCAATTCTCGCGTGGGACGGGGCCATCATTGGCTGCCCCCGCCGATGGTCGGTCAGCGCAGTCCTACGACACTCCCGCCGCCGTGCTTCTCCACCGTGATCCCCGTCGGAATCCGCTCCGCCAGCGCAGGCACGTGCGTGATGACCCCCACCATTCGCTCTCCCTTGCGGAGCCTCTCCATCGCCTCGACAGCGAGGTCCAAGGCCGTTGGATCAAGGGTCCCAAACCCCTCATCGATGAACATCGACTCGAGGCGGGCGCCGGCGGAGTGACCAGCGATGTCGGTGATCCCCTGGGCGAGGCCGAGAGCCAATGAGAGTGATGCAAGGAAGGTCTCTCCGCCTGAAAGAGTAACGACGCTCCGACGCTCGGGGACTGTCCGGAATTCTGTGTAACTGGCCGGGAATTCACGCCGGGATCCGATCGGTAAATACCAGCGCGAAGTGGTTCAGGGCAGCGGGCCAGTTCTGCACGGGCCGGGTCCATCGCTCGCTCGCCTTCATCATGGCG
>JAVJOF010000016.1:0-307847 GCA_040216925.1 Longimicrobiales bacterium
GACCGCCCGTGGGCCGTCGGCCTCGATGGGCGCGGGCTCGGTGGGCAGGACGACCGTGTCGGGTCCTTCGGTGCAGGCCCAGACGGCCAGCGGAGCGAGAACGAGAAGGCGGCGCAACATCGACATGCGGTACCCCGGGGATGGGAGGGCGGGTGGGACCGGCGGGCCCCGATCCCCAAGCTGCGCCGCCCGTCGGAGCACCGCAACGATCCCGATGAGCCGGCGTCCGGGACGGCTTGTCCTACCGGACCCGGATCTCCACGGTGGCCGGTCCCGGCACCTCGACCTCCCGCGTCTGGCAGTGGAGGCCGGTCAAGGCCGGCGACGCGGTCGGATCGGCCGGGGCCGTGGGGGCCTCCAGGCCGTCGCCGACGCAGATCTCCGCCACGTACGTGCCGGCGGGGGCCGGGACGCGCCGTTCGCACCCCTCCGAGGCGTCGACCCGGCTCACCCGGCCGTCCCACGTGAGCGACAGGGAGTCGCCGGGAGCCAGCTCGCGGGCTTCGGGCATGGCCTGCCCGCACACCGCCGGCGGCTGTCCGCAGTCGGGTACCGCGCACAGCGGCTGGAGCGCCACCTCGGCTCCGTCGGGACCCTCCAGCGTGACCCACCCGGGCGTGCCTTCGCGATCGGAGACCACGGCCCACCGGCTCCCCGGAGCGGTTTCCGCGACGCGCACCACGAAGCGGATCGACCCGTCGCCGGAGGGGGTGGCCGCCGGCGGGCCACCGCCGCACGCCCCGGGCACCAGGAGACCCAGGGCGCCGAGGCCCCCCGCGCGCATCGCTCGCGCGATCCGGCCCCGGCCCGTCATGGCGCCGGCGTCGGGGGTGCGAACAGCTCCGGTACGTACTGGTGCAGCATGTTCCGCCACAGGGGCCAGTCGTGCTTCCAGTCCGGCCCCCACGAATCCACCCGGTTCGGCACGCCCCGGGAACCCAGGAGATCGGCCACCCGCCACGATTCGCCGATGTCCTCCGCTTCGCCCTCGCCGGAGGCCAGGAGCACGAAGCGGGTGCGGAGCTGCTCCAGGTGTTCCTCGTTGTCGAACCCGGGCAGCCAGTGGAGGGGCGACGCGAACCAGAAGTCCTCCGTGGGAGCGCCGCCCTTGAGGAACCGCAGCACGTCGTAGGTGCCGCTCATGCAGAGCCCCGTGGTGAACACGTCGGGGAAGCGGCAGAGACAGGCCAGCGCCTGGAAGGCCCCGATGGACGCCCCGGCCACCCCGATGCCGATGTCGGGGCTCTCGCAGTCCGTGCGGATGGCCGGCACCAGCTCCCACCGTACGAAGTGCTGGAACTCGTTGAGCAGCCACATCCGGTGCGCGGCCGTGCCTTCGCCCTTCACGAGGGCCCGCCCGGCCACGCTGTCCACGGAGTAGACCTTGATCCGCCCCTCGGCGATGGGTTCCTCGAGGGTGCTGATGACGTGGAAGCGTTCGATCTCCTCGGCATCGCCTCCCGCGGTCGGGAAGATCAGCACCGGCATCCCGAAGGTGCCCCACCGCACCACCGTCACCTCCCGCCTCAGCCGGGGGCTGTGCCAGCTCGTACGCTCCTTCACGTGCCCGCTCCCACCGATTCCTGGGCCCGCCAGGTCTGGATCCGGTCCCAGAAGAGCTGCGTGAACTCCTCGACTTCGTGGGCCGGGAACAGGGCGGCCACCTTGGCCCGCACGGCGTCCCTCGCCTCGTCCGTGGTGAAGAACGCGTCCGCCACCTCGTCCAGGTGCGACAGGTGATCCGAACAGAACTCCTCGAAGCGCTCGGTCTGGAAGCGCTCGTTCACCAGGGGCATCAGCGCGTCGAGCCGCTCCCGCAGGGTCATCTCCTCGTCCACGAGGTCGAAGAACCGGTTCCAGTCGAGGGGCACCATGCGCCGTCTGGTCGTGGCGCAGAAGAGCGCCCACCGGAGGTTGGCCTTGATCAGCCAGGGGAAGTGGTAGTGGAGCGACGTCACCTGCGAATCGGGGCAGGGGTTGGCGAAGTCGATGGCCCACCAGGTGGTGTCCTGCCGGAGCAGTTCGCAGGAGTTGAAGTCCCATCCGAAGAACGAGTTGATGACCATCGTCATCTCCCGGATCAGCCGCGCCTCGTCCGGCTCCACGAACTCGCACTCCTGCTTCATCGTGTAGCGGTCGTGGTGGGGGGCGGACGGATCGTACAGGACGATCCGGGCCTGGGGCCCCAGGCCGACGCAGCGCACGAAGCGGTCGTAGGGGTCGATGGCCTTCTGGAGGTTCATCACGAACTTCCCGCTGGCGTCGTAGGCCGTGCGGAGCTGCTCCTCGTTCTCGATGCGCGTGACCGCGCGCCACCCGCCGCCGTCGTAGGGCTTCATGAACATCGGGTAGCCCAGCTCGCGCCCGATGGCCCCCAGGTCGAAGTGCTTGGCGTATCGGTGGAGCGTGACTTCCAGGTCCGCGACGTCTTCGTAGGAGTGCGGGGGAACCAACCAGGTTTCCGGAATCGGGAAGCCCAGGTGCATCATACCCGCGTACGTGGTCAGCTTCTCCATCGACTGCACCGACCACGGGTTGTTGAACACGTAGAGGTCGTTGAGGATCACGTCCTTCTTGATCCACTCCCGGCGGGTCGAGTACCAGTGGGTGAGCCGGTCGATGACCACGTCGTACCGCCGGGGGTCGCGCAGACGGAAGGGGTCGATGGTCATGCGCTCGACGTCGAAGCGCACCGTGTCCCCCTCGAACGGAATCGCGAGTTCGAGCCGCTCCAGGATCTTGGTGAAGGCGATGGGCCAGCAGATGTCGGCGCCGAGGCTCAGGCCGATGCTACGCGTCACGTCCGCCATGCGATCTCCTCACTCATAGACGAGCCAGAGGGGGCCGGGAAACAGCCACGAGAGCCCCTCGCGGAGCCGGTCGCGCCAGTTCTCCCAGTTGTGTCCGTCCCGGGACTCCACGAAGTGCACGTCCATGCCGGCGCCCTGGAGCAGGGGCACCAGTGAACGGTTCTCGTAGATCAGGGACTCGTAGGTGCCGCAGCTCAGGTACACCTTCCGCGTGACGGCGGTGGGCTGCCGGCGGAAGTCGTTCACGAAGTCGGCGATCGGGTCGAACACCGGCCCCCGTCCATGGGAGCCGATGTCCGAGAAGGCGAAGGAGCCGGACTGGAGCAGGAGCCGGCCGAAGAGGCCGGGGTAGCGGACCGCGGTGGCGAACGACGCCACGGCTCCGAGGCTGGCACCCATCAGGCAGCGCCCTTCCGGTGTTCCGACGAGCGGGAGCTGGTCTTCGAGCTGGGGGACGAGCTCCTCGGCCACGTACCGGGCGTGGGCGTCGTTGGCCCGGTACTGCTCCATCCGGTCCGGCGGGTGCATCAGGGCCGCAACCACCTGGGGAATCTCCAGCCGGTGGATGAGGTTGTCGAGCACGGTCTTGAGGCCCGCGTAGCGCACGTAGTCGCCGCCGTCGTGGACCAGCAGCAGAGGGTACCGCCGGGTCTCGCGGAAGCGGGCCGGGCGGTAGAGCCCGATGCGCCGTGGGCCGCCCAGGGCCTTGCTGTGGAAGACGCGCTCCTCCAGGGTGCCAGGCGGTACCGACGGGTCCTCCTTGGTCCACTCGGGCACGGCGTAGCCGGCGCCGTGGGCCACCGAGTTGGCCCCGAACGGGTCGCGGGCGAGGTGGGGGTTGAGCGGATCCTCGATCCACTGGACGTCCCGCCCACGGACCACTTCCAGTTTGTACTCGACCCGCGAGTTCTCGGGCAGCTCGAGCACGTAATACCACAGCTCCGAGCCCGGGATGCGATGGAGGTCCGTCGACGAGCTGAGGCCGTAGATCCAGTGGCGAAGACGGACGTGGTCCGCGCCGCCCCGGAACAGGAACGTGGCCCGGTTCCCCTCCACGATGGGCACCGACCGACCCTCGAGGAACCGGTCGATCCGCTCGGCGTCCGGCGGTTCGCCGTGGACCAGCTCGGCAATGGCCAGGCCCGTCACGTCGGGCGGCCCCGCCATCGGCGTTTCCTCTTCGGGGACCCACCTCATGCGGCGCCGCTCCAGGGCTCCGCCGTTCCGGTGGCGGTCAGGTGGCGGGCCGTTCCCCCCTGCCATCGGCCGTCCCAGCGGGCGGTCTCGTCCGGGTCCAGGAGCAGGCAGGTGTCCGGGGCGAAGCGCCGCGCCATCCGGGCCATCCGGGGCGCGTCGTCGAGACGGAGCCGGGTCGAGGGGTCCGGGAGCGCCACGATGTCGGGCACGAGCCCCAGTCCGACCTCGCCGAGTTCTGCGTGTCCGGGGCCCCAGGGCGGGGCGTCGTGGAAGAACACCACGCGGGGGGCCAGGGCCATGGCGCCCGCCGAAGCCGCCACGACGGCCGTCGAGCCCAGGAGCGTGTCCACGCCCATCAGGCGGATCCGGTTGATCAGGGCCGGCAGGTGGCCTCCTGCCACCACCACCACCTCCACGCCCTCCAGGATCCGTTGCAGCTCCTCGCGGTTGCGGGCCACGGCCGGGCGCACGAGCGGATCGTAGGCTTCGTAATAGGTGGCGCGCAGCGCTTCCAGACGCACGGCGTGGTGGCGGTCGAGAGCCTGGACGGCGGCGAGCGCCTCGGCCCGTTCCACGTCCAACACGGCGGGGTCGCCCTCGAGCTCCTCCAGCGCCAGCCACGCCTCCATGGCCCGGGCCAGCCGGACGTTGTAGGCCCGTCGGAGAAGGCGGATCTGCTCGCCCAGCCGGGTGTGGGCGCGGGCCAGCTCCGGGTCTCCGGACCAGATGTCCAGGGCGCGGTGGTACAGCCGGAGGTTGACCGTGTCGGACCCCAGCCCGACGCGGAGGGCCTCGTCGTCGTCCTCCCACTCCTGCCACCCCGCGGTGATCACGGCGGCCCGCCCATCCGGGGCCACGGTGCGTGCGGCCCGGGCCAGGGTGGCGCCGTCCGGCTGGGGGCCCAGGAGGATCCGTCGTGCGGTGGCTGGGGTCATCCGGCGCGGACCTGCACGATCTGACCCACCGCGTCGAGCATCGATCGGAGTTCGTCGTAGTCGGGGTGCTTCATCCGCAGCCAGGCGTTGGCCATGTATCCCGCTTCCACGGGTTGGGTGGGCGTGCCCTCCGGCGGCAGGTGCACATCGATGATCCAGGGGCCGAAGCGGGCCTGGACCTCGTCCAGACCCGTGTACCCCCGGATCACTCCGTCGCGGTCGGGGCGCAGCGCGATCATGCCCGCCGAGAAGCGCCGGGACAGGGGACGGGTGGTGCGGCCCAGCGTCACGGCGGCGGCCCATTCCCGATAGATGTCGATCTCGTTCGCCGCGGCGTAGAGGTCCCACGTCCGCACGCCGGCGGGGCGGCACCCGATCTCGCTGAACCGGAGCCCCTTCGGTCCGGCGAACCACTCCATGTGGGTCGCGGAGGTGTGGATGCCCAGGAGTTCGTTCACCCGGTGCCCCATCTCGAGGACCGGGGCGTACCCCTCGGCCGAGGCCACCCGGTTGGTGGTCACGAACTGCGGGGAGATCCACCGCGTGCGCATGGCCTCCAGCACGTTCGGGTAGTAGTGGGTGATGAAGTCGTGCGCGACCCGCCCTCCGATGGTGATGGTGTCGTAGAAGGCTTCGTGGCCTTCCACGAACTCCTCCACCGCCACGCTGGCGCCGCGCCCGACACCGGCCCGCTCCAGCACGGCCCGCAGCTCGTCGTCGGAGTCGACGCGGTCCGTGCCGGAGGCTCCGGCGGCCGACCGGGGCTTCACGACCAGCGGATAGCCGACCGTGCCGGCGAAGGCCAGGATCTCCTCGAGGTCGTCGCTCCCCAGCGACGCGGCGCAGGCCACGCCGCCCTCCCGGAGGACCTCCTTCATGGCCGGCTTGTCACGGCACAGGAAGGCCGTGCGCACCGTGGTTCCGGGAATGCCGAGCTCCTCCCGGGCCTGTGCCGCGGGCAGGACGTGGGCCTCGACGGTGGCTTCGAGCCGATCCACCGGCACACGCTCGCTCATCCACCGGACCACGCGGGCCAGGTTGGCGGCGTCCGTCACCGTCGGAACCTGCTCGTAGTGGATCAGCCAGGCGCGGAGGTCGTCGTCGAGGGCCTCCTTGGGCCGCTCCCCCACCGCCGACACCCGCGCGCCGATCTCCTTGAGGCCACGGACGAACTGCTTCTGGTTGGCCGGGAAGCAGGGTTCGACGAAGACCACATGCATGGTGGGCGTCCGCGGCCGGGGTGGACGGATCGGGATCGACGGGGAGGGAAGATACGCGTCGTGCCGGGGGCGCGGTACCGGACGCCCCCGCGGACCGGTACCTTTCGCTCTCACGGCTGGTGACTTCTCATGCCCCGTCCATGGCCGACGTCACGTTCGTAGCGCCCTTCTTCGCCGAGACCACCCTCCGCTTCGTGGCGGCGGTGGCGGCCCTGCCGGACGTTCGGCTGTCGCTGATCAGCCAGGACCCGGCGGACCGTGTGCCCAAGGCCCTGCGCGCCCGCGTGGCCGACTTCGAACGCGTGCCCGACGCCCTGGACCCCGAGGTCCTGGCCCGGGCCGTGCTCGCGCTCCGGAAGCGGGGCCAGGCGGTGCAGCTCCTGCTCGGCACGTTCGAAGAGCTCCAGGTGCCCCTGGGCGCCGTCCGGGACCGCTTCAGGCTGCCGGGCATGGGCGCCGAGGCCGCCGAGAACTTCCGGGACAAGGCGCGCATGAAGGACATCCTCCAAGCCCACGGAATCCCCTGCGCCCGGCATCTCCTGGCCCGGAGCCCCGACGACGCGACCGCGTTCGCCGCCCGGGTGGGGTTCCCGGTCATCGTCAAGCCGCCGGCGGGCTCCGGGGCGCGGGGGACGTACCGCATCGATGGGGCCGACGCGCTGGCCGACCTGCTCCGCCAGGCGCCTCCCACCCCCGAGCGGCCCACGCTCGTGGAGGAGTTCATGAGCGGCGAGGAGCATTCGTTCGACTCGATGTGCCTCCAGGGTCGCGTCGTGTGGAGCTCCATCAACCACTACATGCCCTCGGCCCTCGAAGTGCTCCGCGAGCCCTGGATCCAGTGGGCCGTCCTCCTGCCCCGGGACGGGAGCGATCCCCGCTACGACGGGATCCAGGCGGCGGCGCGCGGGGCCCTGGCGGCCCTGGGCATGAAGACGGGGCTGTCCCACATGGAGTGGTTCCGACGGCCCGACGGGAGTCTGGCGATCTCCGAGGTGGGGGCCCGTCCACCGGGGGCGCGCTTCGTCAACCTGATCTCCTGGGCCCACGACTTCGACCTGTTCCGGGCCTGGGCCGAGGCGGTCGTGTTCGGACGGTTCACGCCGCGGGACCGTCCGTACGCCGCGGGTGCCGCGTATCTCCGGGGCCAGGGCACGGGGCGGGTCCGGGCCGTGAAGGGGCTCGAGGAGATCGCCGACGAGCTCGGTCCCCTGGTCGTGGAGGCCCGCATGCCCCAGCCCGGTCGGCCGGCGAGCGGGACCTACGAGGGGGAAGGCTACATCATCGTGCGGCATCCCGAGACCGACGTGGTGCGGGAGGCCCTGGCCAGGATCGTGAGCCGCGTCCGCGTCGAACTGGGATGACACCATGAACGTGTTGATGATCTCACCGGGCTTTCCGAAGGAGATGCAGTACTTCACCCGGGGGCTCGCCGCGGTCGGCGCGAATGTGGTCGGCCTCGGCGACCAGCCCGAACGCCAGTTGCCGGCGGCGGCGCGGAAGGCCCTGGCCGCCTACGTCCACGTGGACTCGTTCAAGGACGAGGCCGCCATCCTGGACCGCGTCGCCTCCCTGGCGGGACGGGTCCCGTTCCAGCGGGTGGAGTGCCTGTGGGAGCCCTACGTGATCCTGGCCGCGCGCATCCGGGAGCGCCTCGGCCTGCCCGGGTTGACCGTCCAGGAGACGATCCCCTTCCGCGACAAGGAGGTCATGAAGCGCGTCCTCGACGCGGCGGGGGTCCGCACGCCCCATCACTACAGCGCCACCACCGTGGCGCAGGTGGTCGAGGGCGCCGAGACCATCGGATATCCCGTCATCGTGAAGCCGATCGCCGGGGCGGGCTCGGAGAGCACCTACCAGGTTCGGAGCCGGAGCGAACTGGACGCCATCCTCCCGGCCCTCAAGCACGTGACGGAGGTCAGCGTGGAGGAGTTCGTCGAGGGCGAGGACATGACCTTCGACACGCTGTGCGTGGACGGCCGGATCCTTCACTACAGCATCGCCACGTACATCCCCCGGGCCCTGTTCATGAAGGAGAACGAGTGGGTCAGCCCCATCACGCTGGTCTACCGTGATCCGGACGCCCCCGACCTGGCCGAGGGGCGCGCCATGGGTCGGCGGGTCATCGAGGCGATGGGCTTCCGGACCGGGTACACCCACATGGAGTGGTACCGCACCCGGGACGGAGAGGCCGTGTTCGGGGAGATCGGCGCCCGGTCTCCGGGAGCGGGGCTGGTGGACCTGATCAACTACGCCGCCGACATCGACACGTACACCGGGTGGGCCGAATGCGTCGTCCACGGCCGCTTCACGCAGACGGTGGACCGGAAGTACAACGCGGCCTGGATCTACAAGCGCGCCCGCGGCCGCGGGCGCATCCAGCGGTACGAGGGGCTCGGGGCCATTCTCTCGGAAATGGGGCCCCACATCGTGGACATCGACCTGAACCCCATCGGATCGCCGCGCCGCGACTGGCGGAAGGTCCTGGTGGGCGACGGCATGGTCACCGTCCGGCATCCCGACCTGGACACCACGCGGCGCATGGCCGAACGGGTCGCGGCGCACCTCCACGTCGTGGCGGAGTAGGGTGTCACGCCCGCTTGACGCCGGATTGACGGTGCCCGCCTAGACTCGAGGCACTTCCTACCAACACGGCACGGTACCTGCCGCGACATCCCGCCTCGGGCCCGGAGCGGCTGCAGACGCTCCGGCGCCTTCTCTCCTGGTGTGGGTCGGCCTCGTGGCAGGGACCTCCCTGGACAGCACCGGCGCCCCGCCCGTACGCTGGGCCAGGACGGCCCACGCCTGCGGCCGGCCCGTTTCCGAACGCCGCTCCGACGCCCAACGGGGGCGATCCATGGGGAGCACCCAACCCGGAGTCTGCGCGAACTGCGCCACCCCGACGCCCGGGCGGTTCTGCCCGGAATGCGGTCAGCGCATGCACGAGGAGCTGGTCCCGCCCTTCCGCGCGTGGGTGTCGGAGTTCGCCGAAGAGGTCCTGCTGGTCGAGGGACGCCTCCCACGCACCCTGGCGGCCCTGTTCTGGCCTCCCGGCCGTCTGACGGAGGCCTGGTGGCGGGGGCATCGCGCCCGGTTCGTGCGACCGCTGCGGGTGTACCTCCTGTTCGCGGTGGGCTTCTTCTTCCTGTTCTCCCTCCGGACCGGCGACGATTCGGCCGGGGAGCAGAACGTCTACGCCCTGCTGATCTACGTCGGGTACGAGGTCTCCGGCCTGGGCGGCAATGCCGCGTTCCAGGACGAGCCGCTTCTGGGGCCACTCCCGGCAGACCAGGCCTCCGACCCGGTGGCCAGGGCCGAGTGGCAGCGCCGGTTCGAGGCCCGCCGGGCCGGGGTCCGGGAGCGCCGGGCGCAGGACGATGCCCGCGTCGCCGCCGGCCTGCGCCGGATGGTCGACCTCGCGTCGGTTCTCGTAGGCGTGGTCATGGTGCCCCTGCTGGCCTGGATGCTGGCCGTAGGGGTGGGGCAGGGCACCCGCTACGTGGCCCGACTCGTCGCGTCGCTCCACCTGCACGCGGCCGCCTACGCCCTGTTCGCCGTGGTCATGCTGGTGTCGGCACCCCTGCTGCTCGCGGTGGCCGGGTCCTTCCTCTATCTGGGGCTGGCCCTCCGGCGTCTCGGCGGGCACGGCTGGTTCCACGCCTTCGGCCGCGCCCTCCTGGTCGTGGTCGCGTACGCGATCTCCTTCACGGTCCTCTACGGTGCCATGGTCTTCACCACCGCCCAGGTGGCGCCGGAGTGGGTGTTCGGCGGCTGAGCGACATCCGATCCGAGGTGCACGTGTCGCGGCTGCCGCCCACCGGTAGATTCGTGGCTGCCCGACCGACCGCCCCCGGCCGCTGCGGAGTGCCCCACCCATGCAGGACCTGACCGAGGGACCCATTCCGGGTCACCTGGCCCGGATGGCCGTGCCCATCGCCGTGGGCATGGTCTTCCAGACGCTGTACTACCTGGTGGACCTCTTCTTCGTGGGCAAGCTCGGCGACGCCGCCATCGCGGGCCTGGCCTCGGCCGGCAACCTGCAGTTCCTGGTCATGGCCCTGACCCAGGTACTCGGCGTGGGCACGATGGCCCTCATCGCCCACGCCAGCGGCCGGAAGGACCGCGACGACGCGAACCTGGTGTTCAACCAGAGCCTGGGGCTGGCGGCGGTGTGCGCCGCGGGCACGCTGGTGGGGGGGTACGCCCTGGCCGGTGCCTACATGGGCCTCCTGGGCGCCGACGCCGCCACGGAGGCGGCGGGGATCACGTACCTCCGCTGGTTCCTCCCGGGGCTGGCACTCCAGTTCGCGCTGATCTCCATGGGCTCGGCCCTGCGCGGCACCGGCATCGTCAACCCGACCATCGTGGTGCAGGTCTTCACGGTCGGGCTCAACGCCGTCCTGTCGCCCATCATGATCGCGGGGTGGCTGACCGGACGTCCGCTGGGGCTCATGGGCGCGGGGCTGTCCACCACCATCTCGGTGGGGGTGGGCGTGGCGCTCATGCTCGTCTACTTCGTGCGGCTGGAGCGCTTCGTGGTCTTCGACGTGTCCCGGATGGCCCCCCGGTGGGCCGCCTGGAAGCGCATCCTGGTGGTGGGGCTGCCGCCCGGGGGCGAGTTCGCGCTCATGTTCGTCTACATGGCCGTCATCTACTGGGCCATCCGCGGGTTCGGGCCCGAGGCCCAGGCCGGATTCGGCGTCGGGTCGCGGGTCATGCAGGCGGTGTTCCTCCCCGCCATGGCCATCGCCTTCGCCGCCGCCCCGGTGGCCGGCCAGAACATGGGGGCGGGCAAGCCGGACCGGGTCCGGGCCACCTTCCGCGCCGCGGTCTGGGTCCTGAGCGGGATCATGGTGCTGCTGACGCTGCTCTGTCAGGTTCGGCCCGGCGCTCTCATCGGCTTCTTCACGGACGACCCGGCGGTGGTGGCCGTGGGGGTGGAGTTCCTCCGCATCATCTCCCTCAACTTCGTGGCCACCGGCATCGTGTTCACGTGCTCCGGGCTGTTCCAGGCCATGGGCAACACGGTGCCCTCGCTGGTGGCCAGCGCCACGCGCATCGTCACGTTCACGATTCCCGCCGTCTGGATGTCCGGGCAGCCGTGGTTCGAACTCCACCACCTCTGGTTCACGTCGGTGGCCACGGTGGCGCTCCAGGCCGCGGCGGCGTGGTGGCTGTTGACGCTGGAGATGCGCAGGAAGCTGGGCACGCCGATTCCGGTGGTGCCGGCCGCCGTGGCGGGCTGATGGCCGAGTGGAACGTGCTCGACCACGGAGCTCTGGGCGACGGCGTCACACTGGACGACGATGCCGTGGCCCGCGTGCTGGGCCGGGCGGCCGCCGGCGACACGGTGCTCTTTCCGGCCGGCCACACGTTCCTCCTCGACGGGGTGCGCCTCCGCGCGGCCGTGACGCTGTCCGCCCGGGGCGCGGCCCTTCGGAAGGCCCCCCGCACACCCGGCCACCTCTTCCGGGACACGGCCGGGACAGCGTCGGGCACACGGGTCCTGGGCGGCCGCTTCGACATGAACCGGGGGGCCTTCACGGCGGGTCAGACGGTCTCGCCGTTCCACTTCGTCCGCGCCGACGATCTGGTGTTCGAGGGGCTCCACGTCCACGACGGCGTCGAGGAAGGGCTCAAGCTCTACGCCTGCCAGCGGGTGCGGGTGGTGGGGTGCCGGTTCGAGCGCATCCGCAACAACGGCGTCCAGTTCCACACGCCCCCCATCGACGGCCACACCGGGACGCGTCCGCCCCGCGACAGCGCCCACCTGCTGGTCCACGGCTGCACGTTCGAGGACATCGACGACGGCGCCGAGGGCCGCCTGGACGGCCACGGCGTGACGTTCAACGCGACCCACACGCGGCACACGACCCGCGACGGCGTCGTGTTCGGATGCACCTTCCGGCGCTGCATCCGGGGCATCTGGGCCGAGTTCGGGGGGGGGCAGGGGCGCCGGCCCGGTCTCCGCCTCCGCTTCGTCCAGAACGAGGTCCACGACGCGCGGTTCTTCGGTATGGGGATGGTGGGTGTGGAGGACGGCGCCATGATCGGCAACACGGTGCGGGCCACGGGCGCGCGGCCTCCGGCCCCTCCGGACACGTCCGACGAGACGGTGGGCATCGTCGTGTCCGGCGACCGCTGGGCGGAGACGCATCGGATCCTCTGCGCCGAGAACGAGGTCACCGACGGGCGGTCGCCGGCGCTCATGCAGTACGGCATCCGCCTCAAACGGGGCTCGGGGCACACCGTTCGTCAGAACCGGGTGGCGGGCGCCCTGGTGTCCGGCGTGGCCGTTGAACGGCTGGTGACGGCGTCGGACGTCCAGCGGGGTCCGGCCGGGTAGGTCGGCTTTCCGGCCGGCTCGCTCGAGACGGGCCCGGGTCAGCCCCCGCCCAGGAGCGCGTCGGCCACCGACTGCTGGAGCGGCGCCAGATCCGGGTAGCGGTCGTCCGGCCCCACGCCGCCGTGCTGCCGGTTGGTCAACAGCACCACGCTCAGGTCCAGGGCCGGCACCGCCAGCACCCACGTTCCCGTGAAGCCCGTGTGATGCACGCTGCCCGCCGGGGCTCCGGGAGGCACCTGCCACCCCAGGGCCTGCCCGGACACCATCTCCGTGAGGAACTCGCGGACCACGTCCGCGGCGATCCACCGTCGCCCCGAGGCCTCGCCGCCCCCCAGCAGGATGGCCAGCAGCGCGTGGAGGTCGTCCGCGGTCGAGAAGAGTCCGGCATGGCCGGCCACGCCCCCGAAGGCGTGCCAGGCGTTCCCGTCGTTGACCTGCCCCCGGAGGGTGTAGCGGCGCCACCCGTCCCAGGCGTCGGGGTCGCCCTCGATGCGGTAGCCGAACTCCGGGTCGTGCACCATCCGGTACTCGAAGGGGTTGCCGTGCGAGGTGGCGGCCAGGAGCGGGCCCGCCGAAGCGGGGTCGGCGCTCGTCCCCTCCGCAGGGCGCCCCGAGGCCACGGCGTCCGGGGGCCGGAAGCCCGTGGACGCCAGTCCGAGTGGCCCGTACAGACGCTCGGCCAGGAAGCCGTCGAGGCGCTGCCCCGAGACCGCCTCCACCACACGCCCGAGCGCCATGAACCCCAGGTCGGAATAGCGGCGCTCCTGGCCCACGGGCCACCCGAGGGGCAGGGCCCGGACGTAGGCCCAGGCCGCGTCCGGATCGGCGGCGTGGTAGTAGGTTGGGACCCACTGGCGCAGGCCGGACGTGTGGGTCAGGAGGTGGCGCAGGGTGATGGCTTCCCTGCCGCCTCCCACGAAGTCCGGGAGGTAGGTCGAGGCGGGGGCGTCCAACGACACCGTGCCGTCGTCCACCAGCATCATGAGGGCGAACGTGGTGGCCGCCACCTTGGTCACCGAGGCCAGGTCGAACACCGTGGCGAGGGTCATGGCTTCGGGCTCGTCCACCGGGCGCGGACCTCCCGACCGGTCTCCGTCCTCCCGCCAGAGCCCGTACTGACCGCTCCCGTAGGTCCGGCTCGAGGCCCAGCCGGAGGCCCGGGAGAGGACCGTGCGGCCCTCGTGCCGGACGGACAGCACGGCGCCTGCCACACGGTCGTCGGCCACCCATGCGGCGACCAGGGAGTCGGCCGCGGCGAGCCCCGCCGGTGTCGGTCCGATGGCACTCGTCGCGCCGTCCGGCCCGCCACACGCGGCGGCGGCGCCGGTCAGCATCAGGGCCAGGAGCGTCGCGGCGAGACGCCTCGGTGCGGGGGGAGTCATGCGCCCATCATGAGGCACGAGGGCCCCGCCGACCATCCCTCGATCGACGGGGCCCCGTCCGCTGAAATCGGGTCGAGGCGCTAGTTGATGTTCACCATGCCCATGACGAACAGGTTGTTGGCCCCGCGCTCCACGATGAGGTTGCTCGGATCCAGGTCCAGGATGACGTAGTGCGGCCCGAGTGGTCCCGAGGGGATCGAGAAGGAGCCCGACACGTTGACCTCCTCCAGGTTTCCGAGCTGCCGGTTCACCGCCAACTGGCCCAGCAGCGCGTGGGCACCCTGGAGGTTCGGCTGGACCGCGATGTACACGTCGGCCACGATGGTCTGGGCCAGCGGCATGGGCCCGGCCACGTTCTGGAAGTCGGCACTCACGTTCAGGACGCCCGCTTCGGGCACCTGGGCCGGGAAGTTGGCGCGGGCCACCACCAAGTTCGGGTCGGACGACCCGCCCCGGACGATGGCGAAGGCGTAGCTGCCGAGGCCTTCGTGTCGCTCCGAGATCACGTAGAACTGCCGGAACCCGTCACTCGGAGCGGTGCCCGTGATGACCGCCGGATCGCCGGCCGGGACGTTGAACGCACCCTTGAGGAAGCTCCCGCCTTCCCACTGCGTCAGGCGGAACGGGAAGTTCGCGAACACCTCCACCGTGAAGTCCTCGCCGGCGAGCTGGCGCAGGCTGTAGCCGTCCCAGCGCCGTACGACGGCGGGCTCGCCGTCGAACTCGTCTTCGCAATCGATGGATTGGATGGTGCCGCCGAACGAGCTGCCGTACGTCACGGCGGTGGTCACGCCGCCGGCGATGCATCCGTCCTGGGGGGCGGACAGCGGGGCGAGCGCCAGCGAGTAGCTCCCCTCCGGCGCCTGATCCAGGGTGGCCCCGCTCTCCTGCGACGACGCGCGGACGCTGTACGTACCCGCGGGAAAGACGTACTCGCGGATCATGGGCGAGGGGCCCACGAATCCCGAGCGCTGGACGGTCGGATCGTAGACCGGCAGGAAGGGCGTGAAGCCGTCCGCCGCCAGGGTCATCGTGAAGATGCTCCGGCTCGAGAGCTGGAGCGAAAACCGGTCCGACAGCCGGCTGCTCGCGAAGCAGTCCTCCGCGCGCGACAGCGTGCCCTCCACGATCTGCCCGAGCAGGATCGGGGTCTCCCCCAGGGCGCAGGGGTCGATGACGTCGAACGCGGTCAGGGCCGTCAGGACCGTGGTGGTTCCGAACGAGGCCCGTACCTCCGCGATTCCCGGTCCGGTGGCTGTGACCAGTCCGGACGCCGAGACCGTCACGTTCTGGGACACGGCCTGCCAGGTGGCCTGGACGGGGCCGATCTCGTCGTTCGTGGCAAAGAGCCCGACCGCGGTGAGCTGGGCGGTGCCTCCCACCCGGAGGGACAGGGGTGCCCCGTCGATGCGGAGCGAGGCCGGAATGGCCGTGAGCGGCACCTCGATGTCGGCCGCCTGGCCGGGCGTGAGCGGCACGCTCGACGACCCTTCGAAGATCGGCGCGCCCAGCGCGGTCATCCGCACCGTGAGTCGTGCGTCCGTACGTCCTTCGATCTGGACCTCGAAGGAGATCCGCTTGTCTCCCGCGCCGGGAGTGAAGATCGCGACCTCTTCGTGAAGAACCGCGTTCGTGCTCGCGTTCCGCAGGACGACGGACACCTGGTCGGCCTTGTCGAACGCCAGGCCGGGCGATGCCGAGGCCGCCGCCTCGGCGAAGCTGTAGGTGACGTCCAGCGGCACGGCCACCGACGCGGCAGGGTCGTGGTAGAAGGTGTCGCACGCCGCCGCGAAGGCGAGGCCGACGGCCAGAAGTCCGTTCCGGACCGTGGAGAAGCGATGAGTCGTGGTCATGTCAGCGCCCGAAGCGGATGGTGGCGCCTGCCTCGAATCCGGTGAAGGAGCTCTCGGCTCCCTCCAGGATCTCGATGGACCCGAAGCGTCCGGCGAACGTGGGCGTGAAGGTCACGCCGTCGCCGCCCAGCTCGAAGGAGAGTCCGACCGAGCCGGTGTACCCCTGGCCCCGGCCGTCTTCGCTCCGGAACAGACGGAAGTCCGCCCGGGGAACCACGAAGGCGCTTCCGACGGCCCGGCGGAGGATGCCGCCGAAGAGCAGGAGGTCCTGGGTCGGAGACTCCTCCTCGGCCAGCTCGAACACCCCGGCGGCGTCCGGGAAGAACTGCCCGTTGGCCCGGTGCAGGACCGAGCCGTAGAGGGCGCCGGAGGCCCGGTACCCGATGGGGAACGCGAGGGTGCCGGTGACCTCCACCCGGTTGCCCGACTGGAAGAGGTTCGACTCGTTGAACGCGTCCTCGCCGAAGCGCTGGAGGCCTACCACGAGCGAGCCCTTGGCGTTGTTGTCGAACTCGGTGTCGAGGGCCAGCCGCACGCGGACCTCGTCGCCCGGACGGTAGTTGACCTCGTTGCCGTCCACCGGCTCGAACTCGTTGGACTGGCGGTACCCGACGCTGAGGCCTGCGCCGAAGTTCTGGAACCGACGGGTGCCGGTGAGCTGCATGCCGGCGCCTCCGCCGCTTCCCCAGTTCGTGATCCGGAAGGGCAGGAGGTCCGCGGCCACCGCGCCGGCCACCGCCGCCTGGTCGGCGTCGTGGGTCGATTCGCCCGTAGGTGCCACGAAGAAGCCCGTCAGCGTGATCCCGTCGGGAATCAGGGCCAGCGACATGCTGATCCGCGTGTCCGTCGGACCCGACAACTCGGATTCCGAACCGTCGGCCCGGGTCAGTCTGCCCGTGGCGTACGCGCCTCCCACCGACACGGTCACCCGGGACCCCAGGCCCAGGCGCAGGGCGTACGGCGTGGTCAGCAGCGTGATGGTCTCGATGCCGGTGGCCGACGGTTCGGCGAACGTGTACGACTCGAACAGGCCGCCGCCCGCCAGGCGGCTCGACGCGCTCTGGGCCGCACCGGGCGCTGCACAGGCGAGTGCGGCGAGGCCGGCTGCGGCCAGGGCGATGCTTCGCGTCCGGCGGCTCATCGCTCACCTCCCGGGCGCTTCAGGATGACGGTGACCGGGGTCGGGGGCGTCTTTCCGACTCCCTCCGTGCCGAGGGCCTCCTGCACGGGATCCCGTGTTCCGGCGTCGGCGGCCTGGTCGGCGACCGCCTGCACCTGCTCGTCGAGGACCTCGTCCAGGGTGGCGTCGATGAGGTCGCCGACCAGATCCTCGGCGTCCAGGGACCCGGCGTCCACCACCGTGCCCGTCTCGACGGCCAGTTCCGACGCGGCGTCGAAGCCGGGGTCGAGGGCGGCGGCTTCCGAGAAGAACTGACGGGCCTGCTGGTAGTTGCCCTGGTCCGCCGCCTGGAGGCCCCGTCCGAAGGCCAGGAGGGCCTGGAGGTTCTCGGTGAAGCGGCGGTTCACGGCCTCCCGCTCGGCGGGGGTGAGCGAGATCCCCATCTCCTCGTAGATCTGGAAGGCCAGGGCCTTCTCCATGGCGAAGAGGTTCGCGCCCGCGTCCTCCTGGGCCACCGTGCCGGGCTCCGTGTCCCGGCCCACTTCCACGACGGCGGCTTCGAGGCGCAGCCGGGCCTCGTTCCCGCTGACCTGGCCCTGGACCACCCGGCCCGCGCCCAGGAGCCGGCCTCCGCGCACCGCGCTCCCTTCATCGACGGCACCGCTCTGACCGAGGGCGACCTCGTCGAGGAGGGCCTGGATGCGCACGCGCTCCAGCACCGTGAGCCGGTCGGTCTGCGACAGGTCCGTCGAAAGCATCTCGGCCAGGGCGCGCCCCAGGGGCTGGAGTCGCTCGTCCGTGCCGTCGAAGCGGAACGGGAAGACCGCCACGGTGGCCGGCGACGGCGTCTGGGCCAGCGACTGCTCCATGGCCACCGCCTCACGGATGGACGCCCGGAGCTGCTGGCGGCGGAGCAGACGGATCCGTCCGTCCACCCGCTGGGCCGCCCGCGTCCCCGGCGCCAGGGCGCGGAACGCCACGTAGGCCTCGATGGCTTCGCCCGGGCGGTTCTGACCTTCGTAGACCACGCCCAGGAAGAAGGCCGCGTTGGCATCGTCGGGGTCGGCGGCCCGGGCACGCTCGAGGAGCGGCGCGGCGTCGTCGAGGCGTCCGGCGGCCTGGTAGGCGGCCCCGAGGCGGACGGCGGCCTCTGTGTCACCGGGCTGGGACGCGACCCGGGCCTCGAGCTGAGGGACCTGCTCGGGGCTGGGAACGAAGCTCCCGCCCAGCGAGCAGCCGGCCAGGGTCAGCCCGAGCCCGACGACCATGGCCCGTCGGGCGGCGGCGGACCGGTGCGTGGAGTGTGTCATGAAGTGGACCATCTGTCTGGAGAAGGTGATGGGCGGAGCGGATCCGCCGCCTGTCAGGGGTTGATCGTGATCGACAACGGTTGGAGCGCCTCGCCGTTCCTGCTGAGGGCGCGGACGGTGAAGTTCTGCGTCTCGGCCAGCGTGGGCGTGCCGCTGATCACGCCGGACGGGCCGTCCAGTGAGAGCCCCGCCGGCAGCGAGCCGGCCGCCAGCTGCCAGAAGTAGGTGCCGTCGCCGCCGGACGCCGTCAGGGTGGCCGAGTACGCGACCCCCACCGACCCGTTGGGCAACGTGGTCGTGACCACGGCCACCGGCGGGTACACCGTGATGCCGAGGGCCTTCGTGACCACCTGGCCGTCCGAGCTGGCCAACTGGACGGTGAAGTTGCTGACGCCGGTGGCCGTGGGCGTACCGGATACGAGGCCGGAGCCCGGGTCCAGGCTCAGGCCCGGCGGGAGGCTCCCCGACACGATCGACCAGGTGAACGGCGCCACACCTCCGGACCGGAAGATCGAGTTGCTGTAGGGCTGCCCCTCCGTGCCCACCATGAGCGTGTCCGAGGTGATCACCAACGGCGGGCCCAGCACGTTCAGCCGGAACTGGCGGGTGGCGCTGACCAGATCGGCGTCTTCCACGCGGATCGTGAAGATGCTCAGGCCGGGTGTGGTCGGCGTGCCGGAGATGACCCCGGTGCCGGGATTCAGCGACAGTCCCGCCGGAAGCAGCCCGGAGTCGAGGATCCACGTGTACGGCGTCACGCCGCCCGTGGCGACGATGGTGGTGGAGTACGAGATCGACTCGTTGGCCGTGGGCAGGATCGTATCGGTGACGATCCGGAGGATGGCCGGGTTCACCGTGACCGTGTAGGAGCGCAGGGCCGTCTGGCCGTCGGCGCTCGTCACCCGGATGTCGAACGAGAAGGTGCCCAGGACGGAGGCGAGCCCGCTTACGATGCCGAATCCGGGATCGAGGCTCACGCCCGTCGGCAGGTTGCCGGACGCGACCGCCCACGTGTAGCCGCCCCCGCCTCCCGTGGCGCTCAGGACCTGGTCGTAGACCTCGTTGAGGGTCCCGTCCGGCAGCAGCAGGGTGGTGATCTGGAGCGGAGCCGCCGCCGCCACCGTGATGCTCAGGAGCCGTTCGGCCGTCTGGCCGTCGGGAGACGTGGCCCTCACGGTGAACCCGGACGTTCCCAGCACCGTCGGCGTGCCGCTGACGATGCCGGTGGCGGGGGCCAGCGAGAGCCCGGCGGGGAGGGACCCGTCGACGACGCTCCAGGTGGCGGGTCCGGTGCCGCCGGTGGCCTCCAGCGTATCGACGTAGGCCACGTTCTCGACGGCGTCACGGAGCATCGTCGTGGTGATCAGCAGTGGCGACCCGGACACGTTCATGGCGCCCGCCACGAACAGGTTCCGCTCGCTGCTCTCCGACACGGCCAGGCCGGCGTCCAGATCCACGAGGACGTAGTGCGGGCCGGACACGCCCGGCGGCAGCGTGAAGGTGCCCATCCGGGATGCCGTGGCCAGGTTGCCGAGCTGGACGCCGTAGTCCATGGCGCCAAGGAGCGCGTGGGGGCCGGTCAGGTCGGTCCGGGCCGCCACGTACACGTCCGCCCGGACCGTCTGGAGCAGCGGCATGGGCCCACCCGCGTTGGCCACCTGCGCCGTCAGGGTGAACGTGCCCTCCTCCGCGATGGTCCCGGGCACCCCCGACGTGGCATTGACGATCAGGTTGGGCGGCGGCGTCGGTCCGTTCTGGACCACCGAGGCGGTCCAGCTCCCGGTGTCCCGGTGCCCCGCCGACAGGATGAAGAAGTTGTGGAAGGCGGTCTGCACCACCGTGCCGGTGACCGCCGCCGGGTCGCCGGCCGGCACGTTCAGCACGCCCTGCGTGAAGACGCTGCCCGTCCAGTGCGTCAGGCTGTAGGGGAAGTCGGCGGTGACCGAGACGGTGCGCCGCTCGCCGGCGGGCATGCGCATCCCCAGCCCGTCCCACCACCGGACCACGTCCGGCTCGTCGTCGAAGTCGTCCTCGCAGTCGTTGGCCTGCACGGTGCCGGACACGGTCACGCCGTAGGAGACCGACGTCACCGAGTCGCACCCGTCCTGGACCACCGGGAGGGGGCCGAGGGTCAGGCTCCACGTACCCTGAGGCGCCGTGGCCAACGACGTACCCACCTCGACCGAGCTCACGTCCACCGTCCAGGCTCCCGGGGCGAACACGAACTCCCGGGTGAAGCTCGGCTCGGGGCTGGCGAAGCCGCTCCGCTGCACCCCGAGGGCGTCGAAGATGGGAAGGAAGGGGTGCGTCGGCTCGGAGGAGAGCGTGGCCGTGAACGCCTGCTGCCCCTCCAGATCCAGCACGAACCGATCGAAGAGACGGACCTCGGGCGGGTCCGTGGCGCAGTCCTCGCTCCGCGACAGCGAGCCCGTCACGACGTCACCCACGGCCAGGGGAGCCGGCGGGTCGAGGCACGGGTCCCGGACGTCGAAGGTCGCCTCGGCCACCAGGCCCGAGTACGAGGCACGCACCCGGGCGGGCCCGACGGACAGGCCCGTCACCACGCCGGTGGACGACACCTCGACGGTGGGGGTCAGCGCCGTCCAGGTGGCCGGGACCGGGCCCACGTCGTCGCCGGTGGCGAACATGCTCACCGCCGACAACGGTGCGGCTCCGCCGAGACGCAGGGCCGTGGGTACGTCGCGGACGGCCAGGGCCGTCTCCACGGCCACGAGCGGCACCTGGACCTCCGCCGCCTGGCCGGTCCGGAGCGTGACCGGGGCGGTTCCGGTGAACAGGTGCGCGCCGCCCACCGAAAGCGTCACGTCGAGGGTGCCCGCGGCCGAGGCACCCGAGAGCTCGACCTCCAGGGTCACGCGCTTGTCGCCGGGACCGGGCGGGAAGGTGGCGGTGTCCGTCAGGACCACGGCCCCTGCCAGACGCAGGACCACCACGGCGCGGTCCGCCTTGTCGAAGGCCTGACCCGGGCTGGCGGCGTCCGCGCCGCCGGCGAGGCTGTACTGCACCGTCAACGGCACGGCGACCGAGGTGGCAGGGTCGTGGAAGAAGCGGTCGGCGCACCCCGCGGCCGCCAGCGCGACCCCCAGGGCCAGGGCCGGTCCGAGGCGTCGGTTCACGGAACCACCTGATAGTTCACGAGGGCCGTGGCCCATCCGGTCACGGGCAGCGCACCGTGGAGCGGGATGTCGTGGGGCCACCCGACGGCCAGGGTGCGAGCGAGGGCGTCCATGACCTCGGCGGCGAGCACGGCGCCCTCCCGACTGCTGAGCAGAGGGTCGTCGGTGGAGGGAAGGTCCAGGGGTGTCGGCGTTACCAGGGCGCGGACCATGCCCCACCCGGCGGGTTCGGACGCCCGGAGCCGGAACGGCATCCCCGACGTCGGGATGTCCAGCGGCCGTCCCGCCTGGATGGCTCCGTCCGGCGCGAACCGATTGGGGTACAGCACGGTCACCGCGCCGCCGGGACCCAGGTCCACCAGGGTCAGGTATCCGTCCCGCTCCGAGGTCACCGAGAACGCGATGGGATCGCGCACCCGGAACTCGGCATCGCTCCCGGCGAACGCCAGGTCCACGTCGAACCGGGCCGCCGGGTTGTCGATGGCGGCCAGCATCTGGGCGGCCCGCTCGTTGTCCAGGGCGGCGCGCACGGCGGCGGCGCGGTCCGGGCCGTCGGGGACCCGGGCCCGGAGGGCGCCGCTCCGGGAGCGCATGTCCACCCCGTCGGCGGTGGCCACCAGGTACAGGTCGGCGTCGTCGGAGTCGGCCACGCGGATCCGGGTTCCGGCCAGGCTGGCGCGGACGCGCTCCGCCAGGTCGGCGTCCACACCGGACGTGTTCAGGATCAGGGCCGGGCGCCGGGGGGCGTAGGCCGCCAGCCGGGCCAGCCCGGTGAACGAGGGCGAACCGGCCACCGGCGCCACCACGGATTCGGTCCGGCGCACCTCGACCACCCGGACCAGCCCCTCGCCCATCTCGAACAGGGAGCCGACGGTCACGCCCATGGCCGCGCCGGCGGCGACCCGCAGTTCCAGGGGGGCGTCGTCGACCGCGGAGGCGGGGCCGTCCAAGGTCGGGGCGTCCGGCGCCCGGAGGGAGTCGGGTGGGGGCGTACCCCCGGCCAGGATCTCGGGCTCGTCGTCGTCGAAGACCGGCGGGCCGACGTCGTCCAGCACCACGAACAGCTCCGGCGGGGCCTCGGGCACCGTGACCTCGCCGACCTCGAGCCGCTGGACCGAGCCGGGTTCGACCCCGAAGAGGGAGCGGGTCGAGGCCCCGGCCAGTTGAGGGTCCTGCTCGAACCGGTCGGCCTTCAGGGTCTCGAAGGCTGCGGTGAACACGGACCGGTAGTCGGCGCCCGGCTCGGCGCGCCAGAGCTGCCGCACCAGATGGGTCGTGAACGCTCCGCCGGCGTATTCGAGCTGCCCCCGTTCCTGGGGGAAGATCCAGTCCATGGCCACCTGGTCGGGGGCCGCGGCGGCGATCTCCAACATCACGTTGCCGAGGGACATCAGCGCGTCGGGGGCGGCGTCGCCCCGGGTGCCGGCCGTACCCAGGTCCCGGGGCAGGGACCGGGGGCGGGCACGGGGCGAGAGCGCCCGGGTGGCCGTGCCCGAGTGGCACGAATCGAAGATGACGATGACCTGGTCGGTGGGAAGGCCCGCGAACCACGCCCGGAGTTCGTCGTCGGTGATGTCCCGGTCGGAGACGCCGCGCGTCACGTCCTGCGGGGCGATGGTCTCGTCCAGTCCGTCGGGCTCGTCGCCGTCGTGGTCCAGCGCCTGGGAGCCGTGGCCCGCGAAGAAGAAGAGCGCCAGGTCGCCGGGCTGGAGGTTGGCGGGGAGCCACTCGGTCAGGGCCTCCTCGATGGCCGCCGCCGTGGCGTCCGCGTCGAGGAGCAGCCGTATCTGGGTTTCGGGAAATCCCCACCGTTGCACGAGCACGTCGTACATGGACGTGGCGTCGTTCACGGCGCCGCGCAGATCGCCGTCGGCGATGCCGTCGAAGGCGGCGTAGTCGTTGATGCCGACGATCACGGCCCACCGCTCCGGCGCCCGGGGCTCGGGCGTTCCCGCCGTCATCGACGCGGCGAGCGCCAACGCCGCCAGGGCCCGGCCGGACCGCCCCACGGCCGTCACTGCGGAGCCCGGGGCAGCCGGGCCAGGGCCAGGTCGCCCAGGCCGGACCATTCCGGGTTCTGGACGCCGTCGGTGGCGCCCGGTACGTGGGCTTCCACGTACGCCGCCGCCTCCCGGAAGCTCACCACACCGTCGGCGTCGGCGTCGGCCGCACCGCCCAGACCTTCCAGGAGGTAGTGGGTGAACACCCCGTGGCCGCCGCCCCACCGGGCATCTTCGAACGACACCTCGTGCATGCCGGCGGCGGACATCGTCATCCGCCGCGAGGGGGTGAACAACTCCGAGAAGGCACCGCCCACCGGGTTGGCGTCGTCCACCAGCGTCCCGGCCGAACGGCAGGCGTCCGCGATGACCACCACGCGTTCCGCCGCGATCTGGCGCCGGAGGGCGGTCTTCACGTCCCACATCGGGAACGCCGTGGCCGCCATGGCGTCGATGTCCGTGTCGTGGGTCAGAACGTAGAGGTTGCTGTCGCGGGTCGGATCCGGGGCGCCGTGGGAGGCCAGGTACACCGTGACCATGTCCTCCGCGCGCGCCTGCTGCAGGAACACGAACAGTGCCTCCCGGATGGCCTCGGCCGTGGCGTCTTCGTTCACGAGCAACCGGATGTTCCGCTCCGGTACGGAACCGCCGGGCTCGGACCGGAGGAAGTCGTACATGGCGCGGGCGTCGTCGTCGGCGTATCGGAGGGGCGTGATGCGCGCGTCGGCGTACTCGGAGATGCCGATGACCACGGCCCAGCGCTCGCCGACTCCGGGCGACACCGCCACCGTGGCCTCGCCGCCGGGAGAGGCCGCCGCCACTTCCACCTGGTCCTCGCCCGGCCCGAGGGGCACCCGGGCTTCGAACGACACGCCGGGACCCACGAGGCCGAGCCGCATGGCCTCGTCGGCGCTCAACGGCGTGAGCGAGGCCTCGACCCCACCCACCGTGACCACCGCGTCCGGGCGGGTGACGAGGCCGCGGATCCGGGCGATGCGAGGCTCCACGCCGACGATCTCGATGCCGCGGGTGCCTTCGGGGAGCGGATACGACTCGCTCTCGAAGATGGCGATGCGCGGCGGCCCCTGGGGCGTCGGGAGCTGGGGCTCGACCACGGTGCCGGTGGTGACGGCGGGCGATCCGGCCTGCGGCGCGGGCGCCAGGGGGTCGCCGGGGGCGCCCACGGGCGGGGGGGGCGGCGGGATCACGATCTGGGCCTCCACCGACCCGGGAGCCGGCTCCCAGTACTCGTCGTCCTCCCAGCGCTCCTCTTCCCAGTCGATGAGGAGATCGCCGACGAACGACGTCCGGTACAGCGCGTCTTCCACGGCCTGCCGGACAGCCTTCTGCCGCGCGCCGAGGCCGGTGGCGTCCAGGCCCCGGGCGTCGGCCTGCTGGGAGGAGACCACGCGGGTCCGGTCCAGGCGCAGGGCCCGGACGCTCAGGTGCGCCGTGGCCACCCGCAGGCGCTCGTCGGCGGGACTCGGCTGGTCTTCCGAAGGCACCGCCCCGAGGAGCACGACATGGGCGCCGAGGTCCCGGCCCAGCTCCGTGGCGGCGGCGTCGTCGCCGGCCAGGGCGCGCCGGGCCACGTCCTGCTCCGAGGCCGTGCGCGCGAAGGCCGGATCGATGACCGTGAACCCGGCCTCCCGGAGGAAGGAGGTGATGGCCGACGTGGCGGTCCGACCCTCCTCGTCGATGAACACCATGACGCGGGGAAGCTCCAGCTCGTAGGCCACGAGCTGGGCGGCCACCGGCCGGGCCGCGGCCAGGGCCGCCGCGGCCACGAGCACCGCCGCCGCGGTCCGGACTCGACTCACGCGCCGCCTCCGAGCCGGTCGAGACGTTCCCGGGCTTCCTGGTAGTCCGGGAAGATGGTCAGCGCGCGCTGGTACATGGCCCGGGCCTGGTCCGTCTCGCCCCGGTCTTCGTGACCGATGCCCTTGGAGAAGAAGATGACCGCCGTCGCCGGGGGCGGCTCCCTCTGGGGAAGGCGGTCGGGGGGCGAAAGCTCCAGGTCCTCGAACACCAGCCGGGCGAGTTCGGCCACCGTCTCGAAGACCTCTTCGCGAGGGCGGGTGACCTCCTTGGCCTGACGGAGGCGGCCGGTCTCGACGTCCACGACCCGCACGTCGACGCGGAGGCGGGACATGATGTCGGTGTAGGTCCCGAACAGCATGTACTGCGCCCCTACGAGGCGGCCCACTTCGATGGCCGTGTCCTCGTCCACGAAGCCCGACAGCGCCAGCCCCTGCTCCTCGATGAGCTGCTTGATCTGGTCCCGCTCCACCATCTCGGCGCGGGGATTCCGCATCATCTCCGTGGTGAGCATCATGGCCAGGCCGGCTCCCAGGTTCGACAGGTCCTGGACGTCGGGACCCATCGATCCACCGTCCCTCAGGTCGAGGACCGCCAGGGTGGGAAGATCGGACGACTGGCCGGCCGCCGGTGCCGCCGACAGGGCGGCGGCCGTAGCGACCGTCAGGGCGACGGAAATCCGTCGCCGGGCGAACGAGGCCGGGCGAGCCATGGGCGGGGGAGGGAGGCGGGGATGGGGCGAGCGGAGACCGACTCCTGCCAATGTCCGGTCAGGCGGCCGGTGGGGCAAGCCTTCCTCAGCCACCTCCACCCGTCGCGCGTTCGAAGGCCTCGAGCGCCTCGTCGGCGCGTCCGAGGCCCTCGAGAATCCGGGTGGCAAGAAGGTCCACGACGGGGCCCGCGGCCCCCTCGGGGAGGGTGGCGCGGAACGCGGACAGGGCCTGGTCCGCTTCGTGGAGGAGGCCCAGGTCCGCGTAGAAGGCCGCTGCAACGAAGCCGCCGTCCGCGTCAGGATCGAGACCCGCTCCGGTGAGCGCGGCCCGGAAGGCCACGACGCTCTCCCGCTCGTCGTCGGTCAGCACCACGAAGCGCTCCTCGCCGGGCATCCGCCCGCCCCCGGCCGGCACCACCGTCCAGGCGTACTCCTCTCCTGCCGTCAGGGGTGCGGCGCTGTCCGGCAGCGTCCAGGGGCCCGTGCCGTCCACCGAGAAGCGGCGGGGGATCCCCCCGGCCGTGGGCCGGATCTGGAGCGTGTAGCCCGAGGCGCCGTCGCCTCCCTGCCACCGGAAGGTGGGCCGGACGGCCATCACGCTCACCCGGCGCACCGGCTCCAGGGGGTAGGCCCCCGACGGTGGCGGGCGTCCCACGCCGGCGGCCGCGTCGGGGCGGCCCTGGCGCCGGGCTTCCTCCAGGCTGGCGGCGGCGCGGGCGTGGATCGCCTGGGCGCCGGCGCCTCCCACGGGCGCCACCACCAGCGACGAGGTGGCCGCGACCAACCGGCCATTGTTGTAGAGCAGGGTGGCCCGGCTCCCGGGGGCCACGTCGAGGCTGTCGCCCAGCTCGAGCCGCAGGCCGACCCGGACCGGCTCCGCCGGGCCTCCCCCGCCGGCGATCACCTTGACGTTGCCGCGCAACTGTGCCACCAGTGCGGCCGGTTGTGCCGTGGACGGCGCGGCCAGGACGGCGGTGCACGCCAGGGGAGCCACGACGCTGAGCACGCGAAGGCGGATCGAGGACACGATGGGCAATCCGGGAGGGGTCGGGGGGCGGAGGACGCGCTCCCAGGATAGACCGGGTACGCTCCCGGGTTCAAGGCGGATCCGCGGCCTCTCCGTGTCCGGCGGCGCGCGGTGAGCGGCGGCGACGACCGCGGCGCCCCGGCCCCCCTGGCCCGCCGCGACATCAACCCCGCCTGGTTCGTCGGCGCCGCCCTCCGCTCCGCGGTTCGTCTGCCCCGGACGGCCCACGGCCTGTTCCTCCGGACGGTGATCAACCAGATCCGGTTCACCGCCGTCCAGGGAATCCCCCTGCTCGTGTTCGTCGCGGCGGTCTTCGGCGTTCCGCTGGCCCTGAGCGTGGCGCCCCTGACGGCGGAGCTGGGCGTGTCGGACGCGGCGGACCGGATCCTCGTGACTCTGGTGATCCAGGAACTGGGACCCATCGTGGCGGCGCTGCTGGTGGTCGTGCGCTCGGGCACCGCCGTGGTCGCGGAACTGGCGGCCACGAGGGTCACGGGCGAGCGGGATGCCCTGGAGGCCCTCGGCGTGGATCCCCTCCAGTACTACGTGCTTCCGCGCATCGTGGCCTTCGCGGTGTCGGTGGCGTTGCTGTCCCTCTTCTTCGACGCGGTGGTCCTGGGGGCGCTCAGCATCGCCCGCGCCCGTGCCGGAGGGGGGGCCGACTTCGCCTCCCTCCTGGCCACCTCCGCGGCCGGGGCCGACGTCTGGTTGACCGTCGTGAAGGGCATGCTGTTCGGCGCCGGCATCGCGACCTTCGCCTCCATGGAGGGACTCGAGGCGGGAGACAACGCCGTGGCCATCCCGATCGCCGTGAGCCGGGGTACGGTCCAGGCGTTCGTGTGGGTCTTCCTGGCCTCGGCCGTGCTGGCCGCCCTCCGGTTCCTCGCGTGATCGACGTCGTCCGCTTCGACGACGTGGTGGTGTCGGTACCCGGCTCCGGGAACGCCGGGCCGTGGTCCTTCGACGTGCCCTTCGGGACGGTGGCGGCGCTGCAGACCGCACCCTCGGAGGCGGAACTGGTGGCGCGTCTGTGTGTCGGGGCCGTCGAGCCCGCACGGGGCACGGTCGAGGTCCTGGGGATGGTGCCCGGGGAACTGGACCGCTTCGGATTGCTGGCCCTGCGGCGCCGCACGGGCGTGGCCTTCCAGCGCACCGGGCTGGTCAGCAACCTCTCCCTCCGCGACAACCTGATCCTCCCGCTCGTCTTCGGAGGACGCCTGGACGCGGGAGCCGCGGCGGCGTGGGTCGACCGGGCTCTGGACAGCCTCGGCCTGGCCGCCGACGCGGACCGTCGGCCGTCGGCCCTGACGCGGGAGGTCCGGATCACGGCCGCCGTGGCCCGGGCGGCCCTGCACGGGCCGGAGTTGCTCGTCGTGGAGCACCTCACGGCGGGGTTGTCGCCGGGGGCGCGGGCCGCCCTCGTGGGGTGGTGCCGGGAACGGTGTGGCTCCATGCTCCTTCTCGTTCCCGGGCCCGATGCGGTGTTGCTCGCGCACGTGGACCGGTGGCTCGATCCCGTGGCCGCACCGCCCGGCGGCGGCCACCCCCCCGAATGAGACCTCGACGGGCATGAGAATCGAACGCGGCGACATCAGCGTGGGGCTGACCCTGGCCGTGGGGCTGACCCTGGCCGTGGGCGCGTGGCTGTGGCTCACGCGTCCGGCCAACGACTATTTCGCGCTGTTCGTCGAGTACGATCGGGTCGAATCGCTGAACGAGCAGACGCCGGTCCGCCTCCAGGGATTCACGGTCGGTCGGATCCAGTCGATCCGCCCCACCAGCACGGAGGCCGGCTCCGTGGTGTTCGAGGTGGAACTCCGGATCGAGAACCGGCACATGGGGGATTCGGGACTGGTCATCCCCCTGGGTACCGTGGCCCGCGTCCAGTACCCGCCCGTGGTGGGGAGCCCCTACATCGTGCTCGAGCCGCCGGCCGAGGGCGGCCAGCCCCTGGAGCCGGGTTCGTCGGTGCCGGGCCTGCGCACCGAGCCCTTCCTCGACCAGATCCAGGTCCTGACGGGCCAGCTCTCGTTCACCGTGACCGAGACGCTCATGCGGGCCACCCAGTTGATGGATTCGGTGGAGGGCACGCTGGGGCGCCTGGACCGGACCATCGTGGCGGCCGAAGGAGGCGTGCCGGAGATCCTGGACAACCTGAACCGGTCCATCGTTGCGGCCGAGGCCCTGACCCGGCGGGTGGAGTCCGAGATCGACCGGACCACGCCGGCCGTGCGGGCGTCCCTGGACTCGACCCAGGCCATCATCGGCGACGCCCGGCGTCTGGTCCAGAATGCGGAGGCGATGCTCGCAACCACCGCGCCCCGGGCCGAAGAGGTGCTGGCCCACCTGGACTCCACCACCTACATCCTGAGCCACTTCGTGACGCGCATCAGCCAGCGGCCCATGCGTCTGATCACGGGGGTCGGACCGCCGCCGCGGCGCCACGGCCCGGCTGCCGACACCTCGGCGGCGGATTCATTGCGTCGGGACTCGATTCCCGGTGGTGCCGATTCGGTACCGCCGGCTTCCCTTCCCGGCGGCTGACGCCCGCGAAGCCGAACCTTCAGCCCTCCGGCGGGGCCTCTTCGAACGTCAGCGTGTACCGGCCGCCTCCGCCGGGCTCCTCGTTGAGGATGTAGAAGTCCAGGAAGCCGATGCCGCCCGCGGTCACCGTACGGGTCTGGCCGGCGGGGACCTCCGGGAACGTCTCCACCGGCTGGCCGTTGGCCCAGAACCAGAACCGGTAGGGAAAGTCGGCCGTGACGGTGGCGCGGACCCGCCTTCCCGGGCGGAGCAGGAAGTCGTAGCCGTCCGAGCGCCGGACCACCGGATCGGAGACGTCCCGGACCGCTTCGCAGTCCCCTGCGGTCAACGTTCCGGACACCACGGAACCGTAGGTGACCGAGGTCTCGCGACCGCACCCGACCTGGGGCTCCGACAGGCGGGCGGTGGACAGGACGTAGGTGCCCCCGAACGGCGTCGCCGGGGCGTTGACGCGCTCGAAGGTCGTGGAGCGCAGCCTGTAGTCGCCGGCCGGGAAGAAGTGCTCCCGGGTCAGTTCCGTCTGCGTGTCGCTCGCCCACCCCGAGACCTGGGCGCTGTCCCGGTAGAGCGGCATCAGCGGCCGGTACCCCTCCGTGGACAGGGTCACCGTGAACAGGGTCGCTTCCGGCAACGCGAGCGCGAAGTCGTCGAACAGGCGACCCTCGGGGGCCAGGCAGTCCTCGGCCACGGCCAGGCGGCCCCGCACGGTGTCGCCGAGGGCGATGGGCGGGGCGTCGGTGCAGGGGTCCGCGGGTGGGGCGGCCAGGGGGCCGTCGGTGCAACCGCCCAGGACGATCGGAACGAGGGTGGCGGCGCAACGGCGGAGCCGTGCCCGGGGCGAGGATTCGTAAGGCATGGCTCCGAAGGTAGCCCGGGCGGGGCCGCCCGCGGAGGGGCGCGCCTGGTGCGGTGGCGGAGCCTGTCCCCTCGACCGTCGGATGGCGCCGACGGTCGGGGGATGTCGCTGGCCGGCTCCGGCCGACCCGCCTACACTCCGGACCGGAACGGCCCCGGGCGCGCCGGGGCGCGGACGAAACGGAAGGAGCATGTGCGGATGGATGGGATACGCGCCCGCGGGGGCCGAAGGGCCCTCGGCACCCTCACCGGTCTGCTAGCCGCGGCTCTGGCCATGTCGCCGGCGACGGCGGCCGGACAGGCGGCTTCGTGGTTGGACTTCGATGCCCTCACGGGCGAGCTCCGGGCGCTGGCCGGGAGTTCGGAACGGGTCACCCTCGAGTCCCTCGGCCGCTCCCACGAGGGCCGGGACGTCTGGATGCTCCGGATCGCGGATCCGGCGGGGCCGCCGCTGGACCAGCGACCCGGTGTGCTGGTGGTCGGCACCCTGTCCGGCGATCACCTCGTGGGCAGCCACCTGGCGCTGGCCGCGGCGCGACACCTGGCCGGCGGGGGAGCGGCCGAGGCGGATCTGGGACAACACGTGATCTACGTCGTGCCGCGCCTCAATCCCGACGGCGCCGAGCGCTTCTTCTCCGGCGCCCGCGACGGAAGCCGCCTCAACGCGCTGCCGTACGACGACGACAACGACGGGCGCACCGACGAGGACGGCGCGCAGGATCTGAACGGCGACGGCGTCGTGACGGTCATGCGCGTGGCGGACCCGGCGGGCGCCTATATGGTGCACCCCGACGATCCCCGCCTCATGAAGCGGGCCGATCCGGCCGCCGGCGAGACCGGAACGCACACGCTGCACCGGGAGGGGCGGGACACCGACGGCGACGGCTTCGTGGCCGAGGACGGCCCCGGAGGCGTGGACCTCGACCGGAATTTCCAGCACGCCTACCCGTACTGGGAGGCCGACGCCGGGCACTACATGGTCAGCGAGCCCGAGTCGCGGGCGCTCATGGACTTCGTGGTGGCCCACCGGAACGTGGCGGCGATCCTGACCTTCGGGCATTCGGACAACCTGGTCACCCCGCCCGACGCACGGGGCGAGCTGGCCGCCGCCACGGTGCTCGATCTCCCGGCCTTCGCCGACGCCTCCCTCGACGAGGTGTTCGAGGTGGGCGTGTTCGCGCCGCCCTCCTCGTCGTTCGGCTTCGGCGGTGGGCCCCGGCTCCGGGGCGCCCAACCCGGACGGGACAACGATCCCAACTCGGGGCGCCGGCCCGCCACGACCGTCGACGCGGGCGACCGGGAGTACTTCTCGGCCGTGTCCGACGCCTACCGGGAGATCACCGGCATCGAGTCGGTCGGCGTCACGCGGGAGGCCGAGGGTGCCTTCTTCCAGTACGGCTACTTCCACTTCGGCGTGCCGTCGTTCACCACGCCGGGGTGGGGGCTTCCCGAGGCCGAGGGAGACGCCGCCGGGGGTGCCGACGGCCGGGTGCTGGCCGGCCTGGAGGCGGCGGGGCGCGACGCCTTCGTGCCCTGGACCCCGTTCGACCATCCCGACCTGGGCGCCGTGGAGATCGGCGGCTTCCGGCCCTACGCCACGGTGAACCCGGACCCGTCGGCGTTGGACGACCTCGGGCCGGCTCATGGGCGCTTCGTGGCACGCCTCGCGTCGATGCTGCCCCGGGTGCGCATCGCCGAAACGGAGGTCACGGCCCACGGCGGCGGCGTGTTCACCGTCCGCGCCACCGTGGTCAACGAGGGCTACTTCCCGTCGGCGCTGCAGCACGGCGTGGTGGCCCGGGCCGTCGATCCGGTCACCGTGCAGATCCAGGTGCCGCCGGAGGACGTCCTGACCGGCGACGACAAGACGGCGGAGTTCCCGCGTCTCGACGGCTCGGGCACCCGCCGCACCGTGACCTGGGTCGTGCGGGGCAGACCCGGTGCCTCCGTCGAGATCCGCGTGCGCGCCCAGAAGGGCGGCTCCGACACCGCCACCGTGACCCTGAGGTAGGCCCATGACCACGACGACGAAGCAGACGGTGGCGCGCGCGGCGGCAGGCCTCGGCATGGCGGCAGTCGCCATCGTGACGACCCTGGCCGGTCTGGCCATGGCCGCGCCCGCGGCGGCCCAGCAGCGGGGCTCCGATCCCGAGCATCGCCTTCCCCTGACGTGGGACCGGTGGCTGGACCACGACGAGATCGGCGAGCGCATGCAACTCATGCAGCGCACGTGGCCCGAGTTCCTCACGCTCCAGTCGCTGGGCGAGAGCTACGGCGGCCGCGAGATGTGGATGATGACCATCAACAACCCCGCCACCGGAAACGAGCTGGACAAGGCGGGGATGTTCATCGAGGCCAACGTCCACGGCAACGAGATCCAGGGCGCGGAGGTAAGCCTCTACACGATCTGGTACCTCATGGAGAACTACGGCCGCATCGACGACGTCACGCGGCTGGTGGACGAGCGGGTGTTCTACATCCTGCCCTCGGTGAACCCCGACGGCCGCGACTACTTCCTGGACGAGCACGGTTCGGGGGCGCGGACGGGTCACATCCCCGTGGACTCGGACGGCGACGGGCAGTTCGACGAGGACGGCCCGGACGACCTGAACGGCAACGGCGTCATCGAGCAGATCCGGAAGTACGTGCCCGGCGAGGGCACCCACCGCGTCAGCCACGACGATCCGCGCATCATGGAGGCCGTGGCGCCGGGCGAGGTGGGGGACTGGGTGCTCCTCGGCTCGGAGGGCCTGGACAACGACGGCGACGGCCGGATCAACGAGGACCCCGTCGGCGGCTACGATCCGAACCGGAACTACGGGTCGGACTGGCAGCCCAACTACATCCAGGGCGGGAGCATGGACTACCCGTTCCAGCTTCCCGAAGCCCGGGCCATCAACGACTTCATGATGACCCGCCCGAACATCGCCGGCTTCCAGTCCTTCCATAACTCCGGAGGGATGATCCTCCGGGGCCCCGGGGCCGCGTGGCAGGGCCGCTATCCGGCCGCCGACATCCGCGTGTACGACGAGATCGGCGAGACCGGTGAGCGCATGCTGCCGTACTACGACTACTTCGTGATCTGGCAGGGTCTCTACACGGTGCACGGCGGGTCCATCGACTGGACCAACGACGGGATGGGGGTCATCTCGTATTCGAACGAGCTGTGGAACGGTGGGCAGTACTTCAACAGCCCGCTCCTCCAGGACCAGCAGCGGGATCCCGACTCGCCCATCTCCGGGGAACGGTCCCGCTTCTTCTTCGACGACTTCCTGGAGTTCGGCGACCAGTACGTCGAATGGGCGCCCTTCGACCACCCCGAGTACGGGGCCGTGGAGATGGGCGGGTGGAAGAAGCTCTCGGGGCGGGTGAACCCCCGCTTCATGAGCATGGAGCTGTTCCACCGGAACATGGCCTTCACCCTGTACCACGCCGACCAGATGCCCCTCATGCGCATGGGCGACACCCGTGTGGAGCGGGTGGACGGCGATCTGTGGCGGGTGTGGGTGGACATCACCAACGAGCGCCTCATTCCCACCGTCACGGTGCGGGCCCGGGAGAACCGCGTGGTGCGTCCCGACCTGCTGACGGTGGACGGGAACGTGGAGGTCGTGGCCGCCGGCTGGGTGAGGAACAAGCACCGGCCGGGCCCCACGGACATCATCGACCAGGCCGACCTGGACCGGATCCTGGTGCGGAGCGGCCACCCGGGGCGGACGACCCGCACCGTCGAGTACCTGGTGCGCGGGTCGGGACGGATGACCGTGCGCTACGCGTCGGTGAAGGGCGGGACGGTGGAGACGGTGGTGGAGCTGCGGTAGGGAGGATATGACGACGGAGCGTCGGGACTGGAGTCGCCTCGAGGTCGAGGCCGTCGTGGCCGACTACTTCGACATGCTCCATGCGCAGCTTCGTGGTCGGGACTACGTGAAGACGGAGCATCGCCGCCGCCTCATCCGGCAGTTGGACAGGCGGTCGGAGGGCTCCGTGGAGTACAAGCACCAGAACATCAGTGCGGTACTGCGCGACCTCCGGCTCCCGTGGATCGAGGGGTACAAGCCGGCCAGCAACTACCAGGACCTCCTGTTCGAGGTCGTTCGTGAGCGAGCGGAGAGCGACGACGTGCTCCTGGCGTTGGTCGAGTTCGAGGTCGGCCGACAGGCAGACGTCCCGACCGTGGACGACATCCTGGCCCGCCTAGTAGGCGCCCCCCATGGAGAGGCGGCTCGTCGATACGGCGCGGTCAGGGACCGTCCCAGCGTGCGACCCCGCTTCCCGGATTATCTCCTTCAGGAAGCGAGGAACGCTTCCCTCGGAGCCGCCGGCGAGAGGTTTGTCATCAATTTCGAACGGGCGCGACTGCTCTCCCGGGGGGAAGAAGCGCTCGCCCTCAGGGGCGAGCACGTGTCCCGGTCCCGCGGCGACCACGAGGGCTTCGACGTCCTTTCCTTCGAGACCGACGGCCGCGAGCGGCTCATCGAGGTGAAGACCACGGCCTTCGGTGCCCTGACGCCATTCTACGTCAGTGAGAACCAGGTGCGGCGGTCTCAGGAGTGCAGAGATCAGTTCCAGGTGTATCGGGTGTTCCGGTTCCGGAGAGACCCGCACCTCTTCGCCCTGCCGGGGGCCATCGACCGTTCGTGCGACCTCGAGCCGCGGGAGTACGTGGCCCGCCCGGCGTAGCCAGAGGAGTCATCGATGCGCCACCTGCTGCTGTTCACGGCTGTGGCCGCCATCACAGCCTGCGGAACCGCGAACGACGACACCACCGCGCAGCTCCCCGCCACCCAGGTCCGTGACAGCGCCGGGGCCCGCGTCGTCGAGAACGCCCGCCCGACGTGGTCGGAGGACGAGGCCTGGCGGGTCGGCCCCGAACCGGTGGTCCGGATCCTCGGTTCGGACGGCGGCGGCGAGAACCTCCTCCTGGACCCGATCTCCCTGGATGTGGACCCCGACGGCCGGATCATCGTGGCGGACGGCGACCAGGCCGGATGGGACGCGATCCTGGTGTACGACCGGGACGGCAGGTTCCTCTTCCAGGCCGGGAGGGAAGGGGAGGGACCCGGAGAGTTCGGCCAGTTGTGGTGGGCCTCGGCCTATCGGGGCGACTCGATCGTCGGGTTCGACATGGCCACGGACCGCCTGAACGTCTTCTCGCCGGAGGGGGAGTTCGTACGGCAGGTGCCGCGGCTCGGTCTGCCCAGGCGGACCGGCCCGCCGGGTACCATGGGCTTCACCGACGGGGTCGATGCCGCCTACGACGACGGCCATTTCCTGGCCTACCCTGGAGGCTGGTTCGACCTGCCCGAGGGCACCGGCCTCGGGTGGACCAAGCGCGAACTCCTCCGGATGGCCCCCGACGGCGCCCGGTGGGACACACTAGGCACGTTTTCGATCCTCGAGTACCACTGGGACGGCAGCAGGCAGCGCCAGGTCCTCTTCTCGCCCTACCCGTTCCACGCCCCCTACGGCCAGTCCTTCTACTACGGGCTCGGCGAGTCGTTCGAGATCCGGCGGTACGGCCCCACCGGAGACCTCCAGCTCGTCATCCGGAAGGAGCACCGCAGGCGGCCCGTGACGGACGAACTCAGGGAGCAGTTCCTCCTTTGGTACACCGAGCAGACGACCCGCTCCGTGCAGGTCACGGACGCCATGATCGAGCGCACCCGCCGGACGTTCGACGGCGCGCCCTGGGGCGACAGCCTGCCGGCGTTCTCCGACGGCTTCGTGGACAGCGAGGGGTACCTCTGGGTGGAGAACTACCGCTGGATGGGCGTGTCCCGGGCACCCGTCGATGGCCCCACCGTCTGGTCGGTCTTCGACAGCACCGGCGTCTGGCTCGGCGATGTCGAGACGCCGCCGGGCCTGATCGTCCACGATGCCACCGAGGACCGGGTGTACGGCGTCGTGGTCGGCGAATACGACGTCAAGGAGATCGAGGTGTATCCGCTGGTGCGGTAGGCCACCTACCGCACCCACTCCGCCGCAGGCGGCGGCCCGAAATCGACGTAGTGGAACGGCCGCAGCGGCTCCGCCCGCGGCCACACCATGTCCAGGGTGTCGCCGTCGTAGAGTTCGCCGCCCTTCATCACGTACCGGATGGCCGTGCTGTTGCGGATGTCGTCCAGGGGGTTCGCGTCGAGCACCACCAGGTCCGCGACCTTGCCGGCCTCGAGGCTCCCGAAGTCGGCCGCCATGCCCATGCCCCGGGCCACGTTGATGGTGCCGGCCCGCAGCACGTCGTGGGCCCCCATGCCGGCCATCTCCAGCATCCACAGCTCCCAATGTACGGCCAGACCGTGCACCTGGCCGTGGCCGCCCGCCGCCACGAGCCCACCCGCCTCGGCGATGGCCGGTGCGCCGGAACCGCCGTCGAGGAAGTAGTACTCGTCCTCGGCGTAGCGCTGGCTGGTCCGCGACTTGTGGTCGAGGGCGTCGTGCGTGAGGAAGTGCGCCAGCTTCTCGTCGGCGTGGACGTCGGTGGTCTGGTACCAGTACAGCTCGCCCTGGTACACGTCCGGCGACGCCACCACCAGCGTGGGCACGTACATGGTGCCGGACCGGGCGTAGAGCTGCACGAAGTCGTCGTACATGGTGGCCCAGCTCGTGGGGGCGTGCTCGACCGCGGTGTACCCGTCGAGGATCATGGCGACCTGCCGCATGACACCGCCGCCCTCCGCGGTGGCCAGGATGCCCAGCTCGTCGGCGGCCTGGAGCATCCACTGGATCTGGCGGCGCTGCGGCTGCATGTACTGCTTGATCGAGAACGAGCCCCGGTCGGCGTAGCGCTTCACCCCGGCCAGCGCGTCTTCGTAGCGGTCGATGCGCACCGCCCGGGTGGTCTGGGAGGGCCCGGTCATGAAGATCCGCGGGCCGAGCATCCGTCCGGCCGCCAGGAGTTCCCGGTAGTGGAACTGGTCCGTGGACGCGTTCACGTCGCGGGCCATGGTCACGCCGAAGGCCAGGTTGACCAGGGGTTCGGGGGCGATGTCCACGAGCACGTCGCGGGGCATGCCCCGGATGTGGGCGTGGCCGTCGATGATGCCGGGGATGATGGTCTTGCCGGCCACGTCGATGACCCGGGCACCGGCGGGCACCTGGACCGCGTTGGCCGGTCCCACCGCCGCGACCCGGTTGCCCGTGACCACCACGGTGCCGTTCTCGATCACCTCGTCGCCACGCATGGTCACGATCCGCGCGCCGGTCAGGGCCACGGTGCCCTCGGGCTTCGGCATGGCCACGGTCAGGCCGATCCGAACGGCCTCCGCCTGCTGGTCGAGGTCGTCGTCCGGCGCATCGGCTCCGAACACGTCGTCGAGATCGAGGTGCGAGAAGACGTTGGCGAAGACCCACGACAGGCCCTCCCCGCCATCGGTCCACTTCAGGTCCTGGCCTCCGTCGCGAGTGACCCGCTGGAACGGGCCCGGCGCCGAACGCTCGCTCAGCGTCACGGTCTCGAGCGACGGCGGCAGGGCGGCCACGAACACCTCCTCGCGGAGGGTGAACGCCAGCCAGCGTCCGTCCGGAGACGGCACCATCTCGTCGGCCCCCTCCACGGTGGCCACCTCCCGCCGCTCGGTGCCGTCGAAGCGGACCGATACGAGCGTTCCGTTCTCGGCGAAGGTGATCCGCGTGCCGTCGGCCGAGACGGTGAACGCGTTGTCCGATGGCGCCGAGATCACCGAACGGACGTCGCCGCCGGCGCTGGGGACCCACTCGATCAGGCCGCGGTTGTCCGTGTTCCGGTTCCGGGTCGCCGCGGGATCCTCCCGGACGTAGACGATCCGGCTCCCGTCGGGCGACCACGCGGGGTTGGCGTAGTAGGCCGGGTGGGTGGTCAGCCGGCGCGGCGTCCCCCCGCCCGCGGGTACGCGCCACACGTGCCCCCCCTCGGTGGCGTGCCAGCTCACGAACGCGATGCTGGAGCCGTCCGGCGAGAACGTGGGCTGGTACTGGCCGTTCCCACCGGGGATCAGGGGCCGGGGCCGTCCGTCGGGCAGGTCCATGATCCAGAGCTGGTTCAGCGATCCGAACACCAGCGTCGACCCGTCGGGACTCCGCTGGCCGTACCGGACGTTGCGGACGGTCAGCGAGTCGTCTTCGAACGGGGTCTCCCGCATGAGCAGCGGGCCGAGCTGCTGCTCCACCTGAGCCGTGAAGGCGATGGGGCGGACGGCCTCCGTCCGGATGTCCACCTCGTGGAAGGTCCCGTCCTTCACGAACACGACGGTGGTCCCGTCGGGCGCGAAGGTGAAGCGGGTCCGCTCGTCCAGGTCCTCGCGGTCGATGGGAAAGACCAGCCAGTCGTCTTCGTCGGTGCGCAGGTTCCGGAGGCGGAGCCCGCTCATGGCGTCGATGTCGGCCACGTAGACCATGTGCTCGCCGTCGGGCGACAGGGCGGGCCGCGCCGCGCCCGAAGGCACCCGGGTCACGGGCGCCACGTCGCCGGTGTGCCGGTCCAGGCGCATGATCTGGGCGGGCTGGGGCAGTCCGTTGCCACGTAGCGATGTCGCACCCGGGCCGCCGCGACCCCGGAAGTAGACGAAGCGCCCGTCCGATCCCCATCGGAAGCCCACGCCCTCGGCCTCGTCGTGGAGTGCGATGCCCCGTCCGCCGTCGACGTGGATCAGCCACGGCTTCCGCCCCGACGCGGGGTTCTGCCCGTCCGCCCGGCGCACCATGACGTACTCGCCGTCCGGCGACCACTCCGGCTCGTCGAACTGGAAGTTGCCCCGTTCCGTGGTCAGCGGCTGGAGGTCCGATCCGTCGGCGTCCACGATCCACAGGTTCTCGTTCCCGCTCCGGTCGCTGACGAACAGGATCTTGCTGCCGTCGGGCGAGAACACGGGCTGCACGTCGATGGCCATGCCGCCGGTGATGCGCGTGGCGGCGCCTCCGCTCCGCGGCACCGTGTAGAGATCGCCCAGGAGGTCGAACAGGAGCGTGCCGCCGTCCGGCGACACGTCCACGCTCATCTGGGTCCCCTGCCGGGTTTCGAACGAGACGGTCCGCGTGGGCGTGATGCAGAGGCTGTCGCACGCGCTCCGGGCATCGGAGGCGGCCGCTTCCTGGGCGGCGGCGGGCGTGGCCAGGGCCAGGGCGAGGACGGCGACGAACGGGGTGCGGCAGCGGACCATGACGGACTCCTCGGTGTGGACGCGACCGTGCGAACCTACGGCCCGCGCCCGCGCTCGGCAGGAGGGGGTCCTCAGAACGTCTTCCGGAGCCCCAATCCGAGGGTGAAGTCCACGGCGGGCGTATCCGGGGGGATGTCTTCCTGGAACGAGGCCTCCCACCGCCAGCCATCGCCGAATCGACCGGCCGCCCCGAACACGAGGATGGTGGGCGACGCCTCCAGCTCCCGGTTGCCGAAGCCGGTCAGGCGCCCCGACGCGGCCGACGCCTGCACGATGGCCGACACCCGGGACCCGAGGGGCCGCTCGACGCCCAGGGTGGCGAACCACGCCGATTCCCTGAGGATCCCTTCCAGGCGGGCCGGGGCCCGCAGGGTGGCGCCCCCGAGGATGCCGTGCAGGTGGAACGAACCCCACTGCACCCGGCCCAGGCCCATCATGGCCAGGTCGGTCAGCTCCCCGCCCACCCCGGCGTCACGGGTGGGCACACGGACCACCGCCTTCACGCTGAGCAGGCGGGTGCTGTCGGCCGAAGCGGCTACCCCCAGCTTGGCGAAGATGCGGACGTCTTCCAGGGTCAGGGTCGAGCGGGGAACGTCGAGCCGCACCTCGCCCTGGCCATCCACGAGGCGCTGCCGGTATTCGCCGTAGGGGTAGCGCTCCCGGTTCGCGTTGCCCACCCGGAGCAGGTTGTGCCACCGGACCAGGAACCCGTCGAGGATCCCGCCGCCCGTGGTCTCGAAGGTCATGCGGACCCCGGCCTCCACCCCCGGGGCCACCCCGTACCGCACCGTGGTGGTGGACACCAGGCGCTCCAGATCCACGAACAGCTCGTGGGTGCTGGCCGAATCCTGCTCGAAGATGTTGCCCCAGCCGAGCCAGGTCTCGATGGAGAAGCGGCCGGTGGCCACCGCGTCCGCGCGGTCGGTGGACGGGGTGATGCTGAAGCGGTGGATCGGGCTGCCGTCCTCGGAGGTCAGGGGGCCCAGGGGCTGCTGCGCGGCGGCGGCCACGGACGGCGCGGCCAGCCCGAAGGCCAGGGCCGCCAGCACGATCGAATGGGCCGGGCGCCCGCCGGTCCGGCGAGTGCGGCCGGCGGCGGAACGGAGGGAGGGGGCAGGGCAGGCGGGCATCGTGGGGGCGGCGGTCGGGAAGGTGGCGCCCGAAGGTGGCCCGGGCCCCTCGTCCGGTCCACCCCGAGCCCGGCCGGCGCTCCGTCCGGAACCGCTCGCGGGCCGGCGGTGCCCGGCGTATTATGGCCCCGTCCGGTCATCCCCGAGACGGAGAACGCACGCATGGCCGAGGTGGAAGTCATCCGGATCCTGGAGCGCGACGTGCCCCGGCGCTCCTTCATCAAGGGCGTCATCGCCGCCGGCGCCTCGGTGTCGTCGGCGGGCTACCTGTTCCGCTCTCCGGGCCTGCTGGCGGCCACGGGGCTCCAGGGCACCACGGAGCGCCTGGTCACGCTCCGGGTGAACGGCCAGGACCGCCGCGTGGACGTGCTGCCCCACGAGACGCTGGCCATGACCCTGCGCTACAAGCTGGGGCTGACCGGCACGAAGCTGGGCTGCGACCGCGCCGAGTGCGGGGCCTGCACCCTCCTCATCGACGACGTGCCCCACTACGGCTGCTCCATGCTGACGCAGCAGGTGCGCGGGCGTTCCGTGACCACCATCGAGGGGCTGGAGAACGCGGACACGGGCGAACTCCATCCGGTCCAGCAGGCGGTGGTGCAGGAAGGCGGCTTCCAGTGCGCCTTCTGCGCGCCGGGCTTCATCATGGCCATGGTCGGAATGCTGAACACCAACCCGAACCCCACCCGCGAGCAGGCCGCCCATGCGCTGTCGGGCAACCTGTGCCGGTGCGGCGACTACGAGAAGATCCTGAATTCCGCGATGCGGGCGGCCGAAGTCGCCCGCATGGCGTAGCCGACCCCGAGGAGCGCGACCCATGGCAACCATCGGACAGGACATCGCCCCTCCGGATCTCGTGGCCAAGGTCACCGGCCGGGCCAGGTACGCCGAGGACTTCCGGGCCGAGGGCATGGTCTTCTGCAAGCTGCTCCTGAGCCCCATGCCCCACGCCCGGGTCCGGCGCATCGACGCCAGCCGCGCCCTGCGCATGGAGGGTGTGATCGACATCCTCACGGCCGACGAACTGCCGGCCACGGAGGCACCGCGGGAGCCGATCCTGAGCAACGAGCCGCTCTACGAAGGCGCGCCCATCCTGGCCGTGGCCGCCGTGGACGAGACCACCGCGGCCGCCGCCGTGGAAGCCATCCAGGTCGATCTCGAGCCGCTTCCGTTCGTCCTCGACCCGCTGGAGAGCCTCCGCCCCGGCGGCCCCGACGCCTACGAACAGGGCAACTACGCCAGCCGGGACGGGTGGCAGAGCGTGAAGTGGACGGCCGAGGACTTCGAGGGGGCCGGCGACCACATGCCCCGGGGTGCCCCCCTGTCCGAGTGGTCCAAGGGCGATCTGGACGCCGGCTTCGCGGCGGCGGACTTCATCGTCGAGGAGACCATCGTCCACCAGTCCCTCACCCACCATCCCATGGAGCCGCGCAGCACCATGGCATACTGGCAGAACGGAAAGCTGTTCTGCCACACGTCCACCCAGAGCGTGGCCCGGACCCGGGTGGGGCTGGCCTCGACGATGGACCTCGACCCCGAGGACGTGGTCCTGATCTCCGAGTTCTGCGGGGGCGGATTCGGCAGCAAGATCGGCGGCACGACCCACATGGCCGTGCCGGCGTTCTTCTCCCGGAAGATCGGCCGGCCCGTGATGATGCGGATCACGCGCTACGAGGAGAACTACATCGGCCGCGCCCGCCCCGGCTTCCAGGCCTGGGTCCGCATGGGCGCCCGCAACGACGGCAAGATCACCGCCATCGACCTGTACGTGGTGCAGGAGAGCGGTCCCCACGGCGCCAGCGACTGGAACACCGCCGGCATGATCGCCGACCTGACGTACACGCCCGAGGCCATGCGCTTCCGGGCCGTACCGGTCTTCACGAACACGCCGCCCAAGGCCGCCCAGCGCGGTCCGGGTGGGGCCCAGATCATCTCGATGCTGGAGCCCATCGTCGACAAGCTGGCCCGGGGCGTGAGCCAGGACCGGCTGGCCATGCGGATCCTCAACGCACCCGGGCCCGACGTGGCGTTCGGTCCGAACGGCACCACGCTGACCAGCGTCCACGCCCGGGAGGCGCTCCAGCAGGGCGCGGAGCTGTTCGGATGGGCCGAGAAGAGCGCCCTGTCCGGGCAGCGGCACGGGTCCAGGGTCACCGGCGTCGGCATCGGCCTGTCGCCGTACACGGCGGGATCCCGGGGATTCGACGGCCTTCTGCTCATCAAGCCCGACGGCCGGCTGTACGTCCACCAGGGCATCGGAAACCTCGGCACCCACAGCATCGCCGACACGGCCCGGGCTGCGGCCGATGTCCTGGGGATGCCGTGGGAGAGTGTCGAGATCGTCTGGGGCAACACCGGCCAGAACCTCCCGTGGAGTTCGGTGCAGGCGGGGAGCCAGACCACCCACGCCCACACACGGGCCAACCACGCGGCGGGGATGGACGCCCGCCGGAAGTGCCAGGAGGTGGCCGCCCGGGCCCTCGGCGGCTCGCCCGACGCCTACGAAGTGGACGGCGGGCGGGTGTTCCAGCGCGGCAACCGGTCCCGGGGCATGTCCATGGCCCAGGTGGCCGAGCGCGCCCTGGAGTACGGCGGCCGCTTCGACGGCCACGAGCTGCCCGAGGACATCCACACCGTGACCACCGTGGCCGCCGGGAATCTGGTAGGGCAGGGGCTCATGGGCGTGGCCCGGGACAACTACGGCGGCGAGGGCTCCATCTACTCCTGGGTGGTGGGCTTCGCCCGGGTGGAGCTCGACGTCGAGACGGGCCACGTCGAGATCATGGAATACGCCGCCGTGACCGACTGCGGCACCGTGCTCCATCCCCGCAGCCTCGGCGCCCAGGTGTTCGGGGGCAGCATCCAGGGCATGGGCATGGCCAAGAGCCAGCGGTGGGTGTTCGACCCCAAGTGGGGCGTGCCCTTCGCCAAGCGGCTCTACACGGCCCGGCCCCCGGGCATGCTGGACGTTCCCCTCGATCTGCGGTGGGGCGCCGTGGGCATCGCCGACCCCCAGACGCCGGTGGGCGCCAAAGGCATCGGAGAACCGCCGGTCGGCGCGGGTGCCGCGGCCATCACCACGGCCGTGGCCGACGCCCTGGGCGGCAACTGCCTGTGCCGCACGCCCCTGACGCCGGACATCATCCTGGCGGACATCGAAGGCCGCCGGACGTACGGCAAACTCGAACAGCACGTCGGATGACGGCCCCGCGCCGCACGATGGCCGCCGGCTCCGCGAGCCGCGCCGCTTCCGCCCCGCACGACCGGGAGATCTGAATGGGCACCATGCGCGACATGATCGCACCCTTCGAGCTGTTCCAGCCGACCTCGGTGGAGGCGGCCACGGCCCTCCTGGCCGAACACGGCCAGGACGCGTGGGTGCTGGCCGGCGGACTCGACTCGTTCGACTGGTTCAAGGACCGGATCAAGCGCCCCAAGGTGGTGGTGGACCTGGGCGCCATCGAGGAGCTGAGCGGCATCCGCGCGGCCGACGGCGGCCTGGAAATCGGCGCCATGGCGTCGCTCACCAGCGTCGTACGCCACGAGCGGGTGGCGTCGGCCTACCCGCTGCTGGCGTCGGCGGCCGAGCACGTGGCCACCCCCCAGATCCGCAACCAGGGCACCCTGGGCGGCAACCTGGCCCAGGACACGCGCTGCTGGTACTACCGCAGCGGGTGGCCCTGCTACCGGGCCGGGGGCAACACCTGCTACGCCGCGGCGCCCCAGGCCATGAACCGCGAGCACTGCATCATGGGGGCCAGCCGGTGCGTTGCGGTGAGCCCGTCCGACACGGCGCCGGCCCTTCTGGCCCTCGGTGCGCAGATGGTCGTGCGCAACCGGAGGCGGGAGCGGGTCTACGAGGCCGAGGACTTCTTCATCGGCCCGGCCATCGACATCACCCGCATGACGGTGCTCGACGACGGCGACCTGCTCACGGCCGTCCGCCTGCCCGCCGAGTGGGCCGACGCCCGCTGGTACTACGAAAAGGTCCGCGACCGGGCGAGCTGGGACTTCGCGTTGGAGAGCGTGGCCGCCGCGTTCCGGATGAACGGGAGCACCATCGCCGACGCCCGCATCGCCGTGAACGGCGTCGCGCCCTACCCGGTGCGCCTCCACGCGGTCGAGCGGAGCGTCATCGGGTCCCAGGCCAGCGAGAACCTGGCCATCGGTGCCGGTGAGGTGGCCATCCAGGGCGTCCGGGCTCTTCGCCAGAACGACTACAAGATCCCGCTCATGCGGAACCTGGTGAAGCGCGCGGTCCGGAGCGTGGTCTGATGGATCTCCTGCGCACCGCGGCCAACCCCTGGGGCCAGGACGTCCTGGTGGGCATCGGCTGGGATCTCGTGTGGCTGGCCGTGATCGGAGCGGCGGCCTTCGTCGTCCTGCACACCGTGGTGGTGCGCGTCCGGGGCGGCGCACGCCTCGACACGGCGCCCCATCCGGACGAGGTGCCCCCGGACCAGCGCGTGGAGCGCCACTCGGCCTCGGCCCGGGCGTTCCACTGGATCATGTCGCTGTCCATGTTCGGGCTTCTGATCACGGCGTTCGTGCCCGTCCTGGGATGGGAGTTCGCCTGGGTCGAACTCCACTGGATCTCGGGGATGCTCCTCCTGGCGGCGGTGGTCTACCACGTGATCCACGCCATCGGCTGGCAGGACTTCTGGTCCATGTGGATGGGCCCCTCCGACGTGAAGGACAGCGTGACCGAGCTCAAGGCCGCCATGCTGCCCGGGTCGGATCCGGGGCATCGGACCGGGAAGTACCCGGCGGACCACAAGCTCTATCACCACATGGCCGCCACCGCGTCCATCGTGGCCATTGCCACGGGTCTTCTGATGATGGTGCGCATCGACACGCCCTTCTGGACCCGGAACCCCTACCTGCTGTCCGACGGGATGTGGGGGGTGATGTACGTGCTGCACGGCCTCAGCGGCGTGGCGCTCATCGGCCTCGTGGTGGCCCACGTCTACTTCGCGGTGCGTCCCGAGAAGCGCTGGCTCACGTGGAGCATGGTGCGGGGCTGGATCACCCGGGAGAAGTACCACGCGCACTTCGACCCCACCCGGTGGAAGGTGGACGGGGACGAACGCGTCGAGTCGGGCACGGGTGGAGCGCTGGCGTCGGCCGCGCCCCAGGCCCCCCGGGACGAAGGGTAGGCCGCCATGTCCGAAGACACGCGGTCCGAGATCGACGCCCGCATCGACGCCCTCGAGGCCAGCTACGAGTTCTTCCTGGCGTACGCGGCCCAGGGGGTGTCGGGAGACGCGGCGTCCAAGCAGGGCGGTCAGCTCCGTGAGTTCCTGGAGAAGGCGGAGGCCGCGCTGACGGGCCTGGGCGACGCGTTCCGTGCCCACGTGGACGCCGCCGATCTCGGACCCGACCAGGCGTGGGCGGACATCCTCGACGTCCTGACCCGCGATGCCGGGGCGGCGCGGGCGGCCGTCGCCCTCGTGCGGACCCGACCGTCGATCAGTTCCCAGCTCGTGGACAACCTCAACGCGAACATCCACCTGCGGGCCACCCTGACCGATCTGTTCCTCCTGGACGAGGCCCTCGGATAGGGCGGCGGCCATGCCGGATTTCCTGACCGCCGCCGCTCCGTTCCTGATGGCGGCCGCCCTGATCGTCTCGGCGGTGCTCAAGCTGCGCGGCGCCGCGCGGGCGGGGCTCGGTACGCACACGCCGTCGCTCTTCGAGCTCCTCGCGGCGCTCGTCATCCCCGGCCTGGCCGTGGCCCGCGTCCTGCCCCCGGAAGGCGTGGTCTGGGCCCTGGTGGCAGGTGGCCTCCTGCTGGTCGGGTCGGGGCTCCACCTCGTGCGGAGGCTGGCGCATCGGCACCGTCTCCGGGAGTACACGGAGGGGCGTCGACTCGAGACCTATTTGCGCTACCTTACGGACCATGAAAACGGCGCTCCCTGACGGGCCTCCCAGGCCTGCCGCCGCGCTCCCGCATCACGTCCGTCCATGAGCACAGTCGAGATCCTCGGCCACATGGGAGAGTTCATCGGCGCCCTCGGCGTCGTGATCTCCCTGGTGTACCTGGCGCAGCAGATGAGCCAGAACACCACCTCCGTGCGCGCCGCCTCCTTCAACTCCATGGTGCAGAACTCCATCCGGCTCCTGGAGCATGCGTTCCGGGACTCCGAGTTCGCCGAGTTCCTGCACACCGCCGAAACCGACCCGTCGAGCCTGACGCCGGCGGAGCGGCTCCGGTGGGATTCGTACATGACGGCCGTGTACCGGCACTTCGGCAACCTCGTCTACCAGTACCGCGTGGGGGCGCTGGACCGTCAGATGTGGGAGAGCTACCAGCGCACCCTCCGCGACCACCTCCGCACCCCCTCGTGGGGTGCGTGGTTCGAGGAGCACCAGGCCGTGTTCAGCACGTCGCTGATCGAAGAGGTCCGCGCCCAGCTCGACGCCATCGCCCGCGAGGCGGCGGCGGACTGAGCCGGTCGGGCGTCGGATGGGCGGGCCGAAGCCGGGCCCGCCGCGCCTCTGCGTTCCCTGAAACCTCCGGGCCTCCGCCGGCGTCCACATTGTGGACAGGACAGTCTACAATGTGGACGGAGATCGGGCGTGAGTCCCAACAGCTTTCTCGGCGAATTCGAGCAGATGGTCCTGCTGGCGGTCCTCCAGCGCGGCGACGGGGCCTTCGCCCTGGACGTCCGGCGGGAGATCGAGCGTAGCGCGGACCGGTCCGTGTCCCGGGGCGCCTTCTACACGACCCTGGAGCGCCTGGAACGAAAGGGTCTGGTGCGCTGGTCCGAAGACGAACCGGCGGACGGCCGCCGCGGCGCGCTGCGCCGCTACGAGGTCACGCCGGCGGGTCTGGGCGCCCTCCGGGAATCCCGGCGGGCCCTCGACGCCCTGTCCCGCGGCCTCGGCGGCCTCCTGGGAGGGACGCCGTGAGCGCGACGCCCCGTCCGCCGCGGTGGGCCGCGTGGCTCCTGGCCCGCGCCCTCCCTCCGGGATCGTTCGGCCACAGCGTGCGCCGGGACCTCGAGGCGGAGTTCGAGCAGGCGTGCGCCACGGGGTCCGCCGCGGCCGCCCGCCGCTGGTACGCGTGGGAGGCCGTGAAGCTGGCCGCCCGCTTCACCTGGGAGGCGATCCGGCCCGGGCGGGGTCCGGGAGGCGGGGGAGGCATGGAACACCCGGTCCGCAACGTCCGGCTGGCCCTGCGGCGGCTCGGCCGTTCTCCCGGTTTCACGGTGGTGGCGGCGCTCACGATGGCCCTGGGGATCGGCGCGAACGTGGCCATCTTCTCGGTGGTGGACGCCGTCCTCCTGGACCCGCTGCCCTACCGCGACGCGGACGCGTTGGTGGCGGTCTACGAATGGCGGGTCGAGGCCGATAACCGCACCAACGTGGTCAACCCGGGCAACTGGCGGGCCTGGCGGGACCGGTCCGAGGGCTTCGCCTCGATGACGGCCGTGAGCATGCTTCAGCCCGTGACCGTGCGCCACGGGGCGGAAGCCCGGGAGACGGTGGTCCAGTACGCGGACCCGGTGTTCTTCGACGTCCTGGGCATGGAGGCGGCCCTCGGTCGGACCTTCGTGTCCTCGACGGGAGGGGCGGAGGGCTTCGAGGTGGTGCTGGCCGACGACCACTGGCGGGAACGCTTCGGAGCCGACCCGGACGTGCTGGGGCGCTCCCTGGACATCAATGGCTCCCCGGCCGTGGTCGTGGGCGTCCTCCCGCCGGAGTACGTCGTCTTCGGCGAGGGCACGGAGATGTGGGTGTCCCTCGACCTGACCCGGGGCGACCAGACCAACTCCGGCCGGTGGCTGTTCGTGGTGGGACGGCGGGCCGACGGCGTGACCTTCGAAGGCGCCGCGGCGGAACTGCGCACCATCATGTCGGCGCTGCGCGACGAGTACCCGGACTTCAACGACGGCTGGGACGTCAACCCGGTCCCCCTCAAGCAGTCCGTGGTGGGCGACGTGTCCCAGGCGCTGTGGATCCTCCTGGGCGCCGTGGGCGTGCTGCTTCTGATCGCATGCGCCAACGTCGCCAACCTGTTCCTGGTCCGGGCCACGGAGCGTCAGCGGGAGATGGCCGTTCGCACCTCCCTCGGCGCGTCCGGGCGCGCCCTGGCCGCGCTCCTGCTGACCGAGTCCTTCCTCGTGGCGGCCATGGGCGCCGCGCTGGGCGTCGGCCTGGCCTACGTCGGTACGGGCCTCCTGGCCCATCGGATGCCCGACGCCTTCGCCATGCCGCGGGTCGAGGCGGCGGGTGTGGACGCCACGGTGCTCGGCTTCGCCCTGGGTCTCAGTGCCCTGACCGGGCTTCTGTTCGGCCTGGTCCCGGCCCTCCAGGCGGCCCGCACCAGCCCGGCGGCCACGCTGAACGCCGAGGGGCGTGGGCCGTCCCGGCGTACGGGCTTGCTCCGCAACGGGCTGGTGGTCGGCGAGGTGGCTCTGTCCGTGGTCCTGCTGGCCGGGGCGGCCCTGTTCGGCCGGAGCCTGGTCACCCTGCTGAACGTCGATCCGGGCATCGAGCCCGACCAGGTGGTGGCGGCGCGCGTGAACCTCAGCGGGCCGACGTACGGTGCCGACGGGGAACGGGCCCGGATCTTCGACCGGCTCCTGACGCGGCTGGAGGAGCGGCCGGGCGTGGCCTCCGCGGGCGGCATCACCTTCCTTCCCATGGACGGCATGGGCGCCGCGACCGGACTCTGGCCCGGCGACCGTCCGCCGCCCCCCGCCGACTCCCGCACCGCGGCGGACATCCGGAACGTGGCCGGCGACTACTTCGGCACCATGGGCATCACCCTCCTGGACGGCCGGGTGTTCGACGCCCGGGACGGCGCGGACGGGCCCCGGACCGTGGTCGTCAGCCGGGCGCTGGCGGAGCGCTTCTGGCCGGACGAGCGCGCCGTGGGCAAGCCCCTGGTCATCGACTGGGTGGACCACGAGCCCTGGGAGATCGTCGGCGTGGTCGAGGACGTTCACCTGCAGGGCCTCGACGCCCAACCCGGCGGGGTCGTCTACCACCACTATCCCAAGGCCCCGTTCTTCTCCTGGCTGCACATCGTCGTGAGGGCCGGGGCCACGGGCGAGGCCACGGGCACCGCCCTTCGTGAGGAGCTGGACGCGGTGGCGGCCGGGGCACCCCTCGGCACGGTCCGGTCCATGTCCGACGTCGTTCGCCGCTCCGCCGCGAGGCCCCGCATGACCACGTTCCTGATGCTCGTGTTCGCGGGCATGGCCACCCTCCTGGCGGCGGTGGGACTGTACGGCGTGCTGTCGTACGCGGTGTCGCAGCGGGTCCGCGAGATCGGCGTCCGGATCGCCATCGGCGCCCGCCCCCGGGACGTCCTGGCGCTGGTGGTACGGCAAGGGACCGGACTGGTGGCGGTGGGGCTGGTGCTGGGGCTCGGGACGGCGCTCCTGGGCGGGGGTGTGGTGTCCGCATTGCTCTTCGGCATCGAGCCGCGGGATCCCCTGGCGCTGGCCGGGGCCGCAGGACTCCTGTTCGCGGTGGCCCTGGTGGCCTGCGTGCTTCCCGCGTGGCAGGCGTCACGCGTGCCGCCGTCGGAGGCCCTACGGGCCGAATGAGGCCAGCGGGACGCTCGGCGGGGCATACGCTACGCTTGATCTCGGCGCCGATCGGTCGATACTTTCGAACAGAGCCACGCGGGCCGCTCCCGCGTGCGCTCCGCCCCTGTTCCACGCTGGGGCCGCCGGCCCGCCCGACCCGTTCGGAGGCCGCGTAGGGAAGACATCTTCCTGGCCGGCGCAAACCTGAGCGGACCCCCCTCGACAGACCGGAACACCCCCCGTTGGTGGCGCCCGCGCCGTACCGGATGCGCCGTCCTGCGTGTGGGAGCCGTTCGTTCGAGGGTGGGGGGAACGACATGGACGCTCGGTTCCGAGTACGGACCCACGACCAGCGGGAGCTTCGCCCGTCCAGCCTCGACGAGTTCGCGGACCTGGTGGGCGCCGGAGAGATCCGGCCCGGCGATCTGGTCTACGACGCCCTGACCGGGGAGTGGGCTCCCGCCCAGGCCCATCCGGTCTACCACCTCGTGACCGACCCCCTGTCCGGCCTCAAGGCCGACGAGGGAGCGTCGGTCGAGGACCCGCCCGCTGCGTCCGCGACCGCGGACGACGCGGCGGACGAGCCGATGGCGTTCGACCTGGTCGAGGCGAAGGAGGTCTCGCCCGAGGAAGAGGCGCGGGCCTTCGTGGCGCAGATGGCCGAGGAGCGGGCCAACGAGACCGATGGGCCCACCCTGGGCCGGGAGATGCCGCTCACCGACGCACGGGCCTCGTCCCTGGCGTCCGAGCCGGCGACCACGGTCGACGGGAGCGTGGGCCGGCCGCGGCCGCGGGGGGAGGGCGGATCGGTCGTGACCGGTCCGGTCGTGGCTCCGGCGCGGAGGGTGCGCCGCGGGCCCCGTGGCTCCTGGATCGTGGTCGGCGGCCTGGCGGTGGCGGGCCTGGCCGCCACGGCCGTGGTGGCACGGCCGGATCTCCGTTTCGGTCCGACGCTTCCCCGTCGGGCGGAGGCCGCGCCGACACCCCGCGGGGCCACCCCGGTGGCCACGTCCGAGGCGGAACTCCGGAGCGCCGCGTGGGACGGCTTCGTGGCGGCCGTGGAGGAGAGCCGCACCGACCAGGGAGTGGGGCGCGTACCGGAGGGGTGGCTGGACGGCGCCTACCTGGCCGACGCCGCCTCCCGTCCCGACATCGCCGACTTCTGGACGACCTACCTGCGCTTCATCGAGAGCGTCCACGAGGGCGACACGGACCGGTATCGCGACGCCTACCTCCAGCGGCTCGACGCCACGGGAGCCGGGGGGCCGGTGCGGAGCCTGCGGCTGGCGGCGGCCCTGGCCGACTTCGAAGCCGATCGCCCGGCTCGGGAGGATCTCTACGCCCGGGCGTGGGAGCTGGCCACGTCGGCGCTGGATCTGCATCGGCTGCTCGTGGCGCTCGAGGGCCGCATCGCGTTCGAGCCCGCCCGGGGCGAGCGCCTGTCGGCGGACCCCGTGCTGGAGGCGGCGGGAACGGACGACGAGAGCCAGGAACGTCTCGAGACGGCGCTGGACCGGGTGCTGGTGGCCCTCCACCAGGCCGGGGGCGAGCCGCCCGCCGGCGCCGCCGGTGTTCCCTCCTGGCTGCCGGAGGCACTGGCCCGGCTCCCGGAGCGCTGAGCGGTGTCGCCGCTCGCGTCGGGCGGGCGGCGGGTCCGGCCCCGCCCCACCCAGAAGGGCCCGTTCCCGACCACGGCCCATACAGAAGGGCCCGGACCCTCGCGGGGGTCCGGGCCCTTCGTCCGTCGTGGTGCGGCTCCCGGAGGAGCGTGCTCCTACGAGGTCAGCATGTCGAAGTAGGTGGACACCGAGAAGCCGGTGGGGTCGACCCAGTACATCTGGCCCTTGGCGAAATGCCCCGTGGTGGGGAAGTAGGGCGGGGGCGCCTCCGCGCCGCACTTGTCGTAGCTGTAGCGCTTCACGTAGCCGGTCCCGCCGTAGCTCCAGATCGTACCCACGGCACCACGCTGGTTCTGGATGATGCCCCCGGTCAGATACATGCAGCCCCGGCCCCACGGCGCTCCCTCGCAGCTTTCGTCGTCGTTCGACCCGCTGGCGTAGTTCTCCACCGTGTAGTTGTCCAGCGCCAGGATGATGCCGTGGATGAACTCGTCCTTGGTGTCGTCGTACGTTCGATGGTACGTGCTGCTCCATGGCTGGATCGGTGAGTTCAGCATGTTGTCGGCCAGGATCACGTCGTCGCCGCTGAAGATGCCCAGGATGTCGTCGCAGGTGCCCAGCCCCGGGTCGCTCGCGTAGGTGATGTCGTCGCCGATGATGATGTCGCGGGTGGAAGCCATCGTGACCCGCCCGCGGAGCACGCCGCTGATGACGACGTTGCCGTCCACGAAGATCACGCCCTTGAAGTTCGGGTTCAGGTTGCGCGACAGCGGGAACAGGTACTGCGCGTCCGGACGCGCGGCGATCGACGGGTGGATCGGGCCGGTCCACAGGTCCCAGGCGCCGCGACCGTCGTTGGGTACGAAGGCGCCGAAGATCGAGTCGGAGCCACCCAGGTAGCACCGGCGAGTGTTGCTGGTCAGCGCCTCCCACCACGGGTCGGGTCCGCTCGAAGGATGCGCCAGTGCCGACACGAAGGTGCTGCCGTGGTAGTGGCCGCAGTTGGGCGCGTCGTCGATGCCCGCGGTGGGGATGTCTCCCGACAGCCAGCGGTAGTCGTTCGAGCGATAGACCCGGAAGAACCCTTCGTTCTCGCCGTTGACGCTGCCGTCGTTGTCCAGGTCGAAGGCCATGAACTCGATGCGGAGGTACGCCTCCCCTTCTCCCGAGGGCGACCCCGTGGTGAAGGCCGTGCCGCCGGCCGCCGCCTGGGCCTGCAGCTTGCTCAGCTCGGCGGTCTCGGGCAGCGGGATGGCCGCCGCGCCCTCCGTGTACCCCTTCCGGAAGGTGCCGTACTGGCCACCCTGGACCGTGCGCGCGGTGGTCACGTCGTCGTGGAAGGTGGCGCCCGAGGAGTAGATCTTCAGGTAGTCGTTGGTGTGGACCGGTCCCCAGAGCTGGTCGCCACCACCGAACGAGATGTTCGAGGGCTCGATGTCCGTGAAGTAGGCGAACTTGGCAAAGCTCTCCTGATAGACCTGCGACCGGCGCACCACCGCGCCGCCGCCCTCGTCCCGGACCACCGAGACGATGCTGCCGAAGACCCCGTACTGGCCGGACGTGGCGCCGCTGGGGCCCGCGTACAGCCACCGGCGGACACCGGGAATCACGTTCCCGTCGAGGTCGGTCACCTCCACGCCGTCTTCCAGGGTGTTGTATCCGTCGGCCGGGTAGAGGTTGTCGTCGGAGTTGAGGCGCGCCCGCGCGAACTCGATGCCCTCCAGCGCCACGGCGTCGAGCGTGCTCTGCCGGTCGTAGTAGCGGTTGCCCAGCGTATGGGCGGAGCCGATGAAGGCCGCCCCCGTGGTGATGAGCGCCACGACCAGCACGACGAGCATGACCGTGATGAGGGCGAAGCCGTTGGGGGCACGTTGCGGGGTATTCATGGGAAGCCTCCGAAGAGCGCTCACGGGATGTTCACGGGTCCGGCCGAGACCGGAGGGGACAGCGTGGGAGTGCAGTCCTGGGCAGCCAGGGCGTATTCGTACGAGTCGCCGGATTCGACCGATGCGTCCTCGTACGAGTACGTCGGCGCACCCCCGGGGATGGCCAGATAGGGATCGCCCCAGGTCGGGGCACCGGCATCCCGGCGCCAGATGACGTACCGGACCACGTCCGACTCGCCGCCGGCTTCGTCCACGGCCCGGGGCCAGGACAACCGGACGGCAGGGTCGCCGCTGGTCAGGGTCACGTTCTGGGCCAGGAGTCCCACACCGAGGATCGGGGCCGACCCACAGGTCGACAGGACCCCGAAGCCGGCGTTGGGCATGGGAATGAAGCGGGTGATGGCCACGGTGTCTTCGGCCGCGCCGGTTCGGCCGTTCGTGGCGGCCATGCTCACCACCAGCGCCCGGACACTGTCCGCCAGGGCGTCGCGGGCCGTGTCGGCCACGCCCAGGTGGAGCGACTGGCGGTGGTGGATGGGCATGAGCGAGTCCGGCACCGTCTCGAGCCTGGTGGCACCGGTGGCGGCGCTGAGCCGTTCGTACGAGAAGAACGGGTCGCTCCCCCGACGGAGCAGGTTGCGAGCGATGACTTCCGGCTCGCCGTTGTTCACCTGCCGGTAGAGACGGTAGTCGTCGGTCCGGGTCGTCGCGGTGTCGGCCTGCATGAAGAACGTGATGACCTCCGCCGGGCTGCGGAGCCCCGCGGTGGCCTCGTAGCTGGTGTCCGGGAAGGACACGCCGGAGTTGGGGATGGCGAAGCCGGTGCTGGGCGCGGTGACCTGGCCGGTGGGCGCGTCGGGGTCGTAGAACACCGCGAACGGGTCGTTGTCCACGTTCGTGGCGTAGTCCGACGAGAACACGACCACGTCGGTTCCCGCGTAATACAGCGGGGGCTGCCCGCCCGGGACGTTGGTGCCCAGGGTCTCGAGGTCCTGGGCCAGGGTGGTCACGGCGTAGCGGAGGTTCCGCAACGCCACCAGACGGCTCACGCTGACCTGGAACGCGCTGTTCTGGCGCGCCATGAAGGCCACCGCGGTCGTGATGACCACGCCGAAGATGGTCAGCGAGATGATCAACTCGACCAAGGTGAACCCACCCTTGAACAGAGGCTTCCTGACGAGCGTGTTCATGGTGCTCCTATCACGATCTGGCGTGTGACCGGATCGCCGATGAAGGGCGCCGACACGCTCACCAGGATGATCTTGTAGTCCAGGGGCGGATTGGTTTCCTGGATGTGCCGCACCTGGGTGGTCCGGCTGGTGTTCGGGCCGATGACGTTCTCTTCCTCGCCTCCGTACACGCTGTCCAGTGCCGCATACCGGGGATCGAGCCGTACGCGGGCGATCCGATCGTCGGCCGCCTGGATGGCCAGAGCCTTCAGTTCGGCCGTGGCCGCCACGGTGGCCAGCCGGCTGGCCGAGACGCCCATGCCGAGCACCGCCACGGACAGGATCACCAGCGAGATGACCACCTCGACCAGGGTGAACCCGTCGCGACGGGGCGTGTCGTGGGTCAGCATGAGAACTCCCAGGCGCCGGTGCGATAGGAATGGCAGGCGACCTCGCCCGTGGCCCGCTCCACCGTGAGGGCACGGACGGCCTCCGGAGACGCCGCCATGTCGCCCTGCACCGGTCGGAGGTAGACCACGCCGGACTTGCTGGCGCTGCCGTTGCGGTGGAAGGTCAGCACGGGATCTCCGTTGCCGGTGTCGAAACTGATGGGCGGGTTGCCCTCGCGGAGCCTGGGCGCCGACCCGATGGAGAAGGCGATGGTCTCGGGCAGGTCGATGATCCGCCAGTTCTCGCCGGTGTCGATGTCTCCGTCGTTGTTCGAGTCCTCGTGCAGCCGGACCCGACGCTCGTCCACCATGAACGTGACGTGGATGTCGTGCTGCTTCAGGACCGCCAGCCGCTGGGCGGCGTTCAGTCCGAGCACGACTTCCTGGACTGCGTTGTCCGCCCGCCAGCGGCCCGGAGAGAAGAGCGGGGCCGCGATGGAAGCCATGATGCCGACGAGGATCATGACGAAGATCAGCTCCACCAAGGAGAAACCACGTTTCGAGTTCACGGTGTCCTGACCATGCGAGGGATGTGCCACCGGGTTCCGCACCACCCGCGACTCTGATGCGGATTTGTGTAAGACGTTGGTGCCCATACGGTTGAGCTCCTGTAGCCGTCCCGGTGGTGCTCCGGGATGGAGGGCTTCGGGTGCCGCTGGACCGGCTGAGGGTGGGAAAAGTGGTCGCCGGTCGGAAAGATTGTCGCCACGGAGTCGTGGGGGCCGCCACGGCCACCCCCCGTGACCGGTCCCCCTCGTACATCCAAGGTACGGCGTGGCGCCGGGTCCGGCACTTGTTTTTTCCGCGGGGTGCGGCACGCGGGGGGGGAAGGGCCTCGCGCCCGCGATGTCGCTCGGAGGCGCGGGCGGCCGGTGCCCCCCGGCCGACGGGCCGGGGGGGGCGAGCCGGAGACTCAGGACGACGGCGCGAACGAGAAGCTCAGGAGGAAGGAATCCTCGAGCATCTCGTTGGTCACCGACATCGTGCCGGCCGGAGTGGGGAAGTCCCCCGTGATCTGGTTGGAGAAGGCGTGGTAGTATCCGATGTCCACGCGCAGGCCGTCGAGTTGGAGGCCCGTACCCAGCGTCAGGTGATGCTGGACGATGGCCGGTGCCGGCACGTTGAAGGCGGACTGGGCCCCCGGCACCGGGTTCTCTGTGAAGTTGTACCCGGCCCGGAGGGCGAGCCGGCGGACCGGACGCACCTGGAGGCCGGTCGCCAGGACCCAGATGTCCTCCCATCCGAACCCTCGGACGGCTCCCGTGGCGTCCATCCCGGCCTCGGCGAATCCGTCGGTGGAGGAGTAGGTGATGAGGCGGGCGTCTCCGGTCCACAGGACCGCGCCACCGCCCACGGCCAATCCCCCCGAATAGACGGCGGGAGCGTCCATGGCGAAGGTCAGCGTGCGGGCGGTGCCGAAGTCCGGCTGCCGGGGGTTCTCCCAGACGGCGTTGTACTCGAAGTCCTGGAACCACTGGGGGCTGGTGTAGGCGAGACCCACGCGGACGGATGGCCACGCCTCGTAGATCAGGCCGGCCTGAAGACCGGCCCCGAACGCGCCGTCGGTGGCCGTGGCTCGGCTGTAGAACGCGCTACCGGTGCCCGGATCGACGTGGGGCGCGGCGGTCGGCATGGGATCCACGGACAGCGACGCCCAGTCGAGGTTGAGCGCGACGCCGACCACGAGCCGCTCGGAGACGGTCCATGCCAGGGCCGGCGAGATCTTCATGAACTGGAAGTTGCTCGCCACCTGACCGAAGCCCCGGGGCCGGGGCCCGAGCACGGGGTTGGTCGGGTCGGCCGGGTAGTCGACCCCGAACCCCCCGATGCCGAGCAGGCCGACCCCCACCGAGACCCGGTCGTTGACGCGCGTGGCCCAGCCGAAGGCCGGGATCGGCGTGAAATCGCTCTTGCTCTCGGTCCGACCGGAGATCCCGCCGAAGCTCGACGAGACCGTCCGTTGCGGCTTCATCATCTCGAAGCCCAGGGAGATCCGCGTTCCGTGTTCGCAGCGGAGCCCGGCGGGGTTCAGGTAGAAGCTCCCGAGGAGGTCGCCGGGAGCGGCGACGCCGGCCCCGCCCATGGCCGAGTTCACGGCACCCACGCCGTGAAGGAAATGGCCGTCCGTGGCATGGCCGGGAGCGGCGAGGAAGAAGAGGCTGACGAATGCGAGAAGGAGCGGGGCTGCCGCCCGGGTGGTCATGGGTTCCTCCTGACGGGTGGGCGAGGCGCCCACGGCTGGTCGTCGTGAAGGTGGAGTTGGCGCCGGAGGGCCTCCTCGAGGGGGCCCTCCAGTGCCGCGACGCCGGCGGGAAGGCCCGCCGCCGTCAGGAATGCCCGGTCCGACCCCGGGTCGAGGCCGAACCGCGCGCGATAGGCGGGCACCAGGTCCGGTACCCGCGCCTGGAGCAGGAGAAGGCCGCACCGGGTGGCCGTGTGGTCACTGACCTGGGCCGCTTGCCTCCGGTCCCGCGTCCGGGCCTCGAGCGGTCCGAAGACCCGGCGCACGGCAGGATGACAGATCTCCCGGACCACCGCCCCGAGGGCGGCGTCGAGCGCGGCGTCGGAGGTGTCCGCGGGCCGCGCGACGGCCACCACGACCCGGTCCGGCGCCGTGGGATCGCGTGCCAGGAAACGGCCCTCGGGCCCCAGGGCGTCCACCGGAACGATCGTGCCGGACTCCATTCCTTCCCGGGCCAGGAAGTCGGCCAGGGCCGGTGCCACCGTCCGCGCCCAACGCGTCTGCAGGGCCGCGTCGATCGCCTGCCTCGCCGCGTCGGACCCGGGGACGGGACGAATCGCCTCGACCTGCTCCAGGAAGGCGGTGAGGACGGCTCGCTGGTGGGTCGTCGAGAAGAACGCGGCCACCACGTCGGCCCCTCGTCGTGTCCCGGGGGGCGCTTCGGAGGGGTCCGCTCCGTCCAGCACGCGCTGCAGCGCACCCAGGGCCGCCCCGGCGTCCGCCCCCCTCATGTACAGCGGGAGGAAGTGCAGCACCTCGAACGCGGGGTCGGCCTCGAGGGCGTCCCGCAGGCCCACCGCCTCCGGGGCTCCGGCGCGCCTCGCGGGCGCCGCAGGCGCGACCAGGGGCCACGCGCCGAAGCCGGTCAGGCCCACCGCCGCCAGTCCCTCGAACCAGGCGTCGGCCAGCGCGTCGGAGGTGACCTCCCAGTCGGGGGTCGGACGCTGGCCCGTCACCAGACAGGGGGCCAGCGTCGCGACGCCGACGAGGAGCAGGGATGCGGTCTTCATGGCTTCCGACTCAGATGAAGACGATCTGGGCGCCGTCGGTCTGCGTCCAGAAGTCCATCGCGGTCAGGACGCCCTTGACCTGCGGGATCAGATCGGCCTCGTCGAGACCGAACATCTCCATGGCGAGCTGGCAGGCGTAGAGCTCGGCTCCGGCGTCGTCGAGGGTCTCGAGCAACTCCCGCACGTCGGGGATGTCGAGCTCATCCATCTTCTTCTTCATCATCCTGGTGGCCAGGGCCTCCATGCCGGGAAGACCCATCAGCGAATGGGGCATCGGGCTGGACGGATTGCCCAGCATGCCCGCATGGAGCCGGTCCACCTTCGAGTCGGTCACGATGTCCATGCCCCAGAAGGTGAAGAACAGCATGGCCTCCATCCCCATCATCCGGGCTGCGTTGGCCATGATCAGCCCTGGGTAGGCCATGTCCAGCGAGCCCTTGGAGCAGATGATGGCCACCTTCCGCGTGGTGTCCTTCTCCTCGGTCGAGGACGGCGCACCTGTCGGTGCGGTGTCGAGAAGCGTGCTCATCAGATGCACCCCTTCGGTTTGGTCAGGCCGGCGATCCGGGCGGCCAGGATTCCCGGGCCCTTCGGGAACAGGGCGTAGAGCTCCTTCGTGGGCACCCCGAGCTGCTTGGTGATCCGTCGCAGCGTCGGCGGTGTGCCCTTCTCCGCGGCATCGCGCCGGCAGAAGTCCAGCACCTGCCAGTGCCGGTCGGTCAGGGGGTCGATGCCCGCATTGCGGGCCATCTCCGTGGCGATCTCGGGCGTCCACTGGTCGGGGTTCAGCAGGAACCCCTGGGCGTCCACCTCGAGGGTCTGTCCAGCCAGAGTCAGAGTGCTCATCGGGTCCTCCGTTCGGGTGTCCCGGCCAGCGTGGCCGGGGGTGGGTCGGTGGGTTCGGGGGCGGCGCGCCCGACGGCCGCGAGGGCCGCGGCGAGACGCACCAGGCCGCGCCGCGCATCGCGGTCGCGGAGAGCGGCGAACAGGCCGCGGGTGGGGCCCGGATCCGCCGTCGCGTCCGCGGTGGCCCGTGCCGCCTGGGTCACCACGGCCAGGACCTCGGGCCGCGTGAGGGCCTCGAGGGCGCCGAGGGCGGCGGGTCCGCGGGCCAGGATCCCGTCGGCCTCCAGCTGCCCGAGGGCGCGGGTCACCGCGTGGGTGATGCCCTCCACCATCGGCCAGAGGTCCTCCGGGAGCTCCTCGAGCTGCTCGACGCGACGGGTCAGCCCGTCCACCCCCAGCGCGATGCGTTCGAGCGTCTCGTTCATCCGCTGCAGTTGAAGTGCCTGCTGGGCATGCTCCCCCTGCTCCACGTCCAGGTCCATCACGTCCGATACGGTGGTCATGATCCGCTCCATTTCCCTTGCAGGGACATCCTGCTGTCGACGAAGGGCAGCTCCCGTCCCGCCAGCAGCTGATTCCAGTAGATCCAGCGGAAGGCCATCTTGCCCCAGTGGTTCATCTCGCTCTCCTCGAGCAGGGTCATGGGGCCTACGCCGGGCAGGGGAAACCGGCCGGGAAGGGGCTCGGTCTCGTAGTTGAAGTCGATGAGCACGGCCTTTCCGAAGCCGGTCTCGATGAAGCAGTTGGCGTGGCCGTCGAAGCCCGGTTCCAACGGGCGGCCATCGATCGAGCGGAGCAGGTTCTCCTCCACGACGCCGCCCTGGAAGTGGGCGACCGATCCGGCCTTGGACGACGGGAGGTCGGTGGCGTCGCCCAGGACGAACACGTCGTCCCATTGCTTCGAGCGCAGGGTATGGGGGTCGGTGGGAATGAACGCGAGTTCATCGCCCATGGCCGACCGCTCCACCGCCTCCGCACCCATGTGGGTTGGCACCGTCACCAGAAGGTCGTAGTCGATTTCCCGCTCGTCCCAGCTGATCAGGGTCCCCCGGCCCCCGTCGACCTCACCTGCGTTGAAGAGCGGCTCCACGCGGATGCCCTTCGTCTCCAGGAGGTCGCCGAGGAGCGCCGAGGCACGAGGCTTCGTGAAGGCCCCGTCGAGAGGGGTGGCATAGACCAGCTCGATCCCGGCCCGGACGCCGCGCTCGCGGAAGTACCAGTCGGCCAGGAAGAGGAACTCGAGGGGAGCCACCGGGCACTTGATGGGCATCTCGGCCACGTTCAGAACCAGGCGGCCGCGGTCGAAGCGCTGGAGCGCCTCGAACAGTCGGGAGGCACCGTCCAGGGTGTAGAAGTCGAAGGCGTTCTCCTGCCAGCCCGGACCCGTCAGGCCCTCCAGCTCCGCCGGTACGATGCGGCTGCCGGTGGCCACCACGAGCCGGTCGTACGGGAGTTCCGTGCCGTCCATGAGACGCACCTTGTGCGCGTCCGGGCGGATCACGTCCACCCCCGAGAGCACCAGGTCGACTCCCGGAGGCACGTAGCGCGCCCGGGAACGAACGATCTCGTCGGCTCGGTAGATGCCGAACGGGACGAAGAGGAGGCCGGGCTGGTAGACGTGGTCGTCGTCCCGGTCGACCAGCGTGATGCGCCATTCGTCGCGGGGCAGCGCGCGGCGCATCTTCGCGGACATCATGGTCCCTGCCGTGCCGCCGCCCAGGATCACGAGGTTCTTCATGGTGGGTCTCCCTCCATCGGTGTCGGTGGCCCTGGCGTATCCGGGCCAACCCCGAGAAGGGCAAGGCGGGTGCCACGCCGGCCCATGGGCCACAAAACGTTGTCGGATCGATGGTTACGGGAGTTCACCCGGAGCCTCGCTCCCGGGAGCGTTCCAGGACCTGAAACGATCGGGTGCAGCCCCTGGAACGGATCGGAACGAATCGTTTCAGGCCGAGGGCGGGCGCCGGGGCGCCGCCTCAGAGACCCAGGGCCTTCATCCGGCGCCAGAGCGTGGTACGGCTCATTCCGAGGAGGGCTGCGGCGGCCTCGCGGCGGTACCCGGTGCGCTGAAGCGCGTCCACGATCCGGTCCCGGTCGGTCCGGACCCCCCGGTCGGTCGGTCCATGGTCGAGCGAAGTCCCCGGGGGGGGCGGGGGCTCCGTCCGGGTGGGGCCCGTCGCGTCGGTCGCCCATCCGCCGTCCTGGTGGGCCTCGGCCATCTCACGGGGCAGGTCCGACAGGTGGATCGTCTGACCCTCGCAGACCGCCATCGCGTACTCCAGCGCAGACTGCAGTTCCCGCACGTTTCCGGGCCAGTCGTGGGTCAGGAGGGCGCGACTGGCCGAGGGGGCCAGCCGGAGCGCCCGGCCCCGGTCCCGCCCGATCCGCTCCAGGAAGTGGCGGATCAGGAGCTCCACGTCCTCGCGGCGCTCCCGCAGCGGCGGGATGTGGAGGGGCACGACCCGGAGCCGGTAGTACAGATCCTCGCGGAACCGCCGGTCGGACACCGCCTGCACCAGGTTGACGTGGGTGGCCGCCACGATACGGACATCGACGGAGCGCGTGCGGCTCTCGCCGACGCGCTCGAACGTACGTTCCTGGAGGAACCGGAGGATCTTGGCCTGGAGCGAAAGGGCCAGGTCTCCGATCTCGTCGAGGAAGAGCGTGCCGCCGTCCGCGAGCTCCACACGGCCGGTGCGGTCCTTCACGGCACCGGTGAACGAGCCCCGGACGTGTCCGAACAGCTCGCTCTCGAGCAGTTCGCCCGGGATCGCGGCGCAGTTGACCGTCACGAAGGGCCCGTCCCTGCGGTGGGAGGTCGCGTGGATGGCTCGGGCCACCAGTTCCTTGCCGGTTCCGCTCTCTCCGGTCACCAGGACCGTGGAGTCGTTGTCGCGGAGCAGCTCCACCACGCGGAAGATCCGGCGGAGCGCCGCGGACCGGGACACCATGCCGTGGAACGACGGCATCTCGGCCGACCCCTCCTGCGGCCGGAGCATGACCACGTACCGGTCGCACGCGTCCAGGCACCCGTCCGAGGCGTCCATCCGCCCGACGCTGAGCGAGACCGGAAGACCGGCACCGTCGGGGCCCGTCAGGTCGGCGCGCCACCCCTCGCGGCGCTCTCCCGCCTGCACTCCGGCCCGGAATTCGGCGTCCGGTCCGAAGAGGTCGGGCCCGAGGAGGGAGGCCAGGGACCGGCCCCGTAGATCGTCGGAGTCGAGGCCGGCACGCGCCGGGAGGCGGGTGTCGTGGGCCACGACCCGGAAGTCCTGGTCGGCAACGATCCAGTGCCGCCCCACCGCGGCCAGGAGTGGGCCCGGTGCGGGGCCGTCGCTCGCCTGCGCCTTCGCGAGGCGAACCACCTCCACGGCCCCCGCGACCGTCCCGTCCGGGTCCCGCAACACCGTGCCGGACTTGATCACGTCGACCGTGGACCCGTCGGCCCGGTAGAGCGAGAGCGGTACGTCCCGGACCGAGCCGTTGTCGAAGACCCCGCATCCGCGCAGGCATTCCTCGCATCGGTTCAGGGTGATGCAGGAACGCCCCACCACGTCGTCGGGAGAGAACCCGGTCAGGCGGGCCATGGCGGGACTCAGCGAGACCACGTTCCGGTTCCTGTCCACCTGGAACCATGCCGCGTCGGTGAGGGCGGCCAGCGCGTCCAGGGCCGGGGCCGGGTCTTCGGCCGGCGGTGCATCGCGAGCGGAACGGGTCGGAATCGGGCGGGTCATGGCGGGTCTCCGGTTGAAACGTCCTGTTTCAACCTCGGCGATCGGGTCGCGCGGGCCCCATCGGGAGATCTCCCCGACCGCGTGTGGGGTGCTGTCGTCGCGGGGGCGGACCTCGTAGTGTGTCCACCACGCCCGCCCCCTTCCCGTGCGCTCGACCCCAAAGCCCTTCCATGCCGCCCTCGATCGCGACCGGTTCCTCCACCGAAACACCCCGGTGGGCCAAGGTCATCGACCACACCCGGTGCATCGGCTGCCACGCCTGTACCACCGCGTGCAAGTCCGAGAACGACGTCCCGCTGTCGGTCACGCGCACGTACGTGAAATACGTCGATACCGGCACGTTTCCCCGGACCCGGCGGTCGTTCCAGGTCACCCGCTGCAACCAGTGCGCCGACGCGCCCTGCGTTGCGGCGTGCCCCACCGCGGCCATGCACGCCCGTCCGGACGGGATCGTGGACTTCGACAAGTCCATCTGCATCGGCTGCAAGGCCTGCATCGCGGCCTGCCCGTACGACGCGATCTTCATCAACCCCGAGGACAAGTCCGCCGAGAAGTGCAACTTCTGCGCGCACCGCCTCGACGTGGGACTGGAGCCCGCCTGCGTGGTCGTGTGCCCCACCGAGGCGATCATGGTGGGCGACATGCACGACCCTCTCTCGGCCGTGAGTCGCATCATCCATCAGGACGCCGTCAGCGTGCGGAGACCGGAGAAGGAGACCCGGCCGAAGCTGTTCTACAAGGGAGCGGACCAGGTCACGCTGGACCCGCTGGCGGCCCGACGGCCCGACGGGGGCCTGTTCATGTGGTCCGAGCAGGGGAACGAACCCCACCAGGTGCCCTCGGGGCACCCCGGACCGTGGAATTCGTCCGCGGCGGCGGTGGTCAGCTACGACATCATCCATCGGGCGCCGTGGGACTGGCGGGTCAGCCTCTATACCTTCACGAAGTCGGTGGCGGCCGGTGCCTACCTCGTGCCCCTGATGGCGGTGCTGTTGGCGCCGTTCACCGGGCTCGATTGGGCGAGCACGATGTGGACCACCGTGGGGCCCGCGGTGGCCCTGGTCTTCCTGGCCCTGACCGGCGCGCTGCTGATCTGGGACCTCGAGCACCCGGAACGCTTCTGGATGGTCCTGCTCAAGCCGCAGTGGCGGAGCTGGCTCGTGCGGGGAGGCTTCATCATCACGGGGTACGGCGCCGTCCTGGCGGCGCACCTCGCCCTGACCCTGGCCGGACGGGCCGAGGCCACGAGGCTGCTGGCCGTGGTCGGGGCGCCCCTGGCCCTGGGCACGGCCGTGTACACCGCCTGGCTCTTCGCCCAGGCCAAGGCCCGGGACCTCTGGCAGAGCCCCCTGCTCCCGCCGCACCTGGCCGTGCAGGCCGTCATGGCCGGGGCCGGCGCGCTGGTTCTCGCGGCGCCCTCGGCGCCCGCCTTCGCGCCCATCTTCGCCGCCGCCTCCCTCACCCACGTGGCCCTGGCGCTGGGCGAGGTGGGCATGGGCCACCCGACGGCCCACGCCGCCCTGGCCGCCCGGGCCATGACCCACGGCCGCTACGCCTCCTTCTTCTGGGGCGGACTGGCCCTTGCCGTCCTCGGCACGCTGATGGCCAGCGGCGCCCTGGTCGTGCCGGGTGCGCTGGCCGGCCTCGTGGGCCTGTTCCTGTTCGAACACGCCTTCGTCCAGGCCGGCCAGTCCGTTCCGCTGGCCTGACGGTGGCGGGCCGCCGCACGACCCCAGCCGTACCCACGCCCAACGACCCGACATGGACCTGAACGAACTGAATCGACGCGTGAGCGCCGCACGGGCGGACACGGAAGCCCGGGGCGAGACCTTCTACCCGGGCCCGAGCCGCGTCCACCTGGCGTCCTATCCGCCACGGGAGCGGTGGCTCGACTGGGTGGAGCTCGACTCGAAGGCGTGGCCCGAGCGGAAGGAGAAGCGCTACACCCTCGTGCCCACGACCTGTTTCAACTGCGAGTCGGCGTGCGGGCTGCTGGCGTACGTGGACCGCGACACGCTCCAGGTCCGGAAGTTCGAGGGCAATCCCGAGCACCCCGGTTCACGGGGCCGGAACTGCGCCAAGGGACCGGCCACGCTGAACCAGGTGGTCGATCCGGACCGGATCCTCCATCCCCTCCGGCGGGCGGGCCCGCGGGGGAGCGGGCAGTGGGAGCAGGTCTCATGGGACGAGGCCCTGGACGACATCGCCGGACGCATCCGGACGGCCATGGAGGAGGACCGCCACGACGAGGTCATGTACCACGTCGGGCGCCCGGGCGAAGACGGCTTCACGACCCGCATGCTGGCCGCGTGGGGCGTGGACGGCCACAACTCCCACACCAACGTGTGCTCCGCGTCGGCCCGGGTGGGCTACAACTTCTGGATGGGGATGGACCGGCCCAGTCCGGACCACGCCAACGCCGACGTGATCCTCCTGGTCAGCAGCCACCTGGAGACGGGGCACTACTTCAATCCCCACGCCCAGCGGGTGATCGAGGGCAAGAAGAACGGCGCCAAGCTCATCGTCTTCGACACGCGCCTGTCCAACACCACCACCCACGCCGACCACTGGCTGGCCACCTATCCGGGCTCGGAGCCGGCCGTCCTGCTGGCCGTGGCCTCGTGGATGATCCGGGAGCGCCGCTACAACCGGGCGTTCGTGGAGCGGTGGTGGAACTGGCAGGAGTACATGGCCGAGGTCCACGCGCGGCCCCACGCCACGTTCGAGGAGTTCGAGAACGCCCTCGAGGAGGCCTACGCCTCCTACACGTTCGACTTCGCCAGCGCGGAGTCGGGGATCCCGGCGGCCGAGATCCGCGAGGTGGCCGAGGTGGTGGCCTCCGCAGGCACGCGCCTGGCCTCCCACAACTGGCGCTCCGCGGGCTCCGGCAACCTGGGGGGATGGCAGGTGGCCCGGACCCTCACGTTCCTGAACGCCCTCCTGGGCGCCCTGGCCGTGGAGGGCGGGACGTACCCCAGCGGCTGGAACAAGTACACGCCCAAGCCGCCCCGCTCCCCGAAGCAGCATCCCCGCCGGTGGAACGAGATCCTGTGGCCGGAGGAGTACCCGCTGGCCATGCACGAGCTCTCCTTCCTCATGCCCCATCTCATGCGGGAGCGCGGGGGGTACGTGGACACCTACTTCACCCGGGTCTACAACCCCGTGTGGACGAACCCCGACGGCTTCAGTTGGGTGGAGATGCTCACCGACGCCGAGAAGATCGGCCTCCACGTGGCCATGACGCCCACCTGGAACGAGACCGCCTATTTCGCCGACTACGTGCTGCCCATGGGCCACGGGTCGGAGCGTCACGACCTGACGTCCTACGAGCAGTACGACGGGCAGTTCATCGCCTTCCGCCAACCGGTGCTGCGCACGGCCCGGGAGCGCCTCGGCGAGACCATCACGGACACCCGGGACGCGAATCCGGGAGAGGTCTGGGAGGAGAACGAGTTCTGGATCGAGCTGACGTGGCGCATCGACCCCGACGGCTCGCTGGGCATCCGCGAGTTCTTCGAATCGGTCAAGCGCCCCGGCCAGAAGATGACCGTGGACGAGTACTACGGATGGATCTTCGAACACTCGGTGCCGGGACTTCCCGAAGCGGCGGCCCGGGAGGGGTTGAGCCCCCTCGAGTTCATGCGCCGGTACGGGGCGTTCGAGGTGGCCCGGAAGATCGGGCCCGTCTACGAGCAGCCGGTGCCCCACGACGAACTCGACGACGTGCGGGTCGACGACGCCGGCCGGGTCTACACCCGGGCCCCGGTGCCGCCGAGCCCGAAAGCGGCCGGAGGCAACAAGTTCGACCCCGACGCGGACGGTCGCCGGAGGGTCGGGGTGAAGGTCGGGGGGGACGTGCTTCGCGGCTGGCCGACGCCCTCGGGCAAGCTGGAGTTCTGGTCGCGCACGATGGCGGAATGGGGATGGCCGGAGGTGGCCACACCCACGTACCTGAAGAGCCACGTCCACCGGTCGAACCTCGACCGCGACCAGATGGTGCTCCTGTCCACCTTCCGGGTGCCGATCCAGATCCACACCCGGAGCGCCAACGCGAAGTGGCTCGACGAGATCGCCCATACGAACCCGCTCTGGATCCATCCGGAGGACGCGGGGCGGCTGGGTGTCGAGCGCACCGGCGATCTGGTCCGCGTGGCCACGGAGATCGGGCACTTCGTGGTCAAGGCGTGGATCACCGAGGGCATCCGTCCCGGTGTGGTGGCCTGCAGCCACCACATGGGCCGCTGGAAGCCCGAGGGCCAGCCGGGGCAGCGCATGAGCATGGCCACGGTGGCGCTGGGCCACGAAGGCGACGGGTGGAGCCTGACCCAGAAGGCCGGCGGCGGACCGTTCCGCTCGGAGGACCCGGACACGCTCCGGATCTGGTGGACCGACGTGGGCGTGCACCAGAACCTGACGCACGCCGTGCACCCGGACCCGGTGTCGGGGATGCACTGCTGGCACCAGGCCGTGCGCGTGTCGAAGGCGCAGCCCGGCGACCGGTTCGGCGACATCGCGGTGGACCAGACCCGGGCGCGGGAGGTCTATCGCAAGTGGCTGGACATGACGCGGCCCGCCAGCCGGCATTCCCCGGACGGGACCCGGCGGCCGTACTGGATGGCCCGCCCGGTCCGCCCGGAACGCTCGGCCTACGACCTGCCGTCGGCCCCGACCCCGGAACCGGAAGGGGCGGAGGTCTGAGCGTGGGCCCCCGGCCGCCCGTGGAGGTCCTCCGGGGCCTGGCGGCACTCTCGGAGGCGCCGGCTTCGGAGCACCGGGCCGTCGCTGCGGCGCTGGGGCTGCCCGACCCGCCCGACGGCACCGCATGGGCCGACCTGTTCCTGTTCCAGCTCCATCCCTACGCGTCGGTGTATCTCGGGCCCGAGGGGATGCTGGGCGGCGTCGCCCGCGACCGTATCGCCGGCTTCTGGCGCGCCGTCGGTCGCACGCCACCGGCAGAGCCGGACCACCTGGCCGCGCTCCTGGGGCTCTACGCCGGCCTCCTCGACGAGGCGGAGGATTCGCCCGAGGCCCGGGGGCGGCTCGTGCACCGGAGCGCCCAGGCGCTCCTCCACGAACACCTGGCGCCGTGGATCTTCCCGTGGCTGGCCCGGGTCGTCGATCTGGCCGGGCCGTTCCACCGGGCCTGGGCCGAGCTCCTCCGCGAAGCCCTGTCCGAGGCGGCCGTGGCCGGCGGGCCCGACGAGCCCTCCGTCCACCTCCGGGAGGCCCCGCCGCTTCCCGATCCACGGCGGGAGGGCGGGGAAGCCTTCCTGGCCGGCGTGCTCGCGCCGGTGCGCTCGGGCTTCCTCCTCACGCGGGCGGACCTGGCCCGGCTCGCGGCGGACCTGGACCTCGGGCTCCGTGCCGGCGAGCGACGGTACGTCCTGGACCACCTGCTCGGTCAGGAGCCGGTCCCGGTCCTGGGTGCCCTGGCCGGTCACGCCCGGGCCGCCGCCGAGTCCCATGCCGGCGACCTGTGGGCCCCCCCGGCCGTGGTGGCCTTCTGGTCGGAGCGGGCCCGGACCGCCGCGGATCTCCTGGACGCGCTGGCCCGCGACGGCGCCGCGGCGGAAGCGGCCGCCGGCACGTTGGTGGCGCCGGGGACCCCGCGGGACGGAGAGCGGGGCGCGCCGGGGGGCACGGCGTGAGCGTCACCCTGTCCGACCCGTCCCACCGCTTCTCCCTCCGCGACGTCCTCGCCGGCCTGAGCGTGGCCCTGGTGGCCATCCCCCAGGGCATGGCCTACGCGGAGCTGGCGGGTCTGCCGGGGCACCACGGCCTCTACGCCGTGTCCGTTCCTCTCGTGGCGGCGGCGTTCTTCGCCTCGTCGCCGTACCTGCAGACCGGTCCGGTGGCCACGACGGCGCTCCTGACCTTCGGTGCCCTCGTGCCCCTGGCCGCCCCCGGCTCGCCCGAGTTCGTGGCCATGGCCGCGCTTCTGGCGCTGGTGGTGGGGGCGGTCCGGGTGCTCGTGGGGAGCTTCCGTCTCGGGTGGGTCTCGTACCTCATGTCGCTCCCGGTGCTCGAGGGCTTCATGGCGGGTGCGGCGCTCCTGATCCTGGCGTCGCAGCTTCCCGGCGCCCTGGGTCTGGCGCCGGCGGAGCAGGGGAGCGTCCTCGCCCGGGCGGTGACCGTGCTGACCGATCCCGGCACGTGGGACCTGCAGGCCCTGGTCCTTTCGGCGGGGACGGTGGGCGTCATCGTGGGCGCACAGCGCGTGCATCCCCTGGTTCCCGGCGTGATGGTGGCCGCGGCCGGCGGGCTGGTCTGGTCCGTGGCCTCGGGATACGCGGGTCCGGTCATCGGCGACGTTCCGGAGGGGCTGCCCCACGTATCGCTGGCGATGCCGTGGCGGAGACTTCCCGACCTCTTCGTTCCAGGCCTGGTGATCGCGCTCGTGGGGTTCGCCGAGGCGTCGTCGATCTCCCGGACGTTCGCCTCGGAGGAACGGGACCGTTGGAGTCCCGACCGGGAGTTCGTGAGCCAGGGAGCTGCCAACCTGGCGTCCGGCCTGGTCGGCGGATTCCCTGTGGGCGGCTCGTTCGCCCGCAGCAGCCTCAACCGCATGGCCGGCGCCACGAGCCGGTGGAGCGGCCTGGTCACGGGCGTCGCGGTCCTGGCCTTCCTGCCCTTCGCAGGCTTCCTGGGCGCCCTGCCCCGGGCCGTGCTGGCGGGCATCGTCATCGCCGCCGTCCGGAAGCTGCTCCGGCCCGAGAAGCTCCTGCGCCTCGGCCGCATCTCCTGGCCCCAGGCGGCCGTGGGGTGGACCACCCTGCTCCTGACCCTGGCCCTGGCGCCCCGCATCGAACAGGCCGTGTTGCTGGGGATGGTCATCTCGGGCTCGGTCCACCTCTGGCGTGAGCTCGCGCCGGACGTGGCGGTCTGGCGGGAAGGGACCACGCTCCACCTGGCGCCCAGCGGCGTTCTCTGGTTCGCCTCCGCCCCGGTCCTGGACGACACGATCCGGGCCGAAGTGGCCGACGCCCGGGAGATCCAGAAGGTCGTGCTGCACTGCCAGGGGCTGGGCCGGATCGACCTCACGGGCGCGCTGGCCCTGAGCGACATGCTGGACCACCTCCGCGACGCGGGTCTGGAGGTCGACGTGGAAGGGGTGCCGGATCACGCGCAGCGGGTGCTGCGCGGCGTCGGCGCCCACGACGAGACCGAGGACGCCGGGCCATGAGGATCTCCTTCCTGGGTGCCGCCGGCACCGTGACGGGTTCCAAGCATCTCCTGACCGTGGGCTCGAAGAGGGTGCTGGTGGACTGCGGGCTCTTCCAGGGACTCAAGGCGCTGAGGCTTCGCAACCGGGAGCCGCTCCCGTTCGACCCGAAGGGGCTGGACGCGATCGTGCTCACCCATGGGCACCTGGACCACACCGGCCTGCTGCCCGTGGTGGTCCGGGAGGGGTACGAGGGCCCGATCTACTGCACGCCTCCCACGGCGGACCTGGTCGAGATCCTCCTTGCGGACTCGGCGCGCATCCAGGAGGAGGACGCCCGCTACGCCAACCGGAAGGGGTTCTCCCGCCACCGCCCGGCCTTGCCGCTCTACACCTCGGAAGACGCCCGGGCCGTGACGCCGCTCCTGCGGCCGACGGGGCCCGGGACCGACGTGGATGTCGGGGGCCTGACCCTCCGATTCGGCCTGGCCGGACACATTCTGGGCGCCGCGTGGGTGCGGATCGAGGCGGGGGGGCGTTCGGTCTGCTTCTCCGGCGACCTCGGCCGCTCCGACGACCTGCTCATTCCGGCGCCCGAGGCCCCGCCGGCGGCGGATGTCGTGGTCATGGAGTCCACCTACGGCGGGCGGGACCACCCGGACTCCGACCCGGTCGGCGCGGTGGGCGAGATCCTGGCGGCCACCGCGGCACGGGGCGGGGTCCTGATGATTCCGGCGTTCGCGGTGGGGCGGGCCCAGTTGATGCTCCTGGCCCTGGCCCGGGCGCAGGCGGCGGGGATGGGCCGCGGGGTGCCGGTCTATCTCAACAGCCCGATGGCCATCGACGTGACGTCGCTGTACGGCCGGTACGAGAGCTACCACCGACTCACGGCGAGCGCCGCCCGCGAAGCGTTCACTCGCGCCACCTACGTCCAGACCGTGGAGCAGTCCAAGGCGCTCAACGAGCGTCGGGGTCCTCTGGTGGTGGTGGCGGGGGCGGGCATGCTGGTGGGCGGGCGGATCCTCCACCACCTCAAGGCGTTCGGACCCGACGACCGCAACACCCTGCTCCTGACCGGCTACCAGGCGCCGGGCACCCGGGGGGCGGCGCTGCTGGGCGGCGCGCGATCGATGAGGATCCACGGGCACGATGTCCCGTTCCGGGCGGGCCTGGAAACCGTGGACGGTCTGTCGGCCCACGGCGACCGGAGCGATCTGCTGGCCTGGCTGGCGGCGGCTCCCTCTCCGCCGGAGCGGGTGTACCTCGTGCACGGGGAGCCGGATCAGGCGGAGGCGTTCGCGTCGTACGCCATGGAGGCGCTCGGCGGAGACATCCAGGTGGCTCAGGACCGGGCCACGTACGTCCTGTCGTGACGACCCACAGGCGGAGGTGGGTGCGCGGTTCTACTCCGAGGCGATGGCCCGCAGGGGATCGATGCGGGCGGCCCGTCGCGCCGGGATCCAGGTGGCCAGGAGCGACGCCACGCCCAGGACCGCCGCCGCGGCGCCCAGGGAGAGTGGATCCGCCGCCTCGACGCCGTAGAGTTGGCTCTCGATGATCCGAGCTCCGGCCAGGGACAGCGCCACCCCGCCCACCATGCCCAGTACGAGGGCGGTGGCCCCGGCCCGCATGACCATCCAGAGGATCGAATCCGTGCGCGCTCCGAGGCTCATCCGGATCCCGATCTCCCGGGTGCGCCGTCCTACGGCCTGGGCCACGACCCCGTAGAGCCCGAGCGCGGCGAGGCCGGCGGCCACGGCGGCCAGCAGGGACAAGAGCCGCATGGTGAATCGCTGGGCGGCGACGGATTCCCCGAGCCGGTAGGGCACCTCGGCCACGTCCACCAGGGCGTCCGGGACCTCGGCCCGGAGGGCCCGCGCAATGGCGCCGAGTGCCGCGCGGGAGTCCCCGTCCGTGCGCACCGCGAGGCGGGGGCCGCTGCCGGGCCGGCGAGGCGTGTAGAGCTGGCGCTGCGCGGTGCGGTCGGCGTCGAGGCCCGTGGCCGGCGCGTCGGCGACGACGCCCACGATCGTGCTCCACTCGTCGTCGCCCAGCCGCATCCGCGCCCCTACGGCGTCGCCGTCGGGGAAGAGCGTCCGTGCCGTGGATTCGCCGAGCACGTAGATCGACGCTTCGGTGCGGAGGTCTTCGTCCGTGAACACCCGTCCCGCCCGCACCTGCTGCCTTAGCGTGTCGAAGTAGTCGGGATCGATCCCGGCGCCGAAGAAGGGCGTCTGCCGCTCGTCTTCGGGAACCTCCCGGCCCTCGATCTCCAGCGTCCCGAAGTAGACACCCATCGCCGGGGGGATTCCGCCGGCGAGCGACACCGCGCGCACGCCACCCAGCCTCTCGACCGCCGATCGGAGGCGGTCCAGGACGGCTTCGCGGTCGGCCGCTTCCGGGTATTTCCACCTCGGCAGCGTCACCTGCGCCTCGACGAGTCCTTCGGCCTCGAACCCGATGTCGATGCGCTGGAATGCGCCCATGGTCCGCACCAGGAGTGCCGAGCCGACGAGGAGGGCGAAGGAGAGGGCGACCTCGGCCGACACGAGGGCCCACCGCGCCCGGGCGGCCCGGCGGGTGTCGCGCCCGCCCCGGATCCCGGACCGGAGCACGTCGAGTGCCGTCGCCGACGCGGCCTGGAGCGAGGGCATGAGTCCGAACAGCAGCGCCGTGCCCACCGACAGTGCCAGCGCGAAGGCCAGGACGGGCGTATCGAGGGTGGCCCGGTCGAGGGCCGACAGGTTCTCCGGCCGGGCGAAGCGCGCCGCCTCCAGCCCCAGGCGCGCCACCCCGACGCCCAGGATGCCTGCGCTGCCACCGAGGAGCAGGCTCTCGAGGAGGTGCTGACGGGCCAGACGCCGTCGGCCGACGCCCAGGGCCACCCGTACCGCGGTCTCGTGCCGGCGGCGGTCGCCGCGGTTGATCAGCAGAGCCGAGACGTTCAGGCAGGCGAGAAGGAGGAGGAGCCCCACGGCCACCCCGAGGGTGGTCAGCGACGAGCGGAGCCGGCTCCCCATCATCTGCGTAGCCTGCGTGGCCCGCCCGCCGTACGGGCTCGGGGCAGCTGCGTCGGCGTTGGCGCGGGCCACCAGCGTATCGATGCGTTCGTTGTAGGCCTCCAGGGTCGCCTCGGGGCGCAGGCGGGCGATCACGGTCGTGACACGGTCGTCCGGGGTGAGCGGCCGGTAGGCGCCGGGATCGCCCACGAAGCCCGTGGGCAGGGGGGCGTCGGGCGGAGCCACCCCCACCACCGTCCACGGTTCGCCGTCGAGCTGGACCGTGCGGCCCAGGACGTCGGGGTCGGCGCCGAACCGCGACATCCAGACGTCGTGTCCGAGGATGATGGAGCGGGGTCCACCGGGCAGGGTCTCCTCCTCGACGAAGGCACGCCCCAGGTGGGGCTGGACCCCCAGGAAGGCGAAGTAGTCCGCGGGCACCCGCGGCGCGTTGAGAACGGCCGGATCGCCGAGACCGGTCAGCGTGGCCTGGCCGCCTCCCAGGGGGATGCTGGCTTCGACCAGGTCCTGCTGCCCTCCCCACAGTTCACCCTGTTCCCGGGTCGCCGAAATCAGCCCGGTCGAGCCTACCGTGCGCCACAGGGTGACGATGCGGTCCGCCCCCTCGTAGGGGAGGGGGTGGATCAGCGTGTGCCGCACCGCGCTGTAGACCGCCGTGGCAGCGCCGAGGCCGACGGCCAGGGTCCCCACCACGAAGACCACGTGGCCGGGGCTGCGCCGGAGCGAGCGGGCCGCGTGGACCAGATCGTCGATGAGGGCCGCAGACCTGCCATGGACGGGACGGGACCCCGGCGGACCGTCGGGTGCCCCGCCGGTGGCAGAGCGCACCTCGACGGCGGCGCGGCCTAGGTGGACCATCTCCCGGATCCACGTCCCCGCACGACTCCATGGCCCGTCGGTTCGTGCCATCACCTGGTCGTGGCAGCGGAGGAGATCGACGCCGAGGCGCTCCCACATGCGCCGGGGCAGGAGGAGGCGGGCGGCGAGACGGTACACGACGCGGCCCACGGTCAGCTTCCCGAACCGGCCGCCGGCCGCGGCTCGGGGGCGAACCCCCGGGCGCGGGCCAGGGCCAGCACGCGGTCCAGTCGTTCGGCCTCGGCGCGCAGGAGCTCCCGGCCCTGGCTGCTGATCCGGTACGAGCGACCGCGGCGGCCGTCCGGCCGCGGGGCATCGCCCTCCTCGATCAGGCCGTCGTCCAGGAGGCGCATCAGGGCGGAGTAGAGCGTGCCCGTTCCCGGCGCCAGCACGCCGGCCGACTGCACCTCCACCTCCTGCATCAGCGCGTAGCCGTGCAGCTCCTCCTTGGCCAGAGCCAGGAGGATCGCGGTAGACAACGGGGTCAGGGGAAGCTCCTGCGCACTCATGGCGGCACCTCTTCATCCGGTAGACGACATGTTGATGAGCGGAATATTCAGATGGGCGACGTGTTGGTCAAGGGTGTTCGTGGGCCGGGGCCGGAGTCCCGTTCGTGTCGGCGGGCAGGGAAGAAGGAACGCGCCGTCGAAAGGGTCGACGCGGGGAGCGACCACGGGGCGCCGAACGACGAACGGGCCGCCCCCTGCGAACGGAGGCGGCCCGTCGTCGGACCCGGGTGGGTCGTCTGCCGTCAGTGGGTCAGCCGGAACTCCTGGAAGTCCTCCCACTCGACCTCGTACTCCTGACCGTCGACATCGATGAGGATCCCTCGATTGTCGTCGTCGACGTCGTTGGAGCCCTCGAGCTCGAAGACGCGACCGTCGCGAAGCTCCACCCGGGCCCCCCAGGACGACCGCTCGATGCGGGCGATGTTGGAGAACTCGACCTGGAACTCGAGGTCGTCGTGGACCCCGTTGAGCATCTCCCAGGTGTGCGACTCGTCGTGGTCCCACACGACGGTACCGGTCAGCTCGCGGCCGCTCCGGGTGACCACCGTGCCCCGGAGGCGCGTGCCCCCGTCGAAGGCGCCATAGGCCGGAGCCGCTTCGGGCTCGTGGAACCGCACCGACTCGAAGTCGTCCCACTGCACCATGACCTGGCCGAGGCCGGCGTCCGACACGGAGATTCCGTTGTTCGAGTCGTCCACGTCGTTGGTGCCACGGAGGACGGTCTCTTCGCCGGAGCGGAGGACCACCCGAGCCGCCGAGCCGCTGTACCGGTCGATCCGGGCGATGAAGCCGAAGGGGATCTTCCGCCGGCCCTCGCGGTCGTCTCCGTCGAGGACGTCGGTCGAGTAGATCTCGTCCACGTCCCACGTGATGTGCCCGGTGAACTCCAGGCCCGAGCGCGTGGTCAACGTGCCGTAGAGGCGGGACTCCGCCGCTCCCAGATCCTCGGGGGCGGCTTCGAACTCGACGGATTCCAGGTCCCGCCACTGCATCGTGGTCACGCCGCGCTCCGGATCCACGACCTCCAGGGCCCGCAGGCCCGAGCCCAGGTCCGTCGAGCGGGAGCCCATGTCGAACGTCTCGCCGGACTTCATGGTGAAGCGGGCCTCGTTGCGGGCCACGACGTCGATGCGGGCCACGTGTCCGAAGCGGATGCCCGCCTGGGTGGCGCTGCGCGTACGGTGGAGCTTGTTGGCGTCCAGCAGGTCGGCCCAGCTTCCCTCGTTCTTGTCCCACCGGATGTAGCCCCGATGGGCGTAGCCGTCGCGGGTGGTCACCGTGCCGTAGAGGCGGTCGTTGCCCGCCAGGGCCGGGGCGGGTGCCGGAGCCGGCGCGGCCTCGGGCGCCGGAGCGGGGTCGGGCGCCGCGGGTGCCGTGCGGACCTCGATCTGGATCCGCTCCACGGGTTCGGGCGCCTGGTTGGCCCACAGGAGTCCCGCCGTGGCCAGGACGGCCAGTGCCGCCGATCCCACGACCGTGGAGAAGTTCGTGGCGTCGTCCTTCAGTTCCGGCTCGTGCTTCCCACCCTGCGTGCGCATCGCTCCTCCTCCCGTTTCCCTGTCCGTCCGCGGTTGGCCGTATCTTCCGATACGAGGGATCACACGTCCGTGTTTCCCGCGTTCAGGAAGTTGGACGCACCGAACGAGGAAATGGTTCGCTCCAACCGGAACAGAGTGCGCCGCGTCTTCGTAGGGGGAGCAGACGAGGTCACTCGTCCTGAATCCGAAGACCGCCCCACACGAGGGGGATCATCATGTTCGAGCTCATCGCCGCAGGGATCGCAGGAACCGCCGGCATCGTCAGTCATCTCCGCTCCCGGAAGTTCGTGGGCCAGCGCCTCCGGTACACCAGCTTCGTGGAGAAGCCCATGCTCGGCCTGTGGGCCGGCGTGGCCACCACGGTGGTGGCGGCGCCGCTCGTGGCGGTGCTCCCCATCGTGGGCGCCGGTACGGCCATCGCCGCGGGGCTGGGCGTCGGCACCGGGGTGGCCCTGGGGGTCAAGGACAGCAAGGAGCCCCCGCTCCTGAACGACTGATCCGGGGGGGCGGGTCCGGCGCGCCTCGGGGCGCCGGCCCCCCCCGGCTCCACGATCGCCCGGCCTGCCGGGCCGTGGAATGGCCCCATGGGACGGGGCCATCGTCTCCGCCGCGTCCCGGTTCCGTCCCGTGTCCGTCCGACGGGCCCCGTTCGCACTTCCCGGCGCCCCCCGGGTGTCCCACCTTGGAAGAGTCCCCCCCGGCGGCATCACCATCCGGAGTTCCCGATGGGCACGATGCAGCGACCCGTCCTCGCCCGGCGCAGCCGTCCGCACCTCTCCTGTTTGCTGGTCGCACTCCTGGCCGCGTGTGGCGGTGCCGATCCCACCGGCCCCGACGGCGTCCGTCCCGACGGCCCGGATCCCGAACCGGAGAACCCCACGCAGCCGCCCCCGACCGCGCCGGCGCTGCCGCCCGTGGCGTCGCTCGTGGCCGATCTCGCGCCGTTGCTGCCGGCTCCGTCGCCGGGGTCCGCCGCTTCGGCTGCCGGCGGCCCTGCCGGAGGCTCCGCGCTCGCCGCCGACGGAAACCACTTCACCACGGCGGTGGTCCGCACCGGGAACGTCCGCGGAGCCACGGCCGACGAGGTGGCCGAACACCGGAGCGCCCTGCGACCGGCTGCCGAGGTCACGCCCGTCTGGGACGCCGGCGTCCACATCTGGCGCTACACCGCCGTGGTGGCGGGGGTCTCGCGCTCCATCGTGCTCTCCGCCCGTCCCGACGGCGACGCCGTGTCCTGGGAGATGCGCGGAACGGCGGACGGCACCTCCCGGCTCTGGATGGACGGGACCTCGTGGAACGAGGCCGCCGAGGGCACCTGGCGCGCGTACGACCCGGCCGGGGAGGAGGACGGGGTGCGGACGACCGTCGACTGGGCCCTTCCCGCGACCGGGACCCGATCCGTCCGCTTCCAGGCTGCCGGCGGAGCCAACGAGCCGGTGGGGCCGTGGATGCGTGTGGCGGCGGACGGCACGTCCCGCCGGGTGGACGGGCGGGACGGTCTCGTGGTGCAGTGGGACGCCGTGGCGGTGGCGGGTCTCCTCCAGTCGCCCACCGTCAACGGCGGGCTCCGGATCTGCTGGGACGCCCAGCGGCAGGATGTGGGATGTAGCTGAGGCGCGGGGGGCGCGACGTCGCCGGGCCCCCCCGGCTTCACGATGCCGCCGCCGGGCGGGCGCCGACATGGCCGAATCGGCCCGGCGATCCGCGCCGACCCCACCCCCTACGAGATCACCGGAATCCCCCGGGCCCGGAGCTGTTCGTTGAGGGCCGGCAGATCGACCTGGAGCAGCCGGTCCATCATCTCCTTGGCTTCGGTGAAGCGGTCCGACAGCACCTCGTAGACCTCGTGCTGCTGGGCCGTCGGCGCGAAGTCGGCGCCGAACCGGCTCACGTCGCTGCCCAGGGCGGCCATCCGTCCGTAGAGGCGCATGGGGGCCCGGAAGGCGTCTTCCCGTGCGCCGGACAGATCCAGGTCGAAGAGCCGCCCCTCCACGTCGAGGAGCTTCTCCCGGAACTGGGACGCGGCCTCCGCCACGGCCTCGGCGTCGGCCTCCACCCGGCTCAGGTCCTGCAGGTCCTCAACCTGCTCCCGGATCCACTCCAGGCGCTCGATCATCTCGCCCATCTCCTGGAGATCGTCCCGCAGCGCCAGGGAGAGCGCCACCTGGGCGCGGATCTCGTCCAGCGTTCCGCCGGTGTTGGGGTCCTTCCGCACCTCCACCCGGGTCTCCAGCGTCTCGCCGCCGACCTCGATGCGCGCGGTGTAGGTGCCTGGAACCACCAGCGGACCCATCTGTCCGCCCACCAGGTCCAGATCCCACGTGCGCAGCCGGCGCGTACCGTCGTCCTCCATGGCGATCCACGGCATGTCCGGCGGCGGCGTCCGCAGGCGGGGCGCGTCCGGCGACTCGTACCGCAGGTCCCACTGGATGCGGTTGAGCCCGGGGTTGCCGCGTCCGCTGAGGGTGCGCACGACCTCGCCGTCGGGGCCCACGATCTCGGTACGCATGGCTCCGGCCGCTCCGTCGGACAGCCACACGTCGATGCTCGCCCCGTACCGCGGGTTCTGGCCGGACACGTGGCTCGGCGTGCTCTTGAGGCCCTGGATGCTCTGGAATCGCCATGCGGGTCGGGGGCCCACGACGTGGGCCCGGCGCGCCATCACCTCGGAATCCAGGGCCCGAAGTCCGGTGATGTCGTCCAGGATCCAGAAGCCCCGCCCGTACGTGCCCACCACCAGGTCGTGGAAGTGGGGCTGGATGGTCAGCCAGTAGACGGGCGCTGCGGGGAGGTTGTTCTGGAGGCGCATCCAGTGGGCGCCGTCGTCGAGCGTGAACCAGACCGCGTTGTCCGTGCCGGCGAAGAGCATGCCCTCGCGGACGGGATCCTCCCGCACCACGTGCACGAAGGAGAAGTTGGACCGACCGATGCCGCCGTCGATGCGCGACCACGACGCGCCGAAGTCGGTGGTCTTGTAGATGTACGGGTCGAAGTCGCCCATCTGGTGCAGGTCCACGGCCGCGTAGGCCGTGCCGGCGTCGTAGCGCGACGGTTCGATGTTGCTGAACTGCCCGTACCCGGGAAGGCCGGGCAGGTTGGCGGTCACGTTCCGCCACGTCTCGCCGGCGTCCATGCTGACATGGATCTGCCCGTCGTTGCTCCCGCTCCAGAGCACGCCCTGCTGCACGGGCGACTCGGCCAGCGCGTAGAGCACCGAGCCGTCGAAGGTCATCAGGTTGTCGGTGGTCATCCCCCCGCTGTCGCCCTGCTTCGACTTGTCGTTGAGCGTCAGGTCCGGGGACACGACGTCCCAGCTCGACCCCTTGTCCCGCGTCCGGTGCACGTGCTGGGAGCCCACGTAGACCGTGTTGTTGTCGTGGGGGCTGATGACCACCGGGAAGGTCCAGTGCCACCGGTAGCGGAGGTCGGCCGGGCGCCATCCGTAGGCGGCTTCGGGCCAGACGCGGACGTTACGGGCGTGGCCGGTGGCCGGGTCGAAGTACTCCAGGCCGCCGTCGTAGCAGCCCGACCAGACCTCGTTGTTGGCGGCGGTGTCGGGAATGGCGAACCCGCTCTCGCATCCGCCCACGCCGGACCAGTGGCCCACCGTGATCCCGCCGGCCCGGGAGTTCGACGGACCCTTGTAGGACCACCCGTCCTGACGGTTGCCATAGAGGTTGTAGGGGATCTCGTTGTCGGTGAACACGTGGTACATCTGGGCGATGGGCAGCACCACCCGCTCGAACGTCTTGCCGCGGTTCAGGGTGATGGTGGCGCCGCCGTCGTCGGCCACCATGAAGCGGTCCGAGTCGGTGGGGTCGATCCAGACGTCGTGCGTGTCGCCACCGCCCCGGGGCGGATCGGGCACCAGGGACCGCCCCCCGTCCTGGCTCATGTTGAAGCGCACCGACGCGAAGTAGATCCGGTCCGGGTCCTCGGTGTCCACGCGGAAGCGCGTGTAGTACGAGGCGCGCTCGGCCATGTCGTTGTCCCGGTTGACCATGCGCCACGACCGGCCGCCGTCGTCGGAGCGGTAGAACGTCGGGTTGTCCAGCTCCAGGAGGGCGTAGACCCGGTCGGGGTCGGAGTGGGCGATGTCCACGCTGACCTTGCCCACCATGGCGTCGGCGGCGGGCAGTCCACGGCCGGCGATCTTGTCCCACGTGTCGCCGCCGTCGCGGCTCACGTAGACCCCGCCGCCCGTACCGCCGGACATGAGCTGCCACGGGTCCACGCGCAGGGACCACATGCCCGCGAAGAGGATGTCGGGCCGCTTCGGATCGATGGCCAGGTCGGCGCATCCCGTGCCCGGGTCGACGAAGAGGACGTGCTCCCAGGTCTCGCCGCCGTCGGTGGTGCGGTAGATGCCCCGCTCCTGCTGGTCGTCGTAGGCGTGGCCGAGGGCGCAGGCGTAGACTACGTCTTCGTTGCGGGGATGGACCACGATCCGCCCGATGCGGGCCGTGGCTTCGAGGCCCATGTGCTGCCAGGTATCGCCTTGATCCAGCGACTTGTAGATCCCGTTGCCCATGGCCAGGGCCGGGCGGATGATGAACGTCTCGCCGGTGCCGGCCCACACCTCGTTGGGTGCCGTGGGCGCCATGGCGAGCGCGCCGATGGACTGGGCCTCCTGATCGTCGAAGGTGGGCCGCCAGCTCGCGCCGCCGTCCTCGGTCTTCCAGACCCCACCCGACGCCGCGCCCACCAGGATCACCAACGGGTTGCCCGGCTCACCGACCACGGCGATGGCCCGGTTGCCCTCGGGGCCCACGTGCCGGTAGCGGTAGTCGTCGTAGAGCGATGCATCCACCTGCTGGGCGGGCGCTCCGCCGGGAAGGACGAGGAGCGCGGCGGCGAGTGCGACCGCGGCGAGGCCGGTCGCACGGGTAGCGGAGGACATCGTGGGCATGGGCGGTGGGGCGGGCGTGGGGAGTGCGGCGTGGTGGGGAAGCATGCTGCGGCGGGGGCGCCGGGCGGGCAAGGCGGGGCGGGGCGGAGGGGCAGATCGGCCTGCCTGGCTCTGGTCCTCGCAGCGTTCGCCACCGCGTGCGGCGATGGGGCGGGGAGGGCTGCCGAGTCGGCCTCCTTCGTCGCCAGGGACTCGGCCGGCGTGCGGGTGGTGGAGATCGGCGCGCCTCCCTCGCCGAGGCGGCTCGCAGACCCCGTCGCACACCCCCTGGGGCTCGCCGCCCTGCCGTCGCCGCCGCACGAGATCGTCGCATGGGAGGCGCTGTCCAGGGGCGGCTTTCTTCTGGCGGAGGCCGATGGCCGGGTATCGCTCTGGCACGACGACGGGGCCCTGGCGGCGGCGTGGGGCGGCGCGGGCGAAGGGCCCGGGGAGTTCCGGATGATCGCGGATGTCGCCACCGACCCGGACGGGACGCTGCGGATCCTGGACCCGGCGAACGTCCGGGTGACCCGGACGACCTTCGTCGGCGCGGTGCTGGACTCCTGGCCGATGGCGTCGCCCTGGCACCGGGCCGCCCGACTCGTTCCTGGCGGGTACGTCGCGGCGGGGCCGGCGTTCCAGGAGCCCCCGCCGGAGCCGGGCTACCGGCGGCAGCCCCACGACGTGGTGTTCGTTCCCGCGGCGGGCGGAGAGGTGGAGCATCTGACGCGGACGCCCGGCTACGGGGCCTACCGGGTCGGGGTCGAGGACGGCCGCAGTGTGGTGGCCAACTTCGCGTTCGTCCACCGGACGCTCTTCGCCGCGAGTGACGCGCACTTCGCGACGGACCGGGCCGATGGCTTCGTCGTGGGACTCCATCGACGCGACGGATCCCTCCAGGCCGTCATCGACGCCACGCGCCTGGACCGGACCATACCTGCCGACGAGATCGAAGCAGCGTTCGTTCGGGCCGAGGAGCGATGGGGAATGGCCGCGGCGCACCGGATGCGCGGTCAGATCGCGTCCGCTCTCGACCGGGTCCGACCGCCGATCGGGTCGCTTCTCTTCTCCACAGACGGGGAGGAGCTCTGGGTCGGGCTCGCGCCGGCGTGGAGCGACGAGGCGCCGAACGATTGGTGGGTCTTCGACACCGCGGGCCGGCCGCTGTTCGAGCTGGCCATCCCGCCCGGACACCGCCTGATGTCCATCGACGGGGACCGCCTCTTCGCCGTGGCGGTGGACGGTGTGGGCGTGGAATGGCCCGTGATCCTGACGCTCGGGGGGTAGGGCGCGCCCTTCGCCGTTCAGCGCCTCGGCACGTCGAACGACACCCGCACCGGACGGGACCGGTTCCCGGCGGCGTCTTCTACGACCAATTCGAAGACGTGCGTGCCCGGAAGCAGCGGGCGTCGCCGGTCGGCGGGAACGTCCACCGTCGGTCGGTCGGTGGTGCGGGTGGCGCCGATGCGCCAGCCTCCGCCCTCCCCGGCGCGGCGGACCCAGTGCCAGCGCACGACCCGGCCCGGGGCAGCGTCCGAAGAGCGGCCGCCGTCCAGCGTCACCGGCTCGGTGGGCACGATGCGCCGGGGAGCGGTCGCCGAAGCGGTGGGCGCCTGGGTGTCCACGACGAAGACCTGGACCTGGGTAGGCGCGGAGCGGTTGCCGGAGGCGTCGGTGACCTCGAGGCGGTAGGTCAGGCGCCCCGGCGCGAGAGGGTCGCCGTCGAGGCGCTCGACGGTCCAGGACGGCGCGACCGTTTCGACGGGCTGGTTCATGGGCGTATTGAGGGGGCCCACGCCCTGGGCGTCGACGAGGGTCCACTCGAAGCGTTCGACGGAGCCACCACCGGGGTCGTACGACGCGGAGCCGTCGAGGACCAGGACCTCCGTCGGGTCGAGGCGGTCCGGGGCCTGGAGGACGGCGGTGGGCGCCTGGGTGTCCATGACGATGACCTGGACCTGGGTAGGCGCGGAGCGGTTGCCGGAGGCGTCGGTGACCTCGAGGCGGTAGGTCAGGCGCCCCGGCGCGAGGGGCGCGCCGTCGAGGCGCTCGACGGTCCAGGTCGGTGCGACCGTCTCGACGGGCTGATTCATGGGCGTGTTGAGGGGTCCGACGCCCTGGGCATCGACGAGGGTCCACTCGAAGCGCTCGACGGAGCCCCCGCCGGGGTCGTACGACGCGGTCCCGTCCAGGACCAGCACCTCCGTCGGGTCCAGGCGGTCCGGAGCCTGGAGCACGGCGGTGGGCGCCTGGGTGTCCATGACGATGACCTGGCTCTCGACGGGAGGGGATGCTCTTCCCTGGTCGTCGAGCACGCGCAGTCGGAACGCGTGGACGCCCGGGTCGAGCGGTGGGTACCCGTCGAGGGGAAGGAGCAGGGCGGGCTGGTCGGTGGCCACGACCTCCCCGACCGGCATCCCTCCGGTACCCGACAGGTGGGTCCACTCGAAACGGATCAGCGCCGCGCCCGCCGCGGCTGCCGACCCTCGTCCCTCGAGGCGGACCGTCGCGCCCCAATCGACCTCGGCGGGGGCCGTGAGGGTGGCGCGGGGCGCCTGGGCGCTCACCGGACCGGCGAGGGCGGCTGCCACGATCACCGTCCAGGCGGGTGCGACCCGCAGGCGGGGGGCACGGGGGCCCGATGCGGGGACGACGCGACGAGTGGCCATGTGCGAGACGGTGGGAGGGTCCGGGTCGTCAGGGCGGGGTGATCCACCTGTGCCTGACACGCGCATCCGTCACTAGCAGATTGTCACGCCGCGCGGGATCAGGCCGGGAACGGGTACCCCGGGCCAACACGACACGCTCGTCCACTGTCCCTGAAGGAGTCACCGGCCCCCGTCCGCTTTCACGCACAGACCACCCATGACGCTCCATCCCCTCCGCCGCTGGATCCTGGCCGCCCTGGTCGTGGGCATCCCCGGCGTCGCCGCCGAACTGCTGCTCCTCGGCCACTACGAGGAGCCGTTCCAGTGGACGCCGCTGGTGTTGCTGGCGCTGGGGGCGGTGGCCGTGGGGTGGGTCCTGATCCGCCCGGGGCGCCTGGGCCTGCTCCTGCTCAACGTCCTCGGCCTTCTGTATCTTGGGTCGGGGGCCCTCGGGGTGCTGCTCCACTACCGGGGCAACGCCGAGTTCGAGCGGGAGATGTACCCCGACCGTGCGGGCTTCGAGTTGATCCGCGAGTCCCTCACGGGCGCCACGCCGGCGCTGGCGCCCGGCACCATGATGCTGCTGGGCATGCTCGTCCTGGCCTTCGCCTACCGCCATCCCGCCGGGGGTGGCACGGAACTCAACCCGTGAGACCTGCCATGCGTACGCGATCCGTCCCCTCGACCGCCGCCCTGCTCCTGCTCCTCGCTGCGCCGATCACGGCCCAGGTCGGGACGAACCAGGGGCTGGCCAACCCCAACCTCGCCAGCGAGAGCGCCCTCGCGGCCCTCCCGGGCATCTCCGGGGAACTTGCCCGGGAGATCATCGACGGCCGGCCCTGGCTGGACATGCTGCGCCTCGACGGGCTCCTGGCCCAGCGGGGGGTGTCCGGCGAGGCGCGGACCGAGCTGTACCGCCGGATGTGGGTGCCGCTCGACCTGAACACGGCCTCCCAGGAGGAGATCCTCCTGATCCCGGGCGTCGGCGCCCGCATGGCCCACGAGTTCGACGAGTACCGTCCGTACGTGGCGCTGGCCCAGTGGCGCCGGGAGATGGGCAAGTACGTCGACGACGCCGAGGTGGCGCGCATGGAGTCGTACGTGTTCGTGCCCATCGACCTGAACACGGCCTCCGACGAAGCCATCCTGAGCATCCCCGGGGTCGGGGACCGTATGCTCCACGAGTTCAAGGAATACCGGCCCTATTCGGCCATGGCCCAGTTCCGCAGGGAGATGGGGAAGTACGTGGACGACGGCGAGGTGGAGCGCCTGGCCCGGTACGTCACGATCCGGTGAGCCGGCGGAGCCCGGCCGCATGACCGCTCCCGAGATCCGGTCCGAGGTCCAGGACCTGGTCGAACACCTCGAACGGTATCGCGCGATCACGCTCCAGGTCTTGGACCTCGTGAACGAAGCGGATCTGGCGTGGAGGCCGGCGCCGGACCGCTTCAGCCTGGGCCAGCAGCTCCTGCACATCGCCCAGGCGGAGGACCGCTTCGTCCACGGGCTCTTCGAGGACGACTGGAGCCTCGAACGCGTCCGCTTCCCGGAGGAGCTTCCGTCCATCGATGTGATGAAGGCCTTCTTCGGCGAGGTGCGGCGGCGGACGCTGGCCCGGATCGAGGGGCTCGAGGCGGACGCCCTGGGCCGCGTGGTCGAGATCCCAGACGCACCGGTCGAGCACACCCTCCGGTCGTGGCTCTGGTTCATCCTGGAGCACGAACTCCACCACCGCGGGCAGATCTGGGCGTACCTGCGTGACATGGGCCGCACCCCGCCGTTCTACGCCATGCCTCTGCCCCTGGGGACCCGCCCGGATCACCAGGCCAGGGACGAACTGGGCGGGATCTGACGCGTGCGCATCTCCGGCTTCTCGTTCGCCCGCAACGCGGTGGTGCTGGACTATCCCCTGGAGGAGGCGCTCCGCTCCATCCTCCCGGTCGTGGACGAACTGGTGGTGGCCGTGGCTCCCGGGGATCCCGCCGACGACACGCGGGGCCTGGTCGAGTCCCTGGACGACCCCCGGGTCGTCATCGTCGACGCGGAGTGGGACGACAGCCGGCGGGAGCGGATCTACGCCGATCTGACCAATGTGGCCCTGGAGCGATGCACGGGTGACTGGTGTTTCTACGTCCAGGCCGACGAGGCCGTCCACGAGAACGATCTTCCGGGCATCCGGGAGCGGTGTGAAGAGCTCCTCGACGACCGGCGCGTGGAAGGGCTGCTTTTCGACTATCTCCACTTCTTCGGCGACTACGACCACGTGCAGCGGAGCCACGGGTGGTACCAGCGGGAGATCCGCATCATCCGGGGCGGCATCGGCGTGGAGTCCGTGCGGGACGCCCAGAGCTTCCGGTATCCGGATCAGACCCGCATCGACGTGGCGGAGGCCGGGGCCCGGATCTTCCACTACGGGTGGGTGCGGCACCCCCGGTTCATGCAGAGGAAGGTGCGGGAGTTCTGGTCCCACCGACGGTCGCAGGAGGAGGTCGAGGCCGAGTACGGCGGGGTCGAGGCCTTCGACTACGGACCCCTGGGGCGCCTGGACCGGTTCGACGGCAGCCACCCGGCGGTGATGGAGGAGCGGATCGAGGCGATGGATTGGGCGGATTCGCTGCGCGACGAGGATCCTCCGGGGATGGAGCGGACCCAGCATCACAAGGACGAACGGCTGAAGTACCGGCTCCTGACCGCGTTCCGGCGCGCCACGGGCCTCGACCTGAACCACACGAATCACGGGAAGGTGCTGCGGGTGTAGGATGCGGGCTCCTGGCGGGCTCCTGGCGGGCTCCTGTGGACCCACCCTCGACCGATCGGGTGGGTGGGAACGATGGCGCCCGTCCCGGGCCGCGGGAATGGCCCGATCGGCCGCCGGCCGCCGGCGCCCACCTTGACGCCCCCACGCCCCGCGTGTAGCCTCTCCGGACACTCATCGAGACCGGCTGAGGGACGGGCCCTATGACGCCGGGGCAACCTCGGCACCGCCACGCGGTGCCGTCCGGTGCCAAATCCCGCGGGGGCCACGAGGCCTGCCGGAAGATGAGCAGTGGCGCGCGCCGCTCCTTTCCCTTCCTGGCTGCGCCCACGTCCTCCGGGGTTCCGGTGAGCCACCGTGAATCAGGAGGAACCCATGCCGCCGCATTCCAGCGCTCCCGACGTTCTCGACGCGTACCGGACCACCGGTTCGTCTCCAGGCGATGCCGTCTCCGTTCATCTGCTCGGCCCCGGAGCCGTGGGGCGCGCCCTGCTCCAGCGGCTCGCCGACGAAGCCCACGTCCACGTGGTGCCCGTGACGGACCGGAGCGCCACGCTCCTGGACCCCTGCGGTCTGGACGTCCACGCCGTGGCGGCGTGGAAGCACGAGCGTGGCTGCCTGGCCGGCCATCCGGACGCGCTGCTCGTGGACACCGTCCAGGCGCTCCGCATCGCCGCCGCCGACATCGTGGTGGACGCCACCTCGACCGACCTCGACCGGCCCGGCTGGGCCGACGACCTGACCCGCGCGGTGGTCGACGCCGGACGGGCCCTGGTCTTCGCGTCCAAGGACGCTCCGGCACGGGCGGCCCACCGCTGGCTCGATGCGGATGCCGACCGGGCCGCCGTGGGCATCGACGCGGTCCTCGGTGGGGCGGGCGACGCCCTTCGCGCCGAGATCGACCGCCTCCGTGCCGGGACGGTGGAGGTCGCGCTGGCCGGGAGCGCATCGACCACGCTCCTGATCCGGACTATGGAGGAGGGAGGGAGCTTCGACGAGGGCGTGGCCCGGGCCCGGGAGCTGGCGCTCCTGGAGACCGATCCGGAACTGGACTTCCAGGGGCGCGACGCCGCCGTGAAGCTGGCGGTGGTGGTGCAGGCGCTCTGGGGACGGTCCGTGGATCCGGCCCGGGTGCCGTGCGAAGACATCCGGTCACTGGACCCCCGCGACCTTCGAGCCCGTCGCGCACGGGGCGCCACGACCCGGTTGGTGGCCCGGGCCATGCCGGACGGCACGCTCGCCGTCGCCTACGAGGAACTCCCGGCCGGGCATCCCCTGGCCGTGCCCCGGACCCGGGTGGCGTACCGGTACGGCCGCAGGGACGGCTCGGCCCGGTTGCACCTGGGGGGCGGCCTGGGTGCTCCGGCCACCGCGGCGGTGCTCCACGCGGACGTGCTGCGGCAGGCGGCCCGCCTCCTCGGCGACCGGGGTGCCCGGGAGATCGCGGCGGGTCTCCGCGAACGCGCTCCCGACTGTCCCGCGGCCCGATTGGACGTCGAGGCCTCCACACGCGTGGCGTTCCTGCCCGCCGACCTGCGGCTCCAGCGCGACCCCCGGGTCGGGCCGGACTTCGTGGCGTTCGAGGTCTCGGGGCCGGCCGACGGGCCGGTGGCCGTGGTCCTCGGTGGGATCTCCGCGGACCGGTTTCCGGCCGGACGGGACGAAACGCCCGGCTGGTGGCCGGACCAGGTGGGGCCGGCGCGCCCCCTCGACACGGACCGGCTCCGGGTCGTGGCCCTGGACTGGCTCGGCGGCAACGGCGCCTCGTGGGGGCCCCGGACCGCCGCGGCGTGGCCCCCGGACTGTCCCGTGTCTCCCGACGACCAGGCCCGGGGCGTCGCCGCCGTCCTGGACGCACTCGGAGTCGAGGCGGCCGCCCTCGTGGTGGGGGCGTCCTACGGGGGGATGGTGGCGCTCCGGCTCGCCGCACTCCACCCGGAGCGCGTCGGACGGCTGTGTCTGTTCGGAGCGGCCCACGAAAGCCATCCCATGGCCACCGCCATCCGCAGCATCCAGAGGCGGGTGCTCCGTCTCGGGCTCCGGACCGGCCGGAGCGAGGAGGGCGTCGGTCTGGCCCGGGCGCTGGGGCTGACCACCTACCGGTCCGCCCTCGAGTTCGCAGGGCGCTTCGGAACCGAGCCCGAGGAGGGATGCCCCGTGCGCTTCCCCGTGGACGGCTACCTGGACGCCCGGAGCGAGGCGTTCGGTCGTCGGTTCGATCCCCGGGCCTACCTGACCCTGTCCGAGTCGCTGGATCTGCACGCCATGGATCCGTCGGAGCTGACGGTGCCGGCCACCCTGGTGGCGTTCGACACCGACACGCTGGTACCGCCGTGGAGCGTGCGGGCGCTGGCGCTGGGCGCCGGGGGCCGGACCCTCTTCCGGGTGGTGCGGACGAAGTTCGGGCACGACGGCTTTCTGAAGGAGTCGGCGGCCGTGGCCGACGTGCTCCGCGAGGAGGTGGCGGCGGTCGCGGGTGGCCAGCCGGTTCCGGCGGAGGTGGGAGCGTGAGCGGGTGCGCCGGCCGGGCCGGCGATCACGGCGGGGTGGACCCCCGTACGGCTCTGGTGCGCGCCGGGGTCGGGACCGACACGGCCCACGGTGCGGTCATCCCGCCGCTCCACCTGTCCACGACGTTCACGTTCGAGGGCCTGGGGGTGCCGCGGCGCTACGACTACACCCGCTCCGGGAACCCGACGCGGGACGTGGCCGCAGAGGCCGTGGCCGACCTCGAGGGCGGGGCGGGGGCCGTGCTGACGGCCTCGGGCATGGCGGCGGTGACCACCGTCCTGCAACTGCTCGAACCGGGCGATCTCCTGGTGGCCGCCCACGACGCCTACGGCGGCACCGACCGCCTGATTTCGGCGCTGGCGGCCCGCGGCGCCTTCGAGGTGGTCTGGGCCGACCTGACCGACCCGGTCTCCCGGGACGCGGCCCTGGCCCGCGGCCCTCGCATGGTCTGGGTCGAGACGCCCAGCAACCCCCTCCTGCGCATCACCGATCTCCGTGCGGTCGCGGACGGAGCGCGCCGCCACGGCGCGATCGTGGTGGCGGACAACACGTTCCTGTCGCCGGCCAACCAGCGTCCGCTGGCGCTGGGCGCGGATGTCGTCGTCCACTCCACCACCAAATACCTGAACGGCCATTCCGACATGGTGGGGGGCGCCGTCGTGTGTGCCGACGCTGCGCTGCACGAACGGCTGGCGTGGTGGGCCAACTGCCTGGGCGTGACCGGGGCGCCTTTCGACGCCTGGCTCCTCATGCGGGGCCTGCGCACCCTCCACGCCCGCATCCGCCAGCACGAGGAGAACGCGGAACGGGTGGCCGCGGCTCTCACCCGGCATCCGGCCGTGCGCCGGTCGTACTGGCCGGGTCTGCCCGATCATCCCGGCCACGACGTGGCCCGCACCCAGCAGACCGGGTGGGGGGGGATGCTGTCCTTCGAGCTCCGGGGCGGCCGCGAGGCGGTGGCCGCCTTCCTCGACGGCCTGCGCCACGTGTCGCTGGCGGAATCGTTGGGGGGTGTCGAGAGCCTCGTGGCGCACCCGGCCACCATGACCCACGCGTCCATGACGCCCGAGGCCCGCGCCCGGGCCGGCATCGGTGACGCGCTGCTGCGGATGTCGGTCGGCATCGAGGCCCCGGACGACCTGGTGGCCGATGTGGTGGCGGGACTCGACCGCGCCGAAGTGGCTGCCCTGGCCGGGGTGGGGTCGTGACCGGCCGGGGCCCGTCTATTCGACGCAGATGGCCGGGTGGAGGCGGACGCGGCCCGCCTCGACCTGCTCCATGAAGAGGCGGGTGTAGATCCGCAGCTCCGTGCACAGCGGCCCGATGACGAACTCGACCTCCCACAGATCGGCGGGGGCGTAGGCCCACAGGCGGCTGGTGCCCTCCTGATCCATCACCGGAAGGTCGTCGATGAAGATCTCGATCCGGTAGACCCGGTTGCCGCGGGTGACGCACCCGCGCATGTCGGTGTCCGTGAACTGTCGGCCGCAGCGCGCCATCGTCGCGACGCCGCTGTGCTCGATCAGGGCGCCGACATCCGCGGCGGGGCTCGCCGCCAGCTGGTCCGCCGTCCATACCGACACGCGGGAGGGTGCGGCGGAGCGGCGGGCGGCCAGGGCGCTTCGGGCGCGGACGTAGAGGCCGTCCAACTCCACCGGTCGGGGCTCGAGGCGCACCAGGAGGAGGCTCCCCGGACCGATCGGCGCCGGCTCGACGTTGGTCTCGTAGCCGAACTGGCGGGTCTCCACGGTCCATTCGCCCGGGGGGATGCCCTCGAAGGCGAAGAAGCCGTTGCGGTCGGTGATCCGCACCAGCTCCAGCTCCACGAGCCGGACGGTGGCCCCGAGGATCGGCTCCTCGTTCGTGTAGTCCCTCACCTCTCCGATCAGCGTGACCCGGGCGGTGTCGGCCGCGGCCGTCGTCTCCTGGGCCACGCCTGGCGGCGCGCCGACGGACCACGACCCGAGCAGGCCTGCCAGGACCGCACCGATCCGCGCCGGTCGGCGCCGGCTCCAGAGTCTCGGACCTCCCATGCGTCTCCTCGTCGGTGGTGGGCTCACTCGGCCGACCGACGCTCCGTCGGCGCCCCCGTCCCTACGCGACCCGGGCGACGGCTTTACCGCGCGCCCGCCCCGGTCCGGGATTCCACCACGGCCTGGTAGACCAGCGCCTCAAGCCGGGCGTGGTCGTCCAGGCCGGGTGCGGGCACGACCTGGGTGAAGTAGACCACCACGAGCCCCTCGGCGGGGTCGACCCAGTACGTCGAATGGTAGGCGCCCCCCCAGGAGAAGGTGCCGTCGGACGCGGGCCGCCCCGTGGCCCCCTGGTCCAGGACGACCTGGAAGCCCAGCCCGAACCCGAGGCCCCCTTCCGCGCCCCCGCCGAACAGGTCGCCGACGTGGTTCCGGGTCATGAGGTCCACCGTGGTGGGGGACAGGAGGCGGACACCGTCCAGTTCCCCGCCGTTCAGGAGCATCTGGAGGAACCGCGCGTAGTCCTCGGCGGTGGACACGAGTCCGGCGCCCCCGGAGAAGCTCGTGGCGGGACCCTGTCCGATCACGTACTGCCCCTGGGTCTGCATCCCGGCGCCGTCGGGGGCCCGTCGCACGGGACCGTCGGCCGACCCGTTGTACACCGCCGCCAGTCGTCCCGCCTGCTCCGGAGGCAGGTAGAAGCGGGTGTCCCGCATGCCCAGGGGGTCCAGGATCTGCGATCGCAGGAATGCGTCCAGCGTCAGGCCGGACACGACTTCGACCACCGCCCCCAGGACGTCCGTCGCGTATCCGTAGACCCACGCCTCGCCGGGGTGGGCCGCCATGGGCAGCGCGGCCATGCGCGCCACCGTGGCCCGGATGGACTCGCTCCGATCGGCGAAGTACCAGCCCTGGACCCCGGCCTCGCTCCACCGGTCCCGCGCGGGTCCGTACCCGTAGTCGATGCCGGCGGTGTGGGTCAGGAGATCCCGGATGGTGATGGGGCGGCGGGCGGGGCGGACGTCGTAGCCCCCGCCCTCCCGGGGCTCGGCGACCGTGGTCGCGGCGAAGCCGGGCAGGTAGTCCGACACCCGATCGCCGATGAGGAGCCGCCCTTCCTCCTGCAGCATCATGACGGCCACGCTCACCACGGCCTTGGTCTGTGAGGCGATGCGGTAGAGCGTGCCGGGCACGACCGGGGTGCGGGCTTCCAGGTCGGCCATCCCGACGGTGGCCTCGTAGACCACCGCGCCGTCCCGCAGGACCATGACGGATGCCCCGGGCAGCCTCCGGTCCCGGACGTAGGTCTCGAGCGCGTCGGTCAGCCGGTCCAGGCGCGTCGCCGACATGCCGGCGTCGGCGGGCATGACGCGGGGTAGCCTCTGGGCGGCGGCCGGGGCAGGGAGGGTCGGTCCCCAGGCCAGGGCCAGCGCCACGAAGGCAGGGGCGAGGTGGCGAAGCATGCGCATGGGCGGGTCGGGTGTGGGGAGCGTTTCCGGACGCCTGGAATTGGACCCGGGACCGTGAGGAGCGCCAGTGGCCGCACTCGACGCCGGGGGCCGCCGCCCTCCTCCCCGGCCGGACGCTCCGCGCCGCCGCCGCACCGTCCCCGATCCGGTTCGACCCCTGGGTGGAGGTGGACCCGACCGCCCTCCGCCACAACGTCGAGGTCGTGGCGCGACTCACGGGCGGCCGTCCCATCCTGGCCGTGATCAGGAACAACGCCTACGGCCTCGGCCTCCGGGAGGTCGCGGGGGTGCTCGAGCCCCTGGCCGCGGTGGCCGGGTTCGCCGTGGTGAAGGCCGAGGCGGCCCTGGCTCTGCGGACGGCCGGGGTGCGGAAGCCGGTCGTGCTCATGGCCCTGTTCGACGACGATGCCGGGCGGAGCTGGTGGCCCGGGGCGTGGAGCTGGCGCTCACCACCGACGACGGCGTGGCGCGGGCCCGCCGGGCGGAGGCGGGTGGCGGCCGGGCTGCCCGGGTCCACGTCTACCTGGACACCGGCATGAGCCGCATGGGGGTGCCCTGGCATCGGGCCGGGCCGTGGCTGCGCGACGTCGGCACCGCCGGACTGGACGTGGCCAGCACGTTCACCGCGTTCACCGAGAACGCGGAGTTCGACCGGGAGCAGCTCCGCCGGTTCCGGACGGTGTGCGAGGCCGCCCGGTCCGCGGGCGTCGGGCTCGGAGCGCTCCACGCCGCCAGTTCCAACGGCGTCTTCCACCTGCCCGACGCCCACCTCGACCAGGTTCGGCCGGGCATCGCGCTGTTCGGCGCCTATCCCAGCGACTGGGCGGCGGAACGGGCCATCGCCACCCTGGTTCCGGCGGTCCGGCTACGGGCGCGGGTGGTCCGGGTGGAGCGGCTGCGGGCGGGCGACAGCGTCAGCTACGGTCGCAACTACGTGGCCCGGCGTCCCACCTGGATCGCCACGATCCCGGCCGGCCACACCGACGGCGTGCCCCGGCAGGCGGTGGAGGGCATGCGTGTGCTGGTGGGGGACCGGACGTACCCGGTCATCGGCGCGGTCAGCGCCAGCCACACGATTCTGGAGATCGGCGACGAGCCGACGGTGGCGGTGGGCGACGTGGCCACGTTGCTGGGACCCGACCGCCCCGAGCTCCACCCCAACGCCATCGCGGCGGCCACGGGCCGTTCGGTCTACGACGTGCTCATGCACCTCAGCCCGTCGTTGCCGCGGATCCTCCTGTAGGGCCGGGCTCCGCGAGCCCCGCAGGAGCCTCAGGCCCCGCCGTCACTCCGGCGCAGCGGCCCCTGGATGTAGCGGGCGACGGCGTCCACGTCGCGGTACTTGAGGCCGACGAGGCCCCAGTACGGCATGCCTACCGCCGAGCCGGAGAAGATCTGCCGGCGCAGACCCTCGGGGTCGTCGGCGAAACGCCAGTCGGCGCCGAGGAAGGACGGCGGGTGCAGGGTGTCTCCCTGGAAGACGAACAGGCCGTCGCCGGCCCCGCCCTCGCCGTGGCACTTCGAACAGGAGATCCGGAAGACGAGGGCCCCGCGGTCGGCGGCCTCTCCAGGCGTGGTCCACACGATGGTGTCGAACACTTCCGCGTCGAAGGCGGCGGCGGCCATGGCCACCGTGTCGGCGCGGGCCGCCGTCCGGTCGACCGGGGGCGGCGCCTCCTCCGTCTGGCAGGCGGCGGTCAGTGCGATCAGGAACGAAGCGAGTGGTGGGATGGCGCGGCGCATGTCCCCTCCCGGGGTGGATCGGCTGGGCGGCCGGGCGGACGGACCCTACAATGAAGCTCACGACCCCGCGGGGTGGGCGCCGTGGGGAGTCTTCCCCTCCCCGTTGTCGGGGCGCCCCGGCCCACGTTGGCTCCTCCCACCGACCCGGAACTCCATGCAGCCCGTCGCTCAACGAACGGTTCCGCACCGCCGAACCGCCGCCATCCTCCTGGCCGCCACCTTCCTGACGCCCGGGGCGGCGGACGCCGTCCAGGCCACGTCACCGGACGCGTTCGTGACCGTACCTGCCGGTTCGGTGGCCCTGACCCACGTGCGCCTGGTGGACGGCACGGGAGGCCCGGTCCTCGACGATCAGACCATCGTCCTGAACGGCGCCACCATCGTGGAGGTGGGCAGGACCGGCACGGTGGACGTGCCCGAGGGGGCTCGGATCCTCGACCTCTCCGGGCACACGGTGCTCCCGGGTCTGGTGTCCCTGCACGAGCACCTCTACTTCGGCGGGGTGCGGCAGATGACGCCCATGCCCGTGACGGGACCCATGCTCTATCTGGCCCTGGGCGTGACCACGGCCATGCCGGCCGGGAGCCAGTTCCCGTACTGGGACCTCAACCTCAAGCGCGTCATCGACGCCGGGGTCGCCCCGGGGCCGCGCATCTTCGCCACCGGGCCGTACCTCAACGGCGGCCCGCCCCGGCCCGGCACGGCATTGATCGCCAACGACCCGGACGCGGTGCGCCGGGTGGTCCGGTACTGGGCGTCGGAGGGGGCCACCTGGATGATGGTCCAGGGTGCGCCCACCCGCGCGGTGCTGCGCGCCGCCATCGAAGAGGCCCACGGTCTCGGCATGAAGATCACCGGGCACCTGTGCTCCGTGACCTTCACGGAGGCCGCCGCCCTGGGTATCGACGCCCTCCAGCACGGCTACATCACCAATTCCGACTACGTGCCGGGCAAGCAGCCCGATGTCTGCCCCCCCGAGAACATGCGCATCCAGGCCGACCTGGACGTGGAAGCGCCCGAGGTGCGCGAGAGCATCCGCCGCATCGTGGCCGACGGCGCGGCGGTGGTGTCCACCCTGGGGGTGTACGAGACGTTCACGCCGTCCCGGGCCACGCTGCCGCCTCGGGCCATGGAGATGCTCACGCCGCGCACCCGCGCCGAGGTCGTGGAGAACCACGCCAACGTGGCCGACGGGGGCCTGATCGTACCGCCTCGCCTGCTCCAGAAGATGATGCGATGGGAGCGCATCTTCGTGGAGGAGGGAGGACTGCTGGGCGCCGGCTCCGACCCGTGGGGCACCGGCTACCTGCCGGGCTTCGGCAATCTCCGCAACTACGAGATGCTCCTCGAGGCGGGCTTTTCCACCAGCGAGAGCGTGCAGATCCTGACGCTCAACGGCGCCCGGATCCTGGGCGCGGAGGACCGGTTCGGATCGGTCGAGGTGGGCAAGGTGGCGGACCTCGTGGTGATCCGGGGTGATCCGGTGGTCCAGCCGACGGCGGTCTACGACGTGGTCACCGTGTTCAAGGACGGGGTGGGGTACGACTCCATGAGGCTCCAGGAGGCGGCGAAGGGGACCATCGGCGCGCCCTGACCCGGCGCCGCACGGTGGCGGCGTCCTTGAAGGGCCGGCCGCCGCCACCCACGTTGGGCTGTCCGTCGTCGCCATCCGCCGAGGAGCCTGCATGCCGTCGAATCCAACCCGCCGTGACGCGCTGAAGCTGGGGGCCGCCGGCCTCGGCCTCGGTGCCGCGGCCGCGTTCCTTCCCGATGCGGTCGCCGCCCGGCCGCACCGCCCGTTCGAGGCGCCGTCCCTCGGCCCGGCCCCGGCCCAGCTCCCCACCGCGCCGCCCATGGACGTGGTGCGGATCGGCTTCGTCGGCGTGGGCCTCCAGGGCGGGAGCCACGTCCGGAACTTCCTGGGCATCGAGGGCGTGGAGGTGACCGCGCTCTGCGACATCGACGTGCCGCGCATGGAGGAGGTGGCCGGGTGGGTGGAGGCCGACGGCCGGCCCCGGCCGGCCCTGTACGGCCAACGGGGCAACCTGGACTTCCAGCGCATGTGCGACGACCTGGAGCTCGACCTGGTCTTCACGGCCACGCCGTGGACCTGGCACGTGCCGGTCTGCCTCTACGCCATGCAGACCGGGAGCCACGCCGCCACGGAGGTCCCCGCCGCCTACACGACCGACGGCTGCTGGGCCCTGGTGGAGGCCGCGGAGCGCCACGAGAAGCACTGCGTGATGATGGAGAACTGCAACTACGACCGCCCCGAGATGATGGTCTTCCACATGGCCCGGCTGGGCATGTTCGGAGAGATCCTCCACGCGGAGTGCGGCTACCTGCACGACCTGCGGGCCATCAAGTTCGAGGACCGCAACGAAGGCCTGTGGCGCCGCGACCACTCGCGGATGCGCAACGGCAACCTGTACCCGACCCACGGACTCGGGCCCGTCTGCAACGTGATGGACGTCAACCGGGGTGATCGCCTCGATCACCTCGTGTCCATGAGCTGCCCATCGCGCGGACTGCAGGCCTACGCGCAGGAGCACTTCCCGCCGGGCTCGCCGAAGCGCCGCGAGCGCTTCGTGCTGGGCGACGTCAACACGGCCCTGATCAAGACCGCCCGGGGCCGCACCATCTACGTCAGCCACGACACCAACCTCCCGCGCCCCTACAGCCGGATCCACATGGTCCAGGGCACGAAGGGGATCTTCCAGGGCTACCCCCATCGGGTGCACCTCGAAGGGCGGAGCCCGGACCATCGGTGGGAGCCCGCCGAGGACTACTACCCCGAGTTCGAGCACCCCCTCTGGACCGATCTGCGCGACGCCTCCGAGGGCGCCGGGCACGGGGGCATGGACTTCCTGGAGGACTACCGGCTGATCGCGTGCCTGCGAGCGGGGGTGCCCACCGACATGAACGTCTACGACGCCGCCGTGCTGTCGGTGGTGGGGCCCCTGACCGAGTGGTCCGTGGCCAACGGGAGCAACCGCGTGGACATCCCGGACTTCACCCGCGGCCGGTGGCGGGAGTGGCCGCAACTGGACGTCGTGCGAGGGTAGCCTCCGGTGCCCGTGTCTTGCTCCCACCGACGCGATCGGTCGATCTTGCGGGAGGCGCCGGTGGACGCCGGCGGCCGCGGTACCGGCATGGGGCCGGTGCCCTCGTGGGTGGCGGACGACGAGGAGCGAGAACGATGAACGGGCATCCGACCCGGCGGGCATTCCTGGCAGCACTACCCTTTTCCTTTGCGGCCCTGGCCGTGGGCCGGCGTCCCCTGGGCGCGGGCCTCGTGGTGCTGCTCGAGCATCCCGAGCCGAGGCTCGGGATCGACGGATCGGGGGTTCTTCCGGCCGGCGCGGTGGAGGCGTTCGGGTCCGACGTCGTGGAGATCTACGACATGGTGCGGGAGATCCCCGAGGTCGCCGACGGGATCGCCTGCTACTGCGGATGCGCCGCCATGCCGAACTACCGGTCCCTCCTGACGTGCTACCACCAGGGGGGGATGGCCATGGGATGCCGCATCTGCCAGGGCGAGGCACAACTGGCCTACCGGCGGGCCCAGGAAGGCCAGACCCTCGACCAGATCCGCCGGGCCATCGATGCCCGCTTCGCCCGGTGAGGGGAGCCGGCCGGGTCCGCGCCGGCCTCGGTGGGGTGGCGGCGGCCTTCGCATGGGGCGCGTCGGCGGCCTCCGCCGGTGCCCAGATCAAGGCCAGCGAATCGGCGTCCATGTCCCAGACCATCGACGGCACGGTCGTGAGCATGGAGTACTCCCGCCCCGCGGCCCGCGATCGCGCGCCGTTGTTCGGCGGCGTGGTGCACTGGGACGAGCGGTGGACGCCGGGCGCGAACACGGCCACCCGCTTCCGCGTCTCGAAGGATGTCCATCTGGACGGCGTGCCCGTACCGCAGGGGAGCTATTCGGTCTGGATGGACGTGGTGGAGGAAGGGCCCTGGACGCTGATCCTGGAGCCGGACACGGCTCTCTACCACACACAGCCGCCCGACGACGCCGACGACCAGATCCGGATTCCGGTCGAACCGGCCTCGGCCCCGCACATGGACGCGCTCCTGTGGTACTTCGCGTCGGTCCGTCCCGACGGGGGCGAACTCCGCATGCACTGGGGCGAGACGGTGGCGTCCGTGGACCTGGAGGTGGAGCCCACCCAGCGGATGACCGTCACCGCCGAGGAGGCCCGCGCCGTGGCCGGCGAGTGGAGCGCCCACTGGTTGGGCCGCGACGGCGAGGAACGCCAGGCTTGGACGCTGTCCCTGGCCCGCGACGAGGACACGGGGGTGCTGGTCGGCGTCCAGGGCGGGGAGGGCGGTCAGGGCGAGATCTACTTCGTGCCTCGTACCGAGGGGATCTATCTGTGGGCCTGGGGGAGCGACGGCGCGGTCTGGGAGGTCACCGACATCATGATCGAGTTCCTGCCGGACGAGGACGGGGCCGTACGGACCTTCGAAGCGCGCAGCGGCAGCGACCGGATCATCGCACGGGGCGGTCGCGCGGACCCGACCGGACCCTGACGAGCGCGCCGTGGGGGTAGATCTGGCAGGCCTGGCCGAGGCGTTCGCCGCGGCCTTCGACGGCCGGACTCCGACCCACCGCGTCCACGCGCCGGGCCGGGTCAACCTGGTCGGGGAGCACCTCGACTACAACGACCTGCCCGTCCTTCCCATGGCGCTGCAGCGAGGCATCACCCTGGCCCTCCGGCCGAGGGACGACGAGACGGTGCGCCTGGTCAACCTCGATCCCGCCTACCCGCCCGTGACGTTCGAGGTGGGCGTCGGTCTGGAACCCGACGGCGGCGGCGCGTGGGGCGACTACCCCAAGGCGGCGGCCAGGGAACTGGCGCGCCGGTTCGCGGTCTACCGCGGATTCGACGCCGTGGTGGCGTCCGACCTACCGCCCGCCGCCGGGCTGTCGTCCTCGTCGGCCCTGACCAATGCGGTCGGGCTGGCCCTCTGCGAGATCGGCCTGGTCGGACTCGACGCGCTGGAGCTGGCCGGGGTCATGGCCATGGCGGAGCATTTCACCGGCACCATGGGCGGCGGCATGGATCAGGCCGTGACCCTGGCCGGCCGACGGGGCCACGCCGCCCGCATCGACTTCCGGCCGCTGCGGGTCCGCCACCTGCTCGTACCCGAGGACTGGCGGTTCGTGGTGGCCGACTCGGGGGTCCGGGCCGAGAAGTCCGGGCCCGCGCAGGCGGCGTACAACCAGCGCCGGGCCGAATGCGGCGAGGCCCTCGAGAGCCTGTGCCTCGTCCTGGCCCGGGACGGCCACGTGGACGAGCTGCCGCGGAGCTACCCGGAACTGCTCCGGGCCGTGGGCAGCACGCAGGCGGTACTGGCGTTCGGAGAGGAGTACCTGGATGGGGCTCTCTTGAAGCGATTCCGGCACGTGGTGTCGGAGGCGGCACGGGTGGAAGAGGCCCGCGATGCGCTCATGGTGGCCGACATCATGGCGTTCGGCGATCTGATGAACGCATCGCACGGAAGCCTCCGGACGGACTTCCTGGTCAGCTCCGGCCCCCTCGACCGCCTGGTGGCCATCGCGCTGGAAGGAGGGGCCGTGGGCGCCCGCCTGACCGGGGCCGGATTCGGGGGCTGCATCGTGGCCCTGGCCGACGCCGGTACCGTGGACGGCGTGGTGGACGCCCTCGGTCGCCAGCCGCCCCCGCCCCTGGCGGACGTGCCGGTCGATCGACGGGTGTTCGTGGCCGAGCCGTCCGACGGGGCGGTGTTCGAGGCCTGGCCGGCGTAGCCCTCCGGTCCGGCGCGTCCTACCGCAGGCCGACGCGGGGCAGCAGCCGGATCGTGCCCACGGCGGCCACCGCCGCGATGCCTCCGCAGACGGCGGCCAGGCCGAGGTTCCCGTAGAGCGCGTACCCGGTGGCGAAGAGCGCCCCGTAGACCGCCACGCAGCCCAGGAACCACCCCAGGAGTGCCGGGGCCGGGCTGTCGCGGTCGGGAGCGGCGGACGTCTCGATTCCCGCGCCGTCCCACCCCGATCCCATGGGCCGGATGCGCTCGTAGAACGACTGGAGCGTCGCGGCGTCGGCCGGAGGGGTCAGGAACGTGACCGTGATCCATCCCACCGTGGTCACGGCCACCCCGAGGAGCAGCTCCGTGGTGGGGTCCAGCGCCAGGATCCCCTGGGCCGTCAGGACCTCGAGCGTCACCGCGACGGCGAACGACAGCACCATGGCCGACAGCTCGCTCCACGCGTTCACCCGCCACCAGAACCACCGGAGCAGGAACACGAGTCCCGTCCCGGCGCCGATCTGGAGGAGGATCTGGAACGCCTGGAGGGCGTTCTCCAGCCACAACGCCGCCAGGCTGGCCAGCACCATCAGACCGGCCGTGGCGATGCGCCCCACCCGCACGCACCGGGCCTCCGACGCCTCGGGCTCCACGAAGCGGCGCCAGACGTCGTCGACCACGTACGAGGCACCCCAGTTGAGGTGGGTGCTGATGGTGGACATGTAGGCGGCCGCCAGCGACGCCACCACCAGGCCCAGGAGGCCCGCCGGCAGGAACACCAGCATGGCCGGATAGGCCATGTCGTTGCGGACGATGGAGGGGTCCACGTCGGGGAACGCCGCCTGCAGGGCCGCCAGGTCCGGATAGATGACCAGGGAGGCCAGCGCCACGATGATCCAGGGCCACGGCCGGAGGGCGTAGTGGGCCACGGTGAACCAGAGGGTGGCCTTGACTGCGTGCGACTCGTCCCGTGCGGCGAGCATGCGCTGTGCGACGTAGCCGCCGCCCCCCGGCTCGGCCCCTGGATACCACGTGCTCCACCACTGGACGGCCACCGGCACGATGAACACCGCGGCCGCGGTCCTCCAGTCGGAGAAGTCCGGCAGGAGCGACAGCCGGTCCGCCACTTCGGGGTGGGCGAACAGGCCGGTGAGTCCGCCCACCTCGGGCTGCGCCACCGCGTACCACGCCGCGGCGACCGACCCGGTCATGGCCACCGCGAAGAGGATGAGGTCCGTGACCACCACACCCCAGAGCCCCGACGTGATGGAGTAGACGGCCGTGATCGTGCCTGCCACCAGCACCACCTCGTACTCCGACGCCCCGAGGAGCACCCCGCCGATCTTGATGGCGGCCAGCGTGACGGTGGCCATGATCATCACGTTGAAGAACACGCCCAGATAGACGGCCCGGAAGCCGCGGAGGAAGGCGGCCGGGCGGCCCGAGTAGCGCAGCTCGTAGAAGCCCACGTCGGTCAGGATGCCCGACCGCCGCCAGAGCTTGGCGTAGAAGAAGACCGTGCACATGCCCGTGAGCACGAAGGCCCACCAGAGCCAGTTGTTGCTGACGCCGCCGGAGCGGACCAGGTCGGTGACCAGGTTCGGCGTGTCGGTCGAGAAGGTGGTGGCCACCATCGACGTGCCCAGGAGCCACCACGGGAGGTTCCGGCCTCCCAGGAAGAACTCGTCCGTGCCGGAGCCGGCCCGGCGGGCGAAGACGAGCCCGACGGTCAGGGCCACCAGCCCGTAGGCGGCCATGACCGCCCAGTCGAGGGACGTCAGGCGCATGCGACCGACTCCACCCGCAGGGCCCGCGCGCCTTGCGCCGCCGGCTTCACCGGAGCGAGGCGAAGGCGGCGGTCAGATCCTCCGGGTGCGCCCCGCCTTCCACACGTTCCTGCAGGGCCGCCCGGGCCTCGGCCCGGTCGTTGGCATGGGTCACCCCGAACCACTCGTCTTCGGCCTGGAGCACGGTGACCCCGATGGAGCCGGTCTCGATCTGGCCGTTGATGGCCGTGCTGAGCAGGAACTCCGCCTCGGTGTTGGCCCCCCACCGGTCCAGGAACCGACGGAACTGGCGCTTCATGGTGGCCATGACCGGGTCGGAGAAGCCCCAGAGATTCATCGAGACGATCTCCCGTCCCCGCAGCTCCACCACCTCGCCGTCGGGATCGACGCCGGAGATCCAGCCGTCCACGCTCCGGATCTCCCGCACCTCGGTCACCCGTTCGAGACGCTGGTCCCGGCCCATGACGCACACGCCCCGGGCCACGCCACCGACCCCGGACACCGACAGGGTCTCCGAGAGCGTGTAGCCCACCAGGGCCGCCTCCGACGTGGGGGGCTCCTTCGTGAGATGGGCGTGGAGTCGCTGAAACGCATCCGCGCCGTAGAGGTCGTCCGCGTTGCACACGCCGAACGGCCCCGACACCAGCTCGGCGGCCGCCAGCACGGCGTGGCCCGTGCCCCACGGCTTCCTCCGGTCGGGCGGGGTGCGGTACCCCTCGGGCAGGTCGGAACGTCCCTGGAGCACGAAGCGGGTCGGAAAGCTGTCGCCGATGACCTCGGCCACGTGGGCCCGGACCTGCTCTTCGATCTTCTCGCGAATGACGAACACCGCCTCGGAGAAGCCCGCCCGGGCGGCATCGTAGACGTTGTAGTCCATGATGGCGGCGCCGCAGGGGCCCAGCGGATCGACCTGCTTGAGTCGTCCGTAGCGCGTGGACATTCCGGCGGCGAGGACCACGAGAGGCGGTCCCTGGGTCGAGGTCATGGCGGGGTGGGGTCGGGGGAGACGGACAGGCGGAAGAATGCGGAGTGGCCGGCGGTCTGCCAATGGGTGCCGCGGCCCGCCGGGGGCCGCGGCGGGCTCAGAGGGGCGTCACCCCCGCGTAGGACACGCCGGTGAGGTACGCCACGTCCCGCTTCCACGTGGTCAGATCCGACGCGTCGAAGCCGCTCAGGTGGTCGTGGCCGCACGCCCGGGCCAGGACCTGCATCAGGCCGACGGTGGCCCCGAACCAGTTGGCCAGGCGATGGGCCGACTCCTCCACGATCAGCCGGGCCCGCAGGCCCTTCTTCTGGGTGGCGATACCCACCGGGCAGTTGTCCGTGTGGCAGGCCCGCATCCCCAGGCAGCCGATGGCCTGGATGGCCGCGTTGGCCACCGCCACGCCGTCGGCGCCCAGCGCCATCGCCTTCACGAAGTCCGCCTCGGTACGCAGCCCGCCGGTGGCGATGAGCGTCACGTCGGACGCGTTGCGGGCGTCGAGGTGCCGCCGGGCCCGGGCCAGGGCCGCCATGGTGGGCACCGAGATGTTGTCCTTGAACAGGTCCGGCGCCGCGCCGGTGCCTCCGCCGCGCCCGTCCAGGATGATGTAGTCCACCCCCACGTCCAGGGCGAAGTCCAGGTCCGCCTCGATGTGCTGGGCGCTGAGTTTGAAGCCCACGGGGATCCCGCCCGTGGCGTCCCGCACCTGCTCGGCCACCGCCCGGAAGTCGTCGACCGTGGCCAGGTCGGGGAAGCGCGCCGGGCTCACCGCGTCCTGCCCCTCGGGCAGGCCACGGACCTCGGCGATCCGGCCCACCACCTTCTTTCCGGGCAGGTGCCCGCCGGTACCCGTCTTGGCGCCCTGACCGCCCTTGAAGTGGAAGGCCTGGCAGCGGGCCACCTTCTCGAGGGACCACCCGAAGCGGCCGGAGGCCAGTTCGTAGAAGTACCGGGCGTTGGCCTCCTGCTCTTCCGGCAGCATCCCGCCCTCGCCGGAGCAGATGCCCGTCCCGGCCCGGTCGGCCCCGATGGACAGGGCCATCTTGGCCTCCTCGGACAGGGCACCGAGACTCATGTCGCTGACGAACAGGGGAATGGCCAGGCGGAGCGGCTTGCGGGCCCGGGGGCCCACGACGAGTTCGGTGCCCACCTCGGCGTCGTCGGCCAGGGGGCGCCGCGCCAGCTGGCCCGTCAGGACCTGGAGGTCGCTCCACCGGGGGAGTTCGGTCAGGGGCACGCCCATGGCGGTGACCGGGCCGTGGTGCCCGATGCCCTTCGGACCCTTCCTCGCGAGCGCCTGGATGTGGCCGTTGAACGGCTCCTCGTCGGCACCGTGGATGTCCTGGTACAACCCCAGGTACTCGTCCCGGCGGTACGGCTGCGGGTTGTCCTCCGCCCAGGCCGCCACGGCGTCGGCATCCACCCAGACCTCGTCGGCTTCCGGGTCGATCCCCGCCGGGAACCGATGGAGCGCCTCGTCGTTGTTGTACTCGCTCACCCCGGTGTCGTACCGGTAGTCCCAGCCGTGGACGCCGCACAGGAGGTTCGGACCGTCGATGGTCCCGTCGGACAGGAGGGCCCCGCGGTGGTGGCAGCGTCCGTAGAGCACGCTGACCTGGTCGTCGAAGCGGATGATCACGAGGTCGACCCCGGCCACGAGGGCGTAGGCCGGCTCCCGGTCCGGCAGTTCGCTCCAGGTGGCGACCTTGGTGCGGTTCGTGGACACGGTGGGCAGGTGCATCGGCGGACTCCGGCGAGGGCGGCGTTGGCGGATCCTGCAACATAGCGAGCCCCGGGGGCGGTCCCCACCGGATGCAACGAATGCGGTCGTCGAGGCATCCCATGGTGTGAAGGCCGCAGGGGCGGCCGCGCCGTCGGGCGGAAGTCGGTGTGTGATGAAACTTCCGGGCCGTCGCGTACGTTGGGATGAGCGAGGAAACGGCGGGGGGTTCCCGACGCTTCCGGACGTCACGAAGGGAGGAAGACGAGGATGTTGAGTCCACATATCGACAAGGAATCCGCGGTACCCTGGTGGGCCGCGTTCGGGGCGCCGCTTCTGGGCGTGCCCCTTCTGGTGGGGATGCTGGCGCTGAGCGCGCCGGCGTCCCCGGCTCCGGCCGACACCACCGATACGGAAACGGAGGCGAGTTGGGTGTCCGACGAGCACCGCGTGGAAGCCGAGCATTCGGACCGCGCGGTGGCCGAGGCCCGGGCGACCGGGGGAGGCGACACCCTGGCGCGCTGTTGACGGGTCCCGGCCGTGACCGGCTCGACGCCGGCCGGCCGGGGCCTCGTTCCGCCTCTCGCCGCGATGCGGAGAGGATGACCTGGCGGCGCTGCCTCACGGCGGCGCCGTTCGTGTTTCCGGGGGAGATGGAACCTCCGACCCCGCGTTCCGCGTATGGAGGTCCATGGAAGAGATCCACATCCCCAACGACGCCACGTACAGCCCCGTCGCCCTGACGGACCTCATCACGACGGCGCCCATCGCCTCGAGGATCCTCCTGGGAGCGACCCTTCCGGGCCGTGTGCTGTCCGCGGCGGCGCTGGGCATGTACGCCGGCAGCGCGGTGAAGGACTGGATGCACCGGCGGGACGTCCGCTGGGTGGATTTCATGGAGGAGTTCGGGGCCGACGTGAAGCATCTCGACCCCATGCCCGAGAGCGCGCGGCGCGACGAGATCGCCCGTCTGGCCCGTCGCCTCGACGAGGGGTACACCCCGGAGCGCCGACCCCGCGCCGAAGTCGCGGAGCAGGTCAACCACCACCTCACGGAGTACCTGGCCGGCATCACCGGACAGCGTGTGGTCACCAGTTCCGAGGTCCGGGACTTCACCCTGGCCCGGCTGCTCTTCCCGTTCGCGATGGGCGTGTGCGACGTGGTGTCCGGGGACGTGGCCATCTTCAAGGACACGGGGATCTTCGAAGCCCACATCCTCTGCCACGAGTTCACCCACCGGAAGGGGTACTGGAAGGAGCTCCACGCGCAGGTGCTCTCGTACATGGCGCTGGTGCACTCCGGCGACCCCCTCCTGGTCCAGGCGGGCCTGGCCGAGCGCCTCCACCGCCAGCTCAAGGTGGTGTCGAACCACGACCACGACGCCTACCACGAACTCGTGGAGGAACTGGAGCTTCGCGAGGAACTCACCGAGGCGTTCCACGCCCTGCGACCCGCACCGTCGACCTACGAGAGCTCGGTCTCGACGGTCATGAAGAGCCTGTACGACCAGCGGCTCAAGCTCACGGGGCAGAACGGGCTGTCCGACTACGACGAGGGCTTCACGAACTTCCTCTGGACGTTCTCCAGGGCCGTCGGCGTCGGACGGGATCCCCGGCAGGCCGCGGTCTGACCCGGACCGTTCGCCGGGCTACGCGAACAGGTCCATCTGCCGCTTCGTCACCTCGGGGCGCCGGAACCCGGCGGTCGAGAGCGTCGGGGCCGGCCCCAACCCCACCCGGGCCCGGCTGACCTCGAAGAGGCTCCGGATCTGTTCGGCGAACGGGCCTTCCCCACGCCCGCGCACCGCGAAGCGCCCGTCGTAGAGCGCCCCGCCACGAAGGCTCCGCAGCCGGTTCAGGACCTTGTCCTTCCGGTCCGGCGCGTGGGCCGCGAGCCACTCCGTGAACACCTCCTTCACGCCGTGGGGGAGCCGGAGCAGGATGAAGTTGGCGAACGTGGCTCCGGCGTCCGCCGCGGCCTCCAGGATGGCCGGGATCTCGTGGTCGGTCAGTCCGGGGATGACCGGGGCGACGTTGACGCCCACCGGAATGCCCGCGTCGGCCAGGACCCGGATGGCCCCCAGCCGCCGCGCCGGCGACGACGCCCGGGGCTCCAGGGACCGCTGGATCTCGTTCCGCAACGAGGTGATCGACAACACGACGCCGGCGGCCCCGAGGGAGGCGAGCCGGCCCAGCAGGTCCACGTCCCGCGTGACCAGGTAGCTCTTCGTGGTGATGCCCACCGGGTTGCCGAACTCGGCCAGGACCTCCAGGCAGCGCCGGGTGATGCGGAGACGACGCTCCGCCGGCTGGTAGCAGTCGGTGACGCCGGACATCATGATGGGCTCGGGCCGCCAGCGCGGAGACGCCAGGGCGGTCCGGAGCAGGTCGGGCGCTTCGTGCTTCACGAAGATCCTGGACTCGAAGTCGAGGCCGGCGGACAGCCCGAGGTATTCGTGGTTCGGCCGGGCGTAGCAGTAGGCGCACCCGTGCTCGCACCCCCGGTAGGGGTTGATGCCCACGTCGAACCCGACGTCCGGGCTGTCGTTGCGGACCAGGATCGAACGGGCCCGGTCGCGGAGGAATTCGGTACGGGGACCCGGGTCGTCGGGGTCCGACCACCCCTCCCGGTCCAGGTGGAGGCGCTCGAAGCGGTTGGGGAGGTTGGTGGCGGCGCCGCGGCCGCGGACCACCGGTAGGGCGACGGACATTGGGAGTCTCCGGGTAACCGAACAAAAACCGAATACCCGGAGGATAGAACGCTGCCCGTCATTCCGCCAGGCGCCGCCAGATGGCCCAGACGATGGCCGCCAGGACCAGGAACGCCCCGGCGGGGATCCACACGGTCCACCCGGGATCCTGCTGGGCGGGCCCGGAAGCGGATGTGATGTCCTGGAACCAGAGGAGCACGGGCATGGCGATGGGGGGAAAGAGAACGGCCCCGCCCGGCGAGCCGGGCGGGGCCTGGGGCCCTATGGGGGGCCTCGCCCGAATTCAGATGGTCTCGATCTCGTAGCAGACCCGCCAGTCGGACAGGTTCTCGGGGTCGTCGCCCCCTTCGTCCGTGGGCTGATGCACGCCGATCCACGAGGCCACCGGGCCGGTGTACTCGCGGCGGTAGTCCTCGAGTTCGTCGTTGGCCGAGAGGTTGTCGAGTTCGACGCCGAACAACTCCACGACCATCGTGTCTCCGGCCGCTCCCTCGAACAGCACCTTGTCGATCTTGTCGACCTTGTTCCGCCGGGGGTGATCGGAGATCGACCAGTACGCGGGGGGCTCGGGGAACTCGAGCTCCTGGGTCTGGCCGCCGGTGCTGACCTTGGAACGGAAGCGGAACTCGCCCTCGTCGTCCCAGGCGGCTTCCTTGTTGTCCTTGATCTGGATCCACCGGAGGATCACGCGGACCCGGTTGCCACCATTACCCGACATTCGATCTCCTGGTTCTTCGTTGGTTCGTGGACAAGGGGCATGAATAGAGCGCCGGGCGCCCCGCGGCAAGAGCCGGGGGCGCCATTCCGGGCCGTCGGACCGGTGTCGGCGGCGTCGTCAACGGATGGGGATCCGAACGGAGATCTGGTGGGTGACGACGCGGGCGTCCTGGAGCGTGAGGGGTCCCGACGGCGCCAGGATGAAGTCGGCCGCGGCCTCGAGCCGGGCCACGGCGCCCGGCTCCAGGGCCACCCCGGGCTGTCCCGTGCCCGTGGTCACGCGGCCCGCGTAGCGCAGTTCCACGTCGTCGAAGCGGTAGGCGGCGCCCACCGTGGGGCTCCACTCCATCCACGACTCCCGGGCGTCGCGGACCGTTCCGGCCAGGTTGTCCTGCTGCCGGAGGTCGTAGTCGTAGGAACGGGCCTCCAGGCCCACCTGGGCGGTGGCGGCCCCGGCGTTGTACTCGAATCCCGCGCGCAGCAGCACGTTCGTGAAGAAGAAGTCGTTCTCGATGGTCCGGCCCCCTGCGGGCACCGGGCGCCCCGCGGCTCCGACCTCGGCGGTGTCGGCTTCCTGCCAGGTGTTGCTCCAGATGGGCTGGAACACGACGTCCACGGCGAACAGGGTCGGTCCCGACGCACGGGAGAGCCCCATCCCGAAGTCCCACGCCCAGGTCTCCCCCGGGTCCCTCGGAATGTTCTGGATCTCGTAGTTCGGGATCTTGGGATGGGTCTTCCGGTTGACCGTGGCGGCCGCCCCGAGGCGCCATCCCGGCGCGTCCAGAGTCCGGTCCCAGGCCACCCGCCCGCCCCAGGTACGGCTCTGGTCTTCGTTGACCTCGAGCCGGGACACCAGGCGGGGCTGGTCGATCTCCGGCACGGCCACCCATTCGAGGTACCGGACATCGTGCTGCATCGACACCCGGTTGTGGACGAGCGTGAGATCCACTCGGTCGCGAGGGCCCTGTCGGTGCAGGCCCACCCGGACGTCGGCCAGCGAACCCGACTGGCGGATGTCGGTGGCGCCGGCGTACAGGAGGTCCACGCCGTCCATGGCATCCAACCCCGCGACGGAGGCCGCCACGCCGGCCGACCACGGTCCCCGACCCAGGCGCCGGCCCAGGAAAGCGCGGGCGTAGAGGTTCCGGTTCGACAGGTCACGGAGCCGGTCGGGGGGCGGGCCGATCCACCAGCCCGGATCGATGAAGATGTTCTGGTCGCTCCGGCCGTTGTCCACCTGCTGGAGCGCCACCGCCAGGCCGCCGGCCCAGGCCCGTCCGCGGAAGACCGCCGCCAGCGGAAGGGTGCGGCCCGCTCCGCCGTCGCGGGAGATGCCGTACATGGTGGGGGAGGCCAGGAAGGCCGATCCGCCCACCAGGACCGCCCGGCCCGGCAGGCTCCACGGGTCGGCCAGTGAGTCGGTCACGGCCAGCTCGACCCCGCCCATGCCCAGGCGCTGCCCGGGCAGGAGCAGGAACTGGTCGCCCGAAGCCACCGGTACGGTGCGGACGGGAACGATCTGGGCGGCGATCGGGACGGCCGCCACGGCTGCGAGTGCGGTCGCGAAGAGAAGTCGGACGAGGAATGGGCGCATCGGGGTCTCCCGGGGAGGAGGCGCCCGCCGGGGCGCCGGTGACAGATCCACGGAAGGAACGACCGGAGCGCGCCGATCGTGACGGAGGCCGCCCGTCGGCCGCTTCTCTAGAAGCGCCAGGCCACTCCGATCACGGGCACCAGGGGCCGCTCGGCCAGAGGCGTCACGCCCTCACCGCGCCACGGCTGGAACGCGTAGAAGAGGGCGTCCCGCCGATCCAGGGCGTTCAGGACCCGGACGTAGGGGCGCACGTCCCAGGTGCGGCCACCCCAGTCCGGGCGCCACAGGGCGTGGAGCTCCAGGTCCATCCGCAGGAACGAGTCCTCGGGGCCGCCGGCCAGCGGCGAGGCCCGCTCCAGGACCTCGGTGGCGTTGTCGGCGGCCGACTCGGTCGTGAAGCCGTCGCTGGCCCGGAACGGCACGCTCGTGTACGGCAGCCCGGCGCCGTAGGCCACCCGGGCCTCTCCGCCGAAGATGCCGCCCAGCCGTCCGGACAGCCCGGCGGTCAGGAGCTGCCGCCCGGTGAACTCCTGCCCGGCTCCGGACAGGTCGTTGGACGACCAGAACCACGACAGGCCGTACCCGAGCCACCCCGTGACGCCGTCGGCCTGGCGCTGGACCCGGAGGTCCACCCCCGACGACAGGATCGGGTCGTCCTGGTCCGGGTGGATGCCCTGGAAGCCCTTCCAGAAGCCCTCCACCCCGAGACGGGTGGCCCGGCCCAGGGTCTGCTCGAGGGACACGACCACGTGGTCGGCCGTGGCCACGGGAAGGAGCGCGTCGCTCTGGATGCCGACGCCCCGGGCGCCCTCCGCGGCGGCGGCCAGCGTGTACTCCACCCGGGTGTCCGAGGTGCGGGCGTACTGGTGGTACCGGCCGGCGGCCACCGTCAGGAGGGCGGTGGGTGCCACGCTCCACGAGAGGGCCGCGCGGGGGGCCAGGCGGAGCCCTCCCGACGAACCGGCGAAGTGGTCGGCGCGCATGCCGGCCCGGAGCGAGACGTCGGCCGCCAGGGTGCGGCTCACGTCCAGGTACCCGCCCACCGTGTGGGCCTGCGCCCGGGAGTCCAGCGACGGCTGGCCCGTGCCCAGGAGGACCGCGCTGTAGGCCGCCTCGACCCGCTCGGCGGCCACACCGGCCCGCCAGACGCCGCGGTCCGTGGGGTGGGCCGCTTCGACGCCCGCGCGGAAGCGCCGGTTCTCCGCCGACGCCATGAGGGGCTCCGGCTGCTCCTCGCCCTCTCCGGCGGAGGGCTGGAGCGGGAGCGTGGCCCGGTAGTCGGCACCGGCCACGGTCACGTCCACGAACGTCGTGCCGGCGCGGCCCCGGTAGGTGCCGGACACGGCCCGGTTGGCCCACGAGGCCCGGTCGGGGATGCCGGCGGCCTGGACGCCCACGGACCCGAGCAGGTCGAGCACCACCGACTCCCGGTTCCAGAAGGCCGTGGTCTTCAGGAGATGGCCGTCCGCGGGCTCCGACTCGACGGACACGAGCACGTCTTCGTAGCCGTAGGGCGAGGAGCCCAGCGGTGCCTCGCCCAGACCGTGGAGGCTCCGCGCGGACGCCACGAACCCCGTGCCGGGGAACAGCGGGCCGTTGGCGGCCACCGTGGCCGAGATCAGGTCGGCCGACCCGGACGCGTGGATCCGTTCGGTGCCCGGCCGCCGGGTCCGGAGGTCCAAGATGGAGGTCAGGCCCCCGTCGAACCGGGCGGGGGCGCCCCCCACGTGGAGGTCGGCCCGGCCCAGGACCTCGGGCTCGAAGCTGCGGAGCAGCCCCGCCACGTGGAAGGGCGTGTAGACCGGTGCGCCGTCCAGGAGCACGAGCTTCATGTCCGTGGTCGATCCGCGCATGAACAGCACGTCCGTGGCACTGCCCGGGTCGTTCCCGCCCAGGGAGCGCACGGCGTCCGCCAGTCCGGAACTGCCCAGGCCGGTCCCACCTTCCAGCGCCGCAACCTCGACCTCCGAGACGCTCCGGGCGTCGGGTCCGACGTCCCGGCGATCGGGATCGGGCACCGACACCAGGGCGCCCGTCACGTCCAGGGCCGGCATCTCCACCGGGCGGGCCCGCAGCTCCACGTCCACCAGGACGGTGCTTCCCGCCGGCACGATCACGTCCATGACCCGGGGCTCGTGCCCCGTCTGGCTCACCCGGATCCGGACCGGTCCGGCCGGCAGACCGTCCAGGCTGTAGCGCCCGAGGGAGTCGGCCACGGACGCGAAGCGCACGCCCGGGCCCCAGACCTCGACCACGGCGTGCGCCAGAGGCCGGACATCGTTCTGGAAGGCGCCCCGGACGGCGCCGGACACCATACCCGTGCGGGCCGGCGCTGCGGGCGTCTGCCCGGAGGCCGGAGTCGGAAGAACGGCAAGGAGCGCCCCCAGGAGGAGGCCGGCACCCACGAGGCGAGCGTTCATCGTGTGCGGAAGAAGATCCGGTCGTCGCTGCGGTCCACCGTCGGGCCCGTGACCTCCAGGCCGTCGGCGCTCCGCCGCAGGTAGATACGTCCGCCGACCTCGAGGGTGGCGGGGGTCATGGTACGGGGAAGCTCCACGGTCACGGGTCCGCCGCTGACCACGGCCTCCACACGGCCGTCCGACGACGTGAAGCGGCTGCCCGCAGGGGCCAGCACCGCCACTTCGTCGACGGCGATCCACCGGACGATCACGTCCTGGTCCGGCCCGAGGCCGAGGATGGAGATGCGCAGGGGCGCCTCGGCTGCCACACGGATGCCGGTGCCCTGAGCGTCGGCCGCGGCGGGGGCCGCCGAGGGAGCCGAAGCGCCCTCCACCCCCGCGCCGGGGATCTCCTCCACCACCAGGCCGCCGCCGAGCAGCGTGGACAGCCAGTCCCGCACCGGCGATCCCGGCAGCGCGGACGCGGTGCCTCCCAGCAGCAGCACGATCACGGCGGCCCGGGCCAGGGGCGCCCGCCAGACCGTGGACGACGCTCCCCGGGGCACGGCCAAGGGGCGGACGGTGGAGGCCGGATCGGCCGCACGGGCCGCGGCCACCGCGGCCACCCGGGACCGTACCGAGGCGCGGGCGGCGTCAATGTCCCACGACTCGTCCAGGACCTCGAGGGCCGCCGAAACCGTCCGGGCCCGGGCCTCCACGTCGTCGTACCGGGCCTGGCACTCGACGCATCCCTCCAGGTGGCCGGCGTCGGCCGCCGCCAGGTCGTCTCCGTCGCGCAGGGCCAGGAGGCCTTCCTCGCTGATGTGGTTCATGCCGGCTCCTCGGTGCGCTCCAGCGCTTCCACGAACTTCTTCTCCGCCCGGGCCAGGAGCGTGCCCACCGACGTGGCCGCCACCTGGATCGCGTCGGCGATCTCCTTGTAGCTGAACCCCTCGTAGCGGAGAAGGAGCATCTCACGGTCCCGCTCGGGCAGGCGGTCCAGGGCGTGACGTGCCATGGCCTGGCGCTCGCCGCGCTCCAGGACCTGATCCGGCTCGTCCAGCTTGGTGGGCGTCACCGGATTCTGCTCCAGGAGGCGCCGTCGGTTCTCGTCCACGCGGTATCGGTCTCGGATGAGGTGGGTGGCGGTCTTGAACAGCCATGCCCGCAAGGCGGGCTCGGGTCCTTCGACCTTGTGCTCGTACAACCGCACCAGGGCTTCCTGGGCGGTGTCCTCCGCCGCGTCACGGTCACCGGTCATCCGGTGGCAGTAGCGGACCAGCGGGGGGTAGAGCGCGTCGAAGAGGGTGTCGAAATCCAACGATTCCCCGGGGCTCGATGTGACGGTGGATGCCTGGCAGGCGCGTCGTCCGTGCGACGACGGCCGTCCCGGGTCGATTGATACACACGTCGCGCCCCGGGGGTCGTCAGGAAGGAGAACGACCCAGGGCGGACGGATGTGACGGAGGGGGACCGGTCCGCGGTGAAGCCGGCCTGACGAGGCCGATCGCCCCTACCCCGCGTCCCCCGGCTCCGGAAGTCCGCGCCACACCTGATCGAACATCTGCTCGAGCGGTCCGCGCAGCCGCGTCCGCAACAGGCCCACGAGCGCCAGCGCCAGCAGGGTGCCCAGGCCGCCGGGCAGCGACAGCCGCGCCACGACGGCGTCGGACAGGAGCGCCTCGAAGGCCGCCGCCAGCAGGAGCGTGGCCAGGACCAGGATGGACAGGATCAGGCCGCGCCGGACCGCTGGGGCGGGATCCCGCCCGCTGTCGGGTAGGACGGAGCGGCCGATCAGCACCATCATCGCGGCCACCCCGGACGCGAGCACGACCGGGCGCCAGTTCACCACCGGCACGGTCCACCCCGTCACGGTGAAGAGCACGTTGCCGCCGATCAGCGCCCCCAGGCTTCCGATCAGCACCACGAACCCGAGGGCGACCCAGTGGAGGCTCCGACGCTCGGCCGCATTGCTCCTCAGGTAGGCCCGGCGCATGTACGTGACCACCAGGGCCAGTGCGGCGAACCGGACGACGTCGACGGGCCAGAGCAGGGCGGCGTCCTGGGCGGGTTGGCCGAGAAGGCCGTTGACCACGAGGACCACGACCACGAAGGCCACGGTGCCTCCCCAGAGGACCGGCGCCGACAGGAGTGCTCCCCGGACGGCCTGGATCGGCCGCACCAGCACCGGGAGTTCGCCGGGGTCCCGGAGGTCGGCGGGCGTCAGCGGCCGGGGCACCACGGAGGCCCACCGGATCAACGCCGCCATCCCCACCATCTCCACCAGGAGGAAGTGCGCCTCGAACGCCAGGCGCGCCATCGACATCGGGTCGAGGGGCCGCATGAACGCCACCAGGGCCGAATAGGCCAGGAGGTAGCTCCAGACGGCCATGGCCAGCCCGAGGGGCCGGGCTCCACGGTCGGGGTCGCCCCGGAACATGAGCACCAGGGCCACGGCGGCGCTCACCGCCGTCAGCGAGGCGTCGACGATGGCCACCGTCATGAACGAGACGGTGGTCTGACCTGCCCACGCGCCGGCCATGCCCAGGAAGTTCCCGAAGAGGGAGTCCAGGCGCACCGCCTGGGCCGTGACGGCCAGGCCGGTGAGGATGAGTGCCAGGATCCGGTAGAGAAGCGTGGCCAGAACGGTGCCGTGGATGGGGGAGATGGGCGTCCGTGGCCCAAAGTTGTTCCCGACGGTGGGGCTGGAGCAAGTGAGCGCTCCCGGCCCGACCGGTTTCGGAGTGCCCCCACCCCCCACACATTGGCGCTCGACCCACGTTCCCACTCCGGAGTGCCCGTCCATGCATCGTCGGTTCCCTCTCGCCGGGCGAGCCCTCCGGGGCGCCCTCGCCGCCGCCTTCCTCCTTCCCGCCGGAGTCGCGTCGCAGGCCGTGAGCCTGGTCGGCCCCGACGGCACCGTGGACTGGAACCGCTTCTACACGGCGGCCGAGACCAACCAGATGCTCCGGGAGTTCCACGCCCTGTATCCGGATCTGACCGAGCTCTACAGCATCGGCGAGAGCTTCTACGGCCAGCCGCTCATGGTCCTGGAGATCACCAACGAGGCCACGGGACCGGCCGCGGAGAAGCCGGCCCTCTACGTGGACGGGGGCATCCACGCCGGTGAGCTGACCGGGTCCGCGGTGGCCACCTACTTCATCGGCCACCTGCTCAACGGCTACGGCCGCGACGACCGCGTCACGGCACTCCTCGACCGCCGGGCGGTCTACGTCCGGCCGAAGTTCAACCCCGACGGCTCGGACCTGGCCCTGATCGACGACCAGTTCCTCCGGAGCACCCCGCACCCCGTGGACGAGGACGAAGACGGCGTGGCCGACGAGGACCCGCCCACCGACCTGGACGGCGACGGCTGGATCACCCAGATCCGGGTGCCCGACCCCGACGGCGACTGGGTGCTCGACGCCACCGACACCCGGATCCTGCACCGCGACCCGGACGGCGCCTTGGACGGGCCGCGCTACTCCGTCATGCGCGAGGGCGTGGACGAGGACGGCGACGGCCGCATCAACGAGGACGGCATCGGCGGCATCGACATGAACCGCAACTTCCCCCGGAACTGGGAGCGGTGGCACCTGCAGCCCGGCGCCGGCGACTACCCGCTGTCCGAACCCGAGACCCGGGCCGCCGTGGCGTTCATCGACGCGCACCGCAACATCACGGGCATCCTCCACGGCCATACCTCGGGCGGCTTCGTGTACCGCCTGCCGTCGGCCTCGGCGCCGTCGCTCTTTCCGGCCATCGACCTCCAGCTCATCGAGCATCTGGGCCGGGAGTACACCCGCACCACCGGCCGTCCCGTGGTGCCCAGCGCGACCCATCCCACGGAGCATCGCTACGGGACGCTCATGTCCTGGGGATACTGGGATCATGGGGTCATCGGCTGGGTGCCGGAGTTCGTGCCGGGACCCGAGGCGTGGGTCACCGACTACGACGGCGACGGGGAGGTCAGCGAGGCCGAGAGCCACCGCTTCAACGACGAGGAACTGGGGGGGCGCTATTTCTCCGACTGGACGCCCTACGACCATCCCCAGCTCGGTGCGGTGGAGATCGGCGGGTGGCACAGCAAGTTCTGGGGCCAGAACCCCCCGGCGGAGTACCTGGAGGACGAGACCGCCCTCCAGATGCCGTGGTACATGTACATCGCGGAGCAGAGCCCCCTGCTCGAGGTGGACGAGCCCCGGGTCACGGACCGGGGCGACGGCACCTGGGAAGTGGCCATCACCCTGACCAACACGGGCTATCAGCCCACCAGCCTCACGGACCGGGGCACCGTGGGCGAGGAGCGGGCCGACGGGTCCGTGTCGCAGCCGGTGGTGCGTCCGCCCTGGGCCCGCCTGGAAGGGCGGGGCGTGGAGGTGGTGGATGGAACGCCACGGCGCTCCGTCTGGCACCTGGCCGGCTCGAACCCCTACCTGCAGGCCGTGACGGAACGGAGCCGCACGGTGCGCTGGGTGGTCCGGTCCACCGCCCACGACGCGACCTTCCGCATCGTGGCCGGCTCCGACAAGGCCGGAATCCGCCGCACCGACTGGAGGGCACTCCGATGATCCGCACGTCGTCGACCGCCGCCGCGGGCCTTCTGCTGGCCGCCGCGGCCCTGCTCACGATCCCTGCACCCGCCGACGCCCAGGAAGCCCGGCGGCGCTGGGAGCGCGCCTGCCAGATCCGCCAGGAGAAATTCGATTTGATCCTGCCGGGCGCCATGGCCGACAACGACATCGACATGTGGATCGTGGTCATGCGGGAAGGGCTCCTCGATCCGCTCTGGGAGGCCCTGGGCCGTGGCTACGTCGGGGGATGGGCTTACTGGGTCTTCACCGACACCGGAGACGGCCGCGTCGAGCGCGCGATCTTCGGGGTCGGCGGGTACGGACCGGAGCAGTGCCCCGTGTACGACCACGTCGGCGGTGCCGACGAGCTGGCCTCCTGGGTCGCGGCGCGGACGCCGGCGCGCATCGGGGTCAACATGGCCGAACACATCGGCGGTGCGGACGGGCTGTCCCACACGTCGTACCTGCACCTGCAGGAGGTCCTGGGCGCGCCCTGGTCGGGTCGCCTGGTCTCCGCGCAGAAGCTCGTCTCCGACTTCCGCTCGACGCGCACGGCCATCGAGATCGCCACCTTCGCCGAGGCCGGCGAGATGTCCCGGGAGATCGCGGACCGGGCCTTCTCCAACGAGGTCATCACCCCGGGCGTGACCACGCTGGAGGACGTGGCGTGGTGGATGCGCGACCAGCAGCTCGCCCGGGGCCTGGACACGTCGTTCGACATGCCGTCGGTGTACATCACCGGCCCCGGGGGCATCGCGGCCACGTCCACCGATCGGATCATCCAGCGCGGCGACCTGCTCATGATCGACTGGGGCGTTGGCTTCCTCGACTTCTACACGGACATGAAGCGGGTGGCCTACGTGCTCCGGGAGGGCGAGACCGAGCCGCCTCCGGGCATCCGGCACGCGTTCGAGCAGGCCCTCCGGGTGCGAGACGTCATGAAGCGCTCCATCAAGGTGGCGCCCACCGCGCAGCAGGCGGTGGACGCCACGTGGGCCGCCATCGAGGCGGCCGGCTTCAACCGGGTGGGATTCAACCAGCCGACCGACGATCCCGACGTGACCGACGTGGTCATCGGCCCCCACTCGGTGGGCAACTGGGGCCACGGCATCGGCCCGTCCCTGGCGTTCTTCAACCCGGAGCAGCTCACCTACGAGTTCCGGCCCGGCACGCTGTTCAGCGTCGAGCTCTTCGCGTTCACCTCGGTGCCGGAGTGGGGGGGTGCCAAGGCCCGGATCCCGCTGGAAGACGACGCGGTGGTCACCGAGCGGGGCGTGGAGTGGCTCTACCCGGTGGCGGACCGGCTGCTCGTCATCAAATGAAGCCGGACCGGCCGGCGCGCCGGAGCCTCCGTGCGCGCTGGGCCCGTTGGACGGGGTCGGGCAACGCCGTGGCGGAGGTCTGGGGCGACCTGGCCGCCCGGCACGGCGGCACCTTCGAGATCGGCCGGTTCGGAAGGGAGCGGGTGGTGCTCGGCCACCGTCGGTGGACGGTCACGCTCGAGAAGTACGTGGTCCAGGCAGGCGCGACCCCCATGGTGTTCACCCGGGTCCATGCGCTGTACGGAGGTTCCCGGGAGTTGACGGCCAGGATCCGGCCCCGGAACTGGTTCGACCGGGTCCTGACGGCGCTGGGCTTCGGCCGGCGGCTGCCGATTCGCCGGGCGTTGCTGGAGCGGTACGTGGTCAAAGGGAACCCGCCGGCCCGCGTCCCGGCCTTCTTCTCGACGGAGCTGGCGGACGCGCTCCTCGAAGGCCCCGACGTCTACCTGGAGGTCGATCGGGCGCCGCGGAGCGACCGGCGCCGGCTCGGGGCCGACACCGGGCATGTGACGTGTCGGACCGCCGGCGTGATCCTCGATCCGGTCAAGCTCGATGCGATGATCGGCGTGGCGCAGGCGACCCTGGACGCGCTCCACCGCATCGGCGAGGCAGCCGAAGAGCCGCCGGAGCCGCCCTCCGCCTGAGCCCGGCCCGCCCGGGCCTGAACACTCCCTTCGGGTCGTTTGTCCACAGTGGCTGGAGGTTCCGGGGTCGGGTATCATCCGGTCTCCAGCGTCCGACGGGCGTCGCCCTCCTTCCGGGGGTGGTCCGGCCGTCGTTCAACCTGCAGGGAGGTACGCGCCATGAGCCTCGGGCTCCGAACTCCGGGTGGTCGGGTGGTGGGCGGCGGAGCGTCGCTCGTGGCCCTGGCCCTCGGCCTGGTCCTCGCGCCGGTGGCCCTCGAGGCCCAGCCGCGCCCCGAACGCCCGTCCGGCATCCGGGACTACGCCATCACCAACGCACGGATCGTGACGGTGTCCGGGCCGACCCTCGAGCGCGGGACGGTGGTCGTGTCCGACGGGGTCATCACGGCCGTGGGGGCGAACGTGGCCGTGCCGCCCGAGGCCTGGGTCGTGGACGGGGCCGGAAAGATGGTCTACCCCGGCTTCTTCGACGCCATGTCCACGCTGGGTCATCCGCGCGCCCGGGGCCAGCAGACGGGCTTCGCGGGCTTCGGGAACCAGGGCGGCGGAGACGGACCCCATTCGTGGGGGCCGGAAGACCGGCCCGGTACGCACACCTGGGTGAGCGCGGCCGACGAGCTCGATGCGGCCGACGCGCGGTTCGCCTCCTGGCGCAACGCCGGCTTCACGACGGCCGTGAGCACCCGGGACCAGGGACTCGTTCCGGGGCAGGCCGCCGTGCTCAGCCTGGGCCTGGTGGAGCGTGCTCGGGAGATGGTGGTGGCCACGCCGGTGGCCATGCGGGTGACCGTGCAGGACCGTTCGTACAGCGGGTACCCCAATTCCCTGATGGGCGGGTTCGCCTACCTGAAGCAGCTCTACCTCGACGCCCAGTACTACGACCGGGTGTGGACCGACTACGCCTCGGATCCCCGCGGCAAGGCGCGGCCCGAGTGGGACCTGGCGCTCGAGCCCCTCCGTGAGCAGATGGCCGGACAGTACCCCGTGCTCTTCCCGGCCAACGACCGCGTCCAGGCGGGTCGGGCCGTCGAGACCGCCGCCGTCATGGGCGTTCCGGTGGTGATCTACGGGATGCAGCGGGGCTGGGAAGCGGCGGACATGCTGGCCGCCGCCGGCGCACCGGTCCTGGTGGACGTGGATTGGCCGGAGCCGCCCCGTGACGCCGACCCGGAGGCCGAGCCGTCGCTGGAGATGCTCCGGCTCTGGGACCGGGCCGCCACGACCCCGGCGGCCCTGGCGGACGCCGGCGTCCGCTTCGCCTTCTACGGCGGGGCCGACGCCAGCGCGTCCGGGATCCTGGAGGGCGTGCGCGCCGCGGTGGCGCAGGGGCTCGGGGCCGACGCGGCCGTGCGCGCCCTGACGCTGACCCCCGCGGAGATCTTCGGCGTGGCCGACCGTCTCGGCTCCGTCGAGGTGGGCAAGATCGCCAACCTGGTGGTGGCCTCCGGCGACATCACCGCCGACGGGACCCGCGTCGAGACCGTGTTCGTGGACGGCGACAAGATCGACGTGCCGCCTCCCGGCAACGGGCGCGGCGGGCGGACGGCCGACGCGGACGACGGGGCGGACGCCGCGGAACCCGTGGCCATGGCACGGGACCGGGGACCGTACCGCACGGATCCGGTCACGCTCATCCGCAACGCCACCATCCTCACGGCGTCCGACGGCACCCTCGAGAACGGCTCGATCCTGATCCGCGACGGGCGCATCGCGGCGGTGGGCACCGACGTCCAGGCCCCGTCCGGCGCCCACATCGTCGATGCGTCGGGCAGGTACGTGACCCCGGGCATCATCGACGCCCACTCCCACATGGCCGCCGACGCCATCAACGAGGGCGCGGTCAACGTCAGCGCCATGGTGGGCATCAAGGACGTGTTGAACCCCACCGACGTGGGCATCTACCGCGCCCTGGCGGGGGGCGTGACCACCATCAACATCCTCCACGGCTCGGCCAACCCCGTGGGCGGCCAGAACGCGGTCATGAAGCTCCGCTGGGGTGGCGACAAGGACGACGTCCTGATCGCCGAGGCCCATCCGGGCATCAAGTTCGCCCTCGGCGAGAACACGAAGCGCGACCGGAACCCCGACCGCTACCCGGCCACCCGCATGGGCGTCCAGGACGTGGTCCGCCAGGTGTTCATGGAGGCCCGCCGCTACCAGGCCGGATGGGACGAGTGGAACGCCACCCGGCAGGGCGTGGAGCCGCGGCGTGACCTGAAGCTGGAAGCGATGGCCGAGATCCTCCGGGGCGACCGGTGGGTCCATTCGCACTCCTACCGCGCCGACGAGATCCTCCAGCTCATCCGGCTGGCGGAGGAACAGGGCTTCACGGTACGGACCTTCCAGCACGTGCTGGAGGGGTACAAGGTGGCCGACGAGATCGCGGCCCACGGGGCAGGGGCGTCCACGTTCTCGGACTGGTGGGCCTACAAGGTCGAGGCCTACGACGCGATCCCCCACAACGCGGCACTCATGACCGAGCGGGGCGTGCTGACGTCGATCAACTCGGATTCGGGTGAGGAGATCCGACACCTCAACCAGGAAGCCGCCAAGGCCATGAAGTGGGGCGGTCTCGACGAGGAAGCGGCCTTGCGCCTGGTCACGTTGAATCCGGCCATCCAGCTCGGCATCGACGACCGGGTCGGATCCATCGAGGTCGGGAAGGACGCCGACCTGGCCATCTTCGACGGGCCCCCGTTGAGCATGTTCGCGAAGGTCGAGCAGACGTACGTGGACGGCATGCTGTACTTCGACATCGAGCTGGACCGGGAGCGGCAGGCCGCCATCGAGGCCGAGAAGTCGGCCCTGCTCGAGCGCTACGGCGCGAGCGGGTCCGGCGCAGGGACCGCGACCGACCGGATCGCCCCGGGACCCGACGGACAGAACCAGGAGAGCCACCGATGAGCCGCGCTGCCACGAAGGTCCGGAACCGCGGCCTGGCCGCCACCCTCGCGGTCCTGGCGCTGGCCGCCCCTGCGGCGGCGCAGACCTACGCCATCCGGGGTGGGACCATCCACACCCTCGCGGGGGATGCGTTCGTCGGTACGGTGGTGGTGCGCGACGGGCGCATCGCCGCGGTGGGCCCGGACGTGGCGGTGCCCCCGGGCGCCGAGATCGTGGACGCCACGGGGCGCCACGTGTATCCGGGCATGTTCGACGCCATCTCCGGTCTGGGCCTGACGGAGATCGGCGCCGTGGACGTGACCAACGACAGCGAGGAGCAGGGCGACTTCAACCCGCACCTCCAGGCCGCCACGGCGGTCCATCCGGCCACGGAGCACATCCCCGTGGCCCGGGCCAACGGCATCACCCACACCATGGCGGCGCCCGACGGGGGCATCATCCCCGGCCAGGCGTCGCTGGTTGGGCTGGACGGCTGGACCGTCGAGGAGATGAACATCGAGGCCGGAGCCGGGATGGTCATCAACTACCCCAGCATGGACCGTGGGCGGGGCTTCTTCCGCTTCGGTCCTGCCCGTCCGTTCTCCGAGGTCCGCGAGGGTTACGAGGAGAACGTCCGGCGGCTCGACCAGTGGATGGAGGCCGGCCGGGCCTACGCCCGGGCCCTCGAGGCGGGGCGCGCCGAACCGAATCTCGAACTGGAGGCCATGGCCCGGGTCGTGAACGGCGATATCGTCGTGCTGCTGAACGCCGACTCCGAGCGGGACATCCGCAACGCCGTGACGTGGGCCGAAGAGCAGGGGATCCGGTACGTGCTGACCGGCGCGAGCGAAGGCTGGAAGGCCGCGGAGTTCCTGGCCGAACACGAGGTCCCGGTCATTCTGGGGCCGAGCCAGGCCATGCCCGGTGGCCCCGACGCGGCCTACGACGAAGCGTACGCCAACGCCGGCCGGCTCCACGCGGCGGGGGTCAAGATCGCCTTCGCGACCTTCAACTCCGCGGATTCGCGCACCCTGCCGTACGAGGCGGCGATGGCGGTCCCGTTCGGGCTGCCCCAGGAGGCCGCGCTCCAGGCCGTCATGCGCAACGGCGCGGAGATGCTGGGGATGGGCGACCGGTTGGGCACCATCGAGGAGGGCAAGCTGGCCAACCTCATCGTGACGGACGGGAACCCGCTGGAGATCCAGACCCAGGTGCTCGACCTGTTCATCCTCGGGCGCCAGGTCAGCACCGACAACAAGCACCGGAGCCTGTACGAGAAATACCGGGCCCGGCCTCGCGGACGCGTCGTGTCGTAGGGGCCTGCCGGGGCCTGCGCCCAAGCCGCGTCGGCGTGGCTTCCGGGGGCGGTGCGGCTTACACTACTCGCTTCGGCGGCCCCCGGGCCGTTCCACCATCATTTCCGGCACCTCCGGCCCATGCGCTTCGCCTATATCGACTCCCAGGGGAACGAGGTCCCCATCCCCGGCGTGGACGCGCTGGCCCTGCGCATCGAGCTGGGGGCCATCCGCGAGGATACGCAGCTCTACGACGCGGCGGCGGACCGCTGGGGTCCGGCCCACACGCACGAGATCTTCCACACGCTTTCGAGGGCCAAGGACGACGACGGCTTCGTGGCCCCGCCGCCCCCGGTGACGACCGCCCGTCCCGAGCCGGCCATGGAGCCCGAAGCGGACGAGCCGGACGATGGGACATCGGACGAGGCCGCGTCGGACGAACCCCTGGCGTCGCTGGACGACCTGGCCCCGGACCCGGTCGACACCGAACCCGTGGCGTCACTGGACGACCTCGCGCCGGACCCGGTGGACACCGAACCCGCGGCGTCGCTCGGCGACCTCGCGCCGGACCCCGCGGCCCCGGACCCCGTGGCCCCGGAGCCGACCGCGGACGACCTCGGGCTCGATTTCACGTTGGCGGAAGGGTTGGACGGCGACCCGGCAGAGCCCGATGAACCCGGTCCGGACGACTCCATGGACTTCGGATCGGGGCCGGCCGCCGCGATCGACGACGACGAGGACGAGGCCGCCTTCGACTTCGGAACCGGCACCCTCGAGCTCGAGCCGGACCCGCTCGACGAACCCGAAGGCGCGGAGCCGCCGGCTGCGGACTCCGTCGCCTCCGGCGAAGGGGCCATGGACTTCGGCGGGGGCATGACCCTGGAGGAGCCTCTCTCCGGCGGCATGGACTTCTCGCCCTCGGCCGAGGATTCGCTCCAGCTCGAGCGGCCGATGTCGGAGTTTTCCGCCGACGCGCCTCCGGCATGGATGGAGCAGGACGGGCCCTCCGGCCCGCCCCCGACCGAGGACGACGGCTCCATGGACTTCACGCCGGGCGGCGTGGAGACGTACGAAGACGTTCCCCTCGGTACCGACCCACCGGCCGATGAGCCGGCGCGGGCGGAGCGGGAGCGGCCGACCCCCCGGAACCGCCCCAGCCCGCCTCGCCGCCCCAAGGAGCGGAACCTGGCGGGCCCCGTGCTGGGGCTCCTGGCCCTGGCGGTCCTGGGGGGTGGGGGATGGTTCGTCTGGACCACCATGCTGTCGGGTGGAGGCGAACGGGCCGCGCAGGCGCCTGCCCTCCCGCCGGTGACCATTCCCGACATCCCCGCCGAACTCCTCCCCCAGATGCGGGACCTGGCGGAGCAGGCGCTGGCGGGAACCATCGCGGACCTGTCGGCCCTCCAGGCCGACTTCGAGATCCCCGCCGAGCCCCGGGAGGAGTGGCTGGCCGGGGCCTACCTGGCCAACGCCGACGATTTCCCGGACGTGGAGGCGTACTGGCAGGGGATCGCCGCGTTCGTCGATCGGGTGCGGGAGGTCGATACCCAGGTGTTCCACGACCGGTACGTGGCGGCCATGGAGGCCGCGGAGGTCCCTGAAGACACGCGGCCGATCCTGCTGGAGCGGGCCGACTCGGGCTTCCTGGCCACGCGCGAAGACCGCCTGGAGGCCTACGCCTTGATGGGCGCGCTGGTCGATGCCGCCCTGGACCTGCACGGGTTCCTCCTGAGCAACCAGGCCGACATCGAGTACACGCCCGCCGCCGGGGGGGTGTCCCGGGACCCGGTCCTCGAGGCCGTTCCCGCCACCGAGGAACTCGGCGACGAGATGTGGGGGCGGGTCGGGCAGATCACCTCGGCACTGGACGCGCTCGGCACGCTCGACCGGGTCACCACCGAGCGCCTGACGGCCGTTCTCTTCGATCGGATCCGGCGCGCGGGCATCGAGTAGCGGACCGGCGGAGGCCGGTCGCGGGCAGGGCAGGGGGCGCAGGCACCCGCAACACACGCGCAACGCTTCCGGCGGCTGCGGCGTCCCAGGAAAGGACCGTCCGTACCGAAGCGCGGACGGCGTTCACCACAGGGGGGAGGTGGGGTGGTGCGGATTCTGTCGTGGGTCTCGGTTCCGGTGCTCCTGTTGGCCGCACCCCTCGCCGGACAGGATGTCGAAGACCCGGAAACGGTCGGGATCTTCTTCGACTGCCAGACCATGGGGTGCCGGGACCTCGACTACTTCCGGCGGGAGATTCCGTTCGTGAACTGGGTCCGGGACCGCGAGGTGGCGGACGTCCACGTACTGGTCACCTCGCAGCAGACCGGCGGCGGCGGAAGCAGCTATACGCTGGCGTTCCTCGGCCTCGGGTCGTTCGAGGACCAGGACCAGGACCTGACGGCGTCGGTGGGCGGCGACGCCACCGAAGACGACCGGCGGAGCGCGGTGGCGCGTCAGCTCCGCCTGGGCCTGGTCCGGTACGTGGCGGCGACCCCCACGGGCGCCCGCCTCACCGTCACGGTCCCGGGCTCCGGCACGGAGGGGGCCGGCGAGGAGGCGGCCGACGCGGTGCGGAACGATCCCTGGGATTTCTGGGTGTTCCGCATCGGGGCCAACGGCTTCGTCAACGGCGAGGCCACCTCCCGCTTCTCCAACTACTCGCTGTCGCTCAGCGCCGACCGCACCACCGAAACCTGGAAGGTCGACCTGTCGGGACGCCGCAGCGAGAACCGTCAGCGGTTCGAGTTGAGCGACGGCGACGTGGTGGAGGCCGTCCGGACCGACTGGTCGGCGTCGGGGTCCCTGGTGCGGAGCATCGGCGATCGCTGGGCGGCGGGGGTGCGGGCGGACGCCCGGTCCTCGACCCTGCTGAACCAGGACCTCCAGGTGGCCCTCCGCCCGGGGCTCGAATACAACTTCTTCCCATACGCCGAGTCGAGCCGCCGCTCTCTCACGCTCCAGTACCTCGTGGGCCCGGTCCACTTCGACTACATCAGCGAGACCCTGTTCGGAAGAACCGAGGAGACCCGCTGGGAGGAATCCCTTACGGCCGGGCTCTCGCTGGTGCAGCCGTGGGGGCGGTGGAGCACGTCCGTGTCGGGCAGCCACTACTTCCACGACATCGAGAAGTACAGCGTGGACGTCTCGGGCAGCCTGAACGTGCGCCTGTTCCGGGGCTTCTCGGTCCGGGTAGCGGGCAACTACTCGTGGATCCGGGACCAGCTCTTCATCGCGGCGGCGGGCGCCACCGACGAGGAGATCCTCCTGCGCCAGCGGCAGCTCGAGACCAGCTACCGGTACTTCACGTCGTTCGGCATCGAGTACCGGTTCGGCTCGATCTTCAACAACGTGGTCAATCCCCGTTTCGGGGGTGGGGGCGGCGAGTTCTTCATCTTCTGATCCGGGGCCTCCGGCGGTCGGCCGGAGGGGGGCTCATCCCCCGTCGGGCCCGGCCAGGATGACCTGCCGCGATCCCAGGTCGTACACCTCGCCCGGCGAAAGCCAGCGGATGGGAATCAGGCTCAGGGGGTCGGTGACGTCGTAGAAGGCGACCCGGGCGTTGCCGATGACCTCGGCCAGGTCCCGGGTGACCACGACGGCGGCCCCTTCGTCGAGGCCGATGCCCAGCAGCGTGGGCTCGGCGGCCAGCACCTGGAGCATGTCCATCTCCCGCCCCCGGGCCAGGAGATGCTGGTCGATGGCCACGTTCCTCAGGAAGCCGAAGCCTTCGTCCGCGTCCGGGTCCACCAGGACCGCGTTGCCCTTCTCCGAGCCCCGCACGAGGTAGGAGGCCAGGACCGAGGCGCCCGCGCTGTTTCCGGCAATCACGCCACCGCGGGCCAGCAGGGAGTGGAGGGCCTCGTGCACCCGGGTGTGCAGATAGACGTCCGTGAGGCGCCACTGGCGCCCGCCGGAGATCCAGACCCCCGTGGCGTCGTGGAGGGGACCCGAGAACGCCTCCAGATCGGCCACGTTCCGGTTCCGCGTGTGCAGCACCTCGATGCTGGTGGCGCCGGCGTCGCGCAGCGCCTCGAGTGCCGTCCACGCATCGTGGGACCCGTCCTCCGCACCGGCGGTGGGAATCAGGACGATGCGGGCGTCGGCGCCGCCGGCCAGCTCCAGGAACCGGTCGAAGATGGCCGCGCCGAGGTCGCCTCCGCCCGCTGCCAGCACCGCCCCGCGGGTGGGTCCGACGCACGGACGAACGCACGCCTGGGCCGCAGCCTCCCCCGATCCCGCCGCGAGGAGGGCGGCGAGAAGGAGAGCGATGTTCCGGCCGCGCGTGCCTGCCATGTCCCTCCCGGACGAAGGCGCCCCCGTGGCGCCGGGTTCGCCGTCAGTGCTGGAAGAAGGGGTTCTCTCCCGATTCGTGATCGGTCACGTCGTGAACTGCGGTGAGCTGCGGAAGGGCTTCCCGGAGCATGCGCTCCACGCCCTGCCGGAGCGTCATGCGAGACAGGGCACAGCCCTGGCATCCGCCGCTCATCTCCACCGAGATCTCCGTGCCCTGGACATCGACCAGCGAGATCATTCCGCCGTGCGCCGCGATGGCCGGGTTGACCTGGGTGTCGAGCACTTCCCGGACCTTGTCGGCCACCTCACCGGTGGGCTCGGCACGGTCCTGGGTGTCCGGGGTGCCGTCGCCGGAGGCCAGGGTACGCACCTCGAACCCGCTCTCGTTGACCCGCTCGACGTAGTCCACGGTGGCGCCGTCCAGGCGCGGGGCATCCTTCTCGCGGAGGAGGACCGAGAAGCCCCCCCCGTCGACTTCACGCTCGTCTTCGGAACGCTCGTCACGGCCGATCAGGGTCAACTCGAAGCGCGGAGCCGCGGGGCTTCCGGGCTGCATGGAAATCCGGAGGGCGTCGAGTTCGCCTCCACTCTGCTCCAGGAAGGAGCGGACGACGTCTCGGGCGCGGTCGGTGAACGTCAGCATGATCCAGGGGTCGTGGGTGTGCCGGACGCGAGGTCGAAGCCGTCCGTTGCAGGCGATGCGCCGTCAGGCGCGCTCATCCGGATACTACCCACGGACCCGTCCCGGGTTCTCCCCGGCGAACCGGGCGGGTCCCGGCGGGGTGGGCGGGCGTTGATCCCCCGTCCCGCTTTCGGGTACCTTTCCGACGCCTCGCACGCCCGGGACCCCGTCCCGAATCTCCCCGAAGGGACTCCATGGCCACCGCCGACCTGATGGATACGCTCGTCTCGCTGTGCAAACGGCGAGGGTACATCTTCCAGTCCTCCGAAATCTACGGAGGCACCGGTTCCGTGTGGGATTACGGGCCCCTGGGCGTCGAGCTCAAGCGGAACGTGAAGGAACTCTGGTGGCGGACCATGGTGCACCAGCGCGACGACATCGAGGGCCTCGACGCCGCCATCCTGATGCATCCCCGCGTGTGGGAGGCGTCCGGCCACGTGGACGGCTTCACCGATCCCCTGGTGGAGTGCGCCAACTGCCACCGGCGGTTCCGGGCGGATCTGCCCGAAGTGGCCGACGGTCAGTGCCCCACGTGTGGCACCCGGGACGCGTTCGGCGAAGCGCGCTCCTTCAACCTCATGTTCAAGACCTTCATGGGCCCCGTCGAGGACGAGGCGGCCACGGCGTACCTCCGGCCCGAGACGGCCCAGGGGTCGTACGTCAACTTCCTCAACGTCCAGGGGGCGGCTCGGCAGCGGGTCCCGTTCGGCATCGCCCAGATCGGCAAGGCGTTCCGCAACGAGATCACCCCGGGCAACTTCATCTTCCGGACCCGCGAGTTCGAACAGATGGAGATGCAGTTCTTCGTGCGCCCGGGCACGGACGAGGAGTGGTTCGAGACGTGGAAGGCGGCGCGGATGGAGTGGCACGTGTCCCTGGGCATCCGCCGCGAGAAGCTCCGCTTCCACGACCACGGCCCGGACGAACTGGCCCACTACGCGAAGGCCGCCGTCGATATCGAGTACGAGTATCCCTTCGGGTGGAAGGAGTTCGAAGGCATCCACAACCGGACGGACTTCGACCTCGGGCGCCATCAGGAGTTCTCGGGCAAGCGTCTCGAGTACATCGAGCCGGGAACCAACGACCGGTTCCTGCCGTTCGTGATCGAGACCGCGGTGGGTGTGGACCGGACCATGCTCGTGGTGTTGGCTGACGCCTACCGCGAAGAGCAGATCGACGGCGAGGAGCGGGTGCTCCTGGCCCTCGAGCCCCGGTTGGCCCCCATCAAGGTGGCCGTCTTCCCCCTGGTCAAGAAGGATGGCCTGCCCGAGCGTGCCCAGAAGCTCCACAGCGATCTGCGGCGGGCCTCGATTCCCTCGTTCTACGACGAGGCGGGCTCCATCGGCCGCCGGTACCGCCGGCAGGACGAGGCGGGGACGCCGTGGTGCGTGACGGTGGACGGCGAGACCAACGAAGAGGGCACGGTGACCGTTCGGGACCGGGACTCGTTGGAGCAGGTTCGGATCGCCGCCGATCAGGTGGTTCCGTGGGTCCGGGAGCGGTTGGGAGGATGACGGGCGAGCGCAGGCATCCCCACCACTAGACAGGTTGCGCCATGAGCGTCGTGAAGGAGTTCAAGGAGTTCGCGGTCAAGGGCAACGTGGTCGACATGGCCGTCGGCATCATCATCGGCGGCGCGTTCGGCACGGTGGTGAAGTCCTTCGTGGACGACGTGCTCATGCCACCCATCGGCCTGATGGTGGGCAACGTCGATTTCGCCGACCTCTTCCTGGTGCTCCGGGGCGGCGACCCGGCGGGTCCGTACGATACGCTGCAGGCGGCGCAGGAGGCCGGCGCCGTCACCATGAACCTGGGCATGTTCTTCAACGCCACGGTGAGCTTCCTCATCGTGGGCTTTGCCGTGTTCCTCCTGGTGCGCACGATCAATCGCATCAAGCGCGAGGAGCCCACGCCGCCTCCCGCACCGACGCAGAAGCCCTGCCCGTACTGCCGGACGAACGTGCCCATCGAGGCCACGCGGTGCCCGGCATGTACGTCCGAGCTGGCCGCCACGGCCTGATCCGGACGCTTCGATGCCCGTCTCCCCGCGCCTGTCTCCCCGCTCCACCCTGTGGTTGGTGGCGTTGGGGGCCGTGGGCCTGACGGGGTTCGAGGCCCACGCCCAGATCCAGCCGCTGGAGCCCGTCGTGTCTCTTCACGAATCCCGTCTCCTGCGCCGGGTGGAGCAGGACGTGCACGGCGCCCTCCTGGCCGCGTCCGGCGACGCACGGGACGCCCATCTCGACGCGGCGGAGCAGGTCGCGCGACACCTGGTAGGGGCGGAGCCGGCCTCGGCGGAAGCGCAGTACTGGCTGGCCGTGACGTTGGGTGTGCGGACGGAGTTCGGGGGGCCGCTGGAGAAGCTGACCACCGGCAAGGAGGTCTTCTTCACGGCGGCCCGCGTGCTCGAGCTCGACCCGGACCATCCGGGCGGGCACGAGATGATGGGCCGGCTCCACGTGGCCGTCATGCGGCTGCCGTGGTTGATCCGGGGCATGGCCATGCGCATGGGCATGGGCGAGGCGCTCGGGGAGGCCTCGTGGGCCCGGGCCGAGGAGCATTTCCGCCGTGCGTGTGCCCTCGACAGCAGGGCCGTGGCGCCCCGCCTCGAACTCGCCAAGCTCTATCTGGCCCGGGACCGCGCCGGGGAGGCCCGACCCCTCCTGAGGGAGATCGCGTCCATCGATCCCGGCCACGAGGTGGACCGCAGGATGGTGGCCGAAGGCCGGGATCTCCTCCACCGCCTGGACGAGACCCTCTCCGGGACCTGACGGCCCCTCAGGTTCCGGTTGCGCGACGCCGACACTGGAAGCACCCTGCTGGACGGGCGCCGCGGCGGCGCATTCCCGAACGACGGTAACGTGACGGTTCCCGACCCTCCCCCCCGGTCGACCCCGAGCGCGCCCCCGCCCAGCGGAGCGCGTTGGGGCTGGGCCGTGGCTCTCGGGCTCGCCGCCGCCCTCCTCAACCGCTACGAGGTTGCCCTCCTCACGGAGGAGACCCCGCTGTTCATCTTCGGGGGCTTTCTCGTGTACTTCGCGGTGGCCCGACTGGGGACCGGCCCCGGGGTCCTGGCCGCCGCCGTCATGGTGGCGCCGTTCTTCCTGCTCGACCCGATCCAACAGGTCCACCCCGGGCTGGCGGTGGGCATCGGCTTCTACGTACTGGAGGCCGCCGCGGTGGGGTTCCTCTACCGACGGGTGGGGTCGCTCGTGCTGGCGGCCGTCATCTTCTGGTTCGGTGCGGGGTGGCTGCTGGACGCCGTGGTCTTCCGGGCCTGGGTCGGACTGGACCTGGCCTATGTGCTCCTGCTGCTGGTCAAGCAGATCCTGAACGGTGTGGCCAACGCCGCCGTGGCGGAGATCCTGCTCACCGCGCCGGTGGCGCGCTGGCTGCCGGGCCGACTCGGTGGGCCTGTGCACCCCGGCTCCATCCGCAGCTACGTCTTCAACCGCATGATGCTGGTCGCGGGCGTCCCCACGGTCGTGTTGGGGCTGCTGTACGCCCGTGCCCGCTACCAGGACGACCTCGCCACCGCCCAGGCCACCTCCCTCGAGGTGGCGGTGGACGCCCTGCGTGGCGTGGAGGACGAGCTCGACGGCCGCTCCGCGGCCCTGGGACGGGCCGCCAAGCAGATCCAGGCCGCCATGGAAGGCCCCGACGGGCTGGACGCGGCCATGGACGACGTGGCCCTCGGCCTGCCGGACTTCTATGCCGTGGCCGTCACGAATGCCTCGGACCGCGTTCTGGCCGCCCGTCCGCCCGTGAACCTCGACGGCCTGGAGCTCGCCGGCGCGTCCCTCGAAGGACGGGAGTACCTGCAGGAGGCCCGCCGGACCGGTGTGTCCGTGTTCGGCGGCTTCCTTCTCGGACGACTCGGCTTCCGGGACCCGGCCGCTCCCGGCGTGGTGCTGGCCGAACCGCTCTTCGACGCGCGGGGCGGCTACCTCGGCGCACTGGTGGGGGGGCTCGACACCCGGTCGTTCCATGGCGATCTGGCCGGGGCGGCGCCGGCCGGGTACCACGTCACGCTCATGGACTCGGAGCGCCGGGTCCTGGACTCGTCGGATCCCTCCCTGGCACCGGGGACCCCGCTCGACCAGGAGCTGCGCCGTTCGGACGGGCAGGTGCCCACCACCCCCATCCTCGGCGACGGCACGCGGCCCCTCACCTTCACCTACTATCCGCCACCCGACGGGAGCCTCCGGTCGGACCTGGCACTGGATCTCGTCCACGCGACGTACCGGCCCGTGGCCTGGGCGGGTTGGGGCATTCTCGTGTCGCTGCCTACCGGCCCCCTCTACGCCACGTTCCTGCCGTCCGTGGCCTGGACCCTCGGACTCATCGGCCTCGCCTTCGGCGGGACCGTGGTCGTGGCCCTCGCGTTCTCCGCGAGGCTGACGCTGCCCGTGCGCCAGGGTGCGGCCGCCGCGGCGAGCATCGCGGACGAGCCCTTCGGTCCCGTGGACCTCTCCGACGTGCGCGCGGGCGGACTCCAGGAACTCGACGACCTGGCCGCCGCCCTGGCGCTGATGCGGGTCCGTCTGCAGAAGCGCGCGACGGCCGTCCGCGCCCGTCAGATGGAGCTGGAGAACCAGCTGGTCCACGCCCAGAAGATGGAGGTCATCGGTCACCTGGCCGGGGGCGTCGCCCACGACTTCAACAACATCCTGACGCCGGTGCTGGCCCACGCCGACCTGGCCCTCGAGCAGGTGGACGATCCGGACGTGATGGACAGCCTCGAGTAGATCCTTGCAGCCGCGCAACGGGGACGGGACATCACGCGCCAGCTCCTGGCCCACAGTCGAAAGCAGGTGCTCCGCATGGAGGCGCTGGACCTCCGCGAGGAGATCGGGCGGGGCCGACGCATCCTCGAATCCTTCCTCCGGGACGACGTGGAGATGACCCTGGTGGACGGCGATCCGGTCTGGCCGGTCCACGCCGACGCCACCCAGATCCAGCAGATCCTCATGAACCTGGCGCTCAACGCCCAGGACGCCATGACAGGCGGCGGACGGCTGGACATCCGGGTCTTCAACCACACCGCGGCGGCGGACGACGGGCTGGGAGACGACACCATTCCCGCCGGGCGATACGTGATCCTCGAGGTGGCCGACACCGGGCAGGGGATGCGGCCCGAGGTTCTCGAGCGTGTGTTCGAGCCGTTCTTCTCCACGAAGGAGGCGTCCCGGGGCACGGGGCTGGGGCTGTCGACCGTGTACGGCATCGTCCGCCAGCACGCCGGAGGCATCCGTGTGTCCTCCGAGCCCGGACAGGGCACGACCTTCCGGCTGTTCTTTCCCGTACGGGACCACGTGGCCGAGTAGCCGGCCCGGAGCCGGAACTCTATACTGCCCCCGCCGAAACCGGTGCGGGGGAGCCTCCCCCGCGGTCGCCCACACCCCCCTGCGGGAGGTCCGCTCGTGTCGTCGAGGTCCGAGGTGTTCAGCTCCCGATGGGGCATGCTCCTGGCCATGCTCGGGATGGCCGTCGGTACCGGCAACATCTGGCGGTTCCCGCGGATCGCCGCCACCAACGGCGGCGGGTCGTTCCTGGTGGCCTGGGTGGTCTTCCTCCTGGCGTGGTCGGTGCCGCTGCTGATCCTCGAGTTCGCCATGGGGAAGGGGACCCGGAAGGGCACCATCGGGTCGTTCGTGAAGACCCTGGGCCCCGGCTTCGCCTGGATGGGCGCGTGGATCGCCTTCGTGGCCACGGCCATCATGTTCTACTACAGCGTGGTCATGGGATGGACCATCCGGTTCTTCGTGGGCACGGTGACCGGAGACGTCCCGGGCGCCACCCCAGGGGCGTTCTGGGAGGGATTCAACTCCACCCCGGAGGCGCTGATCACCCATGCGGTGGCCATGGGACTGGCCACGTTCGTGGTGTCCCGCGGCGTGAAGGGCATCGAGACCGCCGCGAAGTTCCTGATTCCCAGTCTGATCATCCTCGTGGTGGTGCTCGCCATCCGCGCCGTGACGCTCCCAGGCGCGGTCGACGGCCTTGCGTTCCTCTTCACTCCGACCTGGAGTGACCTGGGCAACTGGGAGATCTGGCTCCAGGCGCTGACCCAGAACGCGTGGGACACCGGGGCGGGATGGGGGCTGGTGCTCACCTACGCGGTCTACATGCGCTCCCAGGAAGACACGGCGCTCAACGCCTTCGTCATCGGCTTCGGCAACAACTCCATGTCGCTCCTGGCCGGCATCATGGTGCTGTGCACGGTGTTCTCGGTCATGCCCGACGCCGCCAGCGAGATCGTCGGTGCCGGCAACGAAGGCCTCACGTTCATCTGGGTGCCCCAGTTGTTCGGGCAGATCCCGGGCGGCCGCTTCTTCCAGGCCCTGTTCTTCCTGGCCCTGGTGTTCGCCGCCTGGACGAGCCTGGTGGCCATGATCGAGCTGGCCAGCCGGATCCTCATCGACCAGGGGCTGCCCCGCAGCCGCGCCATCCTCCTCGTGGGCCTGGCCGGCCTGCTGTTCGGAATCCCCTCGGCGCTCAAGCTCGAGGTGTTCCAGAACCAGGACTGGGTCTGGGGCGTCGGGCTCATGCTGTCGGGCTTCTTCTTCGCGGTGGCCGTGCTCCGCTACGGGGTCACCAAGTGGCGCGAGACGTTCATCAACCAGCCCGACTCGGACATCCACATCGGCTCGTGGTGGGACTGGTCGATCCGGTTGATCGTCGTGGAGTCCGTGGTGCTCATGGGCTGGATGCTGTGGGGCGCGCGCGGCGGCAGCTTCGCCGAGACCTGGACGCTCTTCAGCGCGTACAACGTGGGCTCCGTGCTCATCCAGTGGGCCGCGGTGATCGTGATCCTGCTGGTGCTGAACAATCGCCTCGCCGCAGGGGTGACCGCGGCGGACGGCGACGACCCCGGAGCGCCGGCAGGCGACCTGGGCGGCGTTCCCCATGCCCCCTGAGGTCCAGGAGCCCGAACCCCCGGTCCGCCGGTGAAGTTCGCGGACTTCGAGCGGGCTGCGCGGGAGGCCTACACCCGGATCCCGGAAGCCTACAAGGCCGGCATCGACGGATTGGTGGTCAGCCGGGAGGCCCCCACCCACCCGGACCCCGAGGTGGACGAGATCTGGACGCTCGGGGAGTGTCTGACCGAGGAGTACGCATCGGACTGGGGGGGACCGGAAACCACGCGCTCCCAGGTCGTCCTGTACTGGGGTTCCTTCCAGAACCTGGCCCGGCGCGACGAGCACTTCGACTGGGAGGAGGAGCTCTGGGAGACCCTGACCCACGAGCTGCGCCATCACCTCGAGTCGCTGGCCGGTGAAGACGACCTGGAGGGCGTGGACTACGCGGCCGATCAGACGTTCATGCGCGACCAGGGACGGGATTTCGACCCCTGGTATTTCCAGCACGGCGAGACCGTGGCACCTGGCGTCTACCAGGTGGAACGGAACCTCTACGTCGAGCAGGAGTGGCGGGAGGATGCGTTCGGCGCGGCCCCGGCCCTCGAGTTCGAGTTCGAGGGACGGCGATGGCGTGTGCCCCGGCCGGAGGAGCTGGGTGACGTCCACTTCGTGTGGGTCCACGGCGTCGTGGACGCTCCCCGGACGCTCGAGCTGGTGCTGGTCCGGACCCGGAGCTGGTGGGAGGACGTGAAGCGTCTGGTGGGGGCCACCCGACCGGAGGTGCTGGAATCGGAGGTCGATGCCGAACCGGTGGCGCCGGAACCGCAGGACGACGGCGGGTAGGCATCTCCATCATGGCCATCCACGACGACTACGCCCGGACCACCCCCGTCGAACTCGCCTTTCCGGACGCCGGGCGCGCTCGCGAGGTCTTCGACGCCGTGGCCGCCGAGGCCGAGGCTCGGAACGCCGACCCCTCGGACCTGGCGGCGTTCCTGCAGATCGGCCCGGTGGGGGCCTGCCTCCGCGACCTCCGTGCCCCCGACGTCGGCGGGGAGGCCCTGCATCAGTACGCGGTGCTGCTCCAGCAGGCCTACCTGTTCGACCGCGCGGGTCGGCCGCTGTACCTGTTGGACACCGGTGTGGTCCGCTACCTCGTGGACGGGGCGCCTGGAGGGGCTACGGTCGCCCTGCCCGCCGAGGCGGGATACCTGCAGCTTCCGCAGCATCTGGTCTGGCTCGACGGCGGCGCGGGGCATCCGGAGTCCGTGGACGGCATGTTCTGGAACCGCTCGGCGGACGGGGTCCTCCGGCTCCTCCTGGCTCAGGGGCTCCGGGGTGACCGTCCGGGGTTGGCGGTGGTGCCCGTCGCCGAAGCGCCCTGGTCCGACGCCGCGTCCTGGCTCGATGTCCAGGTGCGGGCCGAGGGGGCCGATTTCGGCACCACCCTTCCCGGAGGGGAGCTGGAGGGCCTCTACTCCTTCCAGGCCGCCGGAGAACCGCTGAAGCTCTTCGCCCGGACGTGCGCGTATCTCCTCGCCTTTCCGGACATGGTCGAGGCGGCGGACCCCGCCGAGACGCCGTCCGCCGGCGGCCCCGCCCCCTCTCGCTTCTCCTACCGACGGATCGGACTGGACCGCTGACATGCCCCGGGAATCCAAGAAGGCCCGCGTGGAGCGGGCCGCCACCATCTACGACCTGCTCCACCAGGAGTATCCGGACGCACACTGCGAGCTGGACTTCGAGAATCCGTTCCAGCTGGCCGTGGCCACGATCCTGTCGGCTCAGACCACGGACGAGCGCGTGAACATGGTCACGCCGGCGCTGTTCGAGGCCTGGCCCGACGCCGAGGCCCTGGCCAACGCGCAGCAGGAGGACGTCGAGGAGGTCGTGCGCTCGACCGGCTTCTTCCGGAACAAGGCGAAGAACATCATCGGGTTCGCCCGCGGGTTGATGGCGGACCACGACGGCGTGGTGCCCCGGACGCTGGACGAACTCCACGTGCTCCCCGGCGTGGGGCGCAAGACGGCCAACGTGATCCTGGGCAACGCCTTCGGGATCGACGAGGGGGTCGTGGTGGACACCCACGTGAAACGGCTCGCGGGGCTGATGAAGCTCACCCGCGAGACTACGCCGGAGAAGGTCGAACGGGACCTGATGGACCTCTTCCCGCAGGATCGGTGGACGCTGCTGTCCCACCTCCTGATCTGGCACGGCCGCCGGGTGTGCATCGCCCGGCGGCCCGAGTGTGCCGAGTGCGTCGTGTCCCACCTCTGCCCGTCGTCGCAGGTCTGACGCGGTCGGGTCCCGGTGGGCCGCGGATCCGCCCCGCGACCGCCGGGGCCGCGGGACGGACCGGAGGGTCAACTTGCCAGCAGGGCCTGCCAGGGTCCGCTGCCCGAGAAGCTCCACGCGGCCGCGGTGGTGGTGGCCACCGCGCAGACGGGTCCGTTCTTCTCGCTGACCGCCGACACGACCACGAAGTCGCCGAAGACCGTGCCGGGCCCGATGGGCTGGGAGCAGCTCGTGTGGATCTCCTCGGTCTCGACACCGTTCACGAAGACGACGGTGTTCTTCTTGAGCTTGCCCTTCTTGTCGTCGCCGAAGACGGTGAACTCCCCACCGGTGGGCACCACGCCTTCGAACACGATGCCGTCGCTCTCCACGCGGATCAGGGCTTCCGCGCCGTCGTTGCGCAGCGTGAGCTCGACCAGCCCGCCCTTGCATTCGCAGTCGGTCGGATCGGCCGTCGCCGGGCAGACCGGCCCGTTCTTCTCGCTGACCGCCGACACGACCTCGAAGTCGCCGAAGACCGTGCCGGGGCCGATGGGCTGGGAGCAACTCGTGTGGATTTCCTCGGCCTCGACGCCGTTCACGAAGACCACGGTGTTCTTCTCGAGCTTGCCCTTCTTGTCGTCACCGAAGACGGTGAATTCGCCGCCGGTGGGCACGACCCCCTCGAAGACGATGCCTTTGCTCTCCACCCGGATGAGGGCCTCGGGACCGTTGTTGCGCAGTGTCAGTTCCACGACCCCGCCCTTGCATTCCTGACAGGCGTCCGGGTCGGTCGGGGCCACCGGGCACACCGGTCCGTTGTCCTCGCTGACCGCGCGCACGACCTCGAAGTCGCCGAAGACGGTGCCGGGCCCGATCGGCTGCGAGCAGCTCGTGTGGATCTCCTCGGCCTCGACGCCGTTCACGAAGACCACCGTGTTCTTCTTGAGCTTGCCCTTCTTGTCGTCGCCCAGGACGGTGAACTCACCGCCGGTGGGCACGACGCCCTCGAACACCACACCGTCGCTCTCGACGCGGATCAGCGCTTCGGGGCCGTTGTTGCGGAGGGTGAGTTCCACCAGGCCGCCCTTGCACTCGTCGCAGGGCTCGGGGGGAGGGGGCGGGGTGACGGGGCAGACAAAGCCGCCGTCGCGGCTGGCCGCGAACGTGACGGCGAGCGGCCCGAACACGGACCCGGGTCCGACCGCGTCGGCGCAGTCCGTGGCGAATGTTCCAACTTCAACACCGTCGACGAAGAGTGTGACGTGACCCTCGAAAGCGTTGAACGCCCCGGGGCCCGTGATCCCGATCTCCTGCCCGGTCAGGACGGGCCCTTCGAACAGGGTCGCGCCACCGCTGACCACCCGGACCTCGGCGGCCGGCCCCTGGTTCTGCAACACGACCTTGATCAGTCCGCCCCGGCAGGCCTCGCACCCGTCGAAGGCGTTGAACAGCGGCTCCGGAACCATCATCGGTCCGGGATTCTGGTCCGAGCAGGCGAACAGACCCGTGACGAGGGCCAGGAAGGCGAGGCGCAGGCGCATCGTGGGACACTCCGGTTCGACGGATTCAGGGGGTCGTTTCTCGATGTCCGACTGCAAGAAACGAGCCCTCGCGGCCGGTACCGGGAGCACCGTGCACACGTCGCTCCACAGCGCCGGTTCGGGGGGCTGGGGGCCGCGAAAGGGGGGCTGCGCCCGTCGCATCATCTCGACGTTCCGCGCGGTGACCGTGGCGCCCGCTCCACATCTCCGGGCCTTGCCGCTCCCCGGCCTGCCGCCCAACCTCTCCGTCCCGTCCACCCACCCCACCCCCTGCCCGCCATGCCCGATCGCACCCACGCCGTTTCCCTTCTCGAATCCTGGGTAGAGAACGAAGCCCTCCGGAACCACATGTTCGCCGTGGAGGCGGCGGTCCGGCACTACGCCCGGATGCGCGGCGCCGACGAGGATCTCTGGGGGATGGCCGGCCTGCTCCACGACCTGGACTGGGAGAAGCATCCGGAGACACACCCGGTGACGGCCGTGGACCACCTCCGGGAGGCCGGCTACCCGGAGCCGGTGCTCCACGCCATCCTGGCCCACCGGCCGGACTACACCGGCGTGGCGCCCGAGACCGAGCTGGACCGGGTCCTCTACGCGTGCGACGAACTGGCCGGGCTGGTCGTGGCGTGCTGCCTCGTGCGCCCGAACGGCATCGACGACCTCAAGCCGAAGTCGGTGGTCAAGAAGCTGAAGGACAAGGCGTTCGCCGCCGGTGTCAGCCGCGACGACGTGGCCCGGGGTATCGAGCTGATCGGGCTGGAGCGCAACGAGCACATCCAGAACGTCATCGACGGGGTCCGCACCGTCGGGGAGACCCTGGGCATCCGCGGGGAGGACCTCCAGCGGTGAGGGTCGGCGGACCCCCCGGCATGCGCGACCGTCCGTCCCGGCGGCCCGGACCCGCCCGGTCGCAGGAACCCGTCCTCCGAGGGCCGTGTACCGATCGAAGCCGTCCCCTCCCCGCGCCCCTGCTTCCGTGACACGCTCCGCCGCGACCACCCGCCTTCCGGCCCCGGCCCTCCTCGCCGCCTCGGCATGGGCGCTCCTGAGTCCCGCCGCCATCGCGCAGGACGTGGAGATGCTCGGCCGCCGCTACGGGACGCCCGTGCCGGCGGCCTACTACGAGGTGCTGGCCCGGGATCCGGACGCGTTCCAGTTCTCCCGGGGGCGCCCCGAGCGCGTGCGGCAGCGCATGCAGGCGCAGGCGGCGGCCCTCCGGGGAGGCCAGGCCATGGTCCTCGGCCCCCGGGACGGCCCGGTCCAGGGCACCTTCACGATTCCCGTCCTCCTGGGGCTCTACTCGGACTCGCCGGAAGCCCAGCGCTTCGACGCGGACGACATGTCCGGCGACTGGTTCGGAGAGGCGGGGGCCACGGTCCGGACCTACTACGAGGAGGTCTCCGGCGGAAAGGTGTCGCTCCGGGGCGACATCATGCCGTGGACGAAGAGCGCCGAGTCCCTCCACTCGAGCCGGTGGGTCACCAACGGCAGCAGCGGACTCGGCTTTCGCACGCCCACCTGGATCGCCGGCGTGTTGCGGGCCACGGTAGGCGTGGAGTGGGGCCTCTACGACAATGACGGTCCGGACGGCGTGCCGAACTCCGGCGACGACGACGGCTTCGTGGACGCCCTGGCCGTGGTGCACCCCACGGAGGGTGCCGAGTGCCGCTCTGCGGGGTCGGAAGACCGGATGTGGTCGCACAAGTGGTCGCTGTCCGCGCCTTTCGGTGGAGGCGCCGAGAACGCGTACACCACCGACGTGCCCGCGGCCAACGGCGGCTTCATCCGGATCGACGATTACTTCATCGTCGGGCAGCTGGCGTGCGGCGGCGTCGGACTCAACGACATCGGCGTCATCGCCCACGAGACGGGTCACGCGTTCGGGCTCCCGGACCTCTACGACACGCGGAACAACGGGCCGCGGCACAACGGCGCCGGCAACTGGGACCTCATGGCCACGGGGTCCTGGGGATGCGACGACGGGTCGCCCGAACTGCCGTGCCACATGGGGGCCTGGAGCCGGGTGATGCTCGGCTGGGCCGACGTGGTGGAGGTGCCCTCCGGCGCCGACCCCGGCGCGGTCCGACTTCCGCCGGTCCAGACCAGCGGGACGGTGTACCGGATCGAATCGGGCGACGGTTCCGGGGAGTACTTCCTGCTGGAGAACCGTCAGGCCGTCGGGTTCGATCAGAACCTCGACGCCGAGGGCCTCCTGATCTGGCAGATCGACCCGGTGGCGGTGGCACAGCGCTGGGGCTGGAACCGGGTCAACGCGGACAACCACATGGGCGTGTGGCTCCGTCAGGCCGACGGGTTCAACGAACTGGGCAGCCCCAACGGGAACCGGGGCGACTCGGGCGATCCCTTTCCATTCGGCGTCTCGGGGGCGTTCCATGCCGGGTCCCGCCCGGGATCGCTCTCCTTCGCGGGCACCGCCATGGGGGCCACCCTCCTGGACATCCGCCGCGACGGGAGCGACATCACCTTCCGCCTCCGGAACCGCTTCTCGCGGGTCACGCTGCGAACCGAGGGAGTCGAGGGCGGGACGGATCTCTTCCGCGTCGACGGCACGGGTCGCCCGGGGGGCGAAGTGAGCTTCGAGTCCGCACCCTTTCAGAAGCACACGATCGAGGCCACGGCGGGCGTTCTGCTGGCGCCGGGGGTGCGCACCGGCTTCCTGGGGTGGGCCGGCCAGCCGGAGCTCGCCCGGTCGTTGAACCTGACCACGCCGATGGAGGACGTGACGCTCGAGGCGCGCTACGGCGGGCGGCAGGTGCGCCTGGGCATGGAGGTGACCGGAGGCGCCCACGGTGTGGCCCCGGGGTCGTTCTCGACGGTGCCGTCGTCGGCCGACCTCTGGTTTCCCGAGGGCTCCGACGTGACCATCCAGGCGCGTCCCGTGACCGGGTTCGACTTCCTGGGATGGAGCGGTGTGCTGGCCGGCGAGCCCAACCCCGCCTCGGTGGTCATGTCCGAGCCCCGCGACGCCGGGGCGGCCTTCGAGTTGATCTACAACGCGCCCGACGCCTCGGTGCAGGTCCAGGCGGCCACACCCCAGGAGGTCCGGCTCGAGGCTCTCCACGCCAACCTGCCGGTCACGTGGGAGCCGGTGGACGGGGTGCTTCCCCAGGGGCTCCTGCTCCAGCCGGGCGGGCTTCTGACCGGGTCTCCCATGGAAACGGGAACGTTCCAGGTCACGCTCCAGGCCCGCGACGCCCTGGGCCTGGTGGACCGTGCCACGATCACCGTCGAGGTGACCGAGCCGGTTTTGGCCGCGAGCCTCCTGGCTGCGCCGTTCCTCCTGGTGGGTGAGACCCTGACGCTCGAACAGCGGATCTACCTGGACCGGGAAGGGAACGCCAACGGGCAGTACGACCTCGGCGACCTCCGTGCCTGGGTCCTGCGCCACCCCGACCTGCCCCTGAGCGCGGCGGTCCGGGCCCTGGTGTCCGTCCCCGCCTCTCCGGCGGCCGGACGCCCCGACCGCGAGGGAGGTTCCTGATGCGCCGGATGCTCGTGATCGGCCTGGTGGCCGCCGTGGCGGGATGTGATCTCTTCGGCCCGTCCGGACCCGGGACGCTGGACGCGACCCTGACCACGCAGACGCCCCTGGGCGCGGTGGTCCTGGAGATCACGGGCCCGGCGGTGACGGGCGTCTCGGCCCAGGGCGACACCCGGGCCTTCAGCGCGGTGGTGGACGCGGCCGCCGGTCGTCACCGGGTCGTTCTGGTGGCTCCCGGAGCCGGACCCATGCGCTTCGGGATCGACGTGGACGACCTTGGGGCCGAATCGCCGGCCGTGGCGGTGATCACCGCCGCCGGTCTGGACGACCTTCCGGCCCTCGCCACCGGCATCGAGATCCGGGTCGAGCGGTAGCCGCCACCCGTCTTGCTCCCCCTCCGGCCTTGCGCCACCTTTCGGCGGCCGTCTCGGCGGCCCCGCCCGTTTTCCCAACCTCTCGTACCCCTGTGACCGCCCGAACGGCGGAGGGAGCGCCCATGACGACGGCTACCTGGATCACCATGGCCGTGATCCTGACCTTCGTCTGGGGCGGCTTCGCCTTCGTCCTGCGCACCGCCATCCGGAAGGAGTCGGACAAGGCCGGTGATGCGTAGCACGCCGGCCCGGGCGGCCCGGACTCCCGGCCCCTGACGTGCCCAGACGCGACGACCTTCAGAGCATCCTCATCCTCGGCTCCGGCCCGATCATCATCGGGCAGGCGTGCGAATTCGACTATTCCGGGACCCAGGCGGTCCGGGCCCTGAAGGAAGAGGGCTACCGGGTCATCCTGGTCAACTCGAATCCCGCCACCATCATGACCGATCCGGACCTCGCGGATCGGACCTACATCGAGCCGCTCACGGCCGAGTGGGTCGAGAGGGTCATCGAGCGGGAGAAGCCGGACGCCATCCTGCCCACCATGGGCGGGCAGACGGCGCTCAACATCGCGATGGACCTCCACGCCAACGGGGCGCTCGCCCGCCACGGCGTCGAGCTCATCGGCGCCAACGAGCGTTCGATCGAGATGGCCGAGGACCGGGAGGAATTCACCAAGGCCATGCAGCGCATCGGCCTCGAGGTGCCCCACGGCGGCTTCGCCAAGACCGTGGACGAGGCCCTGGTCATCGTGGAGGACACGGGCTACCCCGCCATCATCCGGCCCTCGTACACGATGGGCGGAACCGGGGGCGGCATCGCCTACAACCGGGAGGAGTTCGAGGCCCAGGTGAAGAAGGGGCTGGACGCCTCGCCCATCACCGAGGTGCTCATCGACCGCTCCGTCCTCGGCTGGAAGGAGTACGAGCTCGAGGTGGTCCGGGACTCGGCGGACAACGTCATCATCATCTGCTCCATCGAGAACATCGACCCGATGGGCGTGCACACCGGCGACTCGATCACCGTGGCGCCGGCCCAGACGCTCACCGACGTCGAGTACCAGCGGATGCGCGACGCGTCCATCGCCATCATCCGGGAGATCGGCGTGGCGGCGGGAGGGTGCAACATCCAGTTCTGCGTGAACCCGGAGAACGGCGAGATGCTGGTCGTGGAGATGAATCCACGGGTCTCCCGCTCGTCCGCGCTGGCCTCCAAGGCCACGGGCTTTCCCATCGCCCGGGTCGGCGCCAAGCTGGCGGTCGGCTACCACCTCCACGAACTGCCCAACGACATCACGAAGACCACCCCGGCCTCCTTCGAGCCGGTGCTGGACTACACCGTGGTGAAGATCCCCCGTTTCGCGTTCGAGAAGTTCCCCGAGGTCGACGACACCCTCACGGTCCAGATGAAGTCCGTGGGCGAGACCATGGCCATCGGCCGGACGTTCCGCTCCGCCTGGCAGAAGGGATTCCGTGGCCTCGAGATCGGCCGCTCCGGGTGGGTGACCGGGAAGCGGCTCCGCGACGACGGGCTCAAGTCCGACGAGGTCCCGGCCCTGCTGGCGGCCATGCGCCGCCCGACGCCGAACCGGCCCTTCCAGATCAAGCGCGCCATGGAGGCGGGGATCTCCGACCAGGACATCCACGACGCCACGCGCATCGATCCCTGGTTCCTGGACCAGTTCCGGCAGATCCTCGAATGGGAGGCCCGCTGGCGTGACGCGGATGCGCCCGACGCGGACCTGCTCCGGCGCATGAAGCGCGAGGGGTTCAGCGACCGGCAGCTCGCCGACCTCCGGGGAGAGAAGGAAACCGACATCCGGGCCCGGCGCCACGAACTGGGCATCCGGCCCACCTACAACGTGGTGGACACCTGCGCCGGCGAGTTCCCGGCGGCGACGCCCTACTACTACTCGTCCTACGAGAGCGAGACGGAGAGCGTGCCGTCGGATCGCGAGAAGATCGTGATCCTGGGCAGCGGGCCCAACCGTATCGGCCAGGGCATCGAATTCGACTACTGCTGCGTGCAGGCGGTCCTGGCCCTCCGGGAGGCCGGGTACGAGACCATCATGATCAACTCGAACCCGGAAACGGTGTCCACGGACTTCGATGTCAGCGACAAGCTCTACTTCGAGCCGCTGACCCTCGAGGACGTGCTCGAGATCATCCATCTCGAGAAGCCGAAGGGAGTCATCGTCCAGCTCGGCGGCCAGACCCCGCTCAAGCTGGCCGAGGGGCTCGAAGCCGCGGGCGTGCCCGTCCTGGGTACGTCGGTGGACGCCATCGACCGGGCCGAGGATCGCGACCGCTTCGACGAGGTGTGCCGGGCCATCGGCGCCCGGACCCCCGAGAACGGGATCGCCTTCAGCGAGCAGGAGGCCGTCGAGGTGGCGGCCCGCATCGGGTTCCCGGTCCTGGTCCGCCCGAGCTACGTCCTGGGCGGGCGCGGCATGCGCATCGTCTACGACGAGGAGTCGCTGCGGACCTACTTCGAGGAAGCGGCCCGCGCCTCCGAGGACCATCCGGTGCTGGTGGACCGGTTCCTGGAAGACGCCTTCGAGGCCGACGTCGACGCGCTGTCCGACGGCACCGACGTGGTCATCGGCGGCATCATGCAGCACATCGAGGACGCAGGGGTCCACTCCGGCGACTCGGCCTGCGTGCTTCCGCCGTACCGCCTGACCGGTGCGGTCCTGGCGGAGATCCGGGACCTGACGCGGAAGTTCGCCCTGGAACTGGGCGTGGTCGGCCTTCTCAACGTCCAGTACGCCATCCGGGACGGCGTGGTCTACGTGCTGGAGGTCAATCCCCGGGCCAGCCGGACCATCCCGTTCGTGAGCAAGGCCACGGGAGTCCCCCTGGCGCGCCTGGCGGCCCGGGTCATGGCCGGGGAGAAGCTGGCCGACCTGGACGTGCCGGAAGAGCCGCCGGTGCCCGGGGTGGCCGTGAAGGAGGCCGCGTTCCCGTTCAACCGGTTCGACGTGGACATCCTGCTGGGGCCCGAGATGCGGTCCACCGGCGAGGTCATGGGCTTCGACGATTCGTTCGGGATGGCCTTCGCCAAGGCTCAGGTGTCGGCCGGCAACTCGCTGCCCGAGGAAGCCGGCGTCCTGATCGTCACGGTCAACGACGCGGACAAGCCCACGGTCACACCGATCCTGCGGCGGTTCCACGACCTCGGGTTCCGGATCCTCGCCACCGGCGGGACCCAGGCCCACCTGACCCGGCTGGGCGTGCCCGCCGAGCGGGTGTTCAAGGTCAACGAGGGCCGGCCCAACATCGTGGACCACATCGTGTCCGGAGGCGTGTCGCTGCTGATCAACACGCCGCTGGGCAAGGAGTCGCAGTACGACGACTACGCCATGCGCCGGGCGGCCATCATGTACCGGACGCCTTATCTGACCACGATGTCGGCCACGTCCGCGGCGTGCGACGCCCTGATCGCGCTCAAGAGCCGGACGCGGGAGGTGAGGTCGATCCAGGAGCGGGTCGCCTCGCTGGGGGCCGAGCCCGCCCGCGTGACGGAGACGGCGACGGTCGAGTGAGGGAGGCTGTGCGGACACCCACCGGCTTCTTCCTGCACGAGTCGTCGCCCCTTCACGACACGGGGTGGGGCCACCCTGAACACCAGGGCCGGCTCCGGGCCCTCGCGTCCACGGTGGGGAAGGACCTCCTGACCCTCCACGGCCACGTGGAGATGGGGGTGGCCGCCGAGGCCTCGGAAGACGATCTGCTGCGGGTCCACACCGCCGAGCACGTGGCCACCGTCCGGGACGCCTGCCGCCGGGCGGAGGCGCAGGAGACCGTCCTGTCGCTCGACGCCGACACCAAGGTCTCTCCAGCGACCTGGGCTGCGGCCATGGGAAGCGTGGGCGCGGGCATCGCCGCCGCCGAGGCCGTCGTTTCCGGTGCCATGAACCGGGCCTTCGTGGCCGCCCGGCCCCCCGGGCACCACGCCACCCCCGAACGGGCCATGGGCTTCTGCCTGTTCAACACGGTGGCGGTGGCGGCCCGGTGGCTCCAGGCGCGGGGCCACGAACGGGTGCTGATCCTGGACTGGGACGTCCATCACGGGAACGGGACCCAGGACGCCTTCTACGACGACCCCTCGGTCTTCTTCCTGTCGCTGCACCAGTGGCCGTGGTACCCCGGGACCGGGGCCGCCGAGGAGACCGGAGAGGGGCCGGGCACGGGATTCACGCACAACGTGCCGCTCCCCGCCGGGGTGTCCCGGACCGAGTACCTCGCCCGGTTCGATCAGGCCCTCGACTTCGTGGCGCGGCGCTTCGAGCCCGACGCCGTCCTGATCTCGTCGGGGTTCGACTGTCTGGCCGGGGATCCGCTGGGGGGCTTCCTGCTCGAACCGGAGGATCTCCATGCCATGACCCGCAGCGTGGTGGACGCGTTCCCCGCGGCCGGGGCCGGACGGGCCGTTGCGTTCCTGGAGGGCGGGTACGCCCCGCCGAGGGTGGGCGCAGGTGCCGTGGCCGTGGTCCGGGGGCTGGCGGACCTGGAATGGGGCGAGTCGGGGTGACGCCCCCGACGCGGTCCGGAGCACCGGGTGGACGCTGGGGCCGGTCGTATCGTTCCGGAGTGGTGGCGGCTCTGCTGGCCGTCGCGGCGCCGCTCTCGGCCCAGGTGGGCCCGTCGTTCGAAGGCAGCGTCCATCCCGAAGCGCGGGAGGCCATCGACGGCCTCTGGTCGCCTTACTGCCCCGGGTTGATGCTGGAGGTCTGCACGTCCCAGGGCGGGGCCGCCATGCGCGACTCCATCCAGATCATGGCCGAGAACGGTCTGAGCGGCGACTCGATCATCGAGTACTGGGTGGCCGAGTTCGGGGAGAAGTACCGGGCCGAGCCCCGGTTCTCGGGCGCGGGGATCTGGGCCTGGCTGCTCCCGCCCCTGGTGGGGCTGGCCGGCCTGGGTCTGGCCCTGTCGGTGCTGGCCCGCCGGCGGAGGGCGGCACCGGGCGGGCCGGCTCCCGTGGACGCCCCGACGGACGAGCAGCAGGCCCGCCTGGCCGACGCCCTGGCCCGGTTGGACCGCGAGGAAGCGCCGGACTTCTGAGCCGGGGGCGCGTCCCCGTCCGTTGCCTCGGGCTTCGGGGCGCCTACCTTTCTTCCATGCCCGCCACACCATCCGAACGGGAGGCCCACGTCATCGACGTGCCTTCCATGCTGGACCTGATCCGGCTCAGCCCCCGCGCCCTGTTCCCTCCGGGCGGTGTGGACCTCTACCGGCAGATCGCGCTGCTGACCGACATGGCCGAGGGCGACGAGGTGCTCCACGTGGCCTGCGGAAAGGCCGTGTCCCTGGAGTACTTCGTCCGGGAGTTCGGCGTCCACGGGTCCGGCGTCGAGGCCGACCCGCGGCTGGTGGAGGAAGCCGAGAAGCGCACGCGGGCGGCGGGGCTCACCGGGCGGGTCCAGATCCAGACCGGGCGCCCCGACGCCCTGCCGTACCGTGACGAGATCTTCGACATCACGGTGGGGGAGATCGGCCTGTCCGCGCGGTGCGATCCGGCCCGGGCGGTGGAGGAGCTGGTCCGGGTCACGAAGCCGGGCGGATCGGTGGTCCTGGTCCAGCTCGTCTGGAAGACGGGGGTGGACGAGGCCCGCCAGCGGCTGGTCCGGAGCTGGCTCGGGGCGCGCCCGCTGATGATCGTGGAGTGGAAGCGCCGGCTGAAGGAGGCCGGCGTCGAGAACCTGCACACCGAGGACTGGTCCGACGACGAGACCTCGTTCCGCGCCAAGGCGGTCAAGCCGTTCCCGGACTTCACCGAGATCTTCTCGTTTCCCGAGAAGGTGGACATCCTGCGCCGCGCCTGGGGCCGGTGGGGCTGGGCCGGAATCCGCGCCCTCCTGGCCCGGGAGCGGGAGATCCACCGCCTGCTGACCCGGGAACGCACGATCGGCCTCGACCTCCTGAAGGGCACCAAGGCCGCGGCGTCCGGCCCGGCCCCGGAGGGCGACGGGGCACGCGGGCAGCCGGCCCGGCCGGCTCCGACGGCCGACGAGGCCCCGTCCGAGGGGCACGAGACGGCTGCGGCGGGGGAGCCGCGTCCGTCGGCGCCGGACGCGCCCGCCGGCGAGGACCCGCCTCCGGATGCCGACTCCGACGAGACCGCCGGCCTTCCCCTGTTCGGCTCCGCCACCGAGGGTGGCACCTGATTCCCCGTTCTCCCGCGAGCGCTCCGTGAACGACCTCCTGCTGTGCACCCGAGACGGCATAGCCCGGATCCAGGAAGCCCTGGCCGAGCAGGATCTGGACGCCTGGCTCCTGTACGAGTTCCGCGGGGCCAACCCCATCGCGAAGGCCATGCTGGGGGTGGGCAAGACCACGCGCCGGGGCTTCTTCCTGGTGCCCCGGACCGGCCGGCCGGTGGCCCTGATCCACGCCATCGAAGGATCGGCGTGGCGCCACTGGCCGTGGGACGTGCGGACGTACGCCGGGTGGCGGGACATGGAAGACGAACTCGCCACGCTGCTCGAAGACCGGAACCGGGTGGCCATGGAGGTCTCACCCGGCGCGGCCGTGCCCACGCTGGACTACGTGCCCGCGGGGCTGGCGGAGGTCCTGCTCCGGTCCGGGGTCGAACTCGCCTCGTCGGGCGACCTGATCTCGCGCTTCCACTCCGTCTGGACGCACCAGCAGCGGGCGGACCACGAGGCGGCGGCGGAGGCCATCCGCGGCGTGGCCCGCGAGGCCTTCCTCGTGGTGGCCGACGCCATCGAGAAGGGTGCGCCCACCACCGAGGGCGCCATGACCCGGTGGATCCACCGGCGCATCGCCGACGCGGGCTTCCCGGACCAGATCGGATGCATCGTGGCCGTGGGTCGGACCGCCTCCGACCCGCACTACGCTCCGGAGGGCGAAGGCGAGACCATCCAGGCCGGCGATCTCCTGCTCATCGACCTGTGGGGGGCGCGCCGCGGCTCGGTGGCCGCCGACCAGACGTGGATGGCCATGATGGGTGCGGTCGACGAGCGCACCCGGACGATCTGGGAGGCCGTGCGCGACGCACGGGACGCCGCGGTGGCCTTCCTGGAGGAGCGTCACGCCGCAGGCGAGGAGCTCCGGGGCTTCGAAGTGGACGACGTGGCCCGGGCCGTCATCGAGGAGCGGGGGTACGGCGAGTACTTCGTCCACCGGACCGGCCACTCCATCGACACGTCGCTCCACGGCAGCGGACCGAACCTGGACAATCTGGAAACCCGGGACGACCGCCGGATCCTGCCCGGCGTGGGGTTCAGCATCGAGCCCGGCATCTACATCGCCGGCGACATCGGCGTGCGCAGCGAGATCAACGTGTTCTGGAGCGACGAGGGTCCGGTCATCACCCCCGCCGAGGTCCAGCGGGACCTCTTCGTCTACCTCGACGGGGCGACGTGAGCCCCGACCTCCGACCTCCGACAGGCGCTTGACCCCCTTCCAGTCGCGGGTGGACGTCGCCCTCCCGCTCCCCATCCACCAGACCTTCACGTACGGTGTGGACGGCCCGCCGCCGCCCGCCGGGACCCGGGTGCTCGTGCCCTTCGGTCGCGACGAACGCATCGGGTGGGTGGTGGGACCGGGCACGGACCGCGAGGGGGGCCGCTTGCGCCCGGTCCTGGACGTCCTGGACCGGAGGCCCACCGTCACGCCCGACGTCCTCGATCTCTGCCGGTGGATGTCCGAGTACTACGTGACCCCGCTGGGGATCTGCCTTCGGACCGCTCTTCCCGCCGTCCTCTCCGACGTGTCGCGGGACTACGTGACGCTGGCGGCGGAGGTGCCGCCGGACGCCTCGCTCCGCCCCAGGGAGGCCCGGCTGGTGGACGCGCTGGCGGCCCGGTCCGGCGCCCAGCGCGTGAAGACCCTGCGGGGCGAACTCCGGATGGGCTCCATCTGGCCGGAGATCCGGTCGCTCAGCGACCGGGGGATCCTCGCGCACGAGACGGTCCCTCCGGCCGACCCGCCCGTGAAGACCCGGCTGGTGGTGCGCGTCTCCCGGCACCTCGGCACCCTGACCGAGCGCGAGTCCGTGTTCGGGCGCGCCCGTCGGCAGCGGGAGGCCTACGAACTCCTGGAAGTGTCGGGGGGAGCCGCCGAACTGGCCCACCTGACCGGCCAGGAGGGCTTCAGCCGGAGTGTGATCACCGGCCTCGAGGAGAAGGGCCTGGTGGAGGTCGTCGACGAGGAGGTGTACCGGGATCCCTTCGCGGATCAGGTGCCGCCGGAGCCACCGGGGCACCGCCTCACGGCCCACCAGCGGGCGGCCCTCGACGCCATGATCGAGGGCCTCGACGAGAAGCAGCCGGCGCCGTTCCTGCTCCAGGGGATCACCGGCTCGGGCAAGACGCTGGTGTACGTGGAGCTGCTGCGGGAAGCGCTGGCGCGGGGGCGGACGGCGGTGGTCCTCGTGCCCGAGATCTCCCTGACACCCCAGACGGTGTCGCGCTTCCGGTCCCACTTCGGAGACGCCGTGGCGGTGCTCCACTCGGGCCTCTCGGACGGGGAGCGCTACGACGCGTGGCGGCAGCTCCGGTCGGGCGAACGGACGATCGCGGTGGGGGCCCGTTCCGCCCTGTTCGCGCCCCTCGAGGATCTCGGGGTGATCGTGGTGGACGAGGAGCACGACGGGTCGTACAAGCAGTCCGAGGCGCCCCGGTACCTGGCCCGGGACCTCGCGGTGGTCCGGGCCGCCGCCCGGGGCGCCGTCTGCGTCCTGGGTAGCGCCACGCCGTCGCTCGAAAGCTGGCACAACGCCCGTTCCGGCAAGTTCCGGCGGCTCCTCCTGCCCGAGCGGGTGGGTGGGGCGCGGCTGCCTTCCGTGGAGGTGGTCGATCTCCGCTCCAAGCGCGAGGGGGGCGCGCCTGCGGGAGGTGCCTCCGGGGGACGCGGCGCCAACGTGCTCTCTCCGGCCCTTGTGGACGCGGTGGACCGCAGGCTCGAACGGAAGGAGCAGGTGATCCTTCTGCTGAACCGCCGCGGGTACTCCTCGTTCGTCCAGTGCCGCGAGTGCGGCGAGGTCGAGCAGTGCGAGAACTGCTCGATCTCCCTGACCTATCACCGGGTCACCGGACGGGTGGTCTGCCACCACTGCCGCTTCGAGGCGCCGGCCCCGGCGCGATGCCCCCGCTGCGGCGCCAAGGACCTTTCGTTCCGGGGCCTGGGCACGGAGCAGGTCGAGCGCGTGGCCGGCGAGACGTTTCCCGGAGCGCGGATCGCCCGGATGGACGTCGACACCACGTCCGGAAAGTGGGCGCACCAACAGATCCTCGACCGGGTCGGCCGCGGCGAGATCGACATCCTCCTCGGCACCCAGATGATCGCCAAGGGCCTCGACTTTCCCCGGGTGACCCTGGTGGGCGTGGTGAACGCCGACGTGGGCATCCACCTGCCCGATTTCCGCGCCAGCGAGCGCACGTTCCAGCTCCTGAGCCAGGTGGCGGGCCGGGCCGGACGCGGACGGCTGGGGGGCGAGGTCCTGATCCAGACGTCCCTGCCGGACCACTACGCGATCCAGGCTGCCCTGACCCACGACTACGAGGGGTTCGCAAAGCGGGAGCTGGCCGAGCGGGAGACGCCCCGGTACCCACCGCACGTACGGATGGTCAACGCGGTGGTCAGCAGCCCCGTCCAGGAAGATGCCGCCGCGGCCGCCGAAGGGCTGGCGGCCTGGGCACGGCGTCTGCTGGCGGCGTGGGGGCGGCAGGGTCGGGCGGCCGACGTGGAGCTCGTGGGACCCGCGCCTGCGCCGATCGAGCGTCTCCACGGCCGGTGGCGGTGGCACTTCCTGCTCCGCGGCGGCTCGCCCGGCGCGCTGGGGGCCGTGACCCGGGCGCTCGCCGAGAGTGGCCCGGTGCCCTCCGGCGACATCCGGCTCTCGCTTGACCGGGACCCGGTGGCCCTGCTCTGACCCCACCCGCGGGCGCCGTCCGCACGTGCGGGTACATCATGTCGTGGGCCGGGCCCGGACGGGTACGACGGGTCGTGGCCAGCCGTACGCGTAACGGTCCGGATCCGGGGATTGCGGGCCGCCGAGTGCCCCGCCTATCTTCGCAGTGGAAGGGGTCCCGAGAAGTCGACTGAATGGGATTCGGGAGTGATCGTGGGCTGTCTGGCGCTGAACGCATCCTTCGAGCCGCTGACCATCGTGCCCGCCCGGCGGGCGGTGCGGCTCGTCCTGGACGGGAAGGCGGAGATCCTCGAGGTGGACGGAAGCGCATGCTTCCGGTCCGAACGCTCGGAGCTACCGTGCCCCACCGTCATTCGACTCGTGCGCTTCGTCCACGTGCCCCGGCGCTTCCGCCGACAGGTGACCAACACCTTCCTCTTCGCCCGGGACGACTACCGCTGCATGTACTGCGGACGGCACCGGAGCGAACTGCGCGGACGCCAGTTCCTGACCCGCGACCACATCCTGCCCACGTCCCGGGGCGGTGAGAACACGTGGGAGAACGTGGTCACGAGCTGCTCTCCGTGTAACAACCGGAAGGGCAACCGCCTGCCGTCCGAGGCCGGGCTCACGCTGCTCACGGAGCCGTCGGAGCCGAACTACGTGCACCTCGTGTGGGCCGTACGGCGGGTCACGCCGCCCCAGGCCAAGTACGTGCGGATGTTCTACGGGCAGGACGCGCTGGAGGCCGTGCTGGCGGGGAAGGGGATCCGCCCGGATCAGTCCTCGATCCAGGCGTAGGGCCGCTCGTAGAACTGGCCGTACCCGCGCACCGTACCGCGCGCGGTGTACTCCTTCCAGCAGATCATCCACCCGCGGACCTCGTCCTGCACTACCTCGTACCGGAACCCCGGAGAGGACGCCCGCTCGGCCAGGAAGCGCTGCAGGTGGGCCGGGAGGTTGGGCACGCCCTCGACCTCCAGCTCCTCCGGCCGATCGACGATGGCTCGCCGGACCTGTGCCTCCGACAGCTTGAGCGCACGGATCGACTCCTCCACGGCGGTGGCCACGTCGCTCAAGGGGGGCGCCGAGCCCGTGCGGGCACGGATCTCCTTGAGGAGCCCGGCCGTACTGGGCGACGTGATGTCGTCCAGGATCCGCCCGAGCTGGGCCATGAGCCGTTCGTGGAGCCGCAGGAGCTGGGAGTATTCCCGCTTGGCCTGCCGCGTTGGGTCGTGGGGTCGGGACATGGTGTGCCGGAACGGGGAGTGCCGGCGCCAGGGGGGCGGCGCATGTGAGGTGTGGTACGTCTAAGAAGTGGTCTCGGCCCGCTTCCGGCAACCGGGACCCGCACGGGGTGTCCGGTGCGCAGCGAATCCCCCGTCGTCCGGCGGTGTATGGGCGACACTCCATCCGAACACCGCTCCCTTCACCGGCGCAGGGGACCTCCGTGCCCGACACCCGCCTGATCCGCAGGGTCCGATTCCGCGCGGCCCACCACTACGCGCAGCCCGGCGCGTCGTCCGACGAGAACCGCGCGCTGTTCGGCGACCAGGCGGACTCCCACCACCACGACTGGTCGGTGGAGGTGCACGTCGTCGGGCCCATCGATCCGGACACGGGTTGGATCACCAATCTCGGCCGTCTGGACGCCGCGTTGGACCGGATCATGGACGGATGGGACGGCGGCGACCTCAACGAGCGGGTGCCCCCCGTGGCCCAGGGGCGGATGCAGCCCAGCACGGAGGCGCTGGCGGCCTGGTTGTACCAGGAGCTCGGGGCCCGCGTCGATGAGCCGGCCACCCTGGATCGCGTGCGGGTCTTCGAGAGCCCGGATCTGGGGGCGTCCCACCCGGCGTGAGCGTCGGCGATCGACGGTGGACCCGGAACCGTGGCTTGAAGGCCGGCCCCCCACCCCCGCATGTTCGGGCATGACCCGACCCGACGAAGGCGCCCCCGCCCCTCCGCCGCCCGCCCGGGGCGGGGGGCCTCCCCGCCCGGCACGCCCCCCACGTCCGCCTCCGGCCGCGGCTCGCGAGGAGTCCGAGGCCGGAACGCCCCCGGAAGACCGTTCCGTGGCCCGCCCGACCCCCGTGCGGGCGTCTCTCGACGGTCACGCGGAGGAACTGGCGGACCTGGTGCCCCAGGAGCGCACGTTCCGCCACGAAGGGGCGGACTGGCGGGTGGTGGTACTCGGTCGGGGCCTGGCCGGGCCCCCGGCGCAGGGTGCTCCGCTCCTGGCACTCGGATTCTGCCCGCCGGGGAGCGAGGCGCCGGACCGGGAGGCGCTGGCCGTCGGGGCGGATCTCGAGACGTTCGGCGACGCAGACCTCCGGGAGCTGGCCGGTCGGGCCCGTCCCCCGGCGTCGGACGCCGTCCGGGAGCGTCCGCTCTTCCCCGGCACCTCGGGCGACCGTCGTCGCGGACGGTGAGCCGGGCCGGGTCCGTCCCGCCCGGGGGACACCTGCTGTCCACTTCTGGGACACCACGGCGGGTCCGGCCCGGTTCGGAGGGCATGGTCCGGCCCCGTTCGGGGTCCCGGAGGGGGCACGGTTCGTGCTTGGAACCAGGCACACGTCCCGGGTATCGGGGCGGTAACTACGGCTCCTCGGATCGCTGAGGTCATAGAAATGAACAAGGACGGTCGGGAAGGGAAGGGCGGGCGGACGGGTCCGTTCCAGGGAATCGTCATCGCGGGGGCCGAACGCGGCCCGGCGGTGCCGGAGCCCCGTATCGCGGCCTTCATCTGGGGTGGGAAGGTACGACCCCGGCCCGTACTCCCGTACGGTCGCTGGAAGGGTGCCGCGTGACGGATTCGGCGGACCCGATGGACCTCGACGGCCCTCCGGAGCATCCGGGGGGCCGTCGTCGTTCCGGGCGCCTTCTAACGAATGGCCGCCGGCCGCCGTCTCCCGTCCGACAAGGGAGTTGTACCGGGGCGGCCTGCGGGTGCGCCTCGGCGGGAAGGGCCATTACCTTTCGGAGTCCGACCGAGGAATCCGCTCGGCCCACGATCGCTCAACACGGTACGACCATCCGGTGTCTCTAGAAGCGTCCGAGACCCCCGGCGACGGGGATCTGGTGCAGCGAGCCAGACGCGGCGACGAGTTCGCGTTCGGCCAGTTGGTACGTAAGTACCAGCGGGCCGCGTACTCGGTGGCGTACTCGGTCACAGGGCGCCACGAAGACGCCGAGGATGCGGCCCAGGAATCGTTCCTGGTGGCGCTCGAGCGGTTGGAGGAGTGCAGGAGCCCGGAGCGGTTCGCGGGGTGGCTCATGACCATCGTGCGGAACCGGTCGAGGAATCTGGTGCGGCGCGAGTCGCTGCGGGAGATGGATCCGGTACCGATCGGAGCCAGCGCCCGGGGCCCCATGCCGGACCGGGTCACCGAGACCCGGGAGTTGCGCAGTCGGTTGTCGGAAGCGCTGGACGGGCTTCCGGAGGTGCAGCGCGAGATCGTGCTGCTCCACGACCTGGAAGGATGGAAGCACCGGGAGATCGCGGAGCGTCTGAGCCTGCCTTCGGGCACGGTGCGCTCCCACCTCCATTTTGCCAGGAAGGCGTTGCGGAAGGCCCTGGGGCCGTCCGAGGCGACTCCGAACCAGACGAGGAAGGTTCCATGAGCGAGCGTTGGAAGAGGGTCCCCCCGGCCGGTGAGCCCGAGTTGGATGTCGAGCTGTCGGCTGCCCTCCGTGCCCTGGATCCGGCGACGGACGATGCCACCTACTGGCTTCGGTTCCGTGCCTGGGTCGTGGAGTCGGCGGCGCCCGAGTTGGCGCGTCGGCGCCTGGCCGTCGAGGTCACGGTGGGCGACGTGCTCACGGCGTGGGCCCGGACGCTCGTGCCGACGGCCCTCATGGCGGCCGCCCTGGCCGGAGTCCTCGTGGTGCGCGACGCGGCCACCCCGCCTGCGCTTCCCACGGCCATGTCCGTGGAGGAGCTCCTGACCTCCGGACTCGACGAGGAGGATCCGTTCGTCGCCACCGAGGAATCGGCGGTGGCGTTCGCGTCGGAGCACTTCTGATGGAACCGTCGGTCCGCACCAAGCTCCTCACCGCCGGGGTCATCGCCATCGTGTTCGGCTCCGGCTTCGCGGTGGGGGTGGCGGTGGACCGGTCGGCGGTGGCGGGCCCGGCCCCGGAGGCCGTCGCCGACTCGACCGTGGCGGACACCGCGTCGTCCGAGGAGCCGCGGCGCAGGTCGATGTACGAGCAGGTCGGACCCTCTCCGGAACAGAAGACTCTCATCGACTCCATCGTACGCATTCACCGGGAGAAGACCCGGGGCCTGCGTAGGGAATACGACTTCCGGCTCGGCGCTCTGATCGATTCGACGCGCCTGGCCATCAAAGAGGTCTTCACCGCCGAACAGGCGGCCCGGTACGACTCCCTTGTCGCCGAATACGATCGTCGCCAGGCAGAAGAGCGGGCGGCGCGGGACGACAACTAGGGAAACGATCTCATGACAATTCGAGTGCGGGTCGCACGGGCCGGCCGGGTGGGACTACTGGTGGCCGCCGGTGCCGTGGTACCGATGTATCTGGTCGCGCAGGAGCGCATGACGCTGGACGAGGCCATCCAGAGGGCGTTGGTCCGGAGCCCCGCCATGGCCCAGCAGAACCAGGCCGTCGGCAACGCCGAGGCCTCGCAGCAGCAGGCGTGGGGATCCTTCCTTCCTTCGCTCAGCGCGAGCTCCAGCGGATCCCTCCGGAGCCAGAACCGCTTCGATCCGACCACGGACCGCATCGTGTCCGGCAGTTCGGACTCGTATTCGGCGGGTCTCTCCGCATCGTACACCGTCTTCGCGGGGGGGCGCCGGTTCGCCGATCTGAACCAGGCGCGGGCCTCCACGCAGGCCGCCGAGGTGCGGCGCGAGGACCAGCGCTTCCAGGTCACGCTCCAGACCAAGGAGGCCTTCTTCCAGGCCCTGCGGCAGGCCGACCTCGAAGCGGTGGAAGAAAGCCGCCTCGCGCAGGCGCTGCGCAACCTCGAGATGGTCCGTCGCCGCACGGAGGTGGGCCGGGCGACCGTGTCCGACTCGCTGCGGGCCCGCCTCGACTACGTCAACGCCCAGCAGGCCGTGCTCCGGGCCCAGACCGCCACGAGGGCCGCCCGCTTCGCCCTGGGTCGGCAGGTGGGGCTGGGTGAGCCCGTGGAACCGGCCTGGGACGAGGCGTTCGAGCCCGCTCCGCTGGGCATGACCGACGAGGAGGTCCTGGCGCTGGCCGAGGCCTCGTCTCCCAGCGTGGTGGCGGCCGAGCAGGCCGCGACGGCCGCGGACGCCGGGGTGCGGGCCGCCCGGACCGCGTACCTGCCCAGCGTGTCCTTCTCGACGGGCTACGACTGGGCCAACCAGGCCGCGTCGTTCAGCGACGGCACCACGAGCTGGTCGCTCGCCCTCCGAGCGAGCTTCCCGATCTTCAACGGGTTCCAGCGCGAAGCCACGGTGGAGCGCGCACGCTTCTCGCAGGTGGTGGCCACGCTCCAGGAAGACGACGCCCGCCTGGCCGCACGCCAGGAAGCCGATGCGGCCCTGCAGGAAGTCCGGACCGCGGAACTGGCCATCGGCATTGCCCGAGAGGCGGTGGCGGTGGCCCAGGAGGACCTGCGGGTCGTCCGCCAACGGTACGACCTCTCCGCCGCCACCATTCTCGACGTGATCATCAGCCAGGCAGCCGCAGACCAGGCGGCCGCCGACGCGGTTACGTCACGCTACGACTACATCCTGGCCCGGGCGCAGCTCGAGGCCGTACTGGGAAGGGAGTTGGGATCGTGAACGACGTCATCATCCGGACCGAAGGCCTGACCAAGGACTACGTCCTGGGCGCCGAGACCGTGCACGCGGTCCGCAGCGTCGATCTCGAGATCCGTCGGGGTGAGTTCGTGGCCATCATGGGCCCCTCGGGAAGCGGGAAGTCCACGTTCATGAACATGATCGGCTGCCTGGACACGCCCACCGCCGGGAAGTACTGGCTGGACGGTCAGCTGGTGAGCACGCTCTCCGAAGACCAGCTCGCCCGGGTGCGCAACAAGGCCATCGGCTTCGTCTTCCAGACCTTCAACCTGCTCCCTCGTGCCACGGCGCTCCACAACGTCGAGCTTCCGCTGATCTACGCCGGAGTCGGCGGTACGGAGCGGCGCGAGCGGGCTGCCGAGAAGCTGCGTCTGGTCGGCCTGGCGGACCGGATGGATCACAAGCCGCCGGAGATGTCCGGTGGCCAGCGCCAGCGTGTGGCCGTGGCCCGGGCGCTCGTCAACGAGCCGGCCCTTCTGCTCGCCGACGAGCCGACGGGCAACCTCGACTCCAAGACGAGTGAGGAGATCATGGCTCAGCTCACCGAGCTTAACGAACACGGCCAGACGATCGTCCTGGTCACGCACGAGCACGACATCGCCCAGGTGGCCAAGCGGCAGGTCCATCTGAAGGACGGCATGCTCGAGCGGGACTTCCTGAACCAGCCCGTGGAGACTTCGGTATGAGCAGCAGTGGAACCCGGATCGCGACCCTCGGCCTGTTGGTGGCCCTGGCCGCCTGCACCACCGGGGAGGCCGCCGAGGAGGGGCCCTCCCTCCAGACCGCGGAGGTGACCCGCGGCGACCTGACCATCCAGGCCGAGGCCACCGGTACGGTCGAGCCGATCCGCGTCGTCGAGGTCAAGTCCAAGGCGTCGGGCGAGATCCTGCGCCTGCACACCGACATCGGCGACAACGTGGCCACGGGTGCGCTTCTGGCGGAGGTGGATCCGCGCGACGTGCGCAACGCCTTCGACCAGACGGAGGCCGATCTGGAGGTGGCACGGGCCCGGGTGGAGATCTCCGAGGCCCAGCTCGCGCGTTCCCAGCAGCTCCTGGAAGCGCAGGTCATCACCGAGCAGGAGCACGAGAGCGCCCGGCTCGAGAGCGCCAACGCCCGGGCCAATCTGGTCAAGGCCGAGACCAACCACGAGCTGGCGGAGCTGCGGCTGAGCGACGTGACCATCCGGGCCCCTCTGGGCGGAACCATCATCCAGAAGAACGTCGAGGAGGGATTCGTCATCCAGTCGGCGTCGGGCAACGTGTCCGGAGGGACCACCCTCTTCGTGATGGCGGACCTGGCCCAGATGCAGGTTCGCACGCTGGTCGACGAGACCGACATGGGCGACATCCAGCCCGGTCTGACGGCGGACGTGACGGTGGAGGCCTTCCCCGACCGGACCTTCCGCGGGGTGGTCCAGAAGATCGAGCCGCAGGCGGTGGTGGAGCAGAACGTGACCATGTTCCCGGTCATCGTGAACCTCGACAACCGCGGTGGGCTCCTGAAGCCGGGCATGAACGCCGAGGTCACCGTCCTCATCGATCAGGCCAACGACGTCGTGCTGGTGCCCAACGGCGCCATCGTGCAGTTGTCCGACGTGGGGCCCGCGGCGCTGGCGCTGGGCATGGACATCGAAAACCTGGATCTGCGCTCCCTGATGCGCGGAGGGCGGGGCGGAGCGGCTGGAGCGCGGGGCGGAGCCGGCACCCCGGCTGCGGGTGCCGACGAAACGCCCGCCCGGGCCGCGCCCGATGGAGCGAACGGGGCCGCCGGTGTCGCGGCCGACGGAGCCGCCGACCCCCGTGCCCGCATGGCGGAACTGCGCGCCAAGGTCGAATCCGGCGAGATCACCCAGGACAGCATGCGGACCGTGATGCAGGCGTTCCGGGCGCAGAACGGCGCGGCCGGCGCCGGGGCCGTTCGCGGTGGGAACGCCGACGATACGGGAGCCCCGGCCCGGCAGACCCGTCCCGCCGCCGTCTTCGTGATGAACGACCTCGGCCAGCCCGAGCTGCGCATGGTGCAGATCGGGTTGAACGACTGGGACAACACCCAGGTCGTGAGCGGCCTCGAGGAAGGGGAGACCCTGGCGGTGGTCGGTGCCGCGCAACTCCAGGCGCGCCAGCAGGAGTTCCTGAACAACATCCGCAGCCGAACCGGTGGATCTCCCTTCGGCGGAGGCGGCGGCCCCCGGGGCCGCTGAGGACGCGCCGTGCTCATCCTGGAGATCATCATGGTGTCGTTGGGCGCGATCCGCGCCAACGTCCTGCGTTCCATCCTGACCACGCTCGGCATCATCATCGGCGTGGCCGCGGTGATCTCCGTGGTGGCCCTGGGCGAGGGCGCCCAGGCTCAGGTCGAGGCGCAGATCCAGCGCATGGGCACCAACGTCCTGACCATCCGCCCGGGCCAGCAGATGTGGGGAGGGGTCTCCCGGGGCGAGACGGAGGAGTTGACGGTGACGGACGCCGAGGCGCTCCGTGACCGGTCGGAGGGGCTCCTGTCCGTGGCGCCGGAGGTCTCCTCCAGGCAGCAGGTGTCCTACCTGCGGTGGAACTCCAACAACCAGATCGTGGGAACGTGGCCCGAGTACTTTCCCATGTACGACCATCACCTCCAGGCCGGACGGTTCTTCAACTTCGGTGAGATCCAGGGTCGACGGCGGGTCGCGGTCCTGGGCTACAACGTCCCGACCAGCCTGGGTGAGACCCCGGCGGCGGCCCTCATCGGGCAGACCATCCAGATCCGCGGAGTTCCGTTCGAGGTCATCGGCGTGCTTCAGGAGAAGGGCGAAGCCGCCTGGATCCGGCCCGACGACCAGATCTTCATTCCGGTGTCCACCGCCCAGTACCGGGTGTTCGGCGGCCGGGAGCGCCTCAACTCGATCTATGCGGCCACGGCGACCCCGGCCCAGCTCGACGAGGCCTTCGGCGTCATCGACCGGATCATGCGGCGCGAGCACCGGATCCAGCCCGGAGCGGAGGCCGACTTCAACATCCGGAACTCGTCGGACCTGCTGGCCACGTTCAACGAGACGAACCAGACCTTCACGCTTCTCCTGGCCAGCATCGCCGGCGTCAGCCTGCTGGTGGGTGGGATCGGCATCATGAACATCATGCTGGTCAGCGTGACCGAGCGGACCCGGGAGATCGGCGTACGGAAGGCCCTCGGGGCCACGCGGAAGAACATCCTGTTCCAGTTCCTGGTCGAGTCGCTGGCGCTGTGCACCCTCGGGGGCATCCTGGGCGTCGCGGCAGGATACGGTGCCGCCGATCTGCTGACCCGGTTCGCGGAGTGGGACACCATCATCGCGCCGGCCGCGGTCTTCACGGCCCTGACCTTCTCGGCGGGCGTGGGGCTGTTCTTCGGGCTGCTCCCCGCCCAGCGTGCCGCCAAGCTCGACCCGATCGACGCGCTCCGCTACGAGTGACCCGGGCGGCCGCGGGTCAGCGGGGCAGGACCACCTCCATGGACCGTCCCTTCCGCACCAGCGCCAGGGTCGTCGCACCGGCGCTCGCTCCCAGGGCGTCGCGGAGTGCCCGGATGCCGTCGACCTCGCGCCCCGCCACCCGGACGATCACGTCGCCGGGCTGCAGTCCCGCCGTGGCGGCCAGCGTCCCGGCGGGCACGTCCACGACCAGCACGCCGCCCGTGACACCGAAGTAGTCCGCGAGGGCGGGCTGCAGATCGACGACCTCGGCTCCTGCCGCCCGGTTCTGGCCCAGCACATAGGGAGCCAGGGGCCGGAAGCTCGCAGGGGCCTGACGGGCGGGATCCGCCGCCGGCGGTGCCGGCGCCCGGACCACCACGGCGTCGGCGGACCGTGCCGCGTCCAGAGCCGCGGACTCCATGGCCCGTCGCAGCTCGGTGCTGCGGGCGGCCAGGCTCTCCCTTCGCCGCTCGAGAGCCGCGAGGACCGGATCGGGCTCGGAGGCGCGCGCGCCCCGCTCCCGCAGGCGCTTGAGCTCCTCGGTCCGCACGCGTCGGATCTCCTCGTTGAGGCGCTCCATCTCCTGCCGCAGGGAGTCCTGCGCGTGCCCTTCGAAGAGGAAGAAGCCGAACGGTGGCCGCAGCTCCCCCACGTGCAGCTCCCGGTCGCCGGCGCGCTCGGGCGACACGTCGAAGGCCGAACCGGGGGGCCGGAGCCCCGCCGGCTCGCCGGGCCCCTCCTCGATCCGGCGGAGGACGGTCCGCCCGTCCGGTCCGCCCACCCGCACGATCTCCCTGCCGCCGTCGGCGCGGATCAACTCCACGCGCAGGGAGTCCATGGCGCGGTACATGGTCTCCGCCATGGAGTCGACCTCCACCGCGAGCCGCCACCGGGGGGCCTCGACGACCACCGCGGGCCGGTCGGCGGCCACCACCCGGAGTTCGAGTCGCTGTCCGCCCCGCTCGACGACCATGCGCACCCGGTCGCCGGGTCGGATGCCCTCGACCACTTGGGCGAACCCCAGCTCGTACGGCTCGCCGTCGATCGACACCAGGACGTCGCCCACGCGCAGACCCGCCCGGGCTGCAGGGCTTCCCGGGCGCACGTCGTCGATGACCGCCAGGCTCTCGGCGCGCCCGCCCTGGGTCACCGAGGTGCGCACGTCCACCGAGATCCCGATCCACCCCCGGGCGGCGCCGGCCACCGCCACCTGGGCCGCCCCGACGGACGGAGCGGCCGCGGCGAGCGGGGCCACCGAGAGGCTCAGGGCCAGAACGCGTCCGATGCGGCGCATCATCAGAACCACGTGTCCCGCCGCGAGGCCAGGCGCTGGACGGTGGCCTCCCGTTCGGCCAGGGTGGACGCGAGGAGGCCGTTGAGGAAGGGGTCGGCCGGTGCCTGGCGCACGGCCGCCTGACTGGCGGCGACCAGGTACTCCAGGGCCGCCATGCGGCTCGGATCGGCCATCGCGCCGGCCTCGCCGTCCGTCCCGAGGAGGGCCTGGTAGCGGGTCAAGGCGGTCACGTAGTCCCGTTCTGCGCGACGCACGGCTTCGGCGGCCGACTCCAGGGTGGCGGCCTGGGCGAACTGCGCGTCGCCTCCGGACAGCCCGCCCGCCGTGGGCAGGGCGCCCTGGGTGCCCAGGACCGCGCCCACGCCGGTGCCGCCGAGGAACAGGACCGCGGCGGCGGCCGCCCGCATCCACCCCGGCGTACGCGCCAGGCCGAAGCGGTCGAACAGCCCGCGATCCCGCACCAGGCCCTCCGACCGGAGTCGGGCTTCCAGGACGTCCCAGTCGCCCACCGGTGGGAGGAGCTCCGGGAGCGCCCCGAGGGCGTCCGTCTGGTCCCGCATGGCGGTGAGTTCGGTCCGGCATCGCTCGCACTGCGCCAGGTGCCGGGCCTCTCCCGGCTCGGCCGGGTGGTCCACCAGCCGCGCCAGGGTGTCTGCGTTCAGATGCTGCCCCATGCTTCCGCTCCGTGTTCCTGCGCTGCGCCGTCCAGCGACGAGAGCATGTCGCGCATCTTCGCCCTCGCCTTGAACAACTGTGATTTGGATGTCCCCGCCGTCACCCCCAGCACGTCCCCGATCTCGTCGTGTGTGTACCCTTCGACATCGTGGAGGATGAGCACCCGGCGCATCCCCTCGGGAAGGGCATCCAGCGCCCGCTCCAGTCGTTTCTGGAGCAGGGCGTCGGACCGCTTCGGCCCCACCGGCACCCGATCCGGCATGGGTGCCTCCCGCTTTCTCCTGGTTTCCGCCTTCCGGATGGCCTGGAGCGCCGCGTTGACGGCGATCCGGTGGAGCCACGTCGAAAAGCGGGCATCTCCGCGGAAGGTGGGCAGGGCCCGGATGGCCCGGATCCACGCTTCCTGGGCGTAGTCCTGCGCGAGCTCGTCGTCGGCCGCGATCCGACGCACCACGGCGTAGACCCGCGGCGCGTACCGGTCGTAGAGCGTCCGGATCGCGCGGGCGTCGCCATCGGCGGCCTGCTGAATGAGCTGTCGTTCGGTCATGACCTCTCTCGAGGGCCTCGGAATCCGTGTCGGGATCCGAAAGGTCGGATGCGGAAGGGGGCCCGTACGGTTGCCCTGGTCCCGGCGCCCGAGTAGCCTGCCATGCCCCGGAGGGCCCCCCAGGTCGGGGCCGGTTTCGCCCACCCCTCCGCTCCCGACTACCGCCCGCTCCTCGCGAATGATCCGCTTCCAGGGCCTGACCAAACGGTACGGCGCCCTCACGGCCGTGCGGGACCTGTCCCTCGAGGTGCGCCCGGGAGAGGTGTACGCGCTCCTCGGACCGAACGGAGCGGGCAAGACCACGGCACTGCGATGCCTGGCCACGCTGCTCGCGCCCTCGGCCGGATCGGTGTCGGTGGGCGGAGCGGACGCGGCGACCCACCCGCTCGAGGTCCGCCGGCGCATCGCCTTCCTCGCGGCATCCATGGGGCTATACGAGCGCCTGACCGCCCGGGAGCTGGTGGCCTACTTCGGCCGGCTGCACGGTCTGGAGGGCGCCCGCCTCGAGGAGCGGCTGGACGGGTTGGTGGACCTCTTCGGCCTGGCCGACTTCGCCCACCGGCACTGCGGCACGCTGTCCACCGGACAACGCCAGCGGGTGTCGCTGGCCCGGGCCCTGGTCCACGACCCGCCGGCGCTCATCCTCGACGAGCCGACCCTGGGCCTGGACGTCCTCAGCGGACGCACCATCTACGACTTCATCCTCCGGGAGCGGGAGCGGGGGAAGGCGGTGCTCTTCTCGACGCACCAGATGGAGGAGGTGTCGCTCCTGGCGGATCGGGTCGGGGTCCTGGCCTCGGGGCGTCTGGTGGCGGAAGGGACCGTGGCCGAGATCCTGGAGCGGACGGGCGCGCCGAACCTGGCCCGGGCGTTCCTGGACCTCGTGGAGGGCGCGCCGTGAGCCCGTGGCGGATCGTCCTGATGAAGGAACTCCGGGAAACCCTCCGGGACAAGCGCACGCTGCTGGTCATGATCGTCGTGCCCGTCCTGCTCTATCCCGTGATCCTGATCGTGAGCGAGCAGCTCCTCCTGTTCGGCATGCGACGGATCGAGGCCGAGGCGGCCACGGTGGGAGTGGTCGGCGACGCGCCGCCGGAACTCGAGGAGATCCTCGCGGCCCGGGAGGGTCTGCGCGTGGTCCCGACCCCGGCCGACCCGGTGGCGGCCCTGCGCGGCGACTCCGTGGGGGTCGTGGCCGTCCTCGGCCCACCGTCCGCGGCCGACGGGACACGCTCGGTCCAGGTGCTCTACGACGGCGCGTCGGATCGGTCGGGCAGAGCCCGCCGGGAGCTCTCCGCAGCCCTCGACGACTGGCGGGACACGCTCCTGAGCCGGCGCCTGGACGCCCGGGGCCTGCCGCCGGACTTCGCGCGGCCGGTGGCGGTGTCCGACTCTTCGGTGGCCCTGCCCCGGGACGTGGGCGGCTACACCCTGGGGCGCATCCTGCCCCTGCTCCTGGTGGTCATCACGCTGCTGGGGGCGTTCTACCCGGCCATCGATCTGGCGGCGGGCGAGAAGGAACGGGGCACCCTGGAAACGCTCCTGACGGCTCCGGTGCCTCCCCGGGCGGTGGTGGCCGGGAAGTTCGTGACCGTGGCCCTCATCGGCGTCGTGGCGGCGGGGCTCAACCTCGGCAGCATGATCCTGACGTTCCAGACCGGGATGCTCCAGTTGACCCAGGCCCTCGGGCTGGAAGTCTCGATCCCGTTGGGCTCGGTGCTCGTGATCTTCCTGACCCTGGTGCCCCTGGCCGTGCTGTTCGGCGCGCTCTTCCTGGGCATCGCGGTGCGTTCGTCCTCCTTCAAGGAGGCCCAGAACGCCCTGACCCCGGTCTACATGGTGGTCCTGATCCCCGCCATGCTGCCGGTGTTCCCGGGCATCGACTTCGGGCCGCTCCTGGCGGTGACGCCGGTGGCCGGCGTGGCGCTCCTGTTCCGGGACCTGATGACCGGCGACGCCCAGTGGGGGCTGGCGGCGCTCGTGGTGGCGTCGACGGTCGTGTACGCCTCCGCGGCGCTGGCCTTCGCGGCGGCCGCCTTCGGCAACGAACGCGTCCTGTTCGGCGGGTCCGACGACGGCTCGGAGACCGGGGAGAGCTGGTGGGAACGGTTCCGCACCGGGGCCCGGCGGGGCCGCGTCCCGTCCGCCGACGCGGCCCTCCTGTTCGTGGCCGGGGTGGCGGTGCTGTTCTTCTGGGCCGGGATCGCCCTCCAGTTGCGGCTCGGCGAGTCCGGCCTCCTGGCGGCCGAGTGGCTGCTTCTGTTCCTGCCGGCGGTGGCGTTCGTGGTCCTGGGCCGTTTCGACGTCCGGGCCACCCTCCAGCTCCGCCGCCCCCCGCCCCGGGCTCTGGCCGGAGCGCTGCTCGTGGCCGCCGGCGCCGCCCCGGTGGCGTGGGGCATCGGATGGCTGCAGACCTTCTTCCTCCCCATCCCCTGGGACGTGCTCGAGGGACTCGAGGATCTGGTCACCGCCGACACGCCCGGTCGGTTGGCGTGGCTCCTCCTGCTCCTGGCCCTGACCCCGGCGATCTGCGAGGAGGTGGTCTTCCGGGGCGTGCTCCTGGGCGGCACGCGCCGACTGTCGCCCGTCCGCTTCATCCTCCTCAACGGAGCGGTCTTCGGCGCCTTCCACCTGTCGTTCGAAACCGCCATCCGTTTTCTTCCCACGGCCTGGCTGGGTATCGTGCTCACCTGGGTCGTGTGGCGGACCCGATCCCTGTGGACCGGGGTTCTCATGCATGGGGTCAACAACGGACTCATCGTGGTCCTGGCGTCGGTACCGGCACTCCGCGAGACGTTCGCGGATCCGGAGGCTCCGCCGCCTCTCTGGCTGGCCCCCGTCGCGGCGGCGTGCCTGTTCGCGGGCATCCGCCTCGTCGCCACACTGCCGCATCCCCTGACCGATCCATCCGTTCCACCCGAGAGTGAGGAAGAATGACCGACGACGCACGACGCCCCGGGGCCACCCACCTGGAATGCACCGCAACCGGAGAGCGCTTCGACAGCGAGACGCTGATGGGGCTCTCTCCGGCGGGGAAACCCCTGTTCGCCCGCTACGACCTGGCGGCCCTCAAGGGCCGGTTCGCCCCCGACGCCATGCGGTCCCGGCGAGCGGACCTCTGGCGGTACGCCGAAGTCCTTCCGGTGCGTGATCCCGCCTTCCAGGTCACGCTCGGCGAGGGGTGGACGCCGCTCCAGGACGCGCCGCGCACGGCGGAGCGCCTCGGCATCCGCCGGCTGCTGGTCAAGAACGAGGGCGTGAACCCCACCGGGAGCTTCAAGGACCGGGGGCTGTGCATGGCGGTGTCGCGGGCCAAGGAGCTCGGCGCGAAGGAGCTGGCCCTCCCGTCCGCGGGGAACGCCGGCAGCGCCGCCGCGGCCTACGGCGCGGCTGCCGGGATGCCCGTCCACGTCGTGGTGCCGAAGGACACCCCGGAGCCCATCCTCCAGGAGATGTTCGCACTCGGCGCCGACGTCCAACTGCTGGACGGCCTGATCACCGACTGCGGCCGCGTGGTCAAGCGTGGGGTCGAGGAGAAGGGGTGGTGGGACCTCTCGACGCTGAAGGAGCCCTACCGCGTGGAGGGGAAGAAGACGATGGGGTACGAGCTCTTCGAGCAGCTCGGTGGACGGCTTCCCGACGCCATCATCTATCCCACCGGCGGCGGCACGGGCCTGATCGGGATGTGGAAGGCCTTCGACGAGATGGAGGCCCTGGGCTGGATCGGGTCGGAGCGCCCGAAGATGTTCACGGTGCAGGCCGCTGGGTGTGCCCCCATGGTGCGGGCCTGGGAGGAAGGGAAGGAGAGCGCCGAGATGTGGGAAGGCGCCGCCACCTACGCGTCGGGCCTGCGCGTTCCCGCGGCCGTGGGCGACTTCCTGGTCCTGCGCGCCCTGCGCGAATCGAACGGGGGTGCCGTGGCCATCCCGGACCACGTGATGAAGGCCTGGGTCGAGCACCTCGGGGCCGATACCGGCATCTTCGCGGCCCCGGAAGGCGGCGCCGTGGTGGCCGCCGTCCCACAGCTCCTGCACAAGGGGCTGCTCTCCGAAGACGAGGAGGTCGTCGTCTTCAACACCGGGAGCGGCCTGAAGTACGTGGGGATGACCCCGGTCGACTAGGGAATCACCGGACCGTGCTCTCCGTGTTCTGGCTCCTGTTCTGGGCGGGCCTGTTGGCGCTCCTGGTGGCGGCGGGCGTCAGCCTGCGCGCCCGGTTGCGCCGGGGCATGGAGCAGCCGGCCCCCCGGGTGGACGACGACGCCATCCGGGCCATCCTGAGTACCGGCCGTCTGGCCACCGACGAGGACGAACCCCTGGACCTGCGCGAGATCGACGACGAGGAGCGGCGCTTCTGGTCCGAGAGCTGGGAGGACCCGGACGAATGGTAGCCGGTGGGGAGTGCGGGGCGGCCTCAGCGGCCCCAGCGGTAGTAGGCGCCGGGAAGGGGGATCAGCCGGTCGTTCAGCGGCAGATCGTCTTCGGGGTCGGAGCGTCGCACGAAGAGACCGCGGTTCACGTTGACGGCCAGCCCCGCGTAGTGGTCGTCCACCACCCGCCAGTCCACGCCCACGGGGAAGTGGAGGACCCCGGCCAGGCCGATGCGCTCCGCCTCGTTCGCGGGGGCCGCGCCCACCAGCCAGAGCCCCGCGCCGACGTACGGTTTGAGGGCCGCCGCGCCGAAGTACTGCTTGAAGGCCAGGGCCGCGCTCAGGTCGCGGAACGTCCACGTGCCCACGGCCAGTTCCATGCTCCGGGAGTCCCGGAAGTACTCGACGGTCACGCCGACCGTGCTGATGCCGCCGAAGGTCACACCTGCCCGGACGCCGTCTCCGGTACGGGGGCCCTGGGCCGCCGCGGGCACCGCGACGCCAGCGAGCAGGAGCGCGGAGGCCAGGACCGCGCGGGCCAGAGGCGGGCGGAAACGCGGCGTGGGAGGTCGGAGATCGGGGCGCATGGTGGCCGGAGTATAGGGGGGCGCCACGGTACGGTCCACGGGGCGAGGCGGGCGTGGGTCGTGGCCACCCTGGCGGCGTTGGGGGGCGCCTGTGCCCCTCCCGACACGCCCCCGGCGCTGGACACCTCCCTGCCGGCGGCGGTCCAGGCGCTCCTGCAGCCCGACACGGTCCGGAGTGCCCGCGTCGGAGCGGGGGTCCGGCATCACTACCTTTGGTCGGCGGAGGGCCCCTGGGCCATCCACGTAGTGGAGGCGGACTTCCGGCGGTGCGACCTGGAACTCCAGGCGCTCCAGGCGGCGGAGCGGGAGGGGGGAGGGCGGGGGCACGAGGTGGTCAGCTCCATGGTGGCCCGGGCCGGCGGCGCGCTGGCCGCGGTCAACGCGGACTTCTTCACGCCCGAGGGTACGGCCCTGGGCACCGAAGTCGTTGACGGGAGGGTGACCGCGGCGCGGGGTCGGCCCACGGTGGCGTGGCGCCCGCGTTCGGAGCCGTGGATGGGGCTGCCCCGGGTGGTCGGGGACACCCTGTTCGGCGGGTGGCCCGTGGCGCTGGAGGGAGGCGACGGATCCACCGAGGCGGTGGGCGGCTTTCCCGAACTCCTGGACGCCGGGGTGCGCGTGGGCGACCTCGGGGTGGAGGAGCGGCCGTCGTTCGCAGCCTCGCGGCATCCCCGGACCGCCGTCGCCTACGACCCGGCCACCAGCCGCCTCTGGCTGGTGGTGGTCGACGGCCGCCAGGCCCCCTACTCCGTGGGCATGTCGCTCCCCGAACTCGCGACCCTCCTGGAGGCCCTGGGCGCCTCGGAGGCCCTCAACCTGGACGGGGGCGGGTCGACGGTCATGGTGGTCCGGGGGCGGACCGTGAACCGTCCGTCCGACGAGACCGGAGAGCGGGCCGTGGTCAACGCCCTGGCCCTGACCCGGGGTGTCAGCGGCTGCCCCAGGTGACGGCCATGCCCAGCCGGAAGGTCCGCCCCGGCCCCGGCTCGTAGAACCGGCCACCGAAGGCGTTCACCACCACCGCCGTGTTGTAGGTGCGGTCCAGGGCGTTGGCCACGGCCACCCACGGTGCCAGCGCGACCCGGCCCGCCCGGTACCCCTCGAGTCCGGCCCGGACATCGGCCAGGAAATAGCCCGGCGACGAGGCCGTGTTGGCGTCGTCCACGGGCAGCGCGTCCTGGTAGAGACCGCGGAGCTCCACGAAGCCGCCCCGGGGCTCCCACGCGATGCGACCGTCAATGCGGTACGGCGCCAATCCGGGGATCCGGTTTCCGGAGAAGTCCTCGCCGTCCACGGTGTACGTCTCGTACCGGCCGTTCACCCGGGTGTAGGCCGCCCGGAGGGCCCAGGCCGGAACTGGGCGGCCGTCCAGCGCCATCTCCCACCCCGTGTGGCGCGACTCGCCGGCGTTGCGGAAGAAGGTCCGACCCGGCGTCGCAGGGACTTCGAACGCCACCAGCTCGTCTTCGAGATCGGTCCGGAAGAGGGTGCCCTCCAGGGCCAGCCGGCGGTCGATGCGGGCGCGGACCCCGGCCTCCAGGGTGCGGCCGCGGGTGGGTTCGAGCGACGGGTTGAAGCCCCCGGCGCCCTCGGGCCGGTTCGTCAGCTCGGTGGTGGTCGGCGTCTCGAAGAACGACGCCCAGGAGCCGAACAGCTCCACTCCGTCGCCGGCCTCCACCACCACGCCGAACGACGGACTGACGGCGTCGAGGATGCGTTCGCCCGAGTCGTCGGCCCCGTCGCTCAGGAAGCGGTCGTCGGCTGCGAACCGGAACCGATCGTACCGGACCGCGGCCAGGAGGCCTACGCGGGCGTGGAGGTCGAGGCGGGCCTGGCCGAACACGGCCGTGCCCCGGACCGACTCGTCCTGATCGAGGTCCAGCGGTCCCCGCTCGCCACGCTCGTTCGCCCAGTTCTGTCGATCGTCGCTCTGGAACTCCGCTTCGACGCCTCCGGACACGGTCAGCGTCGCGGCCTGGGTGCCCCGGCTGCCCCGGACCAGGGCGCGGACGCCTCCGGCGTTCCGGTCGAAGCCCACGATGGCCGGGGGGATCGCGCCCTCGAAGTCCCGGCGGATGCCCCAGGCCGCGGCCTCGCCCTCCAGGGATCCCACGGCGCCCGCCCAGGATACGCCGATCTGGCCCTGGCGGATGTCCTCGCGGGTGCGCTGGATCACGTTGAAGCGGAACGCCTGCAGGCGATCGGTTTCCTGCAACGCGGTCGACAGCGAGCCGGGGTTGTCGCCGGCCATGTCCATGGCGTTGGCCGACAGCGTCAGGGTGCCGCGGGCCAAGGGGGTCTGCAGGACCGCGTTGACCACCGTCCGGGACTGGTCGCCGAACACGCTGCCGTCTCCGGCCACGGGGTCGGGGCGGTAGCCGTCGAACGTGTATCGGGACACCGAGGCCCGGTAGCCGGTGTCGCCGCGCCCGTCGCTCACCGAAGCGCGCACGGTGGTCAGGCCGAAGGAGCCGCCGGCGGATTCGACGCCCACCTCGAGGCCCTCGCTGGGCGGTCGGGTCTGGAAGTGCAGGACGCCTCCGGCGGCGTTGCCGTAGAGCGCGCCGCCCGGTCCCCGGAGCATCTCCACACGGCCGATGGCCGACGGGTCCAGGTGATCCAGGGCGGTCTGTCCGTCGGCGAGGGTGGCGGGAATGCCGTCCACCAGCACCCGCACGCCCCGGATGCCGAACTGGGCCCGGGCGCCGAAGCCCCGGATGGCCAGCCGTTCGCCGGCGGCCAGGTTGAAGCGGTTCTGCACCTGAACGCCCGGGAGGGCCTGGAGGGCCTCCTCCAGGTAGGCGCCGCCCCGGGCGCGGGTCAGCTCGTCGCCCGAGGCGACCGACACCGGGAACGGCAGCCCCTGGCCCACCGAGGTCCGGAGCACCCGGACCGTCAGAGGCTCGAGCCGCACCACCGAATCCGGGCGCTCCTGTCCGAGGGAGGCAGCCGGGGTCACGGTCAGGGCGCCGAGTACGAGAAGGAGCCGGAAACGCGCGGTCGAGGCGTTCATCGGCGGACCCGGGTCACGTCGAGGAGCCGGGCACGGACATCGTCGGCCAGCCCGGCCGCCTCGAGTTCCTGCCAGAGGCGGTCGACCGTGGCCGCATCGACCAGTCCGGGTGGCGAGCCGACATCGGGTGTGGACAGCCCGTGTTCGGCGCGGAACCGGTCCACGGCCGCCACGGCCTCGGCCGTGTAGAGCGAGGCGTCGTCGTCCCGCTCGAGCTCCGCCTGGTCCGACCGGTAGTAGCCGAGGGCGTGGAGGATCACCTTGAGCTGCCAGACATCGCCTCCGGTGTCCTGCGACAGCTCCCGGTACCCCAGCGTCTGGGACACCGTGTCGTAGATCCGCCGGAGTTCCCCGACCGGGGTCTCGTGTTCGCACACGTTGATGTGCGCGGTTTGCCCGTCCGGCCGGCGGGACATGCCCTCCCGCGGGTCCGCCACGACGACCGCCGCGGACTGCATGCGGCCCTTCCGGGCGTCGCCGCCGGCGGCCTGCCCGGCCGCCAACGCCTCGATGAGCCGGTCGGCAAGATGACGGCCCGAGCCCTGCGTGGCCTCGAACGATGCGGCCACCGCGTCCACGACCTCCGGTCCGACCAGGAGGTTGCCCTGGGTGGCGTAGTAGGGTCCCGAGCGGTGCCCGGCCCAGGCCGAGGCACCCGAGCCCGTGTGCTGCGCGGACCGCCCGTCGAGGGCCACCACGCCCACCTGACGGCGGGCCGACCCCTCGTCCGCGGCCACGAGCCCGGCCAGGGCGTCGGAGGGCGCCACACCCTGCTCGAGGAGGTCGAGGAGTTCGTGGCCGTACTCGACGCGCGTGGAGGCCTGCGTGGCCACGGCACCGACGCCGGCCCGGACCCACGGCACACCGTTGCCGACACAGGCCACGCGCGTGGTCACGGCCACGCCCGACTCGCCGGTGTCGGGGTCCACCGCGGCGATCGAGAAGGTGTGGAACCGGAGGTCCGCACCCCAGGAAGCCGGTTCCTGTGCCGCGGTCGTCGCGGGCAGGAGGAGGGCCGCCATGGCCAGGGCCTTCGTCGTCGTGGTCCGGTTCGTCACGTGCGTCCTCTCGTTCAGGGTCCGGCGCCCGCGGGTCCGCGGGCCGTCAGGGTCAGTCGGAAGGGTGTCACGGGAGCACCCGGCACCACCGTGACGGTGCGGACGGTGGCCTCGCCCCCGTCCGCCGGTGTGACCCGCACCCGGAGCTGGCCGGGAACGGGTACGTCGCAGAGAAGGAAGGTACCGCGTTGGCCGAGGATCGTTTCCAGCCAGGTCACGCCGTCGTCCTGGCCCACCTCCCAGGTCGCGCCGGTGGCGGACCCGGGCTCCCGTGGCTCGGACCACGCCACCGGCTGGAACGGGCGCTCGCCCAGCCACGAGACGCGGACGCGGGCACCCGTCGCGGGTCCGTCCGCCGCGCGCACGCGCCCCACCACGGTGGTGGTGCCGGACACCGGGGCCTCGCGTCCGCACGACCAGGCTGCGGCCTCAGCCACCGACACCAGGGACAGCCGGGCCGTGGTCACTTCGCCCTCCGGGGCCGTGACCGTGGCAGGAGGCCCGGCCAGGCCCAGCGTATCCAGCGACGGGTGGTCCACGGCCAGCAGAAGGTCTCCGGCGGGGAGGCCCGCCAGGAGGTAGCCGCCGTCCTCGCCGGTCCACGTGCGCTCGCCGGTCCCGACGGAGCGGACCGCCGCACCCGCCAGCGGTGCCACGCCCGACGAATCCACCACCGAGCCGCCCACGGTGGCGGTCGTGGCCTCGACCACCATGGCCCCGTCGCGATCCACCACCCGCCAGACGATGCCTCCTTCCTGCCGGTAGGCCACCCTGCGGACCCGCTGGACACGGCCCACCCGCTCGAGGACGGGCATGCGGATGCTCCAGGCCCGGACGATCCAGGTGCCATCGGCCAGCCGCCCGAACACCACCTCGCCGCCGGGCTCGCCGATGACGCGGGAATCGGCCAGGTGGACGTACCGGAACTTGAGCGTCCGGAGCGTCGCGGTTTCCGGGTCCAGCCAGAGGACCCCTTCGATATCGGGGACGCGACGCCCCGCCACCGGCTCGAAGGCGAGGCCTAGCAGGCCGTCCGCACTTCGGGTCAACCTCATGCAGTGGGTGTCCAGGAACGGATCGGAAAGGAAGGCCTCGGCGTCGGGGGCGTAGTACGTCGTGCCGCCGTCGGACCCGGCCTGGACGAACCCGTCGTCGATGAGTTCCCGGGGCGGGAGGCTGACGTAGGGGGCCTGGCCCCGCCCGTCGATGAAGCTCCGCTGCTCCTCGAGGATGTCCTCGCCGTCGCGGTCCAGAAGGCGCTCGACGCGCATCAGGGTGTACCGGTACACCCCGGATTCCGTGGTCCACGCCGCGGCCTGGAGCGCCTTGCGGACCTCCTCCCACACCCGGGCGGTGGCCTGACCCTCCTCGGGCCGCACCTCGCAGCGCCGGGCCCCCTCCACGTCGAGTCCACGCAGGAGTACGGCGCGGATCGGTACGAGGACCTGCTCGAAGGTGCCGTCTTCGGGCACGTGGACGGGGTCGGTGGTCACGCTCTCGAAGCCGATCCGGTCCACCCGCAGGCGGTAGGCACCCACGGTGGGCGCCTTCAGCAGGAAGCCGCCGGCCGCGTCGGTGAGCACCCGTCGCACCGTCTCGCCCCCGGGTCCCAGCAGCAGGACCATGGCTCCCTCGATGGGTGCCTGTCCGAGCTCCTCCAGAACGACCCCACGGACCACCTGGGCCGGGGCCGGAGTGGCCACGAGCAGGGCCGCCAGGGCCGTGAGGGAGATCCGCCGGTTCATGCCGCAAGCTAGGCGGGGAAGGGCCGGGGCCGGTAGGGCGTCGGCCGGTGCGCCCGTTCTTCTGGAAGGCACCCCGCACGGGTGCCGTGCGCCGGCGCCGTTCGCTACCTTCCGCACCATGACCCGCCAACCCACCGAAGCGCCCCCTTCCGCCCCGGATTTCGCCGCCCGCCGCCGCCGTGTCCACGCGGCGCTGGACGGCGACGTGATGGTGCTGGGGGCCGCCCCGGTCCGCCTCCGCTCACGGGACACCGAGTACCCCTACCGGGCCGACTCCGAGCTCTACTACCTGACGGGGTGCACCGACCCGGACGTGGTCGCCGTGTTGTCCGGCGGGTCGGAACCGGACCTGACCCTGTTCGTCCCGGAGCGGGACGAGACCCGGGAGCTCTGGAGCGGGCGGCGGATGGGGCCCGACGAGGCCCGGGAACGCCACGGCGCCGACCACGCGTGGCCCGCGTCGGAGCTGGACGCGCGCCTTCCCGGCCTGCTCGCTTCGGCACGCCGGATCCACGCGCGGCTGGGGGCGGGGACCGAGCTGGAGCGCCTCGTGATCGCGGCCCTGGTCGCGGCCCGGGCCCGGGGGCAGCGCCACGGCACGGGGCCCCGTGCCGTGGTGGACCCCGGCCAGATCCTCGACGAGATGCGGTTGATCAAGGACGCCTGGGAGATCCGGGCGCTCCGGGAGGCGGCGGCGGTGACCGTGGAAGGGCACCGCCAGGGGCTGGCGGCTCTGGCACCCGGCCTGGGCGAGTGGGCCGTCCAGGCCCGCATCGACGGGACGTTCCGGGCGGCCGGTGCGTCCGGACCGGGCTTCGAGACCATCGTGGGGGCCGGCGCCAACGCCTGTGTCCTCCACTACGTGAGCAACTCCGCCACGGTGGCGGAAGGCGACCTGGTGCTCATGGACGCGGGTGCGGAGGTCGGGCTATACCATGGAGACGTGACCCGTACCGCCCCGGCATCGGGGCGCTTCACGGCCGAGCAGCGCGCCCTCCACGACCTGGTCGATGCCGCCCGGGCGGCCGGGGTGGCGGCGGCGGTGCCGGGTGCCACCGTCGGGTCGGTCCACGACGCGGCCGTCGCCGTGCTCGTGGAGGGACTCGTCGAGCTCGGGGTCCTGACGGGCTCACCCGACACCCTCATCGAGAGCGAGGCGTACAAGGCCTTCTTCCCCCACAACACGTCGCACTGGTTGGGTCTGGACGTCCACGATCCCGGCGACTACGCCCGGGACGGATCGTCCCGAGTCCTGGAGCCCGGCATGGTGCTGACCGTCGAACCCGGCCTCTACGTGCCGACCGGGGCCGACGGGGGCGCAGCCCGATTCGCAGGCATGGGCATCCGCATCGAAGACGACCTGCTGGTCACCGCCGACGGCCCGGAGAACCTGACCGGTGACCTGCCGGGCGGTGCCGACGCCATGGAGGCCCTGGTGGCGGGGGGCGCCCGATGAGCGCGCCCGGCACCCGCACCGGATCGCTCCTGATGGAGCACCTCCGGCGCCCGGGACCCCTGGTGACCGTGGAGCTGCGTCCGCCGCCCAGCGACCTCGGGCCGGCCGGGGGCATGGAGGCGTGGATCGACCTGCACCATTCCCTGCGACGCCTGACCAGCGACGACCTGTTCGTCTTCCTGACGGACAACGCGGTGGGCGATCGGGAAGAGGAGAACCTGGCGCACGTCGGGGGCAACGTGGGCGACGAGGTGGACCTCCGTCGCATCGTGCCCATCCTCACGTGCAAGCACTCGCTGGACTACTGCCTCCTGTTCGCCGACCGGGCCGCGTCGCAGGGGTTCGACGCCATGACCGTGCTGGGCGGCGACCGGGACGTGGGTCCGCCCCGCTGCGTGGATCACGCCAACGAACTCCGGGGGATGATCCGGGACCGCGTACCGGGCATCTCCCTGGGGGGTTGGGCCAACCCCCACAAGAGCGCCCGCCAGCAGCTCGGATTCCTTGAGGCGCCCGACGCCCACGCGGACTTCGCGCTGACGCAGATCGTCTCCCACCACAGCCTGGAGGCCGTGGAGGATCTGCTCGAGGGACACGCACGGAGCGGGTTGGACACGCCCCTGGTGTTCGGTGTGTTCTTCTACCGGTCGGCCAATCCCCGGACCCTGGACACGCTGAACCGGTTCTTTCCGGTCCCCGCCGAAGCCCTGACCCGCGACTTCGAGTCGTCGGACGCGGAGGCCATCTGCGCCCGCACGATCCGCGAACTACGGGCCGTGGGCGCCGAGAAGATCTACGTCAGCAACCTGAGCAACCGCGGGGCGGGCCGGCGGCTACGACGCATCCTCCACGAGGTCTGACGGCCTCGGCGTCAGGCCCCCGGCGCGCCCTCGCGGTGCCACACGATCATGTCGGTGGCCACCGGCTCGTGTCCCAACGCGCGCAACATCGAGGTCACCTGGCCGCGGTGGTAGGTCGCGTGGTTGGCCACATGCCGGAGCAGGTGGCGGAGTTCGTTGCTGAACTCCGTGCCCGCCGTGTTGCGGTAGGTCACGGTCCCCACCAGGTCCTCGTCGCGCAGCCTCTTCATGTAGGCCGTCTGGTCGGCCTCCACCTGGCGCCAGCGTTCCCGGAGCAGCGCCAGCGACGAGGTGTCCCACTTCGGGAAGCCCATGGGCGACGACCCCTGCCACCGGCTCAGCCAGACCCATTCCGCACCCAGCATGTGGGCCAACGTGTCCCGGACGGACCCGAAGCTCCCGCCCACGTCCCGGGCGTACTCGACGTGCGACAGGGGCGCGACGGCGTCCAGCATCCGGGCGTTGGCCCAGCGGTTGTAGGCGTACAACTCCCGGATCTCGTCGGCGGGGCTCATGGCGGCTCGGTGCAGGGGGGAGGGGGCGCTTCCGGTACCGCCGCGGGTCACCGGGGTTCCTCGGACGCGCCGGGGTGCCTCAGGCCGTGGTCCTCACGCCGCTCTCCCGCAGCACCCGCAGGGCCAGGTCCACCCGCCCGGCCGGGGCTCCCAGGTGGAAGCCCGCCACGAGGGGCGTGACGGCTTCGATCATCTCGAGCGCGATCGCGACCCCCTCGCTCACGGCGGCCTCGGGCCCGGACTCCTCGGCTGCCCGCATGCGGTCGACCAGCGCGGACGGAACCACGACTCCGGGAACCTCGTTGGCCAGGAATTCGGCGTTGCGGGCGTTGAGGAAGGGCCAGATGCCCGCCACGACGGGAAGCGGTGTGGCGGCCGTCCGTTCGAGGAACGCCTCGAGGGCGTCGGCGTCGAACACCGGCTGGGACACAGCGAAGTCGGCCCCGGCCTCCACCTTCCACGCGAAGCGTCCCGCCTCCCGCTCCTGGTCCACCGCACCCTGGTTCAGGGCCACGCCGACGACGAACTCGGTGGGCGCCCCGACCGGGTTGCCTCCGGGGTCCCGCCCGCGATTCAGGCCGCTGACCACGTTCGTCAGGCCGATGCTGTCGATGTCGAAGACGGCCGTGGCGTCCTGGTAGGGCCCGGTGGCCGGCGGGTCGCCACTGACCACGAGCACGTTGCGCAGGCCCGCGGCGGCCGCACCGAGCAGGTCGCTCACCATGCCCGGCATGTTGCGGTCGCGGCACGTGTAGTGGACCACCGTCTCGAGGCCCACTTCCCGCTCCACGACCAGGGCCGCCGGGATCGTGGCCATCCGGCTCTGACCCCGGGGTGACGCCACGATGGTGATGGCGTCCACACCGGCCAGCCGGAGCTGGCGGGCGGGCTCCACCACCGCCGCGCGGTCCCAGCCGTGGGGCGGGACGATCTCCACGGTGGCCACCCGCTCGCCCCGGGCCAGCTTGCGCCCCAGAGCGGACCGCCGCTCCAGGGGCACCGGGTCGGGCGGCGGCGCCTGATCGGCCCGGGGCGGCGCCACGGTCACGCTGGCGTGGCGGGGCTGCACGGAGGCCACGGCGTCGCGCAGCGCCCGGACGTGCTCGGGCGTGGTGCCGCAGCATCCCCCGACGAACCGCACGCCCACCTCGATCATGCGGTGGGCGTACTGCGCCATGTACTCCGGGCTGGCCAGGTAGATCTTCCGGTCGCCCACCGTGCGGGGCAGGCCCGCGTTGGGCTGGGCCACCAGGGGCAGCCCGGTCACCTCCGCCATGTCCTCCAGGGCGTCGAGCATCACCGACGGCCCCACGGAGCAGTTGAGGCCCACCACGTCCACGCCCAGGGCCTCCAGGGACCCCGGGATCTGGCGTGCGTCGGTGCCGTACGAGGTGGTGCCGTCCTGGCCGACGGTCATCTGCGCGACGATGGGCAGCGGACTGCGCTGCCGGACGGCACGCACGGCGCACTCCAGTTCGGCGAGGTCCGAGAAGGTCTCCAGCACGAACCCGTCCACGCCGCCCTCGAGGAGCCCGTCGATCTGGGTGCCGAAGTGGGCCTGGGCCTCGTCGAGGGAGGTGGGTCCCCACGGCTCGATGCGGATGCCCAGGGGGCCGATGGCGCCGGCCACCACCGCGTGGTCTCCCGCCGCGGCCCGGGCCAGCGCCACCGCCTTCCGGTTGATCTCGGCCGTACGTTCGGCCAACCCGAACGACGAGAGCTTCACGGGATTGGCGCCGAAGGTGTTGGTCTCCAGGATCTCCGCGCCCGCCGCCACGTACTCCTCGTGGATGCTCCGGACCAGTTCCGGCCGGTCGAGGTTCAGCTGGTCGTAGCACACGTTGACGAACACGCCCCGGCCGTAGAGCAACGTACCCATGGCGCCGTCGAAGACGTGGACGCGGCCGTCGTCGATGAGCGACCTCACGAGGCGGGCTCCGGCTCGTACCCCAGCGTCGGGGCCAGCCACCGCTCCACCTCGTCCACGTCCATGCCCTTGCGGCGGGCGTAGTCCTCGACCTGGTCGCGCCCGATCCGGCCGACCCCGAAGTACCGGGCGCCCGGGTGGGCGAAGTACCACCCGCTGACGGACGGGGGCGGATCCATGGCGCAGCTCTCCGTCAGGTGGATGCCGATCCGGGCCTCCACGTCCAGCAGATCGAAGAGGATGCGCTTCTCGGTGTGGTCGGGGCAGGCGGGATAGCCCGGCGCCGGACGGATGCCCTGGTAGGCCTCCTCGATCAGCGCGACGTTGTCCAGCGACTCGTCGGGAGCGTATCCCCAGAGGCGGGTCCGCACCTCACGGTGCGCCCACTCGGCCAGGGCCTCCGCCAGACGGTCGGCCACGGCCCGGGCCAGGATGGCCTGGTAGTCGTCGTGGGCGGCTTCCCGCTCCGCCACGTACGCGTCCAGCCCGCGTCCGGCAGTGACGGCGAAGGCGCCGGCCCAGTCCTCGACACCGCTCCCCTCGGGTGCCACGAAGTCCGAGAGGCAGTAGTTCTCGCGCCCCTCCTTGCCGAACTGCTGGCGGAGGCCGTGGATGGTGGCCCGCAACGTCGCGCGATCGTCGTCGTAGAGGTGCACGTCGTCGCCGTCGGAGGCCGCCGGGAAGAGCCCCAGGACCGCCTTCGGCGCAAGAAGCCCCTCCGCCTCGACCCGGTCCAGGAGCGCGTTGGCGTCGGCCAGGAGGGAGCGGGCCTCGGTGCCCACGGTGTCGTCGTCGAGGATGTCCGGGTACTTGCCCCGGAGCTCCCACGTCTGGAAGAACGGCGTCCAGTCGATGAGCTCCCGGAGCGCCCCGACCTCGGGGCTCAGCTCGTGGATGCCCGGTGCCTCCGGGGTCTTCGGCCGGTAGGTGGACCAGTCCGTCTCGACGCGGCGCGCCCGGGCCTCTTCCAGCGCCAGCAGCGGGCTGCGGTCGGCCCTCCGGGCCCGCCGCTCCCGCTCGCCCTGGTACTCCACGCGGAGCTCGGCCAGGTAGGCGTCCCGGGTGCCCCGGTCCATGAGCCGGCCCACGACCCCCACGGCCCGGGAGGCGTCCAGCACGTGGACGGTGGGTCCGTGGTAGACGGGCTCCACCTTCACCGCGGTGTGGACCTTGGACGTGGTGGCCCCACCGATCAGCAGCGGCAGCTCGAAGTCCAGCCGCTCCATCTCCCGGGCCACGTGGACCATCTGATCCAGCGACGGCGTGATCAGGCCCGACAATCCGATCACGTCCACGTTCTCCTTGCGCGCCGTCTCCAGGATCCGCTCCGCCGGCACCATCACGCCCAGGTCCACGACTTCGTAGCCGTTACACTGGAGCACGACCCCCACGATGTTCTTGCCGATGTCGTGGACGTCGCCCTTCACGGTGGCCATCAGGATCTTGCCCTTGCCGTCGGCCTCGCCCTCGAGCTTCTCCTCCTCGAGGTAGGGGATCAGGTACGCCACGGCCCGCTTCATGACCCGTGCGCTCTTGACCACCTGGGGCAGGAACATGCGACCGCTTCCGAACAGGTCGCCCACCACGTTCATGCCGTCCATGAGCGGACCTTCGATGACGTGGAGGGCCCGCTCCGACTGCTGCCGGGCCTCTTCGGTGTCCTCCTCCACGAAGGCGTCGATGCCCTTGACCAGGGCGTGGACGAGACGCTCCCGCACCGGAGCGTCGCGCCAGGCGAGGTCCTCTTCCCGGCGGGTCTCGGTCGACCCCGACCGTTCCTCGGCGATGCGCGTCAGCGCCTCCGTGGCGTCCGGCTTGCGGGCGAACAGCACGTCCTCGACCGGCCCCAGCAGGCTGTCCGGGATCTCGTCGTACACGGGCAGGGCGCCGGCGTTGACGATGCCCATGTCCAGGCCCGCGTCGATGGCGTGGTAGAGGAACGCGGCGTGCATGGCCTCGCGGACCTCCGGGCTGCCCCGGAAGGAGAACGACACGTTGCTGATGCCGCCGCTGGTCAGCACCCAGGGGCACACCTCCTTCACCCTGCGCACGCCCTCGATGAAGTCGATGGCGTACCGCTCGTGCTCGGCGATGCCGGTGGCCACCGCGAACACGTTCGGATCGAAGACGATGTCCTCGGGCGGGAAGCCCTCCTCGTCGACCAGGATCCGGTAGGCGCGGCTGCAGATGGCCACGCGCCGCTCGAGGGAGTCCGCCTGGCCGTCCTCGTCGAAGGCCATGACCACGGCCGCGGCGCCGTAGCGACGCACCAGGCGGGCCTTCTCCCGGAAGGCGTCCTCGCCGTCCTTCAGGGAGATCGAGTTGACGATGCCCTTGCCCTGCAGGCACTTCAAGCCGGCCTCCAGCACCGCCCAGTCCGACGAGTCGACCATGATCGGCACGCGGGCGATGTCCGGCTCGGACGCCAGCAGGTTGAGGTAGCGGGTCATGGCCGCCACCGAGTCCAGAAGCCCCTCGTCCATGTTGACGTCGACGATCTGCGCGCCGCCCTGGACCTGTTGGAGCGCCACCTCCAGGGCCGTCTCGTAGTCGTCGTTCTTGACCAGTCGGGCGAACCGCTTGGAGCCGGTCACGTTCGTGCGTTCGCCCACGTTCACGAACAGCGAGTCCTCGTCGATGCTCAGCGGCTCGAGCCCCGACAGGCGGGTCCGTGGGGGGTGGTCCGGCAGGGCCCGTGGCCGCAGGTCGGCCACCGCTTCCGCCATGGCCGTGACGTGGGCCGGCGTGGTGCCGCAGCATCCGCCCACGATGTTGAGGAAGCCGGCCTGGGCGAACTCCCGGACCACGGCGGCCATGTGCTCCGGCGTGTCGTCGTATTCGCCGAACTCGTTGGGCAGTCCGGCGTTGGGGTGACAGGACACCGGCACCTCGCAGACGTCGGACAACTCCTCCAGGAAGGGCCGGAGCTGGTCCACGCCCAGGGCGCAGTTCAGGCCGATGCTGAGCAACCCCCGATCCCGTCCGGGGCCGGGCTGCACGCCGTGGCGGATGGAGTGGTAGAACGCCTCCGGGGTCTGCCCGGACAGCGTGCGGCCACTCTGGTCGGTGATGGTTCCGGAGATCATCACCGGCACGTCCTCGCCCCGCTCGGCCAGGACGCCCGAGAGCGCGAACAGCGCCGCCTTGGCGTTCAGCGTGTCGAACACCGTCTCGACGAGCAGCAGGTCGGCGCCCCCGTCCAGGAGGGCGTGGGCCTGTTCGGCGTACGCCGCCACGAGCGTGTCGAAGTCGACGTTCCGTGCGCCCGGATCCCCGACATCCGGAGAGATCGAGGCGCTGCGGGTGGTGGGTCCGATGGAGCCGGCCACCCACCGCGGGCGGCCGGGGTCCCGGGCCTCCACCGCGTCGGCGGCTTCCCGGGCCACCCGGGCCGACGCCTCGTTGATGGCCCGGACGTGGCTCTCGAGGCCGTAGTCCGCCATCGAGATGCTGGTGGCGTTGAACGTGTTGGTCTCGAGGATGTCCGCCCCGGCCTCGAGGTACTTCGTGTGGATCTCGCGAAGCACGTCGGGCCGGGTGAGGGCCAGGACGTCGTTGGCTCCGTGGAGCGGCGACGGATGGTCGGCGAACACGTCGCCGCGGTAGTCGTCCTCGCCGAGGCGGTACGACTGGATCATCGTACCCATGGCGCCGTCCAGGACCAGGATGCGCCGCGCCAGGTGGTCCCGGAGGAGGGTGGCACGCCGGGCACGTGCTTGCTGCGTCGTCTCTGTCACCGTCATGGAATCCCCTAAACCACAGCCCCGCTACGACAGGATGCGCGGCGGGGCATGGCGTTTTAGCTCGTTTGCCGACCTCGTGGGTCGGTCGGGCCGCAATATGCCGCAAATCGCCCGAATCGAATTGTGGCTTGAAGCTACAACGGAGCCGCGACGGTTCCAAGACGGGGGCGGTTCCCGCGTGGACGCCGTCCTCGCGGAATCATCGCCTTCAGACCCTCCCCGGGAGGATGTTGTCTAACGGCTCATCCAGTACGTCAGCTTGACCATGAACACGTTGTCCGGGTGGGCGCCGAACAGGCTCCGGAAGTCGTCCAGGGCGAAGGAGCCTTCGGACCCGTAGCGGTTCCGACCCTGCGACCACACGACGAACAGGGTCGAGCCGGGCAGGTACTCCCACCGGAGCACGGCGTTGGAGCGGAACTGCATGAACTCGAAGTCGGGCGCCACGGTGGCGTCCACCCCGCCGTCTCCGTCCAGGTCGAGTCCCGTACCGTCCGGACCGGCCTGGCCGCCGAGCAGCGCGAACCGGTCGGAGTAGGCGTCCGCCACCGGGTCCGCGACCCGCTTGAACTCCGAGTAGGCCCCGGCGCTCACGAAGGGCTGGGCGTAGAGCTGCAGCGACAGCGTCGGCGTGAACGCGTAGTCCGTGCGCAGCGTCAGCCCCACGGTGGTCTGATCGATGCGGCCGAACACGTAGTGGGGCTGATCGAGGTCCACACGGCCGACCCACTGCCGGTCGTCCACGAAGCGACTGACCTGCGCCCCGACGTTGAACGTGGCGCGCCCCGACGGGCGGATGCGCACGTTGGGCGACAGGCCCCCGTTCCACGAGTCGCTTTCCGACCGGACGTTGCCCCACGTGTTCAGGTTCAGCATCACCGGCTTCCGCGAGTCGGTCCCGAAGCCGCTCCAGAAGTTCGTGCCGGCCTCGCGCCGGAACAGCGGACCGCCCCGGAGGAACTGTCCCGAATAGCCGCCGGCGTCCCGGTTCAGCCCTCCGTAGGCGTGCCAGAAGTTCTTGAACTGGACGCTGCCGTTGACGTTCCCCCCGAGGCCGCCCCGGTCTCCCCCGTAGTTCCCGCCCACCCATCCGTTGGTGTTCAGGTTCCACCGCCGGAACGGCCCCTGCGGCGTGGTCTGCTGGTACCCGACCCAGAACCAGGACGACCAGGAGTCCGCGTCCCGCTGGTAGCCGAGGTCGTTCACCTCGAAGCCCGGGGTGCGGGTGTGGATGCCCGTGCTGAAGCGCCAGTGCTCGCCTGCGATCTTGCCCACGCTGAGGAACGCGGAGCCGCCGGACAGCGAGGTGCGTTCGGGGTCGAACGTCACGTGGTCGGCGTCGGGTCGCTGGAAGTACCGCAGCGGCGACCGCTGGGTGGTCCCGATCGCGTCGGTGGAGCCGCGTACGTGGGAGCCGAGCAGGTAGCCCTCGATCTGGTACGCCTCGGACGCGAAGCGGTGGCGCCAGTCCAGCCCGCCGGCCACGGCGCCGGAGCGCAGCCCCAGCTGGTCGGCCACCGTCCTGTCGCGGTTCACGTGGGTCCCGATGAAGCCCAGCGCCGAACGACCCTCGCGGAAGTCCTTCTGGAGCCGGAGCACCCCGTAGTTCGAGAACGGCTCGACGGAGTCGTCCAGGCGGTCGCCGGTGGCCGGCGCCACCCGGGCCGTCTCTTCCGCGGTCACGGCGTGGAGGGCCCCGATGGACCACCCACCCGCCGTCTTCCCCGAGAGCTTCCAGGCACCGAGGATCGTGGTCCGGTCGTCGGCATCGGCGTAGCCGCCGCGGGGATCCGCCCGCCCCTGGGGCGCCCGACCGATGCGTCGGGAATAGAAGAGCGATTCGTTCGCCTGGTCGCCGTCTCCCAGCGCGATGCCGAAGTTGAAGATGCTGGCCCCTTCCAGGAAGAACGGGCGGCGCTCCGGCAGGAACGTCTCGAACGCCGACAGGTTGACCTGGGCGGGGTCGGCTTCGACCTGTCCGAAATCGGGGTTGAGGGTCACGTCGAGGGTCAGATCGCTGGTCACGCCGTACTTCAGGTCCGCCCCGACGGCCCCCAGCGTCTGGTTCTTCCGGTAGAACGGATTGCGGGCATCGCCTTTGACCCGCTCCAGCCCCGCCAGCGTGTAGGGCACCAGTTCCAGGCGGTTCGGGGCCTGGAGGCCTTCCAGGCCCCGCAGTTCACCGAACCGCGACACGATGGCCGACTCCTGCGGCGACGTGGGGGCCCAGACCGCCATCTCGTCGTGGCGCGCCAGGTCCCGCACGAAGTTGATGCCCCAGGTCTGGACCCTCTGGTCCCGGAAGCGGAGTTGGGAGAACGGGATCCGGAACTCGGCGGTCCAGCCCTCCGCGTCCCGCAGGGTGGCCACGTCCCAGACCGCGTCCCACCCCGCGTCCTCCGAGGTGTCGTCGAACCGGTAGATGTCGTGCTTCACACCCACGGGGTTCACGGCGAAGTGGAAGGCCGTGCGGCGATCGAAGTACGAGTCCACGACCACGCCCAGGAGGTCCGAGTACGAGTCCTGGTCGCGGCGGGTGAGCTGGCCGGCGATCGAGTCGGGACTCGAGTCGAAGGCGCGCATGAACACGTACAGCGCGTCGGGGCCGTAGAGCACCCGGGCCTCGGTGCGCTGGCTGGGGGGCGCCCCCTCGTCGGGCTGGAACTGGACGAAGTCGGCCGCCACGGACGCGCGGCTCCACGCCGCCTCGTCCATCCGACCGTCCACGTCGATCTCACCGGTCAGGAACGTGGCCTCCAGGATCGGCGCCCCGTCGGTGCAGCATCCGCGCACCACGGCGCCTTCCCGCGCGTCGGTCGGTCCGGGCGCGGCCGGCTCCTGCGCGGAGCCCGGAACCGCCACGAGCCACCCCACCACCAGCGTCGTCCCCACCACCCCTCGGTAGCTCATCGGTCATCCTCATCGTGATCCACGATCGGTTCTGTCGGTCGCGTTCTTGGACGGGGCCGACCGGAGGAAGGTTGCGTTCCCCGCCTACGGGCCGGGCGCCGTCCGGGTTTCCCTTGGCGCGTCCGTCCGCATCCGCGAACTTGTGCCCCCGGAAATGCGGGCCGGAAGGGCCCCCCGGACCGATGGCGGTTTCGGCCGTTGAACGGTCGATCGGAGACGTTGGATGGCGGTTCGGAGGACGACGCGGAGCCGGCCCCGGCTCGGTGCCTCTTTCTACAAGGCACACGGACTCGGCAACGACTACCTCGTATTCGAGGAAGGCGACGCCTGGACGGCATCCGCGGCGGCCGTGGCGCGGGTCTGCCACCGGTGGGAAGGCGCCGGCGGCGACGGGATCGTGGTGCTCGGGGCCCCGGCGGCCGAGAGCGTCGTGCGACTCCGGATGTTCAATCCGGACGGTTCGGAGTTCGAGCGGTCCGGCAACGGCCTGCGTGTTCTGGCCTCCTACCTGCGGCGCACGGGGCGGGTGACGGACACACCGTTCCTGGTCGAGGTCGGAGGCGATCGCGTGGGTATGACGGTCCACGGACGCTCCGGTGGCGTCTACCACGTCTCCGTCGACATGGGCCGCGCCCGGGTCGGGGCCGAGGCCGTGGGTCTGGATCCGGCGGCGCTGGACCCCGACGGGACGCTGTTGGGCCCGCTCGGTGAGCCTCTGGAGGTGGTGCCGGTCAGCGTGGGCAATCCGCACCTGGTGGTCTGGTCCGAGAAACTGGACTCCGACCGGCTGGCTGTCGTGGGCCCCTACCTGGCCACCCACGCAGGGCTCCGCAACGGAGCCAACGTGCAGTTCGCGTCGCTGGCACCGGACGGACGATGTCGCGCCCTGATCTGGGAGCGGGGGGTGGGGCCGACCACCGCCTCGGGCACGAGTGCCTGCGCGGTGGCCGTGGCGGCGGTCCACCGGGGTCGTGAGCCCGGTGCGGTGCCCGTGGACATGGAGGGCGGCACGCTCCACGTGAACGTGTCGACCCAGCGCGATGTCGTGTTGAGGGGCCCGGTCGAGGAGGTCATGGAGGGCACCCTGACCCCGGCCTTCGTGAAGGCGCTTCCGGACTAGGTCCGGACCCGCCCGATGAGCACGAGGGCCGCCGCGAAGAACAGGATGTTGGGGATCCAGGCCGCCGTCGGCGGGGAGAGCGCCCCGGCCTCGCCCAGCGCTCCGGCCACGCGGAGGAGCAGGAAGTACAGCATGGTGATGCCGAGGGAGATCCCGACTCCGTAGGCCGTCCCGCCCCGCTTGTTGGACGTGGCGAGGGGCATCCCCAGGAGGATCACCACCAGGGTGGCCACGGGGATCGAGAGCTTCTGCTCCTTCTTGACCTGGAGTTCCCGCGCGTTGCCCCCGGTGCGTTCGATGATCCGGGCCTGCCGCGTGATCTCGGAGTAGGTCATCTCCTCGGCGTCCCGCGGCCGCTCCAGCAGCTCCTCGGGGCGCTCTTCCAGACCGGCCAGGCGCAGCCGCTCGAACTGGAACGCCCGGTTCGTGCTGTCGGCGCGCATCTGCCGGACGTACCCCCGGGCGAAGGTCCAACCGGCGATCGAATCCCACTCGGCGGCGTCCGCCAGCACGTGGACGCCCGAAGCCGGCCCCTCGGCGGGGCGTTCCAGGGTCACCTGACTCATGCGCCCGTCGGCGGCCGTGAGCCGCCCGATCTTCCACGTGGTTCCGTCCTCGGACTCGTAGACGAAGTCGGACCGCCACGAGCGGCCGGGCTCCTCGTCGCGGACGATCTCCGCCGCCACCCGGTTCCCCCGGGGTACGACCTCGGACAGGCCCAGGGCCACGCCGGTCAGCAGGAGCCCCAGCACCAGCACCGGCGCCACGACCCGGTGGAAGCTCACGCCCCCGGCCTTCGCGGCCACGATCTCCCGATGGGCGGTCATGCCGTGGACGGTGAACACCGCCGCGAGCAGCGCGGCGATGGGGAACGACCACTGGATGTAGAGCGGCAGGCGGAACAGATAGGACCGGGCGATCTCCCCCAGCGTCAGGCTGCGGTCGACGTACGTGTCGATGTTCTCCGTCAGATGCCCGAGCACGAAGAGCGCCGGCGACGCCAGCAGGAAGATCAGGAACAGGCGCAGGAAGGTCCGCGCCACCAGACGGTCGAGTACGCGCACGCCGCCCGCCTACGCCGCCGACTCGGCCCGACGGCCGGCGCCACGCTGGAACCGGTCCACGATCCGGGCAGCCAGATCGGCCACCCCGCCGCCGCCCCGGACGGTGCCTCCGGCCCGTCCCATGCGGGCCACGAGCAGCAGCCCCACGGCCGTGAACACGAGGTTGGGCAGCCACATCGTGATCATCGGGTCGGCCACCTGCCGGTCGGCCAGACTCTCGCCGGCGATCAGGCCGATCCAGTAGATCGCGAAGATCACGGTCGAGCCCGCCACCACCAGCCCCACGCCGCCCCGCGGGAAGCGTAGCGCCAGCGGTGGGCCGATGAGCGTGAAGATGATGCACGCGAACGCGATCGCCCACTTCTTGTGGAGTTCCACCGTGTAGCGGTTGATGAGCTCCTGAAGGGCGTCGGCCCGGGACACGTTCGTTCGGGTGTTGATGACCACGCGCTGGGTCACCGCGTCCCGCGCCAGGAGCGACGAGCCGTCGCCCGGAGTCGCGATCTCGCCCCGTGTGGCCTGGGCGCGGAACTGGTTGACCATGGCCGAATCGGCGTCGGTGGGCCGGTTCAGAGCCAGGCGAAGCGCCTCGTGGGCCCGCTCCTCGTTGGCCACACGCAGCTCCTCCAGTTCGGCCCTCTTTCCGGCGCCGCTTTCGATCAGCATGGCGAAGCTCATCTCGCGGTCGCCCCGATCGGTTCCGCCCATGCGCCGGTCGAGTTCGTCACCCACGCCCCGGAGCGGCACGACCTGCTTGGCGAAGTAGAGCCGCTGGAAGCCGCCCTCGCGGTCGCCCTGTACCTCGTGCACCTCGCCGTCGTACAGGGTCAGATAGAGGTCGGTACGGGCGGCGTTGAACGCCATCTGGCCGCTGTCGGCGTAGGTCGTCCGGGTCCGGATGGGGTTGTTCCCGTCGAAGATGCGGACGTCTTCCAGCGTGTTCGTGGCCGGATCGATGCGCGCGGCTGTCAGGAAATAGGTGTCCAACCCGTCATCCGTACGGATCTCGTTGACCGCGCCCTCGCGGAGTTCGAACGTCGGGCTCTTGCGACCGATGTCCACCAACAGGTTCTTTAGGCGATGATTGGCTTCCGGCAGGATCGCGTCGTTGAAGAAGAGCATGGCGGCCGTGGCCACCGCGCCCATGCCCAGGAGGGGGATCATGATCCGGAGCGGCCGTACGCCCCCCGCCGACATCGCCGTGATCTCGTTCGATCCGGTGAGTTCGCTGAACGCATAGAGGACCGCCACCAGCACCGACATGGGCAGTGACAGGGCGATCGTGTGGGGCAGCGAGAGGTAGAGGAACTCGACGATCACCTGCCAGGAGAGGCCCTTGCCCACCAGCCCCTCGATCCGCTGCGCCACCGCGTTCAGGAAGATGAGCCCGGTGATCGCGGTCAGGGAGAACAGGAACGGACCGAGGTGGATCCGCACCAGGTACCGGGTCAGCACACCCATCCGCATCGTCGGCGTTCCTCGTGGTCCTGTCGGGGTGGAGTTCGTGGCCTTCGTGCACGTGTGCAACGATCGCCGGCGTCACGCGTCGCGTACACCCCGAACGGCCCGTCGGTTCGGCCTCTGACCTTCTGACGTGCCTCTCCGCCCCCTGCTCCTCGTCGCGCTGCTGGCGCCCGCCCTGCCGTGGGCGTGGCTTCCGGCGGCGGACTCCGGGCTGGCGGACGCGACGGCGCCTGCCGCGTGGGAGGCGGCGGCGGACACCATCCTCCGTGACCTTTCCTTCCCTCCCGCCGCCGTCCGGGCCGGGCTGGCCGCGGGACCGGATGGGCCGGCGCTCCGCCTGGGGCTGAAGCGCATTCCCATCCCGACGTCCCCGGCCTTCCGGCTGGCGCCGGTGTCGGCGGTGTCGGCGGTCGTCGCCGGAGATGCGCCCGGCCGCCTGGCCACCCTGGGCGCTCCGGGAGCCACGTTGGAGGCCGCGCTCCGGACCCGGGCGGCGGAATGGGGGCTGCCCGGCGACTCGGCCCTGTTCCTTCCGGCCCCACCCGAACCGCCGGTCGTCGCACCGGCCCACGCCGCCGAGGGCGACGAACTGCCCCGGTTCGTCACCGACTACGCGGACCTGGCGCTGAGGGTACGGAGCCGCATGGAACTCGGCGGCGACTGGACCCGCTTCCGCCCCTGCGACGAGCAGTTCCGCGTGAGCTGCAATCCGACGTTGATCCCCCAGCTCAGCCCGGACGTGCGCTTCGGCGTGCAGGTGGCGGGCGTCATCGCGGACCGGGTCCAGGTGGACGTGGACTTCGACCAGTCCCGGGAGTTCGACGCGGCCAACCGGATCAACATCTTCTACCAGGGCCTCGACGACGACATCCTGCGGCGGGTGGAGGTCGGCGACGTCACGTTCGACCTGCCCCGCTCCCGGTTCCTGACCGAGGGGATCCCCGCGGGCAACTTCGGCTTCCAGGCCGAGGGCCAGCTCGGTCCCATGGACTTCCAGGCCGTCTGGGCGCAGCAGCGCGGAGATCTGAACAGCCGCGAGTTCCGTCTGACCGGCCTCGGCGACCAGCGCGCCTTCGTGCAGGAAGACACGCTGGTGCTCGACGACGCCGACTACGTCCGCGGCCAGTTCTTCTTCCTCCTGGATCCGGCGCTTCTGGACCGGTACCCGCACGTGGACGTCCTGGACCTGGACGCCGGCTCCGCGCCCCCGTCGGTGGCTCCCGGTGTGGAGCCCATCCAGCTCTACCGGTTCGAAGCCGATCCGGTGCTCCGCCAGCAGGTGGAGGGCTTCATCCAGGCCGACGCGGTGGCCGAGGTCGATGGAGACCGGGTGGAGGAGTCCGGCTGGTTCCGCTACCTGCAGCCGGGCGTGGACTACTTCATCCACCCCAGCGGCCTGTGGGTGGCGCTACGGAGCCCCCTGCGCCGCGACGAGATGCTGGCGGTCACGTACATCACCGCGGTGGGCGACACCGTGGGCGACTACAACCCCGAGCGCATCCACAACCAGGGCGGGCAGCCGGAACTCCGGCTCCTGAAGGCCTCGGGGGCCAACCACCAGCCTGGGCGTCCGACGTGGGAGCGCGAGATGCATCAGGTCTACCGGGTGTCCAGCTCGCGGGACGTGGAGCCCAACTCGGTCGAGATGGTGGTGTCGCTGGGCGAGCGGTCCGCCGGCCGGACGTTCAAGCGGACGCCTTCCGGCGAGGACCTGACCTTCCTCCAGCTCTTCGGCCTGGACCAGGAATCCCCCGTGGACGACCTCGATCCGTCGTTCGTCTACTCCCCGGCCGGGGAGATCTTCGCCGACCAGGGTGCGGTCCAGGGCACGTTCGTGGTGTTCCCCACGCTGCAGCCGTTCGCGGCGCCGCCCCCGCTGCCGAACCTGGGCCTGAGCGCCGACGAGACCGCCACGATCCTCGGCGAGGACGCGAACCGGCGCATCTACGAAGAGGGCGACCCGTTCGAACGCGACAACGCGGGTCTCTACCGCCTGAGCCTCTCGTACCGGCTCCGCAGCGAGGGCGTCATCTCCTCGTTCTCGCTGGGAGCCCTGGGCATCCGGGACGGGAGTGAGCGGATCTTCCTGGGCGACCGCCTCCTCGTCGCGGGCATCGACTACACCATCGACTACGACGTGGGCCAGGTCGTGCTACTGGAGCCCGAGGCGCTGTTCACGACGGCCCCCGACGCGCCCATCCGCGCTTCGTGGGAGCAGCGGTCCCTCTTCCAGGTGTCGCCCACCCAGGTCTTCGGCATCCAGACCCACACCGCCCTGGGCTCCATGGGCGGCCTGGACGTGCTGGGTCTCTACCAGTCGGAGCGGACGGTGGTCACCCGGCCCCAGCTCGGCACCGAGCCCGCGTCGGCCCTCCTCGGTGGGCTCAACGGCTCCGTCGAGTCCCGGCTCGAGTGGCTCGACCGCTTCATGGACCGGGTGCCGGGTCTCCGCTTCTCCGGCGAGAGCTCGATCCGCTTCGGGGGGGAGCTGGCCCTGTCCCTGCCCAATCCCAACACCCGGGGAGCGGCGTTCGTCGACGACTTCGACGCGGCCAACGAGCTTCCGGTCTCGCTGCTGTCGTCCGAATGGGTGCTGGGCAGCGCGCCGGCGGCCCGGGACGGGGTCGAGACCACGCTGCCGCCGGTGCTGGGCGTCCAGACCGCCGCCCCCCTGACCTGGCAGCACGCCTGGATCGTCGAGACGCCCATCGGTGACAGCGTGGGGGTCCACGAGGGGTATTTCCCCCGCCAGGACATCGACCGGCAGATCCGGGTGGCGGGCTCCGAGGTGCGGGAGCCGGGTCTGCTCCTGGCCTTCGGTCGGGACCGGCTCCTGGGCGGACCGTCGTGGCGGTCCATCACCACCGCGCTCTCGGCCACGGGCCTGGACCTGACCAAGACCGACTTCCTCGAGTTCTACGTGAAGGGTGGGGAAGGGGTCACCATGACCCTCGACCTCGGTGCCGTGAGCGAGGACGCCTTCTTCATCGATGCGACCGGGGCCACCAGCGGCATCAAGACCGGCACGGGCGAGCCGTGGGGACTGGGCATCCTGGACCAGGAGGCGGACCCGGGGCGCGGCGAGATCTGGAGTACCGAGGCGGACCGGCGCGGCGTGTGGAACGAGTCGTGTCTGGCGGAGCCCGGGCGCATCTACCGGATCGCGGACGACCGGGCCAACTGCACCCGAGGGAACGGCCGCCGCGACACGGAGGACCTCGACGGCGACGGCAACCTGGACGTGCCGGAGCGGCATTTGCGCTACGTGGTCCGCCTGGACGACACCTCCCCGTTCCTGGCCCGGACCAAGCAGGAGACCGGCACGGACTTCCGGCTCTTCCGGATCCCGCTCCAGGGCAACGAGACCCTGGAGGTCGGAGGTGCGTTCTCGGAGGCGGACCTCCGCGCCGTGAAGCATCTGCGGATCACCCTGGCCGGCTCCGAGACCCGCCGCGTCGAGGTGGCCCGGATGCGGCTGGTCGGGTCCCGCTGGATCAAACGCGCCGGAGACGGCGTCCTGGACGGCGTGGTCGGCGATACCCTGGCCCCGTTCGGTCGCCTGGAGGTGGCCACCGTGTCGCGGGTGACCGAAGGAGACGCCTACCAGTCGCCGCCGGGCGTCCTGGAGGAACTCGTCGATCCGACGTCGGCCTTCGTCGGGCAGGGCATCGAGTTCAACGAGAAGTCGCTCGGGCTGCGGTTCGAGGACGTTCCCATGGGGGGGCGGGCGGAGGTGTATCAGCGGTTCCCGCAGCGCCCCCGGAATTTCCTGGGCTACCGCGAAGCCCGGATGTGGGTCGTGCCCCGGCGGGGCGACTTCGGACCGGATCGTCCCCACTGGTTCTTCTTCAAGGTCGGAAGCGACGCGGAGAACTTCTACCTGTTCCGGACGCGCCTCTCGCGGCCGTCCGCTCCCGCCGGGGTCTCCCCGGGCGACTGGCTCCCCGAGGTGGCGGTGGACTTCGGACAGTGGTTCGAACTCCGGCGCCGGGCCGAGCAGGAGCTGCTCGTGAGCCCACGGGGACCGGGCGACCCGCCGGTGGCGGTCTGGGCGGCCGACTCGAGCTACGCCGTGGTGCTGAAGGACCGGGGACGGGCACCGGACCTGGCCAACGTCCGGGAGCTGTCGCTCGGCGTGCTCAACGAAGGCGGCCAACCCCTGTCCGGCGAGATCTGGATCGACGAGCTGCGTCTGGCCCGACCGGTGCGCGACGCCGGCGTCGCAGGGTCCGTGGAGGCCGAACTCGACGCCGGCGGGGTGATCGACTCCCGGCTGCGCATCACCAACAGGGGCGCGTTCTTCCGCCAGCTCCGGGACGACCCCTCGTACCAGACCGACCGCGTGGTGTCGTTGTCCTCCACCCTGCGCCTCGACCGTTGGGCGCCCGCCGAGTGGGGCATCGAGATGCCGCTGACGGTGGACGTGGACCGGGTCGACCAGGACCCCACGTTCCTGGCCAACTCCGACGTGCGTGCCGACCAGTTGCGCGATCTCCGCGACACCGAGTCACGCCAGACCCGCGTCGGGCTGTCGTTCCGCAAGCGGACACGGACCGCCAACCCCTGGCTGGGGCTGCTGGTCGACGGTTTCGACGCCCGCGTCTCCTACACCACCGCCGAGACGTCCACGGTCACGGCGGTCAACGACACCGACCGGCTCAACGCCGGCGTGGGATGGACCCGGGAGCCCGGGGCGCGGGACTTCGGGCTCGTGCCCGACTTCGCCGAGGGGGTCCTCCGGGGCCTGCTTCCGGGGTTCCTCGAAGATGCCGTGGTGGGAAGCCGGTTCCGGTGGACGCCCGAGCGCGTCTCGGTGGGTACGTCGTACGTCCGGCGTGACACCCGGATCTTCCGGTACGAGCGCATCATCGAGCGACCCGAAGACTCGCTGGTGGTGGCGACGCTGGCGCCCCGCGAGACGGTGGAGGCCGCGGCCGACGTGCGGTTCCGCTTCTTCGACCCCCTGACCGCGGACCTCACCTTCCTGTCCACCCGCGACCTTCTCGATCCGGCCGAAGCCGTGGCCGACCCCCGGGTGCAGCGCCTCATCGAATCCGCCCGGGCCTCGGTCGGAGGTATGGACCTGGGGTGGGAGACCAACCGGCAGCTCCGCACGCACCTGGGGTTCCGGCCGCGCATCCTCTCCTGGCTGCGCAACGACCTGGACGTGACCACCGTGTACCGGTACGACCGGAACGCCAACTTCCTGGAGCGGCGGCCGGCCGGGGCCGACACCACGCTCGTCCTGACCCGGAACGTGCGCGGGGAGCGCGACTGGCGGCTGGCGCTGGCCGTCGATCCCCGGGCGCTGGCCGAAGCGCTCGTGGGCCCGCCCCGGCCCGGCGAGGCCGCGGACATGGCCCAGCTCCGGGGGATGGTGGGCGCCCTGCGCCCGCTCCAGGCCACCTATCAGGCGGGGGTGGCCGCCCGCTACAACCGCGATCCTGTCGAACCCGGCTCCGCGTTCCAGTGGGGATGGGCGGATCGGGACCAATACCGCTTCCTCGACGCCGACACCGCCGCCACGCTGGTGGACCGCTCGGCGTGGACCCTGGCCACGGGCACCCGTCTCCCGGGAGGCGCCACCGTGGACCTCGGGTACCGGCTGAGCGAGACCCTGACGCTGGACACCCGCAGCGACCGGGACGTGACGCAGACCACGTGGCCCGACCTCCGGGTCGGGATGCCACCGGTGGTGCCGCCGTCGTTCCTTCGCATCCAGAGGGTCGGCCTGTCGTCCGGATACTCGCGGAGCACCCGCGCCATCGTCTTCGGCGGCCGCAGCCAGCAGCGACGGGACACCGAGAGCGTCCAGGTTCCCCTGGACCTGTCCGTGACGTGGCTCGGGTCGCTGGTCACGGCCTACCGGGGGGCCTTCCAGGCCGGCACCAGCCGAGACCCCACGGGCGACACCGAGCAGGTGGAGAACACCCACCGTCTCTCGGTCAGTTCGACCTTCACGCCCCCCCCGTGGGTGGCCCGGAGCCTGAGCCGCCCGGTGCGGATGGCCCTGCAGGTGTCCTACATCGCCCAGCGCGACTGCCGGGCCACGGCCGCCCGCGAGGAATGCGTGCCGTTCGTGGATCAGCTCCGGCGGAGCCTGAGCCTGACCCTGGACACGGCCGTCCGGGGCTTCGAGGTCGGCATGAACATGAGCTACGACCAGCGCCAGTCCTTCGTCGGCCAGAAGACGGGGTCCACGCAGTTCCAGCTGGGGATCTTCGGCCAGCTCGAGTTCAGCGCCGGCGTACTGCCCGGGGGTCCGTTCTCCTAGGCGTTCCGCGATTGTCCCGCCCGGCCATGGGGGCGCCCCGGCGCGGACGCCATCTCTCGCGCATGACCGACGCCGACGCCCGCGGCCTCCGCCACGCCGCCGTGCTGCTGCTGGCCGCGAGCCTGATCCGGTGGGGCTGGCAGGCTTCGCTGCCGGCACCCTCGGCGGCGGCCGCGCCGCCCGACACGCTGGCCGGCCTGCTCTCCGAGAGCCGCGCACTGGCCGACGAAGCCGCCCGGCGGACGGCCCCGCTCCGTCCGGACGAGCGCCTCGACCCCAACCGCGCCCCCGCCGCCGAACTGGATCGGTTGCCTGGCGTGGGGCCGTCCACCGCCTCCGCCATCGTGGCCTCGAGAGAGCGGGACGGACCGTTCCGTACACCCGACGACCTGGCTCGGGTGCGCGGCGTGGGGCCCGCCACCGTGGAGCGGATCCGGGATCACCTCGACCTGGCCGACCCTCCCGCCGGCGGGAGGTCGCCTCCGGGCCGACGGCACCGCACCACGCCCGGACCGGCGTCGCTCGGCGCTCCCAACGGCCCTGCGCCGGCGGGTGCGGCGGCGCCGGCCGGACCCATCGACGTGAACCGTGCGCCCGCCGCTCTGCTCGAGACGCTGCCCGGCGTCGGGCCCGCGCTGGCGGCCCGGATCGTGGCGGCCCGGGCGGAACGGCCCTTCACGGGGGTGGACGACCTGCTCCGCGTACGCGGCATCGGTCCGGCCACACTGGAGCGGCTCCGGAGCCGGGTCACTGCAGGAGGCGGAGGAAGGTGACGAGACTCGCCACCCGAGGCCCCGCCGCGGGAAACGGATGTCGTCACCTCTCTTGTAGGCGCGCGGCTCCCCCCCGTATTCTTCTGAACAGGGCCCGCGACGCAGCACGCCCCTCCGCTCGTCTCCCCACCAGGAAGATCCCAGATGTCAGCGAAGGCCGCCCAGGAAATCCGTCTCGGCGATCTCTTCGTCCGCGAGGGGCTCATCACGGAGGAGCAACTCAAGGAGGGGCTCGCCGAGGCCAAGACCACCGGCACGCGCATCGGGTACGCGCTGGTCAAGCTGGGCTTCGTGGCCGAAGAGGAGCTGACGCGGATGCTCGCGAAGCAGTACCGCGTGCCCGCCGTGGACCTCGACAAGATCACCGTCGACGAGAAGATCCTGAAGCTGATCCCGTCCGACGTGGCGTCCAAGCACCTCGTGCTTCCCCTTCGCCGGGTGGGGCGCATGCTGACCGTGGCCATGACCAACCCCACGGACTTCAGCGCCATCGACGACCTGAAGTTCATCACCAAGCTCGACATCGAGCCGGTCATCGTCGGCGAGTACACGCTCCGCAAGCATCTCGAGAACTACTACGGCGCCAGCGACGACGCCCAGATGGCCGAGCTCCTCGAGGAGTGGGGCGAGGAAGACGTCGAGGTCATCGAGGAGTCGGACGACGAGGAGATGTCCGCCCTGGCCGCCGAGATCGATTCGGCGCCCGTGGTCAAGTTCATCAACGGCCTCCTGACCGACGCCGTGCTCAAGGGCGTGTCCGACATCCACATCGAGCCGTTCGAGAAGGAGATCCGGGTGCGCTACCGGATCGACGGCTCGCTGCAGGAGGTCATGAAGCCGCCCTACAAGATGAAGGCGGCCCTCACCTCCCGCGTGAAGATCCTGGCCGACCTCAACATCGCCGAGCGCCGTGTGCCCCAGGACGGGCGCATCAAGCTCAAGATGAAGAAGAAGGTGGTCGACTTCCGTGTCTCGGTCCTGCCCGTGATCTTCGGCGAGAAGATCGTGCTGCGGATCCTGGACAAGGGAAACCTGACCTTCGACCTGACCACCTTCGGCTTCGAGCCCAAGGCGGAGAAGGACTTCATGTGGGCCATCGGCCGGCCGTACGGCATGGTCCTGGTCACCGGTCCGACGGGCTCGGGGAAGACCACCACGCTCTACTCGGCGCTGTCTCAGATCAACACGATCGACACGAACATCATGACGGCCGAGGACCCCGTCGAGTTCAACATCTACGGGATCAACCAGGTGCTCGTGCGTAACGAGATCGGCATGACGTTCGCCGCGGCACTGAAGGCGTTCCTGCGGCAGGACCCCAACATCATCATGCTCGGCGAGATCCGGGACATCGAGACCGGGGGCATCGCCATCAAGGCCGCCCTCACCGGCCACCTGGTGCTGTCGACCCTCCATACCAACGACACGCCGTCGACCATCACCCGTCTCATCGACATGGGGCTGGAACCGTTCAACGTGGCCTCGGCGCTCAACCTCCTCACGGCCCAGCGACTTGCCCGCAGGATCTGCAAGCATTGCAAGGCGGAAGCCAGCTACGACGAGGAGTACTTCAAGGCGGCCAAGCTGCCTCTCGACTGGGCGTCGAAGCACACGTTCTACCGGGGCGAGGGGTGCGACCAGTGCGGCGGCAGCGGCTACAAGGGCCGGTGCGGCTTCTACGAGGTCATGATCATGACCACCGCCCTGCGGAAGGCCATCATGGCCGAGTCGGGTACCGACGACCTGCGCGAGCTGGCCCGTTCCGAAGGTATGCTCTCGCTCCGGGAAGACGGCATGAAGAAGGTCGAGCGCGGCGTGACCACGCTCGAAGAACTCATCAAGGAGACGTCCGTCGCCGACTGAGCGCCGGACCCTTCCACCACCGAATGCCACAGGACACCGAATGAATCAGCCCTCCGCGCCGGCCCAACCTCCGCAGCAGGAACTCAGCCTCCGGGTGTTGCTCCAGGAGATGATCCAGCGGGGTGCGTCGGACCTGCACATCACGGTGGGCAACCCCGCCAAGATGCGCGTGGACGGCGACCTCCAGAACTCCAAGACCGGGCAGATCCTCACACCGAAGGACACCCTGTCCCTGGCCTACTCGATCCTGACGGAGAACCAGAAGAAGCGCTTCGAGACCGAAGACGAACTCGACTTCTCGTTCGGCGTCCAGAACCTCTCGAGGTTCCGGGGCAACGTCTACAAGCAGCGCGGCTGCGTGGCCATGGCCATCCGGCAGATCCCGTACGAGATCATCTCGATCCAGAAGCTCGGGTTGCCGCCCATCGTCAACAAGCTGGCGGAACGCCCCCGCGGCCTCGTGCTGGTCACGGGGCCCACCGGTTCGGGAAAATCCACGTCCCTGGCCGCCATGGTGGACAAGGTGAACCGGGAGCGGAAGGGGCACATCATCACCATCGAGGACCCCATCGAGTTCATCCACCGCCACCAGAACTGCATGATCAACCAGCGGGAGGTGGGGGCGGACACGAAGAGCTTCACGGCGGCGCTGAAGTATGCGCTGCGTCAGGACCCGGACATCGTGTTGATCGGGGAGATGCGGGACCTGGAGACCATCTCGGCGGCGCTGACCATCGCCGAGACCGGTCACCTGGTGTTCGCCACGCTCCACACGAACTCGGCGGCGGAGTCCATCAACCGCATCATCGACGCGTTCCCGTCGCACCAGCAGGCGCAGATCCGGGCACAGCTCGCGTTCGTCCTCGAAGGCGTGGTCACACAGACCCTGCTGCCGAAGGCCAAGGGCAAGGGGCGGATCGCGGCCTGCGAGGTCATGATCTGCACCCCGGCCATCCGCGCCGTCATCCGGGACGAGAAGATCCACCAGATCTATTCGCTCATGCAGGCCGGGAAGAAGCACGGCATGCAGACGATGAACGACGCCTTGCAGCTCCTGTACATGAAGGGCGAAGTCACGCTGGAGGAGGCGCTCAAGCGCTCCGGCGACCCCGCCGAACTCCTGCGGGCGGTGGGCGAGCCCGTACCCGGCGGCATGCAGTAGGCTTGACCCTACCCGAGCCAGGACGCACCTAGACATATGCCTACTTTCGCGTACAGTGCCCGGCCCGCTTCGGGCGGCGACATCCAGAGCGGCGAGATCGAACTCGCCAGCAAGGACGACGTCCTCGCCTATCTGCACAGGCAGAAGCTCATTCCCGTGTCGGTGCGGGAGAAATCCCGGGAGATCACCTTCTCCATCGGGACCGGCATCAGCACCCGCGACATCGTCATCTTCACGCGTCAGTTCGCCACCATGATCAACTCGGGCCTGCCGTTGGTGCAGAGCCTGGACATCCTGGCCGAACAGACGGAGAACGCGGCGTTGCGGAAGACGATTTCCGAGGTGCTCTACGACGTGGAGTCCGGGCACACGCTGGCCGACGCCATGGGCAGACATCCCAAAGTCTTCACGGAGCTGTTCGTGAACATGGTCGCCGCCGGTGAAGCCGGCGGTATCCTGGACACGATCCTGCTGCGTCTGGCCACGTTCCTCGAGAAGAACGACGCCCTGGTCCGCAAGATCAAAGGCGCCATGGTCTACCCGGCCGTGATCTTCAGTGTGGCCGGCGGCGCCATCGTCATCCTGCTGATCTTCGTGATCCCCACCTTCCAGTCGATGTTCGAATCGGCAGGAATCCCGCTGCCGCTGCCCACGCGCGTGGTCATCGGCATGAGCGCGTTCCTGCAGGCGTACTGGTGGGCGGTGGGCGCCGGCGCCATCGGCTTCGTGGTCGGCATCCGCCAGTTCTACCAGACGTCGACGGGGCAGCTTTTCATCGACCGGTTGATGCTGGCCATGCCCATCCTCGGCGATCTGCAGCGCAAGGCCGCCGTGGCGCGGTTCACCCGGACCCTCGGCACCCTGGTGTCGTCCGGCGTGTCCATCCTCGAGGGTCTGGAGATCACCGCCAAGACCGCGGGCAACCGGGTCATCCACGACGCCGTGATGGGGTCCCGGGCGTCCATCGCGGGTGGTGAGACCATCGCCGGGCCGCTGAAGGAGTCGGGGGTGTTCCCGCCGATGGTGGTGCAGATGATCAACGTCGGTGAGCAGACCGGTGGTCTCGACGAGATGCTGACGAAGATCGCCGACTTCTACGACGAAGAGGTGGACGCCGCCGTCGAGACGCTGCTGTCGGCGATGGAGCCCATCATGATCGTGGTGCTGGGCGTGGTGGTGGGTGGGATGATCGTGGCGATGTATTTGCCGATCTTCGATATGATCAACGCCGTCCAATAACGGGTTATCCTGCGATTCTGCGGTCCCGGGGGCCGCGGCGCTTCGGGCTTCGGCCCTCGTGTCGCGGCCTCTTCCTTTGGGGGTGATCGCAGGATAACCTGCCCGGGGTTGCTGCTGCGGAGCCTGCGCGGGTGTCGCGCTTCGCGCTCCTGCGCGGTCGGGTCCGCAGCAGAACCCCGGGCTGGGCGGGGGGGCGTTGGGGTTGGGCCGGCGAATACGCAGTAGAATTGCTTGGTAGGTGTCGCCCACGGGTTTCCGAGAGCCGAGTGTAATGTCAGAGCAACACCGAACGATGCCGTGGGTGCGTTGGGCTGGCGAGGGAGTGATCATCGTTGTCTCGGTCTTTGTCGCGGTCTTCCTCGAGGGCGTCGCCACGGATTCCTCGAGTTCCGCAGATGCGCACACTACCCTCGGGCAGTTGGCTGCGGAGCTTCGGGCAGATCGTGAAGACTTGGCCAGGATTCGAGGCGTCCAGGTAGGGCACGGCGGCGCCTACGACGATCTACTTCTCTGGTTCGCCACACCTGAATCCCTACCAGGGGACTCCGTGCAGGCTGCGCTGGACCAGATCGGGTTCTTGAACCTGACCATGTACCCCCGCAAAGGATCATGGGGCGCACTCACATCGGGAGGCCAACTCGTGTGGGTCCGAGATCCGGGTCTGGTCGCGAGGTTGGCGAATTTCTACGAGAGCACACACACGCGCCTCGAGGCCGCTGGCCGTGACTACGACTTCAATGTCAACGAGGTCGCTCGAGTCACCGCCTCCCGCGCTTGGGATTGGCAACAGATGCGACCGCGAATGAACGGTGAGAGCGAGGTCGCGGAGTTGTTCGGCCAGCTCCGATACCTCCGTCTATCCTGGAATCAGTACTACATAGACTTGTTGGATGACTACGGAGCGGAGATGGAAGCCCTCTTGGGGGACCTTGAGGCCTACCTGAGCTTGGGCGACACCTAACAAGGAATTGCTGCAGTGCGCATGAGGCTATTCGGCACCTCGGTCAACGCCTGAGGTTTGCGAAGCGGGCGGGTGCGGCAGCAGAATTCCGGGACGTTAGGCGGAGCCTGTCGGCTCGAGACGGGAGGAAGGGAAAGGCGGTGAACCAACTTGGCGACCTCCTTGCCCGGATCCCAAGAATCCTGAGCGCAACTGAGGGTGTCCTCGGTGCGAGCTACTTCGGCTCGGTAGCCAAGGGGTCGACGGATCGCTTCTCGGACATCGATCTCGTGGTACATGCGAGCATGGACGCCGGTTGGGACGTAGTCCGGCGTCTCCACCAAGAGCTCACGATCGTCCTCTTCCGACCCTTCAGCGAGGATCGTCGCCCGAGCGGTCGCTACTGGTTTGCCCATACCAATCCGTTCGCTCGACTCGATGTGAGCTTCTTCGAGGCGGAGGAGTACGCGGCGCTACTCGCTCGAGGGCGGGGTGTGGCCCAGCCGCCGTTTCGTGCCTTGATGCTTGAGGGCCCCGTTGGTCCACCCGTCGCGGACGTGGTTCTACCGACGTGGTCCGAATCCGAGTTTCGAGCGGCCGGGCTGCTGAGGACGTTCCAGGAGGTAGCGAAGGGCGAAGCCCGCGAACACTGGATTATCAGCACGCCTGGCGACGTCCAGCGCGAGTTTGAAGCTTACTGGGACGCAGGGCGTTTACCGATGGCGGTCCAGCTCTACAGGAGTTCTGTGGAGGTTCTGAACCGCTCCGTCTGACAAGGCGCTCATGCTGCGAATACGGCCGGCAGGGAGCACGGGCACCGCTCCGCCTGTCCGTGACGGTCGACGGGCCGTGAGGTGGGCGTGTGTGCTGCGGATGGCCCGGGGCGGCGGGGTGCGCTGCGTCGGATCGCAGATGCACATCGCTGTCGAGGTCCGTGCGTTCCCACTGTCGGCGACGTTGAGCGGCGGCAGGGGCCTGACAATAGTCGGTGTCCGTAGCGTGGAGCCTGCGCACGCCGCCGGCCCGCCGTATGATCGGGTCGAGTCGATTCCGACGGCCTCAACCGGCAGGTGATCCATGGACGGAGCCGCGTCCTCCAGCTCGATCTCTCGACGTCGCTTCCTGACCCTCACGGGCGGGGCCGCCGCGCTCTCCGCCACCGGGTGCGCGACGGGCTCCAGCACCGCATCTCCTTCGGCCTCCGGCCTCGCGTCCGCGCCCGCACCGGCGGCCGGCGTCACGTGGGCTCGCTCCTCGTTCGGCGACCGCTTCGACCCGTGGATCGAGCTCGACCGGGCCGCGTGGCGCAACAACGTGCGCGAGGCGTCGCGCCTGGCGGCCGGCCGTCCGATCCTCGCGGTGGTGAAGAACAACGCGTACGGGCTGGGCGACGAGGCGGTGGGGCCGCTCGTGGCCGACATGCCCGAGGTCGGTGGGCTCGCGTGCGTCCGCGTAGAGGAGGCGATCGCCATGCGGGAGGTCGGCGTCACCAAGCCGATCGTGGTCATGGCCGAAACGTCCGAAGAAGAGATGGCCGCGCTCGTCCGGCATCGCGTGCTTCCTTCCGTGTGGCTCGACGACGCGCCCCGGCGCATCGAGCGGTTGGCGGCGCGCTTCGGCCGGCCGATCCCCGTGCAGCTCTTCGTCGACACGGGGATGAACCGGGAGGGGATGCCGTACACGCGCGTGCGCCCGTGGATGGAGGAACTCGCGCGAAGCCCGGCGGCGGAGATAGACGCCACGTACACGATGTTCAGCCACGACCTCGACTTCGACCGGGTGCAGCTCGAGCGCTTCGAGGAGCTGCTGGGGTGGGCGCGCCGACAGAAGATCCCCGTGGGCACCCTGCACGCGTCGCCGACCGTGGAGCTGTTCCACCTCCCGGAGGCGCACTACGACATGGTGCGGCCCGGCAACGCGCTATTCGGCAACTACCCGAGCGGCGAGCGGTCCCGGGACATGGCGACGTTGAAACCGGTGTTCCGGCTGCAGACGCGGGTGGTGCGGGTCGAGCGCCTCGAGGCGGGAGACGCCGCCGGATTCTACCGCACGTACGAGCCCGATCGACCCACATGGGTCGGACTCCTGCCCGTCGGTCGGACCGACGGGTACCCGTCCGCGGCGAACGGCACGTGCGAGGTGCTCATCAAGGGGCGGCTCTACCCCGTCGTCGGTGGGGTGAACTCGGCGCACGCGATCATCGATGTGGGGGAGACCAAGACGGTCGCGCCCGGCGATGTCGCGACGCTCATCGGGCCGGACCATCCGGCGGTCCACCCCGACGAGGTGGCGCGCCGCACGGAGACCGGCTTCCTCGCCATGATCCAGGGGATGAACCCGCGGCTGCCGCGTATCGTGGTGTAGGGGGACACCCCGGCCACCGCGACAGCCCACGCCTTCGCAGCTACGCCCGACGAACCGAGGAGGTTCGACATGTGGGTTTCCAACAACGTACTCACCTCACGCTTCCACGCGGCCTTGGTGCTGCTCGCCGGCGGCGCGTGCGTGGCACCCGGCGATGTCGCCGACCGTCCGGGCGCCTTTGACCGGCCGAGCGTGGTCGAGGCCGACCACGTCGTTCCAGCGACGCCGGAAATCCTGAACTGGGGGTGGTTCCCGATCGACAAGGAGCCGGTCCTGACCGTCCAGTCGGGCGAGACCGTGCGGATCGAGACGATCACGCACGTAGGAGCGACGCAGGATCAGGACCCGGTCGGGTATCTCACCGGCCTCGGCATCCCCCGAGAAGAGATTCTGCAGGATGTCATCGATTTCCACGCATCGAGGGAGGGGCGCGCACGGGAGGGCCGGAGCGGGCACACGATCACCGGTCCGATCTACGTGGACGGTGCCGAGCCTGGCGACATGCTCGAGGTGCAGATCCTCGACATCCGGACCCGGGTGCCGTGGGGCGCGAACAACACGAGCGCGCGCGGCGGCGTCTTCTCCACGAGCTACCCGGGGTACCGCGAGGGCGACCCGGCGCTCGACATGGAGTCGGTGCGTCACGTGATCCGCACCGGCATGGTCGGCGATCGGGAGGTGGCGTTCGTCTCCGACGACATCCAGGTGCCGCTCGCGCCCTTCATGGGGATCATGGCCGTCGCGCCCGATCCGGTCGTCGGTCAGCCGAGCGTGACCGTCGAGGGTGTGCAGGGCTCCCGCGCGCCCGGTGCGTTCGGCGGCAACATGGACGTGAAGGACCTGACGGTGGGCACGACGCTCTACCTGCCGGTCTTCCACCCCGGCGCCCGCTTCTACGTCGGCGATCCGCACGGTGCGCAGGGCGACGGCGAGGTGAGCGGGACCGCCATCGAGCAGTCGCTGACCGGCACCTTCCGGCTCGTGCTCCACAAGAACGTGCCGATCACGATGCCGCGCGCCGAGAACGACACGCACTACATGATCATGGGCATCGATCTCGACCTCGACCGCGCGGTGCGACACGCCACGTACGAGGTGGTGAGGTTCCTGGAGGCGGAGAAGGGACTATCGCCGGCCGAGGCGCTCTCGCTCGCGAGCATCGCGGTGGACTTCCGCGTCAGCGAGGTCGTGGATCTGACGCAGGTGGTGACCGGGTTCATTCCGAAGGGGATCTTCCTGCGGTAGAGGAAGAGGAGATCCAAGCGCCCTCACGGTCCGAAAGCCGAGCGGCCGGGTTCATTGGCACCGGCTCGGGAGGGGGCTCGACCCCCCCAACTCACCCGACCCCCATCACCTCCGCCAGCAGCTCGTACGACCGCTCTCGCGCCTCCAGGTCGTGCGTCACCGTCACGGTCATCACCTCGTCGACGCCGTACCGCTCGGCCAGGGCCAGGAGGTCCCGCCGGACCTCGTCGGGGTCCCCCACGATCGCTTTTCCGTCGTTGTACAGCTCTTCGAGCGGGACGCCTGCGTCCGCGAACTCGCGTTCGGCCTGCTCGGGGGAGGGGATTCCGCGGTCGATGCCCCGGATGATCCGCATCCGCCAGAGGTGGGTGCTGAGCGACAGGCGCAGCGCCTCCTCCCTGGTCTCGGCGCACACGACACCCACCGCCACGTTGGCCTGGGGGGTCTCGAGCGCGCCGGGGCGGAACGCGGAGCGGTAGGCGGCCAGCGCTTCCGCACCGTCCAGCCCGGAGATGAACTGGGCGAACGAATAGCCGCATCCGGCAGCGGCCGCCGAGCGGGCGGTGGTGCCGCCCGAGCCCAGGACCCACACCTCCGGCAGGTCGGTGCCCCGGGGCGTGGCGCGCACCCGGCGCCAGGGGTGGTCGTCGCCGAAGCGTTCGCCCAGCCAGCCCACGAGGTCGTCGAGCTGCCGGGGGAACTCCTCGACGGGGATCGGCGCGCGACCCCACCGCAGGGCGGCGGCGGCTCCGCCCGTCCCGCCCGGCGCCCGTCCGACGGCCAGGTCCATGCGTCCGGGAAAGAGGGTCTCCAGCAGGCGGAACTGCTCGGCCACCTTGTACGGGGAGTAGTGCGTGAGCATGACCCCGCCGGGACCGACCCGGATCCGGTCGGTCACCGACGCCACGCGGGGCACCAGGACCTCGGGGGCCGACCCGGCGAACGAGTTCGTGCTGTGGTGCTCGGCCAGCCAGTACCGGTGATAGCCGAGGCGGTCGCAGAGACGGGCGAGGTCGAGCGTCGCCGTCAGGGCGTCGTTGGCGTCGCTCCCGTTGGGAACCGGGGACTGGTCGACGACGCCGATACGGAGGTGGGGAGGCATGGCACGCGGCTACCCCGTGGCGGTCGAGGCGTTCGTCGTGCGGACCGGGAGCGGAACCCGGTGATGATCTTCTTGACATCGTGTACTGTGTAGTACATGATACACACATGAACCCTACACCATCTCTCGGACGATTCCTCCGCGCGAACCGCGAGCGATTGCGGGCGGACGACGGGGCGTACTCGTTGCGCCAGGTGGCGGAACGGGTGGGGATCGAGCCCAGCTTCCTCAGCAAGGTCGAACGGGACCAGGGGTCCCCGCCGTCCGAGGAGACGCTGGTGCGACTGGCCCGCGACCTCGATCTGGACCCCGATGTGCTGCTGGCGCTGGCGGGGAAGGTCTCCAGCGACTTGAAGGAGGCGCTGTTCCGCCGGCCCCGGCTCTTCGGGCAGTTGATCCGGGAGCTTCGGGACCTTCCCGACGCGGCGGTCCTTCGGTTGGTGCGGGAGGTCCGGGACGGGGAGTGGTAGACCACGTGCGTGCGACGCGAACACACAGGAGAGAACCATGATCGAACTGCAACGCGACGCCCTGCGCGTCTCCTTCCCCGACGTCCACCCCGACGCCCGGTTGACCATCTCCTTCCAGCGCACGCTCCGCATTCCCGACGACGGGGTCGACTACCCGCTCCCGCCGGGTCTGGGCCGGTTCCCGCTGCGCCACGTGGACGACTTCGCGGACCGGATCCCGGAGCGTTGGCTCCAGCACGGCGGCGTGATGCTCCCGATGTATCAGGCCGAAGCGCTCTGGCTGAACTTCTCGTCCGACTACCCGTTCGCGGTGAAGGTCGCCACGGGCAAGATCAATGCGGTTTCGGGCGAGGAGTGGCGGGAGGGCCTCCACCGGGATCCCCAGGACTACCTCTCCGTGCCCGAGCAGCCCTGGCTCGACGGGTACTGCGTGGGGCCCGGCCGGATCCGTCAGTTCGTGGCGATGCCGTTGGGGCAGGGGTACACGGTGGAGGAGCAGGTGACCGGGGCGGCGGAGCACGGGGGGCTCCAGCTCATGGTCCATCCCCTGAAGGCCGATCGGTGGAGGGACGCATCTCGGTGGCGGGCCTGCGACGGGGTCCACGAATTCGCGTGTCTCTCCGCGGAGATGGGCCTGGCCCCCGGCGGCACGATGCGCCAGCAGATCTACGAGGACAGCTACGAGCTGGCCGACTGGGACCTCCGGAGCCGCAGCCGGTGCTTCGTCCACCTCCTGAGTGCGCCCGCATGGACCGAGGCTACGGGGAGCCTGCCTCCGGGCGAGCCGCCGTCGGCCCGCGACTACACGAGGGCGGGACTGCCGTGGTTCGACTACTACGGCGCGGATGCGCGCGTGCTCGACGCGCAGGCCGCCCTCCGGGAGGTCCGGAGCGTGGACGCGTTGAAGAAGTCGAAGGGGGAAGCCCCCCTGCCTGGTGGAGCGTCCACGACGCCGTCCACCGTCGTGGACCTGGGGCCGACCCGGCGCCGCGTCCGGGAGTGGTAGAGGGCCCCGGCTCGATGCTCCACTGACGGCCGGGCCACCGTCTGGGTAGCTTGGTGGCCCCGCCGTCATTCCTCTGGCACCCACGCTGTTGACCCCGGACCCATCGCCGCCCGATGTCCCTTCGGACACCGGGAGCATCGATCGCTACCGTCAGATCTACGACGGGGTGGCCCTCCCGGTGTTGATGATCGACCAGGCCACCTGGCTCATCGTGGCCGTGAACGAGGCTGCGCTCCAGCAGTACGGGTACACGCGCGCGGAGTTCGTGGGCCTGCCCGCGCTGATGGTTCGGCCGCCGGAGGGGCGGGCGGACGCCGAACGGGTCCTGGCCAGCATGCCCCAGGGATTCTGGAAGACCACGGGAGTGGAGCACGTCCGCAAGGACGGCTCCCGGTTCCGGGCCGACGTGTGGTCGCGGGACACCGTCGTCGCCGGGCGCCCGGTCCGGATCGCCACGGTGTCCGACGTGACGGAGCGCGTGCGCCTCGAGGGCGAGCTCCGGCAGGCCCAGAAGATCGAGGTGGTGGGCCACCTGGCCGGCGGGGTGGCGCACGACTTCAACAATGCCCTGACGTCGGTCATCGCCGGCGCGGACCTCCTGGCCGAGCTGACCGGAGGCGCGCCCGACGTGGCCTCCGAGCTGGTCGAGATCCGGCGGGCCGCCCACCGCATGGCTGCGCTGACGCGGCGTCTCCTGGCGCTGGGGCGGCGGGAGCAGGCCCTGGACGTTCGGGCGGTACGGCTCGGGCCCCTGATCGAAGCCGCGGCGGCGACACTCCGCGACCAACTGCCCCCGAGCATCGAGCTGGCCCTTCACCTGGACCCCGACGTCGACCCGGTTCGGACCGATCCGGGAGCCATCGAGACGGCCGTGTCGGAGCTCGTGACGAACGCGGCCGACGCCATGCCCCGGGGGGGAACGGTCACCATCCACGTGGAGGCCCGGGCGGTGGGCTCCGGTGGGGTGGAGGGCGGCGAGCTCGTTCCTGCCGGCGAGTACGTGGAGCTGCGGGTGGCCGACACCGGCACGGGCATGGACGCCGCCACCCTCGGCCGGGCCTTCGAGCCGTTCTTCAGTACCAGGGCGCGTCCGAACAACACCGGCCTCGGGCTTGCCACGGTCCACGACATCGTCCGGCGTTCGGGAGGCTTCCTGCTCCTCGACTCGGTGCCGGGGCAGGGGACCACCTGCCGCATCCTGTTGCCCACCATGTCCGCTGCTCCCGGAGACGATCCGGTCACGGAGTAGTCTCCGGCGTCACGGGTCGGCCCGCCCGGTCCACCAACCCAGGGCCTCGCGGGCGACGTCCGGTGGGACCTGGTGTCCGCCGTCGAATTCGCGGTAGGTGACGTCGTACCCGGCCTCCCGGAGCGCGGGAACGATGAGGTCCCGGCTCTGGCGCACCGGCAGGATCGTGTCTGCGGTACCGTGGGAGATCCAGATCCCGGGCGATCCCACCAGCGGCTCGGCGGCGTCCATGAACCCCGGCGAGAAGCCGACCAGGTGGGTGAACAGGTCGCCGTTCGAGACGCCGAGGGAGAGCGCGTAGGACGCACCGTCCGAGAACCCACCGAGACAGATGCGGGCGGGATCCACGGGCACCCGCCGGAAGACGTGGGCCAGGGCGTCGTCGAGGAAGGCCACGTCGGGCCCGAACTCCCCTCGCACGCGGTCCCACGTCCGTCCCCGTGACTCCGGCGCGAGCACCACCATCCCGACCTCGTCCGCCGCAGGGAAGAAGCTCCGCCACCCGGCGGCGTTCCCGGTCGCCCCGTGGAGGGCCACGAACAGCGGCCACGATCGGGCCGGATCGTAGGATCGCGGCACGTAGAGCAGGCCGTCCCGGTCGTCGCCCAGGCCCAGGCGCCACTCGCCGGGTTCCGTGTCCGTCTCGACCGGGCCCGGGCGGGCAGCCAGGCGGTTGGTGCGCCGGTCGGGGGCCGTGGGGACGCCGCGGCAGCCAAGCAGGGCCGGCGCGGTGGCGGCCAACAGGCCGGTGCGGAGGAAGGCCCGTCGCGTCAGGGCCGCGTACCACGGGCGGGATCCGGCAATCGTGTCCATGCCCGGGAGGTACGGGCGGGGGTCGGGAGGGTTTCCCCGCCCCGACGGAAGACGGGCCGGCCGGGAGCTCCCGGCCGGCCTCGGTTCATCTCCTGTCCGCCCGTGCGCGCCCCGGCAGGGGCGGCCGGTCGCCTCCTGATCCTACCGCATGCCGCGGATCCGCTCGCGCTGGCGCCCCGCGATCTCGACGAGCCGCCGCATCTCGGCGATGGGATCTTCCGCGTCGTCCACCTGGAGCCGGAGGACCACGTCGTTGTTCAACCAGACGCCTCCGTCCTCCTGGACGATGATCATGGCGGCCGACTGCATGCCGCGGGTGTCGCCTCCGGCGGCCTGGCCGGCTTCGAGGGCGGCCATGAGCCGGAAGGACAGGTGGCCCTCGGTCTCGTTGAACGCACGCACCATCTCCTCCACCACCGCGGGTCCGGCCAGGATGTTGCCCTGTGCCGACACGTGGGTGTCCGTCCGGTGCCCGGCCCAGTCGCTGGCGCGCGGGCCCGTGTGGGTGGCCACGTTCCCCTGCGCGTCCATGACGGAGAACTGCCGGCCTTCCTTGGTCCATCCGTCCGGCCGCGGGTCGGGATCGCCGTCCAGGATCGTGCGCACGACCACCTCGGGCGGGTACCCCAGGCGCAGCAGGTCGATGCCCTGGGGCCCGTAGCTGACGTCCACGATGGCCTGCGTCGCCACCACCCCCACACCCGCTTCGGCCCACAGGACGCCGTTGCCCACGCTGAAGACGCGGGATTGGACGGCTCCGCCCACCTCACCCGTCTCCGGGTCGTAGCCCAGGATCGAGAACGTGGCAACCGGCGGCCAGAGGGCGGGATCGACGACCGGTGGGCCGTCCTGAGCCACGCCGGGAGCCGCGAGCAACGAAAGGAGCGCGGAGGCCACGAACGCGGATCGGCCGAAGCCGCTGCGGGCGCGGGAGAGGGAGCGCGAGAGCATGAAGGACTCCGTGCGTATAGGGAGCGGGGAGAGGAACCGGGTCCACGACGATCCTCCGCCTGCTCCCGGGCCGGCGCAAGATGTCCCTCTTTTCTGGTCGTTCCCGGGGATCGCGGGGCGCCGAAATCGCTTGCGTCATGATGATGGCAGGGCTATTAACACACATGTGCCCTTGTCTCGAGGGCGCGGGACGACGTGTTGTCCGAAGGTTCGATTCAACGGAGGTACCATCATGTCGAGACGCTTTGTCGGTTTCTTCGGCCGGTTCGGGGGCGTGTGCGCGCTCCTGCTGGCCTGGGCAGCGATGCCCGCCGCTGCCGACGCTCAGACCGGTAGCATCACCGGTACGGTCGTCGCGGCTACGACGGGTCAGCCCATCAACGGTGCACAGGTGACGCTCGTGGGCACTTCCATGGGCTCCCTGACCAACGCCGCCGGACGCTTCCTCATCACCCGCGTGCCCGCGGGGACGCGGACGGTTCAGGTGGTGTACGTCGGCTACGCCTCCGGCAGCCAGGAGGTCAGCGTGACCGCCGATCAGGTGGCGGTCGCCGATTTCCGACTGGAAGTCTCCGCCGTCGACCTCGACGAGATCGTGGTCACGGGTACGGCCGGTGCCGTGGAGCGCCGGAAGATCGGTGTCTCTCTCGCTTCCGTGGACATGGCGTCCGTGAGCGAGGCCCAGCCGATCCAGGACTTCAGCCAGGCCCTCGAGGGCCGGGTTCCCGGTCTCCGTTCCATCGGGACGGTGGGCGGCGTCGGAACCACCCGTGAGCTCCGCATCCGCGGCACGGACTCGTTCTCCCTCGGCCAGCGCCCCATCGTGTACATCGACGGCGTGCGCGTGGACCAGAGCGGCGGCGAGTGGACATCGGGGTCAAGCGGCGCCGACGCCGGCGCGACCTGCTGCGCGTTCTCCGGCGGTGCGGGTGAGGATCGCCTCAGCGACCTGAACCCCGACGAGATCGAGCGCATCGAGGTCATCAAAGGGCCCGCGGCAGCCACGCTGTACGGCTCCGAGGCGTCCGGCGGCGTGATCCAGGTCTTCACGAAGCGCGGCCGCAACAACAGCCCGGCCAACTTCAGCCTGACCACGAACGTCGGCTTCAACCGGCACCGGGCGAACTTCCCCACGAAGCTCCGGTCCCAGCTTCCGATCCGGGGCTCCGACGGCACCATCGCCCTGGACCCGAACCAGTCGTTGATCGAGAACGGTCTGATCAACAGCTACGACCTGACCGTGGACGGCGGCGGTGAGAACATCACCTACTTCGTGTCCGGCGGGTTCAGCTACGAAGAGGGTTCGGTCAAGCCCAACGACCAGAAGCGCGGCAACCTCCGCGTCAACCTGAACTGGACCGTGGGTGAGAACCTGACGGTGGGCGTGACCTCCGGGTACGTCCGCAACCGGATCTACTCGCTCCAGTCCGGCAACAACTGGCTCGGCATCTACACCAACGCGCTGCTGTCCAACCCGCGCAACGCCACGGCCGAGCAGCCGTACGGTGGCGGTCTGGACGTGAGCGTGGCCGACGCCAAGGCCATCGAGACCTACTCCGACACCGACCGGTGGACCGGAGCCGTCACGCTGAACTACAGCCCGCGCCCGAACTTCACGCACAAGGCCACGGTCGGCCTGGACGCGGTGAACGACCAGAAGACCCGGATCCTGCCGTTCGGTCGCCACTACACCTACATCGGCATGAACGGCGAGCGGAACATCGGCTACCGGAACGCCCGGAAGTTCACCGCCGACTACCTGGGCAACCTGAACTACGACCTGCCCATGTTCTCCGGCTCGTTCGCGTTCGGTGGACAGGCGTACTGGGACGTGACCTCGCTGTCCATGGCGACGGGTAAGGACTACGCCGGCTCCGGTGTGACCACGGTTGGTGGTGCCGCCCGGACCTTCGGTGACGAGCAGTTCACCGAGGAGATCAACGTCGGTGCCTTCGCCCAGAACCGCTTCGACCTGGGCGACCTGTTCGTGACGGCCGCCGTGCGGATCGACGGAAACAGCGCGTTCGGTGAGAACTACGGCTTCCAGATCTACCCGAAGGCCGACATGGCCTACAACGTCCCGTCGGGGACGCTCCCGGGCTTCCTGAGCAGCCTGAAGCTCCGCGCCGCCGTGGGTACGGCCGGTAAGGCGCCGGGTGCCTTCGACCAGTTCCAGACCTACACGCCGAACACGGTGCTGGACGACGAGGCCGGTGTCACGCCGTTCAACCCGGGCAACGCGGACCTGGAGCCGGAGAACAAGACGGAGTACGAGGCCGGGTTCGACATGGGCCTGATGGACAACCGTGTCGGCATCGACTTCACCTTCTACAACGCCACGACCAAGAACGCGCTGCTCGAGATCGAGCTGCCGCCGAGCCTGGGCTTCTCCGATGCCCAGCTCCGGAACGTGGGTGAGATCCTGAACCGCGGCATCGAGGTCAGCCTGAACTCGACGCTGGTGGACGCCAGCTCGTTCCGTTGGGCCACCAACGTGAACTACGAGTGGAGCCACAACGAGATCCTGGATCTCGGCGAGACGGCCATTCCCGACTCGCTCCCGGTGTACGCGGACAACGGTGGCGACACGCCCATCCGCTGGGACTACTTCAACAGCCTCGGCGGTTTCCGCGAGGGGTACCCGGTCGGAACGTTCGTGTCGCGGAAGATCGTCGGGTGGGACCCGGCGGCCGCCGCGCACACGCGCTCGACCTACAGCACGTACCTGGGTCAGCTCTTCCCGAAGCACCTGGCCTCCTGGAACAACGACTTCCAGCTCAGCCAGACGCTCCGCATGAACGTCCAGTTCCGCGGCGAGTGGGGTGCGGTCATGGCCAACTCCGACCGCTCCTACGGCGTGCGGCAGTACGCGTACGACGAGTACAACCAGCATCTGGACGCCAACCTCGAGCCCACGGCCGCGGCCGACTCGGTGCTCAACTACATGCGCCTGGTGACTCCGGCCGACTCGCGCGACCACATCCGTCTCCAGGAACTGGCCCTGACGTACCAGCTCCCCGACGGCATCATGAGCCGCATCGGCCTGGAGCGGTCGTCGATCACGCTGGCCGGATACAACCTGATGTGGTGGGACGACTGCAACTGCCCCGACCCGAACCAGCAGTACCAGGGCGGAGCCAGCTTCAGCACGAGCCCGTTCCTCGGGTTGCCCCAGCCCAGACGGTTCCTGTTGTCCTTCAGGACGAGGTTCTAGGGACGTATGCGAAACAACGACCTACGAACCGACGACTCACGGAGGAGGACCATGAAGAACGCGAGACTCAAGTGGGGGCTCGGGGCCCTGCTGGTCGTGGTGGGCGTGGGAGCCTGCGACGATCTGCTGACGGTGTCCGACCCGCAGCGGTATACGGCTGAAGACCTCGACTCCGCACTGCCCGCCGTCGCCAACGGCGTGGAAGGCGCGATCCACGAGGTCATGGACACCTGGGTGGTCTACCAGTCCCTGCTGGCCGACGTGTACGAGCACACCGGCACCTGGCAGGGGTACGACGAGGTCGACCACGGCCGGTTCCAGTACGGGACCAGCGCCATGGACGGCACGATGAACTCATTGCTGCGAGCGCGCTGGTTCGCCGATTCCGCCGAGGAGCGGATCCGGCGGGTCGAGGGAGACGCGCCCAGCTCGCTCATCGCCCAGGTCCGCCTGGGTGGGGCGTTGGCCGATCTCTACATCGGCATGGCCTATTGTGAGGCTCCGGCACTCGCGGATGGACCGGCCGTGTCCGACACGGAGATCCTCCAGCAGGCGGTGACCAAGTTCACCCAGACGCTGGAGATCGCCCAGGCAGCCGGCGCGACGCGGTTTGCCAACGCGGCGTTGGCCGGACGCGCCCGGGCGAACCTGCTGCTCGGCAACTACGCAGCGGCCGCGTCGGATGCGGCCCAGGTGCCGGACGGCTTCAGCTACGACGCCAAGTTCAACGCGCAGTCCTCGAACTGGGTGGTCACGGTCACGACCGCCACGTTCAACGAGGCGGCGGGGCTGCGGAACAAGTGGTGGAGCCGGGTACCGGCCGATGCCGGGGGCCCGACCTTCATGCGGGATCCGTACTCGGGTCAGCTCGACCCGCGGATTCCGGTCCACTGGGACGGCGACCGTGCGACGGACAACATCACGCCGCACTACAGCCAGTGGAAGTACACGGTGGAGACGGACGACATTCCGCTCCTGCACTCCGACGGGATGCGCCTGATCCAGGCCGAAGCGGCCATGCGGACCGGCGACTACGCCGCCGCCATGGGCTTCATCAACACGCTTCGCGGCAACGTGGGCCTCGACCCCATCGCCGTGCCCACGGACGAAGCCACGATGCGCCAGATCCTCCTGAGCGAGCGGTTCGCCGAGCTGTACATGGAGGGGATGCGCGCCGTGGACCTGTGGCGCTTCAACATGGTGAAGGAAGTCTTCGCGGAGATGAACGACGGGGAGCGTCCGGCGACGGGCCGCCCCATCAAGTTCTCCATGAGCGACAGCGAGGCGTTGTACAACAACAACATCAACGACGACCTCGCGCAGAGGTGCTTGCCGAAGACCAACTGACGGGTCCGTAACCGTTGGGCATGGAGGGCGGTACCTGTACGTAAGGTGCCGCCCTCTCTGTCCATCCGAGGTATCGAGATGTCCCACCGCCGGATCCGACCGATGCTGCGCCTGCCCGCGCGCGCAGACGCGCGGGCCGGCCGTTGGTGCATCACGGTGTTCCTCCTGCTGGCGGTGCTGGCGGCCCCTTCGGCCGCCACGGCCCAGGCCGGCGGTGCGGCGGTGTGGGGCCGCGTGGTGGACGCGGACGGGGGGCGCGGCCTGGGCCAGGTGGAGATCATCCTCCAGGGCACCGGGGCACCGGCGCTCACGAACGACCGCGGGCAGTTCCGGATCCACCGGGTACCACCCGGCGTGTACGTGCTGCGTGCCCGGCGACTCGGGTACCAGGTGCGGGTCGATACGCTGGACGTCCCCGAAGGGGTGTCCGTCGAGGTGGTGGTCGAGCTGTCCGTCGAGCCCATCGAGCTGGAGGGCCTCGAGGTGGTCACGAGATCCCTGCTGCTGGAGACGCGCGGGTTCTACGAACGGAAGAGCCAGGGATTTCGCGGGGTCTTCCTCGACCGCCCGACCATCGAGGACCGGGATCCGCTGTACGTGGCCGATCTCTTCCGGAACATCCCCGGCGTGGAGGTCGTGGACGGCGCGCGCCTGATCATGAGCCAGAGCGTGAACCTCATGGGGGGCGGGCGGGGGTGCGAACCCGCTCTGTGGCTGGACGGTGTGCGTTCGGGGATGCGGAACTACGACTTCATCCGACCCGATCATCTCGAGGGCGTGGAGGTCTACACCGGTGGGGGGGCGCCCGGGAAGTACAACGACCTCTGCGGCACGGTCGTGATCTGGACGCGGGTGCCCATGCGGCGGCGCTGACGCGCCGCCTTCCCTCCACGACCCCGGGGGCCTGGAGGCTAGGGAAGCTCTGCACAAGGCAGGTGGGCCTCGTTGCTCGCGCCAGGGCTCGGGGGCCAAGGCGGAGCAACGAAGGCATAGCCCTGGCTACGTCGAGGCGCTCCAACGACGGCGAGCGGGCCCCGCCGCAGCAACCCATCATCCCTCAAGTCCTTCTCCCCTTTTCGGTGGCGGGCGCAGGGGGTCGCGTGCTGATTCGTCGTCTCTCCTCGCTCGGACCACGACCTGCGGTCGCGGTGCCCGCCCTGCTACGACTCGTCGTCGTTCCTCGACTGAGCGTCCGCGAGCCGGGCACCGCTGCCGAAGGCAGTGGTCGCGAGGGCCCGCCTGCCTTGTACAGAGATTCCCTAGTGTCCTGAGTCGGAAGTTCGGTGCGCAACCGAGGGCGCCGAGGCGCCGCGCTGGCGAGGCGGGACGACGAGGAACAGCACCGCTATTTCGAGGAGGAGCAACGACGCCAGCGTGGACGCATCGGCGTCCGAATTCCAGCGAACTTCCGACTCAGGACACTAGAGGCTCTGGAGGAAGCGCAGCAGGTTCTGGCGCGCTTCCTCGGGCAGGCTCCGGTACCGGTCCCGCGACGCGGTGGCCTCTCCTCCGTGGCGCTGGATGGCCGCGTCGATGCTCTGGGCCCGACCGTCGTGGAGGTAGGCCCGCCTGTGGGCCAGGCCGACCAGCCGCGCCGTCCGCCACTCCGAGGGACTCGCCGACGGCCCGCAGATGTCGGCCACGTCCGGACCGAGGTCGTGGAGCAGGAAGTCGGAGTAGGCCCGGAATCGGACGCGGTCCAGCGCCGGTGAGGGATTCGGCCCCGTGGTCCATTCCGGGGTGTGGCAGGACGCACAGCCCACAGCGTCGAACGCCTCGCGACCCTCCGCGATGAGCGCACGGGCACCCGGATCCGTGGGGAGGACGGGTTCCGGGGGGGCGAGGAACCGCACGTACGCGGTCACCACGTCCAGGAAGCCCCGGTCTACCTCGGGGTCCGACGCGGGGTCAGCGGCCTCCGGCACCGACCCGCCCTGCGGTCGGGTTTCGAAGGGGTGGTCCGGCGTCGTGAGCCCCAGTTCGCCGCGGGTGGCCTCTTCGATGAATGAGTAGAGCGTGCTGTGGTTCGCCTTCATGCCGAAGCGTCCGGGGCCGTCCGCGTCGCCGGGGGCCAGACGCCCCGAGATCCCGTCTCCGTCCGCGTCGTCCGGATCCGCGGCCGCGCGCAGGTCGGCTGGATCGATGGCCTCCACGAGTCCCAGGCCGTAGAGCGGCGGTGCCTGGAGCTCGACGACTCCGGTGGCGCCCTCCGGCGTGAGTTCCGGGACGAGCCCCGCGGCCCGCCCCCGGTCGGTGACCGACGTCTGGAGGAGGTCACCCCCACCCTCGACGAGCAGGTCACAGCGCGTCCCGTCCCACCGGGTGGCCTTCCGGACCGGCTCGGCCCCGTGGCCGCCGGACGTGGGCAGATCGTGGCAGGAGCTGCACCGGGCCTGGTTGAACAGCGGACCGAGACCGTCGTCTTCGGTGAACTCCCGGGCGAACAGGGCCCGCCCCTGTGCGAAGCGATCCGATTCCGCCTGGGTGAGGCCCGGCAGTGGTTCCCCGGGAGGTCCCTCGGCCAGGTCGGGCACCGGGGACGCACAGGCGCCGGACAGTGCCAGGGCCGACAGGGCCACCAGCCCCAGGCGGGCCTGGCTCACGTGGTGCACCGGACGCAACGAGGGGCACGCGCGGCGGACCGCACCGGTCGTGTCCACCCGGCTCCCGCGGCTAGCGGAGGGTTGGCTCCTGCCAGCGGTACACGAACTGGAGCGTCTGCTGCTCGCCGTCGCCCTTGGCCGGGATCTGGCGGGACTCGTCGTACCAGTCCTTCCCATCGATCTTGATGCGCATCGTGAGCGTGGCCGCCACGCCCCCGGCCGGATGGACCTCGAGGAAGTACCGGCGCGTGTTCGTGAACTGGAAGGTCCGGCTGTAGGGGGCGGCCACCGCGGCCGTGTCGGCCTGGAGCAGACGGAGCACTTCGGCGCACTGCTGTTCGTCCGGGTTGCAGCCGGGGTCGGGAATCAGGAGCCAATCCGTCGAGGTGACCAGCGCCAGTTGTTCGGCGCCCGTGGCCTCGATCTCCACCGAGATCTGATCGGGCTCTCCACCGACACCGAGGTTGTCGCACGCCGGAAGGGCCAGGACGAGGAGGCAGACGAACAACGAGCGGTAGACGGGCAGGACGGCGGTGTCCATGGGGTGATCCTCATGACGAGCGTGATGGCGAACCGACCCAAAGGTGGTCGCGCGGGGTGGCGCGTGGCAAGGGATTCGGTGGTCCGCCGCGTGCGTCAGAGCGACGCCAGGAAGCGCAGGAGTCGGGCGCGGTCCGGCGCGGCCAGCGCCTGGAAGGCGGCCCGCGCCCGGGCCGCCTCGCCGCCGTGGGCATCGAGGGCGGCACCGAGGGAGGTGGCGCTTCCGTCGTGGAGGAACCGGGTCCGGTAGCGGAGACCCCAGAGTGGCGGCGTACGGTACTCGCCCGGGTCGGCCCAGGGCGTACAGACGTCGCCGTCGGCGCCTCCCAGGTCGTGGAGCAGGAGGTCGCTGTACGGGGCGATGGTCCCGTCGGCCAGGGCCGCTTCCGGGGCCGGCCCGGTGCGCAGGGACGGGGTGTGGCACCCGGCGCAGCCGACTTCGGCAAAGAGGCGGCGGCCGGCTTCCACGCTGTCCGCCGCGGCACCCTCCGCCGCTTCGGGGCCAGGGGGCGCCAGGAGGCGCACGTAGTCGGTGAGGACGTCCACCGTGGCGGGGTCCATCTCCGGGTCGGGCATGGGATCGACCCCGTCGGGGAGCGCCGCCCCGCCCGGCCCCAGGTCGTTCGGGTGGGCCTCGGTGGTGAACCCGAGCTCCTGGAGCAGGGCGTCGACCACGAAGCCGCGCACCGAGGTGGCGTCTCCCTTCCGCCCGAACCGGGCCACGGTGCCGTCGGGACGCCGGGGCGCACGGCCGCTGACGCCGTCGCCGTCGGCGTCGTCGGGGTCCTCCATGGCCAGGAGATCCGCCTCGGAGACGGCCTCCAGGAGGCCCAGCCCGTACAGGGGCGGGGCCGTCACGTACACGGAGGCCGTGGCACGGGCGGGGACCGACTCGGCGGACACGCCGGCCGCCTGGAGCAGGGGGGTCGAACGCTGCTGGATGTTGTCGCCCCCCTCGTCCGCGAGCACGGAGCAGCGCCCGCCCTCGAACCGGGTGGCCTTGAGCACCAGCACCCGGGTGCCGGCTCCACCTGGCGACGGCTCGTCGTGGCAGGTCGAGCAGCGATCGCCGTTGAACAACGGGCCCAACCCCTCCTCCTGAGTCGCCAGTCGCTCGAACAGCGCGCGTCCGAGAAGGAACCGGCCGCGCTCGGCCTCGGTGAGACCGGCCACGGGCTCTCCGGGGGTGTCGGTACCCATCGGCGGGGCGTCGGCGCATCCGGCGGCGACTCCGAGCAGGAGCAGGGGCAGGATCCGTCTACTCACCCCTCGTCCTCCCGGCCTTCGGCCGCCGAGATCATCCGGCGGGCGGCCTCGGCGGCGGACCGGGAAGCTCCACGGTCCACGCGCCACTCGGCGTCCGCCAGCAGCCACCGCTCCAGGAGCGGAGGGACGGGTCGAAGGGCGATCTGGCGGGAAACCAGGCGCTCCATGTACCGAGCCAGCGCCTGCCGGGAGTAGGCCGGCGCCACGGAGCCTCCGTCCAGTTCCGACGCCCACGCGTCCACTTCCGCCGCGTGGAGGGCATCGAGCTCCCGTTCGACGGCCGGATCCAGTGTCAGACCGCCCCCGACGGCCCGGGCGATCCGGGCCTCCCGGGCGGCGACGTCCGTCAGGAACCGGCGGATGTCGTCGTCACCGGCCGAGGCCAGCTCCCGGCGGGCCTCGTCGGGCAGCGCAGCCACCCACTGCTCGGCCGCGTCGGCGCCCAGGCCTCCCCCCGCCCAACGCGCCAGGGGCTCCGGCACGGCGGCGGGCGGGCGCTCCGCTGCCCAGGCCCGGACGACGGGAATCGCCCCGGCCTCCACGGCGATGCCCAGGGAATCGGCCATCGCGTCCAGCGCGGCGGCGTCGCGCCGGCTGCGGGCGCGCTCAACCAGGAGCCGGGCGTAGAGCGGGCCGACGTCGGACCACCGGGGGCGATGGAGGATGTGGAAGCCGGCCGGACTGCGGACCACGCTGGAGATCTGCCCCGGCTCGAGGGCCCGAGCGGCTCCCTGGAGAGGCGCGGGAAGCTCGTCCGGACGGACGAGGCCGAGGAGGCCGGACTCGTCCCGGGTGGACGCGTCCTCACTCCGAGCCACGGCGGCCGCCCAGGCCCCCCCGGCCAGCAGGTCCCGGTGCACGGCGTCGGCCGTCCGTCGCTGGAGGTCCACCTCGCTGGCCGGGGTGGCCTCGGTGGTGGCGCGGAGCACGTGGGCCAGAAGCTTCAGGGTGTCCGCCTCGAACGAGGCGCGGGCCTCGGCGTCCGGCGCCGGTTCCGCAGGTCCGAGGCGAGCCACCCGGTCGGCCTCCAGGAGGGCCTCACGGCGTTCGAGCCAGAGCGAGGCCCGGGCCGCGTCCGGGCCCCTCAGGTCGGCCCCTGCGCCGGCCTTCTGCGCCAGGGCCGCCACGGCCACCCAATGATCCACGAGCGCGTCGACGGTGGCGGTGTCCAACCCCAGCGGCTGCCCGAGAACCAGCAGGTCCGCCAACCGGGTCGAGGTCAGGGTCCACTCGCCGACCTGCGCCACGGCGCCCGCGTCCTCGGGGCGCTCGGCGCACCCTGCGGCCAGCAACCACGCGCCGGCGAGCAGGATGCCCCGTCCCGACCGGCCGACCCTCATCCGGACGGCCGCGTGATCCGGAAATCCTTCGGCGGCTCACGCCCCATCAGGTGCTGCACGAAGTAGTCCCAACGCCGCCTCACGACATAGGGCTCGTTCAACCCGTGGGCCCGATCGGGAAGCACCAGGAAGTCGAAGCTCTTGTTCGCGTCGATGAGGGCGTCGGCCACCTGGAGGGTCATGGCGGGGTGGACGTTGTCGTCCATGTCGCCGGTCATGAGAAAGAGCTTGCCCTGGAGGTTGGCGGCCAGCGACGCGTTCACCTGGTTGGCGTAGCTGTCAGTGCCCCGAACCGTGTCCCGGGTCAGAAGGCCCTGGTACTTCTCGGCGTAGGCCGCGTGGTAGGTCCGGTTGTCGTGATTGCCGGAACTGGACACGGCCACCTTGTAGACGTCGGGATAGCGGAGGATGGCGTCGGTGGAGGCGAATCCGCCGCCGGAATGGCCGTAGATGCCGACCCGGTCCAGGTCCATGAAGGCGTGGCGCGTGCCGAGCTGACGGAGCGCCGCCACGTGATCCGGCAGGCCGTTGTCGCCCATGTTGCCCCAGTAGTGGTCCAGGATCGCCTTGGAGCGGAGGGACGTGCCCAGGTGGTCCATCTGGAGCACGACGAACCCCAGCTCGGCCAGGGCGTCCTGATCGCCGCGGCCGGACTGGCCGGACGCGCCTCCGCCGAAGTTCCACGTGCCCACGCTGCCGATGAACGGGCCGGGATAGATGTACTCGACCACGGGGTACACCGCGGTGCTGTCGAAGTCCGACGGGAGGTACATGAGCCCATGGAGGGTGGTCACGCCGTCGCGGGCCACGTAAGAGAACACGCGGGGCGGGGTCCACCCCGCCGCTCGCATGGCCGACACGTCGGCCTCCTCCAGGGTACGGACCACCCGGCCGTTGCGGTCACGGACGACCGAGACCGGGGGCAGATCCGGCCGGGAATACGCGTCCACGAAGAACCGTCCGTCCGGGGTGGCGCGCACGGTGTGGTCGGCGTCTTCGGGACTGAGCAGCGTCAGCCCGGTTCCGTCCAGCGACACGCTGTAGAGATGGGCAAGGGTGGGCAGCCGGCCCGCCTCGCGGCCCCGGGCCCGGAACCAGAGACGGTCCGTGTCCTCGTCCACGTGGAGCAGGTCGCCGAACGTCCAGGGGCCCGACGTGACGCGGTTCTTCAGACGACCGTCGGGCCCGAAACGGTACAGGTGGCCCCACCCGTCCCGCTCCGAGAACCAGAGCACGTCCTGGCCGCCGTTGACGACGTCCCAGTTGGGCTTGCCCCCGACGATGTCGAGGTTGAGCTCGACGTGGGTGGCCGACGTGTCGCCCACGATGGCGCGGGCCTCGCCGGTGCTCAGGTCCGCCTCGTACAGGATGATGCTCTTGGCGCCCCGGGTCGCGTGGGTGAAGTAGAGCCGGCGCCCCTCCTCCTTCCACTTCACGGTGACCCAGGTCGAGTCGTTCATGCCCGTGGACGTGAACGTCGAGTAGGGCTGCGGCTCGAGGTCGATCCGCACGTTGCGCGCACCGTCGACGTCCACCACGTGGATGTCGAAGCGGGGCAGGATCGAGTCCTCGGGCAGGGGATAGGGGTAGGTGTAGCCCTTGGGCCGGGTGTGGGTGGACGAATACAGCGTCAGCGTCGGGACCTCCCGTTCGTCCATCCTCTGGACCGCGATCCGCCGCGAGTCCGGTGACCACTGGAGCACCGGACGCTGGGTGGTGCCGGCCACGATCTGGCCGGGGCGGGGCGCGACGACCCCGTAGGCCCACAACTCCTCGCCGTCGTCCGTCAGCCGTGTGGAGTCCCCGCCGGCGACCGGACGGATCCAGAGGTCGTGTTCGTGGACGAAGGCCTCCAGGGCGCCGTCGGGCGAACGCACGAACCCGGTGCGGTCCGGCAGCGTGTCGCCCACCTGGCACGTGTAGGCCCGGATGTCGCAGGTGAACCCCCGACCCCCGGCGTCGAAGCGGATGGCCTGCTCGGCCGAGCCCTCCGCGAAGTCGAAGGCCCGGAACGGCAACGCGGTGCCCACGAAAGCGGTGTCGGCCGCCAGGGACATGGCGGACGCCAGGCGGTGGCGGTCGAACAGCGGCGACCGGGTGCCGGCCGACGGGTCCGCGAGCACGAACTCGGCCCCGTCGGGGGTCTGGTTCCGATACCAGAACCGCTGTCCTCCGGCCATCCACGTGGGCACCACCGCGTCGCCGGCGATGTCGTCGGACGTGTGCCAGGCGAGCAGGCGCTCCGCTCGCGAGTAGCGGGTTTCGGACATGGGCCCGAGCGCGGCGTCGAGCGTCTGGGCTGGAGCCGGAGCGGGGGGCGCCGAGACCAGGGCGAGGGCGAGGAGCAGGGCGGCGGAACGGAGGGGTCGCAGGCCGGGGGACGCCATGGGGCCCATCCTAGCGCGTGGTGGGGGCGGGACGCATCGAGAAGCCGGACGGAGGGGTCCGGCCCATCAGATGCTCCACGAAGTAGTCCCAGGTCCGGCGCACCCAGTACGGCTCGCTCGCGTACCCGTGGTTCCGATTGGGCATGACCACGAGGTCGAAGTCCTTGTCGTGCTCGATGAGCTTCTCGATCAGGAGGAGGGTGGCGTTGGGGTGCACGTTGTCGTCGAGGGTGCCGTACGACAGCAGGAGCTTGCCCCGGAGGTTGCCGGCCAGCAGGTGGTTGGCCTGGGAGTCGAAGGAGTCGGTTCCGTCGGGGTTCCGTTCCAGCAGCCCGTGGTACTTCTCGCCCCACGTCCGGTCGTAGCTCCGGTTGTCGTGGTTGCCCGCGCTGGACACGGCCACCTTGAAGACGTCCGGGAACGTCAGGATCGCGTCGGTGGAGCCGAACCCGCCGCCCGAGTGCCCGTAGATCCCCACCCGGTCCAGGTCCATCTGGGGATACCGGACCGCCAGCTGTCGCAACGCGGCCACGTGATCGGGAATCCCGTTGTCCCGCATGTTGCCGTAGTACGCGTCGTGGAAGGCCTTGGAGCGCCCCGGAGCGCCCAGGGCGTCGATCTTGAACACGATGAAGCCGAGCTCGGCCAGGGCGCCGGTGTTCCCGCGGTTGCCCAGGGGGTCGCGGCGCAGGCCCAGCGCGCCGACCTGCGGGCCCGGATAGATGTAGTCGACCACGGGGTAGCGCTGCTCCGGGTCGAAGTCCGAGGGGAAGTGGAGCACGCCGTGGAGGTCGGTGACGCCGTCCCGGGCCTTCACGGAGAAGGGCACCGGGAACTGCCAGCCGGTGGCCAGCAGGCGGGAGAAGTCGGCCTCCTGGACCGTCATCAGGACCGATCCGTCGGGAGCACGGAGCACGGCCGTGGGCGCCGCCGTCATGGACGCCTGGACATCGAGGAAGAACCTCCCGGACGGGCTGGGCGTGATCTCGTGGTCCATGTCCTCGGACGCCAGGAGGGTCGTGCCGCTCCCGTCCAACCGGGCCCGGTAGAACATGCGGTGATACGGGTCGACCCCGGGCTCCCGCCCCATGGCCGTGAAGTAGACCCACCCGCCGGCCTCGTCCACGTGCAGCACGTCCACCACGATGAACGGGCCCTGGGTGATCCGGTTGACCACCGACCCGTCGGCCGCGTCGATCAGGTAGAGGTGCCCCCAGCCGTCCCGCTCGGACCACCAGATCACCTGCGAGCCGTCCCGGACGACCCGCCAGTTCGGGATTCCGGAGCGGGCCGCGTTGGTCTCGACGTAGGTCTTCGACGTTTCGGTGAGCACCCGCCGGGTGGCTCCCGTGGCCGGGTCCATCCGGTGCAGGGAAAGGGTGTCGTAGCTCCGTACGCCACGGGTGAACCACAGGTGGTCGTCGGGGCCCCACCGGACGTCCTTCCAGATCGTGTCCGCGTGCATGCCGCAGCACGACGTGTTGACCGCCACCATGGACCCGACGTCGGAGCGGGCGCCGGCGCCGGATGCCGCGTCGAACACGTGGATCTCGTAGGTGGGAATCACCGAATCCCCCGGCAGCGACACCCGATAGCTGTGGAGCTTGGGCCGTCCCGTGGCGGTCTCGAGCAGGTGGAGTTCTTCGACGTCCGCCTTGTCGAGTCGATAGGTGGCGATCCATCGGCCGTCCGGCGACCACGACAGCACGGGAGGGGGCGTGGTTTCGCTTCGGCGGTTGGACACCACCGAGCAGCACCCTCCCTCCACGATGGCGTACCCGTCGTCGGGCGTGCCGTCGGTGGTCAGCGCCCGCTCCTGGCCGGTGGCGGCGTCACGGACCCACAGGTTTCCGTCGCGCTCGAAGGCGACGCTCCCTCCGCCGGGCGCGGGCCGCTCCCACCGGGGCGCTTCCGGCTCCGCCTCGGGACCGGCACACCGGTAGTCGGTCAGGGAACACGTCCACCGCGCCGAATCGGCGGTGTGGAACCGGACGGCCCCACCTCCGTCGACGAAGTCGAACGTCCGGAACGGCAGCTTGGTGCCCACGAAGCTGGTGTCGGCCGCCTCGGACAGGCCGGACGCCAGCCGGTGGTGGTCGAACGCGGGGGTCCGGCTGCGAGCCACCGGATCGACCAGGACGAACTCGTGCCCCTCACCGATCCGGTTCCTGTACCAGAACCGGTCGCCGTCCAGCCAGGTGGGGGACACCTCGTGCCCCTCCAGGAGCGTTTCGGCGTTCCACCCGAGGAAGCTCTCGGCACGCACGTAGCGCTCGAGTTCCACCGGGGAAGCCGGGGCTTCCTGCGCGCCTCCGGCGGCCGGGACGGACCCGGCTCCGACGAACAGGGCCAGGGCGCCGAGATGGATCCGGCGAAGGGGCGAGCGGCGGTATGTGGACGGACGGGGACGCACGGGCGGCACTCCTGACGGCGTGGAATGATGCGACGACCACGCACAAGGGGCGCTTCCCGAAGCGAATTGACAAGCCGGCGGGTCGGCCGCCGGTCCGTTTTCAGGCGCCGCCGACCCCCAACACGAACCAGGCGGCCACGGCCGCGACGCCGACGGCGGCCCAGAGGACCGGGTGGGCCCACACGGGCCGGAGCTCACGGCGGACGGCGTCCATCTTGTGGCCGTTGAGGGCGATGGCCATCCGGCCCTCGCCGTCCTTCTGGCCTTCGATCAGCCGCTCGGACAGGAGCTGGTTGACCGCCTTCTGGTACTTCTCGGGCTCCCCGGAGAACCCGGAGATCTCCGGCGGGCGGATGAAGCCGCCGCCCTCGGCGGCGTGAGCGCGCTGCAGCGCGCGCAGGATGTTCTTTCTCGGCGACATGGTCGTCGGTGGGTTGATGGTCGAGGCGCCCCGGCGGCCGGGATCGGTCGGCGGGGTTCGCTTGCCCGTACGGACGAGCGGCTCCGGAAGTTGCACGGTCGGCGGAGGCCGCCGGCCGGCCGTCCGACGCTCCATGGGCATGCGGTGAGACGGCACGAGACACCGGATGGTTGCAGCCGGAGCCGGCCGCGCCGGCCGCGGCCGGTTCGGAGGCCAGGCGCCCGCCGCCGCCGGCCGCCCGCCGGAGGGGGTCCTTCGCCGCAGCGGGCGGAGTCGGCCATGTGCAGGCCGAGACGCAGGATACGTCCCGGGCGGACGAGTGTTACCCGCTCGTAACCAGATGTTTGTGTTGGGCTTTCCAGGGCGTTGTTACACTTTGTGCCGGGGCCGCCGAAGGCGCCGCCCCGACGTACCCGCCAATCTCCATCTCGGAGGCTTTCGATATGCGACTCAGCAACAGCGTACGGTGGTTCGCGCTGGCGGCCTCGGTGCTCGCCAGTGGGGAACTCGCCGCCCAGTCCGGAGCGACCCTGACCGGTCGCGTCACGGACGATAGTGGTGCCGCGGTGTCCGGCGCTCAGGTGGTGGTGAGCCACCAGACCACCGGGAACACGACGGGGGCCCTGTCCCAGGCCGACGGTCGGTACCTGATCGCCGGCATCCGCGCCGGTGGTCCGTACCGCGTCGAGGTCCGGAGCATCGGCTACGGCCCGGCTGTGATGGCGGACATCACCTTCGAGGCCGGGCAGACGCGGACCCTGGACTTCACCGTGTCCCAGGAAGCCATCGCCATCGACGCCATCGAGGTGTTCGCCTCCCGGGCCCAGGAAGGCCGGACCCCGGTCGCCTACACCGACGTCCCCAAGGTCCAGATCCAGAACCAGCTCGGGTCCCGCGACCTGCCCATGGTCCTGAACGTCACGCCCAGCGTGTACTCGACGCAGCAGGGCGGGGGAGCGGGTGACGCCCGCATCAACGTCCGTGGCTTCAGCCAGCGCAACACGGCCGTCATGATCAACGGTGTGCCGGTCAACGACATGGAGAACGGCTGGGTCTACTGGTCCAACTGGGACGGCCTCGGCGACGCGGCCACCAGCATCCAGCTCCAGCGGGGCCTCTCGGCCGTCAACCTGGCCACGCCGTCCATCGGCGGCACGCTGAACGTGATCACCGATCCGTCGGCGAATCGGGCGGGCTTCAGCTACAAGCAGGAGTTCGGATCCGGGAGCTTCCTGAAGGAGACGTTCGTCGGCCACACCGGCGAGATGGACGGCTTCGCCCTGACGGCCTCCGTGGTCCGCAAGACGGCCGACGGCCAGTACCAGGGCATCGGCGGCTCCGACGCCACCTGGACGGACGCCTGGGCCTACTACATGGCGTCGTCCTACCAGATCAACGCGCGGAACCGGCTGGAGCTCTACGCCGTGGGCGCCCCCCAGCGCCACGGGCAGAACCTCTACAAGCTGAATCTGGGCACGCTGGATCAGGAATTCGCCCGGTCCCTGGACGGGTACGATCCGGCCGCCCTCGCGAAGTTCCCCGAGGCGGGCCGGACCTGGAGCCCGAACGTCAACGTGGTCAGCCCCGACTACAACCAGACCCAGTACGCCAGTTCGGGGCCGGGCGCCGGGACGTTCGACCGCTTCAGCCGCTCCTTCCTGAACGAGCGGGAGAACTACTTCCACAAGCCGCAGGTCAACCTGAACTGGTACTCCTACTTCGGAGACGGCCTGACGCTGTCGACGGTGGCGTACTACTCCGGCGGCGCGGGCGGCGGTACGGGTACGCTGGGCAGCAGCCGGAACGCGGAGTTCGACTACCGCTTCACGCAGCGTGTCCCGGACTGGAACGGCACGATCGCGAAGAACCGCGCCCGGGCCGACGGGTCCTCCGGCTACATCCTCCGGAACTCCGTCAACAACCAGTGGACCATCGGCGCCATCTCCAAGCTCCGGAAGGACTTCAGCCGCGGCTGGACCACCGAGGTGGGCCTGGACTGGCGGACCGCCTCCGTCGATCACTACCGCGACGTCCGGGATCTCCTGGGCGGCCAGTTCTTCGTGGACAACAACAACGAGTTCACGGGGCCGCGGAACGCCACCTTCGGCGACCGGATCGACTACAACAACACGAACGACATCAACTGGCTTGGCACCTACCTCCAGGCGGAGCGGAGCACCCAGTCCGGATCGTTCTTCGGGATGTTCGGCTGGGCCCAGAACGAGTACGACTACACGGACCACTTCAAGCGGGGCGACGACGGCAACAAGCTGAACGTCAACTCGGGCAAGCTGAACGGTTTCCAGGTCAAGGGTGGCGTGGTGCGCAACCTGACCCAGGAGTGGTCGTTGTTCGGCAACGCGGGCTACGTGTCCAAGGTGCCGATCTTCGACGGGGTCATCGACGACCGGAACGGCGTCCGGAATCCAGATCCGCAGAACGAGAAGTTCGCCTCGTTCGAGACGGGCCTGTCGTACCGGGCCATGAGCCGCGGCGTGTCCTTCGACGTGAACCTGTACCACACCACCTGGCGGGACCGGACGAACAACCTGTTCGTGCGGAACCTGACCGGTGAGGGGCAGGACGGCCTGGTGAACCTGCTGGGCGTGGACGCCCGCCACATGGGTGTGGAGGCGCAGGGCGCCTTCCAGCCCAACGACCTCGTGCGGTTCGACGTGGCCGCCTCGGTGGGCAACTGGAAGTATCTGGACGACGTCACGGGCACGTACAAGCCCGACGATCGGGATGCGGAGACCCAGACCTTCAACTTCTACATCAAGGATCTGAAGGTCGCCGACGCGCCGCAGACACAGTTCGCATACGCGGTGTCGCTCTTCCCCGTGGAGGGCTTCTACTTCCGGGCCCAGGGCAAGACGTTCGCCAGCCACTACGCCGAGTTCGATCCGTTCAGCCGGACCGGTACGGACGATCGGGGCGTGCAGTCCTGGCAGGCCCCGGGGTACACCGTCTTCGACCTCCACGCCGCGTACCGGCTCGGGGACATCCTCCCGGCGGCCGGCGATCTCCGGCTCTTCGCGAACGTGTACAACCTCCTGGACGAGATCTACGTCCAGGACGCCGTCGACAACTCGCGCTTCAACGGGTTCGACGGAGACCACGACGCCGACGACGCCGAGGTCTTCCTCGGCATCCCGCGGTCGTTCAACCTCGGGTTCGAGGTCCGTTTCTGATCCCGTGACCCGCGGCGCCTGAGTGTCGGCGCCGACGAAGGACGGGCCCCGTCACCTTCCCGGTGGCGGGGCCCTCGTCGTTTCCGGACCACGGGGGTCGACGGGCCCCGTGGACGCCGGCCTCCGCCGGTGCGAACCTTCCGCTCCTTCCCGACTCCCCGATCGCTGGAACGCGCCGGTGCCCGACGTCCTCGTCCAGCCGCTGCTCCTGTTCGCCACGGGCCTGGTGGCCGGCGCGCTGAACGTGATCGCCGGGGGCGGCTCGCTGCTCTCCCTCCCGGTCATGATCTTCCTGGGCCTGCCCCCAACGGTGGCCAACGGCACGAACCGGGTGGCGATCCTGGCCGCCAACGTCGGGGCCACCGCCAGCTTCTACCGGAGGAGGAAGATCCCGGCCGGCTGGGTGGCCCTGGCGCTCCCTCCGGCACTCGTCGGCGCGGGGCTGGGCACCTGGGTGGCCGTTCAGATGGGCGAGGCCGCGTTCCAGCGGGTCCTGGCCGTGGTCCTGGTGCTGGTGGCGGCCGCGTCGCTCTGGCGCCCGGGTGCGGTCACGGACGAGATGACCGGGCAGGTGCCGGAGGGCCCGCGTCGCTGGGCCTACCGCGCCGCGTTTCTCCTCGTGGGCGTCTACGGCGGGTTCATCCAGGCCGGCGTCGGCTTCCTCGTCCTGGCCGTGGCGGCGGTCGGCGGGCTCGATCTCGTGCGGGGCAACGCCATGAAGGTGGCCATCGTGCTCGGGTTCACCCCGCTGTCCCTGGGGATCTTCGCACTCACGGGCAAGGTCGACTGGGGCGTGGGGGCCGCCCTGGCGGTGGGAACGCTCCTGGGCGGACTCGCGGGCGTGCACGTCCAGATCCTGAAGGGTCAGGAGTGGATCCGGAAGGTGGTCACGGTCATGATCGTCCTGTTCGCGATCCGGCTTCTGACGGGGGCCTGAGAGGCTCACTTCTCTTGACTGTCCAGAGAAAGGGTGTTCCTCTAGACGAACAAGAGGAAGCTCAGGGTTCGAACGGAGGGGGATCGTGGGAGACGGACACGCCGAGCTGCTGCCGGGAACCCTCGACCTGATCGTCCTGCGGGTCCTCAGCCTCGAGCCGATGCACGGCTGGGGCATCGGCGAGCGCATCCGCCTGCTCTCGGACGACGTGTTCGAGGTCAATCAGGGTTCCCTGTACCCGGCGCTGCAGCGCATGCGCCGGAAGGGATGGATCCGGGCGGAGTGGCGCCGCTCCGAGAACAACCGACGGGCGCGGTACTACGCACTCACGACGGCCGGGGAGGCTCGCCTCGGCGACGCGCGCGACGAATGGCGGCGAACCAGCGGGGCGGTGGAACGGATCCTCGGCGCGGTGCCCGAGGGGGCCTGAGCCGGACCGACACAGGGGAGGACGACGATGGGACGGGAATGGTGGCACCGGTTCGCTGCGCTGTTCGGACTGCGGCGTGAGGAGGCGGACCTCGACGAGGAGATCCGCTTCCACCTGGAGATGGAAGCCGGCAAGCTCGAGGCCGAGGGCCGGAGCCCCGGCGACGCCCGACGGGAAGCGCTCCGACGGTTCGGTGGTGTGGAGCGGATGAAGGAGCGGACCCGGGACGAACGGGGCACGCGACTCCTGGAGGATACCGTCCGGGACGTGCTGTACACGCTGCGGACGCTCCGCCGGGATCCCGCCTTCGCGGTCGTGGCCGTCCTGACGTTGTCGCTGGGCGTGGGGGCCACGACGGCGATGTACACCCTGGTCGACGGGGTCCTGCTTCGCCCGCTTCCCTATCCCGCGGCGCACGAGCTGGTGTCGATCCGGGAGCGGACCGCCGAGGGCGGCACCCTGGCCACCTCCTACCTCAACTTCATGGACTGGCGGACCGCCTCGGACCGGATCGCGGCGATGGCGGCCCACACCCCGACGCGGCCGACCACGGTCCTGACGCCCTCGGGAGGGGTGCGAGCCCGGATCACCTCGGTCACGCGGGACTTCTTCCAGGTCGGTGGCGTCGAGCCCATCCGGGGCCGGATCCCCGATCCGGGGGAACACGCGGAGGGCGGACCCGCGGTCGCGGTGGTGTCGGAGCGCTTCTGGCGGTCGACGCTGGGAGAGCAGGGACCCCAGGGGCTGAGCCTGGACATCGCCGGGACCGTCCACGACGTGGTCGGTGTGATGCCGGGCGGCTTCGAGCTACCCGGCCGGCCGGACGTGTGGGTTGCCCTCGACCGGGCCGTTCCGTGGAGTGCACGTGGCAACCACGTGGTGGAGGTCCTCGGTCGTCTGGCACCGGGAGCCACGGTGGACGAGGCCGACCGGGAACTCGATGCCGTCCAGGCGGCGATCCGTGCCGGGGCGCCCGAAGTCGACTCCCCGTCGGTCGCGGCGCGACCGTACCTGGACGCGGTCGTCGGTGACGCCAGGCGCGCCCTGACCCTGCTCCTCGCCGCGGCCGCCCTGTTGCTGCTGGTGGCGTGTACGAACCTCGCCAGCACACTCCTGGCTCGTGGGTTCGGCCGCGTCCGGGAGCTCGGTATGCGTGCGTCGCTGGGCGCCGGCCGTGGGCGACTGGTGCGTCAACTCTTCCTCGAGAGCCTGACGCTCGCCCTGGCGGGGGGGATGGGGGGCGTCCTCACGGCTTCAGGGCTGCTGGCCCTCACGAGGGCCTTCGACCCCGGAGCGGTGCCGCGGCTGGCGGAGGTGAGCCTCGATCCGGGCGTGCTCGGCTTCACCCTCTTGGTGGCCGTGGGGACGGCGGTCGCCTTCGGGCTCATGCCGGCCCTGGCTCTCACCCGGGGCGACCTGGCAAGCGCCCTCCGCTCGGGCCGGAGTGGGCACGGACGGGGCGTGCGCCGGATCTGGCGGGCGATCCTGGCCGGTGAGGTGGCTCTGGCGGTGCTCCTGCTCGTGGCCGGTGGCCTGGTCGCCCGGGACCTCGTGGCCATCCTCGACCGCCCCGGGGGCTTCCGCACCGCGGGTGTGGTCACGGCACAGATGGAGCTCCCGGCCGGCAAGTACGCCTCCGTCGCCGAGGCCCTCCAGGTGGTCGACGGGATCCTCGATGGGGTCCGCGCCGGCGGCGGCGTCGAGGCCGTCGGCCTCACCCTGACGCTTCCCGTGCCCGGCAGGGGGTCCGTGGCCGGCCCCGTCCAGATGGACGACGGAACCCGTACGGACCGGTCGTTCGAGTACCGTGTGGCCGACGCCGGCTACTTCCGCACCCTCGAGGTGCCGCTGATACGCGGCCGGATGTTCGAGCCGAGCGACGGCCCCGGGGCTCCCCACGCAGCCCTGGTCGACGAGGCCATGGCCGAGGCGCTCTGGCCCGGCCTGGATCCGGTTGGCCAGACGTTCAATCCCCGGGGCATGGACCCCTTTCCCGATCAGGCCCTCACCGTGGTCGGGGTCGTGGGAGAGACCCTCCGGTGGGATCGTGCCCCGGGAGGCAGCCCCGGCTATTACGTGCACTACCGCCAGCGCCCCACGTTCCTGGGGCTGTTCGGGATGAGCGTGGTGGCGGCGGTGGACGACACCGGTGCCGGAGCGGCCCATCTCCGGGAAACCGTCCGGCGGGTGGACCGCGACGTGCCGGTCCGCCTCGGCACCCTGGAGGCCGACATCGCGGGATCTGCGTCGGACCGGCGCTTCCGGGCGTTCGTCCTGTCCGGATTCGCGCTGGCCGCGCTGCTCCTGGCCTGCGTCGGGGTCTACGGCGTCGTCGCCTACACGGCCGCGCGCCACACCCGGGACATGGGGATCCGCCTCGCGCTGGGGGCCAGTCGGAGCCAGGTACGGAGCGGTGTCCAGGCCGACGTCCTGACCACCGTCGGCATCGGCATGGCCGTGGGGTCGGTGCTCGCCTACACGCTGGCCCGGGCCCTGGAGCGGCTCCTGTTCGTCGTCTCACCCTGGGACCCGGTGGCCTTCTCCCTGGCGTTGGGGGCGCTCGGGGCGGCGGCATGGTGTGCGAGTTGGGTTCCGGCGTGGCGGGGCACGCGGTTGAGCCCGGCCCGGGTGCTCACCGAGGAGTAGCGGGGGGCTGCCGGAAGGCGGGGCGAAACGACGAAGGGGGAGGGCGCCGAAGCACCCTCCCCCTGGCCACGCCCCTCGATGGCTCGAGGGATCGCCGAACCGCGCCGGCGCGCGCCGGAGTCCCGGTCTAGTACCGGTAGTGGTCGGGCTTGTACGGCCCGTCCTTGGGAACCCCGATGTAGCGAGCCTGCTCGTCGGACAGCTCGGTCAGCTTCGCGCCGAGCTGGTCCAGGTGCAGTCGGGCCACCTTCTCGTCCAGGTGCTTCGGAAGGACGTACACCTTGTTCTCGTAGGCGTCGTTGTTCGTGGCCAGCTCGACCTGCGCGATGACCTGGTTCGTGAACGACGCGCTCATGACGAAGCTCGGGTGGCCCGTGGCGCAGCCCAGGTTCATCAGGCGCCCCTCGGCCAGGATCAGTACCGAGTGGCCGTCCGGGAAGACGAACTCGTCGTACTGCGGCTTGATGTTGATCCGCTTCAGGCCGTCGATCTTCTTCAGGCCGGCCATGTCGATCTCGTTGTCGAAGTGGCCGATGTTGGCAACGATCGCCTTGTCCTTCATCCGCGCCATGTGCTCGGCCGTGATGATGTCCTTGTTGCCCGTGGCCGTGATGAAGATGTCGGCCGACTCGAGGACGTCCTCGAGGCGCAGGACCTGGAAGCCCTCCATGGCGGCCTGGAGCGCGCAGATCGGGTCGATCTCCGCGACCACGACCCGGGCGCCCTGGCCCTTGAGCGCCTGGGCGCAGCCCTTGCCGACGTCTCCGTAGCCCAGTACCACGGCCATCTTGCCCGACAGCATGACGTCGGTGGCCCGGTTCAGCCCGTCCACGACCGAGTGACGGCAGCCGTACAGGTTGTCGAACTTGGACTTGGTGACCGAGTCGTTGACGTTGATGGCCGGGAACAGCAGCGAGCCGTCCTTCTCCATCTCGTACAGGCGGTGGACGCCGGTGGTGGTCTCCTCGGAGACACCCTCCATGCCCTCGGCCACGCGCTGCCACTTGGTGGGGTCGGCTTCGAGATTCCGGCGGAGCAGGTCGAGGATCACGCCCCACTCCTCCGGCTCGTTGTCGGCATCGAACGCGGGCACCGCGCCGGCCTTCTCGTACTCCACGCCCCGATGGATCAGCAGCGTGGCGTCGCCGCCGTCGTCCACGATCAGGTCGGGGCCGGAGCCGTCGGGCCAGGCCAGCGCCTGCTCGGTGCACCACCAGTACTCCTCGAGGGTCTCACCCTTCCAGGCGAAGACCGGCGAGCCCTTGGGGTCGTCGGGCGTGCCATCACGGCCCACCACGACCGCGGCGGCGGCGTGATCCTGCGTCGAGAAGATGTTGCAGGAGACCCAGCGCACGTCGGCGCCCAGGTCCACCAGCGTCTCGATGAGGACGGCGGTCTGGACGGTCATGTGCAGCGAGCCCATGACCTTCTTCCCGGCCAGAGGCTGGGACGGTCCGTATTCCTTGCGAGCCGCCATGAGGCCGGGCATCTCCTGCTCGGCCAGGCGGATCTCCTTGCGGCCCCACTCGGCCAGGCTGAGGTCCTTGACCTTGAACGGGGGGCGCTCGGTGGCGGACGACTGGATCTGCTCTTCGGTGAGCAGTGCGGTATCACTCATCAGAGGGTTCCTCGGGTTGGAGCGGGAAGCGTCATTTCGACGCGGTGGCAAGAAAGAGAAGCGGACCCGCAGCGGCGGGGTCCGGGGGCAGGAGGGCCGTCCGTGTCGACGAGAATCCGGCCTCCTGCAGCAGTTCATCCATCCGGTCGGGCGTGAAGCCCGGCCAGACGTGACCCATTTCCTCGGCGAACTCGGGGCCGCGGTCGTGGGCGCGCATCTCGACGATCAGCGCCCGGCCGCCCGGACGCACGACGCGATGGACCTCGGCCAGCACGTCGGCGGGGTCGATCACGTAGTGGAGGACCAGGCTCAGCACCGCCAGGTCCAGGCATCCGTCGTCCAGCGGCAGCTCCTCCAGGTCGCCCTGGCGGAGTTCGACGTGCTCCCGGTCGGCCAGGCGTTCGCGGGCCGAGTCGAGCATCTCCCGGGACCGATCGACGCCGATGACGCGGCCCACGAACGGCGCCAGCAGGGCGGCCATGCCGCCCGTGCCCGTGCCGAGGTCACCCACGGTCCACGACGGGTCCAGAAGGCCGAACAGGGCCATGAACTCGGCGCGGTCTCCGAACAGATCGCTCCGGAGCAGGTCCCATCGTCCGGCGGAGGCCGCGAAGAACTCCGCGGACCGCCGCCGGCGTTCCGTCAGGACGCCCCGGGCGCGCTCGGCGTCCTCGGCATAGGCACCGCCGTTGCCGAGGCCGTCGCGTACGACGCGCCACAGGGCGCGGGACGACTCGTCGGGACCGCCGGCCAACCGGTAGTGGCGGTTCCGCCCCTCGGCCCGGTGGGCCACCCACCCGTCTTCGGCCAGCTTCTTCAGGTGCCGGCTCACGGTGGGCTGGGGGATCTGCAGCGCCGCGCACAACTCGGACACCGTGAACTCACTGCGCTCGAGAAGGACGAGGATCCGCGTGCGGGTCTCGTCTCCCAGCGAAGTGAGCTGGTCCAGGATGGGTGGGGCGGCTGTCGTATTCATAGATGTGAATATGAAAATACGACAACGCGGCCGGGGTTCAAGGGGGGACGTTGCCGGTGGGGAGGTGGATTCGGCTCTTTTTTCCCCCCTGGGGGGCTTCGCCCCGGTCCCCCTGCATTCAATCTGCCCGGAAATCCCGGGCGGGCGGAATGGTTGGATGGGCCGTCCTTCCGCCGGCGACGCGCCCTACTCCGGGCTGATCCCGCCCCCGGCGTTCTCGAACAGCCAGTCCACCGCGAGGTTCGCCATCGCCCGGACCCCCACCGGAAGCGCCGCCTCGTCCGCGTAGAAGAGCGGCGAGTGGTTGGGCGGCGCGGTGGCCGGGTCCTGGCCTTCCGGCACGATCCCCAGGAAGAAGAAGAACCCGGGAATCACTTCCTGGAACTGGGAGAAGTCCTCCGCCCCCGTGATGGCGGCCATCTCGTGGACGGCCTCGGCCCCGGCGGCGCGCCGCAGCGTGGGCAGCGACCAGCCCGTGAGATCCGGATCGTTGTACGTCACGGGCAGGCCCCCGTCCTCCGCGATGCGGACCACGGCCTCGGCTCCGGCGCTCGCCGCGATGCCTTCGGCGGTGCGCCGGATGCGTGCGTGGACGTCCTCCCTCATGTCGGGATCCAGCGTCCGGACGGTCCCGACCATGACCACGGAGTCGGGGATGATGTTCCCGCGCACCCCCCCGTGGATGCTGCCCACGGTCACGATGGCCGGGGCCTTCGTCAGTTCCGACTGGCGGCTGACGACGGTCTGGAGGCCCAGGACCACCTGGGACGCGACGACGATGGGGTCCACGCCGCCCCAGGGCACGGCGCCGTGGGTCTGACGCCCGACGATCTTGATGTACAGTCCGTCGGCCGCGGCCATGGCCCCCCGGGCCTTGTAGCCCAGCGTGCCCACCGGGGCCGGCCAGACGTGGAGACCGAAGATGGCCTCCGGGCGGGGATCGTCGAACGCGCCCTCCTCCAGCATGAGGTCCGCGCCCCCCTCCTCGCCGGCCGGCGGGCCCTCCTCCGCGGGCTGGAAGATGAACAGGACCGACCCCGGAAGCCGGTCGCGCACGTCGGCCAGGACCTCCGCCACGCCCATGAGGATGGCCACGTGGTTGTCGTGGCCGCAGGCGTGCATCACGCCGACCTCCTGGCCGTTGTATTCGGTCGTGACCGTGGAGGCGAACGGGAGATCCACCCGCTCGGTCACGGGCAGGGCGTCCATGTCGGCCCGCAGCGCCACGGTCGGGCCCGGCCGCCCTCCGCGGAGCACGCCGACCACGCCGGTGTGCCCGATGCCGGTACGGACCTCCAGGCCCAGCGCCTCCAGGTGTTCGGCCACCTTGGCGGCGGTGCGGAACTCCCGGTTGCCGAGTTCGGGATTCGCGTGGATGTCCCGGCGCCAGGCCACCACCTTCGGGTTGACGGCCTCCACCAGCCGGTCGATGTCGGCCGCCAGCGGACTGCGCGCGTCCTGCGCGGCGGCCGGCGCGGCCACGGCGGCCAGGACGGAAAGGAGGAGGGCGACGGGGCGCAGATGCATGGAATTTCCGGCGTTGGAGTCGATACTACGGTCAACACCTAGTATATTTCCTGGGTCCTCTGTACAAGACCCGCGGTCGATTTGCGACCGGTCCGAACGACAGCACGCACTCTCGACGGAGAACGCAGTGGCCCACGATCACGCCCATGCGCATCACGACGATATCGTCTATCCCGCCGCGATCCCCTTCGCCCTGGTCCACGTAGCCGCTCTCGGCGCGTTCTTCACGGGCTTTCCGGCGTACGCGGTCTGGATGGCGGTCATCCTCTACGTGGTTCGGATGTTCGCCGTGACCGGCGCGTACCACCGGTACTTCTCGCACCGGTCCTACAAGACCAGCCGGGTCATGCAGTTCCTTCTGGCCTTCCTGGCCCAGACGTCGGCCCAGCGGGGCGCCCTGTGGTGGGCCGCCATCCACCGGCACCACCACCTCCATTCGGACACGGAGGAGGACGTGCATTCGCCGCGTCACCACGGCTTCTTCTACTCCCACGTCGGCTGGATCTTCAGCCAGAGCAACTGGAAGCCGGACTACGGCACGATCCGCGACCTGGAGAAGTACCCGGAGCTGAAGTGGCTCGACGACCACTACCTGGTGCCGGCGGTGATCCTGGCCGTGGGCTGCTTCCTGTTCGGCGGATGGCCGGGGCTGTTCGTGGGCTTCTTCCTGAGCACGGTGGTGCTCTACCACGGCACCTTCGCCATCAACTCCCTGGCCCACGAGCTGGGCGATCAGCGCTACCTCACCGGCGACGACTCCCGGAACCACTGGTTCCTGGCCCTGGTCACGCTGGGCGAGGGCTGGCACAACAACCACCACCACTACCAGAGCTCCACGCGTCAGGGCTTCAAGTGGTGGGAGGTGGACATCACCTACTACATCCTCAAGGCGATGTCCTGGGTGGGTCTCGTGTGGGATCTGCGCGAGCCGCCGGAGGCCATCGTCCGCGGGGAGCGCCCCGTGGGCCGCAAGGTGGTCGAGAAGGTCGCGCAGGACCTGGCCGCCACGGTGTCCCTCGACGGGATCGCGGCGCGGGTGCGAGACGCGTGGTCCGAGTCGCACACCCTCGAGGACCTCTCGGACCGGGCGCGGCGTGCCCGGGACCAGGTCGAGGCGCGGCTCATGGAGATGTCCATGCCGCACCTGCCGACGGTGCCGGAACTCCGGGAGCGGGCCGAGGAGATGTTCCAGGAGTCGCCGTCCCTGGACGCCATCGTGAACCGGGCCCACGAGTTGCTGGCCCAGGCCGTGGCGGCCCACCTCTGCGACCAGGCGCTCAGCCGGGCGTAACCCCGGCGCGGGACCTGGCGTAGGAGGCTTCGCGGCCCCCTTTCCGGCTTGCCCCGGAGAGGGGGCCCCGTCATTCTTGGGCCTTCCCACATCTCCGGCGGCGCTCCCGCGCCGTCGTCCCGCACACTCCCGGTACCGGACGCCCGCATGGATCTGCTCCAATCCTTCGTCGACTTCATGAACGTCTACGTCGTGGAGGTGGGCATCGCCGTGGGGGGGGAGAACATCCCCTTCATGGTCATCCTGCTCCTCGGCGCGGGCCTCTACCTGACCCTTCGGCTGGGCTTCGTCCAGCTCCGCCGGCTCGGCCACGGGCTCGCGGTCACGACGGGCAGGTACGACGACCCCGACGAGCCCGGTGACGTCAGCCACTTCCAGGCGCTGACCACGGCGCTCTCCGCCACGGTGGGCATCGGCAACATCGCCGGCGTGGCCATCGCCATCCACTGGGGTGGGCCCGGCGCGCTGTTCTGGATGTGGGTCACCGCCTTCGTGGGCATGGCCACGAAATTCAGTGAGGTCACGTTGGCCCAGAAGTACCGGGTCACCCATGCGGGCGGCGCCAAGGAAGGGACGGTTTCCGGCGGCCCGATGTACTACATCGAGCGGGGCCTCGGTGCGAAGTGGAAGCCCATGGCCGTGTTCTTCGCGGTGATGCTGGGTTTCACGGCCTTCCTGACCGGGAACGCGGTCCAGGCCAACACCGTGTCCGACACCGTGCAGAGCACCTTCGGCGTCCCCGCGGCCGTCACCGGCCTCTTCACCGTGGTCATCGTGGGTGCGGTGATCCTGGGCGGGATCACCCGGATCGGGAAGGTCACGGCCTTCCTGGCGCCCCTCATGGCGGCGATCTACGTGGCCGGGGCCATGGCCATCATCGTCATGAACGCGGGCGCGGTCGGCCCCGCCTTCGGACGCATCTTCACCGAGGCCTTCCAGCCCACGGCGGGTGTGGCGGGCATCGGCGCGGGCGTGTTCGTGGTGACCCTGATGTGGGGAGTCCGGCGCGGGCTCTTCTCCAACGAGGCAGGGCAGGGGTCGGCCCCCATCGCCCACGCGGCGGCCCAGACCGACGAGCCGGTGTCCGAGGGCGTCGTGGCGCTCCTCGAGCCACTCATCGACACGATCATCATCTGCACGATGACGGGTCTGGTCATCGTCATGACCGGCGTGAACGAACAGCGCTTTCCCACCGAGATCACCCTCGGCGGCGGAGACATCAGCTACACCGCCCAGATGGAGAACGACCGGTACGTGTCCGTGGACGCCCCCGCCGAGCTTCGCTACGTGGGCGGCAACCCGGTGAACGTGGGCGTGGGCGAGCCGCTCCTTTCCTGGCACGAGGCGTCGGTCGATCAGCTCTTCCTCGACGCCGCCATGACCCAGCCGTTCACGGGCGTGGTGTTCGCCGCCCGGGGCGAGGCGGTCTCGGACGACGGGCAGACGGTCACGTCGCTCCACGGCATGGCGGTGGAGTCCGCCGCGCCGCTCACCATGGAGGCGTTCCGCCAGGGATTGGCGCCGCTCGGCGACTGGGGGCACTACATCGTGCTCCTGGGGGTGATCCTGTTCGGGATCTCCACCGCGATTTCGTGGAGCTACTACGGAGACCGGTGCGCCATGTACCTCTTCGGACCGCAGGCCCTCCTGCCCTACAAGGGCATCTTCCTGGGCATGCACTACATGGGTGCCGTCATTCCCCTGGCCATCGTCTGGGCCCTGGGCGACATCGCCCTGGCCATCGTCATCATTCCGAACCTGATCGCTCTGATCCTGCTGGCTCCGGTGGTCGTGTCCGAGACGCGGTCCTACTTCGAGCGGAAGCCCTGGATCGAGAACGAGGCGGCGCACCAGCGGTGGAAGGAGAAGCAGAAGGGCGCGAAGTAGCGCCGGCCTGGCTCCCGCTCGACGCGGCCCTGCGCGCATTCCGTCAGGGCCGCGTCGACGCGGAGCTGTGCGTCGTCACCGACGTGGGCGGCACCGACACCCTTCCCGTGTCGGTGCTGTTTCGCGAGGGGGATGGCCTGGATGCGGTCGACCTCGCCGCCGCCGACGCGGCGCGGGGGAGCGTCCTGGACGTGGGGGCCGGCGCCGGCGCCCTGGCCGTGCTCCTGGCCGGGCGGGGACACGACGTGACCGCCCTCGAGCCCCTCGAGGCCGCGTGTGCCGAACTCCGTGCCCGGGGGCTGGCCGACGTCCGGCGCGGCGGCCTCGAACGGACGGCGCCGGGTGAGCGTTTCGACACGGTCCTGTCGCTCATGAACGGCACCGGGCTGGCCGGGACCGTCGAGGGTCTGGGCCCGTTCCTGTCCGGACTCGCGGAGCGTACCACCCCGGACGGCCAGATCCTGATCGACTCCACCGACCCACGCGACTGGGTGGACCCGGACGATGGGCGGTACCCGGGGGAGGTCCACATGCAGCTCTCCTTCGACGGGGCCACGGGTCCGCCGCTTCCCTACCTCTACGTCGACGCGGAGCTCCTGCTGGGTGTCGCGGCTTCCGTGGGGCTGGAAGGCCACGTGCTCCTGGACGCGGGAGAGGGGCGCTACCTGGCCCGGTTGACGCCCTCGACGAGCCGGGCCACCGCGTCCTGATCGACGCCGGATCCGGCGTGGCCGTCCCGGGTCAGCGCGCTGCCCACGATGGCTCCGTCCGCAACGGCCAGAAGGCCCGCGACGCTCCCGGCGGTGACACCGGATCCCACCAGGACCGGGGCGTCGGGCACGGCCTCCTTAACCGCCCGCACCCGCTCGGGGTCGGTGGCCACGCCCGTGCCGCTCCCCGACACCACCAATCCGTCGGCAAGCCCCCGATGCCACGTGTCGCGGGCCGCATCGGCCGGATCGAGTCCCGCGGGTGGGGTGGCGTGTTTGACCAGGACGTCGGCCAGGATGGCCACGTCCACATCCAGTGCGGCCCGCTGCCGGACCGTATCGGCGGCCCGGCCCTCGAGGGTGCCCTGGTCGGTGATCATCATTCCGGTGTGCACGTTGACCCGGATGAACCGCGCCCCGGTGGCCGTGGCCACGGCCAGGGCGGCCCGGGCGTCGTTGCGAAGCACGTTGACCCCGACCGGGATCGACACCTCCGCCACGACGGCCGCCACCGCGCACGCCATGGCGGCGACGGTCTCCGGGGGCACCTCCGCGCCATGGAACGGGACGTCGAGGAAGTTCTCCACCAGAACGGCGTCCATGCCTCCCGACGCGAGGGCCCGTGCGTCCGCCCGGGCCCGGTCCAGGACCGGCTCCATGGAGCCCGCCCACCGCGGCGCGCCCGGAAGGGGGAGGAGGTGGACCATCCCGATCAGGAACGGGCGGTGGGGAAGGAGGCGGTCGAGGCCCTGAGGGCGGGGTGGGTGGGTCACGAGTCGTCCGTTCCGTGGGGGTCGTTCCGGCGTCGCCGACCGGGCGGCGGCCCGTCGAACAGGGTACCCGGAAGGATGGCCTCGTCGCCGAATCGGTCCCGGAGCCGGTCCATGGCGTGGGACACGGCGCGGTCGCGCTCCGTCTCTCCCGCCACCTCCTCGCCCTCGAACAGGCCGAGCTGCTGCGGCGCGTCGTCGTCGAGCAGCCCGGTCAGACCGACCCCCAACAGCCGGGCCGGAACCCGCCGCTCCGCCCTCAGGTCCCGGAGGAGTTCCAGCGCCACCGCGTGGATGGCGTGATCGGACTCGATGGCTTCCGGCACGGTGCGGCTGTGTTGACGCGTGCGGAAGTCCGGGTCGCGGAGCTTGACCGTGACCGTGCGCGCCCGGAACCCCTTCCGCCGAAGGGTGGATGCCACGGACCCGGACAGCTCGAGCAGGCGCCGCTCCAGGTCTTCGTCGTCCGACAGGTCCGACCCGAAGGTGCGCTCCGACGAGATGCTCTTGCGGCCCTCGTGGGGGTCCACGTCGCTGTTGTCCATGCCGCGCATGCGTCGGTACAGCCACGCGCCGCGGCGCTGGCCGTACCAGCGCTGCAGCCACTCCTCCTGCACGCCGAGGCCCTGCTCCACGGTGACCAGCCCCTTCCGGGCCAGGGCCTGGGCCAGGGACGGGCCGACGCCGGGGAGGTCGGCCAGGTCCAGCGTCCGGAGGAAGTCCAGTTCGCCCCCGGGCGGCACGATGTGCACCCCCGCCGGCTTGGCCCGCCCGGTGGCGAGCTTGGCGATGATGCGCCGGGTGCCGCCGCCGATGGACACCTGGATCTTCGTGCGCTCGAGGACGGCCTCGCGGATGCGCCACGCCGTCCGCTCCAACGTCTCGTCCCGGAAGAGCCGTTCCGTTCCGCTCAGGTCCAGGTAGAACTCGTCGATGGACGCGGCCTGGACCACCGGGGCCAGCTCGTCGAGCGCCTCCTTCACCTGGCGGCTCCGCGCCACGCAGGCGCCGCGGGGGACCGGCACGAACGTGGCGTCCGGGCAGAGGCGTCGGGCCACCGCTCCGGGCATGGCCGAGCGGACTCCGTACGCCCGGGCTTCGTAGGAGGCCGACGTGACCACGCCCCGGCCGGAGGCCCCCCCCACCACGAGGAGACGGGCCTTGCCGGCCCCCTCGGGGTCTTCGAGGCGCGCGACCTGGACGAAGAACGCGTCGCAATCGACCAGCAGGATGCGCCGGGGAGGTGGGTCGGAGGACACGCGGTGAGCGCCTGTTCGAGCCAGGGTGGAGAGGATTGCAACATCTCCGGGCCGAGGGGTAAGATGGGCCCCGCGGATCGGTTTCCGGGCCCAAGGTACGCCCGCCGGTGCGCGGTACGAAACGAGACCGCAGTCCACAGCCCAAGGAGTCCAGGCATGGCCTACCCGTTCCAGCTCCCCGACCTGGGGTACGCGCACGACGCGCTGGAGCCCCACATCGACGCGCGCACGATGGAGATCCACCACGGCAAGCACCACGCCGGGTACACCAACAAGCTCAACGCGGCGTTGGAGGGCCACCCGTCGCTCCACTCGCGCTCGGCGGAGGATCTGCTCCGGAACCTGAACTCCCTCCCCGAGGAGATGCAGACCGCGGTGCGGAACAACGGGGGCGGGTTCGTCAACCATGCCCTGTTCTGGGACGTCATGACCCCCGGCGGCGCTTCGGCCCCGTCCGGCGACCTGGCCGCCGCCATCGACAGCGCCTTCGGCTCCTTCGATGCATTCAAGGAGACCTTCGCTTCAACGGCCGGTGGGCAGTTCGGATCCGGCTGGGCATGGTTGGTCTGCGACAGCAACGGCGCGCTCTCGTGCTACGGGATGCCGAACCAGGACAGCCCCTACTCCAAGGGTCACATCCCGATCCTGGGCGTGGACGTGTGGGAGCACGCGTACTACCTGAACTACCAGAACCGCCGCCCCGACTACGTCTCGGCCTTCTGGAACGTGGTCAACTGGGACCGGGTGGCAGCCCGGTTCTCCGCAGCCAAGGGCGAGTGATCCACCGCAGTTGATCGTCCGAACCGGGGTCGGCCCTCCGAGGGGGGTCGGCCCCGTTCTCGTTTCCCCACCCCCCACGCGCACGTGCTTCCCGCCGACCGGATTCCCGTGTGGACCCATTGGCGTCGTCGCCGCGATCTGGCCGAGGCTCGCGCGCACGTGGCGGCGTATCTGGAGGCCGTGACCTACCAGGCGTTTCCGTTCCGCGTGGTGGAGTCGCCGGAGGCGGCCACGCACCGTGGCGCCGTGGAGCCCCGGCTGCGACGCATCCGACGCATCGTACGGGCCCTGCGCGGGCCGTCGACCGTGCGCCTCACTCCAGGCGACAGTGTCGGAGAGATGCGCGACGTCGATGTCGTCCTGGAGCTGTTCGAACTCCACAAGCACAGTCTGCGCATCGAGGACGGCGTGGCTGTGCTCGCCGCTGCCTCGGACGCGTACGAAGCCGGCCGCCGGGCCGCCTGGCTGCGCACGCTGAACCCGTTCTACTGGCTGGACATGTTCCTGTCCGCGGTGGAGATCGCCCCGTTCCTGCCGCTGCGCCTGGTGGGCATCCGACCAGCTCGGGCCGCCCGTACCCTGCCGGGGCGGGTGCTCAGGTGGTGGCTCCGGGTCGCGGTGCTCCTGGGGGGTGCCCTTTGGGTGGCCCTGGCCCTCGGTCTCGGCGACGACCTGCAGCGGCTGGCCGACCCGCTCCTGGCGCGGTTTCCGGGGGGCGGCGGTACCTCGAGTCCGCGATGAACCGTGCCGATCCTCAACGGACGCCCGAGGCGGCTCTTGCCGAACCTCAAACGGATGTTTATCCATGGGGCAACGACTTTGATCTTGGACTCCCGCCCACGATCGCAATGACGAGAGCCCGAGCGGTGTTCCTGCGGCCTGCGGCGGCGGCGACCTTCCTGGTCGCGGCCCTGACCGCATCCCCACCCGTCGACGTGTCCGCCCAGAGCCTGCGCGGTTCGTCGGCTTCACTGGACCGGCAGAACGCGTCGGCCAGCGCTCACGACTACACGTACATCGATACGGGCGAGCGCGTGCTCAGCTTCGCCGAGCAGGGGTGGCTCGTCCGGGTGCGGCCGAACCAGGACTTCGACCTGCACGCGGTGTCGTACCCGTACGCACGCCCCGAGGTGGCCCTGTTCATACGACGCCTGGCCGCGCAGTACCGGGCCTCCTGCGGGGAGCAGCTCGTGGTCACCAGCCTGACCCGCCCCACGACCCGCCAGCCACGGAACGCATCGGCCCGCTCGGTCCATCCCACCGGTATGGCCGTGGACCTCCGCTACAGCCGGAACCGGAACTGCCGGGCCTGGTTGGAGGACGTGCTCCTCACCCTCGAGGCCGCCGGCGTGGTGGAGGCCACCCGGGAACGGTACCCGGCCCACTACCACGTGGCCGTGTTCCCCCAGGACTACGCCCGGTACGTCGGTGCGATGGAGGACCGGAGAGCGGTCCAGCGCGCCCAGCCGCAGACGCAGCTCCAGCGCGTGGCCTACACGGTGCGTCGCGGCGACTCGCTCTGGACCATCGCGCGGAGCCACAACATCTCCGTGGACGAGCTTCGTGCCGCCAACAACCTGCGGAGCAGCCGGATCTACGCCGGTCAGGTGCTGGACCTCCCGAGGTGACCCCGGAGGCGCCGGGCGTCCGCTCCATCGATCCCGATGCGGTGGACGCCCGGACCCGGTACCATCTCCTCACCTCGCTCGTCGTTCCACGCCCCATCGGCTGGATCTCCACGTTCGGTCCGGACGGCGTGCCCAATCTGGCGCCGTTCTCCTATTTCGCGGCCCTCTCGGCGTCGCCGATGCAGGTCGGGGTCTCGATCGGACACCGCCGCGAGGGGCCGAAGGACACCCTGAGCAATCTCCGTGCCCGTCCGGCCTTCTGTGTGAACGTGGTCGGCGAGCCGTTCCTCGAGCGCATGAACGCGACGTCGGCCGACGTGCCGCCGGACGTGGACGAGTTCCGCCTGGCGGGGCTGGACATGGCGAGCTCCGAAGCGGTGGACGCCCCGTTCGTGGCCGACTGCCCGGCGGTACTGGAGTGCCGCGTGGTCCAGGAGGTCGAGCTCGGCGACGCCCCCAACACGCTGGTCATCGGTCGCGTGGTGTCGGTCCGCCTGGGGCCGGACCTGCCGTTCGAGGACGGCACGTCGGCCGTGGACCCGCGGGTGTTGCGGCCGGTGGGGCGGCTCTGGGGTGCCAGCTACGCGCTTCCGGGGCCGGTCCGGGTCATCCCCCGCCCGGAGTGACGCCGGCGGCACCGCCCCACACCAGCGCCATGCCGGCCGCGTAGGGCAGGATCTCCACGACGCCGGAGGTCCGTCCGGCCACGGCCAGCCACGCGGTATGGCCGGGCAGCGCCGCACGCACCCGCGCGTTCCCGGCCGGTCCGAGGTCCCGCGCCACCATGACGGTGGCGCCCGGAACCGGCGGCGCTGCCCACAGCAGGGGCTCCAACTCGACGGTCCCGGCCCGGCGATCCGCCTCGAACTCCCGCAGACACCCGGCGTCCAGGCTCGCCGACGGATCCGTCAACGCCACGTTCCCCGGCGAGATCTCCACCCGCACCAGGGCCGGTGGCGTACCCGGGCGGGGTGTCAGGTCCAGGGCCGGAGGGGAGCCGCCGGCGCCCGCGCGCCACAGCGCGAACCGGCGCACCGAGCAGAAGTCGTTCCGTCGGAGCGCGGTCTCCACCGAGTCCCGTCGCATCCCTGCGGCGACGAGGCGCGCGGCCGTGCGCGACGCGGCGCTCCCGTGGACGAAGACGATGGCACCCTCGGCCGCGGTGTGCCCTGCCCACGTGGCCGGCAGGGCCGGGCGCTCCGGCACCTGAGCTGCCACCTCGACGACGTACGGCGGAACCAGGGCCACGCTCCCGCCCCACGCAAGGACGGCGGTCCAGGTCGCCGTGCCCCGCAGCCAGGACGGCCGGAGTCCCGAGCGGAAGAGCAGGGCGGTGGCACCCACGGCCGCGGCGACCCAGAGCGGGGTGGTCTCGTGGAGGAGGCGCGGCCCGAGGTGGCGCCCGTGGTGCCAGTAGGGCGCCACCACCAACGCGCCGGCCGCCAGCCAGGCCCCGATCACGGCCGCTGCCCGAGGGATGCGCCGGGGCGTGAGGAGGGCCGCGGCCACGAGGACGAGGGCCGGCAACGGCGATTCGAAGAGCCGGACCCCGAGTGCGGCGAAATCGGCCCCGGTGTACGCCAGCGCCTCCAGCGGCCCGTACTGGTTGCCCCAGGGGTCGGCGTGGAAGCCCAGGCCGTGCCCCGGACCGAAGGCCTCGGTGTACCCCAGGCGCAGCGGACCGCCGAACAGGCGGGCGTTCCAGGCCAGGAGGAAGGCCGCGAACGGGAGTCCACCCAGGGCCACGCCGGCCAGCGCCCGGCCGCGGCGGGGAGCCCCGGCGGTCACGGCCAGGCACACCGACCCGAGCACGAGCCCCGTCCACGGCCGGATGCACACGAGGGCGCCCAGCGCCACGCCGGTCGGCACGGCGCTCCGGGGCAGGCCGTCGGCGGTGCGGAGCGCCGCCCAGAGCGCCACCGCGGCGGCGGCGGCCGCCGTTGCATGGCTGAGCGCCGTGGCGCCGAGGAGTAGGAGGAAGGGACACAGGGCGAGTGCGGCGCCCGTCCACGCCGCCAGTCCCCCGTGCTCCGGCAGGAGCCTGCGTACCGTCAGGACGGTGAATGCGACCGTGATGCCCGTGGCGATCGGACCCACCAGCCAGGCTCCGCCCATCGCCAGGCCGCCCGCCAGCAGCACCGTGTGGAGCGGGGCATAGACCGACGCCCACCGCCCCTCGACGACGATTCCGTTCTGGACCACCCAGGCCTCGGGGGCCCCGGGGAGCGGAAGGGCCATCGACCCGGACAGCAGGGCCCGGGCGTGCAGGAGCTGGGTCATCTCGTCCACGCTCGTCGGTGCCGCTCCGAAGACCCGCCACGCCACGGCCGCGGCCACGGCTCCTGCCGCGACCCCGGCGGCGGCCGCGACCCGTCCCGGCGCGAGCCGGGCCAGGCGCTCCGTCCACGCCGAGAGGGTCCGTCCGAGTCCGTCGAGGGCGGTCAGGCGCCCCAGGGCCCCGGCCACGACGAGGACCAGGAGGGACCCGAGCACGCTCTGGGCCCAGAGTGCCTCGCCGGCGTCACGGACGACGGCCCCCGCCAGCCCGGCGCGGGCCGGATCGAGCAGTCTGTGCGCGGGCAGCCACGCCACTCCGAGGAGCAGGACGGCCAGAAATCGGCGGACGGCCGAGGGTGGGGGCATGGACGACAATGTGGGTTCCGGGTCACATTGGGACCAGACGATTCCCCCCACGGGACGATCATGGCCATTCCGATCTACCTGGCGCTGCCCGACTCCGACGCTCGCGACGCGCTGACGGCGGCGCTGGGCGCCAGCGTCCTCCTGCCGCCCGACACGACCGCGGACGATCTGGCCGGCCACGAGCCCGGCGTCCTGGTGCTGGACCCTGCGATGCCCGCCCAGACCCTCGCCCGGCTGTCGGCCGGCCTGCCTCCCAACGGGGGCGGGTGGACGCTGGCCACGGTGGTGCCGGGCCCCGAGGGCGGACATCAGGTCCGCTCCCTGTCGGTGGGCCGCGCCCACGCGCCGAGCGAGGTGGCCGACCGGGGCGACGACCCCGACCGGTATCCCGAGGTCCTGGTGGACCTCCCGCGCTCCCTGGCGGACATCGCCCGGGCCCGCCACGACGTGAACAACCCCCTCACGTCGGCTCTGGCCGAGACGCAGCTCGCCCTGCTGGACCAGCCGGGCGGCGAGATCCAGGAGTCGCTGGAGGTGATCCAGGCCCAGCTCCGGCGCATCCGGGATCTGGTGGCCGCCACCGGTCATCTGCGGCCGCCGCGCTCCTGAGGGGGTAGGTCCACCGGCCTCCGACGAGGTCCGGCGTACGGTCTTGCAACCTGCAAAGCCGAGGGCATTGCATCTTGCAAGGATGCGGGACTACCTTGAGGCATGCTCCTCGACACGCCCGATGCCACCGGCGCCCGGCCGCTGGCCCGCCGTGACCTCCTGCGCTGGCTGTACCTCGGCCGGCTGACCCTCGTCACGGGCATCCTGGCCGGGGCGCTCCTGACGTGGTTCGCCGCCGACGACCAGGCCACTCTCGTCGCCACGGTCGTCTTCCTGGTGGCGCTGGTGGTGACGTCCGCGTCGTTCTGGTGGACCCACATCCTGGCGCGGGACCCCGGGCAGAACTTCCTGTACGCCCAGGTGATCCTCGACACGCTCATCGTCACGAGCATCGTCCACATCACCGGCGGTCCGGAGAGCGACTTCGCCCCCCTCTACATCCTGGTCATCAGCGCAGGTGCGCTCCTCCTGCCGCTCCCGGGCGGGGTGCTCGTGGGGGGGCTGGCCAGCATGGTCTACTTCGGGGATCTGGTGTGGGGATTCGGCACGCCGCTGGAGCCCGCCATCGGGTTCCAGATCGGCCTGTTCACGTTGGTGGCGCTGGCCACGGGGATCCTGGGCGACCGCCTGCGCAGGGCCGGCATGGCACTCGGGGCCGTGGAGTCGGAACTCCGCCAGCTCCGTCTGGACACCGGAGACATCCTCGCCAACCTGGCCACGGGGGTCCTGACGGTGGATGGCGACGGCCGGCTGATGTACGCCAACCCCGCCGCGGAGACTCTGCTCGGCCTGACTCCGGACGGGTGGATGGGGCGGCCCGTCATGCAGGAGGTCGAGCGTGTGGCGCCGGGGATGGGCGCCCTCCTGGCCCGGTCCATCGAAGACGGCAACCCCGTGGAGCGATACCAGACCGTGGCGCGGCGCGACGGCCGGGAGATCCACCTGGGGATCTCCACGGCGGTGCTGGACCGCGGAGACGGGGTGCCCCCGTCGGCCACTGCGATCTTCCAGGACATCACCGATCTCCAGCGGCTCGAGGTGCTGAACCGCCGGGCGGCCCGCCTCGAAGCGGTGGCCGAACTGTCGGCGTCGCTCGCCCACGAGATCCGCAACCCGCTGGCCTCGATCCGGAGCGCGGTGGAGCAGATCACACGCTCGTCCCTATCCGACGAGGACCGGGGCACCCTCGAGCGCCTCGTGCTGACCGAGTCGGACCGCCTCAGCCGACTCCTGTCGGAGTTCCTGGACTACTCGGGCCTGCGCCTGGGCCCCCGCTCGGGCGTGGACGTCTCGGCGGTGGTCCGGGACTGCGTCACGCTGGTGCGCCAGCACCCCGACGCCCGCGACGTGACGCTGGTGTGCGAGGGCACCGACGAGCCCGTCCGGCTGGCCGCGGACCGGGACCTGCTCCACCGAGCCCTGTTCAACCTGCTCCTGAACGGCGTCCAGTACGCCGGCGACGGCGGACAGGTGGTGGTCACGGTGTCCGACGAGCGTCACACGGCCCGCCCTCGCGGCACCCCGATCGAGCACCCCGTCCGCATCACGGTGGCGGACTCCGGACCCGGGGTGTCCGACGACGTCACGACCCGGATCTTCGACCCCTTCTTCACGACCCGGGAGGGAGGGAGCGGACTCGGACTGGCCGTCGTCTACCGCGCCGTGGAGGCCCATGACGGCGCCATCTTCGTCGACCGCGGCCGCAACGGCGGCGCGGAGTTCGTGATCTACCTGCCCGGCCACACCGGGCGGGAAGGAGACCCATCGCCGTGAGCGCACCCGTGAAGATCCTGTTGGTCGACGACGAGACCGGCATCCTCGACACCTTGAAGATCCTGTTCAAGGGCGAGGGCTACGACGTGGTCGTGGCGAACTCGGGCAAGGCCGCCCTCCACACGCTGGAGGTCGAACGCCCGGACATCGTCCTGTCCGACATCCGCATGCCCGGTGCCGGAGGCCTGGACGTCATGGCCAAGGTGCGGGAGGTCGATCCGCAGATCCCGGTGATCCTGATGACGGCGCAGGCGTCGCTCCAGACGGCGGTCCGGGCGGTCAACGAGGGCGCCTACTACTACCTGCAGAAGCCCTTCGCGAACGACGAACTCCTGGCCATCTGCCGCCGGGCCGCGGAGGCGCGCCAGCTCAAGGCCGAGAACACCCGGCTCAAGAAGGAGATCAAGCGCCGGGACACCCGCGGCGAGGAGCGGCCCGTGGGGCGGAGCCGTTCGTTCATCGAGGTGCTCAAGCTGGCCGAGACGGTGGCACCCACGGACTCCACCGTCCTGATCTCGGGGGAGAGCGGCACCGGGAAGGAGGTGGTGGCCCGGTATCTCCATCGCCTGTCCGACCGTGCCGACGGGGTCTTCGCCTCCATCAACTGTGGTGCCCTTCCCGAGAGCCTCCTCGAAAGCGAGCTGTTCGGCCACGTGAAGGGCTCGTTCACCGGCGCGGTGCGGGACAAGGACGGCCTGCTCGTGGCCGCGCAGGGTGGGACGTTCTTCCTGGACGAGATCGGCGAGACCAGTCCGGCCACCCAGGTGAAGCTGCTCCGCGCCATCCAGGAGCGCGAGGTGATTCCGGTGGGTTCCACCGAGCCGGTGCCCGTGGACGTGCGGCTGATCGCCGCCACCAACCGTGATCTCGAGGAGGAGATCCGGAAGGGGTCGTTCCGCAGCGACCTCTACTACCGGCTCAACGTGATCCAGCTCCGTCTGCCCCCGCTCCGCGACCGCATGGAGGACATCGAGCTGCTGGCGCGCCACTTCCTGACGCGCCTGGCCGAACGGGAGGGCGAGGACGTGCCCCGCGACCTCCAGCCCGAGGCCCTGGACGTGCTGCGCCAGTACGACTGGCCGGGCAACGTGCGGGAACTCGAGAACGCGCTGGAGCGGGCGGCGGTGGTCGCCCCCGGCGAATCCATCGCCGCGAGTGCCCTGCCCGAGCGTGTCCGGGAACGCGCCCCCGCCCGCGTCGTGTCGGACGAGGCGCCGCCGAACCCCACCATGGAGGTCATCGAGCGGGCCTACATCCTGTGGGTCCTCGAGGCCGAGGGCGGGAACAAGACACGGGCGGCGGAGGTGTTGGGGATCGACCCGTCCACCCTCTACCGCAAGCTGAACCGGTACGGGATCGGCGAGTGATCCGGGTGCCGCTCCCGGCCTGGCTGGAGCGACCGGCGCGGGCCGCCCTCCTGGCCGCCGCCGTGGCCGTGGTGGTCCACGCCGGGGCCCTCGGCAACGGGTTCGCCTACGACGACGAGGTCGTGATCGCCGGCGATCCGGGCCTCCGGTCGCTCCCGGGGCTTCCGGAGCGGCTCATGGCGCCCTACTGGCCCGACGCGTTCGGCGCCGAGGTCGGGTCGTGGCGCCCCCTCACCACGGCGGTCTTCTCCGTCACCTGGGTGGCGTCCGGCGGCGCGCCGTGGGCGTTCCACCTGGTGGGCATCCTCCTGCACGCCGCGGCCACCGCCCTGGTGGTGGGGGTTCTGGCGGCCCTCGTCCCCGCAGGGGCGGCGGCGCTCGGGGGCCTGCTGTTCGCGGTGCACCCGGTCCACGTGGAGGCCGTCGCCAACGTGGTGGGCACCGCCGAGGCGGTGTCGGCCGTGCCGGCGCTCCTGGCGCTGCTGCTCTGGCTGCGGGCTCCGGAGGGCCCGGGCGTCGGGCGTGCGCTGGCGGTGGCGGCGCTCTACGGCCTGGCCGTGCTGGGCAAGGAGGGGGCCGTAGTGCTGCCGGCCCTCCTGTTCCTGGCCGACGCCGCCCGCCGCGACGTCCGGCTATCCGACCTGCCGACCTACCTGCGGAGCACGGGCCCCGCCTACGCGCTCCAGGCCGCGGTTCTGGCCCTGGCCCTGGGGGTCCGGTGGTCGGTGCTCGGGGATGTGGCGTCGCCGACCCACCCGCCCGGCGCGGAGGTCCTTCGCGACATCCCCCGGATCTGGACGCTGGCGGGCGTGTGGCCCCATTACGTCCGCCTCCTCCTGGCGCCCCTGGACCTGGCGTCGGACTACAGCCCCGGCGTGGTGGAGGTCGGGTTCGGTTGGAACGCCGGGCGGGCGGCCGGCGCCGCCCTCGCGCTGGCCGTGATGGTCGGGGCATGGGCCGCCTGGCGCCGGGGTGGGGAGACCGGTCCAGGGAGGGGATCGCCGCGGATGCTCGGGTTCGCCGTGGTCTGGGTGCTCGTGGCGCTGCTTCCCGTGGCCAACGTGCTGTTCCTGGCGCCCGTCCTGGTGGCCGAACGGACGCTGTACCTCGCCTCGGTCGGGGTGGTCGGAGCCCTCGGATGGCTGGCCTGGGAGGCGGTGGACCGGAAGGGCCGACCGGCGGCCGTCGCCGTGGCTGCCCTGCTCCTGGCCTTCGCGGCGCGGAGCGCGGTCCGGGTGCCCGACTGGCGCAGCACGGAGACCATCCAGCAGGCGCTCCTGGACGACCATCCCGAGTCGGGTCGCGCCTGGTGGGGGTTCGCGCGGCGTCTGGACGCCGAGGGCCGCCCCGGCGACGCCCGGCGTGCCTATGCCGTGGCCATGGATCTGCTCGATTCGGAGCATCAGGTTGCGCTGGACGTGGCATCCCACCTGCTGGCCGCCGGTCGGCCCGGGCAGGCTCGGCTGTTCCTCGAGCGCGCCTGGCGGGAGCGCCCGGAATGGTATTCCGCTCCCGGGCTCCTGGCGGCAGCGGAACTGGCGTCGGGGCGGCCGGAGCGCGCGGCGGCGGCGGCCCGTGCGGCCACCGTGCTGGCGCCGGGCAACCCCAGCATGCACCATCTCCTGGCCCAGGCGTTGGGCGCTCTGGATCGACCCGCCGATGCGGCGGCGGCCCGGCGTGCCTCGCTGGAGGCCGGATTCGCCGACCGGTGGCGCTCCTGGTACCTGCTGGCGGGCGACCTGGCCGCGGCCGGCGACACCGCCGGGGCGCGGGCGGCGCTGGATTCGGCCGCCGTCCGGGCCGCCGGGCCCGAAGAACGTGGACAGATCCTGCGCCTGCGGGCGTCGTTCGACCCCTCTCCTTCGTAACCGACGAGCCATGGCCTTCCACCCGTTCGCCCTCGACTCCGGCATGACCTATCCCGGCATCGAGCAGACGCCGCTGCCCTGGGACCGCGTGATCCTGAGCGTGGTCATCCCGTGCTACAACGAGCGCAGGACGGTGGAGTCGTTGCTGCGGCGCGTCCGGGAGGTCCCCCTCCAACTGGAGGTCATCGTCGTGGACGACGGGTCCACGGACGGGACCCGGGATCTCCTGCCGAAGCTCGAAGCCGACGGCCTGATCGACCGACTGGTCTTCCACGAAGTCAACGGAGGGAAGGGGACCGCCCTCCGGACCGGCTTCGCCGAGGCCACCGGCGACGTGGTCGTGGTCCAGGACGCGGATCTCGAGTACGACCCGCACGAACTCCCGTACCTGCTGGCGCCCATCCTGACCGGGAAGGCCGATGCGGTCTACGGGTCCCGGTTCCTGGGCGGTCCGCACCGCGTCCTCTTCTTCTGGCACTCGGTGGGGAACCGGTTCCTGACGCTGCTGTCCAACATGTTCACGGACGTGAACCTCACGGACATGGAGACCTGCTACAAGATGGTCCGCCGGGAGCTTCTCCAGTCGCTGCCGCTGTCGGCCCGGCGGTTCGGCATCGAGCCCGAACTCACGGCGCGGTTGGCCCAGGCGGAGGCCCGCATCTACGAGCTTCCCATCAGCTATCACGGCCGGTCGTACGCCGAGGGGAAGAAGATCGGGTGGAAGGACGGCGTATCGGCGCTGTGGTCCATCCTGAGGTACAACGTGGCACCGCCCCGCGTCCCGCGGTGGTCGCCGCCCGAGGTGGATCCATGGAACGCTCCGGACCGCCTCCGGGCACCGGAGGGCGGGGGCGACGCTCCCGGAACCTGACGCCGCCGTGATGTCGTCCCGCGTCCGGGCGGCCGGCCTGGTGGTGCTCGCCGCCGTGGCCGCGTACGCCAACTCCCTCGGCAACGGCCTGGCCTACGACGACACGTGGGTCCTCGGCGCCAACCCCGTCGTGACCGAAGGCCGCTTCGGCCAGGTCCTGACCACCCCGTACTGGCCCAAGGCCGTGCCGGGCACCGGCAACTACCGCCCGCTGACCGTGGCCAGCTTCGCGGCGGAGTGGCAGCTCTTCAACGGCTCGACCACGGCCCTCCACGCCGTCAGCGTCGGCGCCCACGCGGTGGCTTCGTTGGCCGTGTTCGCTTTGCTGGCCGGGCTCACCGGCGTGCTCGGCGGCCTGGTGGGTGGGCTCTTCTTCGCGGTGCATCCGGTCCATGTCGAGGCCGTGGCCAACCTCGTGGGACGAGCCGAGCCCTACGCCGCCCTGTTCGTCGTGGGCGCCGTCCTCGTCTACCGGCGCACCGGGGAGGGAAGCCCGGCGGTCCGGGCCCTGGGGATCCTCGGCGTGGCCCTCCTCTACGCCCTGGGGCTGGCATCCAAGGAGATCGCCGTGACGCTTCCCGGCCTGTTGCTGGCCGTGGCCGTCCTGGACCCCGGCGCCAAGGGGAAGCTCGCGGACCGCATCCGGCGGGTCCTTCCCCACCTGGTGGTGCTCGGGGCCGTCCTCGTGGCCTATCTGGTCGTGCGCACGTCGGTGCTGGGCGTGATCACGGGCGAGAGCCCTGCCGCGGGGCTCCGGGGCCTGTCGCGTGCGGAGCGGTTGTTCACGGCGCTGAGCATCTGGCCCCAGTACCTCCGCCTGATGATCCTGCCCTGGGACCTGAGCATGGACTACCAGCCGGCCGTCCTCCCGCTGGCCCGGGGCGTGACCCTCGGCACCGCCGTGGGCGCCCTGGTCCTCGGAGCCCTGGGGGTGACCGCCTGGCGCCTGCGCCGGACCGACCCCGACGTGGCCCTCGGCCTGGTCTGGTTCTTCGTGGCGGTCCTGCCCGTGTCCAACCTCCTCGTGCGGTCGGACATCCTGCTGGCCGAGCGTACGCTGTACCTTCCGTCCGTGGGCGCCGCCCTCGTGGTGGCGGCCGTGGCCCGGAGGATCGCGGCGTCGGACGACGCCCGGCTCCGGCGCGGGGCGCTGGTCCTGGCCCTGGCCGCCGCAGCGGCGCTCATGGTGCGCACCGTGACCCGGAACCCCACCTGGATGGACACCTTCACCGCACTCTCGACGCTGGCCGAGGAGCATCCCGAGTCGTACATGGCGCTGCGCAGCCGCGCCGCCGGGTACGAACGCGTCGGGTCGGCCGACGAGGCGGCGGCCGTGTACGCGACCGCCATGGCCATGGTACCCGACGACTACACGCTGACCCTCGAGGTCGGCGATTTCCATGCCCGGCAGGGGCGCCGCGCCGAGGCCCTCGAACTCTACCGGAGGGCCATCGCCCTGATCCCCTCCCACCCCGCGGCCTACCAGCGCCAGGGTGTGGAGCTCATCCGGGACGGACGGTACGACCAGGCCCGGACGGCGCTGCTGGAAGGGCTCCGGCGGAGCGCCTTCCCCGACCGGCAGCTCTGGTCCCTCCTGTCCGAGAGCTGGATCGGTCGGGGCGATCTGGAGGCGGCCGTCCGGGCCCGCCGCGCCGCCCTGGGCGTGGACGCGGAGTCGAGGGAGGACTGGCGCCGGCTCGCCGAACTCTACGAGGCGATGGGGCGGACCCGGGAGGCGGCCGAGGCACGGCAGCGGGAAGCCGCGGCCCCCGAGGCGTCCGACGACCCCGCGCCGCGGCGGGTCTCGTGACGCTCTCCTCTCCGCTCCGGAGCGTGGCCGTGGCGGCCGCGACCGTGGCCGTCCTGGCGGCCGCCGTCCACGTGAACTCGCTGCCCAACGACTTCGCCTACGACGACGTCCACATCATCCTGGAGAATCCGGGCATCCAGTCGCTGGAGACGCTGCCGGGTGCCTTGACCGAACCGTACTGGCCCGGCGTGTACGGGCGGGAGCTGGGCCTGTGGCGCCCGGCCACCACGCTCCTCCTGGGGCTCCAGTACGCCGTCGCGGGCCGGGACCCGGGCCTCTACCACGCCGTGAACGTCCTCGGTCACGCGGCCACGTCGGCGCTGGTGGTGGTGCTGCTCTCCTTGCTCCTGTCCGTCCCGGCGGCCTGGGCGGGGGGGCTCGTCTTCGCCGTGCACCCCGTGCACGTGGAGGCGGTGGCCAACGTCATCGGCGTGGCGGAGATCCTGTCCACGTTCTTCTATCTGCTGGCCTGCATCCTGCTGCTCCGCGGTCCCGAGCGGCCGTCCTGGGGGCGGGTGGCCGCCATCGGGCTCTGCTATGCCCTGGCGTTCGGGGCCAAGGAGAGCGCCGTGACGCTGCCCGGCGTGGTGCTGCTCCTGGATGCCGCCCGCCGAAGGCTGCGATTCCGGGACCTCGGCGCCTACCTCCGCGACCGCTGGCCCGTGTACGCGGTCCTGGCAGGCGTGGCCGCCACCCTGCTGGCCCTGCGGTTCCGGATCCTCGGGTCGATCGCGAATCCGTTCGGGCCCCTGGGGGCCGATCTCCTGGCGGAGATCCCGAAGATCTGGACGTTGGCCGAGATCTGGAGCCACTACGTCCGCCTCATGGTCTTCCCGCTGGACCTTTCGTCGGACTACTCGCCGAACGTGATCCCGATCTCCCTGGGGTGGAACGCGGCCAACCTGGTGGGGCTGGTGCTGGCTCTGGGGATTCTCGCGGGTGCCCTGGTCGCATGGCGCCGGGGCCCGCTGGGACCCGGGTCCGAATCGGCCCGCGCGGCGGCCCTGGGGGTGGTGTGGTTCGGCATCACGATCTCGCCCGTATCGAACGTCTTCTTCCTGAGCGGCGTGCTCCTGGCGGAGCGGACCCTGTACCTGCCGTCCGTCGGATTCGCGGCCCTGGCGGGGTGGCTGGTGGTGCGGCTGGCCCGGGAACGCCCCCGCGTGGCCTGGGGCGGGCTGGCTGTGGTGGTCCTCCTGATGGGCGCCCGGTCGTGGGAACGGAACCCGACCTGGCGGGACAACCTGACCGTCTTCGAGACGCTCATCGAGGACTATCCCTACGCGGGACGGTCGCAGTGGGTGCTCGGCGACCTCTTCTTCCAGCGCGGGCGGCCGGCGGACGGACTCGTGTCCTACCGGGCCGCCATCGACATCCTCGGGCCCCACTACCAGCTCATCACGGAGATCGCGAAGAAGCTCATCGCCGCCGAGTACGTCGATGCCGCCGAACGGCTGCTCCTGTACAGCTACCGTCAGGACCCGGACCTGACGGTGGCCCCGGGCCTGATCGCGGTCATCCGGTCCGAGAAGGGCGATGCCGTGGGGACCGAGCGGTGGGCGCGGATCGCGCTCGCCCTCGAGAACGACGATCCGGTGCGGCATCACCTGCTGGCCTGGGCGCTGGCGGAGCAGGGGCGTTGGGAGGAGGCGGCGGAGGCACGTCTCGGCGCCATCGCCCACGGCGAGGGCGACTACTGGCAGCAATGGGTGTCTCTGGCCCACCTCGAAGCCCAGGCGGGCGACACCGCGGCCGCCCGGGCGGCCCTGGACTCGGCGCGGGTCAAGGCGGTGAGTCAGGGAGGGGGTCAGCAGGTCGATTCCCTGTACGTCACGCTCCTGGGCGACGCCGTCCCGGAACGGGCTCCGGAAGTGCCGGGAGCGGGACGATGACCGAGCCTGGGGCGCGCGGATGTTCGGGTCGCCTTCGGGCTCCGCGGTCTTGCAAAGCGTCCCGCACCTTGCAGAATCCCATGGTTTTTCCCGCGCACGCTCCCTGCCACATCGGCGGACGTGTGTCATAAGTCGTTGGTATATGGTACGTTACAGACGTGCGACTCGGCGTGGAACGCGCCGTGCAACTTCCCGGAACCGTTGGACCTGTTTCACTCACACCTGGAGTACCACAATGCGGGACACCAAGGGCTTCACCCTGATCGAGCTCCTGATCGTGGTGGTGATCATCGGAATCCTGGCGGCCATCGCCATTCCGAAGTTCTCCGCGACGCGGGAGAAGGCGTACTTCGCCGCCATGAAGTCGGATCTCAAGAACCTGGCCAGCCAGCAGGAGATCTACTACGCGGACAGCTACGCCTACACCACGGCGACGACCGACCTCGCCTACACGAACTCCGAGGGCGTCAACGTCGCCATCTCGGCCTCGACCTCCGGTTGGGCCGCCAGCGCCACGCACTCGGCGCTCGGTTCCGCCGAGGGTTGCGCGATCTACTACGGGACGGCCACCGCGCCTTCCGTCGGTACGGCTACGCCGACCTCCCCGGGTGAGGTCGCCTGCACCAGCTAAGACGCTGGCTGAGCAGGAGCCCGCAGTGACGCGGGTGTGACATGAAGCTGGAGGGGTGGCCCGTGGCTCTCGGGTCGCGGGTCACCCCGACCGGCTCTCACCTTCCGAAACGGCGCCCTCCCCTCTCTCCGCCGACCGAGGTGATCCCATGAAGACCACGAACCGCGGCTTCACGCTGATCGAGCTTCTGATCGTGGTGGTCATCATCGGGATCCTGGCGTCCATCGCCATCCCCAAGTTCTCCTCGGTGCGTGAGAAGGCCTACCTCTCCGCGATGCGCGCCGACCTGCGGAACCTGGCCAACCTCCAGGACGTCTACTACAACGACAACTACTCCTACGCGACCGACGGCACGGTCCTGGAGTACGTCGCGACCGAAGGCGTCAACGTGACCTTCGTGACGGGGAACAACACCGGCTGGTCGGCCTCGGCCACCCATGCCGCGCTCCCCTCCGCGGTCTGCGCGATCTATCACGGCGACGCCTCGGCGCTCACCCCGGCCACCATCGTCAGCGCGGTGCAGTGCTCGCTGTAGACCGGTTGCCGAGGTAGGCTTCCGCCGGCCACCTTTCGGCCGCGATCCAACCCACACGCGGTCCGACGCCTCCGGCCATGCGCGCACCCACCACCCTCCGTCGGGATCTCCTCGTCTTCTTCGGCCTCCTCTTCGGAGGGGCGCTGCTGCTGGCCGGCGCGGGGCTGTGGGTCCTCCTTCCGATCTTCACCACCCCGGCCCAGGCCTCGCTGTTCATGGCCACGGTCCTGGTGGTGGACCTGCTGGTCCTCTTCGTGTTCGGCGGGGTCTTCATCCGCCGCACGCTGGTGGGACCCATGGAGCGGCTGTCGGACGACGTCCGGCGCATGGCCGAGGGCGACGTCGATCACCGCCTGGCGCCGTTCGACACCCACGAACTCGAGCAGATCCGCGCGAGCGTGAACGCCATGGCGGACCGGCTCGTCGCGGACCGGGAGCTGCTGGCGGAGAACGTCCGGTCCCTGGACCGCACGAACCGTGAGCTGGTCGAGGCCCGCGATCAGGTGCTCCACTCGTCGCGGCTGGCGTCGGTCGGCACCCTGGCCGCCGGCATCGCGCACGAGGTGGGCAACCCCCTCGGTGCGGTCATGGCGTACCTGGACGTGGCCCGGAACCGGGCGGCGCAGGCCGGGGGCGACACGGAGATCCTGGACGCCACGAAGGAAGAGGCCCGGCGCATCGACCGGATCGTGCGCGGGCTGCTCGACTACGCCCGACCCCGAGGGGAAGGCGCCGCGCCGTTCGGCACGGGCGAGGTGATCCACCGCGTCCGCGACCTCCTCGACAACCAGGGGGCGCTGGACGGTGTCGATCATACGTGGCAGGTTCCCGATCGGGTGCCCCCGGTGCTGATGGAGCCCCATCGCCTCGAGCAGGTACTGGTGAATCTGGTGCTCAACGCCCTGCACGCCCTGGAAGGCCGCGCCGACGCCCGGATCGATGTCCGCCTGTCGGTCAGTGAAGGACTCGTGGCCGGCATGCCCCAACGCCGCGCGGAGGATCCGCCCGGGGTCAACTACCTCCACCGGCGGCGGGTCTCGTCCGACGACAGCGACCGCGGCGTCGATGCCCTTCTGAACGCGCCGCGCATGGTGGTTCTCGAGGTGTCGGACAACGGACCCGGCGTGCCCGAGGAGCACCGCGAAGCGGTGTTCGACCCGTTCTTCACGACGAAGGAGCCGGGGAAGGGAACCGGGCTGGGCCTGTCCATCTGTGCCCGTCTGATCGAAGGGATGGGCGGCCGCATCGAGGTCACCGAATCCGAGTGGGGCGGCGCCTCGTTCGTCATCCGTCTGCCGGGGGTTTCCGAGGAGTCCGCGTGAAGATCCTGATCATCGACGACGACCAGGGGCTCAGGAAGTCGCTGACCCTGATCCTCTCCGACGCCGGCTACGACGTGGTCGTGGCCGACGACGGGATGGTGGGTCTGGAGACGGCGGCCCAGGAGAAGCCCGACCTGATCCTGTGCGACGTGCGGATGCCGAAGCTCGGCGGCATCGAGTTCCTGAAGCAGTACCGCGACGGCGGTGGCGACGCCCTGGTACTGGTCATGACCGCCTACGGCAGCCTCGACCTGGCCGTCGAGGCCATGAAGGAAGGGGCCTACGACTACCTGCCGAAGCCCTTCGGCGCCGACGAGGTGCTGCTGACTGTGCGGAAGGCGGAGGAGCGGGAGCAACTCCGGCGTGAGGTCGGCCGTCTCCGCCACGAGGTTCGGGAAGACCGGCGTTTCGGAGAGATCGTCGCGGGGTCGCCGGCCATGCGGAAGGCGCTCCAGGTGGCGGAGAAGGTGGCGCGCCACAGCTCTCCGGTCCTGGTGACCGGGGCCAGCGGTACCGGCAAGGAGTTGATCGCGCGCTTCCTCCACCGGGAGAGCCCCCGGGCCGGCAGGAACTTCGTGGCCGTCAACTGCGGCGGGGTGCCGGAACAGCTCCTCGAATCGGAGTTCTTCGGGCACGTGAAGGGGTCGTTCACCGGCGCGGATCGGGACAAGCCCGGCCTCTTCGAGGTGGCCGACGGAGGCACGTTGTTCCTGGACGAGGTCGGGGAGCTTCCAGGCGCCCTGCAGGTCAAGCTGCTCCGGGCCCTGCAGGAGGGTGAGATCCGGCGGGTCGGTGCCACGCAGACCACCACCGTGGATGTCCGACTGATCTCCGCCACGAACCGCGACCTCGAAGAGGCCGTCGAGGTGGGCGACTTCCGGAAGGACCTCTACTACCGCCTGGCCGTCGTGCCCATCCACCTCCCGCAGCTCCGGCATCGGAAGGAGGAGATCCCCGAGCTGGCCCGCCATCTGCTGGAGCGACACGCCCGCCGGATGGACGTGGCCATCGAGGGCATCGCCCCGGATGCCATGGAGGTGCTCCTCGACTACGCCTGGCCGGGCAACATCCGGGAACTCGAGAACGTGCTGGAGCGGGCGCTCGTGCTGACCGAGGACACGGTTGTGGGCCTCGACGACCTCCCTGAGGCCGTGCGGATGCCCTCACCGGACGGCCCGCTGGTCAGCGCGGACGGCGACGACCTGTCCGTGAAGCGACATGGCGCGCGTCTGGAGAAGCACCTGATCGAGCTGGCCCTCGATCGGACGGGAGGCAACAAGACGCAGGCCGCCGAGCTGCTCGAGCTGTCGCCGCGGGCGCTCCGCTACAAGATCCAGGAGTACGGGGTCGAGTAGGACCGGGGCAGCAGGTCCCGGTCGCCTCCTTCGCACGCCACGTCGGCGCGTTCCGCCATCCGCCCGCCCGCCATGTCGGGCCAATGTGGTCCATGCGAACCGGACACACGTTGGTCGAACTGATCGTGGTGCTGGCGCTCCTGGCCGTGGGCGCCGCCGCCGTCCTTCCCGGAGCCCGGACGTGGGCGGATCGGGCGGCCGTTCTCGGGGCGCGGGAGTCCGTGGCGGCGCTGGTTGCCCGCGCCCGGGTCGAGGCCGTGGGGCGGGGGGGCGCGGCGGTCCACGTCGCGGCCGACTCCTCCATCGCCTGGACGCTGGCCGACGGAGGGGTCCTGGACCGGGTCGACCTGGCCGACCGGTTCGGGATCCACGTGGTGCTCGCCGGAAGGCGTACCGCCACCGTCCTGACCTACGACGCCCTGGGCGTGGGGCGGGTGGCCAGCGAGACCCTCCGGTTCCGGCGCGGCGGGGCCGAGGCGGCTCTGATCGTCTCGGGGTACGGAAGGGTCCGTCGCCGATGAGGGCCGGCTTCACGTTGACCGAGGTCCTGGTGGCCCTCGTCGTGATCGAGGTCGGCATCCTGGGCGTCGTCGGCACGGTCCTGGTGGCGGCCGGCCACGTGGCCCGGGCCGAGGCCGTGGAAGGGGTCCTCGCCGGGATGGAGGCCGTGGTGGATTCACTCCAGGCCGGGGGCGTCTCGGGGGCGGGGCAGGCGCCCACGCCATGGGGCGTGGTGGGATGGGAGGCGGGGGGGCGGGGGAGCTTCCGGGTCTACGGCGTGGTCGGTGCCGACACGATGTGGGTCGAGGGGATCGCGGACGCGGCGGACGTGCCGTGATGCGGGGGACGACCGTGGTGGAGACCGTCGTCGCGCTCCTGCTGGGGCTCCTCCTCGTCCAGGTGTCCCTGGCGCTCCTGGTCCGTCAGCGCCAGGCGGTGGACTCCCTGACCCGTCGAGCCGAGCGCCTGGCCGCGGTCCGGACCGGACGGATCCTCCTCGGTGCCGACCTCCGGGCCCTGTCCGCAGAGGAGGCGGCCCTGACCCTCTCCTCGGACACGCTGGCGCTCCGCGTCGTGCGGGGGCTCGCGGTGGTGTGCGCCGAAGGCGGTTCGGGGGGCGTGCTCGTGCGGGCCGGCGGCGTGCGGGGGCCGGATGCCGCCAAGGACTCCCTCCTGCTTCTCGACCCCGAGGGCCGCTGGCGGCCGGCCGCGCTGACGTCCAGCGACCCGTGGGGCGGACCGCCGCAGGGCTCGAGTGCCGGAGCCTGCCCGGACGGACCCGCCACGCACCGATGGCGCATCGAGCCGGCCGGGGCCTTCCGGGTCGCCCGCTACTTCGAACGGGGCAGCTACCACCTCCACGACGGGGCGCTCCGGTACCGCCGGGGGCGGTCCGGGCGTCAGCCGCTGACCCCTCCGGTCGTGCCGCCGGGGTCTGCGTTCTCGTTCGGGCCGGACGGCTCCGCGGGCTGGACCGTGCCCGCCGGTTCATCCGATCGGGTGTGGCGGGCCCGGCTCGGGAGGTGACGGACCGACGGGCGGGCCTGGCCCTCGTGGGCGCGGTGGCGGTTCTCGTGGCGGCCACTCTCCTGGCCCACGCCGCGCTCCTCCTGGCCCTCTTCGAGACGGCAGCGGGGCGCGCGGGTCTGGACCTCCTCCGGGCCCGCACCGCCGCGGCGTCGGCCCTCGCCTCCTTGGATGCCGTCCCCTCCGGCGACTCGGTCCCGGTCGGCGGATGGATCGGCGGACCGGAGGTGTCCAGCGCCACCGGGGCGGCGGCGACCCGGTTCGACCGCCTCTCGCACGAGGTCTGGCTCGTCCGGGCCCGGGGCCGTGCCGTGGGTGGACCGGCTCGTGCCCACGACGCCCGCCTCCTTTGGCATCTCGACCCGGTCACGCGGGTGGCGGCGTTCCGGGCCGTGGTGGAAGTGGGCCCGGACGCTCCGACCAGGGGGGCGGTACGCGTGGACGGAGCTGGGTTCACCCGGACGGGCCCGCCGGTGGGGGCCCCGGCGTGTCGGGAGTTGCGGCCCAGGCTCGCCTCCTCCATGCCGACCACCATGGCGCCGCTCGGGGCCCACGTGGCAGACACGGTCCTGGTCCCGGGACTGGGCCCGCTCACCGGTGCCGACCTGGCAGCCGGCCTTCCACTCCTGGTCGAACCTCGCGGGACCCCCGCGCCGATGGTGGCAGGCACCCGATGCGTGGACGGCGCCTGGAACTGGGGCGATCCGGACGTGGATGGAGGACCGTGTGCCGCACGCTTCGTGGCCGCTCGTGCCGCGGCGGATCTGGTCGTGTCGGGGGGCACCGGGCAGGGCCTCCTGGTGGTGCCCAGCGATCTGACCTTCGCGGGGGGCGCCCGCTTCTACGGGGTCGTGCTGGTCGGGGGAGCGCTCCGGCTCCAGGATGGCTCGGAACTCATCGGGGTGGCCCGGGCCCGGCGGGGGTTGGTCGTGGACGCTTCGAGCCGGGTGGTGGGTGCGGCGTGCCGGGCCGTCCTCGCGCTGGACCGGCTGGCTCCGATGATCCGGGTCCTGCCTGGCGGCGCGCATCTGGCACCTCTGGACGCCGGCCCTCCGTGACCGGAAGAAAAGGTTCCCCGGCGGGGAAATATTTGCCGGGTCGGCTTCCTCTCCCCGGCGAGAAACGTTGCAATGCCTGGTGTTCTGGTGTGGCACGATCGTTGTAGGGAGCGAGTACGTCCCCACGCTCCTCGCAATGGTACACTCCCCATGTCCAACGCCCGACGCGGCTTCTCGCTGATCGAAGTGGTCGTCGCCCTGTTCATCGGCGGCGTGCTGACGAGCATGGTCGTGAACAGCTACTCGTCCGCTCGCGGCCGCCTCGCCGTGACGGGTGCCCGTACGACCTTCGCGACGCTCCACGCCCGGGCCCGGGCCCAGGCCATCGAGCAGGGACAGAACGTCCGGCTCCTGCTGAGCGAGTCCGGCGACAGCGTGACGCTCCTGACCGCGGCGGGCACGCGGCTCGAGACCGTCCGTTTCGCGACCGAGTTCAACGTGGACATCCGGGCCGGCGCGGACTATCGCCTCTGCATGAATCCCCGTGGATTCGCCGAGGAGTCGTGCAACAACTTCAACAACCCCGTGACGGTGGCGTTCTGGCAGGGGACCGACTCCGCCACCGTGCGCATCCTGCCCCTCGGGCAGTTGGAGTTCTGATGGCGCCCCAACAGGATCCGCGCCGCGGATCGAGCCTCGTGGAAGTCGTCGTGGCCATCATCGTGCTGGCCTACGGGCTGCTCGGACTCGGCGGCATGACGACCTACGTCGTCCGGCAGGTCACGCTGGCCGACATCACCACCGATCGTGCCATGGCCCTGCAGTCGGTCCTCGACCGCGTGCAGGCCATGGACTACGACTCCGTGGGCACGGGAGCCGACTCGGTGGGTGTGTTCCGCCTGACCTGGACCAGCACGTCCGAGACCGCTCAGAGCAAACTGGTGACGGTCATCACCGCCGGTCCGGGGCTCGCCACGGCCGAGGGCACCAACGTCCCCATGCTGGTGCCCAGCGTGCCCGACACGTTCGTGTACCGGGTGCTCCGCCCATGAACGCCGGTCGGAGGGGGTTCTCCCTGGTGGAGATGTTGATCGTGGCCGTTCTCGGCTCCCTGATCGTGCTGGCGTCGCTCCAGGTGCTGGTGACCAACCAGCGGGCCTATACGGGGCAGACCCACAAGATCCGCGGGCAACAGACGAGCCGGGCCGGGATGGAGATCCTCACGGGCGAGATCCGTGAGGTCAGCGCCCAGGGTGGCGACATCCTGGCCATGGGCCCCGACTCGCTCACCATCCGGACCATGCGCAAGTTCGGGGTCGTGTGTGCCGTCAGCACCGCGAACCCCCCGCAGCTCACGGCCATCCGGGTCGGCGACTGGTTCGCGGTCGACGACTCGGTGTTCGTCTTCGCCGACAACAACACCTCCAGAAGCTCCGACGACGCCTGGATTCCGGTCCGGGTCACGGCCGTCGATACGACGCAGACGTGCGCAGGCAGGAGCGCGCAGCGTCTCTCGTTCGCCGGTCAGAGCGCCCCGTTTACCGCGGATTCCGTGCGCACGGGCGCCCCGATGCGCAGCTACACGCGCTACACCTACGGGCTGTACGACATCGACGGGACCCCCTATCTGGGGCGACGCACCACCGGTACGCCCGTCCCCATGGTCGGCCCGGTCCGCACCAGCGACGGTGTCGCTTTCGCGTTCTTCGACGGGAACGGCGCCGTGACTGCGAACATGACGGACGTCCGTCAGATCGACGTCACGCTCCGGACTCCACCCGGCGCCATGAGCGCCACCGACCACACCCCGATCTCCGATTCGATCACGGCTCGGGTCTTCACCCGGAACTGACGAATCGAATCATGGAGCATCCGATGAATACGACAACGCACACGAAACGCGGCTTCGCCCTCCCGGCGGCCATCGGCGGTCTGGTCATCGTGGGGATCCTGGCCACCGGCGGCTTCTACATGGCGCGACAGGAGGTTCGGGTCGGTGTGGCCAGCCGCCACGCCTCCCTGGCGGTGAACCTGGCCCAGTCGGCGGCCAACGACGTGTTGATCAGCCAGACCTCGTCCATGGCCGGCCTGAATACCTGGGACACGCTCACCCTCGTGGACACCGTGGCCCAGGGAATCACGCGCGTCCAGGTGACCCGTCTGGCGACGCGCCTCTACTACCTCGACGCCGAGGCTGAGGTGACACTGGGCGGTGCACTCTGGGCCGGTGCCACCCGTCGGATCGGGCTCGTGGCCCGGATGAACACGGCCGACATCGAGCCACCGGCCGCGCTCACGACCCAGGGCGTCTTGAAGTACGGCGGGAGCTCGGAGATCCACGGCCTCGACCGCATTCCGAACGGAAGCGACGGGTACGCGGACTGGACCAGCTTCTGCAATGCCGGAGACCTGGGTGACAAGCCGGGCATCTTGATCGACGACACGACCAACATCGACTGGAACGGAAACCGGAACAAGATCGAGAACCAGATGGACGGGGTTCCGCTCTTCGACCAGGACACCACCATCAGTACCGAGTCCCTGACGACCTTCGGTGACATGGACTGGGAAGACATGGTGGGCCTGGCGGACAAGATCTACAACTCGAGTGGCAACCCCGGCATGATCGCACCCATCGTCGACACGGACGGGAATTGCGCCCAGAGCGTCAAGAACAATTGGGGCGACCCGTTGAACCCGGCCGGCCCGTGCTTCAACTACTTCCCCATCATCTACATCAACAACTCCAGCGAGATCACCCTGAATACAGGGTTCGGCCAGGGGATCCTCCTGATCGAGGGCGACGTCCGGGTGAACGGGGGCTTCGAGTTCTACGGCCCGGTGTTCATCAAGGGGAAGCTCACCACGAACGGTTCCGGCGGACACTTCTGGGGCGGCGTGGTGGCGGCCAACGTGTCGCTCGAGACCACGACGGTGCTCGGCAACGCGGTCATCAACTACTCGAGCTGTGCCGTGGAGCGTGCCCTGCTGAACAACTCTTCGCTGACCAAGGTCCGACCCATCGCCATGAGGAGCTGGGTCGATCTGAGCAACGTGACGAACTGAACCGGGCGCTCCGCGGAGCGCGCCTTCGGAGGTTCTCCACGGTCGCGCGGTTGCAACGCCCCGGGAATCGTCGTCCTTTACGGAGAACCGTCCCAGGCGGATATTGCAGGAACGGAACACACACACGAAGATGGGAATCATGCTCGCGGCCCGTCCGGCGGCCTGTCCCCCGGATCCCCCCTCGCCGCCGCCCGTCTTCGACCCATTCCCCTGCGCAGACTCCCCCCTCGCTGCGCCGACGCCTCACCCTGACAGTGTATCGAGCCGGTCATCGAACGTCGGTCCGGACCCATGGAGATCTCGTTGCCTCCTTCCGGTGCCGGCGCGGAGGTCGCCCGGCGACGGGCACGCGACGGAAGGCCACGGACGGTGGACGGATCTGGAAGGTCGCACGGGTCGAGAACGGGCAGGACGCCCGCTGTTTTCCGTCAAATGTTTACCAAAACTTCGTATCGACCGATCCCCGAAATTCTTCTTGACAAGGCTCGACTTTCGGTGGTAAGGTGATCGAGGTATTCTAGGGAAAATTTGTTTCTGTCCACCCTGTTCCCGGCGCACGCATGGGCCTCTTTGGACGCAAGCGGACCTCCATCGGACTGGACATCGGCTCCGGTTTCGTGAAGGTCGTCGAGGTGGACCACTCGGGCGATCAGGCCGAGGTGGTCCGCGTCGCCATGCGGGCCCTCCTCCCCGACGCCATCGTCGAGGGCGAGATCATGGACTACGGGCTGGTGTCCGACACTGTCCAGGGTCTGTTCGCCGATCTGGGGATGAAGGGCGCGGACGTCGTGACTGCGGTGGGCGGCCACGACGTGATCATCAAGAAGATCGAGATGGACCGCATGAAGGAGTCGGATGCCCGAGAGGTCATCCGGTGGGAGGCCGAGCAGCACGTTCCCTTCGACATCAAGAGTGTGGAGCTCGACTTCCAGATCCTGAATCCCCACGACGACGGCCTCCAGATGGAGGTCCTGCTCGTGGCGGCCAAGCGGGAGCTGGTCGACAACAAGGTCGGACTGCTCCAGGACGCGGGCATCAACCCCACCATCATCGACGTCGACGCCTTCGCGCTGCACAACGCGTTCGGCTACAACTACCCCGACGACCAGGAAGGCATCGTCGCCCTCGTGAACGTGGGCCACGAGACCACCAACGTGAACATCCTGGAAGACGGCGTGCCGATCCTGACGCGGGACATCCCGTTCGGCTCCCGGAAGCTGCGCGAGGATCTGCAGCGGGAGCGCGGGCTGACGGCGGAGCAGGCGGAAGACGTGGTCCAGGCCCGCGACACGGTGGACGACCTCGAACGGTTCGTCACGGCTTCGGCCGACGAGGTGGCGGTGGGCATCGAGCGCGCCAGCGCCTTCCTCATGACCCGCGACGACGGTGAGACCCTCGGGAAGATCTTCCTCAGCGGGGGTGGCGCCCGGATTCCGGGCATGGTGGAGTCCCTGGCGGGACGGATGAACGTGGAGACCTCGCTCGTGAATCCCTTCGAGCGGGTGCCGGTGCAGGCCGAGGCCTCTCCGGACTTCTCCATCGACGAGGCAGCGCCCATGCTGCTCCTTCCCCTCGGGCTGGCCCTGCGCCAGTGATCTCCCTCGGACGGGGCTAGAGCCTTGATCGAAGTCAATCTTCTACCCGGCGGAAAGAAGCGCTCTTCGAGGCGCGGCTTTTCCTTCTCCATGCCGAAGTTCGGCGGCGGCGGCGGAGGCGGAGGCGGCGGGCTTCCCGCCGATCCGTACATCCTGGGCGCCGTGGTGGCCGGGCTGGTGTCGGCCAGCGTCATCGCCTGGCTGTTCCTAGGCGTGGGACGCGATCGCGAGGAGACGCAGGTGGCCCTCGACGAAGCGGTGCAGGACTCGGTCCGCTTCGCCGACATCATCGAGCGGACCAACGCGCTGACCGCCCGGCGGGATTCCATCGCCCAGCGGGTGGCCATCATCCAGGAGATCGACGCGGACCGGTACGTCTGGCCGCACATCCTGGACGAGGTGGCCCGGGCGCTCCCCGACTACACGTGGCTCCGTGAGCTGGTGTACCTCGGCACGGACCCGCTCCAGGTGCGGATCTCCGGCCGTGCGGGGAGCACGTTCGCCATCACCAACTTCATGCGGCAGCTCGAAGCCTCTCCGTTCCTCCGGGGCGTGGTGCTCGAGCGCAGCGAGCAGGCCCAGTCGGAGAGCGGGAACCGGCAGGACATCATCTACCAGTTCGACATGACCGTGAACTACGAGCCGCCCCCGGTCGACGAACTCCAGAGCGTCCCGCTCTTCGACGACGTGTCCACCCAGGTGGCCGCGCCGGATTCGGTGGGGGACTGAGCCATGGCCAAGTTGATTCCCGACGATCCGAAGCAGAAGAACGCCCTCCTCATCGGTGCGGCGCTGCTTCTGCTCATCTACCCGTTCTACTCGTTCTGGTACAGCGGACAACGTGAGGAAGTGGATGGGATGGCCGCCCGCCTCGAGACCCTCGAGGCCCAGAACCGCCGGGCGCAGGTGGTGGCGGCCCGCGGGGGCGGCGACCTGGAAGAGCTGACCGCCCTGTACGAGCGCCATGTGGCCGCCCTGGAGGAGCTGATCCCGGCGGCCGAGGAAGTCGCGGGCCTCCTGGACGACATCTCCGAGCGCGCCCGCCGCGCCGGGGTCGAGCAGAACCGCTTCAACCCGGAGCCGTCCGAGCAGGGCACGTTCTACAACCGCACCTCCTACGAGATGGCGGTGGTGGGCGAGTACCACGACGTGGCCCGCTTCCTGACCGACATCGCCAGCCTCCCGCGGATCGTGACCCCCGTCGAGATGGATCTGGCCCTGTACGACCAGCCGGACATCTTCCCGGAGTACGAGTCGCCGGTGCTGGCCACCTTCCGCGTCGAAACGTACGTGCTACCCGACCAGCCGCCGGCGCCTCCGCCGGCCGCAGGAGGGCAGGAATGATTCCCGTCGCCACCATCCGTCGGGGCCTCGTCCTTCTCGGCGCCGGGCTTCTCGTTCCGGCCCTGGCCACCGCACAGGATCCGCCTCCCGACCCGCCGCCGGTCACCGAACTGGTGTTCGAGCGGGAGGTGTTCGACTACCCGACGTTCCAGCGCCGCAACCCGTTCCGGCCACTGGACGCCGGCGACCAGGGCGGCCCGCGGTTCGAGCAGCTCCGCCTCATGGGGATCATCTACTCGGACGATCCTTCGTCGAGCGTGGCCATCCTCGGAACGAGCACCGTCGACGTGGCGGAGGACGGCGCCACCGTCACCGTCTCGCCCGACGGAGAAGCGTGGTACCTGAAGATCGGACAATCCATCGGCAATGTCCGGATCGTCGAGATCCGCCGCGAGCAGGTCGTGGTGGAGATCGAGGAGTTCGGACTCACGGAGCAGAGAATCATGCAGTTGGAGACACGCCGCCTGGGAGGCACTCCATGAACCCGATCTACGCGCTTTTGACGGGTGCCGTGACGGCCCTCGGGGGCCCGGTGACGGAAGTCGCCATTTCCCCCATGGCCCAGCACACGAGCGTCCTCATCGCCGTGGAGGGCCCGGTGGACTACCGGGACTTCCTGATGGAGGGCCCGCACCGCCTCGTGGTGGACGTCATGGGGTCGCGCCACGCGCTGCCGCGGGACGACTTCGCCAACCTCAACCGGGGCGGCGTCCTGTCGATCCGGACCAGCCAGTACTCGGAAGACATCGTCCGGGTGGTCCTGGTGCTGAGCGACAAGGTGGGCTACACCGTGGCTCCGGACGCACGGGGCCTGCGCATCAACCTCGACGCCCAGGCCGGTGCCTTCGAACCCTGGTCGTCGGGTGTGAGCACCGCCGCCGCGGCGCCGGTCGCCGCGCAACCCGTCGCGACGCCACCTGCGGCCCAGCCGGCCCCCCGGAACCAGGCCTTCCTCCCGGTCCATTCGGCGTCCTACGGCGACGCCCGCAACGCGCCGCCGAGGCAGCAGAGCACGGCCCGCCGCATCTCCATCCAGTTCACCAACTCGCCCATCCAGGACGTGCTGCTTTCGTTCGCGGCCTTCTCCGGGCAGTCCATCGTGCCGGGCTCCAACGTCGGCGGGCTGGTCACGGCCGACATCCGCGATCAGCCGTGGGACGTGGCGCTCCAGACCATCCTGGCCACCCAGGGCCTGGTGGGTGAGGAAGACGACTACGGGATCATCCGTGTCGACAACATCTCGGACCTGAACGACCGGGAGGCCGTCGAGCCCATCCGCACGGTCGCGTACCGCATCAACTACGCCACGGCGTCGGAGCTCCAGACCGCCATCCAGCCGCTGCTGTCCCAGCGGGGCAGCGTCACCAGCGGGCAGGGTACCAACACGCTCATCGTGTCGGACATCGATCGGGTCCAGGGCGCGGTCAGCCGTCTGCTCCAGGACCTCGACGTCCGCACGCCGCAGGTCAACATCAAGGCCAAGATCATCTTCGTGAACCGGACCGACCTGAACGAGCTGGGCGTGACCTACGAGTTGAAGGACTCGCAGGGCAACCAGCTCAACCAGCTCTCGGACGGCGCCGTCGACAGCAACGGCAACGGCTTCATCGACGACGACGAGTTCGTCGAGCAGGGCGAAGCGGTGGTGCTCCTGGGCGGCAACTCCGTGGCCGCGCTGGGCAACGCGAACGCCCGGGTCGCCAACCCGACTCTGTCGCTGCTCACCTCCCTCGTGGTGGGGCGGCACCAGCTCATCTCGTTCATCGACGCGCTGTCGTCGGTCAACCTGAGCGACATCCAGGCCGAGCCGCAGGCCACGGTCCTGGACAACCAGACGGCGCGCCTGAAGGTGGGCACGGACGTGCCGGTCCGGACCATCGACGCCGGCGCCGCCGGGGCCGGGGGTGGGTCGTTCCCCACCGCCCAGGTGCAGATCGAGGAGACGGGCATCATCCTCGACGCCACGCCCCACGTGACCAACAACGGCAACATCCTGCTCGAGCTCAGCGTGGAGCGGTCGTCGGCCGACCTGGCCGAGTCGGACGTGGGCTTCATCAAGCAGACGCAGGAAGCGAGTACCCGGGTCCTGGTCGAAGACGGTGAGACGGTGGTCATCGGCGGCCTGACCCAGAGCGAGCGGACCGAAGTCCGCTCCGGCATCCCCCTCCTCATGGACCTCCCGCTCATCGGTCGGCTGTTCCGGCAGACGCGGGAGCAACAGGTCCAGCGTGATCTGATCATCCTCGTCACGCCGCACATCGTGCGCGGCAACAACTGATCAGGTCGATCGGGAGCTTATCCATGCGCCGCATGAACGCACTGCGACTCCTCGCCACGGCGGCCGCCATCGGCGGTCTGCTCACGACGGCCGCGTGCGACGGTGAGAACCTCTTCTCCGTCCCGCCGGGCAACGTGGGCAACCAGGGCACCGACGACGAAGCACCGGTGGTGGCCATCACGACACCGCGAGGCGACTCGCTGTCGGCCAAGCCCATCGGCGACTCGGTGTTCGTGTCCGTGCAGGTGTCCGACGACGTGGGCATCCGGTCGGTCCGCTTCTACGGCGTGGCCAACCGCGGCGACGCGAACCTCGGCACCGACCGGGTGGTGGAGCGCTTCGAGGAGAAGATCATCACCCTGGATTCCCCGGTCAGCGACACCACCCTGACCCGCTACCTCATCGCCACGCCGGACTCCGTGAAGGAGACGGCGCTGATCATCGTCGAGGCGGCCGACACGGCCGGGAATCTGGCGGCCGACACGGTCGACCTGATCCTGGGCGGTCCGGAGGTCCAGCTGCTGGACATCGAGGAGGGTCAGTCGATCCAGGCCGGCCTGAACCTGACCGCGCGGATCCGCGCACAGGACCCCCTCGGCATCATCCAGATCCGCCTGAACATCACGGGGGCGTTCGAGACGTCGGTCGAGTTCCCGGTCAACCCGCCCCAGGACTCGATCCTGGTGGACACGATCATCCCGATTCCCACGGGCGTCGTGGGTGCCATCGAAGTCACCGCCGTGGCCCGCAACAACCTGGACGTGGCCGGACAGGACGGCCCGTTCCGGATCAACGTGATCGCGGCGGGGGTCGGCGACACCATCGCGCCCCGTCTGCGGCAGGTGGAGACGGCACCGGCGCGGATGGAGCTCCAGGACTCGGTGGTGATCCAGATCACCGGCGCGGACGACAACCAGGGCGGCGGCGTGGCCCAGGCCGGATACACGGTCCTGGGGATCTCTCCGTCGCGGGCCGACACGGTCATCCGGAGCGGACAGCGAACGTTCAGTCCGCCCCGGACGGGTACCCTGACCACCTCGTTCGCCTTCCCGGCGTTCAACGTCGACTCGCTGAACCTGCCGGACACGCTGGTGTTCGAGGTCACGAGCTACATGATCGACGCGGACGGGAACTGCGGCGCGGCGACCGGCACCGAGGAACTCCAGGCACTGCCCTGCGTGCAGTTGCCCGGCGGCGAGCGGGTGGCCCAGAACCGGACGGGAGAGCGCATCTCCCGGTCCATCGTGGCCGGTACCACGGTGCTGCTGCCCCAGGGCGGGAAGATCATGGAGGCGGTGGTCGACACGGTCCGCCGCAACCTGCTTCTGGCCAACATCGACGAGAACCAGATCGAGGTCTTCCGGCTCCAGCAGGAGACCTTCCTCCCGCCCATCGGCGTGGGTTCGGAGCCGTGGGGCCTGACGCTCAACTCGTGCCCGCCGCTCAGCCCGACGCCCGGGTGCGGAGACACCCTGCAGGTGGGCAACTCCGGCGGTACCAACATCTCGAACGTGTACCTGGGTCCGCCCACGGGCGAAGGCCCGGCGTTCGAGGATCCGGTGCGCCGTCTGCTCACACCCGATGTCGCGCTCTTCGACATCGAGATCCTGGAAGACGACACCGGCGCCCTGAGCTACGACGTGACGCACCACCCGGTCACGGATCAGCTCGGCTTCTCCGACCGGCCGCAGTACGTGGCCCGGGACTCCACGGGGCGGGTGCTCTACTCGACCCGCGTCGTCGAGGCCCTCGACCAGGTGGGCACGATCCGGAAGGCCGAGGTCCGGGACGGCTACCTGCAGCCCGAGGTCAAGATCTTCGTGGAGCATGCGGAGCTCGACAAATCCGAGAACTTCATCGCCGTGGCCCATGTCGACCGGATGTTCGAAGGGTCGGCGGTGCGGATGATCGACCACGTGCCGGGGAACCTCGCGGACACCTTCTCGGCGTCCGGCGACCCGCTGGACGCGGTGGACGCCATGCAGGCGCTGGGATCGGACATCTACGCGGTGGCCGGTGCCAAGTGGAACGTGGCCAACGTGGGCTTCTCCGACACCACCTTCGTGTCGGCCTCGGGCGACGGCGGCTGGGTCGTCTTCGGCGAGGGCAGCCGCGAGCCGGTGGGCCGCGTCATCATGTTCCAGGCCTCGGCCGACGCCATCAGCACCTGGGTCGAGGTCACCGACCTCATGACCAACGCCGGCGAGCAGGTGAAGGGCATCGGTCTCAACTACGACGGCACCCTGGGCATCGTGCGGGGCGTCGGGGAGGTCGGCTTCTTCACCACCGACCTCCGTCTGCAGGGCTCGCCGACGCTGGCGATCTCCGGAGGGGCGGGGGCGGTCATGCACCCGCTGCACGCCGACGCGCAGTCGCTGACGAACCAGAGTGGCGAGTACCGCCCGGACACGCACCTGGCCTTCATCGGCACCAGCGAGCGGACCGTCGACATCTACGACACGTTCCGGTTCCGCCGGACGGGTCGGATCTTCATCCGCGACGAGGTCGTCGGGCCGCTCCGGGCGTCGCTGCCGTTCCCCGAGGACAACCTCGACGAGGCCGGCAACCCGCTCCAGTGCACGGTGCAGCCGGTGACCGACCAGGTCGGGCGGCTCATCGGGAACGCCGTCCAGATCTTCCAGGGGGGCCAGTTCCTGGATCCCTGGCCCGAGGACGGTGGGGCGGGCGGTTCGGAGGATCGGTGCGTGGTCCTGAAGCTCTACGGGACCACCTCGGCGGGCGGCGTCGTGGTCATCGACGTGCGCAAGAGCGACATCCTGCGGAACCACCCGTCGCGGTAGACCCCGACGGCAGCCGTTCCACGACGCCCCGTCGGCTCCGGCCGGCGGGGCGTCCGTGCGTCCCGGAGCGCCCTGCCGGGTAGGCCTTGGTCGCTCCCCGACGACCCTCTATACTCGAAGAGCGCGCCCCGCTCTCGTGGGGCAGGAGAGATGGCCCGGGACGACCGGGCCTTTGTTATTCGAGGATGTCCGACCCATGCGCCGACTGACCTTCCGTACCGCAGGAGAATCCCACGGTCGGGGCCTCGTGGCCCTGCTGGAGGGGCTGCCCGCCGGGCTGCCCCTGACCATGGACGACGACGTGGACCCCGAACTGAAGCGCCGACAGGGCGGCTACGGCCGGGGTCGGCGCATGCAGATCGAGTCCGACCGGGCCGAGGTCATGAGCGGCATCCGCCTCGGCGAGACGCTGGGCTCGCCGCTGGCCCTCCTGATCTGGAACAAGGACTGGGAGAACTGGACCACGGCCATGGGCCACGAGGCCCCCGCGCCCGATGAGAACCCCAAGGCACTGCGCCCCCACTACCTGCCCCGTCCCGGGCACGCCGACCTGGCCGGCGCCCTGAAGTACGACCGGCGCGACGTGCGGGACATCCTGGAGCGGGCCTCCGCCCGTGAGACCGCGGCCCGGGTGGCGTGCGGCGCGGTGGCCAAGGCGCTCCTGGGGCGGTTCGGGATCCGCGTGGGCAGCCACGTGGTGTCCATCGGTCCGGTGTCGGCCGCCGAGCCCGAGGCGTTTCCCGACGACCTCAACGCCACCGTGGACGCGAGTCCCGTGCGGTGTCTGGACCCCGAGGCCGCCGAGAGCATGATGCGGGAGATCGACGCGGCCAAGGAGCGCGGCGACACGTTGGGCGGCGTGTTCGAGGTCGTGGCGACGGGGGTGCCGGTGGGCCTGGGTGCCCACGTCTCCTGGGACACCAAGCTCGACGGCCGGCTGGCCGGCGCCATGATGTCCATCCAGGCCATCAAGGGCGTGGAGATCGGCCTGGGCTTCGAAGCGGCGCGTCGCCCCGGGTCGGAGGTCCACGACCCCATCGTGCCCGACGAGGAGCACGCCCGCGGGGGCCGACTCGGCCGTGCGTCCAACCGTGCAGGGGGCCTGGAAGGGGGTATCACCACCGGCGAACCGGTGCGGGTCCGGGGAGCCATGAAGCCCATCGCGACGCTCCGGAAGCGTCTGCCCAGCGTGGACCTCCGCGACGGAAGCGAGGGCGATGCGGCGGTGGAGCGGAGCGACGTGTGTGCGGTGCCCGCCGCGGCGGTGGTCGGGGAGGCCATGGTCGCGCTGGTTCTCGCGGACGCCTTCCTCGAGAAGTTCGGCGGTGATTCCCTGGGGGAGATCCGCAGGAACTTCGACCAGTACGTCGCGTACCTCACCGACCGGGGATTCGGCGAACGTTGACGGCCCCACGCCGCATCGTGCTGGTGGGCTTCATGGGCTCGGGAAAGAGCACCGTGGGGCCTCGTGTGGCCGAAGCGCTGGAGTGGATCTTCCTCGACGTGGACCACGAGGTGGAGGCCCGGAACGGCGCCTCCGTGGCCGAGTTGTTCGAACGGAAGGGCCAGGCCTGGTTCCGCGGGGCGGAGGCCGAAGTGGCCCGGGAGTTCCTCGAACGCGACGGTGTCGTGGTGGCCACGGGCGGTGGCTGGGGGGCGGCGGACGGGCGGCTCGATACCGTACCGCCGGGAACGGTCAGCGTATGGCTCAAGGTGTCTCCCGAGGTCGCGGTGCGCCGCGCCCGGTCCCAGCCCGGCCAGCGCCCCCTCCTGGCCGTGGACGATCCGCTGGAGGCCGCCCGTGCCCTTCTCCTGCGGCGCGAAGCTCGGTATGCTCGCGCCGACCACACGGTGGACACGACCGATCGTTCGCCGGATGATGTGACCCGGCGGATCGTCGAGGCGATCCGCTCTTCCTGACCTCAGATCCTGGATCGACCGACCGGCATGCCGAAGAACCTCGTCATCGTGGAGTCCCCGGCCAAAGCCCGGACCATCGGGCGTTACCTGGGCAGCTCGTACGACGTGGCCGCGTCCGTCGGACACGTACGGGACCTCCCGCCGAAAGAGCTGGGCGTGGACGTCGAGCACGGCTTCGAGCCGAAGTACGTGACCATCCGGGGCAAGGGGAAGGTCATCACCGAACTCAAGAAGAAGGCGAAGAACGCGGACCGGGTGATCCTGGCCACGGACCCGGACCGTGAAGGCGAGGCCATCGCCTACCACGTGGCGGAGCAGCTCGGGTTCCGCCCGTCCGAAGGCGACCGCTTCCAGCGGGTCGAGTTCCGGGAGATCACGAAGGGCGCCATCCAGGAGGCGTTGAAGCGGCCCGGCCCCATCGACATGAAGAAGGTCGAGGCGCAGCAGGCCCGTCGCATTCTCGACCGTCTGGTGGGCTACAAGGTCAGCCCGCTCCTGTGGAAGCCGATCCGTCCGGGCCTGTCCGCAGGGCGCGTGCAGACCGTGGCGCTGCGGCTCGTGTGCGAGCGCGAAGACGAGATCCGCGCCTTCGAGCAGGAGGAGTACTGGTCCATCACCGCCTACCTGCTCCGCGACGATCAGCCCTTCCAGGCCAAGCTCCACAAGATCGACCAGAAGGCCTTCACGCTGAGCAACGAGCAGGAGGCCACCGCGGTCGTGACCGACGTGGACGGCGTCCCCTTCCGCGTGACCGAGGTCAAGCGCCGTGAGCGCCGGAAGAACCCCGCTGCCCCGTTCACGACGTCCACGCTCCAGCAGGAGGCGGCCAAGCGACTCGGGTTCTCGGCGCGGCGCACGATGTCGGTGGCGCAGCGCCTGTACGAGGGACAGGAGATCGGCTCCCGGGGCACCAGCGGCCTGATCACCTACATGCGGACCGACTCCACCCGGGTCTCTCCGGTGGCGGTGGGCCAGGCCCGGGAGTGGATCACCGGCGAGTTCGGCGACGCCTACGTGCCGGCCGCGCCGCGTCTCTGGGGTGGGAAGCAGTCCAAGGGCGCGCAGGAGGCCCACGAGGCCATCCGGCCCACCGACGCGTCCCTGCACCCGTCCGAAGCCGCCCGCTACCTCGAATCGGACCAGGCTCGGCTGTACGAGTTGATCTGGCTCCGCTTCGTGGCCAGCCAGATGTCACCGGCCGTGTACGACACCACCACGCTGGACTTCGATCTGGCCGGGTCGTCCGGCCGCGGATACCTGTTCCGGGCCACCGGTTCGGTCGTGAAGTTCCAGGGCTTCACCCGCCTCTACCTCGAGGCCACCGAGGCGGGCGAGCACCGACGCCTGGACGACCTCGAAGCCCTGCCGGACATGAGCGAGGGCGACGAGGGCGAGCTGAAGAAGCTCGAGCCGAACCAGCACTTCACGCAGCCACCGCCCCGTTTCTCCGAAGCCAGCCTGGTCAAGGAGCTGGAGCGCCTCGGCATCGGGCGCCCGTCGACCTACGCGTCCATCCTGAGCACGATCGTCGATCGTGGCTACGTGGACGTGGAGCAGAAGCGCTTCCAGCCCACGGACCTGGGCGAGGTGGTGGTCAAGCTCCTGATCCGGATCTTCCCCAACATCTTCGACGTGGACTTCACGAGCCGGATGGAAGGGGAGCTGGACCGGGTCGAAGAGGGCGCCGTCGAGTGGCGGAAGCTCCTGGCGGGCTTCTACCCGGGGTTCCTCGAACGCCTGGAGGCCGGCGAGGCCAATTCCGACGAGATCATCCTCGAGATCCTGGCCGCCGAGGGCGAGGAGTGCGAGAAGTGCGGCCGGCCGATGCTGGTGAAGTGGAACCGCTTCGGCCGGTTCCTGGGATGCTCGGGGTACCCGGCGTGCAAGAACACGCGCTCGCTGGACGGTCCCGCCCCCGAGGGCGAGGAGCTCGGCGACCATCCGGAGTTCGCCCGGCCGGTCCGGGTGAAGGTCGGTCCGTACGGCCCCTACGTGGAGCTCGAGGCCGAATCCGACGACGAGAAGCCGAAGAGGGCCAGCCTGCCGAAGGGCAAGGAGCCCGCCGACGTGGACCTGGCCTACGCGGTCAAGCTCCTGTCGCTGCCCCGGAAGGTCGGGACGGACCCGAAGACCGGGCAGGACGTGGAGGCGGGCCTGGGGCGGTACGGTCCTTATGTACGCCTCGAGAAGACCTTCGCGAGTCTCGAGAACGCCGAGCAGCTCTGGACCGTCGAGCTGGACCAGGCCCTGCGCCTGATCGCCGACAAGAAGGCCGGCAAGCGGACCGCCCTGAAGGAACTGGGCAAGCACCCGGACACCGGCAACGATGTCGTGGTCCTGTCCGGACGCTACGGCCCCTACGTGACCGACGGCACCGTGAACGCCAACGTCCCGAAGGGCACCGAGCCCACGGACGTCGATCTCGACGAGGCCGTGGAACTGCTGGCCAAGGCCCGCTCCCGGAAGGGGAAGGGTGGAGGACGCGGGCGGAAGAGGAAGTCGTGAGCGGCCCGTCCCGGACGCCCGTGACCGTGGTCGGAGGGGGCCTGGCCGGATGCGAGGCCGCGCTCCAGCTCGCCGACCGGGGGCACCCCGTTCGGTTGATCGAGATGCGACCGGTGCGTTCGACGCCGGCACATCAGACCGACCACCTCGGGGAACTGGTCTGCACGAACTCCTTCAAGAGCGAGGACCCCTCCAACGCCCACGGCCAGCTCAAGCGGGAGATGAGGGCGCTGGGATCCGTGCTGCTCCGCTCGGCGGATCGGGCCCGGGTGCCGGCGGGCGCCGCCCTCGCCGTGGACCGGGGGCTCTTTTCGGAGGCCATGAGCGCGGCGGTCGAGGCGGCGGAACTCGTCACGCTGGTGCGGGAGGAGTGCACCGAGCTTCCCGACGGTCCCACGATCGTGGCCACCGGACCCCTGACATCGGACGCGCTGTCCGAGCGGATCGCCGAGGCGCTGGGACACGGCGGCCTGGCCTTCTTCGACGCCATCGCACCGATCCTCCATCGCGACAGCCTGGACGACTCGGTGGTGTTCGCGGCGGGGCGGTTCGATCAGGACGCGGACTACCTCAACTGCCCCATGAACCGGGAGGAGTACGACGCCTTCATCGAGGCCCTGGTCTCGGGCGAGGCCCACGCCGGCCACGACTGGGACGCCGTGCCGTACTTCGAGGGCTGTCTGCCGGTGGAGGTCATGGCGGACCGGGGCCACGACACGCTGCGGTTCGGCCCGATGAAGCCCATCGGGCTGGAGGACCCCCGCACGGGCAAGCGACCCTGGGCCGTGGTCCAGCTCCGTCGCGAGGATCGGGCCGGCCAGATGTGGAACATGGTCGGCTTCCAGACCCGCCTCCGGATTCCGGAGCAGCGCCGGATCTTCACGCAGATTCCGGGGCTGGCCGACGCCGAGTTCCTTCGATGGGGATCGATCCACCGGAACAGCTACCTCAACTTCCCGGAGCGCCTCACGGCGCACGGCTCCCTGAAGGACCGTCCGGACCTCCTGTTCGCCGGGCAGCTCACCGGGGTCGAGGGCTACACCGAATCCGCCGCCTCGGGCATTCTTGCCGGCATCAACATGGCCCGGATCCTCGAGGGACAGGACCCGGTGCTGCCGCCGGCCACGACCATGCTCGGCGCCCTCTACCGGTTCCTGAGGGAGGCGTCTCCGAAGCGTTTCCAGCCCATGAATTCGAACTGGGGGCTGGTGGACCCGCTCAACGAGCGCATCCGCGACAAGAAGGTGAAGCGGGAGCGCCTCGGGGAACGGGCCCAGGACGACTTCCTGGCCTGGATGGCCGCGCTGGACATCGCGCCGGTGGTGGCCGGCTGATGGCGTGGAGACCTCCGGTGCCGCTTCGTCGTCGGAACACGTAGGCGAGTTCCTCCGCCACCTGGCCGACGAGCGGCAACTGGCGGACAACACCCTCAAGGCCTACCGCCGCGACCTGGATCAGCTCCACGCCTTCCTGACCGAGTACACGGGCACGGACGCATGGCGCTGGAGCGACGTGGACCGACTGGCCCTTCGGGGCTTCCTGGGGTGGTGCCACCGCAACGGCGACGCCCGTCGTAGCGTAGCCCGCAAGCTCTCGGCCGCCCGGACCTTCTTCCGGTTCCTGCATCGCGACGAGCGCATCCCCGCCAACCCGGCCCGGGGCATCCGGGCACCGCGCATGGACAAGCGGCTTCCGGGGCACCTGGGCACCGCCGACATCCAGGCGGTCTTCGACGCGGCGGGGGCGGCGGCGGCGGAGAACACGCTCCAGGGGACCCGGGACCTCGTGATCCTGGAGATGCTCTACGGGAGCGGACTCCGCCTTTCCGAACTCCACGGCCTCGACTGGCACGGTGTGGAGCGCCGGGAGCAGGTGGTCCGGGTCATGGGAAAGGGGCGCAAGGAGCGGGTGGTTCCGGTCACGGCCCGTGCCCTGACCGCGCTGGGCCGGTATGGACCGAGGCGGGAAGAGGCCCTGGCGGCCGCGTCGGACCCGGCCCGCACCGCGCCGGGAGGAGGCCCGCTCCTGGTGAACGCCCGGGGCGGGCGGCTGTCCCGCCGCTCGATCCAGGCCGCGGTCCACCGGGCCCTCGACGCCACCGCGGGCGCCCAGGGGCTTTCGGCCCACGCGTTGCGCCATTCGTTCGCGACGCACCTTCTGGAGAACGGGGCCGACCTCCTGGCCGTCAAGGAACTGCTGGGCCACGTGTCGCTGGCCACCACCCAGATCTACACGCACACCACCCGGGAGCGACTGCTCCGGGTCTACAGGAACGCCCACCCACGCTCCGGAGAGTGAACGGCATGCCGAATCCCCGATCCACGCCGCGCCCCAGGTTCGTCGCGATGTCGGCGGAGGCGGCCTCGCTGCGGGCCGGCGCCGCCTGCGCCGTCCTGCTCGGCTCGGTCCTGCTGGCCGGGTGCGCAGGCGCCCCGAACACGGCCGAGACCGGTCCCCGATGGCTGGCCGGCGATCATCACATCCATTCCCGCTTCAGCGTCGGGTGGGACGACAGCACGGACCCGCCCACGCCGATCATCGCGGGCGACGCGATCTACCCGATTCCCACGAACGCGGAGCAGGCCCGGGCCCACGGGCTGAGCTGGATGGTGGCCACCGATCACGGCGGCCCGAACCACTCGCGGGTGAACCTGGAGCAGGCCTACCCGGAGTTGTTGGAGGCCCGGGAGGCCGTGCCGGAGGTGATCCAGTTCTTCGGGATGGAGTTCGACTCGCCAGGAGCCGACCACTCCAGCATGATCGTGCCCCACACCCACGACGAGGCCGAGCGGGTCCACGCCATCGAGTCGCGCTTCTCGCGGAACGAGCCCTGGCCTCCCGACTCCACGTGGGACACCGAGCCCCGGATGATCGAGGCGCTCGAATTCATGGACGGGATGGATGCCCGGCCCGTGGTCATCGCCAACCACCCGAGCCGGTCCGCGACCGAGATCGGAGTGTACGGCTACTACGACCCGGCAGAACTCCGGAACTGGAACGACGCCGCGCCCGAGGTGGCCGTGGGCATGGCGGGGGCGCCGGGCCACCAGGCCGTGGCCCTCGACGAGGACGGCGCCGTGACCGACGGGGGGCCCCGTGGCGGCTACGGCCGGGCGCCCACCATGGGCGGATTCGATCAGATGACGGCCCGCCTCGGCGGGTTCTGGGACTCGATGCTCGGCGAGGGCCGGCGGTGGTGGATCACCGCCAATTCGGATTCCCACATCCACTACACCCAGGGCGGCGTCGACTTCTGGCCCGGGGAGTACTCCAAGACCTGGGTCTGGGCCGAGCCCACCCACGACGCGATCCTCGAGGGCCTGCGCCGGGGCCGGGTGTTCGTGGCCCTCGGCGACCTGATCACCGCCCTGGACGTCGCGGTGGTGGCCGCAGCGGACACGGCGTCCCTGGGCGACTCGGTGATGGTGGCGCCGGGCGCCTCCCTGGACGTCACCGTGCGCTTCCGGGACCCCGTGGGGCCGAACCACAACGGCGACGACCCCTCGGTATCGCGGGTCGACCTCATCGTCGGCGAGGTGCGCGGTCCCGTGACCGACCGGGCCACGGACACGAACCCGACGACCCGGGTCGTGGCCCGGTTCACCGCCTCCGATTGGAGCACCGACGGGGAGTGGCGGACCCTCACCCATCGGCTGGGACCCGTGGACGGACCGATGTACCTGCGCCTGCGCGGCACCAGCGGCCAGGAACCCGAACCCGGCCCGGATCCCCGGACCGAGGACCCGTGGACGGACCTCTGGTTCTACAGCAACCCGGTCTTCGTGGGCGTGCGGTAGGCGGAGCGGCCCGTTCCGACGACGCGCGGCGGGGCGCCCATGCCAATTCGGCAGGATTGGCGTTAGACTTGTGGCCCCCGTCCTGCATGGGCACCGGTAGACAACCTCCCGCTCGGCACCGCCGTGTGGGGTCATTCACGACGAAAGGCCGAGATCTGATGACGCATCGGGACGTTCGTGCCACCACGGTCCTCGCCGTCCGCCGGGACGGGCGCGTGGCCATGGGTGGCGACGGGCAGGTGACCATGGGCGACACGGTGGTGAAAGGGAGCGCCCGCAAAGTGCGGCTCCTCAAGGACGGGCGGATCCTGGCCGGCTTCGCCGGTGCGGTGGCCGATGCCTTCGCGCTGTTCGAGAAGCTCGAGGAGAAGCTCGAGCGGTACCCGGGGAACCTGACGCGCTCCGTGGTCGAACTGGCCAAGGACTGGCGGACGGACCGGTACCTGCGGCGGCTGGATGCGCTCCTTTGCGTGGCCGACGTGGAGTCGCTCTTCCTGGTCAGCGGAGACGGCAACGTGATCCAGCCGGACGACGACATCCTGGCCATCGGGTCGGGCGGCAGCTTCGCCCTGGCCGCGGCCCGGGCGCTCCGGCAGCACTCCGAACTTCCCGCCGCCACCATCGTCCGGAGCGCGCTGGAGATCGCCGGAGACATCTGCATCTACACGAACCGGGACATCGAAGTCCTGGAACTGGGAGGCGACCGATGAGCACGCCCACCGCGCCGACGACCGAACCCACGGCTCCGGCCGGTCCAGCCGCCGACTCGCCGCCCGAGCAGCCCTGGCTCGACGAACTGACGCCACGCCAGATCGTGGCCGAGCTCGACAAGTACATCGTGGGTCAGGACGATGCGAAGAAGGCGGTGGCCATCGTGCTCCGCAACCGGTGGCGGCGGCAGCGGGTCGACGAGGAACTGCGCGACGAGATCGCGCCGAGCAACCTGATCCTCATCGGTCCCACCGGGGTCGGGAAGACGGAGATCGCCCGTCGGCTGGCCCGGCTGGCCGGGGCCCCCTTCGTGAAGGTGGAGGCGTCCAAGTTCACCGAGGTCGGGTACGTGGGCCGCGACGTGGAGTCCATGATCCGGGACCTCGTCGACTTCTCCGTGAACCTGGTGCGCGCCGAGCGCGAGGACGAGGTCCACGACGTGGCCGAGGCCCGGGTGGAGGAGCGGCTGCTCGACCTTCTGCTTCCCCCCGTGGCGGCCGAGCCGGACGGCCCGGAGAGCGAGGGCGAGCGTGGCTCGTCGGTGTTCATCGCCGGGCCCACCGGGGTCGAGTCGGCTCCCCCGGACGGCGACACCCGCTCGCGCCGGGAGCGCACCCGCGAGAAGCTCCGGAAGCTCCTCCGCGACGGAACGCTCGAGGAGCGGGAGGTGGAGGTGGAGATCCAGCAGTCCGCGTCGCTGGACGGGATGATGGTGCCCATGGGCGGCGGCGACGGCATGGACTACAACTTCACCGAGATGCTCCAGGACATGCTGCCCAAGAAGACCAAGCGGCGGAGCATGTCGGTCGGTGAGGCCCGTCGGGTCCTCCTCCAGGACGAGCTGGACAAGCTCGTGGACATGGACGAGGTCGTGAACGAAGCGCTCTACCGGGCCGAGGACATGGGCATCGTGTTCCTCGACGAGATCGACAAGGTGGCGGGGGAGCGCGGTGGGGTCGGACCGGACGTGAGCCGCGAAGGGGTGCAGCGCGACCTGCTCCCCATCGTCGAGGGATCCACGGTCACCACCAAGTACGGCCTGGTGCGGACCGACCACATCCTGTTCATCGCGGCCGGGGCCTTCCACGTGGCCAAGCCGTCGGATCTGATTCCCGAGTTGCAGGGACGGTTTCCGATCCGGGTCGAGCTGAAGACCCTCGACGAGAAGGACTTCGTGCGGATCCTCAAGGAGCCGCGCAACGCGCTTCTGACCCAGTACAGCGCCATGGTGGCCACGGAGGGGGCGTCGATCTCCTTCACGGACGAGGGCGTCCGCGAGATCGCACGCATCGCCACCGAACTCAACGATACCATGGAGAACATCGGGGCCCGTCGGCTCCAGACCGTCATGACCACGCTCCTCGAGGAGGTGCTCTACGACCTTCCCGAGGCGGGCGACGGCGCCATCGAAGTCGACGGTGACTTCGTCCGGACCCGGCTGGAGAAGGTCGTGGACGACGAGGACCTCCGCCGCTACATCCTCTGACGCCGGGAGCCTCCAGCCGCATGACCGAATCACCGCGCCACTTCCTGGCCATCCCGGACTTCGACCGCCAGGGGCTTCTGGATCTTCTGGACCGGGCCCATCGGCTCAAGTCCGGCGCCGAGGGCGGCCCGCTGCTGGCGGGGCGCAGCCTGGTCATGATCTTCCGGAAGAGCTCGACGCGGACGCGCGTGTCGTTCGAAGTGGGCATGACCCAGCTCGGCGGACATGCGCTCTTCCTCTCGGACCGGGACAGCCAGATGGGTCGCGGGGAGTCGCTCCACGACACCGCCCGGGTGCTGTCCGGCTATGCCGACGCCATCATGATCCGCACGTTCGGCCACGACGAGGTGGTCGAGCTCGCCCGGCACGCGCAGGTGCCGGTCATCAACGGCCTGACCGACCTGCTCCACCCCTGCCAGATCATGGCGGACCTCCAGACGGTGCAGGAGGCCCATGGCTCCGAGCTGCGGGGGCGCACGGTGGCCTGGATCGGCGACGGGAACAACATGGCCAACTCCTGGCTGAACGCGGCGCGGCGCCTGGGCTTCGGGCTGCGCCTGGCCTGTCCGGAGGGATACGACCCCGATCCGGGCATCCTGGCGGCCGCCCGGGCCGAGACCGACGTGCTCCTGACGCGGGATCCCGCGGAGGCGGCCGAGGGCGCGAACGTGGTCACCACGGACGTGTGGGCCTCGATGGGCCAGGAAGAGGAGATGCAGGCCCGCCAGGAGGCGTTCCGGGGCTTCGTGGTGGACGAGGCGCTCATGGCGCGGGGCGCCGACGACGCCGTCTTCCTTCATTGCCTTCCCGCCCACAGGGGCGAGGAGGTCACGGCCGGGGTCATCGACGGCCCCCGGTCCCTCGTGTTCCAGGAGGCGGAGAACCGCCTCCATATCCAGAAAGCCATTCTCGTGGAGTTGCTCGGATGAACGAGCCGCTGAAGCGGACCCCCCTGCACGACCGGCACGTGGCCCTCGACGGGAAGATGGTCCCGTTCGCGGGCTTCGAGATGCCCGTCCAGTATCCCACCGGCATCACGGCGGAGCACAGGGCCGTCCGGGAGACGGCCGGGTTGTTCGACGTCTCGCACATGGGCGAGTTCCTCGTGCGCGGTCCCCAGGCCCTCGATCTGGTCCAGCGGATCTCCGTGAACGACGCCGCGCGGATCGAGGTGGGCCAGGCCCAGTACTCGGCCATGTGCCGGGAAGACGGGTGCGTGATCGACGACCTCATCATCTACCGGTTGCCGGACCACTTCATGCTGGTGGTCAACGCGTCCAACCGCCCCAAGGACCTCTCGTGGGTCGAGTCCCATGCCCAGGGCATGGACGTGACCGTCGAGGACGTCTCGGACGAGACCGCGCTCCTGGCGCTCCAGGGACCTGCCGCCCGGGAGATCCTCCGCCCGCTGGCCACCCCCGACGTGGACGAGGTGAAGTACTACCGGTTCGTCCAGGGAACGGTGGCGGGCCGGCCCGCCTTGATCTCCGGAACGGGCTACACCGGTGAGGACGGCTTCGAGCTCTACGTCGCCGCGGAGGACGCGGGCCCGATCTGGGACGCGCTCCTGGAGGCCGGGGCGGGAGACGGACTGATCCCCGCGGGCCTGGGTGCCCGGGACTCGCTCCGCCTGGAGATGGGGTACGCCCTGTACGGGAACGATCTCGACGAGGAGCACACGACGCTGGAGTCGGGACTCGGCTGGGTCACGAAGCTGGACAAGGGCGTCGACTTCATCGGGCGCGAGGCCCTGGCTCGTCAGAAGGAGGCGGGCGTGGAGCGCCGCCTGGTCGGCATCCGCCTGCTGGACCGCGGGTTTCCTCGACCCGGGTACGCGGTGGTGTCGGACGGGAAGGCGGTGGGCGTCCTTACCAGCGGTACGGTCAGTCCGTCCCTCGGCGAGGGTGTGGCCATGGGGTACGTCCCCACCGAGCTCTCGAAGCCCGACACCCCCGTCCAGATCGACGTGCGGGGCCGGACGCTGAACGCCGTGGTCCAACGGCCGCCGTTCTACACGGACGGCTCGATCCGGCGGTAGACGCCTTCCCGAGATCCACCGTGCGAACCCGGTGTCCCAACCACGGCCTGGAGGCAGCGTGCGGATCGGTGTGTTGACCGTGAGCGACGGGTGCTACCGCGGTGACCGCGAGGACGTGAGCGGGCGGCTCCTGACGGACTGGGCCGACGCCGGAGGCCACGAAGTGGTGGGCCGGGCCGTGGTGCCCGACGAAGTGTCGGCCATCACGCCGGTGCTCCTCGACTGGTGCGATGGCGCCGCGGCCGACCTGATCCTGACCACGGGCGGCACCGGGTTCACGCCCCGGGACGTCACGCCGGAAGCCACCCGCCCCGTCCTGGAGCGGGAGGCCCCCGGGGTGGCCGAGGAGATCCGGCGCCGGGGCACCGAACAGACGCGGTACGCGGTGCTGTCCCGGGGGCTGGCCGGCGTGCGCGGGCGCACGCTCATCGTCAACCTGCCGGGAAGCCCCGGCGGCGTCCGGGACGGTCTGGCCGTGCTGGAGCCGCTCCTGGCGCACGCGGTGCACCTGATCCGGGGCGAGGACACGGAGCACTCATGAACCGCGATACCGTGCTCATCTCGACCCACGACCTCGATGCGGCCGGAGGCCTGCGGACGGCCTTCACCGACGCCGGGTACGGGACCGACCTGGTCACCCCCGAGGAGGACATCTCGGGCGAGTCGGACGCGGTCCTCCTCGTCCTGACCGGGGGCATCGAGGCGGGCGACGACGGACTGGCGGCCCAGGCGCGGACCGCTCTCGACATCCCGGTGTTCGCCATGGCCGGACGGGGGAGCCTGGCGCCGGCCCTCCGGCCCGGGTTCGACGACGTCTTCGCGTCCGGCACCGCCCCGGCCGACGTCGCGGCGGTGGGACGGACCGCCATCGAACGCCGCCGCCTCCAGCGCCTGACCGGGATCGTCGGCGAGACCGACGCCATGCGTGAGGTGCTGGAGCGGGTGGTCCAGATCGCTCCCGTCACCGCTACCGTCCTCGTCACCGGGGAGTCGGGCACGGGCAAGGAGCTCGTGGCTCGGGGCATCCATCAGCTCTCGCAGCGGAGGCACAAGCCGTTCATCGCGGTGAACGTGGCTGCGCTGTCGGACACCCTGCTGGAGTCGGAGCTGTTCGGCCACGAGAAGGGGGCGTTCACCGGGGCGGTGGACTCCCGCCGCGGGCTCTTCGAGCTGGCCCACACGGGCACGATCTTCCTCGACGAGATCGGGGAGATGCCGCTGACCACCCAGACCAAGCTGCTCCGGGTCCTGGAGCAGCGGGAGTTCCACCGGGTGGGAGGCGAGAAGTCCATCAAGGTGGACGTCCGGATCATCGCGGCCACCAACCAGGACCTCCGGCAGCTCGTCGCGGTGGGGGAGTTCCGACGGGACCTCTACTTCCGTCTGAACGTGCTGCACATCGAGCTTCCGGCGCTGCGGGAGCGGCGCGACGACATCGACCTCCTGGTGCGGGAGTTCATCCGCGAGGCGTCGGAGCGTCACGACCGGCCGTTCCCGGGCATCTCGGCCGCCGCCATGGAGATCCTCCGCGACTACGCGTGGCCGGGGAACGTCCGCGAGCTCCGCAACCTCGTGGAGTCCATGGTGGTCCTGGCCCCCGGCCGGGTCGTCGAACCGGGCGACATCCCCTCCGAGGTACGGGCGGGCCGGGGCCGGAACCTCCTGCCCGCGCCGATCCCCAGGACCGAGGGACGGAGGGGTGGCGAAGCAGGATCCTCCGATCTCCGGCCGGAGCTGGAGTTCATCTTCCGCACGCTGGTGGATCTGCGGGTGGACATGGACGACCTGCGGCGGGAGTTCGAGGCCTACCGGAGGGGCTCCGAGCTGGTCCGCGCCGATCGGGCCATGCTGGGTGGCCGCGAGATCCCGGTGCGGGGGGTGGAGGTCGGAGCGTATCCACCCGGCCCGACGGGAGACGGCGAGCACGGGCAGCCCGAGGTCGGCACGCGGGTGGATGCGCGGGCGCACGGCGCGCACGGCGCGCACGACGCGACCGGAGCGGCCTCGGCCGAGCCGGACCCGCCCGACGACACGGTCCCCGACGCCGGGGAGGCCCCTCGGGAGCCCGGCGTGGTCGTCTTCCGGCCCGGCACCACCATGGAGGACATGGAGCGCGACGCCATCGCCGCTGCGCTCGACGCGGTGGGCGGCAACCGCCGGAAGGCAGCCGAACTCCTGGGCATCGGCGAGCGTACCCTCTACCGCAAGATCTCGAAGTACGACCTGGAGGCTTGAGGGACGTCAGGCCCCGCCCGGTCCGGCCGCACGGCCTCGCGCCCGCGCCCGCTCCGCCTGGACCCGGGCCAGGATCGTGGCCCAGCTGTTGTTCTCCACCAGCCCGTACATGGCCACGAGGTCGGATTCGAGGTCCACCTCGCCGTCGAACGCGTAGACCGCCATCTCGGTCTCCCGCTGCTCGAGCCTGCGCTGGCCGAACCCCGGGGTGACCGGAACGATGGTGGCCGGCCGCAGACGCACGCCGAGTGAACGAAGCTGGACCTCCTCGGGAACGAAGGTGGTGCCCTGCCGGTCCGAGAAGAACGAGACGAGGAACAGGGTGGGCGCGGCGGACCCTGCTTCGCGGGCCACCCGGGGTCCGTGGGCGGCCGCCAGTCCCTGAAGCCGGCGGTAGGTGTCCGGCGCCACCGTCACGAGGACGGACTCGGCCAGGGGCGTGACCTTCACCTGCAGGTCGCCGGACGTGAACGACAGGGTCACCTCGTCCTGACGCAGGGTGCCGTACCCCGGAGGGGGGAGCGTCTCGGGCGCCGGTCCGGCGGATCCGGGGGGCGCCAGCGAGCAGCCCGCGACCGCCAGGGAGGCGGCGAGTGCGGCGGCCCGGGCCACGGTCACGAGGGCGAGTCCGGCTCGAGGAGCACGTCGAGGGCGGCCAGCAGGGTGTCGCGCCCTTCGCCCGTCTTCGACGAGAACGGGAGCAGCTGGTCCTGGTCCACGGCCAGGGTGTCCGCGGCCAGCGTCACGGCATCTCTCCGCTCGCTCCGCTTCAGCTTGTCCATCTTGGTCATGACCACGAGCGTCGGCAGGCCCACCTTGGCCAGGTACTCCACCATCTGGCGGTCGTCCTCCGTGGGCGCCCGTCGGGCGTCCACCAGGTGCACCACCCCACGCACCGCCCCCGACTCGCCGAGGTACCACTCCATCAGGCGCTTCCATGCGTCGCGCATGTCCTGAGGCACCTTGGCATAGCCGTAGCCCGGAAGGTCCACCAGGAAGAAGTCGTCGTTGACCCGGAAGAAGTTGAGCGCCCGCGTCTTGCCCGGCTTGCCGGACACGTGGGCCACCTTGTTCCGCGTCCGGCGGAGGAGCGTGTTGATGAGCGACGACTTGCCCACGTTCGACCGTCCGGAAAAGGCCACCTGGGGCAGGTCCCCCGGAGACGGACCTCCGGGTGCCGCGATGGTGCCGGCGTATTCCACCGTCCGGATCTTCATGCGTGCGGCACCGAGGGCTCGAGGCCCGCGCTGGCGGGGCGGGCCCGGGAGGGCGTCGCGGCCAGGGCCGCGTCCATGACCTCGTCCATCGACCGGACCAACGTGAACGCCACCTGATCCCGGACCTCGTCGGGAAGGAGCTCCAGGTCGCTGGCGTTGGCCTCGGGCAGGACCACCGTGCGGATGCCTCCGCGCAGGGCGGCCACGGCCTTCTCCTTCACGCCACCCACGCCCAGCACGCGGCCCCGGAGCGTGATCTCTCCGGTCAGGGCCACGTCGGCGCGGGTCGGAGCGTCCGTGAGGGCCGAGATCAGGGCCAGCGCGATGGTGATGCCGGCGGACGGCCCGTCCTTCGGGGTGGCGCCTTCGGGGATGTGGATGTGGACGTCGATCTTCTCGTGGAAGTGGGGCGCGAGGCCCAGGCGCTCCGAGCGGGAGCGTGCGTAGGTCACCGCCGCCTGGGCCGATTCCTTCATGACGTCCCCCAGCGTGCCCGTCAGGCGGAGGACTCCGGCGCCGGGAACGACCGCCACCTCGACGTCGAGGACCTCCCCGCCTGCCGCGGTCCAGGCCAGACCGTTGGCGATGCCCACGCGCTGGCTCGTCGGGTCCCGGTCGGGTGGCTGATGCGTGGGCGGACCCAGGAGTTCCTTCAGGTCGTCCATATCCACGGCCCGCTCACCGGGGCCTCCGTCGGCCACGGCCCGGGCCACCTTCCGGGCCACTCGACCGAGACGCCGATCCAGCTCGCGAACGCCGGCCTCCCGGGTGTACCGGCCGATCACGTGGTCCACGGCACGGTCCTCCAGACGGACCTCTGCGGGGTCGAGCCCGTGGCGGGCCGCCTGACGGGGCCACAGGAACCGCCGCGCGATCTCCCGCTTCTCGGTGTCCAGGTAGCCGGGCAGCCGGATGATCTCCATGCGGTCCCGGAGCGGCTCCGGAATGCCCTGGAGGGTGTTGGCCGTGGCAATGAACAGGACGTCGGAGAGGTCGTACTCCAACTCGAGGTAGTGGTCGGTGAAGGTCCGGTTCTGCTCCGGGTCCAGCACCTCCAGGAGCGCCGCTCCGGGATCGCCGTGGAAGTCCCGGGCCAGCTTGTCCACCTCGTCCAGGAGGAACACGGGGTTGGTCGTGCCACTCCGCCGCATCCCCTGGATCACGCGTCCGGGAAGCGCCCCCACGTAGGTACGCCGGTGCCCGCGGATCTCCGCCTCGTCGCGGACGCCGCCCAGGCTGACCCGCACGAACTCGCGGCCCAGAGACCGGCCGATGCTCCGCCCCAGGGAGGTCTTTCCCACCCCCGGCGGACCCACCAGGCACAGGATGGGGCCGCGCATCTCCCCGACCAGCGACAGGACGGCCACATGGTCCAGGATGCGCTCCTTGACCTCCGACAGCCCGAAGTGCTCGGCGTCCAGGATCTCGGAGGCGTGGCGCACGTCCAGGTTGTCGGCGCTGCGTCCGGACCAGGGCAGAGCCGCGATCCAGTCGAGATACGTCCGGATGACCGCCGCTTCCGGCGCCACCGGGTTCAGCTTCCGCAGCCGGGCCAGTTCCTTCTCGGCCCGCTCACGGGCGGCGGGAGGCAGGTCGGCGCCCCGGATCGCGTCTTCGGTGTCCGCCCACTCCTCGCGCTCCGGGACCGGCTCCCGATGGATGGGCTCGAATCCCGGACCGAAGTCCACCCCACGGGCGTCGGAGCCGCGCAGGAGCTGCCGGTCCAGCTTCTCCTCGATGCGCAGGACCTCCAGTTCGCGGAGCAGGATCTCCCGGAGCAGCTCGAGCTGCTGGTCCGGATCCGGCGTCTCCAGCAGCTCCTGCTTCTCGGAGCCCGCGAGGTACAGGTGGCCCGCCACGAGGTGCGCGAGCCGTGCCCGGTCCGATTCGGCGGACAGCAGCGAGGGGAGTTCGTCCGGCACCCGCTCGTGCAGCCGCGCGTACCGCCCGTAGAGCTCCACCACCTCCCGGGCCCGTCCGTCCGTCGTGCCGGGCGCCCCGGTCTCGTCGGGCCGGAACAGGGCGAGGCGCCCCTCCAGGGCGGGGCCCGTGGTGTCCAGGTCCGACACACGGACCCGGCCGAGGCCCTCCAGGACGACGCGAGCCGTGCCGTCCGGAAGGGTGGACACCTGGACCACGCGGGCCACCGTGCCCACGTCGAAGAGGTCGCCCAGGTCCGGATCGTCGGTGGACGGATCCCTCTGGGTCAGCAGGACCACGAGATCCCCGTTCTCCCGGGCGCGCTCGAGAGCCGCGACCGAACGCACCCGCCCCACCAGGAGCGGGAGCACCATGTAGGGAAAGAACACGAGGTCCCGCAGCGCGATGACCGGAAGCCGGTCGGGGATCTCGATGTGGTCGTCGGCCCGGGTGAGGGTCGCCATGCGCCGTCTCAGGGGGGGTGGGGAAGGCCGGGGGAGGACGCTGCGGAGTAGAGTAGGGGAGGCGTCATCCCGGGAAAAGGAGACGGCCCCGAAAGCGTGCGCTCCCGGGACCGTTGTCGTCCAGCCGACACGTAGCTCGGACTCAGGCCTCCTTCTTCCGCTCCTCCGGATGGAGCACCAGCAGGGGCGGCACCCCACGCTCCACGGACTCCGGCGTGACCACGACCTCGCGCACGTCCTTGCGTGAGGGAATCTCGAACATGACGTCCCGCATGATGTTCTCGATGATCGAGCGGAGCCCGCGGGCGCCGGTGCCGCGTTCCAGCGACTTCTTGGCGATGGCCTGCAGCGCGTCCTTGTCGAACGTGAGGCCGATGCCTTCCAGCTCGAAGATCTTCTTGAACTGCTTGACCACGGCGTTCTTGGGCTCCTCGAGGATCCGGACCAATGCGTCCTCGTCGAGTTCGTCGAGGTACACGCCCACCGGAAGCCGGCCCACCAGCTCGGGAATGAGCCCGTAGCGCTGGAGGTCCTCCGGCTCGACCCACTGGAAGATGTTGCCCTCCCGCTCCACGTTCGGGTCGTCGTCGCCGAAGCCGATCTGGCGTTTGCCGATCCTCGCCTCGACGATCTTCTCGATGCCGTCGAAGGCCCCTCCGCAGATGAACAGGATGTTGCGGGTGTTGATCTGGATGTACTCCTGCTGCGGGTGCTTCCGGCCGCCCTGGGGCGGAACGGACGCCACCGTACCCTCCAGGATCTTCAGCAGGGCCTGCTGGACGCCTTCGCCGGACACGTCGCGGGTGATCGAGGGGTTCTCCGACTTCCGGGCGATCTTGTCGATCTCGTCGATGTAGACGATGCCGCGCTCGCACTCGGCGATGTTGAAGTCGGAGGCCTGGAGCAGCCGGACGAGGATGTTCTCCACGTCCTCGCCCACGTAGCCGGCCTCGGTCAGGGTGGTGGCGTCCGCGATGGTGAACGGCACGTGGAGGATGCGGGCCAGGGTGGACGCCAGGAGCGTCTTGCCGACCCCCGTGGGTCCCACGAGCAGGATGTTGGCCTTGTCGATCTCCACTTCGTCGAGCACGCCGTGATGGTTGACGCGCTTGTAGTGGTTGTAGACGGCCACGGACAGGGAGCGCTTGGCGCCTTCCTGGCCGATGACGTACTGGTCGAGGACGTGCTTGATCTCTTCGGGAGTCGGAGACGGGACCACGGCCTCCTGGGCTTCCCGTTCCTCCTCCTCCGCGAGGATCTCGTTGCACAGCGAGATGCACTCGTTGCAGATGTAGACGTTCGGTCCGGAGATGAACTTCTTGACGCTCTCCTTGGACTTCCCGCAGAAGCTGCAGCGAAGGTGTTTGTCACTGGTCATGGAATCATCGTCTCCTGACACGACCGGCCTCGACTAGTCGTCGGGATGGTCGGAGTCCTCGGGCTTCCCGCTGCGCGGGACCGGACCTTCCAGAACCTTGTCGATCAGGCCGTACGCGACGGCCTCGTTGGGGCTCATGAAGCGGTCCCGGTCCACGTCGTCCATGATCTTCTCCGGCGACTGGCCGGTGTGCTTCGCCAGGATCTTGTTCAGGTTCTCCCGGATGTAGAGCACTTCCTTGGCCGCGATCTCGATGTCGGCCGCCGTTCCCTGGGTGCCGGACGACGGCTGGTGGATCATGATCCGCGAGTTCGGAAGCGCGTGGCGCTTGCCCGGGTTCCCCGCCGTGAGCAGCACCGCGCCCATGGACGCCGCCATGCCCACGCAGTAGGTGGACACGGGGGCACGCAGGTGCTGCATCGTGTCGTAGATGGCCATGCCGGCGTAGACGCTGCCGCCCGGCGAGTTGATGTACATGAAGATGTCGCGCTCCGGATCCTCGGCCTCGAGGAAGAGGAGCTGCGCCACGATGATGTTGGCCACGTTGTCGTCGATACCGCTGCCGAGGAACACGATGCGGTCCATGAGGAGACGACTGAAGATGTCGTAGCTCCGCTCTCCGCGGCTGGTGCGTTCGATGACGTACGGGGGGTAGATCGGCATGGATCCCTTGTCGTTGGCCGGGGCGCTTACGCCGCCGGCGCGTCGATGATCTCGGATTGACCCTTCAGGAAGTCGAACACCTTCCGCTCCATGATCTCCCGCTCCAGGGCCTCGATCCGTCCGGCCTTCTGCAGCGACGCGTAGACCTGGGCCGCGGTGGCGTCGTTCTTCCGGGCGATCTCCTCCACCCGGTCGTCCACTTCCTCTTCGGTGGCGTTCAGCTCCTGAGTCTCGGCAATTCGCTCGATGATCAGGAGCCGCCTCACGGCGCGTTCGGCTTCCGGCCGGATGTTGCCCTTCACTTCTTCGAGCCGGTCCTCGGGGATCTGCTTCTTCTGATCGCCGAGAACGCTGTCCACGTAGCGCTCCACCATCGAACGCGGTACTTCGAACGGATTGGCCTCGGCCACGTAGTCCAGGAGACGACCCCGCACGACCGCCTCGGCCTGCTCGTCGGCCTCCTTCTGGAGGTCGGAGCGGATCCGGTCCTTCAGGGCGGCCAGGTCCTCGAAGTCGCCGACCTGCCGCGCCAGCTCGTCGTCGGCGGCGGGCAGCTCGAGCACCTTCCGGCCCAGCAGGCTGATCTCGACCTTCTCCTGCTGGCCACGCCGTTCCTCGGCGGGAAAGTCCTCGGGGAAGGTAACGGTGAACTCACCCGACCCCCCCACCTCGAGCTCGCGGATCGCGTTCTCGATGTCGGGGATCGCATCGCCCTGACCCAGGGCGAACTCGTACTCGCGCCCCTCGGCGTCCTCTTCCTCACCGTCGAGGCGTCGGATCCGGACGGACACCATGTCCTTGTCCTGCGGCTTGCCCTCGTCGGCCGGCTGCCAGGCGCCGTTCTGTTCCTGGATGCGGCCGATCATCTCGTCGATGTGGCTGTCGTTCACCTCGCCGACGGGCCGCTCCACCGAGAACCCTCCGAGGCGGCTGACGTCGAACACCGGCTCGACATCGAAGGAGATGGCGAACTGGAGGTCCGAATCGCTCTCGGGCTGGTAGGTCACCTCCTCGACCTCGCCCTCGCTGATGGGACGCAGCTCCTGGCTGGTCACGGCGTGGCGGTAAGCGTCGTTGATGATCCGGTCCAGCGTCTCCTGGCGGAGCGCGCCCCCGAACCGGGACTCCACGACCTTGGACGGCACCTTGCCCTTCCGGAAGCCCTTCAGCTTCATCCGGGACGCGACGTTGGCGGCGGCCTTGCGCTGTTCCTCCGCCACCACGGCGGAGGGAACGGTGACGCGGACGCGCCGGCGCCAGCGGTCCTGCTCTTCAACGGAGATCTGGAGACGGGAACCGTCGATGGTCATCGGTCGATGTTTCCTTCGTGGGACGGTGGGGAGGATTCGTCGGCGCCCGCGAGCGCCGGACCCCCGGATGCGAAAGGGGGGACTCGAACCCCCACGGCACGAGGCCACGAGATCCTAAGTCTCGCGCGTCTACCAGTTCCGCCACTTTCGCAGGGACCCGCACCTGAAAAGTAACCAAGGCCGGGAAGGGTGTTCAACGGCGCACGGCGCCGGAGCCCCCGACGACGCGGCGCGGGCGGCCGGATGGGCCGCCCGCGCCGCGGGGTGGTCGTGCCCGAGGTCGGATCAGCGCGGCATGCGGATGTTCACCACGCGCGTGTCGCCGGTCTCCGGATCGAGGAGCACGTGGAGCGACACGATCTCGCCTGCGGCCACTTCGCCCAGGGCCCGTCGGACGTCGTCCAGGCTGCGGATCGGCGTGTCGTTCACACGGGTCAGCTTGGCGCCGACGAACTGGTCGAGATTCCGCCGTGCGGCTGCGCTTCCGCGGGCCACGTTCGCGATGATCACGCCCTCGGCGTCGTCACCGGAAAGCCCGAGCTGACCGGCCACCTCCGGCGTGATCGGCTCCACGCTCATCCCCAGCCGGTCCTCGGCCAGGACGGCGGCCTCGGCCACGGCCGGGGTCCGGTCGTTGATGGGCGCCTCGTCCAGCCGGATGGTCACCGTCCGCGGGCTGCCGTCGCGGTAGATGGTCAACTCCACGCGGTCGCCCGGGTGACGCTCGGCGATCTTGGCCTGGAGTTCGGCCACGTATCCCACCGGCTCGCCGTCGAGCGCCACGATCACGTCCTCGTCCTGGAGCACGCCTTCGGCCGGGCCGTCCGCCGTGATGCCCTGGATGAGCACGCCGGACACCTTGGGCAGGTTGTAGACCTCGGCGTCTTCGGCCTCGATGTCGTCGATCTGGACGCCGATGAGCGGGCGCCGGACGGACCCGTACTCGACCAGGTCCTCCATGATGCGGCGCGCCAGGTTGATGGGAATGGCGAAGCCGTAGCCCTGGTAGTAGCCCGTGGACGACGCGATGGCGGAGTTGATGCCCACCACCTGGCCCTCGAGGTTGACCATGGGGCCGCCCGAGTTGCCCGGGTTGATGACCGCGTCGGTCTGGATGAAGTCCTCGATGGCGAATCCGGCGTAGTCGGACCCGAAGCGGTTGAACACGTCGCGCTGCAGGAGCTGCAGGCCCCGGCCGCGGGCGCTCACGATGCCCGCCGTGACCGTGTAGTCCAGCTGGGTCGAGGCGCCGAACCCCGGGTTCCCGATGGCCAGGACCCACTCCCCGACCCGGAGGTCGTCGGAGTCACCGAAGCTCATGGCCGGGAGCGTCTCCCCTGCGTCGATCTTGACCACCGCCACGTCCGTGTAGGGGTCCGCGCCCACCACTTCCGCGAGGAAGTAGCGACGGTCGGGCAGGTACACCCGAACCTCGTCGGCTCCCTCGACCACGTGGTTGTTGGTCAGGATGAAGCCGTCCTCGGAGAAGATGAAGCCGCTGCCTCCGGAGATCTGACCCTGCTGGGGCGCCTCTTCACGGCCCTCCGGAATGTCGAAGAACCGCCGGAACGCATCCGGTACCTGCTGCCGGCTGGCGGCCCGCACCGGACGTCGGGTCTCGATGCGCACCACGGCGGGCGTGACCACGTCCGCCAGGTTGACGAAGGCGTCGCTGAGGTCCCGGGCCGGCTGCACGGCGGCAGCGCTCACCTGGGGCGACTCGTCGATCCCCGGCGCGGCGTAGGACTCGGCGGTCCACCCGAGCCCGCTGGCCATGCCCAGGCCGAACAGGAAGGCGACGGCGATATAGAGAACGACCTTGGTCTTGGCCTTCAATGGGTCGTACATGCTGATCTCACTCCTCTCCTGCTGGTCAGTACCCCGATGGAACGGGCCCTCAGGACACCGTCCGGGATGTCGTACACGATGAAGCCGGAGGCGGGTCCCCCGGAGCGGGCTCGTCGGCCCTGCCCGGCGTTGCCCAGGAAGGCCTCCGGCTTCTACACCCGTCTTGGATCGGCCCGGGGGCCGTGGGGGTTGCCCGGGGCGTCGACGACCCGCCCCGGGCGAACTCCCGGACTCACGCCACCTCGTCGCTACTTGTCCTCGTCGACGATCTCGTAGTCGGCTTCGACCACGTCCTCGTCTTCCGCAGGCGCGTCGGCCGCGTCCGCGGTGGCACCGGCCTCGGCGCCCATGTCGGCCATGTCCGGACCACCGTCGGCCGCCGGCTCGCCTTCCGGCTGGGCCTCGGCCGCCTGGGCCTGGTACATCTCCTGCCCGGCGGCGCTGAACGCCTGCATCAGCTCGTCGCGGGCGGAGTTGATGGCGGCCAGGTCGTCGCCCTTCAGCGCTTCCTTGGCCTTCTCGACCGTCTGGTCGAGGCGGCTCTTGGTGTCCTCCGAGACCTTGTCGCCCCACTCGGCCGTGTCCTTCTCGACCTGATAGACGAGCGAGTCGAGCTGGTTGCGCGACTCGACCTTGGCCCGGCGCTCCTCGTCTTCGGACGCGTGGGCCTCGGCGTCCTTCACCATGCGGTCGATCTCCGCGTCGGACAGGCCGCTGGAGGCTTCGATGCGGATCTTCTGCTCCTTCGCGGTGGCCCGGTCCTTGGCCGACACGTGGAGGATCCCGTTGGCGTCGATGTCGAAGGTGACCTCGACCTGGGGCATGCCCCGGGGTGCCGGCGGGATGCCGGTGAGCTGGAACTTGCCGATGGTCTTGTTGTCCATCGCCATCTTCCGCTCGCCCTGGAGCACGTGGATCTCCACCGTGGTCTGGTTGTCCTCCGCGGTGGAGAACACCTCGGCCTTCTTGGTGGGGATCGTGGTGTTGCGCTCGATGAGCGGCGTCATCACGCCGCCCAGGGTCTCGATGCCCAGCGACAGGGGCGTGACGTCCAGCAGCAGCACGTCCGTCACGTCACCGGCCAGCACCCCTCCCTGGATTGCGGCGCCCACGGCCACGACCTCGTCGGGGTTCACGCCCTTGTGGGGGTCCTTCTTGAAGAACTCCTTGGCCACTTCCTGGATCTTGGGGATCCGGGTGGAGCCACCCACGAGGATCACCTCGTCGATGTCCTCGGCGGTCAGGCCTGCGTCCTTCAGCGCCGCCGCCATGGGCGGGATCGTGCGCTGGATCAGGTCGTCGACGAGCTGCTCGAACTTGGCACGGGTCAGCGAGTAGTTGAGGTGCTTCGGACCGTCCTGCGTGGCCGTGATGAAGGGCAGGTTGATGTCGGTGCTGGCCGTGGTGGACAGCTCCATCTTGGCCTTCTCCGCAGCCTCCTTGAGCCGCTGGAGCGCCATGGAGTCCTTGGACAGGTCGATGCCCTGGTCCTTCTTGAACTCGGTCACCAGCCAGTTGATGACCTTCTGGTCGAAGTCGTCACCGCCCAGGTGCGTGTCGCCGTTGGTGCTCTTCACCTCGAAGACACCGTCGCCGAGCTCCAGGATGCTGATGTCGTACGTACCGCCACCGAGGTCGAAGACGGCGATCTTTTCTTCGGCCTTCTTGTCGAGGCCGTAGGCCAGGGCGGCCGCGGTGGGCTCGTTGATGATCCGCAGGACTTCCAGCCCCGCGATCTTCCCGGCGTCCTTGGTGGCTTGCCGCTGGGCGTCGTTGAAGTAGGCCGGCACCGTGATGACGGCCTGCGAGACCTTGGCGCCCAGGTAGTCCTCGGCGGTCTGGCGCATCTTCTGGAGGATCATGGCCGAGATCTCCGGGGGGGAGAACGTCTTGCTCCCCTCCGCGTTCGGCACCGTCACCTGGACCCGGCCGCTTCCGTCGGACCCGACGTCGTACGGCACCAGCTTCTCCTCTTCCTGCACCTCGCCGTGCTTGCGGCCCATGAAGCGCTTGATGGAGAAGATCGTGTTCTCGGGGTTGGTGATGGCCTGGCGGCGGGCCACCTGACCCACCAGCCGCTCCCCGTCCTTCGTGAAGGCGACCACGGACGGCGTGGTCCGCCCCCCTTCGGAGTTCGGGATCACGACGGGCTCACCGCCCTCCATGACCGCCACCACCGAGTTGGTGGTCCCCAGGTCGATTCCGATGACTTTGCCCATGCGTTCCTCGTTCGATGTTGACGAAACAGATCGTGCCGCCGAGCGGCGGCGTCCCGGAGACTGACCCAGGAATTCGGCAGGATGGGGAGTTGCAATCCCCGTGCCGGTACGTGGGGGCCCGAAACCGCCGAAGTGGCGGGATTCCCGGGATGTTCCCGCCAAAGTGGCAGAGCATCTCCCGGGAGCACCCCGGGTGGTGGGATCCGGCCCGGCCGGTGATATTGGCCGCTGCCCTTTCGCCCGCCTGCCGGCTCCCACCCCCGAGGCCGCGTCCATGCGCACGCTCCGGAAGCTGTCCATGCCCCTGACCGTCCTGGGCCTCCTGACTCTGGGGTCCCTGGTGCCGCGGCCGGTGGCGGCCACCCCGGGGGGCCTGGAGGACCCGATCGTGGCCGGGAGCGAGCCGGTGGCCGTGGCCCCCGCCGCGGCGGCTGCGGCCCAGACGCCCACCATCCGCGTCCCGCGGGAGGGCCTGGACACCCCGCTGCTGGAACGCCTGCGGTCCCTCCTCGGGCTGCTCGCCCTGACCTTCCTCGCATGGGCGGCGAGTACGGACCGCAGCCGGATCCAATGGCGCGTCGTGGGATGGGGCCTCTCGCTCCAGCTCGTCTTCGCCGTGTTCATCCTGAAGACACCCGTGGGGGCCAGCATCTTCGCGGGGCTGAACACCGTCGTCGTGGCCCTGCTCAGCTACACGGTGGACGGGGCCCGCTTCGTCTTCGGCAACCTCGTGGACAGCAACATCCCCGTGGGCACCGGCGACGTGGCCACGGGCGCGTTCACCGCCACGGCGGGGCAGGTGGCCAACACCGGGTCCTACTTCGCGTTCACGGTGCTGCCCACCATCATCTTCTTCTCGTCGCTCATGACCGTGCTGTACCATCTCGGGGTCATGCAGCGGGCCGTGAAGGGGGTCGCCTGGGTCATGCAGCGGACGATGGGGACGTCGGGGGCGGAAACCCTGTCCGCCGCAGGCAACATCTTCGTCGGCCAGACCGAGGCGCCGCTGCTGATCAAGCCGTTCGTGGACCGCATGACCTACTCGGAGCTCATGGCGGTCATGACGGCGGGCTTCGCCACGGTGGCCGGTGGGGTCCTGGCCGCGTACGTGGGCATGCTGCTCCCCTACTTCCCGGACATCGCCGGACACCTCATCGCAGCGTCGGTCATGTCGGCCCCGGCGGCGCTGGTCGTGGCCAAGCTCATGGTGCCCGAATCGGCGACCCCGGAAACCGCCGACTCCCTGGACATCGCCGTCGATCGCCCCGACGTGAACGTCATCGACGCCGCGGCACGGGGTGCCTCCGAGGGCCTCAGCCTGGCGCTCAACGTGGGGGCCATGCTGCTCGCCTTCGTGGCGCTGATCTCGTTGCTGAACGGCGTCCTGGCCTGGGGCGGGGGCATGGTCGGCCTGGACGGCCTGACGCTCGAGTTGATCCTCGGGTGGATCCTGAGCCCCCTCGCGTGGTTGATGGGGGTGACCTGGGCCGACGCCACGACGGTGGGCTCCTTGATGGGAATCAAGACCGTGTTGAACGAGTTCTTCGCGTACATCCAGCTGGCCGGTCAGCTCGACGGCGGCAGCGGCCTCGAGCCCCGGTCCATCATCATCGTCACGTACGCCCTGTCCGGCTTCGCCAACTTCAGCTCGATCGCCATCCAGCTCGGCGGCATCGGCGGCATCGCGCCGTCGCGCCGCCAGGACCTGTCCCGCCTGGGCCTGCGGGCCATGGTGGGTGGGTCCATCGCCGCCTTCATGACCGCCACCGTCGCCGGGATGATCCTGTGAGCCCCGATGTCGCCGCCGCCGCGCGGCTCCTCCACGACCGCCTGCCCAGGCCTCCCGAAGCGGTGGTGGTTCTCGGCTCGGGCCTCGGCCACCTCGTGGACGACCTCGACGACCCCGTCGAGGTGCCGTTCACCGACGCGCCGGGCTTTCCGGGGTCGGGGGTGGCAGGCCACGCCGGACGGTGGGTCGGCGGGAGTCTGGCCGGATGCCCCGTGCTGCTCCAGGCCGGGCGATACCACGTGTACGAAGGCCACCCCATGGAGGTCGTCGTGGCTCCGGTCCGGGTGGCCGCGGCCCTGGGGGTCCGCACGCTCGTGCTGACCAACGCGGCCGGGGGCGCCGACCCGGATCTCGAGCCCGGCGACGTGGTGCTCCTCCACGACCACCTGAACCTCATGTTCCGGTCGCCTCTGATCGGGCCCGCCCGCGAAGGCGAGCCACGCTTCCCGGACATGAGCGAACCGTACGATGCCGGTCTCCGGGCCGCGGCGAAGCGGGCTGCCGCCCGTCTCGGGATCCCCCTGCGGGAGGGCGTCTACGCGGCGGTGACGGGCCCCTCCTACGAGACCGCGGCGGAGGTCCGGATGATCCGGACCCTGGGCGCCGACGTGATCGGCATGTCCACGGTGCCCGAAGTGCTCGTGGCCCGGTCCGCGGGCCTGCGGTGCCTGGCCTTCTCCATGGTCACGAACAAGGGCACCGGCTATTCCGCCGAAGCGTTGAGCCACGACGAGGTCATGGCGGTCGGGCGGGAGGCCGGCGCCCGCGTCGCCAGTCTCGTGAGCGCGGTCCTGTCGGACCGGGCGGCTCAGTCGTCGCCGTCGGGCGAGACGAAATGATCCACCGGACCGCGGCCGCTCCCCAGCCCCGGGGCCGACGCGATGGCGCGGGCCACGAAGTCCACGGCACGCCGGGTGGCCACCGGCACGGCGAGGCCTGTGGCGAGCCCCGCGGCCACGGCGGCGGACAGCGTGCAGCCGGTCCCGTGGGTGTGGGGCGTATCGACCCGGGGCCGGCGCCAGACCTCCTGGACCTCCCCGTCCCAGAAGACATCCACGGCGTCGCCGTCGAGGTGGCCACCCTTGATCAACGCGGCCCCCGCACCCCGGCCCACGAGGTCCCGGGCCGCGGCTGCCATGGTCTCGAGGTCCTGCACCGGGTAGCCGGCCAGGATGGTGGCTTCGTCAAGGTTGGGCGTGACCAGGGCGGCCAGGGGAAGGAGGCGCTCGGCCAGACGTGCTTCCGCGTCCCGGGCCAGGAGGCGATGCCCGCTCGTGGCCACCATGACCGGATCCATCACGTACCCGCTCAGGTCGTGGCGGACGATTCCGTCGGCCACGACGTCCACCAGGTCGCCGGTGGCCAGCATCCCGGTCTTGAAGGCCCGGGGGCGCAGGTCGGTGGCCACCGCGTCGATCTGGGCCACCACGACGTCCAGTGGGATCGCATGCACGGCGTGCACCCCCACCGTGTTCTGCGCGGTGATGGCCGTCACCACGCTGGTGCCGAAGACGCCGAACCGATGGAAGGTCTTGAGATCGGCCTGGATGCCTGCACCCCCGCCGGAGTCGCTTCCGGCGATGGTCAGGGCGATGGCGGGTGGGCGGGACATGGTCGTCGGGGTGGCGGGAGCGGAGGGACGGGTCCCGAAAGGTGGAGCAGGCCGTGTCGGTGAGCCACCGCCGGAGTCGCATCCTCGGCCGGCTGCGCAAGCGGAAGGCCCGCGAGCGGGAGGGTCTCGTGCTCGTGGAAGGCCTCCGCGCGGTCACGGAGGCGCTGGACGCCGGGGCGGAGGTCCGCTTCGCCGTCACCGCGCCGGCACTCCGGGAAACGCCCGACGGATCGGTCCTCCTGGCCCGCCTCCTGGCGCTCGGGGCCGACGTGGACGAAGTGGCCGACGGGGAACTGGCGGCGCTGTCCGACACGGAGCAGCCCCAGGGGGTGCTGATGGCGTGTGCGGAGCCGGCGGCGTCCCTCGACGACCTCGGGCCGGGCCGCTACCTGCTCCTCGACGCGCTGCAGGACCCGGGCAACGCCGGCACGTTGGTCCGGGCCGCCGTGGCCTTCGGGGTCGATGGCGTGCTGGCCCTCGACGGGACCGTCGACCTCTGGGGCGCCAAGGCCGTCCGGGCTTCCGCCGGCATGGCCTTCCGGACGCGGGTGATCCACGCCCCCTGCCACGCCGTGCTCGATCGCCTGGCCGCCCTCGAGGTTCCGGTGTTGGTGGCCGATGCTTCGGGGCAGGACGTGGCCGGATGGCGGCCGGGGGCCGCATGGGCCCTTGCGGTGGGCAACGAGGGAAGCGGGCCCCGAGCCGAGGTCGCCGCGGCCTCGGCCCTGGCCCTCCGCATTCCCATGCCCGGTTCGGCCGAATCCCTGAACGCCGGCGTGGCCGGTTCGATCCTCCTCTACGCCCTGACCGTCCGGAGCCCCGACTGATGGCCGTGCTCGCCGGCACCTGGTTCCTCCCCGCCGTGGCGGGCCTGTTCGGCCTCACGGTGGGCTCGTTCCTGAACGTGTGCTCGCTCCGGTGGCCCCAGGACCAGTCCGTCGTGGCGCCCCGCTCGCGGTGCCCCGGATGCAGGGAGTTCATTCCCTGGTACGACAACATCCCGGTGCTGAGCTGGATCGCGCTCCGCGGGAAGTGCCGCCGCTGCGGCGAGCCCATCTCCCTGCAGTACCCCCTGGTCGAACTCGGTACGGGGCTCATGTGGGCCGGCATCGTGGCGGTCCACGGCCCCACGCTCGAAGCGCTGCGCGGGGCCACGTTCCTGACCATCCTGTTCGGGATCTCCCTGAGCGACGCCCGTTTCTACATCATTCCCCACGAATTCTCCTGGGGCGGAACGGCGCTGGGCCTGGCCATGGCGTTCTTTCCCGGGGGGATCGACGTGGTGGGGGCGGTGGTGGGCGCGGCGGCCGGATACGGGGTGCTCTGGCTGGTCGCGGTCGGAGGCACCTGGATCATCCGGAAGCTGGCGCCCGGGCGCCTGGAGGAGCACGGGGTGGACAGCGCCATGGGCGGTGGGGACATCAACATGATGGCCATGGTGGGCGCCTTCGTCGGAGCCTGGGGGGTGGCCCTGACCATCTTCCTCGGGTCGGTTCTGGCGCTCCTCGTCCACGGCCCGATCTCGCTCATCTACAGGCGGCTGATTCCCTTCGGCGTATTTCTCGCCGCCGCGGGCGCCCTGGCTTATGTCTGGGGGGACGCCATGGTCGCCTGGTATCTTGTGAGCGTGCTGGGAATCCCCGGCTAGCTGGGGGTGGGCACGTCATATCGGCGCCATGCGGCGTTGGGCTCCGCTTCGGTTCCTGCGACGTAGCGCTGCTACGCCTCGGAATCCGATGCTCGCCCGCCTTGCCTGGCACTCGATCTGACGCGCCCTTGGGGGTTGCCTGGTGGTGGGGCGCCGATCGCTTCGCTCGGCGCCTGGCGGGCGTGGCGGGATCGTCCACCAGGGCGCCCATCCCTGCGCTCGGCGCCTGGCCGGCAGAACGGACTCCAACCAAGGAGGCAGACATGGACGGGGACTACGCACCCGTAGGATTGGTCTTCTACCTCTTCGGCATCTTCTGCGCCTACTGGGCGCAGGAAACGGACCGAAGCGCCTTTCTCTGGTTCGTCATGGGCACGATCTTCGCCCCCTTCGCCGGTCCGGTGCTCCTGATCAAGAACAGCCGGAAGGCCTGAGCGAGCCCCCCGACGCGTCGGGGGGCGAGATCACTGCCCCTTCCTTCCCGTGATGGGGCGCGTCAGCTCGGATGCCAGGCAAGGCGGGCGAGCACCGGGACCGAGGAATAGCGGCGCTATTTCGCAGGTCACGGCGCGGAGCCCAACGCGGCATGGCGCCGAGATCACGCGCCCTTCCGTGATGGGGCGTGTCAGTTCGGATGCCAGGCAAGGCGGGCGAGCACCGGGACCGAGGAATAGCGGCGCTATTTCGCAGG
>JAVJOF010000023.1:0-53934 GCA_040216925.1 Longimicrobiales bacterium
CGGGGTTGGGGCGGCACGGCCCGATCTCGGTCGTTGGCGCTCCTATCCGTAGCTTTGGCTATGGCGTCGTCGCGCCGCCTACGATCTCGGGCCGTGGCGCTCCCAACGCGGTACGCTCCCCTTTTTCAGCGACCTGCTAGGCCAGGAATCGGCGCGTTTCGGCGCGCCTCGTCCATGGCCCCTTCGGCCGGATCTCCCTACACGGCGTCCGACAGCGACGTGAACGTGAAGTCCCGCGCCTTGATGGGCGGCACCCACACCGGCGACGACAGGCCGCCCGACTCGCTGGACGACACCCGAACGGGCTCGCCCATCATCTCCACGTTGTTCAGCATGAAGATCGGCGACTCGTTCCAGCGCAGGTTCTTCACCGGGTGGCTCACCCGGCCGTTCTCGATCAGGAACGTGCCGTCGCGGGACAGGCCCGTGAACAGGATCGTCCGCGGGTCCACGCCTCGGATGTACCAGAAGCGCGTGACAAGCAGCCCCCGCTCCGTGGACGCGATCATCTCGTCCAGCGTGGCGTTGCCTCCGGTCATGTAGTAGCCGCTGGGAAAGCCCGTGGGCTCCGCGCCCTGCTGGTCGGCCCAGTACCGGTCGTAGATCAGGTTCCGGAGCGTGCCGTTCTCCACCCAGACCATCCGCTTGTTCGGGAGCCCTCCGCCGTTGAACGGCGCGGAGTAGAGGCGCGGATCGTTCGGATCGGAGTGGATGGACACCCGGGTGTCGATGAACTGCTCGCCGATCTTCGTGCCGCCGCCGGCCTTGCTGAAGAACGAGCGTCCCTCGTCGGCGGACCGGGCGTTCATGGAGTTGACCATGAGCCCCACCAGGTTGCCCACCGCGGTGGGCTCCAGGACCACGGTCCACCGGCCGGGCTCCACGGCCCGGGGGTTCCGCGACATCTCGGCCTTCTCGATGGCCCGGGCGCCCAGCCCGGCGGTGTCCAGCTCGCTCCACTCGCGCACGCCCGTGCCGGCCCACCCCGATCCGGTGCCGTCCTGGGTCCGGACCGTGGTGGTGAAGTTGACGTTCGTGTCCTGGTTGTAGGCGAACAGCCCCTCGGACGACGCCACCGCGTTGGCGCTGGCGGCGTGGATCAGGAAGCCCGTCGAGATCAGGTTGCGGGCCGCGGCCGGCTCGGTGACCGCGGCGATGGCCCGGGCCCGGGCCTCGGGCGCCAGGTTCGCCGTGGACCCGAAGAAGCCCCCTCCCTCGGGATAGCTCTGCGGTCCGAGTTCGCCCATGTACTCCGGGTCGTCGGGCACGAGGCGGGCCAGCCGCTCGCTGGTCTCCACCACCCGCCGCAGCGACTCGTCGTCGAAGCGGTTGGACGAGGCCGCAGCCGTCTTCTGGCCGAAGGCGCTGGTCACGGTGATGCCGCCGTTGAGCGTGTCGCCCGACGTGCTCATCTGGTTCTGGGCGAACCGGGTGTTGCCGGTCATGGCCTGGTTCAGGTTGATCAGGCACTGGTCGGCCCGGGAGAACGAGAGGGCCCGCTCGCAGATCCGCTGCGCCTCGGCCCGGGTCATGATTCCCTGTTCCTGCATGGCTCAGGCCCTCCGGCCGGTGTTGATGACGTTGATCTGACGATGGCGCGTGGCGGGGCACCCGTGGGATACCGAGTTGGACTGGGCCGGCTGGCCCTTCCCGTCGCCGAAGGCCCCGCCCATGAAGTAGGTGCTCTCGCCGCCGCACAGGTCCATGGCGTTCCAGAACTCGGGCGTGCGGATCTGGTAGGCCACGTCCTTCAGCATGCCGCCCACCTGCCCGTTCTTGATCTCGCGGAAGACCTGGCCGCCGAACTGCGCGTTGTAGCGCTGCTGATCGATGGAGAACGAGCCGTCGCCCTGGATCAGGATTCCGTTGTCAACGTCGGCGATCAGCTCCTCGAGCGTCACGTCCCGGTCGGGATACGGGAGCAGGTTGATGTTCGGCATGCGCTGGAACTGCACGTCGGCCCAGCTCTGGGCGTACGAGTTGCCGTGGGAGCGCACGGGCCGCCCCTGCGACCGGTACCAGTCGGCCAGCCAGGGGGCCTGTTCGCGGGTGGTCTGCAGGTCGTTCAGCACCCCGTCCTTCACGATCAGGTAGTCCTGGGGCACCACGCCCTCGTCGTCGTAGCCGACGCTGGACAGTCCGCCCGGCGTGGACCGTTCGCCCTGCACGTTCATGAACTCCGGCCCGTACTGGAACGAGCCCAGGAAGTCCGCCGGGTTCGAGATGAACGACGTGCCGGCGTAGTTCGCCTCGAAGCCCATGATCCGGTCCAGCTCGGTGGGGTGGGCGATGGCCTCGTGGATGGTCAGCCACAGGTGGTCGGGCAGCAGCACGAGGTCGTACCGCCCCGGCTGCACCGGCGTGGCCGACAGCTTCTCGACGGCCTCCTCGGCCCACATGGGCGCGTTGCCCACCATGTCCTGCTCGAGGATGTACTCCCACCCCCGTGCGATCGGCGCCATCTCGTTGGCCTGCCGCGACTGGAAGTCGGAGAAGTCCGACGACACGGCCGTGACCGTCAGGTTCGGGCCCGCCCGGTAGATGCGCTGCTCGGTCACGGTACCGAGCGTCGAGGCGAAGAACTTGTCCTCGCGCAGGAAGAACATCGACGTGTTACAGAAGCGGGCGCCGTTCACCGTCAGGGCGGCGGCGTTGGCGGCCAGCAGGAGCTCCGCCTTCTCTTCGATGGGGACGTCGAACGGATCGATCTCCACCGGGCTGGTCCACTGTCCGTTCGGGTGGACCTCGGTGGGCGCCAGCTCCACCGGACGGATCTGGGCCACCCGGTTGGCCCGGGCCTGAGCCACCGCCTCGCGGGCGACACGTGCCACCTCGTCGGGCGTCATGATCATGCTGGCCGCGAAGCCCCAGGTGCCGTCCACCAGCACGCGGATGCCGAAGCCGTACGTCTCGTTGTCCACCACGCCCTGGACCCGGTCTTCCCGGGTGAAGATCCCCTGGGTGCGGTTGGTGGAGATGCGCATGTCGGCGTAGTCGGCCCCCGCCGCGCGGGCGGCGTCCAGGCCCCGCATGGCCAGGGCCCGCCGGTCGGCCTCCTGGTAGGCGGCCAGGGCCGCGCTGGGGTTGAGGACGCCGTGGAGGAGCTGGGCATCGCCGAGCATGCCGACGCCGAGCGCCGTCGCGGTCCCCGTTCGAAGGAAATCTCTGCGCTTCATCGGGTGTGTCCGGTGGAAGGAATGGTGGGCGCCCGAAGCGCCCATGGAGCAGGGAGGGCGCCCGCTACGCGTTGCGCCCGGTGTTGATCACGTTGATCTGTCGGTGCCGCGTGACGGGGCACCCGTGGGATACGGCGTTGGACTGGGACGGTTGTCCCTTTCCGTCGTTGAACGTGCCGCCCAGTTCGTAGGTGGACGCTCCCCCCAGGAGGTCCAGGGCGTTCCAGAACTCGGGGGTGCGGATCTGGTAGGCCACGTCCTTGAGCTGGCCCACCACGCGACCGTTGCGGATCTCGTGGAAGACCTGGCCGCCGAACTGGGCGTTGTAGCGCTGCTGGTCGATGGAGTAGCTCCCCCGCCCGTCGATCATGATGCCGTGCTCGACGTCGCCGATGATCTCGTCCAGCGTCACGTCGCGGTCGGGGTGGGGCAGGAGGTTCACGTTGGGCATGCGCTGGAACTGGACGTCGGCCCAGCTCTCGGCGTACGAGTTGCCGTGGGAGCGCACGGGCAGCCCCTGGCTCCGGTACCAGTCGCCGAGCCAGAGCGCCTGCTCGCGGGTGGTCTGGAGGTCGTTCAGGACGCCGTCCTTCACGATCAGGTACTCGTCGGGACGCACGCCGTCGTCGTCGTACCCGACGGTGGCCAGCCCGCCGTGGGCCGACCGTTCGCCCTGGATGTTCATGAACTCGGGGCCGTAGCGGAACGACCCGAGGAAGTCGGCCGGATCCGAGATGAAGGAGGTGCCGGCGTAGTTGGCCTCGAACCCCCGGATGCGGTCCAGCTCCGTGGGATGGGCGATGGACTCGTGGAGGGTCAGCGCCAGGTGCGACGGCAGCAGCACCAGGTCGTACCGCCCCGGCTGGACCGAGCGCGCCGACAGCTTCTGGACGGCCTCCTCGGCCCACCGGGGGGCGTTGCCCACCAGGTCCGATTCCTCCACGTACTCGAAGCCCAGGCCCCGGGGGAGCACCGTCCACCCCCGCTCCTGGAAGTCCGAACGGTCGTCGGAGACGGCGGTGACCGACATCAGCGGCCAGCACCGGTGCACGGTCTGATCGGTGACCGTGCCCTCCGAGTTCGCGTAGAACTTCTCCTCCTTCACGAACGCCATCGACGAACTGGCGAACCGGGCGCCCCGGACCGTCAGGGCGGCGGCGTTGGCCTCCAGCAGGAGGGCCACCTTGTCCTCGATGGCGATGTCGAAGGGGTCGATGGCGATGGGCGAACGCCATTCCACCTCGCGGTGGACCTCCGACGGGGCCAGCTCCACCGGGCGGATCTGGGCCGCCCGGTTCGCCCGGGCCTGCTCCACGGCGCGGGCCGCGGTGGCCGCGGCAGCGTCGGCGGTCAGGTTCGACGTGGCCGCGAATCCCCAGGTGCCGTCCACCAGGACGCGTACGCCCACGCCGCGGGATTCCGCGTCGTTGAAGCCAGTCACCCGTTGCTCGCGCGTGGCCATGAACTGATTCCGGACCGTGTTCACCCGCACGTCGGCGTAGCCGGCTCCCGCGGAGCGGGCGGCGTCCAGCGCGCGGAAGGCCACCTCCCGGGACAGGGGGTCGCCGACGGTGGCCTGGGGCCGGGTCAGGACGCCGTGGCCCAGGCCGGGCGCGACGTCCGCGCGCAGCAGTCCGGGGCCCAGGGCCATCCCGGCCGCCGCTGCCCCACCGTGTTTCAGGAAGTCCCGTCGTCGCATCGCTCCCTCGAGTAGCCGGTCCGCTCCACCTCGTAGGGTCCCGTCAGGGACCGCCCCTCCACCTCCGTACTGCCCACTCCGCCGCCAGGAGGACCGCCAGCAGGCCTCCCCACCAGGGACCCGGCCCGGTGCTCCCGCCCCAGGGACCCTCCCGGGAAGCCGCTCCCTCCGTCGGATCCGTGCCCGGGGGCACCGGACGACCCGGGCGCTCCGGCCGGCTGGACGCCAGGGCCAGCAGGCTCCGGTCGGCCGGGTCCGGTTCGGCCACCCTGTCGGCCGCCTGCAGTCCCGTCTCGTGTCCGTCCCAGGACACGCGATACGCGCCCGGCGTTGGGGCCAGGAACCGCACCCGGGCAGACGTCCCATCGTAGCGGGGTTCCCCGCCTTCGCGCACGTCGATCACCACGTCCACGGAGTCGACCGCACCGCCCGGCCGGGTCACGGCCACCCGGGAGGGAAGCCGCGCGTCGGGGCGGACGGTCTCGAGGCGGAAGACGGCCACCTGGCCGCCCAGGACCTCCCCCGGCCCGGCGACCACCACCCCCTGCCGGAGGCCCTGGGCGGCCCACTCGGCCCATCCCCGCCACCAGGCCCGGTGCGCGCCCACGGCACCTCCCTCCATCCGCCAGCGCCAGCTCTCGGCCAGCCCCACCCACGCGACGCGGCCGCCTCCCGGCTGCATCAGGGCGGCCACGGTCCGGCCCTCGGGCGACGTGGCCACGGCCGTCGCGGCGAGCGGCGCGTCGAGGACCACGGTGCGGACATCGGTGGGGGCGGAAGGCAGAGGCGACAGCTCGGCAGGCAGCGTCCACGTCGGCGCCGAGCCCGCCGGAAGCGTCGGGCCGGGCCGGGCGGCGTCCATGCCCCAGGCGGCGGGGAGGGCCCCTCCGCCGTCCGGATCGCCCGCCCGGGGGGCCACCACCACGCCGCCTCCCCCCGCCACGAACGACTCCAGCCCCGCACGGTCCGCGGCGGTCAGGGGTGGCGACCCGAGCAGGGCCACTACATCGAGGGCGTCGGCGGACCAGTCGGACCCGGAAAGAGCGTCGACCCGCCCCAGCTCCACCCGGGCCTCCACCGACGCGCCGGCCTCTTCCAGGGCGCGGAGCGCGAAGCGGCTTTCCGGATCGGGGGTGCCGACGAGGGCCAGCACACGGAGCGGCCGCGGTGGGAGCGCCCACACGCCGACGCGTACGCTGTCGGGTCCGGCCGAGACCGTCCATGCCTGCCACCCCTCCCGGGCCGGCCGGACACCCAGGCCGGCGGTGCCCCGCCCGGTGGAGTCCAACGGCACGGCGACGGAATCGACGGCGCCGAGCGCGTCGGCATGGCGGATCACCACCGTGTCGCCCGGCGCGCCGACCACCTCCACGCGGAGGGCCGCCGCCCACCCCGCCACGGCCCGGGCCGGCGGCTCGACCCGGAGCCCCGGAACCGGGCCCACCGGCAGCGTCAGCACGGGAGCGGCCGGCCCGGGGGAGAGCAGCCAGGCGGCCCGGGCGTCGGGACCCGCCCGGTCGGTCCACACCACGCGGTGGGGCGGGACGGGCGCCAGGAGGGCGTCCACGAGCGCCGCCTCCCGACCGGAGCGGGCCTCCAGGACGGTGGGTCCGGCCGGGCCGCTGCCGCCGAGGACATCCAGCGCCAGACCGGCCAGGGCCACCACCGCCGCGCTTCGCAGCATCCACGGAAGGGTCACGGCGTCAGCGGGTCAGGGCGTAGATGAGCACGTTCACGCCGAACCGGGTGTTGTCGAGCGCCAGGAAGCGCTTGTTCTCGGCGTGGTAGCTCCACTCGGACGCGTAGTCCTTGTTGGAGTAGAGCACGCCGATCCGCCCGCCCACCTCCACGGCGAACAGCTCCCGGTGGATCAGGCCGTCGCCCCATCCGCTCAGCTCGTGCCCGGTGATCGGCGGCCCCTCGTCGAACACGAAGAACGAGCCGTACAGCTCGTGGTCGTTCGGGAGCGGCTGGAGTGCATCGGTCCCGAAGATCCGACCGAGTTCGGACACCACGGAGCGGTGGAAGGCCCCGTCGATGTCGTGGTTGTGGTCGTCGATGAACACGAACCCGCCGCGCTCGACGTACGTCCGGAGCCCCTCCGTTTCGGCCTCGTCCAGGCGGAGCGGAAGGTGGCCGGTCAGGAACAGGAACGGATAGCGGAACAGGTCGGGGCTGCCGAGGTCGACCACCGCTCCTTCGCTGTCCACGGGAAGCGACGTGTACTGCGCCAGCGAGTGGGCCAGGTTGGACGGAACCAGGGGCGCCGAGTCCCAGTCCCCCGAGCCGTACCGGGCCGTGGCGAACACGAACGGGGCCGGTTCGTCCTCGGGCCGTTCCGCCGCGGCCGCCGCGGGTTCTTCGTCCGCGTCCCGCTGCGCCAACCGGGCCAGGTACGCCGCACCCACCCCGTCTCGGGCCGTCGCCGGGGGCGACGCCGAGCCCCGGGCGCGGCCACCGGCCAACAGGCGGGCGGCCTCGGCCACCGCCGCGCGCGCCGCCGCCCGGTCGCCGGCGTCGGCCGCGTCGGCGGCGGTGGCCACGCTGCCGGCGGCCTCGACGGAGCCGTCCGACGCGGACAGCATGGCGGCAGCCAGCTCACGCAGACGGAGGGCCGCTGCGGGATCGGCGCCCGGGCCGTCCCCGGCGGCGTCGCCCAACGCGGCCTCCAAGGCCCCGAGCCACCGGCTCCCGTCGGGGGCGGCCCGACCGGGCGAGCGGGGTGCCGGGGCGGCTTCGTCCACCTCGCCCGTGCCCCGGGCGGCCTCGAGGTCGAGGGGCGGGCGGGTGACCCGGCCCCGGGCGAAGACCCGTTCGCCTTCCCGGAGCCTCTGGAGATGCTCGAGGGCGGTCTCCTGGGGTGGCACGGAGGCGGCCACCTCGGCCTGCCGGAGGTGGCGGCTGGCCTCCCACATGGCGTTGAACGCCGACACCAGGTCGAGGTTCACGTCGAGGATGGCCGCGCCGTCGTGGTCGTGGCCCGGCGGCTCCAGGGGCTGGGGCGGGGCGGCCGGATCCCCGGGCGCGGCGGACGGCTCGTCGGCGCCGCCCTCCCTCAGGAACATGATCTCGCCCACCCGGTCCCGGAGTCGATCCTGCTCGTCGGCGATGCCGTTCGCCCGCTCCCGGAACGCCTCCGCGTGAAGCGAGTCCCGGGCGGCCAGGAGTTCCTCGGTCAGCAGCAGGATCATCCGCTGCGAGAGCAGGGGCTCCCGTTCGCGTTCGATGGGAAAGCCCACCAGGGTGGTCACCTCCGCCATCTGCTCGTCGGTGGCGATGCGCAGCATCCGGGTGGCCGACACGCCCCGGCCGGGGCCGGTCACGTCGTTGCGGTCCACGGCTTCGGCGCGGAGGTGGAGCACGTCGCCGGGGCCGAGCCCGGCGCCGGCCACGTCCAGGGAGAACGTACCCACCAGGGTGTCGCCCCGGACGTCGGTGGCCTCCCACGCCCACGAGCCCTCGTCGAACGAGAACGACTCGCCGCTTCCGCTGGAGCGCACCCAGTGGAGGGCCCACCCCTCCACACCGAAATCGTCGGTGACCCGGGCCCGGACCGGCATGCGGCCTGCGGCGGTGGCCAGGACCTGATCCGCGGCGGGCAGCTCGAGCACCACGTCGGGGGGCCGGTCTTCCCGGACGGCCAGTGCCAGGACGCGCCGGTCCACCACCGCGCCGCCGGCGTCGGCCAGCGCCAGATCCAGCCCCCGGTCGGACGGGGTCACGGTCCAGGTGGCGGTCCATCCTTCCGCGTCGGCGTCCACCGCCACCTCGCCGCCCCCGAGGCGGCGCGCATCCAGCACGCCGCCGGTCGCAGCCACCCGGACCTGGACGCGCGAGCCGGGCAGGGCCTCCACGACGCCGGCCAGGGGCACGGTCCGGTCCGTAAGACCCGAGTAGGCAGGAGGCGCCAGCGTCACGGACGCCGACCCGAAGGCCACGACCGCCCCGGCGCCGTCCGGGGACGCGGCGCCGTCCGCGGCGGCCCGCGGCGGGATGGAGACGTCCGGCCCGAACCACCGCGCCGCGACGCCGCCGGCCCCACCGGCCGCCGTGGCCAGGAGCACGGCCACGGCGGCCACGCCCATCGCCGCACCCGCCACCTCCCTCCGCCCGGTCCAGGGCACCACGCGACGCGGCGACACGCCGGCCACCCGGGTCGCGGCGCGTCGCCGGAGGGCCGCGCCCACCGGGCCGGACAGGTCCGCCTCGAGCAGGGTGGTGACCAGGTGGGCCAGGTCGGGGTCGGACGCGTCCACGAGGAGGGCGGCCGTCCGGGGCTCGGCCACGCGTGCGGCCTGGCGGGCCGCCAGGACCAGGGGCACGGCCGCAGCCAGCAGCGGCACCCAGCGCGTCCATGCGCGCCAGGCGGCCGGGAGGTCGAACAGCGCGTCGGCCAGCAGGAGCGCGGTGGCACCGGCGGCCAGAACCGCCGTGGCCGCCAGGGCACCCCGGAGCCACGCGAGCGTGCGCCACCGGCGCGCGACCGACCGGACGAGGTCGTCCACGGGGCGAGCGTTTCGCGGCTGCGCCCGGGGCGTCATGCGGCCCGCCGGAGCACCGGGCCCGCCCGGGCCACGACCAGCGATTCCAGTGCCGCCACCGCTGCCAGCGCCAGGAGCACCCAGGCCTCCAGGGGCGTCCCGGCCCGGGGGTCGAGGGCGGCCGTGGCCACCCGGTCGGCGCCGGATCCTTCGAGCACCGTCCGTGCGGCGCCGTCCAGGGCGGCCGGGCGCGGTCGCGGCGTCACGCGGCACCCGTCGGCCAGGGCCCGCAGGAGGGCGGGATAGCCTGGATCGCCCGCCCCGGCGGTCAGGGGAACTCCGTAGCGGACCACGCAGCCCGCGCCGGTGGGCGCCGCGGCCGCCAGGGGACGGCCGTCGTCGGCCACCACCGGCAGCATCCGCCCGGTGGACGAGGCCGCGGCGCGACCCGTGGGAAGCTCCATATCCGACACGGCCATGCCCGGCGATGCGCCGCCGGTCCGCACGGCCCGGACCGGACCGGCGGGCCAATCGCCGCCGGTCCAGAGCCCGTCGGCCGGGAGGTCGGCCCCGGACGGGCCGACCACCACCACGGTGTCGCCGTCGGCGGCCCGCTCCCGAGCGGTGGCGGAGGCATCGGCCTCCGAGGCGTCCACCCACGCGAGGGCGGCCCTGTCCGCCTCCGGGTCGTAGCCCAGCACCTGCAGGGCGGCCACCACCGCGTCGGGGGTCCCGGCCGGGAGGCGGACGCCCGGAGCGGGCGAGGCGGCCGCGGGTGCCGCTGCTGCGGAGGGGGGTGTGACCGACGGCTCGGCCGGCGCGTCCACCTCTACGATGCGCAGCGTCCCGGGCCACCCTGGGGAGCGCAGCGCCGCCAGCGGTGCGTCCCAGGCGCCCCACCGCGGACGGGTCACGAGCACCGCCTCGACCTCGGTGGTCGACGCGGTGGAGGCCAGCGCCCGGAGGGCGCGGAGCGCGTTCAGGTACGAGCCGTCGGCCCCCGCGGCGTCGCCGTCCGATCCCGCCGCGTCCGACCCCGGCGCCGGGAGATCCGCCCACGCGTCCGCGTCCACGGCCTGCCATGCCGACGCGTCGAAGACCGCGGTCCGCACCGGGCCGTCCGCGGCGGCCGTCTCGCTCGAGGCGGCGTCCACGGCCGACGCCCACGAATCCGCCATCGCCGAGCCTGCGTCCAGAAGCACGATCCGGGTCACGCCCTCGCTCCGGTCGGGCACCCAACGCGGCGCCGCGAACACGGCACCCAGCAGAAGGGCCACGGTCATGCGGAGGACCAGCACGAGCGGGTCGAGGGGGCGGCGGTGCCACCGGACCTCGTCGCGGGCGTCGGGACGCAGGAAGCGCGCGGTGGGCAGGGCGGCCGGGTCGGGTGGACGCGGCGCCAGGAAGTGGAGCGCGGCCACACCCGTAGCCAGGGCCGCTCCGGCGGCCAGGAACAGGGGCGCTCCGAACGTGATCACCGGCGGGCCACCCAGGCACGGAGTGCCCGGCCCAGGGGGTCGGCCGTGGTCAGCGGCTCGAACTCCGCGCCGGCTGCCAGGAAGCCGGCGGCCAGGTCGTCGTACCAGGCGTCCACGCGGGCCGCGAAGCCGGGGTCGGACGCCGGGTCGGCGGGAACCGCCTCCCAGGGGCGTTCGGGGTCGAAGAAGCGGGCCCGGGGCAGGGGCGCCCGGCCCAGCTCCTGGGCGGTGGCCACCCGGAAGCCCATGACCTCGTCGCCCCGGGCGCGGAGGCGACCCACGGCGGCCAGCACGTCGGTGCGCCCGTCCGGATCGAGGAAGTCGGACACGACCAGCACCCGGCCCTGGCGGCGGAGAGCACCGCCGACCTCGTCGAGGGCGGTGGCCAGGTCCACGGCCCCCTCCGCCCGCAGCCCCTCGAGGGCCAGGAGCATCTCGTGGAGCTGGCCCCGCCGGTTCCGCGCCGGGAGGAGGAAGCGCGTGCCGCCGCCGGTGCACGCGGCCAGACCCACCGCGTCGCCGGAGCGGAGCATGAGGTGGGCCAGGCATCCGGCCAGGTACGTCGCGTACCGCAGCTTGGACGGCTCCTGGCCGTAGCCCATGGAAGCCGAGGCGTCCACCAGGATCAGCGCCTGGAGGTTCGAGTCCTCCCTGAACTCCTTCACGTACAAGCGGTCCGTGCGCCCGTAGAGCCGCCAGTCGATGTGGCGTACCTCGTCGCCCTGTTGATAGGCCCGGTGCCGCGTGAACTCCTCCCCGGCGCCGAGGAATGGGGAGCGGTGCATGCCCGACACGAAGCCGCGCACCACGTGGCGGGCCACGATCTCCAGGCCGCCCAGCTCCTCCAGAAGCTCCGGAGGGAGCAGGTCGGCCGAGGGCGCCCCGGCCGTGGCGGTCACGTCAGCGAGCCCCGCCGGTGGGGGGGCGGACGACATCGAGGAGCCGGTCCACGACGGTGTCGGCGCTGACCCCCGCCGCTTCGGCCTGGAAGTTCAGCACGATCCGGTGGCGCAGGACGGGCGCGGCCACCCGGCGCACGTCGTCCGGGCTCACGTGCAGGCGGCCCCGGAGCAGGGCGTGGGCCTTGGCGCCCAGGATCAGGGCCTGCCCGGCCCGGGGACCGGCGCCCCACCGGAGCGCCTCGGTCACCGTCGGGGCCGTGGCGCCGGGTCCCGGCCGCGTGGCGCGTACCAGGTCGGCGGCGTACTCGAGGATCGCGTCCGACGTGGGCACGGAGCGCACCAGGCGCTGGAGCTGGAGGATCCGGGCCGCATCCAGCACCGGCACGACATCGCCTTCGTCCACCCCGGTGGTGGCCCTGAGGATGGCCACCTCCTGACCGCGGTCGGGATACGTGACGCGGATCTTGAGCATGAAGCGGTCGAGCTGGGCCTCGGGCAGGGGGTACGTCCCTTCCTGCTCGATGGGGTTCTGCGTGGCCAGCACGAAGTAGGGGCGGGGCAGCGGCAGGTCTTCGCCGCCCACGGTCACGTACCCCTCCTGCATCGCCTCGAGCAGCGCCGACTGCGTCTTCGGCGGCGCCCGGTTGATCTCGTCGGCCAGGAGCACCTGGGTGAACGCCGGCCCCTTCAGGAAGCGGGCTTCGCGGCGGCCGGTGGTGCGGTCCTCCTCGATGACCTCCGTGCCGGTGATGTCGCCCGGCATGAGGTCGGGCGTGAACTGGACCCGGCGGAACTGGAGCTCCATGGCGTCGGCCAGGGTGCGGACCAGAAGGGTCTTGGCCAGTCCAGGGACCCCCTCCAGCAGCGCGTGGCCGCCGGTCAGCACGCAGAGCAGCAGCTCCTCGAACGCCTCGTTCTGCCCGACGATCCGCCGCGACACCTGCTCGGCGAGCCGTTCCGCCGCGTCGAGGAGCGCCTGGGCGTCCGCCTCGGCCGCGTCAGCGGCCTCGTTCGTTCCCGTGTCGCCCATCGCCTCCACCCTCCCGGACGTGACGCTCATGCTCCTCCCTGCGTGTGATCGTGCGACGCGGCCCTTCCGACAGACGCCGCCCGGTCCGTGTTGAGCCTGGGGATGGCGCGTGGGCAAAGATCCCGGCACCGGTCGGGTGGGGCAACGGCGCATGGCGCGACCTGGGACCCGTCCCCACAATGGCCTCGACGTCAATCCCCACGCCGGAGTCGTACCCATGAGTCTTGCTCGCCGTCTCGCCGCCGCCGCCACGTGCGCGCTCGCCGGCCTGTCCGCCGTGCCGGCCTCCACCACCGCCCAGTCCGCCGACGCCATCGCCGCGGCCATCGACGGCCTGGAGTGGCGCCACATCGGGCCCATCAACATGGGCGGCCGGGTCTCGGCCATCGTCGGGGTGGCCGGCGATCCCACGACGTTCTGGGTGGGCGGTGCCGACGGCGGCGTGTGGAAGACGACCAACGGCGGCGTGACGTTCGAGCACCAGTGGGACGACGCGGCGACCTACTCCGTGGGCGCGTTGGCCGTGGCCCCGTCGGACCGGAACGTGGTCTGGCTGGGAGCCGGCGAAGCGGATCCCCGGAATTCGGTCTCGTACGGCGACGGCGTGTACCGCTCCACCGACGGCGGACGGAGCTGGACCCATCTCGGGCTGGAGGCCACCGAACGCATCAAGCGCATCGTGGTGGACCCCCGGGATCCCGACGTGGCCCTGGTCTGCGCCATGGGACGCGAGTGGGGCGCCAACCCCGAGCGCGGGGTGTTCAAGACCACCGACGGCGGCGAGAGCTGGACCCACGTCCTGGCCATCGACGACGACACCGGGTGCGCCGACCTGGACCTGGACCTGTCGAATCCCCGGAACGTGTACGCCGGCATGTGGACCTTCCGGCGGCGGCCGTGGCGCTTCGACGACGGCGGACGGGAGACGGCCCTCTACGTGTCCCGCGACGGGGGCGACACCTGGCGGAAGATCACCACCACCCCCGACGAGCCCATGGCCCGGCCGGGCATCAGCGTGGCCCAGTCCCGGCCCAACGTGATCTACCTGGTGACCGAGTTCCCGACAGCCGGCACGATGTTCCGCTCCGAGGACTACGGCGAGACGTGGTCGATGGTCAGCGACGAGAAGAACATCAACTTCCGGCCGTTCTACTACTCCGACGTGTTCGTCGACCCGTCGGACCACAACACGCTCTATTCGCTCTCGGGCGGCCTGTTCAAGTCCACCGACGGGGGGCGGACGTGGGACCGGATCGCCCGGGACGTCCACGGCGACCACCAGTCGCTCTGGATCGATCCGGCCAACGGGGAGCACGTGCTCTCGGGCTCGGACGGCGGGATGCAGGTCACGTTCGACGGCGGCGAGAACTTCCACATCTTCCGCAACTTCAGCCTGGCCCAGTACTACCACGTCTTCGTGGACGACCGGGACCCCTACTACGTGTGCGGCGGCCTCCAGGACAACGGGAACTGGTGCGGCCCGTCGCGCACCAACGAGCCCCGGGGCATCATGCCCGGCGAGTGGTACACGGTCAGCGGCGGCGACGGCTTCTACACGGTTCCGGTGCCCGGCCAGCCGAACCTGGTCTACTCCAACGCCCAGGGCGGCTACTTCCGGATCACCGACGTAAACTCGGGGCAGACCCGCTCCATCGAGCCCCATCCGTGGATGGTGGGCTCCCAGGGGCAGGGGATGTTCCAGGCCCGGTACCGCTTCAACTGGGACGCGCCCATCGTCATCAGCCCCCACGACCCGGGCACGGTCTACTGGGGCGGCAACGTGCTCTTCCGGAGCCGGGACTACGGCCATTCGTGGGACGTGATCAGCCCGGATCTGACCACCGACGACCCGGCCAAGCAGCTCGACTCCGGCGGCGAGATCTACAACGACAACACCGCGGCGGAATTCCACACGACGATCCTGACGGTGGCGGAGTCGCCGGTCGAGGCGGGCGTGATCTGGGTGGGCACGGACGACGGCAACGTCCAGATCACCCGCAACGACGGCGACACGTGGACCAACGTCCGCGACCGGGTGCCGGGGCTGCCGGCGGAGACGTGGATCGGCAACGTCGAGGCGTCGGCCACGGAGGCGGGCACGGCGTTCATGGCCGTGGACAACCACCGCCTCGACGACTTCACGCCTCACGTCTACGAGACGCGGGACTACGGCCAGACGTGGCGGGACCTGTCCGCCGGGCTGCCCCAGGACGACTACGTGAAGGTCGTCCGCCAGCACCCCGAGAACCCGAACCTCCTGTTCGTGGGGATGGAGCGGGGGATCTTCGCCTCGTGGGACCGGGGCGGGACCTGGGTGGACCTCCGCCTGAACATCCCACGGGTTTCGGTCCGGGGCATCAAGATCCAGCCGCAATACAACGACCTGGTCATCGGCACCCACGGGCGGGGCGCGTGGATCCTGGACGACATCCAGCCGCTGGTGGAGCTGGGCGATGCGCTGGGAGACGACGTCCACCTGTTCGAGATGCGCACCGTCACCGACTGGGAGATGTGGAGCCGGGGCAGCAACCTGGGCCAGAGCGCCTTCGTGGGCGAGAACCCCGAGTCCGGCGCCTGGGTGCACTACTACCTGTCCGACGACGCGGCCGCCCAGGCGGTGGAGTCGGGGGGCGTGCGGGTGCGGATCTCCGACGCGTCGGGGGCCACCGTGCGGGAGTTCGAGGATGGCGATGCCGGGCCGGGCATCAACCGGGCCGTCTGGAACCTCCGGTGGGACGCGGCCGAGCCGGTGGACGGCCAGGGCGGCGGCGGCTTCTTCGGTGGCGGCGGCGGGCCGCCGGCCGTGCCCGGGCCGTACACGGCCACCCTGCTGGTGAACGGCCAGGAGCTGTCGACTCCGTTCACGCTCCGGGGCGACCCGAACGTGGCGGCGTCCCAGGCCGACTACGTGGCCCGCTTCCAGGCGGCCATGCGGGCCCGGGAACTGACCACCCGCCTGAACCGGATGGTGGGCGCCATCGGCGATCTCGACGGCCAGATCGACGGGCTGCTCGAGTCCATCGACGGGAAGGGCCTGACCAACGAGGGCGAGATCCGCGACGTGGCGGGCCAGGCCCAGGACGCCCTGGCCACCCTGGACAACGAGATCGTCCGGCCCGACGACGGCATGAACTACCGCGACTGGCCCCGCCTGGTGGAGCAGCTCCGTTTCGTGGTCCGGGGCATCGAAGGGCCCCAGGCCCGCCCCACCGAGGGCCAGATGGAGGTCCTCGGCGAGATCGAGGTGGCGGCGGCCCAGCGGGCCGAGGAGCTGAGCGCCATCGTCAACGGGCTCATCGCGGAGCTGAACGCGCTCCTGGCCGACGCGCCCAAGATCCTGACGGAGTGGCAGCGGACCATCAGCTGAGGGAGGCGGGGCGGCTTCGGCCGCCCCGCCGTGGGCGCCGCCGTCCCTACCGAGGCCGCGGCGTGGTCTCCGGTGGGCCCACCGCCGGCGGGCTCGCTGCGGCCAGTCGCTCCTCCATGTGCTTCACGGTCGCCATCCCCCTCGCGTCGGCCTCGGCCCATTGGACCGTCACGCGCTCGTACGCTTCCCTGGCCTTCGCGGAATCGCCCAGCGACTCGTAGAGAGGCCCCAGTCGGGTCATGGCCCAGACCCGCTCACCGGTGTTGGTGCCCCATCCCAGGTAGCCGCCCGACCGGATCCGTTCGAAGAGGGCGACGGCGCGGTGGGTCTGACCCGCGAGGTCGTAGAACCACGCCTTGAACACGATTCGGCACGGGTCGGCGGCGCAGTCCGCGGCGCGCATGAACGCGTCGAACGACTCGACGGCGCCTTCCTCCGAGCCGGACATCAACCGCGAGGACAGGGCCACCGCGTCGACGACCGGCGCGTCTCGCTCGGGGCGGTCGGTGTCCGGGAGGTCGCGCCTCCACTCCTCGATCACCTGGTTCAATCCGTCGACATCGTCGGCCAACATGAGCGTGAGCGCGGCCAGACCGTAGCGCCGCGCGCGGGGTTCGAGGCTCGCCCACGTCGCGTCGCGTAGACCGTCGCGGACCTGGGCGGCGGCCCACGCGCGGTCGCCGAGGAGTGCCTCCTGATAGCTCATCTCCAGCGTGGTGGACCAGGCCTCCGCCGGGCCTTGCCTGGTCGCGTGGGTGAGCGCGTCGGCGAAGGCCTGCCGACCCTCGTCGAGGCGACCGGCCCACTGCGCCAGCCGTCCTTGCTGTACGAGTCCGCGTCCGATCGCGCCCGGGTCCGTCCAGTCATCCACGCTCCGTGCGGCGTGGCGGGCGGCGGCGTCCAGGTCGCCCTGGACGAACGCGACGGCAAAGCGGCGGGCCTCGATCACTTCGACCCCCGGATAGTCCCGCTCCCACGCGCTCAGCGTTGCCATCGCCTCGTCGCCGCGCCCCTGGGCCAGATGCATCGACACCAGGTTCAGGTACGCTCCGCTGGAGGGACCTCCTCGGGCAACGACTCTGCGTAGCAACGGCTCTGCTCGTTCGAAGTCGTTCGCGAGCATGTAGAGGAAGGCCAGGTTGTTGAGGGCACGCGGCTCGTCCGGGTCGATGCGCAACACGTCCCGGTAGGCCTGGGCCTTCCGGGCAGGATCCTGTTCCAGCCCGTAGAACATCGCCTCGACGTGATGACGCTCGATGGGCTGCAGGCGGTCTCGGTGCTCGAACGCCTGACGGATCGCCTCGTTCCGGCGCGTCGGGTTCCGGCCTCCCTGGTGGACGACGGCGAGCAGGCGCCAGGCCATGGCGAATCCGGGATCCTCCACGAGGGCCTCTTCGAGCAGGTGCGCGCTCCTGGTCCGGTCGTCCGACTCGTCGAACGACCGGACCGCGTCCGTATAGAGCCTCAGCGCCTGGAGCGAGCTCGTCGTGACCTGCTGGAGGGACTGCGGCTTCTCGAGGGTCTCCAGGGGCGTCCCTCCCCGGGCCCTGATGTTTCGGGAGAGCGCTTCGATCGAGGGAATGACTTCGTGAGGGCCGTCGGCCACGACCCGGAAGGACGCCAGCGTGTGCCCGGTGACCGTGGATCGCAGCGCCGCTGTCAGGATATACCCTGCGCCGGCGGCGGAGACGGTGCCTTCGAGCACGGCCTCCGCTCCGGCCCGCTCCGCGACGTCCCGCGCAACCTCGAAGACGAGGGCCTCGCGGCGCGGCCGCTGCATGCGCTCGAGGGTCGCCGAGACGTCCGCCCGGTCCAGCAGGGCCAGGGCCGGCGCGTTCGCGAGGTCGACGCGTAGGGCCTCGGTCACGACGGGTCCGAGTCTCTGGTCCGTGAAGTCGGCGAAGTCGGCCAGCACGACGCGTCCGCCAGGTGCCAGGAGGTCCGGTGCCTGCCTGGCGCCGGCCGGGTCGGTCTGCTGCTGCACGAGAACGAAGCCCGCGATGCCGATCAGACCGACGACCCAGAGCAGGCGCGAGCGTATCGCAGGTACACGGGCCCCCGGGGGAGTCGGCGTCGGTACGAGTGGTCGGGTGACGGGTGGAGGCGGCGGACCCACCGGGGACACCCCGGGCGGGGGTGCGGCGACCGGCGCAGGCTCGACCGCATCGCGTACCCTGGTTTCCAGGGCGGGCACGTCCTCGCCCGAAGTCTCGAGGGATCCTTCGCGGATGGCGTCGACCAGGGCGGTGGTCTGCTCGGACGGCTCGATGCCGTACTCCTCGTCCCACCGCTTTCTGTAGGACTCGAACGTGCGGATCGCCTCGGCTCGATTGCCGCTACCGTGCAGGAGCTCCAGCAGGCGGCGGAGTCCGACTTCGTCGGTCGGGGACCACGCAACGGCCTGCCTGCCCCACCTGGCCGCCTCCGTGCGCCTGCGTTCCTGCTCCGCCGCATCCGCCAGCGCCCATGCCGCGCGGGCGGCCAAGCCGCGAAGTCGGCTCCGTTCAGCGTCGAGCCACTGGCCGAAGTCCACGGCGCCCGAGAGATGGAACCCCACCATCAGATCGCCGCGGTAGAGGCCGACCGCGTCTTCGAGCCGGCCCTGCTCGAGCGCTTCCTCGAAGGCGACGGCGTCGCACCAGAGACGGTCCGGGCCCGTTCGGAGCTCTTCGTCGCCCTGACTGAGCACGGCGTCCGCTCCGGCGGACCGTCTCAGATAGTGGATGGCCTTGCTGAGGGCACTCCTGGCGCGTTTGTCGCCGGACTCCGGCCAGAACATCGACAGCAGCGTGTCGCGGCGATGCCAGGGTCTCGGGTGTGCGAGGGCGAGGTGCGCCAGGACGGCCGCGCGCTTCGGCTGGAGTGGGACCGGTACATCCCGGCCGTCCACTTCCTCGATCAGCTCGAGTCCACCGAGAAGGTGCAATCGAGGCAAGTAACGCTCCCTGCCCAGGGGTGCGGGCTCAGGGGAGAGTCCGGTCGCAGCGTAGGAAGAATAAGGGAAGGGCCGGCGGCCAGATTCGCAAGACAGTCGCGACCAGGGGTCCCATCTGAACCAAGGAGTCGATCATGCGTCGCCCCATCCCACTCATCCTGGCTGGCGTGCTCATGGCCGGGTGCACGGAGTTCCCGACGGAACCGGCCGAGCAGGTCCTGGCCTTCGGGCACAAGTCGTCGCACGCCCAGCCCTTCCGCGGACGCCACGTCAGCCAGACCGCCGACGCCAGCGGGGTCGCCTGCGATGCCGGACAGCTGGCTGGCCGCAGTATCATCGTCCGAGGCAACGCGACCCATCTGGGCCGATATTCGGGCGACGCGAGCGCATGTATCGTACCGACGGGGCCCCTGTCCCTCGTCTCCGCCACCGCACGGATGACCCTGATCGCGGCCAACGGAGACGAAGTGTGGCTGCAGATGGATCCCGCCGATCCGCAGATGTGGGAGGTCACCTTCCCGGAACCTGGTGTCGTAGCCGTGACGTCCGAGGGTGGGTTCGACGTCGTTGGCGGCACGGGGCGCTTCGACGACGCCACCGGCCATGTGCGCGTGACGAGCAGTCGCGTAGGCTCCGAGGACACCGAGGCGCGGCTGGAAGGAACGATCTCAAAGGGGAAGTGACGTCCTGGTCGATGGCGGCCGGGTCGATCGGAATGCGGCCTTCGACGGCCGTGCGTCGCCAGGTGGTGGGGGCGGTCGGGTGGCCGCCCCCACCGTTCGTTTCGTTGCGGCCGATGCCGCGCGTCAGCCGCAGCTCACCGCGGGGTTGAACGGCATGAACATCCCCTCGGGGTTCTCCTGCCAGACCCACGCGTGGAGCGTCCAGAACGGCCGGACCATCGGGTCGGGGTGGTTGGGGTTGGGCGGGTCGAACGCGCGGCCCGCCATGGTGGGCGCCTCGGTGTTCCCCGCCGCGGCCCAGGCGTCCTGGTGCATCATGAACTCGACGCCCACCAGGCGGAGGCTGCCGTCGGCCTGGGGCTCGTAGAGCATCACCTCGGGCGCGTTGGGGTCGATGACGGCGTCGTCGAGGCGCGCGGGCATGCCGTAGTGGAATCCCATGGCTCCGGCCGGGCTGGCGATGCACTCGCTGAGCGGCACGAAGCCGACGGCGAGCGCCGCTTCGGCCGACGTGTACGCGGCGCTGGCCTGGCGCATCAGCTCGACGTCGTCGGGTCCGGCGTCGGTGGGTGAGTCGCAGCCGATCCCGGCGCTCAGGATCATGGCGGCGGCAAGGAGGGGGGTGGTCGGGACGTTCATCGGAAGACCTCCATCGGTCGGAACGAGTGTGGGCGGGAGTGCCCCGTCATCCCTTCCTGCGCAGGAACCGCCGAACAGGGGCAACCGGGTCGCCGCGGCCCGGTGGACGCGTTGCCGCCGCGCGGCGCCGGGACCTATGGTTCGGGGTCCTCCTCAGCCGGCACCCTGCGCGCATGACCTCCACCACCGCACTGCTCCGCACCATGGAAGCCGCCGAGGCACCGGGGGTGGACGCGCTCGTGCCCCGCATCTACGACGAGCTCCGGGCCATGGCCCACCGCCAGCTCGCCCGGGAGGCGCGCAACGCCACGATCCAGACCACCGAGCTGGTCCACGAAGCGTACGTCCGGATGGTGGACGACGACGGGGTCACCCGCCGGGGCCGGGCCTACTTCTTCGCGGCGGCCGCCCAGGCCATGCGCCGGGTTCTCATCGACGCGGCCCGCAAGCGCCACGCGGCCAAGCGAGGGGGCGGCTCGGTGGCCCATCTCACCCTCGAGGAGCGGCACGTGTCGGTGGACGGATACGCCTCCGAACTCCTCGACCTGGACACGGCCCTCCGGGAGCTGGAGCAGCGGTCCGTCCGTCAGGTGCGGGTGGTGGAGTGCCGGTTCTTCGGGGGGATGAGCGTGGAAGAGACGGCCGTTGCGTTGGACGTCTCCGCCCGGACGGTCAAGTCCGACTGGGCGCTGGCCCGGGCCTGGCTCTTCGACCGGCTCCGCGCCGATGGCTGAGCCGTCCTGGGAGCGGTTGGAAGCGCTCTTCCACCGCACCCGCGACCTGGAGCCGGAGCGTCGCGTGGCCGTCCTGGCCTCGGAAGCGGCCGACGACCCGGCGCTGCGCGAGCAGGTCGAGGCGCTGCTGGCGGCCCACGACACGTTGGAGCGGGGTCCGCCGAGTGGATTCCTCACGGCGCTGGACGCGGACCGCGCCGGCGTGCTCCTCGACCAGGCCGGGGACCCGGCCGGCCGGGAGCCCGCCGGCCCCGCCCCGGACCGCCTGGGCCGCTACGAGGTGGTCGGAACGCTGGGGCGGGGCGGCATGGGCGTGGTCTACCTGGGCCGGGACACGGACCTCGACCGGCCGGTGGCCATCAAGGTGCTGCCCACCGAGGTCGAGGCCGACGAGGCGGCGCGGGATCGCCTGCTCGCCGAGGCCCGGGCCGGGTCGGCGCTGGACCACCCGAACGTCGGCACGGTCTACGAGATCGGCGAGAGCCGTCACGGCCGCTACATCGCCATGGCCTACTACGAGGGGGAGACCCTCCGGGAGCGGCTGGCCCGCGGACCGGTGCCGCCTGCCGAGGCGGCGGAGGTCCTGGCCCAGGTGGCCGACGGGCTGGCCGCGGCGCACGCGGCGGGCATCGTCCACCGCGACGTCAAGCCGGAGAACCTCATGGTCACGGCCGACGGCACGGTCAAGATCCTGGACTTCGGCATCGCCCGGGGCGCGAGCGTCCTGGCCACGACGGGGCGCCCCCGGGGCACGGTGGCGTACATGAGTCCGGAACAGACGCGGACGGGCGAGGTGGACGGACGGACGGACGTGTGGGCGCTGGGCGTGGTGGCGTACGAACTGCTCTCGGGGGTGCGACCCTTCGGCGCCGAGGCCCCCGACGCGGTCATCCACGCCATCCGCCACGACGCGCCCACACCGCTCCGGACCCTCCGGGCGGGCGTGCCGGAGGGACTGGCCGTCGTGGTGGAGCGCTGTCTGGCGAAGGACCCCGAGGCCCGGTTCGCGACCGCGGCGAAAGTGGCGGCGGCCCTGCGCGGAGCGCTGCGGCCAGGTGCCGGCTCGGCGGGGTCCCCGAGGCAGGGGAGCCGGTGGAACCGGGTGCCTGCCGGGGTGGCGGCGGCGGTCGTGGTGGCCGGCGGCCTGGTGGCCCTGGGCGTGGTCCGGGGCCTCGGCAGCGATCCGGCGGCGGCCTCCCGGTCGGTGGTGCTGGCCGACTTCCAGCCCCAGGGCGCCGACGCCCACCTGGCGCGTGTGGTCACGGAAGCCCTCCGCATCGACCTCCTCCGGTCCCCCGCGTTCCGACTGGTGGAGGCGTACGAGGTGGAGGGGGCGCTCCAGCGGATGCAGCGCGACCCCGGGGCGGGGCTTGCCGAGGACGTGGCCCGGGAGATCGCTCTCCGGGACGGCCACGCCGCCGTGGTGGCCGGCGATGTCGCAGCCGTGGCCGGCGGGTTCCTGCTCACGGCCAGGGTGCTGGACGCGTCGGAGGGCGCCACGGTCGTGGCGCTCCGCGAGAACGCCCCGGACTCCACGGCGCTGATCGCCGCGCTGGACCGGCTGTCCAAACGCGTGCGCGACGAGCTGGGCGAGTCCGTGGATCAGCTCGGGGCCGCCCGCCCGCTTCCCGACGTGGCCACCCCGTCGTTCCCCGCGCTGAGCCGGTACGCCCGTGCCTACGAGATGGGACGCTCCGGAGGCGATCAGGCGCAGGTCGTGGCCCTCCTCGAGGAGGCCCTGGAGCTGGACCCGGACTTCGCGGCGGCGCACCGGTCGCTGGCGGTGTCACTGTGGAACATGCGCGGCGACCGGGGGCGCGCCGCGGTGGCCGCCCGAACCGCCTACGAACTCCGGGACCGGCTGGGGCCGGTGGAGAGCCGCCTGGCCGAGGCCGCGTATCACTGGTACGTGCTCGGCGATCCGGGAGAGACGGCCCGGGCCTACCGCCGGGTCCTCGATGTCGATCCGCACCACTCCGCGGCCCTCAACAACCTGGGCCTGGCCCTCCTGTTCCAGGACCGACCGGCCGAGGCCGAAGCCGTGCTTCGAACGGGTGTCTCCTCCGCCTCGTCGGGGAGGGCCGCCTCCCTGCTCCGGCAGAATCTGGCCCGGGCCCTGTACCTCCAGGGACGCACGGACGCCGGGATGGCCACCCTGGACAGCGTGATCGAAGAGCTGGGGGGCGATGCGTCCGCCGAACTGGAGCGGGCCCGCCTGCTCGGAGCCGAGGGACGGTGGGACGCCGCGGAGCAGGAGGCCCGGCAGGTCGTGGACCGCTACGCCGAGAGCCCCCAGATCCGGGCGGAGGCCACTCGACTCCTTTGGCATCTGGCCCTGACGCGCGGGCGCCTCGAGGACGCGGAGCGGCTGTTCGAGGAAGTCGAGAGGGATCTGGACGCCGTGGGCGCTCTGGATGCCCTCGGACGCGCGGTGGTCCGGCGGAGCGAGGCCCGGCTCACGTTGATGCACGACACGGCGGGCGCCCTGGCCGAGCTGGATGCGTTGCTCCGCCGTCCGGGGCTGGACGTGTTCCGGTCCGGCGCCACCCTCGCGCCCCGGGTGGCGGCGGCCCTGGCTGCCGCCGGCGACACGGCCGGCGCGCTGCGCATGGTCGAGGCGTGGGAAGCCCAGCCCCTGGAGGCTCGCGGCGATCCCGAGGACTACTCACCGGAGCTGGCCCGCGCCCGCGTGGACCTGGCGGGTGGGCGTGCCGAGGCGGCGGTCGGGCGCCTGCAGCGGGCCGTGGAGGGGACCGTCCAGGCCATCGACTACCTCCCCGACCTGGCGGAGGCGCACCGCCGGGCGGGCCGGCCCGACTCGGCCGCGGTGGTCCTCGAGGCGTACCTCGCCTACCGGCATCCGCGCAGGGTGCACCGCGTGTCGGGAGATCTGGGCCCGGCCCTGGAGACCCTGGCCGAACTGCGGGCCGCGGCCGGGGACGAGGCGGGCGCGGCGGAGGCCCGCCGGCGTCTGGCAGCGCTCTGGGCCGGAGCGGATCCGGCGCTTCGGGAACGGGCCGGCATCGAGCCGACGGCTACGGAGCCGCCCGCCTGACCGGACGCCGGCTCAGCGGGTACCCGGTGCCCTACTTCCGCCGCTGCCGCACCACGCCTTCCTGGGCCACGCTGGCCACCAGCTGGCCGTCCTGCGTGAAGAACGTGCCCCGGGAGAACCCGCGACCGTGGCCGGACGAGGGGCTGTCCACCACGTACAGGAGCCACTCGTCGATGCGGAACGGGCGGTGGTACCAGATGGCGTGGTCGAGGCTGGCCACCAGCACCGAGGGGTCGCGGTAGGTCACCCCGTGGGGGCGCAGCGCGGCGCCCAGGAGGCCGAAGTCCGAGGCGTAGGCCATGATGGCCTGGTGCTGGAGCGGCTGGTCGCCGAGGCGGCCGATGGTGCGGATCCAGTACATCTGCCGGGGCAGGCCGGGCTTGGGGTCGAACGGGTCCACGGCGTCCACCGGGCGGATGTCCAGCGGGCGCTCCTGGGTCATGACGCCGCGCACCGACTCGGGAATCTCGTCGGCGTGCTCCCGGATGTTCTCCAGCTCCGTCCGGAACGCGTCGGGCGGCGGCACGCTGGGCATCTCCATCTGGTGGGAGAGCCCCTCCTCCGGTCGGTGGAACGACGCCGACATGTTGAAGATGGCCTCGCCGTGCTGGATGCCCGTGACGCGGCGGGTGGCGTAGCTCCGTCCGTCGCGGAGGCGGTCCACGAAGTAGACCACCGGCACCGACAGGTCGCCTTCCAGGATGAAGTAGCCGTGCAGTGAATGCGCCGGCCAGTCGTCCTCGACGGTGCGCCGGGCCGCCACCAGGGACTGGGCCAGGGCCTGCCCGCCGTAGACCCGGCCCGTGCCGATGTCCCGGTTGCTGCCCCGGTAGATGTTGTGCTCGATGGGCTCGAGGTCCATCAGGTCGATGAGCGTGCAGGTGGTGTCGGGCATCAGGTGTCGGCAGTGGTGGGGTGGGGCAGATCGGCCAGCGCGCCCTGGCAGGCACGTTCGATGGCGCCGAGGAGGCCCGCGGCGTGGTCGGGACCGGCGCCGGCGCCCAGGAACGGGTCCATCACGGTGGATCGGAGCACCACCAGGCCGCCCGACCCGTCGGCCTTCCATTCGTCCACCGACACGCCGAGCGCGTCGAGAAGCGGGTCCACCGCACCGTCGTACATCGGCGTGTGGAAGCGGGTCCGGGTGATGATGTACTCCGGCCGGGCTCCCGGGGTGTTCAGGCTCATCCGGGCGTAGATGCCCTCGTTGAGGGCGTTGATGTCGGCCAGGGAGTCCAGGCGGTCGTGGGTGGCGATGTAGCAGACGATGTTGATGTCCGGCTCGGGCAGGAGCACCAGGCGGAACGGGCCGATGTCGGCCTCGGACAGGGTCCGGTGCAGCTTGTACGCCCCGGCCACGGTGCGCGCCACCAGGTGGCCGTACCCACGCTCGTCCAGGGGCAGCACCTTGTGGCTCATCCACACCGCGGCGGCGGCCGCCCCGGGCTTGCTGCCCTCGAAGATGTACTTGCCCAGGAACAGGTCCTCGCCGTCGTCGGTGCCGGCCGCGGGCGTCAGGTACGGCGGGTCGATGGACACCAGCGAGCGCGCCCGCTTGTCGCGCAGGAGGAACGCGCCGGCAGGGTAGGGGATGTAGCCGAGCTTGTGGGGGTCCACCGTGACGGAATCGGCGTGGGCCTGGGCCTCCATGGACGCCACCCACCCGTCGCTGGGCCAGGCCATGCCGGTGGCCGCGCGGATGTCCTCGCCGCTCCGTGTCCGCCCCTCGGCGTCGCGGATCACGGCGGTGGCGTATCCGCCGTACGCGGCGTCGGAATGGAGATGGAACGTGGTGCCCAGCTCCCGCTCGGCCCGCGCCCGCACGTCCACCACCTGGTCGAGGCGGTCCACGGCACTCTCCTCCGTGGTGCCGTTGACGGTCACGCACGCCAGGATCGGCGTCCGGCTGTCGGTCAGGCGGGCCACCGTGTCCCAGAGCGCGTCGGGATCGATGCGGTAGCGGGTATCCACCGGTACGTACACGAGCTGATTGGAGCCGATGCCCAGGGCGCGGACGATCTTCTCCCACGAGTAGTGGGCGGTGGCCGAGACGATCACCACGCCGGCGGGCAGCGGGTCCGAGAACTCCCGGGCCAGCCGCCGATGGTACTCCTGGTATCCCTGGGAGTGGAGGGAGTGCTCGGCCAGCGCCGCCCGCACCCGGGCCGGCTCGGCCGACGCCCAGAGGCGCTCCTGGAGGTCCAGGGCCTGACGGTTGCCGATGTTCAGGAGCTGCCAGAGGTCCAGGCTCCGGAGCGGCGCCATGCGTCCGTCCGGCGTCTCCACCTCGAGGTCCACACCCAGGGTCCCTGCGGCCCCGTACACGGCCAGCGGGAAGTAGAGGACGTTCCGGGCCACCCAGATGGACTGGAGGTTGGCCACGGTCCCGCCGCTGGTCAGGTGTCCCCAGCTCGTGTCGACGTCGTACCCGATCATGCCGGCGAGCTGGCGGGCCACGTCCAGCTCGATCCGGGTGGTCACCGGCGAGCCTTCCACGGCCACGTTGTTCGGGTTGACCATCATCGCCGCGAAGTAGCCGATCTGGCTGGCGATGGTCTGCTCGTAGTTCATGTGCCCCTTGTACCGTCCGCTGAAGAACGGCACGCCCTGCTTCAGCTCGGCCAGAAGGCCCAGGAGCTCCTGGGTCAGCGTGGCCACGGCCCGATCGTATCCGGCGGTCCGTTTGTCGGACTCGGAGATCGTGAAGCCATCTTCCGGGTGGTGGTTCCTCCGCCAGAAGACGTGGTCGCGCAGGGCCTCGGTCAGGAGGCGCTCGAACAGGTCGGCGTTCTCGGCACGGGGGCCGAGGAACCAGGCGCGCATGGCGGCATCGGAGTCGCTCACCCCGCGGGCATGCTCCACGGCGGCGTCACGTCGTTGGAGCGCGCGTAGGCGATCATCTGCCCGAGGTGCTCGTGAAGGTGGGTGATGGCCATGACCCACATGGAGCCCACCTCGAACTCGGTGCCGCCGAACTCGAACGGCCGGTTCAGGTCGCCCCGGGTCTCGGCCATGGCCCCGTCGAGGAAGCGGAACGACTCCTCCAGTTCCGCCACGATCTGCTCCTTCGGGATGTCCCGGTCCTGGTAGGCCTGGACCGTGGCGAAGTCCAGGGTGATGCCGGTGGGCGCCGGGACCTCGACGCCCATGAGCAGGGGCAGGAAGTAGTTGTCCGCCGCGATGTGGATCAGGACCTCGGCCACCGACCGGACGCCGGACGCGGGGCGCCACATGTAGTCCTCTTCGGGAATCGCCCGGGCCAGGCCCAGGATCTTCTCCTCGGCCTGATCGGTCTGGGTGGCCAGATCGGCCAGGAGGTCGCGGGGCGGCGGCTCGGACACCTCGTCGGCAGGTGGCGGGGCGGGTTGGCAGCCCAGGAGGCCGGCAGCGATCAGCGCCAGGGCAGCGCTGTGGGCGGGGTGGCGCGATCGGCGACGGTACATGGTGCAACTCCCGCTGGGGTGGGTCCTGCCGGGTCGGCGCTCCGCGCGGCGGGCGCCGGGAATCCCGCGACTCAGCCGTGCTCGGTCATGTCCCTGGGGGCGTGGGGCGGCTCGCCCTTGGGTCCGCCACCCTTCAGAAAGCCCTGCCCGACCGACATGATCCGCTCCGCCGTCTCCCCGCACTCCGGGCAGGGATGGCGCGGCTCGTCGGACATCTTCTGGAAGACCTCGAAGTCGTGGCCGGCGGGGCAGCGGTAGTCGTACGTGGGCATGGTTCCACAGGGTCGGGGCGAACGGCTGGCGATGCACCGGAAAGCTGCCCATGGAGGCGGGTCGGGGCAACGGCTCCCCCGTCGGTCGGATCAGTACAGCCGGTCGACGTCCAGCACGTTTCGGAGCGGCCGCCCCGTCTGCCACCGCCTCAGGTTGTCGCAGAACAGGTCCACGATCCGCTCGTTCTCGCGGTCGCTGGTGCTGGCGGAGTGGGGGCTGACCAGCACGCCGGGCATGTCCCAGAGGGGGCTCTCCGGATCCAGCGGCTCGTCCGCGAACACGTCGAGGTAGGCGCCGCCGAGATGACCCGACTCCAGGGCGGCGATCATGGCCGGCTCGTCAACCAGGGCACCCCGGCCGATGTTGACCACCACGGCCCCCCTGGGGAGCGCGGCCAGCGCCTCCGCGTCGAGCACGTGCACCGTGTCGTCCGTGTGGGGCGCCGCCAGCACCACGGCTTCCGCCCGGGGCCACAGGGCGTCCAGGGCCGAGGGAGGATGGAGTTCGTGGGCGTGGACGGACTCCGGGTCGATGCCGTCCACCGTCCGCTTCACCCCCAGGACCGTCATGCCGAAGGTGCGGCAGAACCGCCCGACCTCCCGGCCGATGGTCCCGTACCCGATCACCAGGACCGTGCGGCCGTCCAGATCGGTCCCGGCGAAGCGCTCCCAGTGGTGCCGCCGCTGGGCGTCCAGCGTGTGCAGCAGCTTCCGGGCGTGGGCCAGGATGCTCAGGGCGGCGAACTCGGCCAGAGGCCGGGCGTGGACCCCGCTGGCCGTGGTGAACACCGTGTCGGGCATCCGCCGGGCGTACCCGTGGCGGCGGACGAACTGGCCGATGCCCGCCGACGTGGCCTGGATCCACCGCACGGCCGGGGCGCATTCGGGCAGATCGTCGCGGTGCGTCACGTCGAAGTCGAACAGGATCGTGGCCCGGGCCAGGTGCTCCTGCCAGCGCAGTTCCTCCGCGTCCGTACGTTCCACCGGCCGGCCGGTGTGGTCGGCCGGGTAGCGGGGCGGCCGGAGCAGGTCCGGCTCGTGGATCACCGTGGCGTCGGGGGCCGCCGTGCGGATGCGGTCCACCAGTTCCGGCTCCAGCCAACTGGCGATCAGGATCGTCTCGTGGGTGTCGGTCATGGCAGGAAGGTACGCGGTGGCGGAGGTTGCGCACCCCGGCTACTCATTGTCGCCGCAACCCCCCCGACGAGACCTCATGGACACACCCGCCTCGGCCGAATCCGCCTGGCTCGACCGCTTCTTCGCGTCGTACTACCGGCACCGACCCGTGAACGCCACGTTCGTCGGCGTCCACGACCACGACCACCGCCTTCCCGACGCCACCGGGTCGGGTCTGGGCGATGCGCTGGCCGAGGTCGAATCGCTCCTGGCGTCCAGCGACGGGCTGGCCGGGGCCGGTCCGACGGACGGTCCGGTGGGATCGGGCTCCGCCCGCCGGCCGGGTGCCGCCGCCGAGGCCCTGGACGTGCGCCTGGCCCGGGGCTTCCTGGAGGCCCAGCGGTGGGAGTACACGGGCGCCCACGTGCACCGGGGCAATCCCGCGCACTACACGGGCGAGGCCGTGTTCGGCGTCCTGTCCCTGTTCCTGAACCACGGCGGCAGCGCGGACCACCGGATCGACGCGGCGGTCCGGAGGCTGGACGCCGTGGCCGCGTACCTGGCCGAAGCCCGTGACCGGGTCCGGCGCGCCCCTCCGGAGTGGACCCGCCGGGCCATGCGGGAGTGCCAGGGCGCCCTCGAGTTCTGCGGCAGCGGCGTGGACGCGCTGGTGGCGGACCTCGGCCCCGGCGCCTCGGACCTTCGCGGGGCCGCCGACCGGGCGGGGACGGCGTTCGCGCGGCACCTCGCGTGGCTCGAGTCGGACCTCCTGGCCCGGGCCGTTCCGGACGTGGCGGCCGGGGAGGAGGCCCTCGACCTCTACCTCCGGGGCGGCCACTTCCTGACGGAGTCGGCCGACGACCTGGTGGCATACGCGCGCCAGGAGATGGCCTCGGCACGGTCCTGGGCGGAGGCCCACGCCGCGGACGTGGACGCAGACACCCCCGAAGACGCCCTGGCCCGGCTGGCCGATCACCACCCGAGTCCCGAGGGATACCTTGACGCGTACCGGGAGTCCTGGGACGACGTGCGCGCCCTGGCCGAGCGGAAGGACCTCCTGACCTGGCCGGACTTCCCGATCCGCTACGTGCCCCGGCCCGTGTGGTCCCGGGCGGCCGCGCCCTACCTGTACTTCCTCTTCTACCGGTCGCCGGCCGCCGTGAACCGCCCGCCGGTCCACGACTACCTGGTCCTGCCCGTGGACCCCGACGCGCCGGCCGACGAGCGCGAGGCGCTGCTCCGGGCCACCAACGACAGCGTCATCAAGCTCAATCACGTCGTGCACCACGGCGGCATCGGACACCACGTCCAGAACTGGCACGCGTTCCGGGCCGCTTCCCGGGTGGGGCGCATGGCGGCCGTGGACACCGCGGCGCGCATCGCCATGACCTGTGGCGGCACCATGGCCGAGGGATGGGCCTGCTACGCCACCGACCTGATCGGGGAGATGGGGGGGCTGACGCCCCTCGAGGCCTATGCCGAGCGTCACGGACGGGTGCGCATGGCCGCCCGGGCCGTGGTGGACGTGGAGATGCACCGCGGGCGGATGTCCCTGGACCAGGCCGCCGCCTTCTACCGGGAGCACGCCGGGATGTCCGAAGCGGCTGCCCGGAGCGAAGCCGTCAAGAACAGCATGTTCCCCGGGGGCGCCGTCATGTACCTGACGGGAACCGACACCATCCACCGGCTGCGCCGGGATCTCTCGGCCCGGTGGGGAAGCGCCTTCGACCTCCGGGCCTTCCACGACACGTTCCTCTCCTACGGATCCGTACCCGTGACCCTGGTGGCCGCCGACATGACCCGTACCTGGACGCCCGATGCTGTCTGACGCCACGCTGGCCTTCGGCGAGGAGGTCCTGCCCGCCATCCTCGGCGTGGACCGCCTGTACCGCGAAGAGAGCGGTGACGAGACGGGGCTGGCCGTCCTCAACATGGACACGGAGGGCCGGTACGCGCCGGCGCCGTACGGGAGCTACGCCGACGCCGAGGCGGCCTGGACCGATCTGGAGGCACGGGCCGCCGGCCTGCCCGAAGAGGACCGCCGCGTCTACTACCACCAGTTGGCCGTGTCCACGCGGGCCTTCCTGCGGTGGCGCCGGGAAGGCCTCGACTTCCGGGAGCAGCTCACGGGCTTCCTCCACGTGCCGGCGGCCCCGGCCGCCGACGCCGAGGTCGACGCCCTGCGCGCGGACCTGCGTTCCCTGCTCGGGGCCATGGGCTACCACGGCAGCCTGGCGGACCAGTGCGCCGCCTGGGAGGAGCGGAACCGGGTGCCCCCCGAGGCCGTCGAGGAGGTGTCCGCCGAACTCCTGCACGAGGCGTGGACCCGCACGGAGGAGCGGGTGGTGGAGATCCCGGCGCCCCGCTCCGACGGCATGCGTGTCGCCGCGGTGACCGGCACGTCGTACAACGCCCGGTGCGACTACCTGAATCGCACGGTGCAGCTCAACGTCGATCCGGTCCTGACCCGACCGGGTCTCAAGCACCTGGCCGTCCACGAGGGGTGCCCGGGCCACTACGTCCAGTTCAAGCTCCGCGAGACCTGGGCGCGGGAGGGTACGGCTCCCGCCGACGTCCTGCTCTCGGTGGTCAACACGGCCAGTTCGTCCGTCTTCGAGGGCATCGCCGACACCGGGCTCGAGATGACCGGATGGCTCGACACGGACGACGACCGCGTCCAGCACCGGCTGACCCGCCACCGGGCAGCCATCGGCACCGGGGCGGCGTGGCGCCTCCACGGCCTGGGCCGGCCGCGCCCCGAGGTCACGGACTGGTTGCGGGGCCAGGCCCTGACCGGCGGCGAGGGGTGGGTGACCAACCGGATGGCCTTCATCGACGCCCCGCCCCGTGCCGCCCTGATCTGGTCGTACTGGTGGGGCGAGGCGGCCGTGGCGCCGGCCTGGCGGGCCGCCGAACCGTCCCGCCGGTCCGACTTCGTCCGCTTCCTCTACGGCCGCATGCATTCCAACGACTCCGTGGCGCTCTTCTCCTGACGGGGTTTCGCCGCCGCCGTTCGATGGGAAGATTGGCCCTGACGTTCCGAACCATCCTCGCTCCGGGCAGCCGTGCCGACCCCGACGCCGGCCGTCGCCCAAGGACCCTCCCATGACCCGCCTGACCCGACTTCCGCTCGTCGTGCTCGCCGCCCTGGTGGTGTCCGCGCCGTCGTCGTCCGCCCAGGAACTCCGCTTCGTCCAGACCACCCACACCGAGATGGCCGGGATGATGGGCCGGATGATGTCGATGATGGGCGGTATGGGCGATCCCAGGGTGGATCGCACCTACGTGCTCGGCAGCAAGATCCTGAACGCGGCCGACGACCGTTCGAGCATCCTCGACATGGCGTCGGGCGACATGATCATGCTGGACCACGAGGCCCGCACGTTCACCCGGATGAACTTCGGCGACATGATGGCCGGGATGCGCGCCGACGCGGGCGGGATGGCCGTGGAGATGGAGCGGGAGGCCGGAGACCGGCCCGAGGCCACCCTGAACGCCCGGATCGAGATGGACCGGACCGGCCGGACCGAGACGATCTCGGGCTACGAGGCCGAGCAGGTGATCATGACGCTCCAGTTCGAGCCGGTGGAGGGAGAGGCTGCCGAAGGGGCGCCCCCCACCGTCCAGAACCTCATGGCGGTGGTCACGGAGATGTGGATGAGCAGTGACGTCCCGGGCGCCGAGGCCATGAAGGAGTGGGGGCGCACCATGATGGGCGGTATGGCGGGAGGGATGCCGGACATGAGCGCGATGGGTGCCATGCCCGGAGTCGATCCCCGAATGACGGAGGCCATGCAGCGCAACGCGGAGGAGCTGGCCGAGATGGACGGCATGGCCATCCGTACCACCGTGCACATGGTCATGGTGCCGCCCGACCAGGAGCTGGACGTCGAGGCCGTCCTGGCCGGGTCGGACCAGCCGCTCTCCGAGGGTGGCGATTCCCCGACCAGCGCCGCGGACGCGGCCCGGCAGGCCCTGGGGGGGCTCAGCGGGCTGCTCGGCGGGCGCGGCCGGAACGCGGAGCCCGACGAGGCCGGCGAGGCCGCCATGACCCAGTCGGTCATCATGAGGACCCGGACCGAGATCACGGACGTCCAGACGGGAGGCGTGGACCCGTCCCTGTTCGAGATCCCCGAGGGGTACACCGAGCGCGCCATGCCGGGGCGGCGTTGATGGAGCGGGGCGACGACGTCGAATCGTCGCGTCGCCGGGCGCGGGCCGGACGAGCCCGCGTCCCGGCGGGCGCTCGCGCCTCGGGCCGGGCCCTCGCGGTGGCGGCGGCCCTGGCCCTCGGCGGGTGCGCGGGAGGCGGCGACGCCGGCGGGTCCGCCGGAGGACCCGACGGCAACATCCTGCGCGTGGCGTACGAGCGGGAGATCGACGTGCTGAACGCCTTCACGAGCCAGAACCTCGTGGACATCCAGTTCAGCATGGTCGAGGGCCTGGTCACCACCAACCACGAGAACACGTACATCCCCGTCCTGGCCCGGGAGATCCCCACCGAGGAGAACGGGCTGATCGTCCGCAACGACGACGGCACCGTGGCCATGACCTGGCCCCTCCAGGAGGGCGTGCGCTGGCACGACGGCGAGGCCTTCACCAGCGAGGACGTCTGCTTCACCTGGCGCTTCGTGAGCAGCGCGGGATCCCAGGTCTACAACCGCCACGAGTACCTGGGCATCGTGGACTGCGCCATGCCGGACCCCCACACCGTGGTCTTCACGTGGGACGCGGCCTACGGATACTCGACCGGCCTGTTCGAGGCGATGCTGCCCGAGCACGTCCTGGGGGGCATGACCACCGAGGAGATCGTGAACTACACGCCCTACAACCGGGGCGAAGCCCTCGTGGGCACCGGGCCCTTCCGGTTCGCCGAGTGGCGGTCCGGCGAATACATCCGGGTGGAGCGCAACGAGGACTACTGGCGCGAGGGCGACGTGCCGGCCATCGACGGCATCGTCTGGTCGTTCATCCCCGACAACAACACGCGGCTGAACGCGGTGAAGGCGGGGCAGCATCACTTCGCGCGCCTGATTCCCACCCAGGTCGAGGAGGCCCGCACCCTGGAGGGCTACGACGTCCGGCTGGTCAGCAGCAACTCGTTCATGCACCTCGACCTGTCCGTGAACACGGACAACGCCCGGGCCCTCTTCAGCGACCCGGGCGTCCGGGAGGCCCTGTTCCTGGCCATCGACCGCCAGGCCATCGCCGACCAGTTGCTCCAGGGCACGGTGATCCTGGCCGATTCGCCCATCAACCACACGAGCCCGTACCACAACGCGGACGTGCCCTCGCCGGGGTTCGATCGCGACCGGGCCCGCGCCATGCTCGACGCCCGGGGGTGGACGCCGGGGCCCGACGGGATCCGTGTGCGGGACGGCCGGCGGTTCTCGTTCACCATGCTCAACCGCGCCGGGGCCACCGACCGGATCGCCGTGGCCCAGGTGGTCCAGGCCCAACTCAAGGAGATCGGTGTGGAGGTGCGCTTCGAAACGCTGGAGAGCGCCGCCTGGACGCAGCGCTGGCGCAGCGGCGACTGGGAGGCGCTCATCTCCGCCTGGTTCCTGCCGGCCGACCCCAGCGTGACCGGTTTGTACGCCTGTGGCGGCCCGAACAACATGACGGGCCTCTGCGATCCGGAACTCGACGCGGTCATGGAGGAATCCGACCGCTACCTCGACTTCGCGTCGCGGAAGGAGGCCCTGGACCGGGTGCAGGTGCTTCTGGCCCAGTCCCACCGGATGCTCCCGCTCTACTTCAACGTGGTGCCGGAGCTGGTCAGCGACCGGATCCAGGGCTACATGGGCAGCGGCACCAACTTCGGGAGCTTCTGGAACGTCTGGAGCTGGCGGCTGGAGTAGGCCAGGGCGGGGTGGTCGCCGAAGAGGCGTCGGCGCCCCGCCGGAGGGGGGTACCGGTCCGCCGACCGCAGGTACCGGCTGACCGATCGGCCGCTGCCACCCCCTGACGGCGGCCCGGCCCGGCCGTAGAGCTTTCCGGTCGGGCGCCGGGGTGCGGCGTCCCGGGGTCCGCAGGGCGGGCCCCGTCCGGGAGCGGCAACGGGGAGGAACGATGACGGGACGGGTCGGGTGGGTGGTGTTGGGGATCCTCGTGGCCGGCGGCGGGCTCGACGCCCAGCCGGTGCCGGCGCAGTTCCGGGGAGGCCCCGACCACACGGGGGTGGTGGACACCAGGGGCGTGGAGCGCCTCGGTGGGCTGGCGTGGGCCTTCGAGACGGACGGCCCCGTGCGGGGCTCGCCGACGGTGGCCGACGGGGTGGTCCACGTGGGAAGCACCGACGGACGGCTCTACGCTCTGGACGCTGTCGACGGGTCGCTCCGGTGGTCGTACGAGGCCGGGGCGCCGCTCGGGGGCGCGCCGCTGGTGACCGAATCGCTCGTGGTGGTGGCCGCCCGGGGCAACGCCATCCACGCGGTGGATCGGCGCACCGGTCGGCGGGCATGGCGGGTGGCCACCGGGCCGGACCTGCCGCTGGCCTGGGGCCACGAGGGGTGGGACTACCTGTTGCCGTCTCCCGTTCTGGCCGGGGGCACGGTGCTGGTCGGCTCCGGCGACGGCCACCTGTACGCCCTGGACCCGGCCACCGGCGCCGAGCGGTGGCGCTTCCGGACCGGCGGTCGCATCCGCGGGGCCCCGGCCGTGGCGGACGGCGTGGCGTACGTGGGCTCGGGCGACGGAGTCGTCTACGGGGTGCGGGTGGGCGACGGGCGGGAGACGTGGCGCTTCGAGACCGCCGGCATGGACATGGACGCCGCCGACTTCGGCTTCGACCGGACCCAGATCCAGGCGTCGCCGGCCGTGGTGGACGGCACGCTCTACATCGGCTCCCGGGATGCGTCGCTGTACGCCATCGACCTGGCCGACGGGCGCACCCGGTGGACGTTCGAAGACGGTTCGGCGTGGGTGGTGGCTTCGGCGGCCGTCCACGACGGCCGGGTGTTCAGCGGCCGCTCGTCGGGAGGGCGCTTCCGGGCCATCGACGCGGCCGCCGGCACCGAACTGTGGGTCCACGAGACCGGAGGGCTGGTGTTCTCATCGGCCACGGTCGTGGACGGCACCGTGTACGTCGGCTCGGGAGGCGGGCGCCTGCTGGCCTACGATGCGGCCACCGGTGCGGTGCGGTGGAGTCTGGCCACCGATGGGCCCATCGTCAGCTCACCGGCCGTGTGGGAGGGGCGGGTCTACGTGGGAAGCGACGACGGCACGGTCTACGCGGTGAAGGCCGCCGAGGGCCCGGCCCCCCGCCTCGCCGTGTTCTACGCCGAGGGCCAGAACTCGTGGTTCGGCTACGGTCCCGGGCACCGGCGACTGACCACCCACTTCGAGAACGCCGGCTACGAGCTGTTGGACGCGGCGGGCCTGGAGGCGTTCCTGGCCGAGCGGATCGCCGACCGGGCGCCGAGCGTGGTGGTGTTCGGGATCGACGGGATTCCCGAGCCGGTGGCCAGCGCCGCCGACCCCGCCGGTTCGCTCCTGCGCCGCTACCTGGACGCGGGGGGGAAGGTGGTGTGGCCGGGCTTCCCCCCGTTGGCCGCCTCGTGGAACGCCGAGGGCCGGCCGACGGGCTTCGACCGCGCCCGTCCCACTACGCTGTTGGGCGTGGACCATTCGGCGTGGGACACCGACACCTACGGGGTGACCATCACGCCGGAAGGGATGCGGTGGGGTCTGGCCACGCCGTTCCTGGGGTCGCCGTACGTGGCGGTGGACGAGGCGTCCGTCGTCCTCGCACAGGACGAACTGGGGCGCGCCGCCGCGTGGGTCCGCTCGTTCGGCGGTCCCGTGGGAACGGGCTGGGTGGTCGTACCGGCCACCACGCATCCGGACCGCCTCCGGGAGATGCGCCTCGTGGCGGAGTACGGCATCTTCCGGCCGGCGCCGGCCCGGTAGGCCGGGTCCGGGGTCCCCGGGGCCTGGCGCCGTCTCGTCGGTTCCAGTCAGGAGGCGTGTGTTCGATGGAGGGTGTGCGGTCCGTCCTCGCGGCCAGACTGCCGGTGATCCTGGCCGTCGGGTGGATCGCGCTGGGACTCCTCGCGGGCGCCCTCGAGGGCTTCGCCGCGTCGGGAGGCACCCGCGTCCGGGTGGCCCGGGGCCCGGTCCTGGCGGGGGTGGCGTGGGTGCCGGTCGCCCTGGCCACGGTGGCCCTGGCCCGCCGGATGCGCCGGGGACGGGTCCGGCGCGTCCACCTCCTCCTGGTCCATGGCGCCGGCGCCCTGGCGGCGAGCTTCGTGATGAACGGTCTCTACATGGCCGCTGCGGTGCTGCTCGGCTGGGAGCCGGTCGCGGGGGCCGGTGGCGCGGCACTTCTGAATGCCGTGCGCTGGCTTCACCTGAATGCCGGGGCGTACCTGGCCATGGTGGCGCTGGTCCACGCGACGGACACCGCGCCGGCGGACGACGTCGCCCCGGCCGTCGACCGGCCCGCCCTGGCCGTCGATCGCGGTCGGGGGGGACTCCGGATTCCGCTGGACGAGATCCGGTGGCTGGAGGCCGACGGCGACTACGTCCGGGTCCACACGCACCGCGCCGACCATCTCGTCTCGCGGCGCATGAAGGAGCTGGAGCGGGAGCTCGGGCCTGCGGGATTCGTCAGGGCCCACCGCTCCGCCATCGTCAACGTGCGGGCGGTGCGGGAGGTCCGGCACCGATCCCACGGCGACTTCGAGGCGGTGCTCGTGGACGGCACCGTGGTCCGGGTCAGCCGTACGCGGCGGGAGGCGCTGTTGAAGGCGTACCGGGAGCCGGAGCAGGAAGTGGCCGGCCCGGGCGCCGCGGCAAGGAGCCCCGAGGGGCAGGCCCCCTCAGCGGACGTCCGTGAGCTCCACCTCGAAGATCAGGATCGCCCCGGGGGGCACGAGCCCGTCGGGTGACCCCTGGTCGCCCCATCCGATGGCCGGCGGCACGATCATGCGGCGCACGCCGCCCACCCGCATGAACAGGGAGCCGTACTCGAGGCCGAGGGGTTGCTCGAAGTTGCCGAGCTGCCAGGTACGCCGGCCTTCGAAGATCTTCCGTCCGTCCGCCAGCCACATCGTGTACTCGATGGTGGCCAGGTCCTGGGGAATCAGCTGTTCGCCCTGACCCACGATCAGGTCCTTGATGTAGATCCCCGAGCTGGGAAGCTTCTCGAATTCGTTCAGATCGATGCCCAGGCTGGCCGCGAACTGGACCTCTTCGATGACCTGCGGTTCGACGCTGGGCCCGCTCGGCTCGGACGAGCAGGCCGCAGCCAGGACGCATGCCAGGGCCAGGGTCGGGAGGGAACGGCGCGTGGTGCGGACCTGCATGGACGATCTCCGTGGATGTCGTTCGGGCGGTGGCGGGGCGGCGGTCGGGAGGCGGTCGACGCGGAGCGTCCGACGCCGTAGTCTTGGCGCCGATGACACGCCTCCCGCCCATCTACGCGCCGGACCCACGCGCGTGACCGTATACGTAACCCGCCGACTCCTCCAGATGATCCCCCTGGTCCTGGGAATCACGCTGGTGTTGTTCGCCGTGATCCAGGCCGCGCCGGGGGGACCGGAGGGCGCGCTGCTGGAGTCCGGACGGTTCATCGACCCGGAGGTCATCGAAGCGTACCGGGCACGCCTCGGCGTGGATCAGCCCGTCCACGTCCAGTACGTCCGGTGGATCTCGGCCGCCGCCCGCGGCGACCTTGGCGTGAGCTTCTCCACCACCCGGCCGGTGTCGGAGATGATCCTCGAGCGGCTGCCGGCCACTCTCGAACTCATGGGCGCGTCGTTCCTCCTGGCCGCCATCCTCGCGTTCGCCCTCGGTTCGTTGAGCGCGGTCCGGCAGTATTCCTGGTTCGATCACGCGGGCACGGGGCTGTCGTTCCTGGGCATCGCCATGCCGGTGTTCTGGTTCGGGCTGATCCTCCAGCTCGTGTTCGGGGTGTGGCTCGGATGGCTCCCCGTGGCGGGGACCGGCACCGTGGGGGCCGGCGGGCTCGGCGATCACCTGCTCCACCTGGTGATGCCGGCCCTGGTGTTGTCGTTCCGGTACGTGGCCGGGTGGTCGCGCTATCTCCGCTCCAGCCTCCTCGGTGCCCTGCGGGCCGACTACATCCGGACGGCCCGGGCCAAGGGACTGTCGGAGCGGATGGTGGTGGGCGTCCACGGCCTCCGGAACGCCCTGATTCCGGTGGTCTCGATCATGGCGCTGAACCTGGCCGGCCTGTTCGGCGGCGCGGTGATCACGGAGACGATCTTCGCGTGGCCCGGCATCGGCCGGATGTTCATCCAGGCCATGTACGCCCGGGACTACCCGCTGCTCATGGGCATCCTGCTCCTCGGCTCGGTGATGGTGGTCCTGTTCAACCTGCTGGCCGACATCGTCTACGGCGTGCTGGACCCGCGGATCCGGTATGAGTGACGCGGCGGCCCCCTCGGCTTCGGCCACGTTCTGGAGCGAACTGGCCCGGCACCGCCTGGCGGTGGTGTCGCTGGCCGTGGTGGGGCTGCTCAGCCTGGCGTGTGCGGCAGCGCCCCTGCTGGCGCCGTACGAGTTCGACGCCATCGACCTGACCAGCATCCGGGCGGCGCCGTCGTGGGAGCACCTCATGGGCACCGACGACCTGGGCCGCGATCTCTTCACCCGGGTGCTGTACGGCGGTCGGGTGAGCATCCTGATCGGGGTCCTGTCGGCGCTGCTCGGCACGGGCATCGGGGCCGCCGTGGGCGCCGCGGCGGGCTTCTACGGCCGGGTCGTGGACAACGTGCTCATGCGCATCACCGACGTGGCGTACGCGATTCCCACCCTGCCGCTCCTGATCGTGCTGGCGTCGTACACGGAGGCCACCGCCACCTCGATGGCACTGGTGATCGGCTTCCTGAGCTGGATGACCACGGCCCGCGTCGTCCGCGGCGAGGTGCTGTCCATCAAGGAGATGGCGTACGTGGAGGCCGCGCGCTCGCTGGGGGCGTCGAACCTCCGGATCATCGGCCGCCACGTGCTTCCCAACGCGATGGGGCCCATCGTGGTGGGGGCGACCCTGGCCGTGGGGAACGCCATCATCGTCGAGTCGTCGCTCTCGTTCCTGGGCCTCGGGGTCCAGCCGCCCACGCCCACCTGGGGCAACATGCTGATGGACGCACAGGCCACCATGGCCACCAAGCCCTGGCTGACGGTGTTTCCCGGCATGGCCATCCTCCTGACCGTGCTGGCCGTCAACTTCATCGGCGACGGGCTCCAGGACGCCCTGGACCCCGGAGCGAGGTCGTCGCGATGAGCGAGGGAATGGCTGGATCGGCCGGCGGCGCGTCGGCGGGGGAGGGAATGGCTGGATCGGCCGGCGGCGCCTCGGCGGGCGAAGGAATGGCCGGATCGGCCGGCGCCTCCGACCCGGTCCTCGAGGTGCGCGATCTGGTCACGCGCTTCCACACACGGGCCGGGGTCGTGCACGCGGTCAACGGCATCAGCTACACCCTGCGCGCGGGCGAGGCCCTGGCGCTGGTGGGCGAGAGCGGCTCCGGCAAGAGCGTGTCCGCCCTGTCGCTCCTGGGGCTGGTCCCCCCGCCCGGGCGCGTGGAGCGCGGCTCCGTGAAGCTGGAGGGTCGCGACCTCCTGGACCTGTCCCCCAGGGCGTGGCGGGACGTCCGGGGCCGGGAGATCGCCATGGTGTTCCAGGATCCGATGACCTCGCTGAACCCGGTTCTGACCGTGGGCCGCCAGGTGGCCGAGCCCATGCGCCGCCACCTCGGCTACTCCCGGGCACGGGCGGCGGAGGCGTCCGCGGCGCTCCTGACCCGTGTGGGCATTCCCGACGCGGAGAAGCGGCTGGCCGACCATCCCCACGAATTCTCCGGCGGACAGCGGCAGCGCATCATGATCGCCATGGCGCTGGCGTGCCGTCCGGCGGTGCTCATCGCCGACGAGCCGACCACCGCCCTGGACGTGACCATCCAGGCGCAGATCGTGGCGCTGGTCAAGGAACTCCAGGCCGAGATGGGCATGGCCATCCTCTGGATCACCCACGACCTGGCGCTGGTGGCGGGCCTGGTGGACCGGGTGGCCGTGATGTACGGCGGCACCATCGTGGAGGAGGCCGGCGTGGAGCGCCTGTACGCCGATCCGCGCCACCCCTACACCCGGGGCCTGCTGGCCTCGCTTCCGTCCGGCGACGGCGCCCGGGGCCGTCTGGCGTCCATCGAGGGCCGCCCGCCGGACCTCCGCGAGGAGCCCCGGTCCTGTCCGTTCGCGCCGCGCTGTGCCTGGGTGGTGGAGCGCTGCCGGCAGGAGCGACCGCCCCTCCTCGACGTGGCACCGGGACACCGGTCGGCGTGCTGGCGGTGGAACGAGCTGGACGCCGTGGAGGAGAGGGCGTGAGCGCCGGCGAGCCCCTGCTCCAGGTGCGCGACCTGGTCAAGCACTTCCCCATCCGCAGGGGCCTGCTCCAGCGGCGCACCGGTGCCGTCCGCGCGGTGGACGGCGTCACCTTCGACGTCCACCCCGGCGAGACCCTGGGCCTGGTGGGCGAGAGCGGCTCGGGCAAGTCCACGACGGGTCGTGCGATCCTGCGGCTCCACGAGCCGACGTCGGGATCGGTGCGCTTCCGCGGCGTGGAACTGACCACCCTCGGGCAGGACGAGATGCGCCGCACCCGGCGCCACATGCAGATGATCTTCCAGGACCCGTACGCCTCCCTGAACCCCCGCCACACGGTGGGCGGGACCATCCGGGAGCCCCTGGATGTCCACGGCGTGGGCGCCCCGGGGGAGCGGGCGGACCGGGTGGCCGCGCTCCTCGAGCGGGTCGGCCTCGAAGCGGGGTGGGGGCGGCGGTATCCCCATGAGTTCAGCGGCGGGCAGCGTCAGCGCGTCGGCATCGCCCGGGCCCTGGCCACCGAGCCGGACTTCCTGGTGGCCGACGAGCCCATCGCCGCGCTCGACGTGTCCATCCAGGCCCAGATCGTGAACCTCCTGGTGGAGCTCAAGGAGGCGCTGGGACTCACGTACCTCTTCATCGCCCACGATCTGGCCATGGTCCGCCACATCAGCGACCGGGTGGCCGTCATGTACCTGGGGCGCCTGGCCGAGCTGGGGTCCCGCGATGCCGTGTTCGCCACGCCGCGCCATCCCTACACCCGTGCGCTGATCTCGGCGATCCCGATCCCGGACCCGGTGCGCGAGGCCCGGCGTGCGCGGGTGGTGCTGCCCGGCGACGTGCCGAACCCGGCCGATCCGCCCTCCGGCTGTCGGTTCCACACCCGGTGCCCGTTCGCCACCGACCTGTGCCGGAACGAGGAGCCGGAATGGCGTGACCTCGGGACGCCGGACGTGCCGCACCACGTGGCCTGCCACCACGCCGAGACGCTCCCGGAGGCGCCGTAGGACCCGGCGCGTTATCCTGGCCGCGGCTCCGGCGGGAACGTCGCCGAGGGCCGGTCCCGTCGTCGATCCCTCCACTCCATCCCCCCACCCCGAACCGACATCATGAGCGAACGACCCGCACACACCGCCGTCGTGGCCGACGGCCTCCCTGCGCCCATCGGGCCCTACTCCCCCGGCGTGACCCTCGACCGCCTGGTCATCGTGTCCGGCCAGGGCGCCACCGACCCCGCCACGGGCAAGCTGGCGGGCGCCGACGTGGAGTCCCAGACGCGCCAGGTGTTCCGCAACATGGAGGCCATCCTCAAGGCCGCCGGGAGCGACCTCCAGCACGTGCTCCGCTGCGGCGTGTTCCTGGTGGATCTGCGGGACTTCGACCGGATGAACGCGGTGTACGCCGAGGTCTTCGGGAGTCACCGGCCGGCGCGGACCACCGTCCAGGTGGCGTCGCTTCCGGATCCGGGGCTGCGCGTGGAGATCGACTGCATCGCCTACACGCCGTGAGGGCATCCCATGGCTGACAAGCTGCGCGTGGGCGTCATCGGCGCCGGCCGCTGGTCGCGGACGGCCCACCTTCCCGGCTTCGCCCGTTCGCCTCTGAGCGAGCTGGTGGCCATCTGCGATCTGGACCGGGAGCTGGCCGAGGCGCGCCAGGCCGAATTCGGCATTCCGGACCTGTACACCGACGCCGCGGAGATGCTGGCCCGCGACGACCTGGACGTGATCGACGTGTGCACCCGGGGCGATCACCAGGACCTGGTGTTCGCCACCCTCGAGGCGGGCAAGCACTGCCTGGTGGAGAAGCCGGTCTGCCACGACTACCGTGACGTTTGGCGGGCCCACGAACTGGCCCGGTCCAAGGGGCTCAAGACCAAGGTGGGACTGACCTTCCGGTACGCGCCGGCGGTCATGTACATGTTCGACCTGATCCGCGACGGCTTCGTCGGCACGCCGTACGTCTTCAACGGCTACGAGCAGAACTCGCAGTGGCTCGATCCCGACAATCCCATGGACAAGCGGATCCACAAGACCCGCCCCGTGGGCGAACCGGAGTGGGGCACGGACCCGTCGCGCGAGGGCATCGTGGTGTCGTCGCTGGAGGGGTACGGAGCCCCCACCATCGACATCGGCATGGAGTGCGTGGGCAGCGACCTGACCAGCGTGGTGGGTGCCCTGGCCAACATGGTGCCCATGCGCCGCAAGACGAACCTGGACAGCGAACGGACCCGCCTGAACATCGACGATGCCGACATGTTCATCGCCGAGGCGGCGAACGGCGCGCTGTTCTCCATGCAGTCCAGCTACGTGACCGTGGGCAACTACCCGGGCATCGAAGCGCGGATCTACGGGTCGGAGGGCGCCATCCAGGTGCGCCTGGTGGAGGAGTTCGGCACCATCCAGACCATCAAGACCGCCACGGCGGACGCCGTCGAGTTCGTGGAGCGGGAGATCCCGCGGCGGTACTTCGCGCCCGGCGCCCAGCCCGACGACCACTGGAGCACGGCGTTCTACGGCAACCTGGTGCACAACTTCATGGAGGAGATCGTGGAGGGTGGCGAAACCAACCAGGGCGACTTCGCCCAGAGCGCCCGGGTGCAGGAGGTGATCAACGCGGTCACGCTGGCCCACCGGGAGCGGCGCTGGGTGGATCTGCCCCTGGACCGGGACCTGGAGATGCCCGAAGCCCAGACCATGCCATGGTGACGGCGGTGGGGACGGTGCCGGTCGCCACGCCTGAGCGCGCCGCGCGGAGGGTCCGATGAACGACCGCGTGCGTTGGGGCGTCCTCTCGACGGCCAACATCGGGCGATGGGCCGTGAATCCGGCCATCCAGGCGTCGTCCAACGGCGTGCTTCTGGCCGTGGCCAGCCGGACGCCGGACCGGGCCCGGGCGTTCGCGGAACGCCATGGCATCGCCCGCCACTACGGCTCGTACGAGGCGCTCCTGGACGATCCCGACGTGGACGCCGTCTACATCCCGCTGCCCAACAGCCTGCACCGTGACTGGGCCGTGCGGGCGGCCGAGGCCGGCAAGCACGTCCTGTGCGAGAAGCCCCTGGCGCTGACCGCCGCGGAATGCGGCGAGATGTCGGCAGCGGCGGAGGAAGCCGGCGTCCTGCTCATGGAGGCGTTCATGTACCGCTTCCACCCCCGCACCGAGCGGGTGGTGAGCATGGTGCGCACCGGCCTCCTGGGCGAGATCCGGACCGTGCGCAGCGCCTTCACGTTCCGTCTCAAGAAGCCCGACAACATCCGGCTCGATCCCGATCTCGGGGGCGGCGCGCTCATGGACGTGGGGTGCTACTGCGTCAACGTGAGCCGGACGCTGACCGACGCCGAGCCCGTGGAGGTGATGGCCACGGCGCGGTGGACCGACCGGGGCGTCGACGACGAACTGACCGGGATCATCCGCTTCGCCGACGGCGCCACCGCGCACTTCGACTGCGCCCTGACCATGGAGCGGGCGGAGTTCTACGAAGTGGCGGGCACCGACGGGTATCTCCGCTCCGAGGCCGCCTTCCTGCCGGGCACGGACGATGTCGTGCTCCGGGAGATGCAGGGGCGTGGCGAGGAGGTGGAGCACCGCGTGGTGGGGGCGGACCAGTACCGCCTCATGGTGGAGCACTTCGCCGACTGCGTGCGCTCGGGGCGGCCGGTCCGGTATCCCGCCTCGGAAGCCGCGGCCAACATGGCCGTGATCGAAGCCCTCTACCGCTCCGCGCGCAACGGCGGGCGTCCGGAGCGGGTGTGAGGGCCACACCCGACGCGCTGGTGATGGGGGGCGGGGCCTTCGGACTGTCCGCCGCCCGGGCGCTCCGTGCCCGGGGCCGGATCGTCACGCTCGTGGACGCAGGGCCGGTGCCCCACCCCCGGGCGTCGTCCACCGACATCAGCAAGATCGTGCGCATGGACTACGGCTCCGACGCCTTCTACGCCCGGCTGGCCGAGTCGGCCCTGGCCGGGTGGAGGGCGTGGAACGACCTCCAGGAGCGCCCCCTCTTCCACGACACCGGGTTCGCCCTGTTCGCCGCGGCTCCCATGGCGCCGGGCGGCTTCGAGTACGAGAGCCGCCGCGTGCTGGCGGAGCTGGGCCACGAGGTCGAACGCGTGGACGCCGCCGGGATCGCCCGGCGGTTTCCCGCCTGGGCGCCGGACGCGTGGGCGGACGGGTACGTCAACACGAACGCGGGGTGGGCCGAGAGCGGCCGGGCCGTGGCGTGGCTGGCGGACCGGGCCCGGAGCGAGGGCGTGGACATCCTGGAGCGGACACCCGTGGCGGACCTGGTGGACGGGAGTACGCCCGGCGTCCGCCTGGCCGACGGCTCGGTGCTCCGGGCCGGGAGCGTGGTCGTGGCCGCCGGCGCCTGGACCGCGACCCTTCTCCCGGAGCTGGACGGCGTCCTCCGGCCCGTGGGCCAGGCCGTCTTCCACCTGCGCCCCGACGATCCCGAGCCGTTCCGCCAGGAGCGCTTTCCCACCTGGGGCGGCGACATCGCCAGCACCGGTTGGTACGGCTTCCCGGTCACGGCGGACGGCATCGTGAAGGTGGCCAACCACGGGTCGGGGCTGCCGGTCGATCCCCGGAACGACGTGCAGGTGCCGCCCTCCTTCGACGGGCAGCTCCGGGCGTTCCTGGCGGACAAGCTGCCGGCGCTGGCCGACGCGCCCGTGGTGTCCCGGCGGCTCTGCCTGTACTGCGACACGGCCGACGCGGACTTCTGGATCGACCGCCACCCCGATCGCCCGGGGGTGCTGGTCATGGCCGGCGGCAGCGGCCACGGCTTCAAGTTCATGCCGGTTCTGGGCGACGTCGTGGCCGACGTCCTCGACGGGGTCGAGAACCCGTGGGCGCATCGGTTCCGGTGGCGTGATCCGTCGAGGCGGAAGGAGCACGCCCGCTTCGCCGGCGATCCGTTTGCGGAGGCGGGCACGGGCTGACCCGCCCCGCCGCGGTCGTGGGCGGCGTCAGTCGCCCTGGAGCACCACGGTCGGGTCCGGCCCCCTCAGCGCCTCCCGGCCCACACGGTCCAGGACACCACCAGCGGGACGTACACGCCCCCGGCGTCCAGGGGGAACTCCCCGCGAAGGGCCGCCCCGAGGCGCCCCCGGCGGATCCCGACCTCGGCGTACGGCTGGATCTGCCAGGCTCCAAAGTGATCGGAGGCACCGACGCCTCCGCCGATCCGGACGGGGCCGGTTGCCCGGGTCGCGCCGCCCCCCAGCCACACCCCGCCGTCGGCGCAGGCGTGGCTGCACGCGACCCCGACGCCCCGGAGCGAGGCACGGGCGGCCCACGACCACACCGCCCGGACGTGCTCCAGATCGATCGACGCCTCCATGCCCCCCGAGTTCCAGCTCGACCCTTCGTGGAGGGTGCCGATGCCCACGGACGGGATCACGGCCCAGCCCGGGGCTCCAGGCGTCTGTGCCGCGCCCTCCCGGGGGCCCGACCAGACGGCTGCCGCCAGCGCCACGGGAAGCACGCTTCGGAGCAGGCGGGGTGTCGCACGGAAGCGCATCGGGGGAAGGTCCGGTGGAGGGGATGCCGTCTGCTTGCCTACGACTCCCCGCGCCCGGATGTGACGCCGCGGGTCCGGCTCACTCCTCCCGGAGCGCCCGGAGCGGATCGAGGCGGCTGGCCCGCAGGGCCGGCAGGTAGCTGGCCGTGAGCGCCACCAGGCAGAGCAGCACCGCCACCACCCCCAGCGTCAGCGGGTCCGTGGGCTCCACGCCGTACAGGAAGCTGGCAATGACCCGGGTCAGGGCCAGCGATGCCAGGACACCCACCAGGATGCCCCCCGCCGTGAGCGCCATCGCCTTGCGCACCACCAGGCTCCGGACACTCGAACCGCTGGCGCCCAGCGCCATCCGCAGCCCCAGTTCGGCCGTGCGCTCGGTGACCGTGAACGCCATCACGCCGTAGATGCCCACCCCGGCCAGGACCAGGGCCAGCACGGCGAACAGGGTCAGCAGGGTCGAGTTGAACCGGGACTGGGATACCGACTGGGCCAGGCGGTCTTCCAGGGAGGCGACGCCCACGAGGGGCAGGTCGGGGTCCAGCCCCCACACGGCCTCCTGGACGCTCGGCACGGCGTCGTAGGGGTCGGCCTGCGTCCGGACCACCAGGCTCATGGTGTTGCCGAACGCCTGCTGCCGGTACGGGAAGTAGGTGGTGGGGCCCGCCTCGTTGCCCAGGCCGCTGTTGGCCACGTTGCCCACCACGCCGATGATCTGCCGGGGCTGGTCCAGCAGGGTGCGGATCTGGCGCCCGAGAGGGTCCTCGCTGGGGAAGTGGGCCTCCACGAACGCCTGATCGACCACGACCACGAGCTCCGAGTCGCCGCCGTCCGCCTCGGTGAAGGTCCGGCCCCGGACCAGCGGGATGCCCATGACCTCGAAGTAGTCCACGCTGACCCCCCGGCTCCGGGCCACCGGCAGGTCCATGGTCCAGGCGTCGTGGACGCCCTCGATGCGCACGTGGAACTGGCCTCCGCTGGCCGGCGGCACGAGGGGTGTGAGGGCCGCTCCGCGAACGCCGGGGATGGCGGCGGCCCGTTCCAGGAGCTGGTCGTAGAACAGCACCTGCTCCGCCTGCGTGGGATAGGCCGCGCCGGGAAGGCTGAACTGGGTCACCAGCACGTTGTCGGTATCCACGCCGACGTCCACGTCCAGAAGCCGTTGGACGCTCTGGAGCATGAGGCCGGCCCCGGTGACCAGGACCAGCGCCAGGGCCATCTCCGTGACCACCAGCACCCCGCGCATCCGCCGGCCCGAACCCCCCGCCTGGCCACGCCCTTCCTTGAGCGTGCTCTGGAGGTCCGTGCGCCAGACCGACACCGCCGGGGCGAGGCCGAAGAACACGCCCGTTCCGAGCGCCCCCAGGGCGGTGGCCAGGAGCACCCACGTGTCGATGCGGACCTGCCCGCCCCCGGGCACGACGATGGGACTCAGGGCCAGGAGCAGGTCCAGGGCCAGGTACGCCAGCCCGAGGCCGAGCAGGCCTCCGAGTCCGGCCAGGAGCACGCTCTCGGTCAGCAACTGGCGTACGAGCCGGGCCTTGCCGGCACCCAGCGCGGTCCGGACCGACAGTTCCCGGGCCCGCCCCGACGCGCGCACGAGGAGCAGGTTGGCCACGTTGGCGCAGGCGATGAGCAGCACGAAGCCCACCGCGCCCAGGAGCACCAGGAGCATGCTGCGGACCGCGTTGGTCATCTCGCCGTGGAGCGGGAAGACGTCCACGCCCCACCCGTCGTTCGAGTCGGGGAAGTCCTCGGTCAGGCGTGCCGCGATGGTGCGCATCTCGGCCCGGGCGGCCTCCACGTCGCTGCCGTCGGCCACCCGCCCCACGGTCAGGAGGAAGTGCCAGTTCCGGTCCTGGAGCTGGGCCTCGGAGAACACGATGGGCGCCCACATGCGCGCGGCGCTGGGGAACTGGAAGCCCTCGGGCATGACGGCCACGACCTCGTACCGGTCGCCGTCCACCCCGATGGCGGTGCCGACGATGCCCGGGTCGCCACCGAACCGGCGCTGCCACAGCGCGTGGGACAGCACGACCTGGCGGTGGGCGCCGTCCACGTTGGCTTCGGGGCCGAACGGACGGCCCAGGAGGGGCGCCACGCCGAAGACCTGGAAGAAGCCCGCCGTGACGCGGAAGCCCGGCACCTGCTCCGGCTCGCCGCCCTCCGCCAGCGTGAAGCTGGCGTTCTGGCCGGCGCCCAGCGCTTCGAACGTGGTGGCGCCCGCCTGCCAGGCCAGGAAGTCCTCCGCGTTGGTCGGCACCCGGTCCCATCCCCGCGTCCGGTCCTGCTCCCAGATCATGACCAGCTCGTGGGGGTCGGGGTAGGGCAGGGGGCGGAGCAGCACCGAATTCACGACGGTGAAGATGGCGGTGTTGGCCCCGATGCCCAGCGCGATGGTCAGCAGTGCCAGGACGGTGAAGCCCGGTCGGCGGAGGAGGGTGCGTGCGGCGAAGCGCACGTCCTGGAACAGACTGTCCACGGTCACTTCCTGAAGTCGGAGCGTGAGGGCGTCGGCGGCGGCCAGGAGGCCCCGGTAGACCAGGTGGACGCGGGCCGCGCGTCCGGGGGGCGAAGCCGGTGGATCGGGGTGGAAGCGATGGGCGAACTCGGCCTCCCACTCCCTCCGGAAGTCGTCGCGCCGGCCCGGCGGGACGATCCAGGCGGCCCCCGCCACCAGGGCCTCCACCACCCGTTCGGACAGCGTCCGCCGGGGCGTCATCCCTCGGCTTCCGCCGGACCGCCGAAGGTGCGTCCCACGCCGGGGAAGCGGGCGCGGGCGGCGTCCAGAGCCTCCTGGCCTTCGGGGGTGAGCCGGTAGTACTTGCGGGCCGGACGGTTCCGGGATGCGGCCTCCGTCGCGTCTTCCCACCGGGCGTCGAGGAGCCCGGCCTTCTCCAGGCGCCGGAGCGCCGGGTAGACCGTGCCGTCCGGGATGCCCGTGGCGTCCATGATGTCGAAGCCGTACCGGAAGCCCGAGGCGATGGCCTCGAGCACGACGCCGGTCAGGTAGGTCATGCGGATGGACGGGCTCATGTCGGCTCCATGGGCGTGCGTGGGCGGCCTTCGACCGCCTGTCTAGAGTCTTCTATATAGGGTGTCCGCCGGAGCGGGTCCAGCCCCCACGCGTTGCTCAACGTCCCCCGGCGCCCCAGTGTCTCGTCCAGAGAAGAGCGCGTTCCCCATGCCGCGCCATCGCCCCACCCCATCCACACCGATCTCTGCCTGAATGACCGACGAGACCCCGTCTCCGTCCGACGTGCCTGCACGGCGCACGTTCCTCACTCGCGCCGCCGCCATCGTGGCCGGCGGGGTCGCCGCGTTGGCGCCTCTCGCGGCAGGGCTCGCCGCCTTCCTCGATCCGCTCCGCCGGAGGTCCGAGGACCGCGGCCTGGTCCGGGTGACGCGCCTGTCCGTGCTGCCCCCCGACGGCCAGCCGCGGAAGTTCACGATCCGGGCCGACCGGCAGGACGCGTGGACCACCTATCAGGACACCCCGGTCGGGGCGGTGTACCTGCGGCGCACCGGAGACGACGTCGTGGCGCTCAACGTGGTCTGCCCCCACGCCGGGTGCTTCGTGAACGTGGCCGACGACGGCGCGCATTTCCGCTGTCCGTGCCACAACAGCAGCTTCGCCCTCGACGGGAGCATCGCCGACCCCGCCAGTCCCGCGCCGCGGGGCATGGATGAGCTGGCGGTCGAGGTCCGGGACGACGAGGTCTGGGTCCGCTACCAGAACTTCCGGACCGGTCGGGCCGACAAGACGCCCGTCGTATGAGGCAGATCTTCGACTGGCTCGACCAGCGCACGGGATACCGTGGGCTGCTCCGGAGCGCGTTGTACGAGCGGATCCCCGGAGGGGCCCGGTGGCGCTACGTCTGGGGCAGCACGCTGGTGTTCGCGCTCTTCGTCCAGTTCCTGACCGGCGTGGCCCTGTGGGCGGCCTACAGCGCCAACGCCCAGGGCGCCTGGGAGAGCGTCAACTTCATCCAGAACCAGATGCTGGGAGGGTGGGTGCTCCGGGGCATCCACCACTACATGGCGCAGGTCACCGTGGTCCTGTTGGTGCTCCACCTGATGCAGGTGGTCGTCGACGGCGCCTACCGCGCTCCCCGCGAGGTCAACTTCTGGTTCGGCCTGGCCCTCCTGCTCCTGGTCCTGGGGATGTCGCTCACGGGCTACCTGCTCCCGTGGGATCAGAAGGGGTACTGGGCCACCAAGGTGGCCACGGGCATCGCCGCCATGACGCCCATGGTCGGGGCCGCCATGCAGCAGATCCTCGTGGGCGGAAGCGAGTACGGGCATCTGACCCTGACCCGGTTCTTCGCGCTCCACGCGGGCATCCTGCCGGGCCTGCTCGTGCTGCTGGTTGTGGGACACGTGTACCTGTTCCGGCGCCACGGCGTGACGCCCGCCGACCGCTCCCGGCCCGACGGCATGTTCTGGCCCGAGCAGGTGCTCCGCGACGGCGTGGCCAGCCTGGCCGTGATGGCGGCCGTGCTGTTCCTGGTGTTCCTGACGAACGGGGCCCACCTGGGCGCGCCGGCCGACCCCACCGAGCCGTACGCCGCCGCCCGGCCCGACTGGTACTTCCTGTTCCTCTTCCAGTGGCTGAAGTACTTCCCGGCCCCGTGGGAGGTGGTGGGCGCCCACGTCGTGCCCGGCCTGGTGGTGCTGGCCGTGGCGGCCATGCCGTTCGTGGCGCGGTGGCGTCTGGGCCACCGCTTCAACGTGGGCTTTCTCGTGGCCCTTCTGCTGGGCATCGGCGTCCTGACGCGCCTGGCCTTCGCCGAGGACGCGGCGAACCCGGCGTTCCACGCCGCCAAGGAGCGGGCGGAGGCCGACGCCGCGCGGGCGGCCGAACTGGCCGGGTCGCCGATGGGCATTCCCGTAGGGGGCGCCCTGGCCATGATGCGCGACGACCCGTTGACCCAGGGCCCGAGGCTCTTCGAAGCCAACTGCTCCCATTGCCACACGTTCGACGGCCACGACGGTCTGGGCGGCGCGCCGGCGGAGGAGCCTGCGGCCTCGGATCTGGCGGGCTTCGGGAGCCGGGCGTGGCTGGAAGGTCTCCTCGACCCGGAGCGGGTCGATACCCAGGAGTACTTCGGCGCCACGGCCCACGCCCGGGGCCGCATGGTCCGGTTCGTCCAGCGCGGTGTGGCGGGCTTCGACGCCGAGCAGCAGGACCAGCTCCGCAAGGTCGTCTGGGCGCTCTCCTCCCAGTCGGAGCGGCCGGATCAGGCGGCGGCGGATTCGGCGGATGCCGCCGACATCGCCGAGGGCTTCGACCTGATCTCTTCCGAATCCATCAACTGCACCCGCTGCCACGTCTTCCGCGGGCAGACCGAGGACGACGAGCCTGCGCCGGATCTGACGGGATGGGGGTCGCGGGAGTGGATCATGGGCATGCTCCACGATCCCACGGACCCGGCCTACTACGGCGCGGACAACGACGAGATGCCGTCGTTCGGCGTCGAGGAGATCCTCACGGAGCAGCAGATGCGGCTCCTGGCGGATTGGCTCCGGGGCGACTGGTACCGGCCGGAGACGCCTTAGGGAATCGCGCCCAGCGCGGCCGCTTCGAACCGGTCGAGCATGGCCCGCTCGTCGGGCGGTCGGCGCACGTCGAAGTCCGCCAGCCCCGGGTAGCCGGCGTCCTCGAAGCGCCGCATGGCGGCGTCGAGGTCGTACGTCGTGCGGCGCAGGCTCACGTCCGGCCCCAGGGCCGCCCAGAAGGCACCGGTCGTGCCGAAGGGGAGCCCGACGCTCCCGGCGTTGACGACCCGGACGGCTCCCACCACCCGGTCGAAGGCCATGTGGGTGTGGCCGCACACCACCACGTCGGTGCCGGGCGCTTCCACGACCGGACGGAGGCGCGCCTCGGGTGTCTCCCGCGTGAACAGCTCGTTGTCGTCGCGAGGGGTGGCGTGGCAGAACAGCACGGAGCCGAGCCCGACGATGCGTCCGGGGACCGTGCCCGGCCAGGAGGCCACCCGATCCAGGGCGGCGTCCGGAACCGCATCGACCGTCCACTCCAGGAGCGACCGGACGCGTTCGGGGACCCGGGCCGGGACGTCGCCCGAGCGGGTGGCCAGCACGTCGGCCTCGCCGTTGCCGCGGAGGTACCGCACGGGAAGGTCCAGGGCGGCCAGCGCCGCAAGGCATTCGGCCGGCATGGGCCCCGGCAGCACGTCGCCGCCCACCACGACCTCGTCCACCCCCTCCTCGTGGATCTCCGCCAGGACGGCTTCCAACGCGGGGAGGTTGCCGTGGATGTCGTACAGCGCTGCGACCCGCGGCCCTTCGACCGGTCTACCGGTTTCCATTGTCCATGTCGGCGTGGATCCGCCAGGCGCCCTCGACGCGGCGCAGGGCCAGCACGTACTTGCCCCCCGGCGGGAACCCGGGCTCCGGTCCGTACCCGCCGATGATCCACCCGGTATCGCCTTCGACGGCGTAGTCGTAGGCGATCAGGGACAGCGGCCCGCCCGACCGGGCGTAGGCCGTTCGGATCGCGGAGCGGCCGCGTACCGGGGGATACCCGGGCCGAAGCACGAATCCGTCGTCGGTGAAGAGCGCCGCCAGCGCCTCGGCGTCGCGGGCTTCCCAGGCCGTCTCGTACGCCCGCAGCACCGCGCCGAGTTCGTCGGGCAGGGCCACGGTGTCGGGCAGGGCGGTGGCGTCCTGGGCGGCGGTCTGTCCCGGTGCCACCGTCCATGCGCACGTCAGAGCGGCGAGTGCCGTCAGGACCGGACGGCGCACCGTCCGGCGGACCGGTCTGCGGGGTGGCGGGCCGCCGCGGTCCCGTGAGCGTCCGTGCATGGTTTCCCTCCTCGTCGTCATCGTCATCGTCTGGACCCACCTGCTAGCAGGTCGCTGAAGAAGGGGAGCGTACCGCGTTGGGAGCGCCACGTCCCGAGATCGTAGGCGGCGCGACGACGCCATAGCCAAAGCTACGGATAGGAGCGCCAACGACCGAGATCGGGCCGTGCCGCCCCAACCCCGGCCTGATCAGTCAGTAGACGGCTTCACGTTGGGCGCAGGGGGGGTCGCGG
>JAVJOF010000011.1:0-9506 GCA_040216925.1 Longimicrobiales bacterium
CTACAACGACGTTCGTCCCCATAGCTCCCTGGACTGGTTGACTCCATCGGAGTATGGGTCACTTCATCAACAGCGAGAGGATGCTCTCGCGATCAACCCGGATCTCCCGTAATACCTGGATCAGCTTTGGGGGTCACCTCATGCCGTGCTTCGCAGAATTAGCTATGTCCCCACACACCGGAAGGGCTGCATCGGAGTCGATGAGCGCCTCCACCCAACGAGGATCTCGGCCTTCCGCCCTTTCGTATGCCTTTAGGTAGTCCTTCAGGCTCCACAACCAGATGAACGCGTGGGCCAGATCATCCCCAATGAGTTCCGGCTCTCTGAGCCCTTCGACCACATACTTGTGGGTCTCACCGTTGTCGAAGGTGTAGTCCCACTCAAAGCGGTCACCGCTTTGTTCCTCGAGCCTCCTTGAGAGTCTCTTCAAGCGCCCCAGCAGTTCTTCCACTTCATCGTATCGCATTGGATACTGCCGTTGCAGATAACGTTTCGAGGTTTCCGGCGCGGCGCCCAATAGGCGCCGTGCTTCACTGGAGCGAACGTAGGGAGCGGAAGCGGAAACCGCATTGTTGTCGGGCGGCGCCACCGATGCGGTCCAAGCGGCAAACCAGCACCGTCTACCGACCACTGTTCCGTACCGTGCCCCCCGCTCGCGTCCACGGTGCTGAACGCTGATCTCGAGCCGGGCCACGGCGTGCTCGGACGTAGCGATGCGCGTTTAGCGTGCGCCTACCTGACCCTGAGGTGGAACGAACGAACTCGCAGGCTCGCCAACCAGGCTCGATGGCGACAGGCCAGCCTCGGTGTCCAGTTTCTCGCCGACCAGCGTGAATCCGACGGCGTAGCCCGTCCAGCGGGGGATCTCCGGGTCGGTGCCGTGGAACCAACGGGCGTGGTTGTATGAGCCCGTGGACCTCGCCAGGACCTCCCCGGTCCATCGGTCGAGTGCCTCCTGGTCGAGGGAGGAAGCCCAGATCGGAGGTGGACCCGGCGCGACCTCGAGAGAGAAATGGTCCGCCAGTCCCTCGGACACGGCAGCTTCGAGGAGCGTCGAGCCATAGCCGACTGCCCGACGCCGCATGGCGTGGTGCATCTCATGGGCGAGCTGGGCCATGAGCTCCTCGCGGAGAACTGTGGCGATGTCCGGGCGCTCAGCATCACCGAAGAGCCGGACTTCCGTGGCACTCGGGTTGAAGCCACCCATGCCGATCTCAGGAATCACGCCGGACCGATCGTCCACGATGCGGATGCGCAGGTCGGACACACCGATCAGTGGCCTGGCCAGGTCGAGTGTGCGGCCCACCTCTGCTTCGATGATGGACCGATGTTCGATGAGGCCACCCGCGTCGGAGAAGTCGAGGCAGACGCCGTCCGTGAACGCTGTCGACGGTTGGCTGCAGATAACGGGTTCCGTAGCCGACCCGCAGGCAAAGGCCAAAGCGGCCGTGAGAAAAGGCACCAGAGCACGTAAGGGACGCGACAAAGCAGAAACCTCCGATTGGGTCACACCGGTGAAACGGGCATCGTCACCGCACGCAGCTTGTCCGGGTTGGTGACGATGAACAGCGACTGGATGAGATTGTCCGACACCTCAACCGATATCACCGATAGAACGGTTCCATGAACGGAAGCCACCAGCGCGGGTTCGCCGTTCATCGAGGTGATCCGGCTCTCGACACCGTCTGGAACGAACTTCTCCACCGCTCCTCGGACGAATCGGGCGACGCGGTCGCGCCCGTAGATGGGCCTCAGTGCTGCACGAGCCCGCCCTCCACCGTCGCTGTGCGCGACGACATCGGCGGCGAGAAGTCCAGCGAGCCGGTCGAGGTCGCCGTCCTGACTTGCCGCGCGGAAGCTCTCCAGCAGCCTCCTGCGCGTGTCTGCGGTGGCCTCGAAGCGAGGACGGCGCGCGCGAAGCTGAACTCTGGCCCGCTGCAATAGCTTCCGCGAAGCAGCCTCAGTGACGTCCACCACGTCAGCCACTTCGGCGTGTGGAAGTCCGAAGACTCCGTGCAAGAGAAGCACGGCGCGTTCCTTCGGGCTGAGGCTCTCGAGCAGGAACATGAAGGCCACGGACAGCGATCGGTTCAGCTCGGCCGTCCCGGTGGCGAATCCGCCCGGGTTCGTCGGGATCGGCTCCGGGAGCCACGTCCCGACGTACTGCTCACGACGGACACGAGCCGATGCCAGGTGGTTCATCGCCAGACGCGTGACCACCGTCGTGATCCACGCTCTGGGGGACCGGATCGACTGTTGGTCGGTCCGGTGCCACCGGATCCAAGTCTCCTGTACCAGGTCGTCGGCATCGGCTGCACTGCCGACCATCTGGTAGGCGACCCTGAAGGCGTGCTCCCGCAGGTCCTCGAACACCCCGTCGTCGCTCATCAAAGAGCCACTCCTTCCGCGGCACGGACGATCCCACAGCTGGTAGCCCAGCCCAGGATCGCTCCCGCCACGCTCTCCGGATCACCTTCGTGAGGGAAGTGCGCTTCACCCGGAATGACGACCTCGGTCGCCCTGGGGAGAGTTCGGGCCAGGCGGCTCTGGACTCCGACGCGTCGGACGGGGTCGTGCTCACCACAGAGGAGCAGGACCGGCAGTCGCAGGTTAGGAAGCCCCCGCGCGATGGCGGTGAGGAACTCGCTGTTGTCTCGAAGATCGCGGAGCGGCACCAGGATGCGGTCACGTGCCGCACGGGTCGCGAATGCGCGGTCGTAGGCGCGGCGCTCTTCGAAGGTGAGCCGGCGACCGCGCCCCCCAAAACGGCTGACGAGTCGAGGAAGGAGATTGAATCGCCGGTTAGCGGCCGCGAACGGGCGGCTTGTCGCAAGACCGAGCATCCGACGGACGGCAGGATAGTCCTTCGAGGGATAGACGAAGGTGTCGGCGATCACGAGTCCCGCGAAGAGATCCGGTGCCCGCTGCACGACACAGACGCCGGACGACCCGGCGGTATCCATCACGGCCAGCGTGACATCGCTGAGATCCAGGGCCCGGATGAACCCCTCGGTGATATCGGCCAGGACCGGGAGGGTCGGGTCCCCGTGCACCAGGGGAGGTGAGTCACCCCAACCTGGAAAATCGGGTGCGAGGCAACGGAACGAGTGGCGGAGGTTGGAGATGACGTGGCGATAGACATACGACGTCGTCGGCGCGCCATGAAGAAGGACGATGGGGGGTCCTGACCCCTCGTCGGTGTACGTGATGGTCTGGCCATCGAGATCGACTCGATCGCGTCGGTGGTTCATGGCACACTCCGGTAGGTTGACGTGGGTTCACTTCGAAGACCGGACAGCGATCGGTTTCGTGACGCGGGGGACAACCAGCCATCGACCTGCTTTGTCAGATGGCTGAGGCGTTGATCATGCCCGAGGCCTCCTGCTCGCATCGCTCCTTGAGTCCGCGGTTCTCCTGGACGAGTGCATGGCGCACTGCGATCCGGAGCAACGGCCAGAGCAAACGAGCCACGATCCCCGACGCCTGCAGCTGAAGCGTGTTGCGGGTGCCCGCGCCCTGCTTCTGCAGATGGTGCGAGGCCACCATCCCCCACCCCAGTCGTCGGGTCTCCCAGGAAAAGCCCGTGCCCGGCACGTAGTCCGTCACGGTCCAGACGGACTCCGGCTGGCCCGGCTGCTTGATCCGCAGCGAGCTCCCGAGCCCGAATGGGGCATCGTCCGCTCGACGGATCGAAGTCATGGTCGGGGTCCATTCGGGCCATCGCTCCACGTCTTCGGTGACCGCCCATACGACCTCGATGGGGGCATCGATCTGAATGGCATCGGTAACGGTCATGGTCGTGACATGCCTGGATCGGGTGAACGCTCGGATTCGTCGGACGATCGATGTAGAGTCGAGGATCCGATTCCGTACACGCCGCCATCGGCGAGAAACTCCGCGATACCGACGATGGAGTCTCCGACAGGTACGACCCGATTCCGAACGATTCCACCGTCCGGCCCATCCGGGTCCACGAACTGCAGGTACGCCCCTTCGTCGGATACCGGAAGATCCCTGTAGGCCATGATCCTCGCTGGCTCACGGATCAGCGCGTCACCGTCCGCCATCGGCATCCCCCGATGGCGAGGATGGGCGATCAACACCAACCGGGCGCCAGCCTTGGCCACCGCGCAATGTGTCGAGAGCACCCGTCCCGATGAGGTCTTCGAGTGTCGCCCCGCCCTCCGCGATCATCCGGACCTCGACACGCCGCCCGTTGGCCCGAGCGATCTGCTCGAGCATGGCCGGCTGCTTGTACCCTCCCTGCCGGGTCCGGGCTGCGCCCGCTGGGAGGTTTGACATCAGAACACCCACCGGAAACCGAGGGTGGGCAGGATCGGGAGCTGCTCCTCACCGGCACTGCGGTGGGCGGTGAAGATGCCGTCACGGTCCGGGTCCCGGAGGCGCCACTCCCACCCCCGCAGGTTGGTGCGGTTGTAGGCGTTGAACACGTCCAGGAAGAGCTCGAGCCGGCTCCGGGCCAGCGTGACGGTCCGGGTGAGCCGGAGGTCCAGGCGGTGGTACGCGGGCAGGCGTTCGCCGTTGAGGGGCCCGAAGGCCCGGCGCACCACGTTCACCTCGTTGCCGTGGTCGTTCTCCCGCACCGCCACGTCCAGGATCTGCTCGGTGAACGGCCAGCCCGTGTGGTACTGCCACGACCCGCTGAACTGCCAGTCACCGAAGCGGTACGCCCCGTGCAGGTTCACGGTGTGGCGCTGGTCCAGTGTGCGCGGAAACCAGACGCCGTCGATGAGGTTCTCGGTCTCGGCCAGGGCGTAGCCCGCGGACCACGACACCGGCCCGACCCCGTCCCAGGTGGCGAGGAGCTCCACCCCCCGGGCCCGGCTCTCGTCGGCCTCGATGCGGCGCCGGTCGGACTCAACCTCGGAGAGGGGGTTCACCTCCCGGCTCAGGTTCACGAACTCGGGCAGAGGGTCGTTGGTTCGGCGGTCGTACGCCTCGGCCCGCACGGTGAGTGACGATCCGAAGCGGCGCTCCACCCCCACCGCCACCTGCCGGGCCTCCTCACCGGGGCTGAAGGTGGCCTCCCCGTCCTGCACCGGTAGCTCGTGGAGTCCCTGGGACTGGACGTACCGGCCCCAACTCCCGCGCAGGCTCGTGCGGTCCCCGGCGTCCCAGCGCAGGAGGACCCGCGGCGTCACGGACTCGTCGCCGGTGTGGGTCTGGCGGTCGTAGCGGACCCCCCCCTCCCACACCAGCGATGCCAGGCGCCCTCGGAGCGCCCCCCACGCCGCGGTCTCCCGGCCGCTCGGCACCACGGCCAGCGCGTTGCTGTCCGCCACCTCCACCACGCCGCCGTCATCCCCCAGGCCGAAGCGCGTGGCCACCGACGCGTAGTCGTACGACCCGTCTATGGCACGGTGCTCCACGCCCGCCTTGACCACCAGATCCGGCGCCAGGCGGAGCCGCCAGTCCTGGCGCACCCCGGCGAAGTCGAAGTCGGCCACGTCGTCCACCCGGGCCGTGAGGGGGGCGAAGACCCCGCCCCGCGGGTTCTGCGCCCGACCGACGCGGTCGCGGGTGAGCCGTCCCACCGAGGCGAGGGTGGTCACCTCCAGCGAGGGCCCGAAGGCGGCCCTCCAGGTGAGCCACCCGTAGCCGTTGGTCCAGTCGGAGTCGATGCGCGAGCCGCTGGCCTCGTCCGTCCACCCCATCTCGTCGCCGGCGTACAGGAGCTGGGCGGACACCAGGTGGTTCTCGCCGAGGAGGTACTGGGCCCGGCCCAGGACGTCCCAGTAGGCCGGCGACATCTCGTCCTCCACCCCGCCCACGGCCAGCACGTACTCCAGGAAGCCCCGTCGCAGCGACGCGAGCCACTGCCCCCGGCCCTGGTGGAAACCGCCCTGGCTGACGAGGGAGAGCGATGAGAGGCTCATCCCCACAGTGGTCCGGGTCCCCACCGCCGGGGGCTGCCGGGTCCGCATGTCGAAGATGGCCGTGCTCTTGTCTCCGTACTCGACGCCGAAGCCGCCGGTCACCAGGTCGATGGACCCCAGCGACTGCACGTCCACGATGCCCAGCGCCCCGTCCAGGTCCTTGAGGTGATACGGCTCGAAGAGCTCGAGGCCGTCCAGGCGTACCAGCACGTCCCGGTGGGTCCCACCCCGCACGTTGAGCCGGGTGGAGATGTCGTCGGTGCTCACCCCGGGCATGCGCTTCAGGGTCCGGAAGGCGTCGTCGCCGAGCTGGGGGATCGCCTCGATGTCCTCGCGGCTCACGGTCGCCCCGCTCAGCGTGGGCCGCACGTCCAGGATGCCGAAACGCCCCGGCGCGATGACCAACTCCTCGAGGGGAATGGGCGCCCGCTCCAGGGCGACGCGCACGCCGTCCACCCTACCCTCGTCCAGGCGCCCCTCGGCCCGGGCCGGTCGGTACCCCAGCGCCGTGACCTCCAGCACCACCGCAGTATCGGACACCTCGCGGAACACGAACCGTCCGTCGTCGCCGGTCAGGCCCCGCCGCGCGCCGGGTTGGAGCACCACCTCCGCCGCCGGCACCGGCCGTGCCGTGCCGGCCTCCACCACCCGCCCCACCAGGGTGGACCCCACGGAGCCGCCGGCGGCGTCCCTCCGGCCCACCAGCACCTGCCGGCGGCCTTCCAGGAAGATGAGTCCCGTCCCCTCCAGCATGCGCTCCAGCGCCACCTCCACCGTCACCTCGGCGCAGGCGCAGGACACCCTCCGGTCCCCGGGCAGCACGTCGGGGCTGAAGGCCATGGCCACGCCCGACGACCGCTGCAGGGCCCGCAGGCCCTCCTCGAGGGTCACCTCGGTGACCTCCAGGCGGGCCGCCCGGTCCAGGAGCCCCGGATCCCGCCCCTGGGCGCCGGCCGCACCCGCGCCCGCCGCCAGGGCGGCCCACGCAGCCGCCACGCACACGCCCACCCGCTTCCGCGTCGCCCTCCGGCCTCCCCGGATCGCTCGCTCCATCGTCATCCTCCGCCTCCCCCGGTCCTCGCGACCGTCGTCGTCGTCGTCGTCGTCCTCATCCCACCGGCCCTCCTACCGCGCCAGGGACACGCCCTCGGCGCCCACCTCGCAGCGCGTGGCGCCCACCACCAGGCACACCGACGCCACCACCTCCTCCAGCGGCTCGTCACCGAACCACGCCGTGACGCGCCGGCCCGCCAGCGCCGGGTCGTCCACCACCACGGGCCGTCCGAAGTGCCGGCCCACCTCCTCGGCCACCCGGGAGAGCGGCGTTTCCTGGAAGACCAGGAGTCCCCCCGTCCATTGGAGGAGGGACCAGACGTCCTCCCGCTCCACCGTCCGGGGCGTACCATCGGACCCCAGGAAGGCGACCTGGCCCGGGAGCACCTGGACCTCGCCCGCCGACCCGGTCACCCGCACCCCCCCCTCCACCACCACCACCCGGAGTTCCCCGCCGGTGGTCCGGACCTCGAAGCGCGTGCCGTGGACTGTCACCTCGCCCACGCGGGTCCGTACCACGAAGGGACGCTCCCCTTCGCTCACGGCGAAGAAGGCGCGGCCGTCCAGCACCACCTGGCGCCGGAGCGGGTCCGGCGGGAACTCCACGGTGGTGGCCGGCGCAAGCCGGAGCACGCTCCCGTCGGAGAGGGCCATCGTCACCTCCTCTCCCGCCACCGAGGTGGACTCGAGGGGGGAGAGGGTTCCGGGTTCCGGGGTCTCGGCGCCGCGGGAGACCACCAGCACCAGCCCCGCCACCGCCGCCGCTGCGAGCCCGTACCCCGTCCACGGCGACCGGAGCACCGCCCGCCGCCCGGCCCGGGCCCTGCCCTGCCGACGCCGGCGCTCGGCCTCCGCCACCAGCGCCTCCACCTCGGGCGCGGGGCCCACCGCCCCACCGGGCGGCTCCGCCGCCGTCCAGACGGCCTTCGTCTCGCGGAAGGTCCGCTCGTTGGCCGGCGACGCGCTACGCCACCGCTCCACCTGGCGGGCCTCGATGTCCGAGGTCTCGCCTCTCAGGTGCTTCAGGATCAGCTCATCCATCGTTGGACCTCGCGTCGTCGGGCATCTCACCGGCGTCGGGCAGGTGGGTGGCCAGGCGCGCCCGGAGGTCCCGGAGCGCCAGGCTCATCTGGTTCGCCACGGTCTGGACCGACACCCCGAGGACCCGGGCGACCTCGCGGTAGGCCAGTCCCTCGTAGCGGACCAGCTCGAACACGTCCCGCCTGCGCTCCGGGAGGGCCTGCACCGCCAGCGAAACCTCCCGCTCCAGCTCCCCGGCTCGGTACATCTCCTCGGGGGTCGTGGGGCCCGGCGGCGGCTCCGCCCGGACCCGGCCAGCCCAACGGCGCCGCACGTCGAGGCGGCGGCCCCGGTCCAGCGCCAGGTTGCGGCCGATACGGAAGAGGACCGCCCGGGGCGTCCCCTCGGTCCAGCGCTCGCGGTGCTCCCAGAGCCGCACGAAGGCCTCCTGAGCCGCGTCCTGCGCGTCCTCGGGGGAGTCCATGCGGGCCGTCAGGTACCGGACCAGCGGCGCCCACGTCTCCTCCAGGAGGAGGCGGAGGGCCTCGGGGTCGCCGGCTCGAATGCGGTTCATCTCCACGGTGCGTCGCCTGTGCGCGGGTCGTTCACACCCCTACAACGGGGCAACCCTGCATGTCTACCAACCCGGCCGCAGGCCCGGGCGGCGGCCCCCCTGCCCGAAGGACTCCAAAGTTGAGCCAGGACCAGCGTCCGGGACACGATCAAGCGCGGGGCTGGACACGGCCTCGGAGGCGGCGTGGACGTCGACGAGGGGTCCGGGTCTCGCTCGGCAGCGCGCCTTCGGAGGGTCGATTGGAAATGGAGCGCAGGCCCCCTACGGCGACTGTGCCCTCCGGAGGGACCTACCCTCTATCAACACGAGCACGACGAGGGCGGCGCTGAGGGTGAACGAGAGGAGGTCGAGAATCCCGATCTGGTCGGTCAGACTGAGGGCGGCGTTGGCGGCGAATAGCAGGACTCCTGCGTGGTCGACAAGGGGGCGACCTCGAAGCACGAGCGACGCTACCAACGCGAGCGCTACTCCGTTGCCAGCCATCAGGACGCCCAACGGCACGGCCGCCTCAACCGATCCGACGCTGACCACGTGGCCCAGCACCAGCGCGCCCCCCGCGAGCCAGAAGGCCGCCAGTGCGCCGGCAAGGATGCGAACGATCAGAATCACCTACGCCCCTTGGTCTCGGCGATCAATGCAGTTGTGCGACGCTGCGACCGGGCTATCCGATGCCGCAATCGGAATACCTGGCCTGACCCAGTGGTAAACTCGTCTGCCACAATGCCGTCCAACGATTCAGTGCCAGCGGCGCGGCGCGCACCGCGCGCCGTGAATCCAGCGAAGTGACCGCAGGGAGCGCAGCCGCGGACTTTTGGTTATTGGGCGCGCATTCAAGAAGTAAGTGCAACGATCGGCCTCACCCGGATGAGCGATGAGGTGAGCTGGGATGCACCTTGGGAGCTTCCTTTGTCTCGGCCAAGAGGAGGAAGTCCCGTGAAACACGGATACACCCAGCTCACCTC
>JAVJOF010000007.1:0-66943 GCA_040216925.1 Longimicrobiales bacterium
GATCCTCCTGGCCGACGAGCCGACGGGTAACCTGGACTCGAAGAACGGGAACGCGGTCATGGAGCTGCTGCAGGAGCTCCACGACGACGGGGCCACCATCTGCATGGTCACCCACGATCCGCGCTACGCCCACGAGGCCGACCGGTCGATCCATCTCTTCGACGGCCAGGTGGTCAGCGAAGACGACGTGAAGCGCCGGGAGCTCGAGGAGTCGGGCTTCGACGTGGCGCGCTGACGGGCGCCGCCCGCCCGGCCGCCAGTCGGCACGGGAGGGTTGGATGGACGAAGGCCCCGGGGGCGTCACCGCCCTCCGGGGCCTTCGGCGTTCGACCTGTGTGGAGATCAGGCCGTGACGGGAAGGGGTTCCTCCGTCGTGAGCGCGAAGCCGCCTTCCTCCCAGTGCTCCTTGCCCCCGCGGTAGTCCCGGACATCGGCGTACCCCATGTCGGTCAGGACCCGGGCCGCCTGGTCGGAAGCGGTGCAGGAGGGGCTGCCGCAGTACACGACCACGGTGGTGTTCCGGTCGGGAACCAGGGCGGGCACGGTGCTCCTGAGCCGGTCGCCGGGAACGTTGACCGCTCCGGGCAGATGCCCGTTCTCGTACTCGTCCTCCGGCAGGACCTCCACCAGGACGAAGTTCTCGTTCTGATCCATCATGCTCTTGAGCTCGCTCCTGGACAGGATCGTGGGCTCGTCGGACATGGTTCTCCTTCGTTCGATTCGCATTCGGGTGCGTACGGGTCTACACCGCGGGCTCCGGGCCGGTCCGGGGCACAGCCTATGCGCACGCCGCTCCGGCCTTCGTTCCTCACTCGCCGGGAACGTTGTACGCCCGCGCCACGAAGTCCGGGTCGTCCTGGTACCGCCGCTCGGCCATCAGGAAGTTGTAGTAGTGGCACGTCGGTGTGCCGGGGTGGTCCCGGCAGATGGCCGGGCGCGCTGCGTGTATGGTGCAGCGCCGGCTGGCGAGGTCCAGGAACCGACAGGCGCTTCCGTACACCTCGTCCGGCTGGTGGCGCAGGACCAGTTCACCGGGTTCGTCGCCCTTCTTGAGGAATCGTCTCCGGGCCTCGTCGGGGGTGATCCCGAAGTGGCGGGCGAGTCGTTGGAGGTCTTTGGGCTTGACCTCGATCCGGGGATAGGAGCAGCAGTACGACGGGCAGTTGAGGCAGTCGTAGAAGACCGGCAGGGAGGCGCCCAAGGGTGGCTCGGCGGAGGGAGACGTCGGAGCGCCGGAGGGCTCCGGCGCTCGCGCGGAAGCTAGCGGGGTGTCTCGGCGGTCCGCGAGTCCGTTTCCCATGGCCTCGTCCCGGCCGTCGGCGCTACCTTGTCCGCCCTCCCCCGGGCACGGCAAGGACGGTTCGGATGCGCTCGAGACACCCCTTCAGGACCCTGGCCCTGGCCCTGGTCACGGCCGCGTGGACCGCCACGCCCGCGGCCGGCCAGGCGGGGCTCGATCTGCTTCTGACGCGGGCCGAACGCTCGGACTTCCGCGAGACCAGCAGCTACGACGACGTCATGGACCTGGCCCGGGGGCTGGCGGACGCCTCGCCGGACATCCACCTGACCTCCTTCGGCTACTCCAACGAGGGGCGGAGCCTGCCCCTTCTGGTGGTGGGCGCGCCCGACGCGACACCCGCCTCGGTTCTGGCCACCGGCAAGACCCGCGTCTACCTCCAGGGCAACATCCACGCCGGCGAGGTGTGCGGGAAGGAGGCCCTGCTCATGCTGCTCCGGCGCTTCGCGGCCGGAGAGTATCCCGCCTGGGCGGACTCGCTGGTCCTGCTCGTGGCGCCGATCTACAACGCCGACGGGAACGAGCGTGTGGACCTCCGCAACCGGCCCCGGCAGCACGGACCGGTCGGGGGCATGGGGCAGCGGCCCAACGCCCAGGGCCTCGACCTGAACCGCGACCACACGAAGCTCGACTCCCCGGAGGCCCGGGCCCTCGTCGCCCTCCTGACGGCCTACGATCCACACGTGGGCGTGGACCTCCACACCACCAACGGTACCCGGCACGCGTATCACCTGACCTACGCGCCGCCGCTGCACCCCAACACGCCCGCCGCCATCGACGAGTATCTACGGGGCTCCTGGCTGCCCGCGGTCACGGATCGGATCCAGGAGAAGAGGGGGTGGCGCTACTACTACTACGGCAACGCGTTCGAGCGGGACGGGGAGATGGCGTGGGCCACGTTCGACCACCGTCCGCGCTTCAACAACAACTACCTCGGGCTCCGCAACCGGCTGGCCATCCTCAGCGAAGCCTACAGCTACGCGACCTTCGAGGATCGGGTGCGCGGCACGCTCTGGTTCGTCGAGGAGATCCTCGACTACGCGCAGCAGAACGCGTCGGACATCCGGGCGCTGGTGGAAGCGGCCGACCGCGAGAGCGTGGTGGGCCGCTCGCTGGCTCTTCGGGCGGCCCCCGAGCGATCCTCGGCACGGGTCACCATCCTGATGGGCGAGGTCGACGAGGAACGCCATCCCTACACCGGCGAACCGATGCTCCTGCGCCGGGACGTGGTCGTGCCCACACCGATGTGGGAGTACGGGCGCTTCGCCGCCACGGAGACGGCGCCGGCGCCGGCGGCCTACTACGTCCTTCCCGAGGCGGCCGACGTCATCGAGCGACTCGAGGCCCACGGCGTGGTGGTGGTCCGCTACGCCGCCGAACGCGAGGTGTCCGTGCAGGCGTTCCGGGTGGACTCCACCACGGCGGCACCGCGGGAGTTCCAGGGTCGGCGGGAGCGTACGGTGTTCGGCGCCTGGGCCGACGCGACCGTCCGGACGCTCCCCGAGGGAACGGCCTACGTGTCCGTCGACCAGCCGCTCGGGCGGCTTGCGTTCACGCTGCTGGAGCCCCGTTCCGACGACGGATTCGTCGCGTGGGCGCTCCTGGACGATGCCCTCGAAGCCGGGGGGCTCCCCGTGCTCAGAGGGCCGGCGCCGCCCGGCTGAACGGGGGCGGGCTCACACGCCCAGGGGCTGGTCCGCTTCGAGGAGCGTCTGCGTCAGGGCCCGAAGCTCGCCCGCGTCGAAGGGCTTGCTGGTGACGGCGGTGTAGGGGACGCCGTCCAGCTCGTCCATGACCTCTCCGTAGGCCAGCCCGCTCAGGATGACCACCGGCACGTCCTTGCCTCCGGGCAGCTCCTGGAGCCGGCGGATGACGTCGCTTCCGGACATGTCCGGCAGGCCCATGTCGACGAAGAGGAGGTCCGGACACGACTTCGCCATCGCCTCCAGGGCCTCCTGCCCGTCGGCCGCCACGTCCACCCGGTAGCCCGCGCGGGCCAGCGTCAGTTCCACGAGGCGGCGGTTGGCGGGCTCGTCCTCGACCACGAGGATGTGGGCGCCCTCGTCGCCGGGGGTCGCCTCGCCGTCGTCGTCGGCCGCGTCCAGTCGGACGGGGCGGACGGGCACGGCGCCGGCCCGGAGCAGGGCCGTGGCCAGTTCACGACGACCCATGGGGATCCGAAGGCTCGGAATGCCCGCGAAAGCGGCGTCGTCGGAGCCGGCCCGCAGGAGCACCTCCAGGCGTGCCGGGCGGCCCGTGCCGCGCTCCGCCGCCACGCGCGCCGCCAGCCACTGGATTCCTTCGATCCCGACCGAAGCGTCGGCCATGACCAGGACCGGGTCTCGCCCGGGAATGGTCTCCAGCGCGACGGTCAGACCGTCCGGACCGTTGAGGATCCGTGCCTCGGCTCCGAGGGAGCGGAGGGTGGCGCCCACCGATGCCGCCAGGTGCCGGCTGGCTCCGATCACGACGCCGACGGCATCGGGGTACTGGCGGTCCGAGGCGCGGTTGGCGGGGAAGCGGTGGTCGGTCCCGGCAAAGCGGAGGTGCACGTTCGTCCGGGTGCCGGCTCCGGGCACGTCTTCCACGTCCAGGGACCCGCCCAGGCGCTCCACGAGGTCCCGGGCGATGCCCAGGACGGGGCTGGACCCTCGGGCGTGATCGCCGCCCTCTGCGCCGGGCCCCGCCGGCGACATCTCGATGCCGAACCGCAGCGACACGGAGTCCGCGTCGGCCGCGGCCACGTGCACGGCCAGATGGACGAAGCCGTTCCGGTTCAACGTCACGGCGCGGGCCGTCAGGTTGGTCAGGATCTGGCGCAGCCGGTGCGCATCGCCCTGGACCGCATCGGGCACGTCGGCCGCCACCGTCACGGTCAGCTCGACGTCGCGGGTGTGGGCCGCGTGGGCCAGGGCCCGGCCCACGGACTCCGCCACGTCCACCGGCGCGAACGGCTCGGAGCGGCGACGCTCCGGATCGCCTCCGGGACCGCCCTCCTCCAGGGCGTCGTCCAGGAAGGCCAGGACCGACTCGCTGTTGACCAGGATCGTGGCCGCCAGGCCCCGTTCGTCGTCGGACAGTTGGGCGGACAGGAGCAGGTCGGCCATGCCCCGGATCGCCTCGAGGGGCGTGCGGAGCTCGTGGCAGAGCGCGGAGACTTCGTTCCGTGGAAGAGACATGGGTCGAAGTATCGGCCGATGGCCGGCATCCGTTACCCGTCCGCGGTCGGGGTCGCCTTCAGCCGAGGCGGGGAAGGTACCGGGGCACGGCCCGCATGTACTCGACGTAGGCGTCTCCGAAGCGGAGCACGAGCTCCCGTTCCTCCATCAGCACGATCGTGTGGATGGCCAGGAGCAACACCGGCACGGCGGCCCAGAGGAACAGGTAGTTGGCCAGGCACGCCGACGAGAGGTAGCCGAGCGTGATCCCGACGTAGCGGGGGTGCCGGATGCGGGCGTAGATGCCCTGGTCGAGCAGGTCCGCGGGCCCGGCTTCGCCCTTCAGTTCGGGTACGCCCACCAGGATCCGGGTCCGGAGGTGGCGCCGCGCCTGAACTTCCACCGCGGCGGCGGCGAGGTACAGCACGGCCGTGGCGGCCCAGAGCGCGGGGTGGGTACCGAACTCCACCGCCAGCAACGCGTCCCGCCACGCGAACAGGAGCAGGCTGACCGTGGCGCATCCGGCCAGCAGCAGCAGGTAGGTGGCCGCCAGGCCCATGCGGCGCCAGAACCGGACGAACGGATGGAGCCCGATCCAGAACAGGAAGACCGGCAGCGCCAGGAGCCAGATCAGCGCCAGGACGTAGCGGATCGACGCGAGCTCCATTCGGGGTCCCGGGCGCTGGGCGGTGGCGCGGCTAGAGCTCTTCCATCCTCCGGAAGATGTGCACCCCGCGGGTCTCGAGGTGGGTGATGACCGACTCGTAGCAGGCCTGGTTCCGTCCCACCGTCTCCGGCGGCGCGACGCCCGGTTCCGCCCACAGTCCCCGGGCCACCAGGTTGGCCATGGCGGTGCACGTGTACCCGGTGGTCCGGGCCATGGACGACGTTTCCGTGTCCGGGTCGTAGTAGTCCAGCAGCGTGTAGATCCACCGGACCGGCGCCTCGTCCTTGGTGCCCTCGACCGTGATGCGCATGACGGTCAGATCGGGCTCGCCCTCCTCGAAGCGCCACTGGTCGAACAGCAGCGCCTCCGTCACGTCCAGGGGCCGGACCGCGCCGGACGCGGCCTGGATCTCCCGGTCGGAGAAGAAGCCGGCCTCGCGCAGGATCCGCATCCGTTCCGCGTGGCCGGGATAGCGCATGGTCTTCTCGACCATGTTCGGGGTGTCGGAGGTCTGCAGGAGCGACCGCAGGCCGTCGGTGTTGAAGGCCTCCAGGGTCCCCAGGCCGGGGAAGTCCACCAGTTCCACCTCGGACAGCGCCGGCAGGGTGGTGTCCGTTCCGTTCCGGCGCAGGCGGGCGGGCCGCACGTACTCCTGGATCACGTCGCCCGGAGAGAACGGTGCCTTGTAGTTCCAGGGCCACGTGCGCTCCACCGGGAGCCCACCCACCAGGCAGTGGAACGACTCGGTCCGGTCCAGATCCTGCTCGAGGTGGCCGAAGATGAGGTTGCTCAGCCCCGGGGCCACCCCGCAGTCCACCAGGCACGGGACCCCGGCGGCGCGGGCCTTCTCGTCGAGGCCGAAGGCGTCTTCGGGAAAGAAGGAGATGTCCACGATCGGCTTGCCGGCCTCCAGGACCCGCTCCACGGTGCGGTAGCCCATGAAGCCCGGCACGGCACCCACGACCAGGTCGGCGTCGGCCACCACGTCGTCCACCGCGGCGTGGCTGGACAGGTCCACCGGGATCCCCTCGGCGCCGGCTGCCGTGAGCTCGGCCAGCGCCACCGGGTCCACGTCCGCCACCGTCACCGAGAAGTCCTCCACGGCGGCGAGGTCCCGCACGATGGCACCCCCGACCCTTCCCCCTCCAAGTACGACGATCTTCACCTGAATCTCCTGGCGTGATGACACCGATCCGTCCCGTCGGGTCTCGTGTCCCGTCGGACACGGAATGAGTAGAAGGCGGCCTCCGTGTGCAAGTCCCGCCGGCTCGTCCGTCACATGGGTCGGTACCGGCCGCCAAGGCGTGGATGCGCACCGTGGGAGCCGGACTCCGACGTAGGGGGTAGACCGACCGGGAAGCGCGGCCGCACGCGCCCGACTTCCGAAGGAGAGCCGTGAGCGTCGACTGGGGAGAAGTGTACCGCAGCACCTACCCGGAACTGGTCCGGTTCCTGACCCGCAAGGTGTGGGATCCGGAACGGGCCCGGGACCTGGCCCAGGAGGCCTTCGTCCGCGCGCTGCGGCACACGCCGCGGCGACCCCGGGCGTGGCTGTTCCAGGTCGCGGCCAACCTGGCCCGCGACGAGGCCCGGACCGTCCTGCGGCGGCGCAAGCACCTCACGCTGCTCAAGAGCGAGGAGGAAGGGCGTCAGGCGCCGGATGCCGACCCGGCCCGGGAGATGGAGCGGGCGGAGACGTGGGACCGCGTCCGGATGGCGCTCGACGCGCTCGCGGAGCGGGACCGCGAGGTGCTGCTGCTCTGGGACGCCGGCCAGAGCTATCCCGAGATCGCCGATCAGACCGGACTGGCGGTGGGTGCCGTCGGGACCACCCTGGCCCGAGCGCGGAAGCGGCTCGCCGAGGCCTACGAGACCCTCGAGGGGGATGACGATGTCGCACGTGGATGAAGGCGCCCTGCACGCCTACCTGGACGGAGCGCTCGACGCCTACCCGGCGTCGGAAGCGGCCTTCGTTCGCGAACACCTGGAGCATTGCGCGGCCTGCGCGGCACGCCTCGACGAGGCGCGTGCGCTGCGGGACCGTGCCGCGTCGGTCCTGTCGCTGGTGGAACCGGGCGCGGTGGACATGCCGCCCCTGGAGGAACTCCGCCGCCGGGCCGCCGCCGGCGCCGGGTCGGTTGCACGGCCCGGCCGGATCGGCCGCATGCGTCGGATGGCGTGGGCCGCGTCGGTCGTACTGGCGCTGGGCACCGGATGGGTGTTGCGGGACCGGGCACCGGGCATGGCCGACGAGGCGGCCCGGACCAGCCGGCCGGAGTCGGCGGAGCCCGCGCCGCCTCCTCCTGTCGTCGAGGCCGAGGAGGTCCGGGAGGCCCCGGACGTTCCGGAAACGACCCCGGACGCGCGGGTCGTGGGCACCCCCGACGCCCCCGGCCCCGGCTCGGCCGCGAGGCTCCGCGGCCTGGACCCGGACGAGCCGGCGCGCCGCACCCGCGAGGCGCCGCCCGCCGACGCGGCCGCCGCGGAGAGGGGGCAGTCCGTGGCTGGAGACACCGCGCCCGCGGGCCTCGACGTCCAACGGCCGGCGCCGGCCCCCGACGCGGCGTTCCGCATGCGCCAGGAACCGTCGAACCTGGCCCCGGTGGTCGTGACCGGCACTGCGGTCCCCTCCATGGACAGCCTGGCCCGCCAGGCGTCCGGTGCGGACTCGGCCCGTGCCCGCGAACTCGACGAGGCGCTGCGGGACCCGGGTCGTCTGGCGGATCGGCTGACGCTGGCCGATCAGACGGCCGCGAGTGGGCAGCGGCGCGAGCGGGAGGATCTCGACCCCGCCGCGCGCATCGTCGAGGAGGCCGGGCGAGGAGCCGCGGCGTCCGCCCGGCAGAAGGCGGAGGAGGACCCCGGATCGCTCGTGGTGCCGGGGCTCGAGGTCCTGTCCGTGTCGTGGATCGACGTGACGGGGTTCGACGAGGCCGCCGTGCGGGTGCTCCAACGCCTGGAGAGCGGCGACACCCTGGAGGTGTTCCACCTGCCTCCCGGTGCCGGCCCCGAGCTGGCCCCCACCGGACCGGAGGGCCGGACGTTGGTGGCCGTGGACCGCCCCACCGGGTGGCTCGTCCTCCGGGCCGCCAGCGACCGGGCGCTCCTGGACGCGCTGGCCCGGCGGCTCCTGGGGGGCTGAGGGGTCCGGCCGACTTTCGCCCGACGCGCCGGGACGCGAGTTTTTCGGGTTCAACCGGGGCACCCGTGTGCCCCGGGCCTTCGGCCCCAGCCCGCACGCCCATGTCCCGTATCCGCGCCACCGTCCCGTCCGTCCTGGTTCCCATGCTCCTGGCCGCCACGGCGTGCGGTCCCTCCGAACCGGCCGAGGATGCTCCGCCGGTGGATCCGGTGGAGGCCGCGGTGGCCACCATCACGGCCGAGGACTACGCCCGCCGCATCGGCGTCCTGGCCCACGACTCCATGCGGGGCAGGGCCACGCCCTCGCCGGCTCTGGAGGCCGCGGCCGAGTGGATCGCCGCCGAGTTCCGGTCCATGGGGCTCGAGGGTGGCGCCGCCGACGGCGGATTCATCCAGCGGTACGACCTGCCCCGGGGTGACGGCGACGCGCCGAACGTGGTGGCCGTCCTGCGCGGCAGCGATCCCGTCCTGGCCGACGAATACCTCGTCTACTCGGCCCACATGGACCATGTGGGCGTGCGGGAGGCCGACGAATCCGGCGACAGCATCTTCAACGGGGCCGACGACAACGCGTCCGGGACCACGGCGGTGCTCGAGGTGGCCGAGGCGATGGCGGCCCTGCCCACCGCACCCCGCCGGTCCGTGATCTTCCTGCTGGTCAGCGGCGAGGAGCGGGGTCTCTGGGGCTCGGCCCACTACGCCGACAACCCCACGGTGCCCGCGGACCGGATCGTAGCCAACCTCAACGCCGACATGGTGGGGCGGAACTGGCCGGACACGATCGTGGCCATCGGCAAGGAGCACTCGGACCTGGGTACGACCCTGGAACGGGTCAACGCGGCCCACCCGGAACTGGGCATGACCGCCATCGACGACCTGTGGCCCGACCAGAACTTCTACAGCCGCTCCGACCACTACAACTTCGCCCGCAAGGGCGTGCCGATCCTGTTCTTCTTCAACGGCGTCCACGACGACTATCACGGCCGCGACGACGAAGTGGACCGGATCGACCACGACAAGGCGTCCCGGATCGCCCGCCTGCTCTTCTATCTCGGCCTCGACGTGGCCAACGCCGACGAGCGGCCCCAGTGGAACCCGGAGAGCTACGACGCCATCGTGGGCGGAGGCGGCTGACGGTGGCGTTCGGCCACGAGAGCTTCACGGAGCTTTTGGAGGCGTGGGACGGCCGGGCCGTGGTGGTCCGGTACGACGTGCCGACGGGAACGTGGATCTTCGTGGCCCTGCACGACGACACGCTGGGCCGGCCGGTGGGGGGGTGTCGCATGAAGGTCTATCCCCGACCCGAGGAGGGGCTGCGGGACGCCCTCCGCCTGGCCGAGGGGATGACCCACAAGTGGGCGGCCATCGACCTCCCCTACGGTGGGGGCAAGTCCGTGCTGGCCATTCCGCGTCCGCTCGAGGGCGCGGCGCGGCGCGGACTCCTCAGGCGGTTCGGCGGCCTGCTCCGGACGCTGCGCGGGGCGTACGGAACCGGCGAGGATCTGGGGACCACGCCGCAGGACATCCGGACCATCGCCCGGGTGGCGCCGGACGCCGTGGTGGGGCTTCCGCCCGAGGGGTCCGACGGACCGATCGATCCGGGTCCGTACACCGCGCTGGGCGTGTTCGCGGGCCTGAAGGCCGCGGTGCGGCATCGGTTCGGCAACGACGACCTGTCGTCCCGGACGGTCCTGATCCAGGGCGTCGGTGACGTCGGGGAGCCCCTGGCGCGGCTGGTGACGGGGGCGGGTGCCCGCGTGCTGCTCTCCGACATCGACCAGGACAAGGCCTTCGCCCTGGCGGTGGAGGTCGGCGCCACCACGGTCATCACGCCGGAAGACGTCTACGAGACCGACTGCGACGTCTACGCCCCCTGTGCGGTGGGCGCCACCCTGAACGCCGGGACGATCCCGCGGCTGCGGTGCGGCGTCGTGGCCGGATCGGCCAACAACCAGCTCGAGACGCCGGAGGATGCGGGTCGGCTGCTCGAGCGGGGCATCCTGTACGCACCCGACTACGTGATCAACGCAGGCGGCGCCATGGCCTTCGGACTCATCGCGCTGGGTGCGGAACAGGGGGAAGCGCTGGAGGCCCGAGTGGAGGGCATCGGAGCCTCCCTCGCGGAGATCTTCGAGGAAGCGGGCGAGGCCGGCGATTCTCCGCTGGCCGCGGCCCGGCGCCGGGTGGACCGTGTGCTCGAGCGTGCCAGGAAGGAGGGATCCGGCGGTCACGCCGCCGGCTGAGACGAACGACCCGATCGGGGAGGTGGGGATGGGCAGAGCGGGCAGGGTGGACCAGCGCACGATGCGAACGGGCAGAACGGGACGTCGGCGGGCCGCGACGGCCCGGACGGGAGTCGGAGCCTTGGTCACGGCGGGATGGCTGGCGGTCGGCGCGTGCGCCGACGGAAGCGGGACCGGGTGGGTCGTCCTCGACGATCGGGGCGAGCCTGCGCCCGGCGCCCTGATCACCGTACGCGACACGGCGGCCGGCACGGCGGTGACGGTCTACGCCGCCCCCGACGGCACGTTCGACGTCCCCGACGGGGCGGTCGGCCCGGGGCGGGTGTGGGAGTTCCGGAGCGCCGGAGCCGAGGCCACCCCGCGAGCCGTCCTCGACGGGGCGCCGGAAGGACCGGTCCGGCTGGCTCCGGCCGCGGCCGACGACGAGCCCCCCGCCTCCGCGTTCCTGGCGCAGCTTCCGGACGGACCGGAGAAGCGCCGGACGATCGTGGACTGCGGCGGGTGCCACACGTTCAACGCCCGCCATGCCCGCCTGTCGGGAGCCCATCGGCCGGAGGAGAGCTGGCGTGACGCCCTGGTCCTGATGCAGAACATGGCCGGGCAGGGCTCGGGCTTTCCCATCATGTCGTCGGAGGTGGACCCCGAAGCCGACGCGGCCTGGCTGGCCGGCGCGCTGGCGGGGGCCCCGTGGCCTCGCTCGGTCCCGCTCCCTGCCGCCCTCACGGCCGGCGCGGCCCGGGCCGTCCTGACCGAGTACGACGTGCCGGAGCCCGGCGACCTCCCGCACGACGTGGCCGTGCACCCGTCGGGCACCCTGCTGGTGACCGGGATGTTCACCCACCGCATGTACGTGCTCGACCCCGGGAGCGGCGGGTGGCGTACCGTGGACATCCCGGTGCCGAACGCGAATCCCCGGGCCGTCGACGTCGCGCCGGACGGGCGGTGGTGGGTGCTCCTCGGCGCCCCCCAGTCGATGGCCGCGTACGATCCGGCGGCGGGCACCTGGGAGACCCACGCCATCGGCATGTACCCCCATTCCATCGACCTGGACTCGGAGGGCCGGGTCTGGTTCAACGGCCACTTCACCGTGGCGCCCGAACTCATCGGAAGCCTCGATCCGGCCACCGGGACCGTGACGCGCTACGAGGTCCCGCCGCCGGCCCCGCGGTGGACGTCCGAGAGCACCATCCCCTACGGCCTGCGGGTGGACGCCGACGACGTGATCTGGGCCACCCAGCTCCGGGGCAACCATCTGATCCGGCTGGACCCGGCCGACGGCTCGGTCCGGCTCTTCGAGATGCCCACCTCGGAGAGCGGTCCGCGACGACCGGACCTGGCTGCCGACGGCACCGTCTGGATCCCCGGCTTCGGCGCCGGGACCCTGGTGCGCTTCGACCCGGCGTCCGAGACGTTCACCGAGTACCCGGTGCCCGACCCGGATGCCGCGCCCTACGTGGTCCGGGTCGACCGCACGCGCGGCACGGTCTGGCTCGGCACCGGCCACGGCGATGTGGTCTACGCCTTCGATCCGACGACCGAGCGCTTCACCGCGTACCCGCTCCCGACCCGGGGCGCTCTGGTCCGCCACCTCGACGTGGACGAGGCCACCGGGGCCGTGTGGGCCGCCTACGGCGCATCGCCGGGGATTCCCGGGAAGGTCCTGCGCATCCAGCCGGGTGGCCCGGACGCTGGGTAGCTCCGTCCTCCCCAGGGGACAGGAGACGGGCGCGGAGGGACGCGCCACGAAGACGGCCCCGGACCGCCAGGCTGGCAGTTCGGGGCCGGAACCAGCGGGGCCGGCCGTCCGGGCGCAACGCCCGGCGACCGTACCCCCCGTCAGTTCGGCATGTCCTCCGCCCCGGGGTAGGGCCGGAAGAGATGGTCGAGACCCAGGGCCTGGAGGACCCGCCAGGTACCGGTCGGGAGCGCACGGACCCAGACGTTGTCGTCCGGTCCGCTCTGCAGCCGGGCCGTCAGTACCAGGGAAAGGTCACACAGGTCGGGCGCGCCCAGACCCGTGAAGTCGAACACCAGCTCCGGAGAAGCCTCGCTCCTCCGCGCGTCGCGTTCCGCCTCCGACCCTTCCTGGAGACGGAGGCGGCGATCGTCGCGACCGTCGTCCCGTCCGTCGGGTCTCATCTCTTCCTCCGTGTATCGGGGGGATGCGCCGCCCTGCGGGCCGCGCCGTGACCCATTGAGCCTTCAAGAGTCGTGCCACGCCGCCGGGTGCCACAGTGGCACGCTTCCATGGTGGCCCCGAACCTGCGTCCTGCCCATGGCCGGATGGGACGCTCTGGCCTCGCCGGGGTAGGTGGGGAAGATTGCACAGCGACAGGATTCATCGGGGAGGATGATGTGCGACGAGTCGGACGAGTGATCACGGCAGCGCTGCTCCTGGCGGGATCCGGGGCACCTCTGGTGGCCCAGGAAGCGACCGCGGCGGACCACTACTTCCGGGCGGTGTCGGAGTTCTTCGAGATCCCGGCGGGGGAGGTGGCGATCCTGCGCCAGTGGCGCCTCGACGCCGAAGAGGTGCCGGTGGTGCTCTTCGTGGCCGGACGCACCGGGGTTTCCGCCGAGGCGCTGGCGCAGCTCCGTCGGTCCGGACAGGGCTGGGGCGACCTCGTGTCCCGGTACGGGCTCGACGCGAGCCACTTCCACGTGCCCCTGCCCGAGGCCGCCGATGCCCACGCGCTGTCCGGCCCGTACGGGCAGTACCGGACCCTGCCTCCCGCGCGCTGGCGCGAGGTGCGCCTGACCGACGCCGACATCGTGGTCCTGGTCAACGTGCGGCTCCTGGCCCAGACCCTCCGGTTGCCGACGGAGCAGGTCCTGCGGCGCCACGCCGGCACCCCCTCGTTCGTGGAGCTCTACGCGGCCCTCCTGCCCGCGGGGACCCGATGACCGAGCGGGCACGCTTCCTCCCGTTCGACACCTATCAGGCCTACCCGGAAGACGAGATGCGGGCCCGGGCGCGCGGCTTCTACGACGAACTGCGGCGCCGGCGCACCGTCCGGGACTTCTCGGACCGCCCCGTGCCCCGGGACGTGATCGAGACGTGCCTCCTGGCCGCCGGCACGGCCCCCAATGGCGCCAACCGGCAGCCGTGGCACTTCGTGGTGGTCGGCGATGCCCGGGTCAAGGCGCGCATCCGGGAGGCGGCGGAGGAAGAGGAGCGGGCGTTCTACAACGGGCGGGCGCCCGACGAGTGGCTGGACGCCCTGGCCCATCTGGGCACCGACGAGAACAAGCCGTTTCTCGAGCGGGCGCCGTGGCTCATCGTGATCTTCGCCGAGAGCTGGGAACGCACGGAGGATGGGGGAAAGGCCAAGAACTACTACGTGACCGAGTCGGTCGGCATCGCCACCGGCATGCTGATCACCGCGCTCCACCACGCCGGACTGGCCACCCTCACACATACGCCGTCGCCCATGAAGTTCCTGAACGAACTCCTCGGCCGACCGGAGAACGAGCGCCCGTTCCTCGTCCTGGTCGTGGGCCATCCGGCCGAAGACGCCACCGTTCCGGACATCTCCAAGAAGACCCTGGAGCAGATCGCCGACTTCGTGGAGTAGTGGCCGGCCGCCGGGTCCCTTAGAATCAGCGTGAGTCTTCGCTCCGGCTCCCCCCGCCCGGACCTCCGGCGGAAGGGCGCCCTTCTCTGCGGAGGCGTTCCTACGCCAGAGGATCCAATGGGTCAGGACGTATCCGGAGAACACACCGGCCCCGACGCCGTGCGGCTCTTCACCAAGGCCCTGCTGCGCGACCTTCAGGCCCTCGAGCACATGCTCGAACACGGCATGATCGAGTCGGGCATCCGCCGGATCGGGTTCGAGCAGGAGATGTTCCTGGTCAATCCGGGATGGCGCCCCGCGCCCGTGTCCACCGAGGTGCTGGAGCGCCTCGAGGGCCCGTTCACGACGGAGCTCGCGCTGTTCAACCTGGAGGCGAACGTCGAGCCCCGGGTGCTGGAGGGCCGGTGCTTCTCGGACGTGGAGGCACGCCTCAACGAGCTGGTCGATCAGGTGCGCGTCCGTGCCAAGGAGGCCGACGCGGACGTGGCCCTCGTAGGCATCCTGCCCACGCTGTCCAAGTCCGACCTGACCCTCGACAACATCACGCCGAAGGCGCGCTACTACGCCCTGAACGACGCGCTCTCGAAGATGCGCGGAGGCGACCCCTACAAGCTCCGCATCGAGGGCACCGACGAGCTCTACATCGAGCACGATTCGGTCATGCTCGAGGCCTGCAACACGAGCACGCAGGTCCACCTCCAGGTGGAAGCCGCCGAGTTCGCCCACTACTACAACGTGGCCCAGCTCATCACGGCGCCGGTGCTCGCCGCCGCCGTCAATTCGCCGGTGCTGTTCGCCAAGCGGCTCTGGGACGAGACCCGGATCGCCCTCTTCCAGCAGTCCGTGGACACCCGGACGGCCACCGTGCACATGCGGGAGCTCGCGCCCCGCGTGCGGTTCGGCGACTCGTGGGTCAACGAGTCCGTGACCGAGCTGTTCCAGGAAGACGTGGCGCGGTTCCGCGTGCTGCTCACGGCCAAGCAGGAGGAGGATCCCCAGGAGGTGCTCCGGCAGGGCGGCATTCCGAAGCTCCAGGCGCTCCAGCTCCACAACTCGACCATCTACCGGTGGAACCGTCCCTGCTACGGCGTGGGCGGCGGCAAGCCGCACCTCCGCATCGAATGCCGGGTGCTGCCCTCGGGGCCCACCATCGTGGACGAGGTGGCCAATGCCGCGTTCTGGATCGGGCTGGTCATGGGCGGCGCCGCCACCTTCGGCGACGTCCGCAAGCGGATGGAGTTCGACGAGGTCAAGGAGAACTTCCTGGCGGCCGCCCGCCAGGGCCTCAAGGCCGGGTTCCACTGGCTGGACGGCAAGACGCTGTCGGCCCGCGAGTTGATCCGGGAGCACCTGATTCCGGTGGCGCGGATGGGGCTGACCGATGCCGGCGTGGACTCGGCCGACATCGAGAAGTACCTGGGCGTGATCGACGAGCGCGTCAGCGCGGGGGTCACCGGCACGGTCTGGATGATGCGCTCGCTGGGGAAGATGAAGGACCAGGGGACCCGCGCCGAGCGGCTGGCTGCCGTGACGGCGGCCCTGGTCAACCGCCAGCGGGTGGGCCTTCCCGTCCACACGTGGGACCTGGCCGACATCCACGAGGCCGGCGGGTGGCGCCTCAACTACGTGCGCGTGGAACAGTACATGACCACGTCGTTGTTCACCGTCCACGAGAACGAGTCGGTGGAGATGGTGGCGTTCCTCATGGACCGGAAGCAGATCCGCCACGTCCTGGTGGAGGACGACGAGCACCGCCTGGTGGGCATCGTCTCGTACCGGTCCCTGATCCGCCTCATGGCGGAGCACCTGCACCAGCGGGACGGTGAGGAAGCGCCGGCGGTCAAGCGCATCATGGAGCGGGATCCGGTGTCCGTGGCTCCGGAGACGCCGACCCTCGACGCCATCGACCTGATGCGGAGCCACAAGGTGAGCTGCCTTCCGGTGGTCAAGAACGGGAAGCTCGTGGGCATCGTGAGCGAGCGGGACTTCATGCCCATCGCCTACGAACTCCTCGAAGACCGGTTGAAGGAGGAGTAGGGCGCCGTTGTCGTACGAAGAGGAGTCGTCCGGGGATCGGATCCTCGGACGCATCCGTGGTGGACGTCCGGGGCCGACCCTGCTGTGCATCGGAGCCCTCCACGGGAACGAGACTGCCGGGGTCCGGGGCATCGAGGCCGTCCTCGAGCGGCTGCGCGGACGCGGCGGGGAGATGTCCGGCGAGTTCGTGGCCCTGGTGGGCAATCGCCAGGCGCTGGCCCGGGGCCGCCGCTACGTGGACCGCGACCTGAACCGTGCCTGGACCACCGACCGGCTGGGTGTGCTGGTCCGCAGCCGCGAGGGCTCGGCGGAGGACCGGGAGCAACGCGAACTGATCGCCGCCATCGACGGCGTCGTGCGGAGCGCCCGGGGACCCGTGTACGTGCTGGACCTCCACACCACGTCGGGGTCGGGCGGGACCTTCTCCACGTTCGGCGACACCCTCCCGAACCGTGACTTCGCGGCGCACATCCCCGCCCCCATGATCCTCGGCCTCGAGGAGCTGGTGGACGGAACGCTGCTGGCGTTCCTGGGCCAGCGCGGGTTGGTGGCGGTCGTGTTCGAGAGCGGGCAGCACGACGAGCCGGCGGCCGTGGACCGGGCCGAGGCCGCCATCTGGATCGCCGTGTCGGCGGCCGGGTTGCTCCCGCAGGCCCGTCTGCCCGAGGCAGCGGACGGGTGGAAGCGCATCCACCGCGACTGCCGCGAGTTGCCGCGGGCGCTGGAGATGCGGTACCGCCACGACATCGGTCGGGAAGACGGCTTCCGGATGAAGCCCGGCTACCGGAACTTCCAGCCGGTGGCCGCCGGCGAGGTCGTGGCCATGGACGCCAAGGGTGAGGTCCGTGTCCGGGAAGCGTCGCGGATCCTGATGCCCCTCTACCAGGAGCAGGGAGACGACGGGTTCTTCCTGGTCCGTGAGTTCAGTCCGTTCTGGCTGTGGCTGTCCAGCGCGCTCCGCCGCCTGAAGGTCGATCGCGTGGCCCATTGGCTGCCGGGCGTGCAACGCCTGCCCGACACGCCCGACGGCGTCGTGGTGGACAAGCGCGTGGCGCGCTGGTATGCGGTGCAGTTCTTCCACCTCCTGGGCTTCCGCAAGGAGGAGGACGCCGGCTCGCGGGTGGTCCTCCGCCGGCGACGGTTCGACGACGCCCGGTTCGTGGACCTCGGGCCGCCTCCCGAGACCCTCGGCGACGGCCCTCCCCCCGCCTGACCGTGTGCGGCCGGTACTCCCTCGCTGCGCCCGTCGACGACCTGGTCGAGGCCTTCGACGTACCCACCCTGACGTTCGACTACGCGCCGCGATGGAACCGGGCCCCGGGCCAGGCCTGTCCGGTGGTGGCCGAAGATGCCCGGGGGCGTCGCATGGGTCTTCTCCGGTGGGGGCTCGCCCCGGCCTCCATGGACCGGAGCGGCACCGGCTTCGTGAACGCCCGGGCCGAGACCGTGGCCAGGAAGCCCGCGTTCCGGGATTCCTTCGCCCGGCGCCGGTGCATCGTGCCCGCGGACGGCTTCTTCGAGTGGGCCCGGGACAACGGCCGGAAGGTCCCCTACTGGTTCCACCCGCCGGAGGGCGGGGTCTTCGGGCTGGCCGCCATCCGCGCCGGTGCCACGTTCGCCGTGCTGACCGCCGCGGCCAACGCGGACGTGGACCCGGTGCATCACCGGATGCCGGTGGTCGTGCCCGCCGGGGCGGTGGACCTCTGGCTGTCCGCAGACGCGGGGCCGGGCGACCTCCGACCCCTTCTCGCACCCGCGCCGGCAGGGACGTTCGCACGCCACCCCGTGTCGCCGCGGGTGAACCGGGTGGAGCACGACGACGCGGGGCTCGTGAAGCCGGTGGACGAGGGGCCGGACGGAACGGGTTACGGCTAAAGCGCACCACCGATCGGCCGATACCAGGGACAGGCCCACGCCTTCCCTTCCAGCCGTTCGTCGGAGTACCCATGTCCGTCCTGGGCGCCGCCCCGGAACCGCTCAAGAACGCCCGCGTGCTCGTCGTCGACGACGAGCCGGCCAACGTGCGCGTGCTCCTGAAGCTGCTCCGCTGGGCGGGCTACACGGACGTCATGGGCGTGACGGACGCCCGGGAAGCCGCGGCCACCTTCGCGGATTTCCTGCCGGACCTGCTGCTCCTGGACCTCCACATGCCGCACATGGACGGCTTCGAGGTCATGGACATCCTGCGTCCCCTGCACCGGGCCGAGGAGTACTTCCCCATCCTGGTGCTCACGGGCGACCTGGACGACGAGGTCCGGACCCAGGCCCTGGCCGGCGGTGCCAAGGACTTCCTGACCAAGCCGTTCGAGGAGATGGAGGTCCTCCTCCGGATCCACAACCTCCTCGAGACGCGCCGGCTCCACGTCCGGCTCCAGGATCAGAACCGGAAGCTCGAGGAACGGGTGATGGAACGGACCCGGGCCCTGTACGACGCCCAGACCGAGATCCTCTTCCGCCTGGCCCTCGCGGCCGAGTACCGGGACGACGTGACCGGGCAGCACGCCGAGCGCGTCGGCATCCTGTCGGCCATGATCGCCGTGGAGATGGGCATGGACGAAGACCATGTCTCCCTCATCCGCCGGGCCGCCCCCCTGCACGACGTGGGCAAGATCGGCATCCCCGACGCGATTCTCATGAAGCCGGGCGACCTGACCGACGAGGAATTCGACCTGATCCGGAGCCACGTCGACATCGGCGCCCGGATGCTGTCCGGGGGCAGCTTCGAGCTGCTGCGCATGGCCGAGGTCATTGCCCGATACCACCACGAGCGGTGGGACGGGAAGGGGTACAAGGGGCTGGTCGGCCAGGAGATCCCGCTGGTGGGCCGGATCGTGACCGTGGCCGACGTCTACGACGTGATCACCAGCGACCGTCCCTACAAGCGGGCGTTGAGCCAGCTCGAGGCCGTGCGCCGGATCCGCCGGGACGAGGGTTCGCACTTCGACCCTGCGGTGGTGGCCGCCTTCATGAGGGTCGTGGACGCGGGGCGACTGGAGGATCTGCGCCGGTTCGCGCCTCCGTCCCACCTGGTCGAGGTCGGGGCGGGCGAGGAAGCACGGGTCGGGTTCGCCTGGGGATGACCCCGTGCAGGCGTCCGCCGCGGCGCCCCGGGTTCAGTTCGCTCGAACGGTCCGACCGTCGGCCCATTCGCGCATGGCGCGGATCTTCTCCGCCATGGTCACGGACAGCGGACGGGTGCTCTCGACCTCGCTGGCCAGGCCCCGGTCCGACACCACCGCGTCCGACGAGAACGCGGTGTAGAGCGCGCTGACCACCACCTGCTCGATCTCGGAGCCGCTGAAGCCCTCCGTGGCCGACGCCAGCGCGTCCAGGTCGAAGGCGCCGGGGTCCTTGCTGCGACGGGCCAGGTGGATCCGGAACACCTCCGCCCGTGTCTCGGCGTCGGGCAGATCCACGAAGAAGATCTCCTCGAAGCGACCCTTCCGGAGGAACTCGGGAGGCAGTCGCTGGATGTCGTTGGCCGTGGCCACCACGAACACGTCGCCGCGGCGCTCCTGCATCCACGACAGGAACGTTCCCAGGATGCGCTGGCTGACGCCCCCGTCCTCGGAGCCACCCGACGCGAAGGCCTTCTCCAGTTCGTCCACCCACAGCACCACCGGCGCCATGCGCTCGGCGGCGGCCATGGCGCGTTTGAAGTTCGACTCGCTCTCGCCGATGAACTTGTTGTAGAGGTTGGACGGATCGAGCTTCAGGAGCGGGAGGCCCCACTCGGTGGCCACCGCCTTGGCGGACAGGCTCTTGCCGCAGCCCGGCACGCCCAGGAGCAGGACCCCCCGGGGGAAGTCCAGGCCGAATTCCCGCGCCTTCTCGGGCGCCTCCACCACCGCCTTCCGTTTCCGGAGCCATGCCTTCAGCGTGGCCAGGTCGGCCACCTCCGCCATCGTGGTTTCGGCCGGGTAGTACTCCAGAAGGCCGTCGCGCTCCACGATCCGGCGCTTCGCGTCCACCACGTGGGCGATGTCGTCCACCGTCAGGGAGCCGTCCTCGACGATGGCTTTGGTCAGGATCTTCTCGGCTTCCATGAGCGTCAGCCCCGAAAGGTGCCCCACGAGGACGGCCACGTCGTCCCGCGTCATGTCCACGCGTACGTGCTGGCGCTCGGACATGTCCCGGACGATGCGCTCCAGGAGCTGGCGGAACTCCTTGTCCGACGGTCCGGGGAGCGCCAGCCGGGAGGTCACTTCCCGGAGCGTGGCCGGGTAGTCGGGGCACGACCCCGTCAGGACGATGGCGCCGCGGCAGTTCTCCATGACCTTGGCGGCGTCCCGGAGATGGGCGGCCAGCACGTCCTTGCCGGGCAGCGAGCCCACGAGCCCCTGGAAGTGATACACCCCCTCCAGGGGTGAGGCCGCCACGTGGCGGAAGGCCTGGACCGGGTCGGCGGTCTCGTAGATCGCGTCGTCCGAGTTGCTCCGGCGGATGCCACGCGAGCGGGTCCAGGTGAAGAACGGCACCTGGAGATCCGCGGCCACGTAGCGGAGCAGGCCGTTGGCGCGCTCCTCCTCCTCGGTTTCGAGCCACACCAGGCCGTGGCGCGAGCGGAACAGGAGTTCGAGATCGCGGAGTGCGTCGTGGGGCATGGTCGTCCGGCCGGGTCAGGACGCCTTCGGGAGGCTGGCGAACCCCTCGTGGACGGGGGGGTCGAAGTGGATGTCGAGCTGCGGGAAGGCGATGACGATGCCGGCCTCGGCCAGGGCGAACCAGATGGCTTCGTGGAGGCTGGACGCGATCCTCGGCGCGCTCCACGGATCGGCGGTCCACACGCTCGTCTCGAAGTTCACCGAGGAGTCGGCGAAGGCGGTCATCAGGACCACCGGCTCCCGGACCTTCTCCCAGCGGGCCCCGGCCACCGTCCGCTCCAGCACCTCACGGACCCGCTTCATGTCGGAGTCGTACGTCACCCCCACGGACACGCGGACGCGGAATGTGGAGTCGGTCATCGTGTAGTTCTTCACCGTGCCCTGGGCCAGGACCGTGTTCGGGATGATGATCTGCTCGTCGTCGCGGGTCCGGGCCACCGTGGCGCGGATGCCCATCCGCTCGACCCGGACCACCCGCCCCTCCACTTCCAGGATGTCCATGGGCTTGATGGACCGCTCGAACAGCAGGGTCAGTCCGGAGAGGAAGTTCTGCGCCACGTTCTGGAACGCGAAGGAGATACCCACCGCGAACACGGCACCGGCGGCGAAGAGGGCGCCGAGGTTGATGCCGATGTTGGTCACCGCCGTGGCGAAACCCACCCCCAGGACCAGGATGTTGATGAGCTTGCCGGCGATGGCCCGGGTGCCCGGGTCGTCCACGCCGCGGTGATCGAGGGCGCGGAAGGCGCTCTTCTGGAGGAGCCGGGACGCCAGGAGCGAGAGCAGCACGATCAGGGCGACCGTGGCCAGCGAGACCGTGGTGATTTCGGTGCCGGAGATCCGGAACAGCGTCCGGTTGGCGAGCGTGTCGAGGAGCTGCAGGAGTTCCTGGAAGGTCATGGAGCACTCCGGAGGGGGTCGGCCGGGACCAGGTGGGGCGGGACGGAACGGCGATGGGCCAACCTGTCTCGGCGGGGTGGGGCGTGTCCAGCGTGAGGGGTGGTGGGGTCGCGGAGGCGGCAGGGCGCGCGCCACGCGCTGCGGATTTGCCGCGCGCCGTCGATCTGCTACCGTTTGGTGGATGGCCGTCCACCGTCGATCACGGAGATCCTCATGCCTTCGCCCCGCGCTGCCGCACCCCGCCCGCTTCGTCCCGCCGTGGTCGTTCTGTCCGCCATGCTCCTGGGTGCCGCGGCCCCGGGTGCGGACCTGGCGGGCCAGTCCCCGGAACGCACCCTGCCACGAGCCGGTACGTCGGGCCTGGCCTTCACGCTGCCGTACGGGGCCGACGTGGGCATCGGGCTCCGGCGGCTGCTGTCCGGCGACCGGAGTCTCGGGTTGGGGGTCAACCTCGGATACGGGCGGGTGGAGCTCGAGCGCGACGGAGGGACGCCCAGGGAAGAGCGCACGCGCCTGTCCGTGTCCGTCGAGCCGGACCTGCGCTTCTACCGGCGACGAGCCGGCCCCGTCCTGCCCTTCGTGGCAGTCGCGGCCCGGGCCGGGTTCGAGCATGCCTCCGGGGGCTCCGAAGGATGGAGCCTCGGCACGTCCGTCGGCATGGGGGCCGAATGGTTGGCGGCGGAGCGGGTCTCGATCGCGGGTTCGATCGGGTTGGGCGTCAACCTCGCGTGGTCCGAGGAGGACGACCGCCGCGCGACGTCCCTGTCCGTCGGCACGAGCCACTCCAGGCTGTCGCTGATCCTCTACTTCTGAGGCGCGCCTCGCCCGAGGTGCCGGCCCTCCGCCGTCACGGCTGGCTGACGGCGGGTGCTCCGCCCCGCCGGGAGGTGATGACCCGACCCGGCGTCGTGTGGAGGATGGCTCCGTCCTCCACCACGAAGCGGCCGTTCACCAGGACGTGCTCGATGCCCTCGGCGTGGCGGTGGGGCTCGAAGAAGGTGGCGGTGTCGGTGATCCGGTCGAGGTCGAACACCACCAGGTCCGCCGCGAAGCCCTCCCGGACCTGCCCCCGGTCCTTCAGGCCCATGATCGTGGCCGGCAGCCACGTGTTGGACCGGATCGCCGCCTCCAGGGAGAGGGCGCCGCGGTCCAGGGCGTAGTGCCGGATCTTGCGAGGGAAGGTGCCGTAGTAGCGCGGGTGGACCGACCCGTCGGCCTCGACTGCGATCCCGCCGTCCGAGGCCGTGGCCACCCACGGCTGGGCGGCGTAGGCCTCCACGTCGGCCTCCGACATGCTGAAGCCGCGCATCCGGCCGCCGCCGGCCCGATCGGGATCGCCGTCGAACTGGAGCTGGATGGCCATCTCCACGGGATCCATGCCCCGGGCGTCGGCCACCTCCTGGAGATTCTTCCCCACCAGGGCCGCGTCGGGATACTCGAACACCACCACCCGGTCCGCGCCGCCTCGGCGGCGGATCTCGTGGGCCACGTCCTGGCGGATGCGGGCGGCGGTAGCGGGGTCGTCCATGTTGATCCGCAGCATGGTCGCCGGCGGCCGGGCATCCTCGCGGCGCTCGGCCTCCTCGTCCTGGAGGGCCCACCGGGGGAGGAGGACGGTGTTCCCGTCCGAGCCGCTGGTGGCGTAGGGGTACTGGTCGGCCCAGACCCTCACGCCCTCGTCCCGGGCACGCTGGATGAGCTGGATGGCCGAGCCGGACGAGCCCCAGAAGTGCGCGCCCTTGGCCTTGATGTGCGAGGCCACCACCCGGGCGCCGGAGCGGCGGCCGATCTCGATGGTCTCCATGACCGCGTCCTGAAGGGTGGGCGGGCCGGGCTCGTCCTGGCTGGGCCAGAACCACATGGGGTCGGCGCCTTCCGACCGCTCGTGGCTGATGTACACGCCGTCCCAGGGCAGCAGCTCCTCGGCCAGGGAGGCCACCTCGTCGGTGGTGCTCCAGCGGCCCGGGGCGTACTCCAGACCCGCGCTCATCCCCACGGCTCCTTCGCCGAGCGCCTGACGTACCAGGTCGCGCATCCGCTGCACTTCGGCGTCGGTGGCCGGGCGTTGGTGGTCGTCGCCCATGACCAGGCGGCGCACGGTGCCGTGGCCGACCATCATCATGACGTTGGGACCCACCCCCTGCCGCTCGAAGATCCCGCGCTGCTCCGCGATCGGCCACGGCGAGCGGCCGTCGTGGTTGACCACCACCGTGGTCACCCCCTGCGACACGACGTTGGGCGCCGTCTTCCGGTGGAGGCTGTCGGTGCGGATCGTGTTCTCGCCCACGTCACGGTTGCCGTCGTCGGCGTGGGAGTGGATGTCGATGAACCCCGGGGACACGTAGAGCCCCGTGGCGTCCACGACCCGGTCGGCCCGGGCGTCCGGCAGGAGGCCCACGGCCACGATCCGCCCGTCCCGCACCGCCACGTCGGCACGGATCCACGGATTGCCGGTGCCGTCCAGGACGCGGCCGCCGCGGATCAGCAGGTCGTACGGTCCACTCGTCTGGGCGGCGCACATCGTGGCTCCGGCGGCCCCGAGGGCCAGGAGCAGCGCGCAGGTGGACGCGAGCGGTCGGGACATGCGTTCTCCGGAGGTGTGGGATCGGTTCGGCGGGACCACGCTCGATTCTGTCGGGCGAGGGGGCGGTGTGTCCAGCACCTTCAGGCGCCGGGCGTTCCCTCGCAGAAGGCGTCCCAGCCCCGCTCGCACCCCAGGGCGTAGAGGGCGGCCGGATCCGTTTCGGTCACGGGGCCCTTGCTGCCCCGGAGCACGATGGGCAGTTCCGCCACGGGCGGACGCTCCCGCACCAGCTCGCCGCCCCCCACGAGTCTCTGGCCGTTGAGGCACCCCGGTGCGAATCCGGCGGCGCAGGCCCGTTCGAACTCGGCCATGGCTCCGCGCACGTCGCCGTCCACCCGGGCGCGGAAGACGCCGAACTCGTTGCACGCCCAGCCGGAACCGCGGTCGCAGAAGTTCTGCTGCATGACCGGGAGATAGTCGCAGGCCCGGGGGCTCCCCTCGGCGCAGGCCTCCTCCCAGAAGGGGAGGTACTGTCCGGGGTGGTCGTCTCCGAGTCCGTCCACGGCGTAGAGGCCCCCGAACACCACGATCCAGAGCCCGGTGGTGACCAGGGCGCGGCGCGCGTCGGGCCGCACCGCCAGGGGGGCCAGGAGCTTCACGCGTGTGGTCACGGCCACGGCCATGTCGTCGAGCTGGGGTGCCACCAGGTTGAGCAGCGGCACGGGCAGGAGCTTGTCGTAGAAGGTCGGCGCCCCGAACCGCTCGAGGATCCAGGCCGACCCGATCACGCCCACGGCGTACAGGACGCCCCACAGGACCCGCCCGCCCTCCGACTTCGGCGACGTGGCGGGATCGGTGAACAGCAGGTGCATCCCCAGGAACACGGCGATGGGGATGTACGCGTCGTAGAAGAAGAACGCGCCGGTGGCCTGGAGATACACGACCCCGAAGCCCCACATGGCCACCACGGCGGTCATGGTCATGGTGGCGACCCCGAAGAGTGCCTGCCCCGGCAACGCGGCGGCGAAGATGGCCACGTAGATCAGCGGGGGCACGTTCTGGGAGTTGGCGATGGCGATGCCCTGCGTGATGCCCGTGCTGCCCGTGGCGATGAGCGCCACGGCGGCCACGGCCAGGGCGAAGGCCGACGGGTTGAAGATGTGCGTCGTGCGGCCGTTCCATTCGCGGCGCAGGAACTCCTTGCCCAGGAACACCACGGGGATCATGGCGAACTGCCAGTAGAACCACGGCAGGTCGAACCACAGGAAAAGGTTGATGCTGAACACGACCGGGACCGCGCCGACGCCCATGGTCCACCGGCCCCGCCGGGACAGGCTGAGCAGGGCGTCCACCGCGAAGGCCAGGAAGATCTGGGCCAGGATCAGGGGCGAGTAGCCGTAGACCGAGCGGACCCACCATCCCCAGTACAGAAGCACGAAGCCCTGGGCCCCGAGCTGGATGTAGTGCGGCCGGCGGACCAGGATCTCCATGGTCAGGTCCCGCCCCATGGAGCGCGCCGACCGCCACACCCAGGCGGTCCACGCGAGAAGCAGCAGGACCGTGACGCCGAAGGTCGGCAGCAGGACCGGGTGGGTGCGGATCTGGGGGAGCGCCAGGTAGGCGGCCAGGCCGGCCGTGGCGGCCAGTGGATACTTCAGGACGGCGAACGCGTTCGCGGGGTCCTTCGGCTGGGGCATGCGTGCTCCGTCAGGGGGATCGGGCCGCGGGAATGATGGGCGTCCGTGCCCGTCCGGTCCACCGCGGGACCCCGCATCCCAACCTTTCGGCCCGCCGACGCGTCGGATAGTATAGCGGCGCTATAGTGTAGCAACGTATGTCTATTGGGAGCGTGCCATGGCTCGCAGTGCCCTCGGGGAGTTCGAGCACCAGATCCTCCTGGTCCTCCTCCGGCTCGGACGGGAAGGCTATTCGGTGTCGATCGTGGCCGAACTGGAGGCCCGCACCGGGCGGGAGGCCTCCACCTCCGCCGTCTACATCGCCCTGCGGCGGCTGGAGAAGAAGGGATTGCTCGAGTCCCGCCTCGAGACGCCGGAGGACAGCGGCGAGCCGTATCCGCGCCGCTACTTCGCGTTGACCGAGGCCGCGTTGGAGCCTCTGAAGGAGTCCCGCCGCGCGTTCCTCGACCTGTGGGACGGGCTCGAGCCCGTTCTGGACGACTGACGGTGGGCGAGCCTCCGCGCTCCGCTCCGGGCGCTCCGCCGGGCCTGGCCCGGCGTCTGCTCGCATGGGTGGTTCCGGCCGCCGAGCGCCCCACCGTGCTGGGCGAACTGGACGAGATGTACCGGGCCCGGGTGGGCGCACACGGCGCCGCCCATGCCCGGCGCTGGTACTGGCGGCAGGTGATGGGGTTCGTCGTGCGCAGTCGGGGGGTCCGACGGGTGGCGGCGGCCGGGGGAGGGGAGGAGACGATGATGTGGCTCGGAGATTCCCTGGCGGACGTGCGCCACGCGGTGCGTGGGCTCCGGGCGCGCCCGGCGTTCACGGCGGTGGCGCTGGCCACGCTGGCCCTGGGCATCGGCGCGAACTCGGCGGTGCTGACGCTGGCCAACGCCCACTTCCTGGCGGAGCTGCCCTACCACCGGCCCGACGACCTGGTCCTGATCTGGGAGACGGGACGGGACTTGGACGAGGTCACCACCGTATCTCCGGGGAACTACCTGACGTGGCGTGACGAGGCGGCGTCGTTCGCGGACATCGCAGCGTTCAACGTCGACTACGCCACGCTCTCGGGTGACGGGGTGGCCGAGCGCGTGTCCGCCGCCGCGGTGGCGCCCCACTTCTTCGACGTGGTCGGCGTGGCCCCGGTGCTGGGGTCCGGCTTCGACGACGGCGAGATCCGGGGGGGCGAGGCCGACGTGGTGCTCCTGAGCCATGGTCTGTGGACGCGCCGCTATGGCGCCGACCCTGCCATCGTCGGCACCTCGATCCGCGTCGACGGACGCCCCCATCGGGTGGCCGGCGTTCTCCCGGCGGACTACCGGCAGCCGGAGCGTGGGCTGGCCTGGCAGGGTGCGGAGGTCTGGCGACCGCTCGTCCTCGACGGCCAACGGGAGCGCTACGGGGCCCGGTTCCTCCGGACGGTGGCCCGCCTGGCACCCGGCGTGGCGGTGGGGCAGGCGCGCGTGGAGATGGCCGGGATCGCGGTGCGCATGGAAGAGGCGCACCCCGAGGCCAATCGGGGTCGCCGGATCCAGGTGTGGACTCTCGACGACTACCTGCTGGGGTCGGCGCGACCCGTCCTCTGGCTGTTGCTGGCCGCCGGGGCCGCGGTCCTGCTGATCGTCTGCGCCAACGTCGCCAACCTGACGCTCGCCCGGGGCCAGGAGCGGCGACGGGAGTTCGCCGTCCGGGCCGCCCTCGGCTCGGGGCGGGGGCGTCTGGTGCGCCAGGTGCTGGCCGAGTCGGTGGTGCTGGCGTTGGCCGGGGCCGCCCTGGGCGCGCTTCTGGCCTACGCCGGCCGCGACCTTCTCCAGGCGGTCCAGTCCCGCTTCTTCTCGGGGCTGGTCGCGGCGGAGGTGGACCTGGCCGTCGTGGTGGGAACCACCGCCCTGGCGCTGGCCGCAGGGCTCCTGTTCGGACTGCCGTCGGCGTTGAGCGCGTCGGCCACGGACCTGCGCGGGGCGCTGGTGGAAGGCGGTGCCCGGGCGGGTCGTCGGACCCACGCGGCCCGGAACCTCCTCGTGGTCGGCCAGGTGGCGCTGGCCACGTCGCTGCTGGTGGTGTCGCTGCTGCTGACCCGGTCGTTCGCGGCCATGGTGGGCGTGCCGCCGGGGTTCGAGTCCGAGGGGGTGCTGACGTTCTCCGTCGCGCCTCCGCGCAGCGGCTACGACGGTCGGGAGGCGCTGGTCCGGTACTTCAGGGATCTCGGGCGGGAACTGGAGTCCGTCCCGGGGGTGACGGCCGTGTCGATGGTGTCCGACCTCCCGTTCACCACCGAGAACCGCTGGACGAGCGTGGAGGTCGAGGGGGTGCCCTGGGATCCGGAGGCACCGCCGACCACCGAGCAGAAGGTCGTGCTGCCCGGATACTTCGGCGTCATGGGCATTCCCGTCCTGTCCGGCTCACTCCCCGGCGACGGATGGGCGGCCACCGACGGAGACGTGCCCGTGGCGGTGAACCTGGAACTCGCCGCCCGCTTCTGGCCCGACCGGGACCCGCTCGGGCGGACCCTGACGCTCCACTGGGACTCCGTCCGGGTCCTGCGGGTGGCGGCCGTGGTCGGCAATGTCCTCGACGACGGCTTCGACGCCACTCCCGATCCCCTGGTCTACATCCCGTGGGGTGCCATGCCCCAGGGGCGCATGAGCTTCGTTCTGCGTACCGCCGGAACCGTACCGGGCCTGGCCGAGGCGGTGCGGCGGGCGGTGGGCCGGGTCGACGCCGACGTGCCCGCGGCCGAGCTCCGGGCCCTCGACGCCCTGATGGCCGAGACGGTGGTGCGTCCGCGGGCGGCGTCGCTCCTCGGGGCCACGTTCGCCGTGCTCGCGCTCCTGGTGGCGGCGGCGGGGATCTACGGCGTGGTCAGCTACCTGGTCCAGAGCCGGACCCGGGAGATCGGCATCCGGGCGGCCCTGGGGGCGTCGGCGGACCAGTTGATGCGCCTCGTGCTCGGCCACTCCACACGGCTGGTGACGGTCGGGCTGCTCCTCGGCGTGGGTGGCGCGCTCCTGGCCGGCCGCGCGCTGGCCGGAGTCCTCTTCGGCGTCCGCCCCTGGGATCCGCCGAGCATGGTGGGTGCCGCGGCGGTCCTGGCGGCGGTGGCCACGGCCGCGGCGTGGATCCCGGCCCGCAGGGCACTCCGCGTGGATCCCCGCGAAGCGCTCCGGGCGGAGTGAACTACCCGGCCACCTCGTCGAACGCCTCGCGGATGCGCCGGAGCCCTTCGCGGAGCTGGTCTTCCGGATTCCCGAAGCCGATGCGCAGGTAGCGGTCCATCCCGAAGTGGTCTCCGGGCACCGTCAGCAGTCCCTTCTCGGTGCGCAGCTTCTCGGCGAACTCGGTGGAGTTCACGTCGGCGTCGTACCGGGTGTAGCAGATGGCGCCGGCGTCGGGGCGCCGGTAGGAGAAGCGCCCGTCCTGGGCGTCCATCCACTCCGTCAGCACACCCAGGTTCTTGCGGACGATGCCCCGCGTCCGGGCCAGGATCTTCGGCCGCGTATCCGGGTGCAGGGCCACCCGGGCCAGCACGTCCGACACGGAGTTCGGGCTGATGGTGGTGTAGTCGGTACGGCCCCACATCTCCAGGGCCAGCTCCGGCGGCGCCACGATCCACCCCAGGCGCAGGCCCGGCAGTCCGTAGGCCTTCGACAGGGAGTTGGTGACCAGGACCCGGTCGTGGGCGCCCCAGAAGGACGGCGTCTGCTCTCCCTCCCGCTCCGCCCCTCCGTAGACCTCGTCCGCCAGGATCCAGGCGCCGTGGCGCCCCGTCAGGTCCACGATGGCGTCCATGGAGGCCCGGGTCAGCGCGGCTCCGGTGGGGTTGTTCGGGTTGGTCACCAGCACGAAGCGAGCGCCGCTTTGGAGGGCCCGCTCCAGAGCGTCCAGGTCCGGCTGCCACCCCTCGGATTCGAGGAGTTCCACCGGCACCACGTCGGCCCCGAACGACTCCAGCAGACCCGGCACCTGACCGTACGTGGGCACGAGCACGGCCGCGGAGCCCTCGCGTTCGAAGAGGTGCCAGAACGTGGTGAAGTTGGCCTCCACCCCACCGACGGTGACCAGCACGGACGCGTCGGTGGCTCCCGGGTAGAGGGCGGCGATCCGGGCGCGGAGTTCGTCGGAACCGTTGGACTGGCCGTATTCGAGACGGATGTCTCCCACGTCCAGGTCCGTCCGCCCGGCCAGCTCAAGCAGTTCCCGGACGGTCATGGGGTGGACCCCCGACTCGGACAGGTTGATCTCGACGCGGTGCTCCCACGTCGACTGATACCGTTCCATGGCGAAGGGCGTGTAGCGCACGGTCCACTCCTGGGAAGGCACGGGAACGATCCGGACGCCCCCCGGCGCCCCGACCGGCCGGACCGAGCGGGTCCGACTCCGGGCGCGGATGCTACGCAAACGGGCGGAGGGCCGCAAAGACGGAACGGTTCGTACCGGTCCGGCGCTCCATTACATTGCGGGCCGCACGCACCTCCATTCTTCCGCCCCGTGGACCGCACCCGCGGGGGCCACGCCGGACACCATGACGAAGGTCCTTCTGGTCATCCTCGACGGCTGGGGGCACTCGGACTTCGGGCCCGAGCCCTCGCCCGGCAACGCGGTCGAGCAGGCCCGGGTGCCCCGGTTCCGGGGCCTGCTCGAAGGTCACCCGCACACGCGGCTGGCGTGCTCGGGCACGGACGTGGGTCTTCCCGACGGGCAGATGGGCAACTCCGAGGTCGGGCACCTGAACCTCGGGGCGGGACGGATCGTCTATCAGTCCATCGCCCGTGTGGACGCCGCCGTGGCCGACGGGAAGCTGGGCGAACGCCTGGGTCTCGATGCGACCGTGACCCGCCTCCGGCAGGGCGGAGGCGCCCTCCACCTGATCGGCCTCGTCTCGGACGGGGGGGTGCACAGCCACGTCCGCCACCTCGACGCCATCCTGGACCTGCTGCCGCCCACCCTCGATGTCCGGATCCACTGCCTGACGGACGGGCGGGACACCTCGCCCACCAGCGGCGCGGGCTTCGTGCGGGCCGTCCGCGACCGGTGCGCGGAAGCGCCCGGGTGGAACGTGGCCACCGTCACGGGGCGCTACTGGGCCATGGACCGGGATCGCCGCTGGGAACGCACGGAGCGGGCGTGGCGGTGCATCGTGGCGGGCACCGCCGACGCCACCGAGCCCGATGCCGACTTCCTGGAAGACCGGTACGCCGCCGACATCACGGACGAGTTCGTGCCGCCCACCGTGATCGAGGGCGTGGGGGAACGGGGCGTGCGCGAGGGCGACGCCGTGCTGTTCTTCAACTTCCGCGCCGACCGGATGCGCCAGCTGGTCCGGGCCATGACCGTGGCGGACTTCGACGGGTTCGAGCGGTCGCGCCCCCCGGTGGACGACGCCGTGTCCATGACCGAGTACGAATCCGGTCTTCCGGTGCGCGTGGCCTTCGAGCCGCAGGACCTGGCCGCCACCCTCGGAGCCGTTCTGGCCGCGGCGGGCCGGCGCCAGCTCCGGGTGGCGGAGACGGAGAAGTACGCCCACGTGACGTACTTCTTCAACGGGGGAGAGGAGACGCCGTCCGAGGGCGAGGACCGCGTCCTGATCCCCTCGCCGAAGGTGGCCACGTACGACCTCCAGCCCGAGATGAGCGCCGAGGGCGTCTGCGCCGCGGTGGAGGAAGGGTTGGGCGACGGCGCCCACGACTTCATCCTGGTCAACTTCGCCAACCCGGACATGGTGGGGCACACCGGCGTGATTCCGGCGGCCGTGGCGGCGGTCGAGACGGTGGACGCCTGTCTGGGCCGCCTCCTGGACGCCGTGCAGAAGGCGGGCGACTGGGTGGCCCTGGTCACGGCCGACCACGGCAACTGCGAGTTCATGCTCGATGCCGACGGCAACCCCCACACGGCCCATACCACCGAACCCGTGGACGTCGTCCTGTTCGCGCCCGGTCGCCGGACCGCGCCGCTGCGCGGTCCCGGCCGTCTGGCCGACGTGGCCCCGACGGTGCTGGCGCTCATGGGACTGGCCCAGCCCCCGGAGATGACCGGCCGGAGCCTGGTCGCCTCGTTCCCGTCGACGGCGGATCCGGCCTGATGAAACTCGAACAGCTCCTGGAACGGACGTTGGGACTGGCCGAGGAAGGCGACTGGGAGAGCGCCGCGATGCTCCTCCGAGAGCACCTCTCCGAACACGAAGAGGAGCCGGCCATCCACTGCTGGCTGGGTGTGGCGGAGCGGGAATCGGGTCTGGACGGCGTCGCCTACGAGCGGTTCAAGCGCGCGCTGTCCCTGGACCCGGACGACGCCTACGTGCTGGCCACGGCGGGCAACGGCATCGCCGCGTTCGACGACCCCGAAGCCGAGGTGGCCCTCCGGACGGCGGCGCTCACGGCGCCGGACCTGGCCGTGGCCCGGATGCTGTACGGCGCGTTCCTGGCCCGGGAGGGCTTCTCCGAGGACGCGCTCCGGGAACTGGACGCCGCCCGGCGCCTGGAGCCCGACGACCCGCAGGTGGCGTACGAACAGGGCGTGGCCCGTTTCCTGGCCGGTGACGTGGACGGCGCCGTGGATGCCGTGGGCGACGCGGTGGCCCTGCTGCCTGAAGACGCGTGGGCCCGGGTCCTCTTCGGCCTCCTGCTCCTCGAGGCCGGCCGCGACGAAGAGGCCGCCGGCGAACTGGGGGAGGGGGCGCGGCTGGCCCCCGAAGACGTCGAGGCCCAGCTCCTGGCCGCGCTGGCCACGGCCGCCATCGGGGCCGACGACACCGCCTACGAGATGGTCGAGCGTGCGCGGTTCCGTGCGGCGGAGGGAGATCTCCGGCTCCTGCAGAGCGTGGAGGACCGCCTGGACGCAGGGGCCGACGCCGCCCGGAGCCTGCTCGTGGACGACGTGGCGCCCGACGCCCTCCGCCAGCGGGCAGCCGAGCGCCCGTGAGGGTCGACATCCCCTTCACGAGGCATCGCCTCGACAACGGGTTGACGGTGCTGCTGCACCGCGACGCGACCCTTCCCGTGGTCAGCGTCAACCTGTGGTACCACGTGGGCTCCAAGAACGAACGCCCGGGTCGCACCGGCTTCGCGCACCTCTTCGAGCATCTGATGTTCGAGGGATCGGCCCACGTGCCCGCAGGCGATTTCGACGACCACCTGGAAGCCGCCGGGGGCGTGAACAACGGCTCCACTACGAACGACCGCACGAACTACTGGGAGAACCTCCCGGCCGGCGCTCTGGAACTGGCCCTCTGGCTCGAAGCCGACCGGATGGGGTTCCTGCTGGACTCCATGAGCCAGGACAAGCTCGACCTCCAGCGCGACGTGGTCATGAACGAGCGGCGGGAGACCGTGGACAACCAGCCGTACGGGGCGGCCTACGAGACGGTGTACGCCCACCTCTACCCGCCGGAGCACCCGTACCACTGGCCCGTGCTGGGCTCCATGGAGGACCTGGAGGCCGCGACGCTGCCCGACGTCCTGGACTTCTTCCGCACGTACTACACGCCTGTCAACGCGAGCCTGGCCCTGGCCGGCGACCTCGACGAGGCCGAGGCCCTGGCCCTGGTGGAACGGCACTTCGGCGCCATCCCGCCGGGCCGGCCCGTGCCGCCGGTGGTGGTGCCCGAGGTGTCGCTGGCCGAGGACGTGCCCGTGGTCGTGGAAGACGGGGTGGCGCTGCCCCGGCTGTACGTGGCATGGCATTCGGCACCGCAGTTCACGGACGACGACGCGGCCCTCGAGGTCCTGTCGTCCGTGCTCACCGACGGCAAGAGCTCCCGTCTGTACAAGCGCCTGGTGTACGACGAGGAGGTGGCCCAGGACGTGGGGGCCTTCCAGAACGGCCAGGAGGTGGCCGGCTCCTTCTGGTTGGTGGCCACGGCGCGTCCCGAGGTGAGCCTGGCCCGCATCGAAGCGGCCGTCCGGGAGGAGGTGGCCCGGGTGGCCGCGCTCGGCGTGGAGCCCGTGGAGGTCCAACGGGCCGTCGTCGGGATCGAGACCGACTTCGTGCGGTCGCTCGAGCGCGTGGGCGGGTTCGACGGCAAGGCGGATCGGCTCAACGAGTACCACGTCATGACCGGGGATCCCGGATGGGCCGCCCAGGACCTGTCGCGTTTCCAGCGCGTGACGCCCGCTGCCGTCCAGGAGGCGGCCGTGCGCTTCGTGGCGGAGCGCCCCGGGGTGTGGCTCAGCGTGGTGCCCCACGGCCGCACCGACCTGGCCGCGTCGGGTGACGCGCCCGGCACGGATCCGGAGGAATAGCGCCGTGACCGCCGCATCGCGCCCCGGGGGCGCCGCCGCCTTCGACCGGACGTTGCCGCCGCCGGTGGGCGCCCCTCCCGTGCTGACGCTGCCCTCGGCCCTGGACCGGACCCTGGAGAACGGCCTGCGCGTCATCCTCGTCGAGCGCCACGCCCTGCCCCTGGTCAGCCTCCAGCTCACGTTCCCCGGAGGCGGTTGGGCCCACCCGCCGGAGCACGCGGGCCTGGCCGCGCTGACCGCCGACATGGTGGACGAGGGCACGCCCACCCGGTCGGCGCTGGACATCTCCGACACGCTCGACCTTCTCGGCGCCTCGTTCGGCACGACGGCGGGGTACGATGCCAGCATGCTGCGGCTGTCGGTGCTCCGGCCGCGGCTGGAGGCCGCCGTCGAGCTGCTGGCCGACATGGTGCGGAGCCCCGTGGTGCCCGAGCGCGACCTCGACCGGGTCCGCCGCCAACGCCTGGGCCGCATCCTGCAACGGGCCACCCAACCGGCCGCGCTGGCGGACGACGCCTTCGCCCGCGCCGTCTACGGAAGCCGGCATCCCTACGGCACGCCGTTGCTGGGCCGGGAGCCCACGCTGAAGGCCCTGGACCGCGACCGGGTGGTCGCCTTCCACGGCGACCGGTACGTGCCCGAGGGCGCCACGCTGGTCGTGGTCGGCGACGTGACCCGGGCCGACCTGGACACCCTCCTGGCAGCGTCCTTCGGAAGCTGGTCCGGAAGCCCCGCCGCCGAGGCCGGCGCGGCCGACGTCCCCACCGCCGCACCCAGGGTGGTCGTGGCCGACCGGCCTGGTTCCGCCCAGAGCGAGATCCGCATCGGCCGCGCGGCCCTGGCCCGCTCCACGCCCGACTACTTCGCCGCCCAGGTGGCCAACACCATCCTCGGAGGCTCCTTCACCAGTCGGCTGAACAGCAACCTCCGGGAAGAGAAGGGCTACACGTACGGGGCAGGGTCGTACTTCTCGATGCGGAAGCGGCCCGGACCGTTCGAAGCGTCCACGGCGGTGGCCAGCGACGTGACCGCCGAGGCCGTGGGTGAGATGCTCCGGGAGATGCGCGTGCTGGGAGAGGAGCGGGTGCCGGACCCCGAGCTCGACCGGACGCGGCAGTACCTGGCCCGCCGGCTCCCGCAGCACTTCGAGTCCATCGACGACGTGGTCAGCCGGCTGGCCGGTCTGGCGCTCCACGGCATGTCCCTGGACTTCTACGACGACTACGTCGATCGGGTGCTGGCGGTGGAGGCGGACGACGTGGCCCGGGTGGCGCGGCAGGAGATGGACCCGCAGCAGATGGTGGTGGTGGTCGTCGGCGACCGTGCCGCCGTGGAGGGGCCCCTGGACTCCCTCGGGCTCGGACCCCTCGAGATCCTCACGTCGGGAGACGAACGATGAGCGACCTGTCCATTCCGGTGGCCCGTGGCCGCCTGGACAACGGACTGAAGGTGGTCATGTCCCACGATCCGACAGCCCCCGTCGTGGCCGTGAACCTCTGGTACGGCGTGGGTTCGCGGAACGAGCCGCCCGGCAAGACCGGGTTCGCCCACCTGTTCGAACACATGATGTTCCAGGGGTCGGCCCACGTGGGCAAGAACGGCCACTTCGAGCTGATCGAGCGCGCGGGCGGGTCCCTGAATGGCTCCACCTGGTACGACCGGACCAACTACTACGAGACCGTGCCGTCGCACCAGCTCGACCTGGCGCTGTGGCTCGAGGCGGACCGGATGGGGTGGCTGGTGCCGGCCATGGACCAGCAGAAGCTGGACAACCAGCGCGACGTGGTGAAGAACGAGAAACGGCAGCGGTACGACAATCAGCCGTACGGCGACTGGGACGAGCGCCTGCTGCGCCTCCTGTACCCCGCGGACCATCCCTACCACCACACCGTCATCGGCTCGATGGAGGATCTCGATGCCGCCACGCTGGACGACGTGGCGTCGTTCTTCCAGACCTACTACCGGCCGGACAACGCCGTCCTGACCGTGGCGGGCGACTTCAACCCCGACGACGTGATGGACCGGATCGCCCGGTGGTTCGGAGAGATCCCCGCCGGTGGGCCGGTGCCGCCGCTCCCGGGAACGCCGGACCTGGCACCGGTGATCGGAGGCACCGTCCGGGACCACGTGGTGGCCGACGTTCCGCTTCCCAGGGTCATCATGGGGTTCCGCATCCCGCCCTACTCGTCGGACGACTTCGCCGCGGCCGAAGTGGCGCGCTCGGTCCTCGGGTCGGGGCGGGCCTCGCGCCTCTATCGCCGCCTGGTGCGCGAGGAGCGGGTGGCCAAGGACGTGGTGTCGTACGCGTTCCCGCTGCTGACCGGACAGTCCATGCTGCTGGTGTGGGGCACCGGATACCCGGACACGGACCCGGCCGTCCTGGAGGCGGCGCTGGCCCGTGAGGTGGCCGGGCTGGCCGATGTCGCCGCCGACGAGGTGGCCCGGGCCGTGGCCCTGACCGAGACGGACCTGGTGCGGTCGCTGGAGCGGGTGGCCGAACGGGCCGACCTCCTGTCCATGTTCGACCTGTACTTCGACGATCCGGAGCGCCTCAACCGCGAACTGGACCGACTCCGCGCGGTGACTCCCGACCACATCCGCGCGTTCGCGGAGGCGCGTCTCGGCAGCGACAACCTGGCCGTGGTCACCTACGTCCCGGAGGCCCGCCCGTGAACGTCCCCGATCGTACGAGCCCGCCCGAGGCCGGACCCATCCGCCCCTTCGACTTCCCCGACGTGGACCGGCGGCGTCTGCCCAACGGTCTGGCCCTGCATACGGCCCGCATGGGCCGCCTGCCGGTGGTCAGCGTGAACCTGTTCATGCGTGCCGGAGAGGCGGCCCTCGACCCGATGCGGGCCGGGCTGGCGGTGCTGGCCGGCGACGCGCTGGAGGGCGGCACCCGCCGCCGCACCGGTGCCGACCTGGCCGAGGCATTGGAGCGCATCGGCGCCCGGTTGGGTGCGTCCACCGGTTGGGAGGGCACCAGCGTGTCCCTTTCGTGCCTGGCGTCGCGCCTGGAGCAGGGCCTGGCGCTCCTGGCCGAGGCCGTGCTCGAGCCCGACTTCCCCGACGCGGAGGTGGGTCGCGCCCGCAACCAGCAACTGGCCCGCATCCGACAGGCGCGCATGGACCCCGGCGCCCTGGCGTCCGACGAGATCGCGCGGCGGATCTTCGCGGCGAACGTTCCGTACGCCCGGGCCCAGCTCGGCACGGCGGAGTCGGTGGGCGCCTTCGGAGCGCGGCACCTCCACGGGTACACGGACGCGTGCTGGCGCCCCGAGGCCGGCGGCCTGGTGGTGGTGGGGGACGTGGACGCCGACGAGATCGAGGCCATGGCCGCCGAGGCCTTCGCCGGATGGGAGGGTGCCGCCGGGCTGACCGCCGACTTCGAGGTGGCGCCGGCGACGACGGAGCGGCGGGTCTGGATCGTCGACCGCCCCGGGTCCGTCCAGTCGGAGATCCGGGTCGGCCACGTCGGGGCCTCCCGAACCGATCCGGGCCTGCCGGCGCTCAAGGTCATGAACACGCTGTTCGGCGGGACGTTCACGAGCCGACTGAACCTCAACCTCCGGGAGCGCAACGGCTTCACCTACGGCGTGCGGTCGCGGTTCGCGCTGCGCAGCCGCCCCGGCCCGTTCGTCGTGTCCACCGCCGTGGGCTCGGAGGTCACCGCCGCTGCGGTCGGCGAGATCATGACGGAGCTCGACACGCTGGTGGCGTCGGGCGTTCGCGCCGAGGAGGTGGAGGCCGCCCGCGACTTCATGGCCGGGGTCTTCCCCCTCCGGCTCGAGACGGTGGGGCAGGTGGCCAGTCGCCTCACGGAGTCCGTCGTCTACGGGCTTCCGGACGACTACCACGCCACGTACCGCGAACGCATCCGGGGGGTGACGCCGGAGGATGCGGACGGGGCGGTCCGCCGCTACGTCCGTCCCGGCGAGGCGCAGATCGTGGTCGTGGGCGACGCGTCGGCGGTGCTACAGGACGTGGACGCCCTGGGTCTGGGCCCGGTCGAGGTACTTCCCGCCACCGATTGACCCGTCCGCGCGGGGCCGGGGGCGCGGCACTCCGTGCAACCCGCGGCGGGTGCACCCGTATCCAAGGAGGACAGCCGACATGAACGAGTCCATCGGCGGGGACGAGGCCGCGCGCCTCTCCACCCGTCTCGTGCACCACGGCCGCATCGTCCACCTGAGCCTGGACACCGTGCGGTTTCCCGACGGTTCGACGGGTGAGTTGGAGATGATCCGCCATCCGGGGGCGTCCGCGGTCCTGCCGGTGCTGGGATCCGTGACGGAGGCCGACCCGGAGGTGCTGCTCCTGCGGCAGTACCGGTACGCCGCGGGCGGATACGTCTACGAGGTGCCGGCGGGTCTTCCCGACGGGCCCGACGAGCCCTGGGACGACTGCGCGCGGCGGGAGCTGGAAGAGGAGACGGGCTACCGTGCCGGCACGCTCCGGCGCATGACCCACATCTACACGACGCCGGGCTTCTGCGACGAGATCATCCGGCTCTACGTGGCCTCGGATCTGGAGCAGGGGGAAACGAAGCTGGACGCCGACGAGTTCGTCGAATTGAAGCGGTATCGGTTTTCCGAGGCCGTGGAGATGGTGCGGACGGGAAAAATCGTCGACTGCAAGAGCGTGGCGACGATCCTGTACGCCAGGGCGTTCGTCATCGGCGTGGCGTAGCGGGAGGGGACGGGCCCCCGACTTGTCCACTACGGGCCCGGTACGGCGTCACACAGGTAGGACGGACGGCGCGGGAGGCCCCGCAACGCCGGACGGTTCGGGCCGTGGCACGGTGCGTGCACCATGGAACGGCGAACGAGGGCCGGGTCTGCCGTCACGGCAGGCACTCCCCCAACAGAGAGGTGACGACGTGGGCAGGGCAAACAGGAAGATTCGACGCGACGACGCCCCGGACGTGGGCCAGGCGAGGCTCCACCGCCAGCGCCTGGGCGAGATGTCCGACAGCGAGGTCGTGCAGACCTCGCTCGACGGCGACCCACGGGCGTTCGGAGAGCTGGTGTCCCGGTACGATCAGCGGCTGCTCAACTTCGTGTACCGGACCATCGGGGACCGCGAACGCGCGCAGGACCTGGTCCAGGAGACTTTCGTCCGCGTGTATCGCCACCTCGAGCGCTTCGACCAGTCCAAGAAGTTCTCGACCTGGATCTACACCATCGCCAGCAACCTGGCCAAGAACGAGCTGCGGAACCGCTCCCGGAACCCTCTGGTCCTGTTCCAGACCATCAAGAAGAACTGGGACGCCGACCACCGGCCCCTGGAGTGGGAGGACACGCAGTACAAGCCCGACGACCTGTTCCGGAAGCGACACCTCCGGGCCAAGGTCGAGGAGGCGGTGGCCCAGTTGCCGGAGCACCACCGCATGGTGTTCGTCCTCCGCGAACTCGAGGGCAAGACGTACGAGGAGATCGCGGACATCACCGGGTGCAACCTCGGGACGGTCAAGAGCCGCCTGAACCGGGCGCGGAACAACTTCGCCTCGATCATCGCTCCGATGATCCAGTAGACCCGGAGGGGCGGACGCACGCCCCCCGCACTCCGGAGGCCCCGTCGGTACCGTCCGACGGGGCCTCCCGTGCGTCCGGGGGCAGGACCCGCGGGCCCTTCGCGGCCGGGGAACCCGCCCGCCACCGCCGCAGTATCATGTGCACGCCGGCCAGGACGGCCGGGCGATCCGGCACCAGGGCACGGAGGCGCGGAGGCGCACCCGACCATGACATGTAGACAGTTCTTCGCAGCGTTTTCGGAGTACCACGACGGCACCGCCACCGAAGCGGAGGCCGCCGCCGTCGAGGCGCACCTCGATGCGTGTCCGGCCTGCCGCCAGTACGAGCGGGTGGTCGAGGAAGGCGTCGCGGTGCTCCGGGCCGAAGACGACCTCGAGGTCCCCGACGACTTCCAGGCCCGCCTTCGCCACCGGATCCTGTTGGCGGAGGAGGAAGAAGCGCTCCTCAGCGACGCCAGTTCCGGAGCCACGGCCCTCTCCGTCCTGGGCATCGCGCTGATCCTCACGGCGGTGGTGTGGTCTCCGCTGCTGCGCCCGGGTGTGCCCCAGGTCGAGCTCTCCCCGTTGGTGGTGTCCACGCCCCCGACGCCCATGCGCTTCCGGGCCACCATGGCCTTCCCCGACGAGCCTGACGCGGGCCGTTCCCTTCCGTCGGCACGGTCGGCCGGGTTGTTCGACGATGCGCACGACCTCCTGTTCCGATATTCTCGACTGTCTCAGCGCTACCGGGAGCGGACGCTCGTGCGGCAGGTGGGGTACGATCCGGACCGGTAGGTGCCCGGAGTGATCCGGAGCCTCGACCCGCTCGTGTGGTCGGTCCAACCTCCACCGCATCGATGAACCCTCTCGACGACATCGGCCTGTCCAATGCCCGGGGCGGCGTCTTCTACTTCCACGGAGACGACGATTTCCGGAAGGAAGAGGCGCTCCGCGCCCTGGTCGATCTGCACCTCGATCCCGCCACGAAGGACTTCAACCTCGATTGGCTGCGGGGTGGCGACGTGGACGGCGAGCAACTGGCGTCGGTCATCGCCACGCCGCCCATGATGGCCGAGTGGCGTGTGGTCGTGGTCCGTGAGGTCGAAGGTCTGGCGTCCAGCCCCAAGACCCGGCAGGTCCTTCTCGACGCGGCGGACGCTCCGCCCCCGGGGCTGGCCCTCATCCTGAGCTGCACGCCTCCGGCCAAATCCAAGGCCCGGTTCTACAAGGACCTCGGACGGGCGGCCCAATCGGTGGAGTTCCGGCCGGTGGACGCCGCCGACGTGCCCGGATGGCTGATGGAACGGGCGCAGCAGCGGTACCAGTTGGACCTCGAACCGGCCGCGGCGCAGGCCCTCGGATCCGCCATCGGCGCCAACCTCGGCGTCCTGACCATGGAGTTGGACAAACTGGCCGACTTCATCCAGTCCGACAGCCGCACGGTGACCCTGGCCGACGTCCAGGCCGCCGGCACGAGTCTCCCGGCCCAGGACCGGTGGCAGTGGTTCGACCTGGTGGCCGAGCGGAGGTTCGTCGAGGCCATGGACGGGTTGCCGACGCTCATGGACCAGGGCGAGAGCGCCGTGGCGCTGATCATCGGACTGGCCACCCAGTTCCTCCGCCTGGGCGTGATCGCGGAGAAGGGGAAGGCGGCCCTCGAGCCCACGCTGCCCCCCCACCAGCGATGGCTGGCGGGGAAGCTGGCGCGGCAGGCTCCGAAGTGGCGACCCGTGGAGATCGACGCCGCCCTCGAAGGACTCCTGCGGGCGGACCGGCTGGCCAAGTCCAGTCCGGTGGGCGACCAGCATCTCGTCGAAGAATGGCTGCTCGTGCTCCAGGCCCGGGAGATGGCCGCATGAGGGCCGGGCAGGCGTGGGTCGGACTCGTCGTGGCCGCGGCACTGGTGGTGGGTACCCCCGCCGGCCTGCGGGCCCAGGACGCCGCCCCGGTGCGTCTCGAGACCGTCGACGAGCTGGCGGCGAGCGGGCGAACGGAGGAGGCCCGGGCGATGCTCATGCGCTGGTGGGACGAGGCGCACGACTCGGCTTCCCGCCGGGACCGGCAGAGGGCGCTGTGGTTGCGGGGACGTCTGACGGTGGACCCTGCCCAGGCCGACCTCGACTACCGCCGCCTGGTCATCGAGTACCCCGGAGGGGACTTCTCCGACCAGGCGCTCTTCCGGTTGGCCCAGGCGGCCCATGCCCGTGGCGACGGCGAGCGTGCCCGTGAGCTGGTGGAGCGACTGAGGCGGGAGTACCCGAACAGCAACGTGGGCCGGGATGCCGGGAACTGGCTGCAGGCCGCGGGCCCTCCGCCCGCTCCCCCGACGGGCTCGGCCCCGGCCGTGTCCTCCACCGTCCCGACCGGGCAGCCGGCCGCGCCGGTCCAGGACTCCGCTGCGACCGTGCCGGCGTCGGGCGACCACGCGGTGCAGCTCGGTGCCTTCTCCAGCGAGGGGCGCGCCCGGGCGTTGAAGGAACGGGCCGACGCCGCCGGGTTCCCGGCCCGGCTGGTCCGGGTGGACGGCAGCCAGCTCCTCCACGTCCGGGTCGGCCGGTTTGACTCCATGGAGTCCGCCCGCGACTTATTGGACTCACTCCGGGGGGCAGGATTCACCGCCGCGCTCGTTCGCGACGCCGACCTCGAGGAGCCCGTGGGGTCATGAGCAAGCAGGAACGCCAACGCTGGAACGTGCTTCTGGCGGAAGACAACGACGATCACGCGCTCCTCATCGAGATGGCGCTGGAGCGCGCGAGCAAGATCCCCGTGCAGTTGCACCGGGCGCGCAACGGAGACGAGGCCATCGAGCTCGTCTACGAGGTCGGGCCGGACCTGATCCTCCTGGATCTGAAGATGCCGGGCCGGTCGGGCCACGAGGTTCTCGAAGCCATCAAGGGCGACGACGAGTACCGCCGGATCCCCATCGCCGTGCTCACCTCGTCCGACCGGGACGAGGACATGGCCAAGAGCTACGGTCTGGGCGGAAACCACTTCATCACCAAGCCCGAGGATCCGGTGCAGCTCGAGCAGCGCCTCCGGTCCCTCCTCCGGAACGTGGAGGAGCTCTCGTCGATCCGACGGGGCTCGGGGAGCCTGGACCCCACGGCCGCCAGCGCCATGGACCCGGGGGCCATGGCGGTCCGGAAGCTCGCCACCTGGGGCGCCCTCGTGGTGGCCGTGGTGTCGCTCCTGGTGTTCGCCTGGGCCCTGGGCGTGATCGGCTAGCGGCCGATCAGCCTTCTTCCACCTCGGCCAGGTGGACCAGCGCGTCGCCCAGGTTCACCAACGGGTTGACCGTGTGCCCCAGGACGATGCCCCGCCGGCGAGCCCGCACACGGGTACCGTCCGCGCCCGTGGGGTCGGCGATGATGCCCAGCGGATCGCCCTTCTCCACGGCATCTCCCAGGGCCACCTCGAGGCGGAAGATCCCGCCGCGGGAGGCACGGACCCACCGCGTCTTCCGGGATTCCCGGGTCCGGACATCCGGGGCGGGGGGGGCGTCGGAGAGCATGCCGAGCGCCTGCAGCGTGCGCAGCGCACCGGGCACACCCGAGGCCACGGCCTCCGGGCTGAACCGCCGGGGCTCGCCGCCCTCGAAGAGCAGGACACGCTTCTTCTGCCGGAGGGTGGCGGCGCGCAGCGTGCCCTTCTGGGGCTTGGAGTGGATCATGATCGGCGCGCCGAAGGCCGCCGCGAGCCGTCGCGTCTCGGCGTCGTCCAGATTGCCCCGGACCTGGGGAAGGTTCGTGCGGTCGTCCGACCCCGCGTGGAAGTCGATGCCGAAGGAGCAGCGGGCCACCACCTCGTCCATGAACAGGCGGGCCAGCCGCGACGCCAGGGAGCCGGACTTCGACCCCGGGAAGGACCGGTTCAGGTCCCGGCGGTCGGGCAGGTAGCGCGACTCCATCACGAACCCGAAGACGTTGACCACCGGCAGCGCGAGCACGGTGCCGGCCAGGTCGCGGGGGTCCAGGTGGCCCAGGACCTGTCGGATGATCTCGACGCCCACGATCTCGTCGCCGTGGATGGCCCCGCTCAACCACACGGTGGGGCCGGGGCGGAGCCCGTGGACCACCTCGAGGGGAAGGGACAGGTAGGACCCGGACGGGAGTCGCCCCGCGGGGATCTCGAAATGGCGACGGGTCCCGGCTTCCACGCTCTCCTTCTGGTAGGTGAAGGGCGAGGGGGTCATTCCGTGCCCGACGGTTCGGCGTGGCTCTCGACGTACTCGATGATCTCGCCCGCGACGTCCACGCCGGTGCTGCCTTCGATGCCTTCGAGGCCGGGCGAGGAGTTCACCTCCATGAGCAGCGGACCGCGGTCGGACCGGAGCATGTCGACACCGGCGATGACCAGCCCGAGCGCCTTGGCCGCCCGGACGGCGGTCCGTCGTTCCCGCGTGGTCAGCTTGGTGGCTTCCGCGGTCCCGCCACGGTGCAGGTTGGACCGGAACTCGCCGGCGGCACCGGTGCGCTTCATCGATGCCACCACCCGGTCGCCCACCACGAAGGCGCGCACGTCGGTGCCCGCCGCCTCCTTGATGAACTCCTGGACCAGGATGTTGGCGTTGAGCTGACGGAAGGCGTCGATGACCGATTCGGCCGCCTTCCTCGTCTCGGCCAGCACCACACCCTGACCCTGCGTCCCTTCCAGGAGCTTCACGATGAGCGGGGCCCCGCCCACCAGATCGATCACGTCGTGGGTGTCCTTCACCGAGCGGGCGAATGCCGTCACCGGCAGGCCCAGACCGGCGCGGGACAGGAGCTGGAGCGCCCGGAGCTTGTCCCGGGACCGGGTGATGGCCTGGGACTCGGCCGACGTGTACACGCCCATCATCTCGAACTGCCGCACCACGGCGGTGCCGTAGAACGTGACCGAGGCGCCGACGCGGGGAATGATGGCGTCGAATTCCAGGGGCTCGCCCATGTGCATGATGGTCGGCTTGTTGGCCGCCACCCCCATGGTGCACCGCAGGAAGTTCACCACCTGGACGTCGTGGCCCCGGGCCTGGGCGGCCTCCTTGAGGCGCCGCGTGGAGTAGAGCCCCGCCTTCCGGGACAGGATGCCGATCCTCATGGATGCGTCACGTGGCGGAGGTCCGGTGTCCCGAATCCTGCCGGGCGCGGCGACGCCCCAGCGCGTATGAACGACCGGGGTCGACCACGGCGCGCCGGCGGAGCGCCTGGCGGCCGAGGAGCATGCGGAATCCCATGGCGTCTCTTCGTGTCAGGGTCAATTCGATGGGCCACGTCTGACCGCCCATCTCCAGGGTGGTCACGATCACGGGCCGGGTCTCTTCCCGGCCGTCGCTGCTCCGGACCATGCGCTCGTCCACCACCTCGGCCTCCACCGCCACGGAGGCGCTACGGGAGCGTTGGACCGGATGGACTTCGAAGCGGACCATGGCGACGCCCTGGTGGGCGTACCGCTCCAGGTGGAAGGCGTGGAGCGAGGACGTGCGGGCACCGGTGTCCAGCTTGGCCTTGATGTCCCGGACGCCCAGGTCGGGAAGGGCCACCCACTCCCGCCATCCGAGGATCCGGCGTTCCGGGGGCGGGGTTCGTCGGACCTTCACAGGGCAGCCAGTACCCGCTCCATGCGCTGCCGCACGTCTCCGGCCAGGTCGTCGAGGTCGTCGCGCCCCGACACGGCGAGCTGCTGCTCCGGGTCGAGGATGGCCACCACCGACGTGCCCTCTTCGTCGCCCTCGTACACCACCACGTTGCACGGCAGCAGGAGCCCGATGTCCGTCTCCCGGGTCAGCGCCTGATGGGCCAGCGCCGGGTTGCACGCCCCGAGGATCCGGTAGGGCCGGAAGTCGGCGTCGAGTTTCTTCTTGAGCGTGGCCCGGACGTCGATCTCGGTCAGGATTCCGAACCCTTCGTCCGCGAGCGCGGCACGGACGCGGGCGTCCGCCTCGTCCGGGGACACGGGCAGGGTGGTCTTCAGGGCGTTGTAGGCGCGTGCGTTGTTCATCGGCTGTCTTCGTTCCAGGTTCACCGTCGGTATCGCATTCTACCCAAAGCTACCAGGGCCGGGGCACCGGTCGGTAGGTGTGGAGAAGCCCCGTGGACCCACCCGACACCTTCGGGGACGCGCTCGCGCTGGCCAACGTGCCGGTCCGGTTCGCCGTGGAGATGGCCACGCTCCTGGCCGTCGGCGCGTCGAGCTTCCGGCTGGCGCCGGGACCCTGGTCGGGTGCATTCATGGCGGTGCTGGCCCCGTTCGCCCTGTCCCTGGCCTGGGGCCGGTGGGTGTCCCCGAAGGCACCCGGCAGGCTCGGCGGCGCGGCACGCATGGCCGCGGAGGGCATCGTCTTCGCCGCCGGGCCGGTGGGGCTCGCCCTGGCGGGGTGGCCGGTGCCGTCCGTGGCGCTGGGCACCGTGGCCGCCCTCAGCCTGGGCATCACCTGGATCCTCGGAGACCCGATGGACCGCACACGCCCGGAGTCCCCCGGCGATGCCTGATCGGAGCCGCCGCCGCCTCGCCTCGATGGTCTACGCCGCGGCCGTCCTCGGCCTGGTCCACGGGTCCGCGTCCGCCCAGGCGTTCACGGGCCGCGTCCTCGACGAGTCCACGGGTCGGGCCGTACCCACCGTCGCCGTGCTCCTGCTGGACGCCGAAGGCCAGGCGGTGGCATCGGCCCTGTCGGACGGAGCCGGCCGCTACGCTCTGGAGATCCCCGAGGCGGGGGAGTACCGGCTCGCGGCCGAGCGCTTCGGCTACACCCCCACCCGATCGCCGCTGCTGGCGGTCACCACCGACCGGACCTACCCGGTGGACCTCTCCGTCCGTCCGGAGCCGATCCGCGTGGAGGGCTTCAGCGTGACGGTACGCAACGAGCGCGTGGAGGACTGGCTGACCGGCTACCTCGGGGTGTCGCCCTGGTCCCTGCCGGGATTCCGTCAGATCCAGGGACCGCGCCTGGCCGAGGCCATCGCCCGGAGCGACGATGGCATCGACATGCTCCGGTGGCTGTACCTGCCGGCGTTCAACCGCCCCGGGCGGTTCTGCGTCCAGGCCTACACCGGTAGGGGCTGCCTGCACGTCTATCTGGACGGGCGCTACCTCCCTTCCGAGCACCTCGAAACCATCGACTTCCAGGAGGTCGTGAACGTCCTCGTGGTGCCGCCCCGGCTCCACCTCCTGACACGCCGGCACGACTTCGCGCCGTTCCACGGGTTCGCCTACGAAGGCATGGAATACGGCCAGGAGCGCGACACCATCCGGTAGGGCGGGCCGTCGCGCGCTCGGGCAGAGCTTCTCTAGGCGGCGTCCTCCAGGGCGGACAGACGGATCTCGTGTCCGTCGATCACGCGCCAGACCCCCCGGGAGTGGAGTTCGAGGCGTTCCGAGAGCTCGTGGAACCGCTCGTCCAGCCGCTTCTCGAGTCGGTCGATTCGCTGCGCGTTGACCTGCGTGGCCTCGGCCACGGCCTTCACCTCGTCACGGAGGGCCTCCATGGTCACTTCGAGACGGGTGAGTCGCTCCCCGTGGTCGTCCAGGCGGGCCTCGATCCGGTCCAGGCGGGCTTCGATCCGGTCCAGGCGGGCTTCGATCCCATCCAGGCGGGCTTCGATCCCATTCAGGCGGGCTTCGATCCTATCGAAGCGGTCGTCGATCCGGTCGAACTTGCGACCGAGGAATTCCACGAGGTCCTGATACTGGGTGTCGGTCATCGCGGTGGGTTCGGGACGGGGCGCTCGTCGCACTCCAGGATAGTCCTCGACACGGGGTAGGGCCATACGCGGATCGGTCCGCTACCTTGTCGCCCATGCCCACACCTCCCCGCAGCCCATGAACACCGCCGCCGAAGCCGCCACGCCTTCGTCGCGCGGCCACGGATTCGGGACCGGTCCCGTCTTCCTGGCCAGCATCAGCACCATCCTCGGTGCCATCATGTTCCTGCGGTTCGGCTACGCCGTGGGGAACGTCGGGCTCGTGGGCGCGCTGGCCATCGTGGTCGTGGGCCACATGGTCACGGTTCCGACGGCGCTGGCCATCGCCGAGATCGCCACCAACCGGCGGGTGGAAGGGGGTGGCGAGTACTTCATCATCTCGCGCTCGTTCGGGACCACCATCGGCGGCGCGATCGGCATCAGCCTCTACCTTTCCCAGGCGATCTCGGTGGCGTTCTACATGATCGCCTTCGCCGAGGCTTTCCAGCCCCTGGCGCCGTGGTTCGAGGGGCAGTTCGGACGGCCGTTCGACCCCCGCATCGTGTCGCTGCCCGCCACCCTCGCGCTGGTGGGTCTGGTGCTGACCCGTGGCGCGGACCTGGGCGTGAAGGCCCTCTGGGTGGTGGCCTCGATCCTGGCGGTGTCGCTGGGGATGTTCTTCCTGGGTTCGTCGCCCGAAGCCATGCGTCCCGACGGGGTGGGGCTGACGTCGAGCCTGGCGGACGCGGACCCCTTCATCCTCGTGTTCGCCATCGTCTTCCCGGGCTTCACGGGCATGACCGCGGGGGTCGGGCTCTCCGGAGACCTGGCCAACCCCCGGAAGTCGATCCCGCTCGGGATCATGTCCGCCACGGCGGCGGGCTTCCTCATGTACGTGCTCGTGGTGATCAAGCTGGCCACGTCCGCCGATGCCGAGACCCTGGCCGGCAACCAGCTCGTGATGATGGACATCGCCGTGTGGGGTCCGATCATTCCCATCGGTCTGGCGGCGGCCACGCTTTCGTCCGCCATCGGTTCGATCCTCGTGGCGCCCCGGACCCTCCAGGCGCTGGGCTCGGACCGGATCGTGCCGGCGGACCGGGCCAACGGCTACCTGGCGGAGGGCGTCGGGGTCAGCAACGAGCCCTGGAACGCGACGCTGGTCACCTCCGCGGTGGCCGTGGTGTTCGTCATGCTCGGCTCGGTGGACCTGGTGGCCCGCATCGTGTCGATGTTCTTCATGGTCACCTACGGGGCCCTGTGCGCGATCTCCGCGCTGGAGCACTTCGCGGCCCGTCCCTCGTACCGACCGAGCTTCCGCTCGAAATGGTATCTGAGTCTGACGGGCGCCGTGATGTGCTTCGTCATGATGCTCCAGATGGACCTGGTGTTCGCGGTGCTGTCCATCGTGGTCATGGGCCTGCTGTATGGGGCCATCCGGCGCAGCCGGGGCGGGGTGGACGACCTGGCCGCGATCTTCCACGGCGTCATGACGCAGGCCACGCGCTACCTCCAGATCCGGCTCCAGAAGACCGAACCGGACGACTGGCGGCCGTCGGTCATCACCGTCACGCCCCGCACCTTCGACCGGTCGTCTCCGTTCCAGGTCCTGGAGTGGCTGTGCCACCGCTACGGGTTCGGCACCTACCTCCACTACATCAAGGGGCGGCTGGAGCCTGCCCGCTACGCCGAGAGCCTGTCGGTGCAGGAGCGCCTGCTTCAGAAGGCCGCGCAGCGGAAGGGCGCCATCTACGTGGACACGATGATCAGCCCGTCGATGGCGTCGGCGCTGGCCCAGTGTCTCCAGATGCCCGGTGTGTCGGGCATGGACAACAACACCATCCTGTTCGAGTTCGGCGTGCACGATCCGCCGGAGGCGCTCCAGGAGGTCATGTCGGGGCTCGCCATGGCCGGCGTCCCCCGGATGAACCGGCTGGTGCTGCGCCACGGAGACAACTTCTTCGGCGCCCGGAAGAGCATCCACGTGTGGCTCACGTGGCACGACGACCGGAACGCCAACCTCATGATCCTCCTGGCCTACATCCTCCTGGGGCACCGGGACTGGGCCGGGGCCGAGATCTCGCTGTTCGCCGCCTATCCCAGGTCGGAGGCCCGGGAGCGGACGGAGGAGCTGGAGCGGCGCATCGCCGAGGGCCGGCTCCTGATCTCCCAGAGCAACGTCCTGGTCATTCCCACCGACGACCGCATCGACTTCGGCCGCCTGGTCGACGCCCGCTCGGGCACCGCCGATCTCGTGCTCATGGGCTTCACCGACGAGCGGATCGAGCGTCGGGGCGAAGAGCTCTTCCGACGCTTTCCCACGCTTCGGGATGTCCTGTTCGTGTCGGCCGAGGAGACCATCTTCATCGAGTAGCCCGGTGTGCGCCCGGCTACCGGTTCAGGTAGCGGGCGGGAATCGTCAGCCCGGGGCGCTCCGCGTTCCAGAAGACGCTCACGATCCAGTACCGCGACCCGTCGTGGAAGAGCTGGATCGAGTTGATGCCCCGGGCGAACGGCTCGGGGTCCTGGGCGGTGCGCTTCGAGTCGTAGGCGCTGAACACGTGCACGACGTTCCCGAAGGTGTCGCTCGCCCGGCCGATCTCGCGCTCGAAGAAGCCGTTCTGCTCCAGCGATGCGCCGGCCCGCTCCACGTACTCCTGGGGCGTCCAGATCTGGTAGCCGGCCACGCCCTGGGCGTTCACGCCCGACGGGATCAGTCGCGCCCCCTCGGGAATGAAGAGCCCCAGGAAGCGGTCCCAGTCACGCGCCTCCCCGGCGGGACCGGAGATCACGTCGTAGAGGGCCGCGATGATGCCGTCCACGGTGGCCACGTCGGAGGGGTCGGCCTGCGCCTGCCCGGGCGACGGCGCGGCCAGGACCAGGCCCGCGGCCATCGTGAGCGCTCCGGCGGCGTGCCTGAATCGTCTCGACGCCCACCGCTCCGCGCCTCGGCACGTCCGTGCTCCCTTCCTCATCGTCGTCCCCGTCATCGGCCTGTCTCCCTGTGGAAGTGGGTGGTTCCGGCGTACGCCATCGCCGCCGGGACCGTAGGGCCGGGACGGCGAGGACGCCAGCGATCACGTGTCCATGGACGGGGCCTCCGATGTTGCCGTGACGCCTTCGGGGCGCCCGCCGCCGAGCACCCCCCTCGGTTGATCGCCCCTCCGGGCCCCGGTATCCTTACCACCTCTTCCGCCCGGCCGACGGGACCCCCGCGCCCGCGGGTGTCGATCCGCCCGGGCGGCCCCGTTCGGCACCCACGGGATCCATGGCCGGCTCCGACGACACACCCCTCATGCAGCAGTGGCGCGAGGCCAAGTCCCGCCACCGCGACTCGCTGCTCTTCTTCCGGGTCGGCGACTTCTACGAGCTGTTCTACGAAGACGCGGAGGAGGGCTCGAGGCTCCTCGGCCTGACGCTCACGTCGCGCAACAACGGCGCGGCGGCGCGGGTGCCTCTCGCCGGCATTCCGGCCAAGGCGCTGGACGACTACCTGGCCCGCCTGGTCCGACAGGGCAGACGCGTCGCCATCTGCGACCAGGTGGAGGACCCCGCCCTGGCCAAGGGCATCGTCAAGCGGGAGGTCACCGAGACCGTCACCCCCGGTACGGTGCTGGCCGATACCCTGCTGGCCGACCGTCGCAACAACTACCTGGCGGCCGTGGTGCCGGACCCCGAGGCGGGATTCGGTCTGGCCGCCCTCGACGTGTCCACCGGCGAACTGATGGTCCGCGCCGTGCCCCGCCGCGAACTCGAGGCCGAGCTGGGCCGGTTGGAGCCGGCGGAGCTCCTCCTTCCGCGCACGCTGGAAGAGCTCGAGGCCGAAGGCGGACCGCCCCGGACGTTCCGCGACGACTGGATGTTCGAAGAGGACGTCTGCGCCGACGAACTGCTCCGCGTCTACGGCCTCCAGTCCCTGGACGGCTTCGGCTTCCAGTCCACCGACGGGGTGCTGATCCGCGCCGCCGGCTCGCTGGTCCAGTACCTCCGGGAGATCCGACCCGCCGGGGTCGGCCACCTGCGTCCGGTCCGGATCCGCCGGCCGGGCCAGGTCATGCTCCTTGACGAGATGACGCGGCGGAACCTCGAGCTCGTCGAGCCGCTCCGCGGCGGCGAGGAGGGGGGTACGCTCCTGGACGTCCTCGACGAGACCGTCACGGCCATGGGCGCCCGCCTCCTGCGCCGGTGGGTGCTCGAGCCGCTCGTCGTGGCCGACGAGATCTGGATCCGGCAGGACGCGGTGCGCGAGCTGGCCGAGACCCCGGAGAGGCGGGCGGCCGTGCGCGACGCCTTGAAGGGCGTGAGCGATCTGGAGCGTCTGGCGGGGAAGGTCGGAACGGGACGGGTGGCACCCCGGGACCTGCTCGGGCTCCGCCGCTCCCTCGATCGGCTGCCCACGGTCCGCGACGCGGCCGCCGGCGCCGAGGCGGAACTGCTGGGGGACCTGGGCGACGGGCTGGACTGCCTGGACGACCTGCGCGAGCTGCTGGCGCGGGGTCTGGCCGACGATCCCCCGGCCACCCTCCAGGAAGGGGGCGTGATCCGCCCGGGGTGGTCCGACGAACTCGACGACCTCCGGGAGGTCCGGGACGGAGCCCGCGACTTCATCGCCCGGCTCCAGACCCGGGAGCGGGAGCGCACGGGCATCGGGTCGCTTAAAGTCGGCTTCAACAAGGTCTTCGGGTACTACCTGGAGGTGACCAAGGCCAACCTGGAGCGGGTGCCCGACGACTACGTGCGGAAGCAGACCCTGGCCAACGCGGAGCGCTACTTCACCCCGGAACTGAAGGAGTGGGAGGAGAAGGTCTTCGGCGCCGAGGACCGCATCGTCCAGCTCGAGACGGAGCTGTTCGCCGGGCTGCGGGAGCGGGTGGGCGCCGAGGTCGTGCGCATCCAGGACACGGCCGGCCGCGTGGCCCGCCTCGACGTGCTGGCGACCTTCGCGGACGTGGCGGTGCGCCGGGGATACGTCCGTCCGGAAGTCCACACCGGCTTCGACCTGGCCATCGCGGCGGGGCGCCACCCGGTGGTCGAGACCATGATGCCCCGGGAGGAGTTCATCCCCAACGACCTGGTCCTGGACGACGAGGGGTGGATCGTGGTGCTCACCGGCCCGAACATGGCGGGAAAGAGCACCGTGCTGCGCCAGGTGGGGCTGATCCAGCTCCTGGCCCAGATCGGGGCCTTCGTGCCGGCGGACCGGGCACGGCTGCCCGTGGCGGACCGGATCTTCACGCGGGTGGGCGCCTCCGACAACCTGGCCCGGGGGCAGTCCACGTTCATGGTGGAGATGAGCGAGACGGCGGCAATCGTCCACGGCGCCACGGATCGCAGCCTCGTGCTCCTCGACGAGATCGGCCGGGGCACGTCCACCTACGACGGGGTGTCCATCGCGTGGGCGGTCACCGAGCACGTCCACGAGCGGCTGGGCTGCAAGACCATCTTCGCCACCCACTACCACGAGCTGACCCAGCTCGGCGACCTCCTGGCCGGCGTCAAGAACATGAACGTCTCGGTCCGGGAGGTGGGCGACGACATCGTCTTCCTCCGGCGGCTCGTGGACGGCGGTGCCGACCGGTCCTACGGCATCCAGGTGGCGCGGCTGGCCGGGCTGCCCGACGGGGTGGTGGCCCGGGCCCGGGAACTTTTGGCCGAGTTGGAAGGAACACATAGCCACGGGGGCGAAGGCCTGGGACGCCACGGGGCGCACCGGCCCGCGTCGGAGGCCCCGCCGGACCAGCTCTCGTTCTTCCACGTCGAGCATCCGGTCGTGGCCCGGCTCCGCGCCCTCGATCCGGACGGATTGACGCCCAGGGACGCCCTGGACCTCCTCTATGCGCTTCACAAGGACGCCGATGGTGGGCAACGGGACCGTGGTGGCAGCGGAGACGCTTCGTGACGATCGGGCCTGACCGCCGACGGCCCTGGAACCCGGTGGGCCCGGGGGCCTGGCTGGCGTGCCTGGTGGTGAGCGCCTGCGGCGGGGAGGGCGAGATCGAGCAGCCGGCCCCCCTTTACGGCGAGATGCCCATCGAGTACCCCCTCCAGCTCTGGGACCAGGACATGGAGGGCGAGACGCTGCTCCGGGTCCGCGTCAACGACGTCGGGGGCGTGGACTCCGTGGAGGTCCTGGAGTCGTCGGGTCACCCGGCCTTCGACTCCGCCGCGGTGGAAGGGGCCCTGGATCTCCGGTTCCGTCCGGCGCGGAGGAACGGGAAGCGGATCGACGTGTGGGCCAAGGTGCCCGTGCACTTCTCGAAGCGGCCTCGCCCCGACACCATCGGCGGGCTCGCGCAGTAGCCGGACCCCGGGGCGCAGGGGCGTCGCGGGCGGGAGGACGACCGGACACGCAGGGGCGTGCCGGGACGGATGGTTCCGGGAGGGGAGGGCATGGACGACGCACTGTTGCCGGACATCTTCGACGACGAGGCCGACAAACCCGAGCCGGTCCGGGCCGCCGAGTCGGAGCTGCGGACCTGGGGTCTCGGCCTGGCCACGGCCGGAGCCGTGGGGAGCCTCTGGTACTGGATGGCCATCGTCGATCGGGGCGTGGTGCTCCCGCTGAGCTGGTGGTTCCTCTTCCTGGTGGGCCTCCTCGTGGTCTACTTCCTTCCGCCCACTCGCGGACCACGCCTGGCCCGGGCCATCCTGAGGCGGTGGGACGAGCTTCGCGTCGAGCAGGCCCTGGAGGGCGCCGGCGCCACCCTCGACCCCCAGGTCCAGGTAGGTATGGAGATGGCGGGCCGCATCGTCCGCCACCCGGCCGCCGACGCCGAATCGCGGGAGTCGGCGGCGCGCCTCCTCCACGCGCTGCGGGTCACGGCGCGGGACCGGCGCACCGTGGAGCTCATGCGTCAGGCCCGGATGGCCGGGGCCGCCGTGGCCGATCGGGGCGAGCGCTCCTTCTCCGACGTGTTGGACTTCCTCGACGCCCGGGAGGGTGAGCTGCTCACGTCCCTCGAACGACTCCACCGGGCCGTGCTCCAGCGCGACAGTGCGGCGGTGGCCCAGTTGCGCGGCGAGGCGGATGCGGTCCTCGAGCGGCTGGCGGCCGAAATGGACGTGGAGCGGCTCCTGCTGGACGGATAGAGGCGGCGGGCGACCGGAGCGCCGGGGCCTGGATTCCACCCGGTCCACCGGCTACGCTCTTGCCATCCGCCGGGCCCGTACGTCCAGGCGGCCCGCTCAGCCATCCGGAGGCCTCCCGCCCATGTCCGAACGCCACCGCCGACCCTACGCCAACGTCATCGACATGATCGGGTGGACCCCGCTGGTCCGTCTGAACTCGGTCGTGGACGGATGCCGTACGCCGGTCTACGGTAAGTGCGAGTTCATGAACCCCGGCGGGTCGGTCAAGGACCGGATCGGCCTGGCCATGATCGAAGCCGCCGAGCGGGACGGGCGGCTGAAGCAGGTTGGGACCATCGTCGAGGGCACCAGCGGCAACACGGGTCTGGCGTTGGCCATGGCCGCTTCGACCCGCGGCTACCGGTGCGTCTTCACGATGCCCGACAAGATGAGCCAGGAGAAGGTGAAGCTGCTGCGGGCGTTCGGTGCCGAGGTCATCATCACCCCTACCGCCGTCCCGCCGGATCATCCCGAGAACTACGTCATGAAGGCCAAGTCGATCGCGGCCGCCACCCCTGGCGCGATCCTTGCTGATCAGTTCTACAACGACGCCAATCCCGAGGCGCACTACCGCAGCACGGGGCCGGAACTGTGGGAGCAGAGCGAGGGGCGCATCACCCATTTCTTCGCAGGGGCGGGGACCGGTGGCACGATCACCGGTACGAGCCGGTTCCTGAAGGAGAAGAACGAGGACGTCCGGGTCGTGGGCGTGGACCCGGAAGGCTCCATGCTGGGCCCGTACCACCGCACCGGGGAGAAGATCGAGGGGCACCCCTACAAGGTGGAGGGGCTGGGCAACGACAAGGTGCCCGGCGCCCTCGATCTGTCGCTGGTGGACGACTACGTGACCGTCTCCGACCGGGACTCCTTCCTCATGGCCCGGCGCCTGACCCGGGAAGAGGGCCTCTTCGTGGGCGGCTCGGCGGGCCTCATCGTCCATGCCGCCGTGGAGCGGGCGAAGGAACTCGACGACCCCGATGCCTTCCTGGTGGCCGTCCTCTGCGACTGGGGCGAGCACTACCTCAGCAAGTGCTTCGACGACGAGTGGATGCGGGAGAACGGATACCTGCCCCGTCCGCAACGGCGCACGGTCCGGGAGATGTTGAACGAGCGCGAGGCCGAGGGGGTCATCACCGTCGCGCCGGCCACGTCGGTCCGCATGGCGCTCTCCACCATCACCGCACACGACATCGGCCAGCTTCCGGTGGTGCGCGAAGGCGAATGCGTCGGGTCGGTGACCGAAGGGGACCTCATGTCACGGGTCATCGGCGATCCCGAGGTGCTGGACCATACGGTGGAGTCGGTCATGGACCGGCCCTACCCCGTCCTGGAGGGCCACGTGGACGCCGAGGAGGTCACGCGCTTGCTGCAGCGGGGCAACGATGCGTGCCTCGTGCGGGAGGGCGGCAAGCTGACGGGCATCGTGACCCGGTACGACGTGGTGCGCGCCCTGACCAGCGTCTGACGGGCCTACGGAGATCGCCATGAAGGTCGCCGTGCTGATGGGCGGGTCGTCGGACGAGCGCGAGGTGTCCCTCGCGTCCGGCGCGCAGGTCGCCGCGGCGCTCCGGGAGGCCGGCCACGAGGTGGTGGCCGTCGATACCCGGTCCGGCATCCTGGACGCCGCCGAGGAACGCCGCCTGCTCTCGGACGGGGTGCGTGCGTCTCCCCCCGCTCCCGACGAGGCGGGTGGGGCGGAGGCGCGTACGGTGGCGCTCACCACCGATCCGGACCTGGCCGACGTCGACGTCTTCTTCCTGGCGCTCCACGGGGGCTCGGGGGAAGACGGGACCCTCCAGGGCCTCCTCGATTCGGCCGGGGTGGCGTACACCGGGAGCGACCGCCTGGGCTGTACGCTGGCCATGGACAAGGACGTGACCAAGCGCCTCCTGCGGGACGCGGGCATTCCCACCGCGCCCTGGCTCTCGGGTCCGCGCTCGGCCGACGAGGTGGAAGCCGGCCTGGGGCTGCCGGTCATCGTGAAGGCGTCCGGGGGCGGCTCCTCGCTCCGTCTCGAGCTGGCCCACGACCGTCGGGAGCTCGAGGCGGCGCTGGAGGCCTCCCGCTCGTGGAACGACCTCGTGCTGTTCGAACAGTACGTGCCCGGCCGGGAGATCACCGTGGGGGTCCTCGGCGACCGGGCCTTCCCCGTGGGGGAGATCGTCCCGGAGCACGAGTACTTCGACTACGCCTGCAAGTACCAGCCGGGACTGGCCCGCGAGATCTTCCCGGCGGACCTCCCGGACCACGTGGTCCAGGAAGCGCAGCGGCTGGCTCTCGACGTCCACCGGACGCTCCGTCTCCGGGACTACTCGCGGGTGGATTTCATCCTGGACGCCGACGGAACCCCGGTGTGCCTGGAGGCCAACACGCTTCCCGGTATGACCGCGAACAGCCTGCTGCCCAAGGGCGCACGGGCCGCCGGCCTGTCGTTCCCCGAGCTCTGCCACCGGATCGTCCAGCTGGCGGCGGCAAGGAACCGGTCCGACGGTACGTAAGGGGGATCACGGGCGGACGGTCCTTACGACGGACGGTGCGCCCCCCCCGTCCAGGCGGTACGATACCCAGCGCCCGACCCAACGAACGCACCCCGGAACCTGTCCACGGTGTACGGGGTTGAGGACGACCCCCTGCAGGACCTGATCGACGAGACGGCCATGGCGTACACGGACAGAGGCTACGGATTCGGCTTCGGCGGCATGCTCACCCCCATGGTGAAGCGGCTGTTGATCGCCAACGTGGCCGTGTTCGGGGTCACGCTCCTGGTGGGCTTCGACTTCGTCCTCGACTGGTTCGCCTTCCAACCCACCCGGATCTTCGTCCGGCCCTGGGGCGTGGCCACCTACATGTTCATCCACGGTGGCTTCATGCACCTGGCGCTGAACATGCTCGTGCTCTTCTTCTTCGGTCCGCCGTTGGAGAGCCGCTGGGGGTCGCGGGAGTTCCTGAAGTTCTACCTGATCTGCGGCCTGGGGGGCGTGGCGCTGAGCTACCTCTTCCTGCCTGCGGCCGTGGTCGGAGCCTCCGCGGCGGTGTACGGCCTCATGCTGGCCTTCGCCATGAACTGGCCGGAAGCGCCGATCTACGTCTGGGGGATCTTCCCCGTGAAGGCCAAGTGGCTGGTCGGGTTCCTCTTCGTGGTCAGCCTCATGAGTGCGCTCTCGGATCCGGGTGGCGGCGGGGGCGTGGCCCACTTCGCCCACCTCGGCGGGCTGGCCGCGGGCTTCGCCTACCTGAAGAGCGACTGGCGGCCGGGCAGCCGGTCGACCACCACCTCGGGGACCACGCGTCCTGCCCGCCGTCGCCTGGCCATCGTCCCCCGCGAGGAGCGGGAGGCCCGCCGGGCCGAGAAGACCGAGACGCGCCGCCGGGAAGACGAGAAGGTCCTCCTGGACCGGGTCGATGCCGTGCTCGACAAGATCAGCGCCGAGGGGATGTCCTCGCTCACGCCGGAAGAGCTCCGGCTCCTCGACGAAGTCTCGAAGCGGCGACGCAGCAACTAGAACGCGCCGGCGCCTCGACGGTCCCGTTGCCTCCCGGGCGTTCGAGACATCACACCAGCCGCCAGGGTGTCCGGGCCGTTCGCAGCGCGACGCCAACCGGGTCGCCGCTCCCGCCGTCCAGAGGAGCCTTGACGGGGACGAGACATATGGATATTCATATATCCATAACCTTGCGAAGGAGATGGTATGACCGTGGGGCCCACCGACATCCTAGACGCGTCCGACGTGGAGAACACCGCCCACGTCCTCCGGTGCCTCGGACATCCGCTGCGATTGAGGCTCCTGGACCTTCTCGAGAAGGCCGGGGAGTGCACGGTGACCGAGATCCACGAGGCCCTCGGCGTGGAGCAGGCCGTCGCTTCACAGCACCTGACCACCATGTGGGACAAGGGCATCCTCTCGCGCCGGAAGGACGGCGTGAACGTCCTGTACTCCATCGGCGACGAGCGTGCGCTGAAGATCCTGGCCTGCGTGCGCCAGGCGGCGTGCTGAGCGGGTGCCCGGTCCGGATCCAACCGCGCCGCCCCCAGGATCATCGTGAGCCATCTTTTCGGGCCTATACATTCAATAATATGAATATTTATATGCTTAGAGTGGGCCTGGTGACGGGACTGATCCTGACCCTTCCCCCGACCGTCGCCGGGCAGGAGCCGGTGTCCGTGACCCTCGAGCAGGCCCTGGACGCCGCAGCCACGGCCCATCCGGCGGTGGCGGCGGCCGACGCCTCGGCCCGGGCCCTCCAGGCGGCGGCACGGGCCGACGACGCCTACCTCTGGCCCCGACTCGAAGCGACTCTGGGCGGCGTCCGGACTTCGGACCCGGTGGCCGCGTTCGGCACACGGCTGCGCCAGGGAACCATCCGGGCGGAGGATCTCGACCCCGCGCGCCTGGTCGATCCCGGGGCGGTGGCGGACTGGACGGGCGGGCTCAGCCTCGAGTGGAGACCTCTGGACCTGGGCGCCGCGCACGCCGCCGCGGCCGCCGACCGCCGGGCGGACGCGGCCCTGGCCCGGGCCTCCTGGACCCGGAACGAGGTCCGCTACGAGACGCGGGTGGCCTACCTCCGGGCCCAGGCGGCGGAGGCCGAGGTCACGGCCGCGGACGCGCACGTCCGGGCCGCGGCGGCGGCGCTCGAGGCCGTTCGCAGCAGGGTGGGGGAGGGGGTCGCGTCCGACGCCGACCTGCTCCAGGCCCGGGCGGAGCACGATGCCGCCGAGGCCGGCCGGGTCCGAGCCGAGGGCGCCCGCGCGGAGCGGCGGGACCGTCTGGCCGTGTGGATGGGGCTGCACCCCTCCCTGGTGCCCGTACCGGCCGACCCCCTGCCGGAGCCGCTCCGGACGGACGCCGCCCACGGGGGCGATGCGGAGCTGCCGCCTTCCCGTCCGGATCTGGAGGCGTGGAACGCCGAGGTCGCGGCGGCCGGCGCGCGCTCCCGAGCCGCCAAGGGGGCTCGGCTTCCGGCCCTCGGGGGCGCGGCCCGGTGGACCGGGCACGGCGAGGCCCCGTGGAATCGCTCCGGCGCGTCGTGGTCGGTGGGCGTCGAACTCCGCGTTCCGATCTTCGCGGGCGGATCCCTCGGTGCCGGAGAGGCCGCCGCCCGGGCTGCGGAAGACGCCGCCCGATTCCGACGCGACGCGCGGATCCGAAACGCCCGGGCGGACCTGGCCGCCGTGGCACGCAGTGTCGCCTCGTCGGCCGAGGTGGCCCGGGCCGCCGCTGCCGCCGCCCGGGCCGCTGACGAGGCGGTGGCCCTCCTCCGCCTCCGGTACGAAGAGGGCCTGGCCACCACCGCGGAGCTCCTCGCCTCCGAATCCCGTGCGGCATCGCTCCGGGCGGACGCCGTGCGGGCCACCCTCGACCATCACGTGGCCGCCGCACGGCTGGCCCTCCTCACCGACGAAGGAAGTGGATCATGAAGCTCCGCACCCCCCTCCTGGCCGTGCTCGTGGCCTTCGCCGGCTGCTCCGGCGAGGCCCCTGGCCCGGAAGTCCCGCACGCCGCACCGGTGTCGGTGACCGTGTCCGACCCGGTTCGCGCCGCGCCCCGGGCGACGTACCCCGCCACCCTGATGTCCACCCGCTCGGCGGACGTGGCCACCCGGTCGGCCGGCACCGTGGTTCGGGTGGTCGTGGACATCGGTGATCCCGTCCGGGCTGGCCAGACCCTGGTCGAACTGGATGGAGCGGACGTGGAGGCGCGGGTGTCCGCCGCCTCCGCGGACCTGGAGCTGGCGCGAGCCACCCACGGGCGGATCTCCCGGCTGGCGGCGGCCGGGGCGGCCACCCCGGCGGAGCTGGAAGCAGCCGCGGCGGCGCTCGCGGCGGCCGACGCCCGGTCCGCCGACGCCCGCGCCCAACGCCGGTACACCTCCATCGACGCACCCTTCGACGGGGTGGTGGAGTGGCGGCACGTCCATCCCGGCGACCTGGCTGCACCCGGCCGACCCTTGCTGCGCCTGGTCGGCTCCGGAGCCCTCGAGGTCCGTGCCGACCTCCCGGCCGACCGGTCGGGGACGGTGAGCGTGGGTGATCCGGCGCGGGTCCGCACCGGCGACGGGACCGTCCGGAACGCACGGGTGGTCCGGGTGATGAACACCGTGGACCCGTCGGCCCGGACCTTCCACGTCGTGGCGGTCATGGACGGGCCGCCCGGTCCGGATCTGCGCCCCGGCGCCTTCGTGCGCCTCGAAGTGGGCCGGACGTCCGAGGCGGTCCGGTGGATTCCCGCCGACGCCGTCCTGCACCGCGGGCAGCTGTCCGGGGTGATGGTGGTGGACGCCGACACCCTCCGCCTCCGCTGGGTCCGCCTGGGACGGGAACGCGCCGGGGCCGTGGAACTCCTGGCGGGCCCGGAGGCCCCGGTCGTGCGGCGGCCCACGTCGGCCCTGGCCGACGGCGACCCGGTCGCCACCGTACGGCAGGAGGCGTTCCACGGACCCGATGTCGCGCCGACCGATGCGATGGCCTCGCCGTCCCCCGGCCCCCGGGAGGATCGATGAACCGCAACCTGGCAGGCGGGCTGGCGGCCCGTTTCCTCGACTCGAAGCTGACCCCCCTCCTGATGGGCGCCGCTCTTGCGTTGGGGGCCTGGACCCTGACCACGCTGGCCAGCGAAGAGGAGCCCCAGATCATCGTGCCTCTGGCGGATCTGTATCTGCCCATGCCGGGGGCCGATCCGGCGGAGATCGAGAATCGGGCCCTGGTACCCCTCGAGAACGTGCTGACCGGCATCGAGGGAGTGGAGTTCGTCTACAGCCACGCCGAGCCGGGCTTCGGGCTGGTGACGGTCCGGTTCGAGGTGGGGCGGGATCCGGAGGAGAGCCTCGTACGCCTCTACAGCACCCTGGCCACCCACGCCGACCGGCTGCCCGGGGGGCTCGGCTTCCCCCTGGTCAAGACGGTGTCCATCGACGACGTCCCGTTCTTCACGGTGGCCCTCCACGGCGGGAGCGACGGGGGCGCGGATCTGCGGCTCCTGGCCGACGAGGTCCGGGTGGCGCTGCAAGCGGTTCCGGAGGTGCGGGACGTGGCCGTGATCGGAGGCCATCCCCGGGAGGTCCGGGTCGAACTGGACCCCGAACGGCTGGCTGCCTACCGCATCGACCCGGGAAGCGTGGTGGACCGGCTCGGCGCCGACAACGTCGCGGCCACGGCGGGCGAATACACGCGGGACGGTCGGGTGGTGCGGGTGACCACCGGGCCGTTCCTGGGCGGTGCCGAAGACGTCGAGCAGGTGGTGCTGGACGTGCGGGACGGGCGGCTGGTCCGGGTGGCGGACGTGGCGCGGGTCGTCGACGGGCCGGGAGAAGTCACGAGCTACGCCTTCCACGCCGAGGGCGACGACCCCTGGCGGCCCATGGTGACCCTGGCGGTTTCGAAGCGTCCGGGGGCCGATGCCACCCGTCTCGGGCGGGCGCTGGAGGAACGGCTCCACGAGTTGAGGGGAGGGACGGTTCCCGCCGACGTCACCCTGGCCGTCACGCGCAACTACGGAGAGACCGCCCGGGACAAGGTCGTGACGCTCCAGGAACACCTGCTCATGGCGGTCGTGGCCGTGGGTCTGGTGATCCTCCTGACCATGGGGTGGCGGAGCGCGGTGGTGGTGATGATGGCGGTGCCGGTGACCTTCGCCCTGACGCTCTTCGTGTACCAGGTCTTCGGCTTCACCCTGAACCGGGTCACCCTGTTCGCCCTGATCTTCGTGACCGGGATCGTCATCGACGACTCGATCATCGTCGCGGAGAACATGGAGCGGCACTTCTCCATGCGTGACCGCCCGCTTCGCGCCGCCGCCCGCGCGGCCGTGGACGAGGTGGGCAACCCCACCATCCTGGCCACCCTCACGGTCATCGCCGCCGTGCTGCCGATGCTGTTCGTGAGCGGCCTCATGGGGCCCTACATGAGCCCGATGCCCATCGGAGCCACGGTGGCCATGCTCTTCAGTCTCGGGGTGGCGCTGGTCATCACGCCGTGGCTCGCGTATCGGGTTCTCGGCGGAGCCCACCGGCACGAGGGGGCCGGCGGGGAGGTTCCGGACTACCGTCTCGAGGACACCCGGATCTATCGCCTCTACGCCACCGTCATGCAGCCGCTCCTCGATCGGCCCCGGCGCCTGTGGGTGGCCCTGGGGGGCGTGGTCCTTCTCCTGGTGGCGGCTGGAAGCATGTTCCTGACCCGATCGGTCGCGGTGAAGATGCTGCCGTTCGACGACAAGAACGAGATCCAGATCATCGTGGACCTCCCCGAGGGGACCCCGCTCGAGACCACCGCGGCGCTGGCCGCGGACATAGGCCGGATGGTGCGCACCGTGCCCGAGGTGGCCGACGTGCAACTCTACGCCGGCCTGGCGTCACCGATCAACTTCAACGGTCTGATCCGTCACTACTATCTGCGGGAAGGCCCGCACGTGGCGGACCTCCAGGTCAATCTGGTGGACAAGTCGGAGCGTTCCGCCCGGAGTCACGACGTGGCGGGGCTGCTTCGACCCCTCGTCGCGGAGGCCGTGGCCCGGTCGGGCACCACCGCCCGGGCCAAGGTGGTGGAGGTACCGCCCGGACCACCCGTCCTGTCGACGCTGGTGGCCGAGGTCTACGGTCCCGACGCGGCCGAGCGGGAGCGGGTGGCCGCCGAGGTCGTGGCCCGCTTCGAACGGCATCCGGACGTGGTCGACGTCGATTGGTCGGTGGCAGCGCGCCAGGAGGAGGTCCGCCTGGAGGTGGACGCCGAACGGGCCGCGCTGTCGGGCGTGTCCAAGGCGCAGGTCGTCCGGGCGCTCGGGACGGCCCTCGGAGGCACCGTGGCCGCCCGGGTCTCCGCCCCGGAGGCCCGGCACCCCGTGCCGCTGGTGGTGCGGGTGGCCGAGGCGGAGCGCTCGGGGCTCGATCGGTTGCGCGGCATCCGTCTCGCCTCGGCCACCGGAGCCATGGTCCCGCTGGGTGAGGTCGTCGAGGAGGTGCGGGCGGTGCGGGCCCCGGTCATCGACCGCAAGAACGGGCGGCCGGTGGTCTATGTGACCGCCGAGGTGGCGGGGGCCCAGGAGAGCCCCGTGTACGCCATTCTGGACATCGAGGCCGGGCTGGACTCCATCCGGGGGGCGGACGGGGAGCCCGTGGCTCGCCTGTTCACGGCCCAGCCGGCCCCCGGCGACGAGGCGGTGATCAAGTGGGACGGCGAGTGGCAGATCACCTACGAGGTCTTCCGCGACCTGGGGATCGCCTTCGGCGGAGCCCTGCTCCTGATCTACGTGCTCATCGTGGCCTGGTTCGGGTCCTTCTCGACGCCCCTGGTGATGATGGCCGCGATTCCGTTGACGCTCATCGGCATCGCACCGGGACACTGGGTCTTCGGGGCGTTCTTCACCGCCACCAGCATGATCGGGATGATCGCGCTGGCCGGTGTCATGGTGCGCAACGGAATCCTGCTCATCGACTACCTCGAGGCGCGCGTCCGGGCCGGAGTGGGCCTCAAAGAGGCGGTCCTCGAGGCCGGAGCCGTCCGAACCCGGCCCATCGCGCTGACCGCCGGCACCGTGGTCATCGGCGCCGTGGTCATCCTGTTCGACCCGATCTTCCAGGGGCTCGCGGTGGCGCTGATCACCGGCGCGCTGGCTTCGACGGTGCTGACCCTGGTGGTCGTTCCCGGCATCTACTTCCTGCTCAACCAGCGTGAGGAGGTGACCTCATGAAGTTCGTGGTTCTGCTGTACCTGGAAGACGACGACGAGGCGGTGGTCTCCCTCGTGGAGGCCCAGGGCGTCGTGGCGTGGAGCCGCGTGGCCGTCGAGGGTCACGGGGATGGGGCTCCGGGGTGGCTCGGTCGGGTGCCCAGCTATCGGTCGCGGGTGCTGTTCACGCTCGTTTCCGACGCCAAGGCCGCCGAACTCCTGGCGGCGGTCGCCGCCGCTCCCCCCGGCCAGGACCCGTCGCACCCCGTCCACGCGGTCCAGCTGGACGTGGACCACGCGACCCGCTCCGGAGGCGTCTCCCATGCCACGTGAATCGGCCATCCGCCTCATTGCCGGGACCTTCGTCCGGAGCGCGTGACGCCAATCCTTTGCCTCGCGCCACGGGGCTGCGAGTTTTCCCGGGCCGCGAGGCGTCTCGCGGGCGGCGCGAAACCTGTCCGGGGGCGGCCCCGGCACGATCCAGACGAAGGCGGGAGCATGGCGGTGTCCATCGATCAGGTGCGGGGAGCGGCAGTAGTGGGGGGCGTACTCTTCCTGATGGCCTGCGGGGGTGGCGCGGGACCCACGCCGCCGCCGGTGCCGGGGCCGCGCACGGCGGACCCGTCCATCGAGACCCCCCGCACGGACGAAGCGCCGGGGCAGGTTGCCGATCCGGAGTTCGATCTGCCTCGGACGGACACGGAGCCCGGGCAGTTCGTGCCCATGGTCTTCGGCGTCGACCTCGACACCGTGCGCGCCGGCCGCTTCGACCAGGGCAAGATGTGGACCTTCGAGTTCCCGCCGGCGGACTACTTCGAGGAGGCGTACGGCTTCCGGCCCGACTCGTCGTGGTTCGCCCGAGCGCGTCTCGGGGCGCTGCGGATCCCCTCCTGTTCGGCGTCGTTCGTGTCGGCCCGGGGTCTGGTCATGACCAACCACCACTGCGCCCGGGAGTTCGTCTCCCAGGTCTCCGGCCCGGGTGAGAACCTCCTCGACGAGGGCTTCTACGCCCCGACGCTGGCCGACGAGCGTGCGGTGGAGGACTTCGAGGCCGACCAGCTCCTCGAACTGGTGGACGTGACGGACGAGGTGGACGCCGCACTGGAAGGGGTGGCGGAGGAGGACCGCTCCGACGCCCGCGAAGAGGTCCTGGAGGCCATCGAGACCCGCATCGCCGAGGAGAAGGGCGGAGAGGACGCGGGCATCGTGGTGGAGATGGTGTCGCTCTACGACGGCGGCCGGACCTCGGCCTACGTGTTCCGCCGCTACACCCGCGCGAAGCTGGTCATGGCCCCCGAGCTGCAGATGGGGTTCTACGGCGGGGACCCGGACAACTTCACGTACCCGCGCTACAACCTCGATTTCGCGTTCTTCCGGATCTACGACGACGCCGACCGGCCCCTGGCCGTGGACCACTGGTTCCCGCTGGACGACGACGGGCTGGAGGACGGCGACGCCGTGTTCATCGTGGGCAACCCCGGGTCCACCAGCCGCCTCCAGACGGTGGCGGAGCTCGAGTACCGCAGGGACCTCGGCGACCGGGCGCTCCTCGACGCGCTCCGTTCCCGCATGACGGTGCTGGAGGGGTACATCCGGGACAACCCGGACGTGGCCGAGGAGTACGACCTGCGGAACCTCTACTTCTCGCTGTCGAACTCCGAGAAGGCCTACGAGGGACAGATCCGCGGCCTGGAGGATCCGGTGATCCTGGCGCGCCGGCAGGACACGCAGGACCGGTTCCAGGCGGCCATCGACGCCGATCCGGCCATGCGCGCCCGATACGGCGATCTCATCGAGCGCATGGCAGCCATCCAGGTGGAGAAGGCCGCCATCGCCGACGTGACCCGGGCCTTCGCCGGCTTCGGCTCGCCCGCGCTCGAGTCGTCCACGCTGACGCGAGGGTTCTGGGGCCTGCAGTTCGTGGCCGCCAGTCAGCAGGGCGCCTCCGACGATCAGATCGAGGGCCTCCTCGAGGGCATCCGCGGCACCCCTCGCATGCCGGCGGAACTGGACGCGGCGCTCCTGGCCGCCCGCATCCGGGATCTCCGGGAGCATCTGGGCGCCGACGCCGAGTCCGTACGCAACCTGCTCCAGGGCCGGTCCGTGGAGGATGCGGCGCGGGCGGTGGTGGAGCAGAGCGCCCTCTCCGACTCGGCCCGGGCCGTCGCCATGGCCGAGGCGGGGACCCTGGGACCGCAGGATCCGGCGGTCCAGGCGGTGGTGGCGCTCCTGCCCGACTTCCTGCAGCTCAATCAGGTCATGGCGGCGGCCTTCCCGCGTGAAGAGGCCATCGCGGCGGAACTCGGCCGTGCCCGCTTCGAGGTCTACGGCACGGACGTGCCCCCGGACGCCACGTTCTCGCTCCGGATCGCGGACGGCACGGTGCGGGGCTACGAGTACAACGGGACCGAGGCGCCGTGGCACACCACGTTCTACGGCATGTACGATCGGCACCACTCCTTCAGCGGTCGGGACGAGTGGGCGCTGCCGGCCCGGTGGCGGACCCCGCCGTCGGGGCTGGATCTGGCCACGCCCATGAACTTCGTGTCGACGGTGGACATCATCGGCGGCAACTCGGGCTCCCCGGTCCTGGACCGGGAGCTGGAGGTCGTGGGCGTGGTCTTCGACGGCAACATGGAGAGCCTGCCCGGGGACTACATCTACCTGCCGGAATCCAACCGCTCGGTCACCGTCGACATCCGGGCCATCCTGGCGGCACTGGAGCACGCGTACGACGCCACGCGGCTGGTCGAGGAACTCCGCTCGGGGGCGGGGCGCTAGGGAAGCTCTGCACAGGGCAGGCGGGCCTCGCGACCACTGCCTTCGGCAGCGGTGCCCGGCTCGCGGCCGCTCAGTCAAGGAACGACGACGAGTCGTAGCAGGGCGGGCACCGCGACCGCAGGTCGTGGTCCGAGGAG
>JAVJOF010000008.1:0-88892 GCA_040216925.1 Longimicrobiales bacterium
ATCGTCTGGACCAACACCGCCACCGGCGAGCGCTACGTCTGGTACATGGACGGCATGACCAACACCGGCGGCGCCTCCCTCGGCTCCGTTCCCGTCCACTGGGTCATCGACGGTGTGGCCGACATGAACGCAGACGGCAAGGTCGATCTCGTCTGGACCAACACCGCCACCGGACAGCGCTACGTCTGGACCATGGACGGCACCACCAACACCGGCGGCGCCTCCCTCGGGACCGTCGGCGTCCACTGGGAGATCGTCGGCGCCCGCGACATGACCGGCGACGGCAAGCCCGACCTCATCTGGCAGAACACCCTCTCCGGACAGCGCTACGTCTGGTACATGGACGGCATCGACAACACCGGCGGCATGGTCCTGACCGAGAACAGCACCGAATGGGACATCGGCGCCGTCAGCATCGACCCGCCGGGCAGCGGACCGGCCGTGGAGGTCACCACGACGAGTCTGGCGAACGGCGTGGTCGGCGTCGCCTACAACCAGACGCTGGCCGCGTCCGGCGGCACCGGCACCTTCACCTGGAGCATCGTCGGCGGATCGCTCCCCGCCGGCCTGGGCCTCGACGCCTCCACCGGCGCCATCACCGGCACGCCCACCACCGCCGGCACCGCCGACTTCACGGTCTCCGCCACCAGCGGAAGTCAGTCCGACACCCAGGCCCTGTCCATCACCATCCTCGCGCCGGTGGCCGTCACCACCACCACCCTGCCCGGCGGCCGTCAGGCCACCGCCTACGCACAGGTCCTGGCGGCCACGGGCGGGACGGGGGCCTTCACGTGGTCGGTCACGGCCGGGGCCCTGCCCGGCGGACTGAGCCTGGAACCGTCGCTGGGCGAGATCCTGGGCACGCCCACCGCCACGGGCACCTTCAACTTCACGGTCCAGGCCGCCAGCGGCGGGCTGACGGACACGCAGGCGCTCTCGATCCAGATCTGTCCCGCCACCTTGGCGCTGACCGCCGGCCAGACGGCGGAACAGGTCTTCCCGACCGAGTGCTCGGTGGCGTTGGCCCCCACCGCGGGGTCGTTCATCGTCGGCGTCATGGCGCGGAAGGCCACGGACGGCGTCGCGGTGGTCCCGGGCGGCGTGCGCCTCGCGGCCACGGGTAGCGCGGCGCCCGGGAGCCCCCCGCCCCCTCCGCCGGCCGGACAGGTGCCCGGCCTTCCCTTGGACGTCGTGGAGCTGGCCGAGCGTACCGAGGCGCTCCACTACCGGCTCCGGGAGGAGGAGATCAACGCCGTGCCCAACGCGCCGGGCGCCCGACCCTCCATCTCCGGGCCGGACCTCGGGACGGTGACCGAGCCGGCCGAGCCGGCCATGAACCGGACGTTCCGCATCAGTGATTCGTCGGCTCCGGAGGGCTACTTCGAGTTCACGGCGACGCTCCGCCGGACCAGCGCCAGCGCCTACTACTACCAGGACGACGGCGTCGTGGCGGAGGGCAGCCAGGCCACGGAGCAGGAGATCACGGACCTTCTCGACTACTACGAGGCGCACGGGCGGGCCATCATCGACGATGCGTTCGGCGGACTCGGGCCGTCCGGGACCACCAACAACTTCACGGACGGCTCGGGAAACGTGCTGACCCTGCCCATGAACGACCTGGACCAGAACGGGGGTCGGTTCATCGTCCTGCAGTTGCGTCCGTCGAAGATGCTGGCGGGCGCCGCCGCCTACGTGTCCTCGTGCGACCGGTTCCCCCGCCCGGAGCACTACAACGCCGGGCCGTTCGTCTGCGGGGCGAGCAACGAAGGAGAGATCACCTACTACTCGCGTCCCAACAGCAGCTTCTACCTCGGCACGCTGGTGCACGAGGTGAAGCACATCTCCAGCCTCGGCTACGCCACGCTCGGGAACCGCGGCTACAACCCGTCCTGGATCGAGGAGGGCACCGCCGAGATCGCGAAGGAGAAGTCGAGCCGGGACGCCACCGGCCTGGCGGACGGAGCCCGGGCCAACCTGGCCACGATCTACCCCGGCAACGTCCTCACCGCCAACACCTACGGGATGGCGGTCGTGACGTCGCGGTCCCGGAGCTTCCTCCGGGCGTCTCCCATCAGCGGAATCATCGGCAATCCGAGTCCGAACCCCGACGGGTCGACGTTCTACGGCGCCTCCTGGCTCTTCCACCGCTTCCTGGTCGACGCCTATGGCGGCGGGAACGAGGATGCGTTCATGCACACGCTGAACGTCGGGGGCTCGGGCCAGGCCCGCATCGAGGCGGTCACGGGCCGAAGCCTCTCGGACCTGATGTCCGAGTTCCTCGCGGCGGTCGGGGTGAACGGACAGCCCGGCGAGTCGGCGCTGGCCAAGCGGTACCTGAGCTACGACCACGCGAACATCGCCTCGGGGTTCAGCGGTGGCCCGTGGCCCTACCTCCAGGCGACATCGTCCTTCAGCAACGGCGCGTGGACGCTGCCCACGACCTACACGGCACCCAACTTCTTCCGGTTCAATGGCGACGGGACCAGCACCCTCGAACTCCTCCTGACGAACTCGGGGAGCCAGCCGCTGACGGCCAGCGACGACGTGATCCTGCGGATCATCCGCATCAACTGAGGCGCCGGCACCCGGGTTGTTGTGCGTGGGGTTTCCCGGCAGATTCACGCTCTTCCACAACCACCGAGGCACGGATCACGGCATGGCGGAACCCGAGGAGCGCGACGCCGGCGAAGGCGCGCGGCGCACGCCGACCCCCACCGACGACGAGATCTCGCTGTGGGAGGTCCTGGCGTTCCTGGTCCGGAACCGGATGTTGATCGTCATGGCCGCCCTTCTGGTGGGCGCGTTCATGGTCGGGCGGGGGCTCCTGGCCACCCGGACGTGGACGTCCCACGCCTCGTTCCGACCGCAGGGCGCCAGCAACGTGAACGGCGGACAGATCTCCTCGCTGGCCGCACAGTTCGGAGTCAACGTCGGGGGCGCCACGGACGAGGACTCGCCGGCGTTCTACGCCGAGCTGCTCCAGTCCCGGACGCTCCTGATGGCGGTGGTGGACCAGCCGGTGCCCGACCCGGACGGCTCGGGTGCGATCCCGCTGCACCAGCTCCTGGAAATGGAGATGGACGACGCGGCTCGCCGCGACGAGGTCCTGATCCGCTGGCTCTCCCGGAACGCGATGAGCGTCGATACCGACCGGGAGACGGGAATGGTGACCGTGGCGGTCAGCACGGAATGGCCGGCCGTATCCCACGTGTTGAGCGAGCGCCTCGTGGCCGAGGTCGACCGCTTCAACGCGGCGGCGCGGCGATCGAGGGCGTCCGCGGAACGCGCGTTCGTCCAGGAACAGCTCGACTCCGCCCAAGCCGACCTGAGGGAAGCCGAGCGGCGGCTCGAGGGGTTTCTGGAAGCCAATCGCCAGTTCCAGAACTCGCCCGAACTCCGGTTCGAGCACGACCGTCTCCAGCGGGACGTGCTCATGCGTCAGCAGCTCTTCACCTCGTTGAGCGAAGCCTTCCAGCAGGCCCGGATCTCCGAGGTGAGGAACACACCGGTCATCACCGTGGTCCAGGAGGCCTATCTGCCTCCCCTGCCCGACCGCCGCGGCCTGGTGGGCAAGCTGGCGTTCGGTCTGGTGATCGGTACGGGGCTCGGCATCGGCCTGGGGCTGATCCGCACCGCCGCGGCGCCGGATCGGGCCCCCGACCGGCGGGCCTACAACGAGGTCAAGGAAGTCCTGGAGGCCCTGCGCCGGCGGCAGTGGCGCCGGGTCCTGTTCGGCTAGTGGGGCTCCGGGCGGATCACGACCGGTAGAGCCCCCGCCCCCGGACGATCTCCGCCACGCCTTCCGGGAGCAGTGCCCCCGGGTCCTCTCCTCGGCGGACCGCCGCCCGGACCTCCGTCGAGGACACCGGCACGGGGGTCACCGAGACGTGGAGCGCCCGGTCGGCGCCCGGAACCGACGGCACAACCTCTCCCGCATCCACGCCGGCCCGGTCCATGATCACCAGGGTCACCAGATCCAGGAGCACGGCCGCGTCATGCCATCGATCGAGCTCCGCCGCCTGGTCGGCGCCGACGATCAGGTGGAAGTCCGTGTGAGGGTGGGCCTCGGTCAGGGCGTGCATCGTGTCCACGGTGTACGACACACCCCCGCGGCGAAGCTCGTCGTCCCGGACGCGGAAGCGCGGGTCGGACCCGGCGGCGGCACGCGCCATCTCCAGGCGCACGGCGGCCGGCGTGGACGTCCGGTCGGTCTTGAAGGGCGAGCGGGCCGCCACCATCCACCAGACCTCGTGCAGGTCGAGAGCGTCGGCCACGTCCCTGGCCACGGTCACGTGGCCGACGTGGGGCGGGTCGAAGGTCCCGCCGAAGATCCCGACGCGTGCGGGAGCGTCAGCCCCCGCCGTTCCCATCCACGTTCACTTCGCGGGCCGCGGGCGAATCCGGATACCGGCGCAGCAACTCGTCCCGGGCGTCCTCGGCCAGGTCGTCGTACCCGATGGCCAGGTTGGAGCGGTAGATCCCGAGAAGCGCCCGAGGGGCCCATGCCGTGTCGGGATAGCCTTCCACCACGAACCCGAAGTAGGTGATGGCCGAGTCGTACAGCTCCCGGCTGAAGTAGAACTGGGCGTTGAGGAACTCCTTCTCCGCCAGCTTGAGGCGCATGGCCTCGGCGAGCTCCGCTGCCTCCGCCGCCTCCGGCGTGCCCTGGTAGTCGAGGACCACGTTCCGGCAGGTGCTGCGCGCGTCCTCGGTGTAGGTCTGGTCCCGCTGGGGAATCGGCGACAGCTCGGCCAGCGACCGACAGATCCCCAGTGCCGCCAGCGGGGCCTCGGGATGCACCGGATGGCGATCCAGGAAGCGGGTGTACTCCGCCTGGGCGGACAGGAAGTCCTCCTTGGCGAAGTGGGCGTGCCCCAGGAGGAGGCGGGCGTTCGCCGCCTGCTCGAACCCGGCGAACGACAGGAACAGCCGGTCCAGTGCCCGGATGGCCTCGTCGTACTCGCCGGCCTCGTAGGCCTGCACCCCGATGGCGTAGACCTGGTCCACCGTCATGCCCTGGTAGGGCTGGGTGGATCCGCACCCCTGGAAGACCAGGGCGCAGAGAAACGGAAGGGCAGCGCGTCGCAACATGGATGGCATCCGTCAAACTACACGAGAAGGGGGGATTCGGTTTCCGGTGTCGTGGCACCGAGCCTGCGCGGAACTCAGCGGCAGCGGCCGCCGCGGAGGCCTTCGAGGCCCCGGCCGAACCGGATCTCGTCGAAGCGGTCCTGGGCCCGGTCCACCAGGGCGTTCGAGGCGTCCACCTGGCGGACCCGGGCGTAGGCGTTCATGGCCGCCTCGCACTGGCCGAGGTCGGACAGGATCTCGCCCTGCTCGAACCACGCCTGGCCCTGGATGTTGCGGGGCTCGCCCACCTCGATGGCCCGTTGGACCAGGGAGAGGGCCCGGTCCAGATCCTCGGCCGCCTGGTCCGGGGTGCGCCCCACCGCGGACCCGCCGCGGAGATCCCGGGCCAGGTTGAAGGCGCACGTGCCGATGTACCAATCGACCTCCCCCCGCTCCCAGGGACGCACCATAGTGCGGAACTGCTCGAAGAACACGAGCGCGTGACGGCAGTCGCCGATCTCCTCGTACGCCTGCCCCACCTCGAAGACGATGTCCGGTGCCGAATCGGTTGCCTCGGCCATGGCCTTCTGGTAGAACGGGAGCGCCCGTCCGTACTGCCCGCTCCGGAAGTAGTGGCGTGCCAGATCCAGGGACATGTCGCCGACCCCGAGGCCCGACCGCAGTTCCAGGGCCGTCTCGACGGCGGTGGCCATCGCGAAGCGGTCGTTGCTGCTCCGGGCGTCCCGGGCCAGACGCATGAGCTCGGACACGGCCTGGTCCACCATCGCCGGGTCCAGGGCCGCCGCCTCGGCGTAGTAGGTACCGGCGTCGTCGACCCGCCCCATCATGGCGTACGTGTGCGCCACGCGGGCCAGGGTGGCGGGGGCGTCGCCGCCCTGCCGGACCGCCAGGCGATACTCCGCCAGCGCCTCGTCGTACTGGCCCTGGGCGAAGGCGATGTCACCCCGTCGGACGGCACTCTCCTCGCTCCCGCGCCCCCCGCAGGCCGCGGTGGCGAGAACGCCGGCGAGGGCGAGGACGGAACAGAGGGAAACGCGCTTCATGCCGCCAATATAGCAGCAAGGTTCGGGCCGGAAGGGGTCACCCCGCCGACGCGTTCGGCTCCACCGGTGGCAGTGTGATGCCCGCCGACGCCAGGTACGCCCGCGGGCGCATGTCGGAGGGATCGTCATGGGCAGCCGTCTTCCAGGCGGCCACGGCCCCGTCGTCGTCGCCCAGGCGCCTGAGCACGACGCCCAGGCGCACCCGCGCCCCGACGAAACCCGGCCGGGCCTCCAGGATGGTCTCGAGCTCGGTGCGGGCCCCGGTCAGGTCGCCGACTTCGATGAGCGCCTCGGCGTACTTGGTCCGGATGTCCACGAACCGGGGCCGGACCTCGAGGGCACGCCGATAGTGCTCGGCGGCGCGCTCGGGAAACTCCGCCACCAGGTAGATGTCGCCGAGCTGGGCGTGGGTCACCGCCAGGCGGTTCCCCAGGTCCGAAGGAAACGTGGTGGAATCCCGGGTGTCGAGGCTCTCGGCCCGGCCCAGCGACTCCCGGGCTTCGTCCGCCCGCCCGAGCTCGTTCAGGACGATGCCGCGGTTCAGGTGGGCCTCGGCGTAGCTCTCGTTGATCTTGAGGGCCGCGTCGAAGTGCCCGAGGGCGTCGGCGGGGCGGCCCATCATGGCCAGGCAGAGGCCGGCCTTGTTGTGGACGTCGGCGAAGTCGGGGAAGTCCTCGAGGACCCCTTCGAACACCTGGAGGGCCTCGTCGTACTCCTCCTGCTCCCAGGCGCTGACGCCCCGGGCGACGGTCTGTCGTATCTGCTTGCGGTCATCGGACATGGAAAGACGGTGGGGCTTGAGTGCGGTGAAGGAAAGGGTCCGTGCGCACGGACCGGCGGCGAACGCCGGATCTCAGAGCGTCCGGGCCTGGGCATCCGTGGCTTCGACCTGCTCCCGGAACCAGGGCGTCGTGCGCCGGATCCCGTCCCGGAGCGACACCGTCGGCTCCCATCCGAGAACCTCGCGCGCCACGGTGATGTCCGGCTTGCGGACCTTCGGGTCGTCCGCCGGAAGCGGGCGGTACTCCAGCGGCGAGTCGCTCCCGGTCTCTTCGAGCACGACCTCCGCGAGCTCCTTGATCGTGAACTCGCTCGGGTTGCCGATGTTCGTGGGCTCCACCCGGTCGGAGTGGAACAGCCGGTAGATGCCGTCCACCTCGTCCGAGACGTAGCAGAACGAGCGCGTCTGGCTCCCGTCGCCGTACAGGGTCAGGGGCTCCCCCCGCAGGGCCTGGACGATGAAGTTCGACACGACCCGTCCGTCGCCCGGCCGCATCCGGGGGCCGTAGGTGTTGAAGATCCGGACGATCCGGGTGTCCACGCCGTGGTGCCGGTGATACGCCATGGTCATGGCCTCGGCGAAGCGCTTGGCCTCGTCGTAGACGCCCCGGAACCCGATGGGGTTCACGTGCCCCCAGTAGTCCTCGGTCTGGGGGTGCACCTGGGGATCACCGTACACCTCGGAGGTCGAAGCCAGGAGGAGGCGTGCCCCCTTGGCCATGGCGATGCCCAGCGCGTTGTGCGTACCCAGGCTGCCCACCTTCAGCGTCTGGATCGGCAGTTCCAGGTAGTCGACGGGGCTGGCCGGCGAGGCGAAGTGGAGCACCCCGTCCAGTCGCCCGGTGACCACGATGGGACGGGAGATGTCGTGCTGGACGAACTCGAAGCCGTCGTAGCCCGACAGGATGTCCACGTTCTCGCGTGACCCGGTGATGTAGTTGTCCAGGCCCAGCACCTCGTGCCCTTCCTCCAGGAACCGCTGGGCCAGGTGCCCCCCCAGGAAGCCGGCGGCGCCGGTGATCAGGATCCTCATGCCGAACCCCCCCGGGCGTTCCGCCCGATGCAGACGTACTCGAAGCCCAGGTCTTCCATGTCCCGGGGATCCCACAGATTCCGTCCGTCCAGGATCAACGGACGGCTCAGGAGGGACTTCATGCGGCCGAAGTCCGGGCGCCGGTACGGGTGCCACTCCGTGTGGATGACCAGCGCGGACGCACCCTCCAACGCGTGGTAGTTCGAGTCCGCGTACTCGATCCGGTCGCCCAGGATGTGACGCGCCTCGTCCATGGCCACGGGGTCGTGGGCCACCACGCGCGCCCCGCGCGCCAGGAGCCCCTCGATGGTGACCAGACTCGGAGCCTCCCGCATGTCGTCGGTGTTGGGCTTGAACGCCAGGCCCCACACGGCCACGGTCACCCCGTCCAGGTCCTGCCCCAGACGCTCGGTCAGCCGGTTCAGGAGCACCTGCTTCTGGCCCTCGTTCACGGCTTCGACGGCGTTCAGGATGGAGGCGTCGGCCCCCAGGTCCTCCATGGTCCGGACCAGGGCCTTCACGTCCTTCGGAAAGCACGAACCGCCGTAGCCGACGCCCGGGAACAGGAAGCTGTACCCGATCCGGCTGTCGCTGCCCACCCCGCGTCGGACCGCGTCCACGTCGGCGCCGGCGCGCTCGCAGAGCTGGGCCACCGCGTTCATGAACGAGATCCGCGTGGCCAGCATGGCGTTGGCCGCGTACTTCGTGATCTCCGCCGACGGCACGTCCATGAGCAGGATCGAAGCTCCGGTCCGGACGAACGGCTCGTAGAGGTCACGGAGGCGCTCCCCGGCATGCTCGGAATCGACCCCCAGCACGACGCGGTCGGGCTTCATGAAGTCGTCGACCGCCGCCCCCTCCTTCAGGAACTCGGGGTTGGAGCAGACGTGGACCGGGTGGTCCGTGTGGGCCTCCACCTCGGCGCGCACCTTCGACGCCGTGCCCACCGGCACGGTGCTCTTGGTGATGACGATCTTCTCGCCGTTCATGGACTCGCCGATGGTCCGGGCCACGGCCAGCACGTGCTGGAGGTCGGCCGATCCGTCTTCGCCCGGAGGCGTGCCCACGGCGATGAAGATGATCTCCGACGCCCGTACTGCCTCCGGAACGTCGGTCGTATACCGCAGCCGGCCCGCCTCCAGGTTGTTGCGGATCAGCGGCTCCAGACCCGGCTCGTAGATGGGGATCTCGCCCCGCTTGAGACGCTCGACCTTGCCCTCGTCGATGTCGGCGGACACCACGTCGTTGCCCGATTCGGCGAGACAGGCCCCCACCACGAGGCCCACGTACCCGGATCCGATGACGGCTACCTTCATGATGCGTTGTTGTCCTGTTCGTTCGTGTAGAAGTCGCGGATCGCCTCGGCGACCCTCTCGAGCCGTTCCCGACCCAGCTCCGGGAAGATGGGCAGACTCAGCACTTCGGTGCAGAGGCGTTCGGTCACGGGCAGGTCGCCGGGCCCGTATCCGAGCGACGAGAAGCACTCCTGGAGGTGGAGCCCGGCGGGGTAGTAGACCCCGCTGCCGATGTCCCGACCGGCCAGGTACGCACGGAGGTCGTCGCGACGGCGGGCCCGCACCGTGAACTGGTTGTAGACGTGCATGGCGCCCTCCGCCACCACCGGCAGCCGGATGCCGTCCACGTCGGCCAGCATCCCTTCGTACGCGCAGGCGTTCTCCCGCCGCGCCGCCGTCCAAGCGTCCAGGTGCCGCAACTTGACGCGGAGCACCGCCGCCTGGAGGGCGTCCAGCCGGGAATTGGTGCCCACCAGTTCGTGGTGGTACATCTGCCGCCCGCCGTGGACCCGGAGCTTGCCCACCCGGTCCGCGAGATCGTCGTCGTCGGTGGCCACCAGGCCGCCGTCGCCGAAGGCGCCCAGGTTCTTCGTGGGAAAGAACGAGAACGCGCCGGCGTGCCCCACCGCGCCGGCCATGCCCGATTCGGAGCGTGCGCCGATGGCCTGGGCCGCGTCCTCCAGCACGAAGGCACCCCGGTCCCGTGCCAGGGCCACGATGTCGGCCATCGGGGCCATCTGCCCGAAGAGGTGCACGGGGATGACCGCCACCGTGCGGTCCGTCCAGGCGGCCTCGACGGTCTCGGCCGTGACGTTGAACGTGTCGGGATCGACGTCGCAGAAGACCGGCCGGAGGCCCGCGTTCCAGACCGCCCCCGCCGTGGCGAAGAAGGTGAACGCCGGGAGCACGACCTCGGCTCCGGGGTCGGCGCCGAGTGCCTTCAACGGCAGGAGCAGGGCATCGGTGCCACTGGCGCACCCGATGGCGTGGGCCGTCCCGAGGTAGCGGGCCAGTTCGGTCTCGAGTGCCTCGACCTCCGGGCCCAGGACGAAGCGCTGGCTGGCCACGACCTCCCGGACCGCGGCGTCGAGGTCGGCGGCAATGGACTCGTATTGGGCCACCAGGTCCAGCAGCGGAACGCTCATCCCGACCGCCCCGTCTTCACGGCCTTCTTTCCGGCCGCCCGCAGCTCGAAGAGCTGGTCGCGCAGGAGCGCGGCCCGCTCGAAGTCCAGCGCCTCGGCGGCACCCTCCATCTCCTTCTCCAGGATCTTGATGTATTCCTCCCGGTTGATCTCGTCGGCGTACGTCTCCGAGGCCTCGGAGACCACCGCCGGCACGATGCGCGCGTCGGCCACCCGCGTGCTGAACTCGATCTCGGTCACGCTCTTCCGGATCGTGACCGGCGTGATGCCGTGCTCCTCGTTGTGGGCGAGCTGGATCTCGCGGCGGCGCTCCGTCTCGTCGATGCAGCGGCGCATCGACGCGGTGATCCTGTCCGCGTACATGATGGCTCGGCCCTCCACGTTGCGGGCCGCGCGTCCGATGGTCTGGATCAGGGAGCGGGCGTCCCGCAGGAAGCCCTCCTTGTCGGCGTCGAGGATGGCCACCAGCGACACCTCCGGCAGGTCCAGCCCCTCCCGGAGGAGGTTGATGCCCACCAGGACATCGATCTTCCCGAGGCGGAGGCTCCGGAGGATGGCCATACGCTCGATGGCGTCCACCTCGGAGTGCATGTACCGGACCCGGACCCCGACGGAGGCCAGGTATTCGGACAGATCCTCGGCCATGCGCTTCGTCAGCGTCGTGACCAGGACCCGCTCCTTCCGCCTCTCCCGTTCGCGGATCTCCGCCAGGAGGTCGTCGACCTGTCCCTTGACCGGGCGCACGTCCACGGCCGGATCCACCAGGCCGGTGGGGCGGATGATCTGTTCCACCACCACGCCGCCCGCCTGATCCAGCTCCCAGTCGCCGGGCGTGGCGGACACGTAGAGCACCTGGTCCACCACGCTCCGCCACTCCTCGAATTTGAGGGGCCGGTTGTCCAGCGCGGAGGGCAGACGGAAGCCGTGATCGATCAGGGTCAGCTTCCGGGCGCGGTCTCCGTTGTACATCCCGTTGATCTGGGGAATCGAGACGTGGCTCTCGTCCACGACCACCAGGAGATCGTCGGGGAAGTAGTCCAGGAGGCACGCCGGGCGGTCTCCCGGCCGACGTCCGCTGGTGTAGAGGGAGTAGTTCTCGATGCCCGGGCAGGTGCCGATCTCGAGCATCATCTCGATGTCGAAGTTGGTCCGCTGTTCCAGGCGCTGGGCTTCCAGGAGCTTTCCCGCGGCGCGGAACCGCTCGAGTTGCTCCTTCAGTTCCTCGCGGATGGCCGGCACCATCTGCTCGATGGTGGCACGCTTGGTGACGTAGTGGCTGGCCGGGTAGACGGCCGTCCGTTCGAGCTGGGTGATGATCTCCCCGGTGAGCGGATCGAAACGGGTGATCCGCTCCACCTCGTCGCCCCACAACTCCACCCGGACGGCCTGCTCCTCGTAGGCCGGGAAGATCTCCACCGTATCGCCCCGCACCCGGAAGGTGCCGCGCTCGAACAGGTAGTCGTTGCGCTTGTACTGGATGTCGACGAGGCTGCGGAGGATCTCCTTCCGGGGCATCTCCTGGCCCACCGACAGGTGGAGCATGAGGGCCCGGTAGTCCGCGGGATTGCCCAGGCCGTAGATGCTGGACACGGACGCGACCACGATCACGTCGTCGCGCTCCATCAGCGAGGACGTGGCCCGCAGCCGGAGGCGCTCGATGTCTTCGTTGATCGAGGCGTCCTTCTCGATGTAGGTGTCCGTGGAGGGGACGTACGCCTCGGGCTGGTAATAGTCGTAGTACGAGACGAAGTACTCGACGGCGTTGTGCGGGAAGAGCGACTTCAACTCGCCGTACAACTGGGCGGCGAGGGTCTTGTTGTGGGACATGACCAGGGTCGGCCGCCCGTAGTTCTGCACCACGTGGGCCACCGTGTAGGTCTTGCCGGTGCCGGTGGCCCCCAGGAGCACCTGCGCGCCGTCGCGTCGGGCCAGTCCGGCCGTCAGCTCCTCGATGGCGTTGGGCTGGTCGCCGGCGGGCTCGTGGGGCGACTCGAGGGAGAACGGGGTCACAGCCAACCCATGTCCTCGTCGTCGAAGTGCTCCTTCCGCTCCACGGACAGCACGCCCTTCACCCGGGCGATGGCCTTGCGGACCTTCTCCAGGTGGGCCAGGTCCCGGACCTCCACCACGAACTCTCCGTTCATGCCCGAATCGGACGTCTTCATGTCCGCGTGCTGGATGTCGGTGCCCGTGTCCGAGATGGCCTTGGCGACATCGGACAGCAGCCCTCTGCGGTCGGAGCCCCTCATGTACAGCCGCACGAAGAACCGTGAGCCCTTCTCGGCCGCCCACTCGATCTCGACGCGGCGGTCCGGGTCCCGGGAGAGGTCCAGCACGTTGGGGCAGTCCGTGCGGTGGATGCCCACGCCGCGCCCCCGGGAGATGTACCCGATCACGTCGTCTCCCGGCACGGGCTGGCAGCACCGGCTGTATCGGACCATCAGGTTGTCCATCCCCTGGATCCGGACACCCCGGGGCGAGATGCGAAGGCGCATGGCGATGCGCTCCAGCGTGGTGGGCGTCCGGCGGACCGGTTCCGAGGGGTCGTGATCGGGGTGGAGCTGCTTGATGACCGCGGTGGGGCCCACATCGCCACGGCCCAGGGCGGCGTAGACCTGGTCGAAGTCCTGGTAGCCGACCGCCATGGCCGTCTCCAGGAGCACGTGGGGGTCGTCCGGCAGACTCAACCTGGCCTTCTTCAACTCCCGTTCGAGGAAGTCCTTGCCGAGTTTGAACGCCGAGTCGAACTCCTCCTTCCGGATCCACTGGCGGATCCGCTGACGGGCCCGGGACGTCTTCACGAAGGCCAACCAGTCGCGGTTCGGGCGCTGCTTGGTACTGGTGATGACCTCGACCGTGTCTCCGTTGCGGAGCTCCCGCGACAGGGGCGCGATGCGGCCGTTGACCTTGGCCCCGGCACAGTGCATCCCGACTTCGGTGTGGACGCTGAAGGCGAAGTCGATGGGCGTGGCGCCCGAAGGCAGGGCCTTCACCTCACCCTTCGGCGTGAACACGAAGATCTCGCCCTGGAACAGGTCCATCCGGAGGAACTCCATGAACTCCTCCGGCTCCCGGGTGTCCTTCTGCCACTCGAGGACCTGCCGGAACCACGTGAGCGCGTCGTCCACCTCGTCCTCGCCCGGGCGTGAGCCGTCGGCCTCCTTGTAGCGCCAATGCGCCGCGATCCCGTACTCCGCCGTGCGGTGCATCTCCTCGGTGCGGATCTGGATCTCGTAGCGGCGGCCTCCCGGTCCGAAGACCGTGGTGTGGAGGGACCGGTACATGTTGGACTTGGGTGTGGCGATGTAGTCGTGGAACCGTTCGGAGATCGGGGTCCACTTCGAGTGGATCACCCCCAGGGCGGCGTAGCAGTTCTGCACACTGTCCGTGGTGACCCTCATGGCCATGAGGTCGTAGATCTCCTCGTACGGCCGGGCCCGGTGGACCATCTTCCGGTGGATCGACCAGAGGTGCTTGGGGCGGCCCTTCACCTCGGCCGTGATCCCGGCCGCCTGGAGCGCCTCTTCCAGAGGCCGCTGCATCTCCAGGATCTGGTGTTCGCGCTCACGGCGGCGCTGGCGGACCTGCCGGGTCAGCGCCTCGTAGGCCTCGGGCTCCAGGAACTTGAAGGACAGGTCCTCCAGCTCCCACCGGATGGCCGCCACGCCCAGGCGATGGGCCAGGGGCGCGTAGATCTCCCGGGTTTCCATCGCGATCCGGCGGCGCTTGTCGGGGCGCAGGTGCTCCAGCGTGCGCATGTTGTGGAGCCGGTCCGCGAGCTTGACCAGGATGACCCGGGCGTCGGAGGCCATGGACAGCAGGAGCTTCCGGTAGTTCTCCACCTGCTGCTCGGTGCTCGACCGGAACTGCACCCGGCCCAGCTTGGTCACCCCGTCCACGATCGTGGCCACCTCGGCGCCGAAACGGGCCTCCAGATCGCCGAGCGACACCAGGGTGTCTTCCACGGTGTCGTGGATCAGGCCCGCGATGATGGAGGCGCTGTCCAGGCGGAGTCCCGCCAGGATCGTGGCCACTTCCACGGTGTGGGTGACGTACTCCTCCCCCGACGCGCGCCGCTGGCCGGCGTGCGCTTCCACCGCGAGCTCGTAGGCTTCGCGGATCTTGTCGACATCCAACCGATCCGCGTACGCCTCCATGGCCCGTGCCAGCGGGCGGGGGAGACCGCGGATGGTGGGCGTCGACGCGGGAGAGGGAGTGGTCGTCGCCATGGAACCCGAAGGATAACCGGGCGGGGGTGGCCGCGGCGAGCGTCCGCCTACGACCTCACCCCACGCGCCCGTGGCACTTCTTGTACTTCTTTCCCGACCCGCACGGACACGGATCGTTGCGCCCCGGTTCGTCCTCGACGGTCACCGGCGTCCTGTCCTGCTCCTGCTCGCCACGGTTGGTGGCCAGCCGGCGGGGATCGGGGCTCGCGGCCCCGGGCATCCCGGCCAGACCGGCGGGCGTGGCGTCGTTGTCCGCACGGGCGGCCCGGGCCACTCCGAAGTCGTCCACCCGACCCTGCGGCTGCGCGCCGGACCCGCTCGTTCCGGTAGTGCCCCCGGACACGCCGGTCGCTCCGGTGTCGGCCGGGCCGCTGAACTGCAAGCGCTGCGGCGTGCGGCGCGGCTGCGGCCGACCGAACTGCGCCCGGTACGTGTAGGTGGCCACCGTCTTCCGCAGGTCGGCCATGAGCCCCACGAACATGTCGTAGGCCTCCTTCTTGTACTCGACCAGCGGGTCCTTCTGGCCCCAACCCCGGAAGCCGATGGAGGCCTTCAGGTGGTCGAGGTCGTACAGGTGGTCCTTCCACTTGTCGTCGATGACGCTGAGCATGATGTAGCTCATGACGGGCTGGGCGTGCTCGCCCAGGCTGTCCAGCTTCCGGTGGAAGCCCTCCTTCAGGGTGCCGAGCACCCATTCCTCGACCTCGTGGCGCTCGATCTCGTGCTCCGGGTCGTTCTCCTCGGGAAGACCGTCCACGAGCTGGAAGGTGTCCATGAGGATCCGGCGCCGCAGTCCCGCCAGGTCCCAGTCCTCGGGGTTGCCGGCCGCCGGGGCGTACTCCTCGATCGAGTCCCGGGCCGTGTGCTCGATCATCTCCCAGATCTCGCCCTTGAGATCCTCGCCGCCCTCCAGCGCGAACACCCGCAGGTCGTAGATGACCTCGCGCTGCTGGTTCATGACGTCGTCGTAGTCCAGCAGGCGCTTCCGGGCCTCGAAGTTGTTGCCCTCCACCCGCTTCTGCGCCCGCTCGATGGACTTGGTGACCAGTCCGTGCGTGATGACCTCGCCTTCCTCGGCGCCCATGCGGTCCATCACGTTGGCGATGCGCTCGGAGCCGAACATCCGCATCAGGTCGTCTTCGAGCGACAGGAAGAACTGGGAGGCTCCCGGGTCGCCCTGACGGCCCGCCCGTCCACGGAGCTGGCGGTCGATGCGGCGGGACTCGTGGCGGGACGAGCCGATGATGTGCAGGCCGCCGTCCTCGATCACGTCGTCGGCCGAGTCCAGCTTCATCTTCTCGGCCCGGACCGGGTCGACGGGCAGCAGCTCCTCGGGGTCGAGGTTCCGCTCCTCCGCCCAGCCCACGTCGCGGATGACCTTCACGCCGCTTCCGAGTTTGATGTCGGTTCCGCGGCCGGCCATGTTCGTGGCGATGGTCACGGCGCCGGGCTGCCCGGCGTCGCGGACGATCTCCGATTCGGACTTGTGGTGCTTCGCGTTCAGCACCTGATGCTTGATGCCCCGACGCTTCATCATGCGGGACAGGGTCTCGGACACGTCCACGTTCGTGGTACCGACCAGGACCGGGAGCTCCATCTTATGGAGCCGCTCCACCTCGTCCATGATGGCGTTGTACTTCTCCCGGACCGTCCGGAAGATCAGGTCCTCGCGGTCGTCCCGGGCGATGGGCCGGTTGGTGGGGATGACCAGGACGTCGAGGCCGTAGATCTGGTGGAACTCGGTCTCCTCGGTCTCGGCCGTACCCGTCATGCCGGCCAGCTTGTCGTACATCCGGAAGTAGTTCTGGATGGTCACGGTGGCCAGCGTCTGCGTCTCGCCCCGGATCTCCACCCCTTCCTTGGCCTCCACCGCCTGGTGCAGGCCGTCGCTCCACCGCCGCCCGGGCATCTGGCGGCCGGTGAACTCGTCGACGATGACCACCTGGCCATCTTCGCCGATGATGTACTTCTCGTCCCGGTGGAAGAGCGTGTAGGCCTTCAGGAGCTGGTGGATCACATGGATCTTCTGGCTCTTCTCCGCATACTCGCCCTCGAGCCCCTGGATGCGCTCGCGCTTCTCGTCCACGCTGAGCGTCTGGGACTGCTCGATCTCCCCCATCTCCGCGGAGAGGTCCGGCACCGTGAAGGCTTCCGGGTCGTTGGGCGACATCTCGTCCAGGCCCCGATCCGACAGGTGCACGTTGTGCCCCTTCTCGTCCATGGCGTAGAAGAGCAGCTCGTCCACGTCGTGGAGCCGCTTCTCCCGCATGAAGTCGGCCTCGACCTTGTTCACCAGGGTCTGCAGCGACGGATCGTCGGCGAACAGCTTGAGGAGCTGCTTGTGCTTCGGTGCCCCCCGCTTGACCGCCAGGAGCTTCTCACCGGCTCCGAACTCGTCGCCCTGCTCGAGGAGGGTCTGGGCGTCCCGGACCAGATCGTTGGTCAGCCGGAGCTGCTTCTTGAACAGGCTGGACACCAACGGGTTGTACTGCTTGAAGGGCGTGGACGTGTCGCGCCCCACCGGCCCCGAGATGATGAGCGGGGTCCGGGCCTCGTCGATGAGGACCGAGTCGACCTCGTCGATGATGGCGTAGTGGTGCCCGCGCTGGACCCGCTGCTCCATGGTGTGGACCATGTTGTCGCGCAGGTAGTCGAAGCCGAACTCGTTGTTGGTCCCGTAGGTGATGTCGGCCCGGTACGCCTCGCGGCGCTCCGCCGAGCCCGGGTCGTAGCGGTCGATCACGTCCACGGTCAGGCCCAGGTACTCGAAGACCGTGCCCATCCACTCGGCGTCGCGCTGGGCCAGGTAGGAGTTCACCGTGACCAGGTGCGTGCCCCGCCCCGCCAGGGCGTTCAGGTAGATGGGCATCGTGGCCACGAGGGTCTTGCCCTCACCCGTGGCCATCTCCGCCACCTTCCCACGGTGGAGGGCGATTCCGCCGATGAGCTGCACGTCGTAGGGGATCATGTCCCAGGTCATGGTCTGACCGGTGACCGTGATCTCCGTCCCCATGAGGCGCCGGCAGGCGTCCTTCACCACCGCGAACGCCTCGGGAAGCAGCTCCTCGAGGGAATCCTCCAGAACCTCCAGGACCTCCTGTTCCAGCCCGGAGATCTCCAGGGCCAGCCGCTCGCGCTCGCCGGGGTCCTCGGAGTGCCGCTTCTCCTCCTTCAACGCCTCCACCCGACCCTTCAGCTCCGCCGTGCGCTCCGCGATGTACGCCCGGAATTCGTCGGTCTTGGCCTTGAGCTGTTCGTCGGAGAGCTTGCCCAGCTCCTCGTAGATCTCGTTGATCTCGTCGATGAGGGGCTGGAGCTTCTTGGCTTCCCGCTTGTGGGGGTCACCAAGGAGGGATTTGAGGGCTGCTTTCAGCATGATTGGCTACCGGTCGTCACGATTGCGTCCCCGAGAGGCGGGCCCGCGAGGTTCCGCGTGCGACCTTCCTCTACCCGCGAGTGCAGGTGATGATCGGGAGACAGCTAAGGTAAGGAATGGCCTGTCGATTTGGAATCCGAGTCCAGCCCGGGCGGACGGGCGGTACGTGGCCGGGGCGGGCGCCCTTCGCTAGGGAAGCTCTGCACAAGGCAGGCGGGCCTCGCGCAGGGGCTCGCGGACGCTCAGTCTAGGAACGATGACGAGTCGTAGCAGGGCGGGCACCGCGACCGCAGGTCGTGGTCCGAGCGAGGAGAGACGACGAATCAGCACGCGACCCCCTGCGCCCACAACCGAGAAGGGGACAAGAACTTGAGGGTTGATGGGTTGCTGCGGCAGGGCCCGCTCGCCGTCGTTGGAGCGCCTCGACGTAGCGATGACTATGCCTTCGTTGCTCCGCCTTGGCGCCCGAGCCCTGGCGCGAGCAACGAGGTCCACCTGCCTTGTGCAGAGCTTCCCTAGCGTAGGTCCGTCCATGCCGTGCCGACCCTCCACTCCCGTCCGAGACCCGAGCCCCATGCCCTCCTCGGGCCGCCGTCCGGCCCCGCCGCACGTCCGACGCCGCTTCCGCGCACCCGCTCGGGCGGGCCTCGCCGTCGTCGTCGGACTCCTGGCCGCGGTGCCGGTCCTGGGCCAGTCCCTTCCCTGCCCGCTCCACCGGAGCCTCTCGCCCGTCCGGACCGTCTGCCCGGGGCCGGACGCCCCGTTCCGGCTGCGGGCGCTCGCAGACAGCACCCCGGTGCTCGCGTCGGCGGTCCTCCTTCCCGTGCGGATCGACAGCTACCTCCGCTCCGCCTACCCCATGGACCGGGAGAACGGCGGGGTCTGGGCCGGGAAGGGAGCGTCGGGCCGGGTGTCGCTGGGGGTGGCGGGCACCTGGGGACGGCTCACCTGGTCGATCCACCCCGAGTTGTCGGCCTCGACCAACGCGTCGTTCGCCATCGCCGACACCACCGTGCCGGGGTACGCCTCGGAGGCCTACCCGTGGGAGCTCGTGCGCATCGACCTCCCCCAGCGGCCCGGGCCCGACGCACTCACCCGGATCGGTCCGGGGCAGTCCTTCGTGGAGGTCGCCGGTCCGGCGCGCTCCCGGGTCCGCGTATCCTCGGAGAACCTGGTCTGGGGCCCGTCGCGCCGGTATCCCCTGCTCATCGGGGCCACCGCCGAGGGATTTCCCCACCTGTTCGTGACATCGGGGCGGGTCGGGGTGGGTCCCGTGACCGCGGAGGCCATGGGAGTGTTCGGGTTCCTCTGGGAGTCGGACTACCACGACCGGAATCCGGCGAACGACCGCCAGTTCCTGGAAGCGGTCCGGCTGGAACTGACCATGGGCCGCGACTGGCCCCTCCAGGTGGCCGTGACCTCGCTGGTCCGCCAGCGCGCCAGGGACCGTTTCCAGGTGACCGACCTCCTCGAGGTCTTCCCGACCTCGTCGGTACAGGACGCCACGGGGCCCACCGTGGACGCCCTGGGCGCCCTGGAATGGCGGTGGTTCGCCGACCCGGTGGTCGTCCGCGGCACCTGGGGCCGGGGCGACTTCTTCCTCGACTTCGAAGACCTGCTCACGCAACCGGAGCACAACCACTTCTGGGGACTGGGCGCCGACTATCGCTGGGAGGGCGGTCCCGCCACCGACTGGGTCCTGAGCATCGAACACGCCTCCACGGCCGCCACCAACCCCCAGTTCGGCCTGCGGGGCTACTCCTCCACCGTGTACCGCCACGCGGGGCTGACGCAGGGGCACACCAACCGGGGGCAGCACCTGGCGGCGTCCATCGGGCCGGGATCCCGAGCCACGGCCGTCGAAGTGTCCCGCGTGGGCACGGAGCGGGTGATGCGCGCGATGGTCGAGCAGATCCAGTGGGACCTGGACACCCACCGGCGCACCCTCCGCAGCGAGTTCGGGACGGATTCCCGGGACACGGAGTACCTGCTCGGCGGCGCCGTCGACCTGCCCGGCTCCGACCTGGGCGTGTCCGATGTCCGGGTCCGGGGAGCGGCCGGGCTCAGCGCCCGGGCCAACCGCCAGTTCGTACGCTTCACGTCCGGACAGAGCGGCCGGCCCAAGTGGGAGACGAACGTGTGGCTGGACGTCAGTCTGGAGTGGACTCCCCGGTAGCCCGCGCGGCCACCACGCCGGCGCCCACGAGGAAGCCCACGTACTGGGTGAAGGGCGCGTAGTAGTCGAACGCGTTGTCGGTGATCGAGATCACGGCCCACGCCAGGATTCCGGCCAACGCGGGCAGCGCCACCTCCTGGACCGCGGGGCTCGCCCCGTCCGGCAGGGTCAGGATGCGCCGGATCCAGGCCGACATGGCCACGAAGAACAGACCGATGCCGAGGAATCCGGTGTCGGTGCCGAGCCGGACGTACTCGTTGTGGGCCACGGTTCCCATGTCGGTCGTGAACAGGCTCTTGAGGATCCCGCTCGACGAGCCGAGGCCGAGACCGAAGAGCGGGTTGGCCATCCACGACGCCACCAGGACGCCCCAGAAGAGCTCCCGGCCCTGCCAGTTGACCGTGGAGTACAGGGCCACCGGGTCCGACAACAGGCCGAGCAGTTCCCCGGGGCCGGGGACGTAGCCGAACGTCCGCGTCAGAACCACGGGTGTGAGCGCCAGGCCGATGACCCCGGCGAACCCCGCGGCCATCACCAGGGGCCGGTACTTCCTCCGCGCCAGCGACCCGTAGAGGCCGGCGGCGGTCAGGGCCACCAGGCCGGCCAGGAGGGTGATCCGCGTGAGGGTCAACGCCATCCAGAAGATGGCCGCCAGGGCGAGCACCACGTAGCGCAGCTGGCCCCGGGCCGCGAAGCGTCCGAGCGACAACAGCACCACGATCAGGAGGTAGAACGAGAACGGGTTCTGGTGGATCCCCGCGCCGCCCACGCGCACGTCGCCGGACACCTCGACCACCACGTTCCCGCCCAGGACGAAGAACGGGTTGACCGCCACGAGGACGCAGGCTCCGATCAGCGTCCAGTCCACCATCCGGTCGATGCGGGCGCGGGTGGTGTCCGGCCCGATCACCGTCAGGTAGACCAGGAGAGGCCACGCCAGCTTGAACAGGAGGCGCAGGCCTTCCAGCGCGTCCGCCGAGAACGGCAGCGTCAGGGCCGCGTAGGCCAGGAACGCGACGTACCAGCGTACCGCCGGGTCGGCGAGCCGCCCCCAGGCCGCCCGGTTCCCCAGGATCAACAGGGACCAGCCGGCCGTGACGCCCACGAGGCGGATGCCGTTCATGTCCAGCCCGCCCAGATCCTCGAGGAGTCCCTTCAATCCCCCGGTCAGGAAGGACAGATCGAGGGGACCGAGGAACAGGAGCACCGTCAGCGTCTCGAGGGGCCACAGGACGGTGACCACGAGGATCACCCCACCGAGGACGGCCCCGGCCACCAGCCACGGGGCCCAGGCGAGCCCGGCCGCCACGAACAGGAGCGTGCCGGCGAAGCCCAGCGCCAGCGCCGTACGCCGACCCGGCGTGCCCGCAGGAGCGATCCGGGCCTCCTCCGCGGCCGGGTCCGGGATCCGGGGGCTCATCGGGGCTGCCTCGCGGCCGCGCCGCGGAAGCCGTCGACCAACCGGTCCACGCAGGAGGCCTCCGTGTAGAGCTCCTCGAACCGACGGCGGCCCGCGGCCGCCAGCGCACGCCGCCGCTCCGGGTCCCGGGCCAGCGTCTCGAGGGCCTCCGCGAACGATCCGCCCCGGTCCACGTCCACCAGCACCCCGGCCGTGCCGCGGCCCAGGGTCTCGGGCACCGCGCCCCGGGGGGTGGCCACGACGCACACACCGGCGGCCAGGGCCTCGAGGATGGCGAGGGGCTGACCTTCGCCGGGCGGGAACCGGGACGCGAGGGCCAGGACGTCCGCCCGGGCCAGCAGGTCGGACTTGACCCTGCCGTCCACCACGCCCGGACGCTCCAGCCAGGGACCGCCCACGTCGTCCACCAGGCTCCCCAGCACGCGTTCCTCCTCGGGCGAGCCCCACCCGCCGGCCAGGGTCAGCGTGAGGCGGACGCCCCGGCTCCGGGCCTCGGCGGCGGCACGGATCACCACGTCGGTGCCCTTGCTCCGGGCGAGCTGCCCGAGGTGGAGGACACGGAGGACCCCCGCCTCCCCCCCGCCGCCCCCACGGGCCCCGGCCTCTTCCACGCCTCGACGCACCGCCTCCGGGATCCCGTTGGGCATGACGCGGATCCGGTCCGACGACACGAGGCCGGCGTATCGGTCCCGGAGATCCGATCCCAGGACCCACGCCTCCGAAACCCGCGCATGGACCGCGTCGATCAACAGCCGGACGCCAGGGTGGGCCTCGGCCCGGAAATGGCCGAATGCTTCGCCGTGGAGATGGGTCACGACCCGAGCGCCCGTGAGCCAGCCCGCCAGGATGAACCCCGCGTCGCGGAGAAAGGCCAGCGCGTTCTGGGAGGGTTGGACGTGGACCACGTCCGGTCGGTGCCGGACGCAGAGGGACACGGCCCGGGCCAGGTGCTCCAGGGCCAGCCGGACGTTGCGCAGATCGAGGCGACCGATGTTGCCGAGGTCGCGCCGGTCGGAGATGTCGAGGTGGATCACCTCGACCGACTCGCGGACCACCGGCGAGTCGAGCACCATCCGTGTGAAGATGGCGGGCCCGTGGAGAGGCGGCGGCGTCGGCCCGACCAACAGCACCCGGGGGCGGGGGTTCACGACGCCCTCCGGACCGGACGGGGAACGTCGCGGAGCGCCCACGACGGGGCCACCGTCCAGGCCAGGAGCCGGGCGTGCTTGCCGACGTTCGCCACGACCGGATAGCGCCGGCGGACCCCGGCCAGGCCGGGCAGGTGCACCAGCACGGCCAGCGCGGTGCGCACCACCTGCCGGAATCCGAACAGGAGCCGCGCGGCCCCACCGGCCACCGGCCCGGAGCGTTCGCGGATGAGCCGCGTCCGGACCTCCCCCTCGAGAAGCTCCAACGGCGACGCCGAGCGCGACGCGGACGCCCCCCCATGGTGGACCGTGCTCACGCTTCCGAGGCATCGTAGCCGCCAACCCAGGGCCTGCAGGCGCTGGCAGAGGGCCAGGTCCTCGTGGTACATGAAGAGGTCCTCGGGCAGGCCCCCCACCTGATCCAGCGCGTCCCGCCGGACCATGAGGAAGGCCCCCGACAACGCCTCCACGTCGCGGTCGTCGGTGTGCGGCCAATCCCCCATCAACTGGTGTGCGAAGACCGGATGCGCGGGAAGGAGCGCATTCAGGTAGAACGCCTCCCAGACGAGGTGCCGGAGGCGGTAGGCCCGGCGGCCGCACTCCTTCTGCAGCCGGCCGTCGGGGTACTCGAGACGGCACCCGACGGCGCCGAGGGCCGGATCGGCGTCGAGGGCCGCGACGCAGGCCTCCAGGGTCCCCGCCCCCACGACCGTGTCGGGGTTCAGGAGCAGCACGTGGCGCCCTCCTGCGTGTTCCAGGCCGACGTTGTTGGCGGCCGGGAAGCCGACGTTCCGGTCCAGGGCCAGAACCCGGGCCTCCGGAGCCTGGCGAGCAAGGGCCTCCACGCTCCCGTCGGACGAGGCGTTGTCCACCACCACGACCTCCACGTCCAGGGCGCCCCGGGTGTCCCGGACGCTCCGCAGGCAGTCGAGGAGCAGCTCGCGCACGTTCCAGCTCACGACGATCACGGTCAGATCCGGGCGGCTCACGGCTCGGCTCTCCCCACCGAGCGGGCGGCCAGGAACATCAGCGCGGCGTCCATCGCCGTACGCAGACTCCAGGCTCCCGCCGCCCCGGCGACGCCGTATCGGGCGATGAGCCACCACGCCAGCGCGCCGTGGACGGGAAGCTCGACCAGGTGGATCCACCCGGTCAGGTCGGCGCGGCCGACCCCCTGGATCAGGGAGAACGGCACGAAGGCCAGGGCATTGAAGAACACGCCCGGTGCCAGGAGCTGGAGGGCCACCACCATCTCCGGCGTGGCCCCGTCGCCCAACCAGAAGCCGAGGAGGGGGCCGGCCAGGATCACGAACCCCAGCGCCGCAGGACCCACGAGGGCCGCCACGACCGACACGGCGCGCCGGGTGGTGGCCCGCAACTCCGCGCCGTCGCCCATGCCCTTGAGGGCGCTCACGGCGGGGAACAGGGTGGACGCCAGGGCCGCCGGGATCAGCAGGATGCGGGTGACCACCTCGAACGGCGCCGTGTAGACGCCCACCGCCGCCACCGAAACCAGCGCCCCGAGCAGGAACCGGTCGAGGTAGACCAGGAGCGGGGACACGACCGTGGACACCGTCACCCACGAACCGAACCGGAGGATGTCGGCCAGTCCGGGCGGCGGCACGTCGGCGCCGTCCGACCCCCCGCGCCAGAGCGTCCGGGACGGCCACGCGAAGGCCAGCGTGCCCGCCACGCGCAGGAGCATCAGCACCGCCACGACCGCAACGACCCCTCCGCCCCGGGCCACCACGACGAGGGGGAGGAGGTAGTTGAGGGTGCTGAGGGTGAAGCGGACCACGTTGACCACGCCGAAGCGCTGCTCGGCCTCGAGGAAGCCCCGGAAGGCGGCCCCGGTCAGCAGGAACGGAACCACGGGGGCCACGAGGAGGAAACTGCGCCGGGCCTCGTCGGCCAGATCCGGATCCACGCTCAGGACGGATCCGCTGAGCACCCCGGCCCCGGCCGCCAGGGCCGTGCCCAGGAGGAGACCCAGCGCCGTCTGGGCCGCCAGCGTCACCGCGGCGATCCGCCGCACGTGGGATCGCCGGCCGGCCCCCAGCGCTTCGGCGGCGAACCGCGTGCCGGCCCGGCCGAAGCCCAGGTCGCCGAACATGGTCACGAACATCCACACCAGCCCGAGGATCCCGAAGCGGCCGGGGCCCAGTTCCCGGAGGAGGATGGGCACCGCCACCAGCGCCACGAACAGCGGCAACCCCTGACCCAGCAGGTTGAAGACGGTGTTGCGGGCCAGGGTCGGGCGGCTGACGTCGACCTCGGACGGCGTCACCACGAGACGGGCTCTCCGCCGTCGGCGTCGAGGAACGTCCGGGCCCACAGCTCGAGGTTGACCAGGGCCCAGATCCTCAGCGCGTTGTCCTCCCGCCCCGACCACTGCGCGTCGAGCAGGTCCCGCACCGCCGCAGGCTCCAGCCATCCCCGGGCCCGGACGGTGTCCGGCGCCAGGAGGTCGTCGATCCGGTCTCGCAGGTCGCGGGAGACCCAGGCCCGGACCGGCGCCTGGAACCCGGCCTTCCGGCGGTTGACCAGGGCACCGGGGAGGTGGCGCTCGGCCACGTCCTTCAGCACCGCCTTGGAGCGCTTTCCACGGAGCTTCGATTCCGGACCCATGCGCTGCGCCAGCTCCACCACGCGGTGGTCGAGAAGCGGCACCCGCACCTCCACCGACGCCGCCATGCTGGCGCGGTCGGTGTAGGCCAGGTTCAGCGAGGGCAGGAAGGTGTTGAGGTCGAGATGCGTCATCCGGGACACCGGATCGAGTCCGCGGGACCGGTCCAGGTGGGCCCGGTGGCGACCGTAGGCCGCCGCGGTGGGCGATCCGGGCGCCAACGCCGCGAGATCGGCCGGATGGTAGTAGCCGGCGTACCCCAGATACCGCTCCTCGAAGGCGAGGGCCGCGCTGGCCGTGAACTTCTTGGCCCGCCGGGAGAACGCCAGCAGGGGCCCGGGCCGGCCGGCCGGAAGACGGGCCACCAGCGGCTCCACCAGCCCCCGGCGGATCCACCCGGGAACGGCGGCGTACCGCTCGGCCAGGAGGGTGGCCCGATGGCGGGGGTACCCGGCGAACAACTCCTCGGCGCCCATGCCGGCCAGGAGCACGGTGGTGGTCGGCCGGGCGGCGGCACAGATCCGGTACGTGGCCAACGCGGCCGGATCGGCCACCGGGTCGTCGAGGTGCCACACCATCCGGGGCAACAGGTCCGCCATGCCGGCGTCCATGGTGTGCTCGCGATAGTCGATGGCGTCGCCGAGGTGGTCGCGGACCCTGCGGGCCCACGGTGCGTCGTCCTCTTCGATCCGGTACCCGGCGTCGGCCGCGGGAAAGACCACCGTGTGCGTCGTGACCGGGCTCTCCTGGGCCTCGGCCATGAGGGCCACCAGCAGCGACGAGTCGACCCCGCCCGACAGGAAGGCGCCCAGCGGTACGTCGCTGATGAGCCGGTCGCGGACGGCGGTGCGCAGCCCCGCTTCGAGCTCGCCGACGGGGTCGGCGGGGCGCTCCCCGGCCGGGTCGTGGAGCGGGACCTCCCAGTAGCGGCCCTCCTCGACGGAACCGTCGGGCTCCACCTGGAGCCAGCACCCCGGCTCGATCTGCCGGACACCGGCGAACAGGGTGCCGGGGTCCGGCGTCCAGAGGAACGTCAGGTAGCGGACCAGGGACTCCGGGTCGACGGACCGCGGTACGTCCGAGAGGGCCAGGATCGCCTTGACCTCGGACGCGAACGCGGTGCGCCCCGGCTCGGTGCGCACGTAGAGCGGCTTGATTCCGAGGCGGTCCCGCGCCAGGAAGAGCCGGCCCGACTCCGCGTCGAGAACGGCGAACGCGAACATCCCCACCAACCGGTCGAGCACCTCCCTGCCCCACTCGATCCAGCCGGCCAGCAGTACCTCGGTGTCCGTCCCGGTGCGGAACCGGTGCCCCTGGGCCGCCAGAACGCGCCGGAGGCCTGGGAAGTTGTAGATCTCGCCGTTGAAGACGATCCACCAGCGTCTCGACGGGTCGGCCATCGGTTGGTGGCCCCGGGGCGACGGGTCCTGGATGGCCAGCCGCCGGAAGCCCAACCACGCCTCGCCCCCGGGGTGGTCGAAGCGTTCGACGCCCTCGTCGTCGGGGCCCCGGTGGGTCAGGCGGCGGACGCCCTCACGGATCCGGGCGGGATCCTCCGGCCGGCCGACGCAGCCGAAGATGCCGCACACGGGCCCGTCTAGTCCTGGCGCGGGGGCGCCCCGGCGTGATCCAGGACCACCGCACCCACGACCCCGAGGATGAGCCCGATCACGAGCCCCAGCCCCAGGGTGAGGGCCGGCTTCGGGCGGACCGGCTCGATGGGCACCGACGGAGGATCGACCACCCGCACGCCGCCGGCCTCACCGGCAGCGGTCACCTCCGCCTCCTTCTGGCGCATCTCCATGAACACGTAGAGCTGGCCGAGGACCTCGACCTGACGGCGGCGGCGGAGGTACTCGAGCTCCACTGCGGGAACCCGCTCCAGCTGGTCCGCGAACGCCGCGAGCAGATCGTCCACGGCGGCCACCTGGTTCTGGAGCCCCCCGAGGTAGGTCTCCGCCACGGTCCGGAGTTGGCTCTCGAGGCCCTGGATCCGCTCCGTCAGCACCCGGATCTCCCGGGCTCCGTCGGTCCGTCGATCCCGTAGCATCGCCCGTTCGTTCTCCAGTTCGCCGAGCAGCCGGAGGAGCTCGGCGGTGGCGGTGCTCTGGAGCAGCGTCGGAAAGAACACCAACCGGCGGTAGGGCGATTCCGCGGCACCCTCGACGGGGGCCTCCGATCGGATCTCGTCGAGGAGCGCCAGGAGAGCCGTGCGCTCGGAGGACAGGAGGTCACGACGGGTCTGGAGCTCCGCGAGCTGCTCGACGGCGGCGGTGGCCTGGGCCTCGGGCTCGACGATGCCTTCCATCTCCCGGTACTCCCGCAACCGCTCCTCGGCCACGCCGAGCTCGTCCTGGAGGCTGTCGAGCTGCGTGCCCAGGAACCCCGCCGTACGTCCGAACTGCTCGGCCTGGGTCGTCTCCCGCCGTTCCATGAACCGTTGCGTCAGGAGGCCGGCGATCCGGGCGGCCAGCACCGGGTCGGTCCACTCGACCGCCACCTCCACGACGTCGGCGTCCCGATCGGGCTTGGACACCACCACCCGCTCCTGGAAAGTCTCCACCGCCTCGACGGTCGGGAGCACGGCGAAGCGGATCACCGGGAAGGACGCCGCCTCCGGCGCCAGGACCACGGTCACCCCTTCCAGGGTCAGCGGCTGGCCGGGCTCGACGGTTCCGTAGTCCCGGACCTCCCGGCGTTCGTTGAGGAACGGCCGGAAGGGGTCGCGGGCCACGAGCACCTCACCCCGGACGCCGAACCCAGTCCCCGACCGCGTCAGCTCGTACTCGGCCTCCGCTGCGGCCGCGGCCACCTCGACGGACGCGAAGACGTCGGTCCGGGCCACCCTCGTCGGCTCGTCCATCTCGATCCGCAGACCGAGCTCCGACACCACCGTGTCGGCCATGGCGCGGCTCTGGAGCACCGCCATCTCGCTCTGGATCGGCACGCTCCGTCCCGTCAGGCTGGCCAGCAGCGAGAGTCCACCCGAACTGCCGGCCCCTGCGGGCATGGTGCCGCCGAACGGGCCCTGGTCCTCCGAGAAACGCAGCGACGTGGTCGACTCGAACGCCGGCTCCACGAGCAGGACGAATCCGAGGGCCGCCAGGACCGTGACCGCGGGCGCGACCACCAGAAGCCACCACCGCCGGCGGACGGCCCCCAGGAGGTCCACGCCGGTGCCGGTGCCGGCGGCCATCAGTTGTTCGTCGCGTAGATGACGGCCGCCGTGAGCACCCCGGTCACTCCGGCCACGATGGCCGCGGCGTTGCGACTGAAGAACGACGCACGGGGCACCAGGAGTTCGTCACCCGTCCGTACGCTCAGGTCGGACAACCGCATCGAGGTCTCGACGTCGGCGTCGATCTCCTCGCCGGGCCGGCGGAGCACCACCCGGCCGTCGACGGCGAGGGGCGTGCGGCCCCCGGCCATGGCCAGGGCGTCGGCCACGCTCTTGGTCGGGTCGAGATGGAAGAGGCCCGGCTCGAGCACCTCCCCGAGCACCCGGACGCCCTTGAGCACCACAAGCTGGATCGAGGGGTTCCAGATGGACTCGTTCATGCGTTCGCGGACGAACGCCCGCAGCGACAGCTCGGTGTGGTCCCGGGTGTCGATCTCCCCCACCAGCGGCAGCGTGACGCGGCCGTGTTGATCCACCAGGAACTCCCCGGTCATCTCCTCCTCGCGCCACACCTCGAGACGGATCACGTCTCCCGGATTGATGGCGGGGTCGGTGGCCTCGGTCCGTTGCTGGGCTGCGACCGCGGCGGCCGGGGCCGTGACCACGGCCAGGAGCGCGGCGACCCGCAGCCCGGACCGGGCACGTCGCGACAGGGCATGGAGAATCATCGGCGGAAGGTAGCCGACGCCGGGGTGGCGGATCAACCGGCGTTCAGGCGCCCTGCGAGGGCCGAGAGGGCGCGGAACATCCAGGCCTGGACCCAGCGCAGGTAGCGGACCTTGTTGGAGCGTCCCGGTCGCCACAGGTAGTCGAACGCTCCGTCCGGCCCCCGGGCGTGTTCGACGGCCCACGCCGCCAGCTCCGAGGCCGTGTCGGGACCGCCGGGCCACCGGTCTTCGAACTGAAGACAGGTCAGGATCGCCTGGGCCACGGCGTGGAGGTCGACCGGGTGGGGCACACCCGGCCGGTGCGCCACCCCGGACCCGGTCAGGAAGGTGGCCCGCCAGTAGGCGAGCCCGGCGTCCACGGCATCCGACGAGTCGAGCACGCCCAGCTGGTCCAGGCGCCGGAGTGCCTCGAGGACGTACCCGGTGTGGAACGAGTCGACGAAGTCGTCCCGCCGCGACGTTCCGTAGGGCCAGGAACCATCCGGGCGCTGCGCGTCCCGTGTCGCCACCGCCGCCGCCCGGGCGGCGGCGGTCCAGTCGGGATCGGCGCCCTCCAGCCGCCCGGCACGGGCCAGGAACGACGCCGCGAGGAGGCTCGCATTGTGCACGCCCCGGGAGTCGGCCGGCGTGTAGCTGAACAGGAAGCCGTCGCCGCACGGGACCCGACCGAGGTGGGTCGCCAGGAAGCCGGCGCCGGCCAGCACCGACTCGTCGACGGATTCCGGGGCCACCCCGGCCTGCCGGGCGTCCAGAAGGGCGTGGCCCACGAACGCGGTCACCACCGACGACGGCATGCCTGCCGCCGCGCGAAAATGCCGGTTGGCCCACGGGAAGGGATAGCCCCATCCCCCGCCCGGATCGGCCAGGTCCACCAGACGGCGGACCAGATCCTCCGCCCGGGTTCGGAGGGCCGGGTCCTCCGGAGCCCCGAGGTCCAGCAGACCCTGGACCGTGAGGGAGAGGGCCTTCGGGTTCGTGTGGGGACGGACCCCGATCAACGGGCGCAGGTCGAGAGGCAGGCGGCGATGGATCTGGACCCACGCCACCGCAGGCCACCGGAGGGGCCGGAGCGGGGCGGCCAGTGGAGACGAGAGCGCATCGAAGGGATCGACCCCTCGGAACTGCCGCTGCTCCATCCACCGGAGCACCCCGAGGGCGTCGGCCCGGACCGGTCGTTCCCCCGCCGACGCACTCACGACGCGCGCCGCGTCAGGCGTTCGCGGACGACGGCCCCCACGAACCAGGGAATCACCACGGCGTAGCGTCGGAACAGGCGCGGACTCAGCAGGGCCCGGTACAACCACTCGAAGCCGCTCCCCCGGATCCACCCCGGCGCGTCCGCCTTGCGTCCCGCGTGCACGTCGAAGCTGCCTCCCACGCCGAGGCTGACTCGAGGCCCACCGCCGCGGCCGACGGAGGCGAGAAACCGCTCCTGACGAGGGCTTCCCATGGCCACCAGGAGCAGGTCGGGACGGACCGACGCGAGCTCCTCACGGACCCGGGCCGCGTCCTCGTCGGACAGATAGCCGTGGTGCCACCCCGCCACGACGAGTCCAGGGTGGTTCGCACGGACCCGGTGCACCAGGCGGTCGGTCACGGAGGCTTCGGCGCCGAGGAAGTAGACCGACCATCCACCTGCGTCGGCCCGTTCCAGGAGGCGCGCCATCAGCGCCACGCCCCAGGCGGCTCCGACCCCGTCAAAGCCCAGGAGACGGGCGGCCCACTCGACGGACGACTCCGCCACGACGAGCTCCGCCTCCTCGAGGAAGGCGCGGAGGGATGGATCGCGGCGGGCCAGCCAGCACTTGTTGTGGTTGACCACACCGATGCGGAGCACCCGACCGGTGTCCACCGCGTGCACGGCCAGATCCACCGCGCCGTCGAGATCGGTCCGGGATACCGGCGTCCCGAGGATCCGGACGCGGTCGGGAAGGCTGTCGGGCGGGCGGGACTCGCCGGGCGGCACGTTCCTCAGTAGGCGCCGTCGCCGGTGAGCACCGCGGGGATCGTCCGGGCGAGGATCCGGGCGTCCGTGGCCAGGCTCCACTCCTGGATGTAGCGGAGGTCGAGCTCCGCCCAGCGGTCGAAGTCCGTGATCTCACTCCGGCCGTTGACCTGCCAGTAGCAGGTGATGCCGGGAATCACGGCCAGCTTGCCCCGGTGCCAGTCCTTGTACTCCAGCCATTCCTCGGGCAGAGGCGGCCGCGGCCCGACCAGGCTCATGTCGCCCCGGACCACGTTCCAGAGCTGCGGGAGCTCGTCGATGGAGTACTTGCGGAGGAAGCGGCCCAGCGGCGTGATCCGCGGATCCTCGCGGATCTTGAACGCGGGTCCCTGCATGTGGTTCAGGTGGGCCAGCCGGGCCTTCTGGGCTTCGGCGTCGGCCACCATCGTGCGGAACTTGTAGCCAGGGAACCGCCGTCCCCGGTATCCGACGTACTCGCACACGTAGAAGACCGGACCCCGCGATGTCAGCTTGATCAGCGCCGCCACCGCCAGCAGGAGCGGCGACAACACGAGAAGCCCGACACAAGCCAGGCCGAAGTCGACGACGCGCTTGACGCCCTGGGCGATCCGCCAACGGGCCGACGACGCCCGCTCGGGCAGCACCGCGTCCCAGTCGACCGGCAGCACGACGTGGCTGAGATGCCCCTTCCCGTTCCCGTTGGTCCCGTTGGTGTGGGGCCTGGTCCCGTTCCCGTTTCCGTTCGTCGACGGCTCCGGGGCGAGCGGCACGACCTCGGGGCGTGGGCGGACCCGTTCTGGGATCTCGACGGGCAACTGTTCCCGCTCAGTCCTCATGCGTGCGTCTTCCAGACCGGATCAGGGAGAGGTTCGTACCAGCCTTCGAGCGAAGGCGTGCGAAAAAATCGGGCGTTCCGCGGCACCTCGGAACCCCCGGACCGTCTGGAAAATACCGAAGATGCCAAGCCATGCAACCAGTGTGTCAAGATCCTGCGGGGGCTTGGGCACGCGCCACGCCGTTCGAGGCCGCGGCCTGCACACCGATGGCCGCACCCGCCCGGTCCAGATCGGAGTCCGCCTCCGCGTCGCCGTCGTCGCCCTCCCAGTCGGTCATGACTCTCAGCAACTCCCGTGCCTCGTCGTCCCTCCCGGCGGCCGCCAGGTCGATCAGTTCGTCGCAGCGGGCCAGGATCGACGCGGACGCCGCCTCCGTGCTCACCAACTGGATCTTCCCGTTCTGGGTGGTCTCGGTGGTCTCGAAGGGGGCCACAAGCTCCTCGTGGAGCTTCTCGCCGGGCCGGAGGCCGCTGATGCGGATCCGGACGTCGCGACCTTCCACCAGGCCAGACAGGCGGATCATGTTCTGCGCCAGCTCCATGATCCGGACCGGCTCGCCCATCTCCAGCATCACGATGCGCCCCCGGACCTCAGGCAGGGTGGACGCCAGGAGGACGAGCTGCACGGCCTCCCCCACGGTCATGAAGTAGCGGGTGATGTCGGGATGCGTCACGGTCAGCACGCCGGTCTCCAACTGGCGACGGAACACCTGGACCACCGATCCGTTGCTTCCGAGGACGTTTCCGAACCGGACGGCGGTGTAGCGGGTGGCCCGGTGCCGCTTGGCGGCGGCCAGCAGGAGGACCTCGCACAGGCGCTTGGTGGCGCCCATGACGTTGGCGGGGCGTACGGCCTTGTCCGTGGAGATCAGGACGAACGACCTCAGTCCGGCCCGGCCGGCCTCCTCCAGCAGGACCCTCGTCCCGTCGACGTTGTTCCGGATGGCCTCGGAGACGTTCTCCTCCATGAGCGGGACGTGCTTGTACGCCGCCGCGTGATAGAGGTGGGTGACCCCCTCCTCCCGGATCATGGTCCCCATCCGGCGGCGATCGCACACGTCGCCGATGACCGCCCGGACCGAGAGCTCGGGGTGGCGGCGCCGGATTTCGAGCTCGGTGAAGAAGAGGTCGCTCTCCGCCTTGTCGAGCAGGATCAGCCGCGTCGGCTGGTTGGCGGCGAGCTGGCGCGCCAGCTCCGACCCGATCGACCCGCCGGCACCGGTCACCACCACCGTGGCGCCTTCGAGTTCCCGCGACAGCTCCGGCAGCTCCACGCTGACGGGCTCCCGGCCCAGGATGTCCTCGATCGTGACCCGCCGGAGCTGCCGGACGGACACGTTGCCCCCCAGGACCTCCTTGATGCCCGGAAGCACGCGGTACTCCACGTCGGACGACTCGCACGCCTGCACGATGCGCCGGAATCCCTCGGTGCCCAGGGACGGAATGGCGATGATCACGCGCTGGAGCGCGTACTCCTTGAGGATCCGGGTCAGATCGTCGATCCGCCCGAAGACCCGGAGTCCCTGGACGTACGTGCCCGCCTTGTGCGGATCGTCGTCGAGGAACCCGACCAGGGTCATGCCCGGTTCGGTCCGGATGATCTCCCGGGCCAGGAGGTTCCCGGCTTCGCCCGCCCCGATGATGATGGTGCGCCGGGCCAGCCCGATGCCGACCCCTTCCGCACCCCGCCGGAAATGCTCGAAGAGCGAGCGGTAGGTGATCCAGAGGCCCGAGGTCATGAAGATGCTGAGCACCCATTCCAGGCCGACCACGGTCCAGGCGAGCTCGACCCCCAGGACACCGGTCGCGTTGAGCGCGGCGAACACGACGGTGGCCACCGACGTCGAGTAGACGAGCCGCAGCACGTCGGCGATCCCCACGAACCGCCACCGGCTCGTGGTCAGCCGATAGAGGCGGTGGGTGACCAGGCGCAACGCCAGCAGGACCAGCACCGGCTGCCATACGGCCCCGAGCGCGACCACACCGTGGTTGTCCACGGTGAGGGCGAGGAGGAGCGAAGCGACGGACGATGCCCCGTAAAGGACCACCGCGAGCGCCTCGCGATTCCGGCTGATGAACTCTTGCATGGAGGCCCTGGCGGGGGGGCGAGGATCCGCGATCCGAGAGCGGCGTCGGTCAGGAGGGCACCTGAACGGCCCGAGCCGTACGCAAATAAGGCGGCTGGGCCAGGGTCAGCGCAAGGGTAACGGCGCGCTCCGCGGGGCCGCGGGGGCGGATCGCTGACCCCAGCATTCCAGGATTCCCGACGCGTCGATCGCGCACCCGTCCCGCCAGCCTACGGAAAGGGCCACCCAGGTCGAGCGGGACGGCCCGAGGGGCGCGAAGCCCTGCGGGGGCACCGTGGCGGTCCCATCGGGGTCCCAGCGTGCCCCCTGGCACCGCACGGACCCGTCTCCTCCGAGGGCGCACACCACCTGCTCCCCGACCCCGACGCCCGCCACCCCGTGGCCGCCCAGGGGCACCGGGCTCCCGTGGAGCACGCTGCCCGATCCGTCGATCTGCGCGGCGCGGTTGTCGCCCCAGCACCAGGCCCGGGCTTCGGGCTGGAGCGCGCACGAACCTCCGGGTCCGGCGGTCACGAACTGGAACGTGGACGTCGGCGCCACGCGGGAGGGCCCCGGGCTCGGGAGCAGCACCCCCGTGCCGAGGGCTCCCGACCGATGATCGCCCCAGCAGAAGGCGGCACCCACCACGTCGAGCGCGCACGTGTGGTCGGATCCCGCCGCCACGCCGGCCCAGCGGCGCGCGCCGGCCACCGGCGTCGGCGGAAGGGAGGTGCGGGTCGATTCCCCGATGCCCGCCTGACCGAACGAGTTCTCTCCCCAGCAGAGCAGCAGACCCCGGCTGGTGACGGCGCACGTGTGCTCCCAGCCGGCGCTGACGTCGATGAAGGCGGCCTCGGGCAGGATGCGCACCGGCTCCCGCCGGTCGTCCACCGAACCGTCCCCGACCTGCCCCGCGCCGTTCCCGCCCCAGCACCAGAGGCCGCCGTCGGTATCCAGGGCGCACGTGTGGCGACCGCCGGACGACACGGCCCGGAACGGCCGGTCCCCCCGGACCCATGCGGCAGCCCCCTGCCAGTCCGCCCCCCCGGTCCCGGCCTGTCCGCGGTCGTTCGCCCCCCAGCACGCCAATCGACCCTCGAACGACACCGCACAGGCGTGGGCCCCCCCCACATCGACGGCCTGCCAGCCGATCCCGCCGGGCACGAGCTCCGGCTCGGTCACGCAGGCGGAGAACGCCACGCAGGCGGCGAGGAACGGGGCGGAGATCCCCCTCACGACCCGACCTGGACGAACTGGACACCCCCGGCCACCGGCGTGGGAACCGGGCGACCGTCGTAGTCGCCGGTCCCGAGCTGCCCCTGCGCACCGGCGCCCCAGCAGAAGGCCTCCAGGGATACGCGGACGCCGCACGTGTGGGCGGCGCCGGCGGAGACGCTGATGTAGTCGCCCTCCAACTGGGTGGGATTCCCCCGCAGAACCGACGCCCCGTCTCCGAGCTGCCCCGACGCGCCCTCGCCCCAGCACCACAGACGCCGACCCCGACCCAGTCCGCACGTGTGGGAGGCCCCGAGGGCGAGGGCATCGTAGCGGACGTTCAACGACACGCGGGAGGGGATCAGGTGGTCCGTCAGGCTCCCATCGCCGAGCTGGGCCCGGTCGTTGGCGCCCCAGCAGTCGGCCATCCCGTCGTCCTTGATGGCGCAGGTGTGCCGGGTGCCGGCCTCGACGTCGACGTAGGTCGCCTGCGACTGGGCTCGTACGGGAAGCAGGGCGTCCGTCCGGGTCCCGTCGCCGAGCTGGCCGTTGCGGTTGTCTCCCCAGCACCACACGGAGCCGTCGACGGCCACCGCGCACGTGTGGTTGCCACCCGCCGAGACGTCCGAAAAGCGCAGAGGCGACTCGATGATCACGGGGGTGGACAGATTGACGGTGGTTGCGTTCCCGAGCTGACCGAAGCCGTTCCATCCCCAGCATCGCAGCACGCCGTCGGCATCCAGCCCGCAGGTGTGGCGTCCGCCGGCCGTGAGCTGGGCCCACGCGTCGTCGTGGTCGACCGGCACCGGCGACAGCACGCTCCGACTCGTGGCGTTCCCGAGCTGGCCTTCGGAGCCGCGTCCCCAGCAGCGAGCGGTGCCGTCGCCGGTCACGGCGCAGGAATGCCCGGCCCCCGTCGTGATCGACACCACGCCGTCGGACAGCGGCAGCAACCGGGGGACCGCGCCGCCGAAGCGGTCGCCCATACCGAGTTCACCACCGATGCCACGCCCCCAGCACCAGGCCTGGCCGGTTCCTGCCCGGGCACACGTGTGCTGGGGCCAGACGGGAAGCGGAGGTGCCAGGACCGTCACCACCGAGGAGCCGGAAACCCCCTCCAGGGTGGCGGCCAGGGTGGCCGTCCCCTCGCCCACGGCATGGGCCAGCCCCGAGGACGTGACCGAGACCACCGAGGTGTCCGAGGAGGTCCACGTCACCCCCAGGCCCGGCAGGCGGATGCCCAGGCCGTTCCGCACGATGGCGTCGAACTGGAACTGGTCCGACACCGTCAGCTCCTTGCTCGGGGGATCCACGGAGACCCCGGCCACGGTGTCCCCTCCGGGCCGGGCGATGCCCTCCTCGCACGCGGCGGACACGAGGATCAGGAGGACCAGGAAGGGGGTTGCGGGAAGTGGAGGCCGAAGTCGCATGAGTCCCGGTGGCGGGTGGGTGCGGCGGGAGGCCGCGGGGCGCGTGCTCCGGGAAGAGAACCCGAGCGCCGTGCCGGCGTCCAGTGCGGTTGAAAACCGGGGTCGGGAAGGGTAGCGTGCTCTGTGCCAAGCCTCCGCGCTCTCCTGCCCGCAATGGCGATCTCCGCCGCGTTCGCCTCGGTCGCCGCGGCGGAGGCCCGGGCACAGGTCCTTTCCGCCGCGTGTCCGCTCGCCGTTCGGATGTCGCTGGCGCGCCCGACGGGTCGCTGCGCCGCCGCCGCCCGCCCGCTGCCGGTCGCGCCGTCGTGGCCGGCCCACGACGGTCCGGTGTCCGTGCTCCCCCTCAACCTCCGTGCCGACGTCCGGTCCGCGTACCCCATGGACCGGGACAACGGCGCGCTGTGGAGCGGCCGCGGTGCCTCCGGCTACCTGAGCTGGGGCATTCAGGCGGCCTGGGGTCCGTTCCGTGCCGCCGTCCAGCCGTTGATCCACGCGTCGGAGAACCGGGTCTTCCCGCTCCCCGACACGGCGGCCGTCGGGCGTGGTCGGGGCGCGTATCCCTGGGCGTACGGGCAGCTCGACTGGTACCTGCGGCCCGGAACGGGACGGGCGTGGGGCATCGACCCGGGCGACTCCTTCGTCGAGGTCGAGACGCCGTTCGTCCGCGCCGGCGTCTCCCACGAACGCCTGCGCTGGGGCCCGGCCCGGCGGTACCCGCTGCTGTTCGGGGGGACGGCGGGAGGCTTCCCCCACGCGTACGTCGAAACGTCCCAGGACCTGGTGACCTACCTCGGAACGTTCGGCGGCCAGGTGCTCTGGGGCCGCCTGGAGGAGTCGGAGCACTTCGACGCCGATCCCCGCAACGACTTCCGCCTTCTGTCCGCCCTTCAGGTACGATGGGAGCCCGAACTCGTGCCCGGGCTGGAGTTCTCGTACGCCGTGGCCCGCCACGAGCCCCTTCCCCGCCGCTCGATCCGCGCCGGACAGCTCGTCCAGATCGTGACCGGGGATCCCCCCGACGAAGCCCCGGACCGCCGCGGGATGGCCATGGGCACGTTGAGCGGGCGCCTGGTCCTGCCCGGTCAGGGGGTGGAACTGTACGGCCAGATCGGACGGGGCGAGGGCTTCCTCAACCCCCAGCCGGACGTGTCCGACAGCGGGCTGGCACGCATCTACCTGGTGGGGCTCTCGCGGACGGCCGGCTCGGACGAGGGCCCGCGCTGGCGGATCACGGCGGAGGCCGCGACCCAGGCGATGGAGCTGCCCCAGCCGCGGAACGTGCCGGCGCCGGCGGTGGCGGATGCACCCCCCGGGCACGGCCACACCCATCGGGGACAACTCCTGGGGGCGTGGATCGGGCCCGGATCGAACGCGCAGTACCTGGCCTTCGACCGGCTCGACGACGCCTGGACCTGGGGCGTGTTCGGCGAACGGGTCCGCCGGGACGACGACACCTACTTCCGCAGCCTGGCCGTGAACTACGGCTTCCGAGGCCACGACATCGAATGGACCCTGGGCGTGCGAGGCGGCGGTTGGATGGATCTGCCTGCCGTCGAGCGGATCACCGGGCCCCTGGCGTTCGGCGCGGAAGCCGGGGTCAGCCGACGGAAGAACCGGAACTTCACCGGGCTACGGAACGAGAACTGGATCTTCGTCCGCGAATGGAACGTGTGGGCCGACCTCTACATGGAGTGGAATCCCCGGCTCCGTCCCTGAGCGGAACTCGGCCCGTTCCGCCATTCCCGGTGCGCCGGAGGCGGGTCATGGTTCCCACCCTCCCGAGCGTCTACGGGTGGGTCCACGGCGTAGGGACTCCCTCCCGCAGGGTCCACCGCGGAGGCGCCTCGGCGACGCCCACCCGGTCGGGCGGAGGTCAGGCCGTGACCGTGGCCCCGCTCGGCTGCCGCCCCTTCACGATCCACCGCGTGCCGTCCTTCGGCGTGAACCGCGCCGTTGCGTTCCGGGCGTCCACCAGCACGTCGCACGCCTCGACGATGTGGGCGTAGTCGAAGTCCGAGTGGTCGGTCAGGATGACCACCGCGTCGGCGTCCCGGAGAGCCTCGTCGGTCAGCGCCACGGACCGGTATTCGTGCCCGTTCTCCTGGATCTGCGGCACGTAGGGGTCGTGGTAGTCGACCGAAGCTCCGTCGGCCTCGAGGAGCCGGAGAACGTCCAGGGCCGGCGATTCCCGCACGTCGTCGATGTCCTTCTTGTACGCCACGCCGAGCAGGAGCACCTTCGACCCGTTCACGGCCTTCCGGCAGCCGTTGAGCGCTTCGCGGATCTTGCCGACCACGAACAGGGGCATCTCCGCGTTGATCTCCGACGCCAGCTCGATGAACCGGGTCTTGTAGTTGAGCGTCCGCATCTTCCACGAGAGGTAGTGCGGGTCCACGGGGATGCAGTGCCCGCCTAGCCCGGGACCGGGGAAGAACTTCATGAAGCCGAACGGCTTCGTCCCGGCGGCCTCGATGACCTCCCAGATGTTGACCCCGAGGCGATCGGCGATGATGGCCGTCTCGTTGACCATGCCGATGTTCACCGAGCGGAACGTGTTCTCCAGGATCTTGGTCAGCTCCGCCGCCTCGGTGGACGACACGGGAACCATGGTGTCCACGATCCGCTCGTAGACGGCCACGCCGGCCGCGGTGCACGTCGGTGTCACGCCGCCGATGACCTTGGGCGTGTTCTTCGTGTGCCACGTCGGGTTGCCGGGATCGACCCGCTCGGGCGAGAAGCAGAGGTAGAAGTCCTCGCCCACCTTCAGGCCCGTCCGCTCCAGCGTGGGCAGCAGCAGCTCCCGCGTCGTGCCCGGGTAGGTCGTGGATTCGAGAACGACGAGCTGGCCGGGCCGGAGGGCACTGGCCACCGCGTCGGAGGCGGCCAGGATGTAGGAGACGTCCGGGTCCCGGGTCTTGGACAGCGGCGTCGGCACGCAGATGGAGATCGTGTCGCACTCCGCGAGACGGCTCATGTCGGTGGTGGCTTCGAGACGACCGGCCTGGCGCAGCGCCTGGATGTCCGCCGCGTCCGTGTCCTGGATGTGCGACCGGCCGGCGTTGACGCCGTCGACGACCTTCTGGCTGATGTCGAAGCCGAGGATGTTGAGGCCGCCCTTGCCCGCCTCGACCGCCAGAGGGAGACCCACGTAGCCCAGGCCGATGATGCCTAGGGTGACGGGCTCGTTGCGGAAGCGTTCGACGATCGATTCGTTCATCGTTGGGAGACCTGCGGGGGGACGCGGGATCGCGAGGGGGTGCAGCCAGCGAATATGACGATTTAGGCGGGACCTTTCCAGCCATGGCCGGCCCGACCGGGGCCGGGCCTCGGCGGTCGGGCGGAGACGTCAGGGATCCATCTTCACGGGATGGACCTGCACGTCGACCTCGAAAACGTCCACCCCCCCGCCCCGCTCCAGGAACGCCCGCAGCGCCACCCGGGCGTCCGCTCGAGCCCGGGGGCCACCGACAAGCACCACACAATGGGCCCCGGTGTCCTCCACCGCATGACGCAGTGCCGCCTGCCCTCCGAAGAGCCGATAGGCGCCCAGCCGGCCTCGCGCCCGCCCGACGCCCGGCGACGCCAGCGCGACGACCCGGTATTCCGTGCCCTCCAGCCCCTGAACCAGGGCCGCCGCTCCCTCCAGCACCTCCGCCGGCCCCAGGAGGACCGTGGCGCGTCCGCTCTCGGACCAGCGCCGCGTCGTCCCGTCCAGGAGCCGGAAGGAGAGGCGGCTGCCCACGGTGAACAGGGCGCAGACCATGAAGTCGATGACCACCACGCCCCGGGACAACCCGACCCGGTCCACCAGGAGGATCACGCCAAGGGCCAGCAGGGTGGCCACCACGTTCGCCCGACCGATCCGGAGCGCGTCGTAGAGACCGAACGACGGCCACCGGGCACCGTAGGCCCCGGTGGCGACGAAGGCGATGAGCTTGACCCCCACCCACAACGCCACCGTGCGCTGGAAGTAGGGAAGTTCGGCCGGCAGCTCCGACGGGTCCCACCGGATCAGGTAGGCCGCGTAGTAGGCCAGCACGATCCAGACGCCGTCGAGGAGGAGGGCGAAAACGGGATACCGTTCGTGGCTCTTGACCACGAACCGGTAGAGGGACAGCCCGGGCGAATCTCCCTCGGACAGCCGGTCGAAACGGGCGGCCAGGAGGTAGCCGCCCACGAGGGTCAGCGCGCCGATCAGGACCCCGCCCAGGAGAAGCGCCGTGCCCCGCTCCGCCTGACGGAGCAGCACGCCGATCCCTCCGCCCACGACCGCCAGGCCCCACAGGAACCAGACCGTGCCCTTCTCGCTCATCCCCAGATCCACGAAGCGGTGCGACGTGTGGTCCTTGCCCCCCTGGCTCACGGGGCGCCGTTCCAGCAGGCGCCCCACCGTAACGAGCGTGGTGTCGAGGATCGGCACCCCGAGGATCAGGACCGGGGCCGCCATGACCGCGGCCAGGCTCCGGGACAGCCCCGGCGCCGGAGCCAGCGCGAGGCCCGCCAGGAAGAGGCCGATGAACAACGAGCCCGAGTCGCCCATGAAGATCCGGGCCGGCGGATAGTTGTGCGCCAGGAACCCGATCAGCGACGCCGTGAAGCCCAGGGCCAGGATCATCAGGCCCGTGGCCCCCTCGAGCCCGAAGAGCAGGGCCAGATAGGCCCCCGCCACGGCCGCCACCCCGGTGGCCAGTCCGTCCATGTTGTCGAGGAGGTTGACCGCGTTGGTGATGCCCACGAACCAGAGCAGGGAGACGGCGGCGTCCACGGCGTACCACCCGGTGAACCAGACCCCGATCCCGCTGAGCAGCAACAGCGAGGCGGCGGCGATCTGCCCGAGGAGCTTGACCAGGGGCCGAAGGGCCACGAGGTCGTCGATCAGGCCGAGGAGGAAGGCGGCCGCCGAGGCCAGCACCAGCCCCTCCCACGGTGTCCACGGCAGGAACGCATGGGCGGGACGGACGCCGAATCCCTGGGTCGCCCCGGGGTCGATCACGTACCCGACCCCGACGGCCAGCCCGAACCCCAGGAAGATGGCCACGCCCCCGATGGCCGGGGTGGGACGCCGGTGCCAGCGGTCGGCCTGGACACCCCGCACCAGACCTCCGGCCATGGCCGCGCCGCGGATCACGGGCGTGAGCACGGCCGTCAGGATCAGGGCCAGGCCGGCCACGATGCCGGCCAGCAGGACAGGACTCAGGGACACCCTCGCCGAGCGGGGAACGTGCCGTGGGGACCGGGCAATGGTAGGGCGCCCGGTGGTGCTGCGCGAGGCGGCCGGGGCAGCCCGTCAGTCGCCGTACTGCGCCTTCATGTAGTCCCAGTAGGCCCCGCTCTGCACCCGCTCCCACCACGTCCGGTGGTCGAGGTACCACCGCACCGTGTCGGCCAACCCCTCCTCGAAGGACACCTCGGGACGCCAGCCCAGCTCCTCGGCGGCGCGGCTGAAGTCGATGGCGTAGCGCCGGTCGTGGCCGGGACGGTCCTTCACGTGCTCGACCCGGTCCTCGGGCTTGCCGAGAACACGGAGGAGGGCGCGGACCACGGTCAGGTTGGTCTTCTCGGCATCGCCGCCGAAGTTGTAGACCCGACCGGGGCGGCCGTCGTCCGCGGCGGCGAGGATGCTCCGGCAGTGGTCGAGCACGTGGATCCAGTCGCGGACGTACAGCCCGTCGCCGTACACCGGCAGGACCTCGTCCGCCAGCGCCCGGGTGATCATCAGGGGGATCAGCTTTTCCGGGAACTGGTAGGGCCCGTAGTTGTTGCTGCACCGCGTGACCACCACGTCCATGCCGTGCGTGTGATGGTAGGCCAGGGCCAGATGGTCCGAGGCGGCCTTGGAGGCCGAATACGGCGAACGCGGCGCCAGGGGCGTGTCTTCGGTGAACAGCGGCGGCGCCGGATCGCCGTCGTCCGGGTCGCGCCACGGGAGCTCTCCGTAGACCTCGTCCGTGGACACGTGGACGAACCGTCCCACCCGTGCCGCCAGGGCGGCGCTCAGCAGGGTCTGGGTGCCCAGCACGTTGGTCTTCACGAACGGGGCGTCCGAGAGGATGGAGCGGTCCACGTGGCTCTCGGCGGCCAGGTGGAGCACCACGTCGATGCCCTCCAGCGCGTCGGCCACGACACCGCCGTCGCAGATGTCGCCGTGGACGAAGGAGTAGCGGGGGTCGTCCTCGACGTCGGCCAGGCTCTCGAGGTTCCCGGCGTAGGTCAGCGCATCGAGGTTGACCACCTCGGCGTCGGGGCGGGTGGCCAGGAGGTGGCGGATCAGATTCGAGCCGATGAAGCCCGCCCCGCCGGTGACCAGGTAGCGCACGGCGCTATGCCCCGCCGTCCATGGGGCCCGCCTCCGACCCCAGCGCCATCGCGCCCAGCACCGGGTTGTTCCGGTCCGACGCCACCAGGCTCGTGGCCCGGTGGAGCGACGGAACGGTACCGGCGTCGGTCCACCACCCCTGCAGCGTGTGGTGCCGCAACGCACCCCACTCGATGAAGCGGTTGTTCACGTCGGTGATCTCCAGCTCGCCCCGGGCCGACGGCTCCAGTCCCTCGATGATCTCGAACACGCGGGCGTCGTAGAAGTAGCAGCCCGTCACGGCCCAGTGGCTCTCGGGGTCGGCGGGCTTCTCGACGATGCGCGTGACCCGCTCCCCGTCCAGCGACGCCACGCCGAAGCGCTCCGGATCCTCGACCTCCTTCAGCAGGATCATGGCCCCGCCGTCTCCCTGGCGGTACCGGTCCACCGCGTCGGAGAGGGCGTCCTGGAAGATGTTGTCCCCGAGGATCACCACGACGGGCTCGCCCGCCGCGAAGTGCTGCGCCAGACCGAGGGCCTCGGCGATGCCGCCCTCGCCTTCCTGGTACGCGTAGCTGAGGTGCTTCAGCCCGAACTCGTGCCCGTTCCGGAGGAGCTTGAGGAAGTCGCCCGCGTGGTTGCCGCCCGTGACCACCAGGATGTCCTCGATCCCGGCATGTACGAGCTGCTGGATCGGGTAGTAGATCATGGGGCGGTCGTAGACCGGAAGCAGATGCTTGTTGGTCACGCGCGTCATGGGCAGGAGCCTCGAACCGAGGCCCCCCGCGAGGATCACACCTTTCATACCGGGCCCAACCATTGGTCGATGAGGGTGGCGGCCACCCGCGGGCCGGCCGCCACGAAGTTCGAGAAGCGGGGACGGCGTTGATTGAAGGGAGGCGCCGAGCCGTCCGCCAGCGACACCGCGCCGCCGCCGGCCAGCACGAGGGCCGCCCCGGCGGCCACGTCCCACTCGCTCTTGGGCTTCAACGTCCAGGTGGCGTCGGCCTGCCCGCCCGCGACCAGGCCCATCTTGTACGCCACCGAGCCGCACGGACGCACCGCGAACGGGGCTCCGTCGTACCGCGCCCATTCCCCCCGGCCGGTCTCGGAGCGGCTGGCCAGCACCGTCAGGCCGTCCAGCCCTTCGGGATCCCGGACGCCGGCGGCCGCGCCGTTGTAGGTGACCCCCTCGCCGACGGCGCCGAGCACCGTCTCTCCGGTGGCCGGATTGAAGATGCCCCCCGCCACCGGCCGGCCGTCCTCGACCAGGCCGATGGACACGCACCACTCGGGGATCCCCTCGACGAACTCCCGCGTGCCGTCGATGGGGTCGACCACCCACACGCGGGTCGCGTCGAGCCGGCGGAGGTCGTCGGCCGTCTCCTCGCTCAACCAGGCCTCCCCGTCGCGGGGCAGGAGACGGCGCAGACGCTCGTCCACGGCATGGTCGGCTTCCGTGACCGGGTCGCCCCGGGCTTCCTTCACGCGATAGGCGATCTCGCCGGGCGTGAAGGGCTTCAGTGCCTCGCCGGCGGCGTCGAGCGCCTCGGCGATCCGGGCGATGTCATCGGTTCGGGACACGAACGAAGGTACGGTTGGGGGCGCGGGAGAGAGACGGGAGAAGGTAGCCACATCCGCCTCGAGGGGGCACGGGCCGTGCGCTACGAGGCACGGTCGGCCAGGTATCCGGCCAGCGCCACGGGCCACGGGCGCAGGGGTTCCCCGAGGACGGCTACCGTGGCGGTGCAGTCCAGAGCGGAATACCGGGGCCGGGGTGCCGGCGCCCCCCAGGCCTCGGTCGTGACCGGCTCCACCGGCACGTCGAGCCCGGCCAGGCGCAGCGCCGTCCGGGCCACCTCGCACCACGTGACGACGGGCCCGCCCCCGGACAGGTGCAGGGTGCCGCGGGCGTCGGCCCCGATCAGGGCCACGATCCCTTCCGCCAGGTCCCGCGCCCAGGTCGGTCGTCCGTGCTGGTCGTCCACGACGCGGAGGGCGGCGCCGGTCCGGGCCCGCCGGAGGATGGCGTCCACGAAGTTGCCCCCACCCGCCCCGTACACCCACGACGTGCGCACCACCAGGTGGTCCTGCGCCGCGCGGCGGACGGCGTCCTCACCGGCCAGCTTCGTGCGCCCGTAGACGCTGGCCGGCCCGGTGGGGTCTCCTGGAGCGTAGGGGGTCCGGGCCGTGCCGTCGAAGACGAAGTCCGTACTGACGTAGACCACCCGGGCGCCCACGGCCGCAGCGGCGGACGCGACGTGCGCCGACCCCTCCACGTTCACCCGCCGGGCCGTATCGGGCTCCGACTCGGCCCGGTCCACCGCGGTGTAGGCGGCGGCGTGCACCACGGCCTCCGGTCCGTGCGCCTCCATGCCGGCCCGTACGGCGTCGGGGTCGGTCACGTCCATCGCGGCCCGGGGCAACGCGATCAGATCCAGGCCGGCCCGTTCCGCCAGGGCACGGAGCTCGGTGCCGAGCATCCCCCCGCCCCCCGTCACGAGGATCTTCACGCCCGGGCCAGCTCCCGCCGATACAGGGCGTCGAGGTCCGCCGTCAGCCGCTCCACGGAGTAGCGGGCCACCACCCGGTCCCGTTCCCCCGGCGACGGCGCCGGCCCGTCCAGGGCGGCCGCCAGGGCCACCGCCCAGGCATCCGGGTCCGCCGAGGCGGGAACGACGGTACCGGCGCCGGCGTCGCTCAGGACCTCGGCCACGCCCCCGACGTCGCGGGCCACCACGCGGATCCCGGCTGCCAGCGCCTCCAGCAGCGCCACGGGCGTGCCTTCGTCGTGGGACGTGAGGGCCACCAGGTCGAAGGCCGGGTACAGGCTCGGCAGGTCCCGGCGCCATCCGAGCCACAGGACCGCGCCCTCCAGCCCCCGTTCGGCCGCATGGCGACGGAGCGCCGCTTCGCGCTCTCCTCCGCCCACCACCACCGCCCGCAGCCCTTCGCCTTCCCGAGCCCGGAGGCGGGCGAAGGCGTCCAGGAACAGTTCGTGGTTCTTGATGGGCACGAGGCGCCCCACGATGCCCACGACCCGCTGGTCGTCCGTCAGACCGAGGGCGGCCCGCGCCACCGGGCGTGCCGCCTGCGGGTCCACCGCGCGGAACCGGGCCATGTCCAGGCCGAGGGGCACCACCGTGAACCGGTCCCGCGGCGCGACGCGGAGCGCGTCCGCCATCTCCACGGCCTGACGCCGGGTCAGGACCACGAGCCGGTTCGTGGCCCGGGCCAACTGGCGTTCGATCTCCAGGAAGACGCGGGTGCGCAACGGGGAGAAGTACTCGCCGCCGAGGACGTGGCCGTGGAACGTGTGGATGCGGACCGGCACCCCGGCCAGGAGTGCGGCCAGGCGCCCCAGCGTTCCCGCCTTCGCCGTGTGCGTGTGCACCACGCTCGGGCGCTCGCGCCGGAACAGCCGGACCAGGGCCCAGAGGGCGCGCAGGTCCGAGGCCAGGCTGACCTCACGGGACATGTCGGCCACCCGGACCACCGTGACCCCGCGGTCCTCCGCGTAGTACTCCATGTCGCCTTCGGTGTCGGGCACGGCGCCGGTGACCAGGCGGCTCCGCCACGGGCCCGCATCCATGGATGCCGCGAGGTTGACCACGTGCATGGACGGGCCACCCACGTTGAGCCGGGCGATGACCCTGTGGATCAGGGTGGGCTCGGGCCCCCGGGTCATCGGGCGGGAGTGCCGGCGTCCCGCTCGCTCAGGTAGCGCATGGAAGCGTCGATGATCTCGTCCAGGGTGAAGCTGGGGCTCCACCCGGTGAGCGTGCGGATCCGGGTGGTGTCCGGCTGGCGGCGCTCCATGTCCTCGAAGCCCGACCCGTACGCTTCCTGGTACGGGATCAGTTCGATGGGAACGTCCGCCCCGGTGCGCTCCCGTACCCGGTGGGCCAGGTCCAGGATCGTGATCTCGTCTTCCACGCCGATGTTGAACACCCGGCCCCAGGCCGCTTCGTTGCCCAGGAGGAGGAGCAGGGCGGACACCATGTCGTCCACGTGGAGGAAGCACCGGCGCTGTTGGCCGTCTCCGAACACCCGGATCGGCTCGCCTGCCAGCGCCTTCGACACGAAGGTGGGCAGGACCATGCCCCACTGACCGGTCTGACGCGGGCCCACCACGTTGAACATCCGTCCCACGATCACGGGAAGCGCACGCTCCTGGTGGTACGCCAGCGCCAGGAACTCGTCCATGGTCTTGGTGCACGCATAGGCCCACCGCCGGTTGGCCGTGCTGCCCATGACCCGGTCGTGGTCCTCGCTCAGCCGCTCTCCGGCCTTTCCGTAGATCTCCGACGTCGAGGCCACGAACAGGGGCACCCGGTGCCGGTCGCAGCATTCGAGCACGATCTCGGAGCCGCGGACGTTGGTGGTGATCGTGTTGACGGGCTCGTCCAGGACCTTCTTGACGCCCACCACCGCCGCCAGGTGCACCACCTGGTCGCACTTGGCGATGGTGTCGTCGATGAGCTTGTAGTTCAGGATCGTGTCGAGGGCGAGATGCAGCCTCGGGTTCCGACGTACCTCGCGGAGGTTGTCCAGCGACCCCGTGGACAGGTCGTCGATGACGTAGACGTCGTCGCCGCGCTCCAGGAGCCGCTCGACCAGGTGGGATCCGATGAACCCGGAGCCTCCCGTGACCAGGATGTTCACGACCCGCCTCCGCGTCCGAGGGACTCGTAGAGTGCCTTCAACTCCTGGGCGACCCAGGCGACATCGTTGCCGTCCACGACACCCTCTCCTGCCTTGCGTACGCGTTCCCGGAGTTCGGGGCGCTCCGCCAGCCGGACCAGGTCCGAGCCGAACCAGTCGGCCCTCCCCGAGATCCGCGGCGGCATGACGCCCTCGGCCAGGCCGTCGTCCACCACGCCCTCGACCCGCTTGACCACGGGCAACCCGGCGGCGTGGGCCACCAGCGCTCCCCTGGACCAGTCGCTCCAGGGCGAGGCGTCCACCACGACGTCGGCGGCGGCCCAGACGGCCTCGACCTCCGGGCCGCGGCCGAGGAAGACCACGGCGTCGTCGAGACGGAGCTCCTCCGCCTTCCAGCGGCTGGAGCCCTCGTACCGGCCGCTCCCCACCAGGAAGATCCGGAGGCCCTCCCGTTCCCTCCGGGCCACCGCGATGCCCCGCAGGATTTCGTCCATGACGGATTCGGAGTGGAACGGAGTCAGGCAGACGAAGACCATGTCGTCGGGGGCCACCCCGAGCTGGACCCGGGAGGCCTCACGGCCGAGCGTGCGGACGCGTTCCCGGATGCCCGCCACGTCCACGGAGGTGGGGAGCACCGTCACATCGCCCCCGCCATAATGCTCCTGCACCACGGAACGGACCTCCTCTCGCGGCACGACGAAGTGGGTCCCGGCGTGGCGGGCGGCCCGACGCTCGAGGAAGCCGAGGAGCCATCCCCGGAGGTCCCGCCCCGACGCGGGAGGCCGGGACACCGTGCGCACGACCGCCACCCCCTTCGGTGCGGCGAGCTCGGCCACCGCCCCGCCCCAGGAGCCGAAGCCGTGCACGACCTCGGCGTCCATGGTCCGAAGCATGTTGCGGACCTTCCAGACGGCCAGGACCGCCCCGATCGGCCCGGACAGGCCCAAGGGATACACCCGGACCTTCATCTGGGCGATGCGCTCGCGGAGGTCGTCGCGCCCGCCGAGGGCGATCACCCGGGGTTCGAACGCCGCCCGGGACAGGCGCCCCAGGATCGCGACGATCTCCTCGCCCATGTCGTTGGCCTCGAGGGAGCCGAGGACGAAGAAGACGCGGGGACGACTGCTCATGCAGGGAATCCGGGGATGACGGGGGGTCGGGCCTGGCGCAGACCGCCGGGCTCCGTCGGGAGCGGCGCGACGCGACCCCGAATAGTCCGTCACGAGCCCCGCCCCCGCAACCACGTCTCCAGGGTCAGGAGCGCCCAGAGCTGGTGGCCGTGATCCACGCGTCCCGACTGGTGTTCCCGCCAGATGCCCGCCACCTCGTCCGGGTCGAGCCAGGAGCGGAGGCGGGCGTCCGAGCCGAGGATGCGGTCGTGGGCGAAGTCCTTCCAGTGCGTCCGGAACCAGAGGGGAAGCGGGATCCCGAAGCCCTGCTTCGGTCGGTTGGCCAGCACGGGGGGAAGCAGATCCGGAAAGGCCCGCTTGAGGAGCCACTTCAGGGATCGCCCCCGGATCCGGTATCGGTCCGGCAGGGTGGCGGCGAAGTGCATGAGGTCGGTGTCGAGGAACGGCGAGCGGAGCTCGAGGCCGTGGGCCATGGAGCACCGGTCGGCCTTCACCAGGAGATCCTCGGGCAGATACGTCCGGAAGTTGAGGGCCAGCACCCGGGCCAGAGGCGACGGGTCGTCGGTCCGGCGCCACGGCTCGCGGAAGCTGGCCGTGAGCTCGTCGCGACCGACCCGCCCCCGCAGTTCCGGGTGGAGCATCGAGGGGACCGCCTCGGGCAGGAACCCGATCCACCGCAGCATCCGCTCCTCGGGCGGGAGGGCCGCCGCTCCGAAGAACCGGGCGAACCGGCGCGTCGGGTGGCGGAAGTCCGGGTGATGGGGAACGCGGCGCCCGACGGCATCGCCCAGCGCCACCGCCCATCCCGGAATCCGCTCCGCCAGCACCATGGCCAGGAAGCGGGGGTAGCCGGCGAACATCTCGTCTCCGCCGTCGCCGGTCAGGGCCACCGTCACGTGCTCCCGGGTCAGGCGCGACACGATGTGGGTGGGGATGGCCGACGAGTCGCCGAACGGCTGATCGTAGGCCTCCACCAGATCGTCCACGAGCTCGACCGACCCCGCCTCGACGATGAACTCGGTGTGTTCGGTGGAGAAGCGCTCGGCGGCGATCCTCGCGAAGCGCGTCTCGTCGTACGTGGGATCGTCGGCGAAGCCCAGCGAGAAGGTCCGCAGGGGGCCGTCCACGTGGGCCCGCATCAGCCCCACTACCAGCGTCGAGTCGATGCCTCCGGACAGGAAGGCCCCGAGGGGCACGTCCGCGACCAGCCTCCGGGCCACCGCCGCGTCGAGAAGGCGACGCACTTCGGCCACGGCCTCGCGCTCGCCGGGAGAGGGCCGGTCCACCGGCCCGTCCCGCCAGTCCAGCGACCAGAAGGCCCGGGGAGCCATGGGCGGGCCCGCATCGGGAAGCGTCTCGTCCCCTCCGTCCCCCGCCACCCACATCCGGTGGGCCGGCGGCAGCACGGACACGCCGCGGTAGAACGTTCGCGGCGCCGGGACGTACCCGTAGGCCAGATAGAACGGGAAGGCCTCGGGATCGATCTCGTCGGGGACCCACGGAAGGGCCAGCAGGGCCTTCGGCTCGGACGCGAAGGCGAACCGGTCCGCGGCGCGAACCCAGTAGAGCGGCTTCTTTCCGGCCCGGTCCCGGGCCAGGAACAGACTGCCCCGGGCCTCGTCCCAGGCCGCGAAGGCGAACATCCCGTCCAGGCGCTCCGGCAACCCCGCGCCCCACGCCGCCCATCCGTGGACCAGCACCTCGGTGTCGGACTGCGTGCGGAAGCGGTGGCCGAGCCCTTCGAGCTCGGTCCGCAGGCTCCGGAAGTTGTAGATCTCGCCGTTGAACACGACCTGGACGCGGCCCGTGGCGTCGGCCATGGGCTGGTCCCCGGTGTGGAGGTCGATGACCTTGAGGCGCGCGTGTCCCAGGACGCAGCGGCCGGAGGGCGACACCCACGCGGACCGCCCGTCGGGCCCCCGGTGGCGGAGCCGCTCGGCCATGGCCAGCCCTTCGGCCCGCGTGGGCGGTGGACCCGACCGGTCGAGACGGACCACTCCGGCGATGCCACACATCAGCCGTCGCCTTCCAGCGGCGCCGCCGTCACCGGGAGCCTCGCTCCCACCGCCGCACCAGGTTGGACGAGAAGCGGGCGTCGCGGCGTTCCGGGAGGACCCCGACCGAGACCGCGTCCTTGGCCGCGTAGATCCGCCCCCCGTGCTCGTCCACGATCCGGTCCAGGGCCCGGCACAGGCGCATCAGCCTGCTGTACCGGTCGCCCCGACCCACCGGGAAGTCCAAAGCCAGGGAGTAGCCGTCCACGGCGTACGATGCGGCGGCGTCCTCCGCGATGTGGCGCTTCATGACGCCCAGATAGGACGGCACCCCGAGGGACCGCTGCTGATCCAGCGCCTCGGCGAACCCGGCCCGGGCGGCGTCCGACGGAAGGAACAGCTGGTACTGCATGAGGCCGTCGGCCCCGTAGGCCCTCTTCCAGTCGGGCACGTAGTCCAGGAGGAAGTGGAACGCTGCGTGGGTCTGGACGTACCGCCGCGTGCGCCGGGCGCGGCCCGACCAGTAGCGGCCCGAGTTGAGCATGCCGATCCCCAGCCGGTTCGTGAGCGGACGGAGCGCCCGCCACGCGTGGCGCCGGGGGAGGATCCCCGCCACCCGTGGCGGGAGACGCTGGGTGTCGAGGTCCATCCCCTGCTCCGCCTGCGGATGTCCGGGCGGGAGGTACCAGGCGTGGTGCAGGACGCCACGGCCGGCCGACCGGCCCACGCAGTCCACCCAGGCCACCGTGTAGTCCGCCTCGACCGCCCCCCGGTCCAGGAAGTCGAAGGTCTCGGCCAACGTCCGGCTCGCCTGGGCCTCCACCTCGAGGTAGCCGCTGTGGACCCTCCGGAGCCCCAGGGTCACCTCGGTCACGGTGCCGGTCAGCCCCTGGGCCCCCAGCACGTCGGCCAGGCTCATGCTCCAGAGCCCTGCTTCCGCTTCGGCGATCACCCCCCGCTCGAGCACCCTCGGCTGCCCTTCGCCCGTGACCAGCGAGAGGCTCCGGACGTGCCGGCCGATGGCGCCTCCCGTCGCGTGGTTCTTCCCGTGGACGTTCATGGCCACGCACCCGCCCAGGGTCGCCTTCATCGTGCCCGGCACCACCGGCGGCCACCAGCCGTGGGGCAGCGCGGCCTTCCAGAGCTGCTCGATGGTCACGCCCGCCTCGGCCCGGACGATCCCCCGGTGCGGGTCGAAGTCCAGGATCCGGTCCAGAGCCCGGACGTCGAGCACCGCGCCGCCCTGGTTCAGGGCCGCGTCGCCGTAGCTCAGCCCCCCGCCCCGGGCCGTCACGGTCAGGCCCCGGCTTCCCGCGTCGGTGATGGCCTCGGCCACCTCGCCGGCGTCGAGGGGGCGGTACACCATGGACCGGGCCCGGGACGCCATGCCCCACCCCTCCAGCATCTGGGGCTCCACGCGTCTCATGGCGGAGCCATCCGCTTGAACACCGGACGCGGGAGGGCCCGGAGCACCAGGGACACGAGCCCCCACCAGGCAGGCACGTAGAACGCGTCCCGTTCGGCGTCGAGCCCGCGGACGATGAGCTCGGCGGCGCGGGACGCCGCGATGGAGGGAGGGAAGCCGGGCACGTCGCCGAGCATGCGGGTGCGGACCCACCCGGGCTTGATGGTGGTCACGCCCACGCCCTGGTCGTGCAGCCGGTGCCTCAGCCCCTCGAGGTACTGGTGGAGGGCGGCCTTGGACGCGCCGTAGACCGGGTTGCCGCGGCGCCCCCGATCGCCGGCCACGGAGCCGATGGCGGCCAGGCGCCCCTGTCCGGCTTCGGTCAGGTAGGCGGCGCCCCACTCCAGAACGTCGATGGCCCCCACCGTGTTCACGTCGATCATCCGGCCCGTGGCGCGGGGGCCATCGTCCATGACCCCGGCGGTGTAGACGAGCCGGTCCATCTGGCCCAGATCGGCCAACACGCCGTTCAGGACCCCGGCGGTCCGCGCCCGCTGGGTCACGTCCAGCACCCCGCCCACGACCGTGCCCCCCGGAACGGCCTCGCGGAGTTCGGTCACCACGCGGTCCACCTTCGACGAGGAACGACCCACCACGGCCACCCGCCAGGAACGCTCGAGGTGGGCCCGTGCCAGCGCCAGGCCGATGCCGTCCGTCGCGCCCACCAGCACCACGTGCCTCACGTGGCCCACCAGACGGCCAGCCCGAACAGCGCCAGCGACGCGTAGCTCGCCGGGTCCTTGAGCGCGAAGACGACCGGGTCGTCCTCCACCTGACCCCGGACGGCCAGGAGCCACGCGCGGGTCAGCCAGTACAGGAGCACGGGCAGCCCGAACCAGAGCGCCTCGGGACGCCGGTAGAGCCGAAGCACGTCGTCTCCCGTGATGTAGAGGCAGTAGACCAGGGCGGCGCCCACGGCGCAGGCCGTCCCCATGGCGACGAGCACGGGCTGGTCCTCGACGCGCCATCCCCGACCCTCGAACCCGCCGGTGTCGCGGTGATCGGCGCCCACCGACTCGACGGTGCGCTTGAGGAGCGCCAGCGACACGAACAGGAAGATCGAGAAGGCCAGGAACCACGGAGACAGGGGCACGCCGGCCGCCCCCGCACCCGCCAGGACCCGCGCCGTGTAGAGGCCGGACAGCACCACCACGTCCAGGACCACCCGGCGCTTCAGGCCGGCGGAATACGCCGAGGTGACCACCAGGTAGGCGATCCACACCTGGAGGAACGCCGGGGGAAGCGTCAGCGCCAGGGCCAGGGACAGGACCGCCAGCGTGCCCGACGCGGTCAGGGCCGCGGGCACCCCGAGCTGGCCCGCCGCGATGGGGCGGTGGCGCTTGGACGGATGTGCCCGGTCGCTCTCCACATCGACGACGTCGTTCACCAGGTAGACCGCCGACGCCAGCATCGAGAACGACGCCACGGCCGCCACCAGAGCCCCCAGCAACCCGGCCCCCGGGGCACGGTGGGCCGCCAGCGCCGGGAGGAGGATCAGGAGGTTCTTCGCCCACTGGTGGGGACGCAGGGCACGGAGGAGCGGTGGCATGGCGCCCAAACCTAGCCGGTGCCCCCGGAAGCGCCCAACGCCCGGTCCAGCACCCCGCGATAGACGGGAGCGTTGGCCCGCACCGAGTACCGCGCCACCACGGTCTCGCGGGCGGCCCGCCCCAGGCGGGTACGCAGGGCCGGGTCCCGGACCAGACGCCGGAGCGCGTCCAGCCACTCCTCCTCAGTGGCGGCCAGGAGGCCGTTCCGGTCCGCCTCGACGATCTCGAGGTTGGTGCCCACCCGCTCCACCACCGGCGGGATCTCGAGGGCCATGTACTGGAGCGCCTTGAGGCCGCTCTTGCCCAGGACCCACTCCTCGTGGGGAAGCGGGTACACGCCCACGTCGAGCTCCGAGAGGTCGGCCACCTCGGATTCGCGGCGCCACGGCAGGGCCTCCAGCTCGACCCCGGGAATGCGGAACGAGGGGTCGCCGATGACCCGGATCCGTACGCCGTCGGAGGCCTGGAGCTCCCGGAGCACCCCGTCGAGCCGGTGGAGGTACGGCGAGGTGCTGTGGCTGCCGCTCCACCCGATCACGACGCCTTCCGTCCGGTTGCGGTGGGGTCGAGGGCGGTAGGCGTCGCAGTCGATGGTCGACGAGATGTTGGTCACGCGCGCGTTGTGCGCCCCTGCGAAGTCCCCGAGGTAGGCGGTGCAGACGATCACCTCGTCGGCCCGCGTCACGAGCTCGGTGATCTTCGACGGGGAGCGGAGCCACCGCATGAACGCGTTGGCCCGGGAGGCGTGGGGGAGGTGCACCAGATCGTCGATGTCGTACACGATGGGTACGCCGTGGCGGGCCAGGGCCCGCTCGACCACCGGAGGCCCCACCGGCGACGCCTCCAGATGGACGTAGACGAGATCGGCCCCCAGGGCGTCGCGGAGGTCCCGACGGCGACGCAGCAGGCCCCGGACCAGGGCGGGTACCTTCCGCGTCAGCACCCCACCGGGCCGGTAGAGGCCGGCCCACGCGGCCTCGTCCCAGAACGGCCGCACGTCCACGTCCCATCCGTGGGCGCGCCAGTCGTCGAAGTACTGCTCGTACTTCAACCGCTGGCTCGGAGCCCGTCCCTCCGGATAGGGGCACAGCACCACCATCCTGCGGCGGTCCCTCACGGTCCCCCCCCCAGCATGTGTCGGTAGAGGGCGTGGTAGGCCTCGACGCCGTCGGCCAGGGCGTACCGGGCCTCCGCGGAGCGCCGGCACCGGGCGGCCGTGGCCGGATCCCGGGCCATGGCGGCCAACGCCTCGACCGCCGCGGGCCACCCGGTACGATCCCGGGGATCCACGACCACACCGACACCGTCTTCGTGGATGACGTCGGCCGTGTCGCCCACCCCGGCGTTGGCCGCGACGGGCCGGCCCACGGCCAGGGACTCGCCGAACTTCGTCGCAGCCGAAGCCACCTTCGATCCGCCGGGTCGGATCAGGAAGAACGTGGCCGATGAGCGCGCCAGGGCGTCGGGCACGTCGGCGTGGTCGGCGGAGCCCACGTACAGCCGGTCGGCGGGAACGCCCCGGACCGCTGCCACGGCGCGCACCCGATCCCACCCGCCGTTCACGACGTACTCCACCGTCGAGCCCGGCACGGTCTCGAGGAACGTCCGGGCGAAGTCCATCATCGGCTCCAGCAGATACCACGTGCCGATGGACCCGAGGTACGTGAGGCGGGGCGGTCCGTCCGGCGCCGGCCGCATCCGGAAGCGGTCGAGGGCCACGCACGTCGGAATGACCGCGAGCGCCCCCCGCCCTCCCGCGCCCCGGAGCAACCCTTCCACCCGGGGCCGGCTGGCCCGGGTGAGGGTGACCACTCCTGCCGCCGACGCCATGAAGTCGTGCTCCAGGCGCTTCGTGAGGGAATAGAGCGGCCCACCGGCCCGCCACAGCCCGCCGTCGACACGCTCCTCGGCGTACAGGCCCCGCATGTCGAACAGGAACGGCACGCCGAGCGCCCGGTGCACCCGCAGGGCCACCAGGGCGGAGGGGTAGGAGCGGGCGTGCACGAGAGAGAGGTCGTGGTCCGCCACGATGCGGCGGGCCTGCCGCACGCCGTCCCGGAGGTCGAGGGCGGTTCCCACCACGGGCGGGTCCTTCCGGTAGGGCAGCGGATGCCAGCGGATGGACCGTTCGGCCAGACGGGCCTCGAGGCGGCGCCGGGCGCCCTCGTCGGCCCAGCGGTCGGGCTTCTCGAACGTCATCAGATGGAAGCGCCACCCACGGTCGGCCAACCCCTCCACGTAGGGCAGGACCTGGGACTGACCCAGGGGATCCAGGGCGCCGTCGTAGGAGACGTACAGCACACCCGTGCTCATGGCGTCCCGAGGAAGCCGGACAGGATGTCGTGGACGGCGGTCATGGGCTCGATGTCGTCGAGTTCCGGGATGCCGGGCCCGTGGGCGACCAGCGCCGCCTGATTGTCGGGCACGTCCGGCAGGTATCCGTGCATGCCGGCCGGAGCCGTGTCGGGCCCCTGGAAGAAGTTGGGCACGAACACCTGGCCCGGCGCGGCCACGAACAGCAGGTCGCCGAAGGTGGCGCGGTTCCAGGCACACCGGTACGGGCCCTCCAGCTCCTCCCGGCCCACCACGCGCCCCCCCGGGGCCGCCGCCTCGAGGGCCGCGGCGGACTCGCGGAGGAGACCCGCGTCGTCGCTCCAGATCCGCAGCATGGTGCTGTCCACGAAGTGGAGGCCGGCCGCCGCCCGGGGCGGAAGGGCGGCCATGACGTCCACGGAGGCGTCCACGTCGAGGCATCCGTGGTCGCCGAAGATCACGGTACGGACCGGGCCGTCCCGCTCCAGCCGGCCGTGGACCTCCTTCATGGCGGCGTCCACTTCAGCCAGGCACGCCTGGACCTCGGGCGACGACGCACCGTGCTCGTGCTCCCGCCAGTCGGGCTCGGAGAAGTGCATCCAGACCAGGCGTTGGCCCGCGTACTCCCGGTGGAACGCCGCCACCAGCTCGTCGGTGCGGCCCAGCGGCTTCGGGTACCCCAGGTAGAGGAAGTCGCCGCCGACGGCGTCGAACACGGACCTCTGTCCGGGCAGGTACGCGGGCGACCACGGCACCGTCCGCTCCGCCACCCGCAGGTGCTTGAGCACCGTCGGCGGCACACGGGAGAGGTCCCAGGGCCCGGGATACTCCGGATCGCGGCGACGGACGGCGGCCGTGTGCCATTTGACCCCGCGCCAGGCGATGCCCGGGTAGCGATCCATGAGGCGGTCGGGGAACGGACGCAGGAAGCGGTAGTCGCCCCGGCCACGGTCCACCTCGTAGAGGAAGACGTACCCGGCGTCGGCCGGGTGGAGTCCGTAGAACGCGGCCGCCCGCACACCGATGAAGCCGAACGTCTCCTCGACGGTGGTCCGGACCCCGTCGGCGGCCAGCGACGCCGTCCACGGCATGGCCGAAGCCGTGGGGAAGTCGTGGCGCAGCGCGTCCACGAGCACCGCGAAGATGGTGGGCGCACTCATGACCGTTCGTCTCCCCGGGCCTTGAGGGAGAGGACGCCGGCCAGGAACCGCGCCTCCTTGGCCGCGTGGTAGGCCGACCAGTACAGCCGCCCGCCGAGTCCCGGCACGTTCCGCCAGGCCCAGCCCGACCCCAGGCGCACCCGATGCCGGGCGTTCCAGACGGCCTCCCGGACGCCCACCGGGCGCCCGCGGACCATGCCCAGTGCCCGGTGCCAGGCCAGTTCCCGGGCCACCCGCCGGCCCATGGACTCGGCGTGGGAGTGGACCACGCACGAGGCGGGCTCGTACCGCACGGCGTGGCCTTCCGCGACCCGGGCCCACGCCCAGGCGAAGTCCTCGCCGTAGGGGAGTTCCGGCCAGGGCGCCTCGGCCCACACCGAGCGCCGCACGCAGGAGCTGACGTTCGTGAAGAAGATCCCGGGAGGCTCAACGCCGTCCGCGTCCTTCCGGAAGGTCTCCGCTCCGCTCTCGAACCGGGAGGCGAGGCGGGCCCGCTCGTGGACGTCGGCGTCGTCGTGGGGTACCTCCCGGGAGCAGACCCCCACCACTTCCGGGTCATCGAAGGCGGCCAGGAGCGGCCCCAGCCATCCCCGGTCGGCGGGAAGCGCATGGGCCGAGAGGGACACCACCAGCGGCGCCGAGGCGGCCTCGAAGCCGAGGTTCAGGGCGGAGGCGTAGGTGAACGCCTCCCGTGGGATCTCGAGGATCCGGGCGTCGCGCCCCGCAGCCCGGGCCACGGTGTCGTCGGTGGACGCGGAGTCCACCACCACGATCTCGGCCTCTGCGTCCGCTTCCTGGTCGCGCACACGGTCGATGCACTCCTCGATCCAGCGCGCCTCGTTCAGCGTCCGGATGACCACGGTCACGTCAGGCCGCGTCATGGAACACCTCGTACCAGAGCCGGACCGACGTGCGCGCCGCATCGAGCCACCGCTCGCTCCCGCCTGCTCCGCCGTACGCCGCGAGCAGCCGGTCCGCCCACCGCCCCGCCGCCGGGTCGTGCGGGGAAAGGACAAGCGCCGCCTGAGCGCCGTGGAGCGGCGATTCGAGACGGCCCACCCGCAGCCGGCGCAGCGCGCCGACGAGACCGAGCGCCCGGACCTCCTCCCCCACCCAGCGGGCCAGGAGGGCCGGGGCCCGGGCGTCCGGGTCGCCGTGGACGCGCCGCAGCCCGCGGGCCAGGAGGTCCGCCGCCGCGAGCCACCGCGCCATGGCCTGGTCCTCGCACCCCGGCGAGCCCGCACGCACGGCCAGAGCCCACTCCGCCGCCGCCACCTCGTCGGGCCCGGCCCACGCCTCGATTCCGCGGACCTTCTCGCGGTAGGAGGTCACGTACGTGCCGCGGAGGCACGCCTCGGCATCCACCCACGCCAGCACGACCTTGGCCGACTGCCGGAGCGAGACCGGCGCCGCCGCCAGCCCGGGGTGGGCCTCCAGGCACGTCACGAGGCGGTTACGCGTCAGAACGGCCGCGTCCGCCGGGCCCACCGCGTCGGGGCCGTAGGCGGGCAGGCGCTCCAGGAGGTCGGGAGCGCCGTGGAGGACCCGGCCGCCGGCCCGGAGGTCGACGTGGAACATGGACGGTTCGAGACGCGTCCACCGGTCGCGGGCCCGGGGGATCAGGTCCACGGCGTCCACGGCCAGCCGACCCCGGAGCGAGCGGGCGGCGGCCCGGAGCGCAGGCCAGGCCGCGGCCTCGTCGGGCACGACCACCACCAGGTCGTAGTCGTTGTAGGGCACCGGTCCGTCGGGGCCCGCCACCACGGCGCCCTCGCCACGTCCGAAGCCGCCCACCAGGACCACCGCCTCCGCGTCGGGCAGATGCTCCCGGACGGCCGCCACCACGAGCTGGAGGTCCCGGGCCACCCGGGCTTCGGCACGGGGGTCGCCACTCAACGTGAAGCCTCCACCCCCGGCAGGTGGCGTGCGCACCGCATCCGTCATGCGGCCCCCCGAACGTAGGCCCACGCCGCCGTCAGCTCGGTCCGGTCCAGCGCCCAGGCCAGGCCGCCCCAGGCAGCCACCATGCCCACCGCCAGGGCCGCCTCGCCCAGCGGGCCCGCCACGACACCCTTCAACAGGCCGCCCACCCCCAGGCAGAGGGCCAGGGCCGCGACGGGGCGCATCAGGGCGTCGGCGTAGCGGACGTCGAGGAGGCGCTTCAGGTAGCGCGTGCCGACGAACACGGTCGTGGAGATCGTCAGGAGGACGGCCACGGCCATCCCGACCACCCCGTACCGGGTCACCAGCGGGATGCCCAGCACCGTGATGAGCACCGCGTTGACCGCGGTCAGGCCCAGCAGGGGCGCCGTGCGTCCCGCCGCCTGGTACACGTCCGCCCAGTAGTTGAAGATGGCCCGGATGCACACGAGGGCCATGAACAGCTGGAACGGGAGCGTGGCGCCGAGCCACCGGGCGCCGTACACCGCCTCGATCAGCTCGGCTCCGAACAGCGTGGAAACCAGGAGGGGCAGGAGCATCAGCCACGCCGTGGCCCGGGTCAGGCGGACGAACGCCGGCGCGATGGCGTCGGTGTTCCAGGCCCGGGCGAAGGCGGGGAAGGCCACGGACGAAGCCAGCCCCGACACCTGCATCAACTGGTGAGGGAGTCGGAAGGCCAGCCAGTACAGGCCCAGGGCCTCCAACGTCAGGATCCGGCCCACCATGTAGTCGTCCACGTTCCAATAGTAGAAGGCCAGGAGCGCGGTACCGGTCAACGGAAGACCGTAGCGCAGCGCGCCCGCCAGGTGTCTCCGCTCGAAGCCGGGCAGGGCGCCCTTCCCCGACAGGACCAGGAAGAGCGCGGCCACCACCGCCACGGACACCACCTCTCCCCAGACCAGGGCCCACACCCCGAGGCCCCCGGCGGCGAGCGTGACGGCCGTGGCGGCCTTGACCACGGTGCCCGCCGTGGCCGGCCCGTGGCCCCGCACGAAGTCGAGGTTCCGGACGAACCGGGCCTGGAGCACCGTCAGCGGCGACAGGACCACCATCACCGACAGCCCCCGCACCACCGCCACGAGATCCGGGCGGCCGAGAGCCGCCATCAGGGGGCCGGCCGCAGCCGCCAGGGTCCCGCCCACCAGGGCGGCGAGGAGCAACTCCGCACCGAACAGGGTCCGGGCCGCCTGCTGGGCCTCGGCCTCGTCCGGCAGGTACACCACGTAGGCATCGCTGCGCACCGTGGACAGCGTCCGGGCCAGCCCCACCACCACCAGCGCGAAGGCCATGGCACCGAACACGTCGGGACCCAGCAGCCGGGCCAGGGCCACGTTGGCGCCGAAGCCCACGAGGGCCCCGACCACGGTCAGCACCAGCTTCACGCGTCCCGCACGGGCCGCCCGGGTGCCCACGCCGGCGGTCATGGGCGCTCCCCACCCGTCCGTTCGATCGTGCGCAGCTCCCGGCGGCGGGTGGCCAGCGTCCACGGCAGATGCAGCACGTTCCACAGGACCGCCGCCACCACCATCCCCGCGTTCCGCACCGGCCCGAACGGGCGGAACCGCATCATGATGGACTCGTCCGGGGGGTGGGCGCTGCACGCGTAGATGAACAGCGACTTGATCCACCCGGGCACCGACCGTGGGCGGTGCTTCAGGTACAGGCGGATCGAGTTGCGGAACGACAGCCACGAGCGCAGGAGGCCGAAGTCTCCCGCCGAGCTCGACTCGCTCTCGTGCCAGAGCGCGTGACCTACGCGGACCGTGCGGAGCCCCGCCCGACGGGCTCGCCAGCTCCAGTCCACGTCCTCGCAGTAGAGGAAGTAGTCCTCGTCCAGGTAGCCGATGCGCTCCACCGTGGCACGGGGCACCACCAGGGCCGCGCCCACGGCGCCGTCGATGTCGCGGACCCTGGAGGCGTCGCCGGACCCGGCTCGGGGCGACGTCGCGGAGGGCAGGACGTCTTCGGTCAGCTCGAAGTCCATCAGGCCGATGCCGGCCTCCCGTTCGAGGGCGGTGCGTGCCCGGTCCAGCCACCCCGGCGTGACCACGATGTCGGGGTTCAGGAGGACGGTGGCCTCGGCCCCGTCCTCGAACGCCCGGGCCATGCCCCGGTTGTTGCCGCCGGCCCATCCCAGGTTGGCGCCCGTCTGGATCAGACGGACCCCTTCGTGAGCGCGGACCCGGGCCACCGTGTCGTCGGTCGAGGCGTTGTCCACGACCCAGACGGTGCCCCGTGGCGGCCCCGCCGCCTGCAAAGCGTCCAGACAGCGATCCACCACCGCGCCGGACTCGAACGTCAGGATCACGACGTCGATCCGTGCGTCGGCCCAGCCGTGGCTAGACCCCAAGGAGTCGTCCCCCGAGGCGCCGGACCGCATCCGACGCGGCCGCCAGGGCACCCAGCACCGCCACCGACGTCACGGCCCACGCCCAGGTGCGCCCACGCCCCACCGCCCGTGCGGTCAGGAGCAGTCCGGCGGCGGCCGCCACGGCCAGCAACAGGTCCAGGGGAAGGCGGAAGCGGGGGCTGCCGTAGAAGAGCCAGGCCATGCCCTGAACGTAGGCCACCGTGGACCAGAGCGGCCATGTCCGGCGGAGGCGCCCGCGCCGCCGCTCCGCGTCCCGCACGACCAGCACCAGGGCGACCAGGGCCCACAGCGCCACGAAGGCGTAGGCCGGGTCGAAGGCTCCGTAGACGGGTCCGATCTCCCAGTCGATGGGCGCCCAGAGGAAGGCCGTCTTCACGGGAATCATCCGGACCAGGCGCATGGGGTCGGCCCGCCACTCGGCGAGCTGGGCGTCCACCAGGTAGGCGCTGGCCTCGGCCTCGGGCAGGGCGCTGGCGGCCCGGGTGGTCGCGTCGTCCACCAGCAGACCGAAGCCCGTGCCGCCCGGCGGATGGTTCCCAGCCCACAGCGTGGTGCCTCCCTGGGTGGCCACCGGCACGAACGCATCGAGCGCCCGCGCGTTGCGCAGCGTCCAGGGGGTCAGGATCACGACGAATGCCAGCATCATCACGGCCGCGTCCCGGACGCCGCTCTGCCAGGGACGGGTCTGTCCACCGGCCCCGGCCCCACCCGGCCACAGCACGAGCGCAGGCACCACAGCCAGCGGGAACAGCAGGAACACCCCCCGGGCCAGGGCACCCATCCCCATGAGCGCCCCGGCGGCCAGGGCCCAGCCGAAGCGGTGCGCGCCGGCCCGGCGCAGTTCGCAGAGCGCCAGCACCGTGGCCACGAAGAGAAAGGCGAAGAGCGTCTCGGAAAGCAGCCGGGACACGCCGAACACGTGGCCGGGCTGGACGGCGGCCAGCGCGCCCGCGAGCAGGCCGCCCGTGCCCCCCAGCAGCAGGAAGCCCATGCGCATCACCAGGGCCACGGTGGCGGTGCCCATCAGCGCCTGGACGATACGGACAGCCGCCGGTCGGGGGCCGACCACGGCATAGATGCCCGCCACCATCCCCGGGTACAGGGGTGGGCGCCACGCGGTGGGGCGCCCGTCCGCATCGACGTACCCCGCCCCCTCCACCAGCCCCACGGACAGCCGGTGATAGTCCGCCGGGTCGGCCTCCAGGGGCGGCGCCCACGCCAGGGCCACGCCGAGCCGGAGTGCCAGGGCCAGGACCAGCACCGCAACCGCCCTAGGCGCCGTCATAGATCGCCTCCAGACGTTCCAGGACTGGCCCGGCGTCGAAGACCCGGGCGCGCTCCCGGGCCGCGGCCCCCAGGCGGGCCCGGAGGCCGGCGTCGGTGGTCAGTCGCACCAACGCCTCGGCCAACCCCTCGGCGTCGTCCGGCGCCACGAACAGGGAGGTCTGGGAGGTCGCGACCTCGTCGATCCCGCCGACGGTGCTCACCACCGACGGGAGCCCCGCGGCCATCGCCTCCAGCAGGGCCACGCCGAACGCCTCGTAGCGCGACGGGAAGGCGAAGGCGTCCGCCAGGGCGTACCACGGCAGCGGATCTTCGACCAGCCCCTCGAAGCGCACGGTGTCCTCCGCCCCGGCGGTTGCGACCCGCTCCGGAAGGCCCGACGCGTCGGCGTCGCGACCCAGGAAGACCACGCGCAACGCGGGCGCGGCCTCCCGGGCGAGGATGGCCGCCTCCACGAGGACGTCCTGGGCCTTCTGCCGGTGGAACCGCCCCACGTGGAGGACCACGACCGCGTCGTCGGGCACGCCGTGGGCCGCCCGCAGCGCGCGCCGGTCCTGCGCCGCCACCCGGGCCTGGAACGGAGCGATGTCCATGTAGTTCGGCAGCACCCGGATGCCCCCGTACGCCATCTCCCGGACGTAGTCGCGACGCACCTCTTCGCTCACGGCCAGGACGGTGCCCGGATTCAGCATGTGGCTCAACCGGTCGAGGGCCACCCGGACCCGGAACCGCAGACCGCCGTGGGCCTCCTGCCCGTAGTCGGGATTGTGGAGGGTCGTGACCACCCGGGCGTCGGTGCCCAGCGAGGCCAGACGCCCGACGACGTTGGCGAAGAAGAGGTGCGTGTGCACCACCGCGCCCGGTCGCGCGCGGAGCATGCGACGCACCGCCAGGATCCCCTTCACCAGGTCTTCGGGACCCCGGAGCCCGAGGCCCCGCACCTCCACGCCGAGTGCCCGGCACTCCTCGGCCAACCCGTCCGGGGCGAACAGGTGGACGACCTCCGGCTGGAAGCGCGTCCGGTCCATGGCGGCCACGGTGTTCAGCACCACTCGCTCCGCCCCTCCCCGGCCGAACGACTCGAGGAGGAGCAGCACCGGGGTGGCGTCCAAGGTCAGGACTCCGATGAGGAACCGGACGCCCGGACCCGCTCCGGGCGGATCTCGCCCAGTCGGGCGGCGGCCGAGCGGCGTTGACGTCGCGCCCGGTCCCGGCGCAGGCGGTAGACTCCCCACGCATCCCGGAGTCCGAGGGCACAGAAGATCAGGACGAAGGGCAGGATCTGGGCCCTGTGGCGATAGGCCGTCCCTACGTTCCCCTCCACCAGCGCGTACGCGAAGGTCAGGGTCACCAGACAGGTGAGGAGGGTGGTGTAGGACCGGGCGTCGTGGCGCACCGCCAGGATCATCCCCCACACGCCGAACGGAACGAGCGTGTACCAGATCAGCGTCTCGGGAATCGTCACCGCCTGGAGGGCGGAACCGATGGCCCAGGGAAACGGTGCGAACAGGAAATACGCCAGACCCACCGGAAGAAAGACGAGGGCCCCCTGCGGGGTCGAGACGTCGAAGCCCTCCCCGTATGCGGAGCCCGCACCCGTGGCCAGGTCCCTGCGCAGATACTGGACACGTTCCAGGGACGGATCTTCGGTGAGGGATCCGCCCAGTTCCGACGCGTTCTGGAGCACGAAGGTGACACCGACCAGCATGCCGCTCCCCAGGAACAAGGCCCGGACGGGCGATCGGCTCTTGCCGATCAGCGTGCCCGCCGTGGCCGAGATGCCCACCAGGAAGGCGATGTACTCCCGGATCGTGAGCAGAAGGGCCAGGAGGACGATCACGCCCACGGCATCCCACGGCTTGCCCTTCAGTTGGAACCGCACGAACAGCAGCAGCGTGAACCCGATGAGGATCACCGCCGGGGCTTCCCGGATGTTGAGCGTCGACCAGAGGATCAGCGAGGGGAAGAACGCCACCAGGATCGCCGCCGTCTCGGCCACGCCCCGGTGCTGGTTGGCCACGAGATACGCCGCGTAGTAGATCGGTACCGCGGTCCACGCGGACAGGAAGATGTTCACCGCCACGGGGCCGCTGGAGGGCTCGCCGAGGAGCAGGTTGAACACGGCCACGTAGTAGTAGTAGCCCACCTGGAGCGAGTCGAGCGCCCTCGGCGGCAGCGGCGCGCCCTCGGTCCACGCCCGGACGATGTCCGCCGACACCGCCTCGTAGGTCAGGGCGTCGGGCGCGAAGACGTAGGGCCCCATGGACTGCTGGATCAGGCCGTAGATCAGGAAGCGCGCGGCCACGGCCCAGAGGACCACCGACAGGAGGAACCGGGCACCCTCGGCGTCCTGCTGGATGCGGAACAGGAACAGCGTCAGGAGGATCATACCGACGCCCAGCAGCGGCAGCGCGACCTGGGCTTCCGGCGTCGGCGCCGAAGCGGTGGCCACGGCCAGGCCGATCACGGCGGCCACGGGGGCGAGCTGGGCGAAGCGTCGGGTTCTGTTCGGCACGACCGCCCCGATCGGGGTGGAGAGATCCGCTGTCTCCTGAAGCTACCCGCGGTCCCGAGTCCGCTGCAACGACCGACCGGTGCGGCTCAGGCTCTCCGTCCGACGAGCAGCATCGTGTTGCCTCGGTGGAGGGGAACGGCCACCCGGGCCACGACCCCGCTGACCCGATCGAGCAGCCACGTCAGAGCGCGGCCTCGTATGCCAGCGGGCACCCGATCCCGCAGGTCCACCGAACCCGATGTCTCCACGTGCACGGCCTCCAGCCCCGCACCCTCCAGCAGGGCCCGGACGTGGCGGGGGGTGGGGTGGAGAAGGTGGCCGTACACCCCCACGTCGTGGTACCGCCATGCGGGTCCCGCCAGGAGCGCCTCGGTGCCCGCCGCGTTGGGCATGGTCACCGCCACCAGCCCCCCAGGCGCCAGCCGCTCGGCCGCCGCTTCGAGCATCGCCGCGGGATCGACGACGTGCTCCAGGACGTCCCAGAACGTGACGACGGCCAACCCCGCGCCGGGAGCGATGGCGTCCAGGGGTCCCACCGCCACCGGGTGGGCCACGCCCGCGGCCGCCGCCGTGCTGATCTCGAGGCCCAACGGTCGCCACCCTGCCGCCGCCGCCTCGTCCAGGAATCCACCGTCGCCGCACCCCACGTCGAGGAGCCGATCGCCTTCGCCGGGTGGACGCAGCTCGGCCAGGAGCGCGGCACGCCGTCGGCGCTCCGCCGGGTCCGCCTCGCCGAACAGGGCCGCCCACTTCCCCGCTTCGTGCTCCTCGTCGTACCGGCGGGCCAGCTCACGCTCGGAGGGTGGCTCGTCCAGGAAGCGTACGCCGCACTCCCGGCACGTCCGGAGCGACAGCTCGAAGGGATTCGGGTACGGCCGCGACGCCTTCGACCGACAGATCGGACACGGACGCGGCGTGGGTTCGGGTGGGGGCACCATGGCCGGCAACGTAGGGAGGGCCCTCGCCGGTCCGGTAGGCCCGGATGCCGTCCCCCTCCCTGGCGCCGGGTCGTGGGGGCAGGGCAACATGGGGCCCATGCGCATCCTGTTCGTCCACAACCTTCCCCCCTGGGACCCCCGCGCCGGAGGCGGTCAGAAGGCCCACCACGCCCTGGCGTGCGAGGCCGTCGCGGCGGGTCACGAGGTGCGGGGGATCTTCGTGGGCGGGCAGGCCCAACCGCCACCGGACCACGAGCCTCCCTACCCGTTCCTCCACACCGCCGGACGGAACCGCCTCCTCCTGGACGTGGCCGGCGTGGCCGCCACCACCCGTGCGCTCCAGGCGTCCTGGAGCCCCGACGTGGTGTTCGCGAGCGCCGCCGAGGGCGCCGGCTCGGTGGGGGCCGCCCCGCCGGGCGCCGTCGTGGCTGTGGCCAGCCATCACCCCGATCCACCGGATCTCCGTGACGCCCCGTCGCCCTGGCTCCGTCCGTGGGCCGCGCTGCAACGCGCACGGCGGCTTCAGGGCCCCCTCCTGGAGCGGTGGATGCTCCGCCAGGCCGACGTCGTCTTCGCCGTGTCGGCCTGGGGTGCACGCACGCTGGTGGAACGAGGCTACCTGCCACACGCCGAGCGGGTGGCCGTGGTCCGCAACGGCGTGGCACCGGAGTGGTTCCAGCGCCCCGATCCGCCACTTCCCACGCCGTGCGATCTGCTCTTCGTGGGCCGGCTCGACCCTCAGAAGGGCGTAGACCTGCTGCTGGATGCGCTGCGCCGCCTCCCCGGCACCACGCTGCGCATCGTCGGCGACGGCCCCCAGGGCGAGGAGCTGCGCCGGACGGCGGCCGATCCTGCCCTCGCAGAGCGGATCACCTTCGCGGGAGCCCTCGATCCCCACGGCGTGCGGGCCCACATGGCCACCGCCGGCGCGCTCGTGCTTCCGTCGCGCACGGAGAACTACCCCCTCGTGCTCCTCGAGGCCATGGCCGCCGGGGTGCCCGTCGTGGCCACGGCGGTGGGAGGCGTGGCCGAACTCCTGGACGACGGCGCCGCCGGATGGCTCGCCCCACCCCGGGACCCGGCGGCCCTGGCCGATGTCCTTCGCCGGATGGCTTCCGACCCCGACGCGCGTGCCGAACGGGTCCGGCGCGGCCGTGTCCAGGCGGAGGCCCACGGGTGGGACCGGGTCTGGGCCCGGATCGAGGAGCGGCTCCTGGCGCTACTCGGGGAGCGTCAGCAGGACCGGTAGCGCCTGGTCGTCCAGGGCCAGGATCCGGCGGCGGGCCCGGCCCAGTCCGGCCCAAAGCTCCGGTGCCGTCTCTTCCACCTCCACGCGGCACACCGCCGCCGCGTCCGGGTGCTCGGCCAGGAAGGCGAGGCATTCTTCCCCACGTCCCTTCGCCGCCAGGTCGCCCACGAGGTCCTGATGCAGGACCACCCCGGCGCCGGGCCGGGGCTCGGCCAACCCCTCGAACCGGTGCAGCACGGAGCGCTCCACCTCGGGTTGGTGGACGAGGCCGGCGGCCTCCAGGGGCGCCACCTCGGCCCGGGCCCGCAGCACGTCCACCCGCTCGGTCCCGGCCACCCATGCCTCCAGGGTCTCCCCGCACCAGACGCGGAAGCCCCCCTCGTACCCGCCGAGCCGGTGGGCCACAGCCTCCAGGCGGCTCCGCATCCGTGCCGGCAGACTCGGCCCCGGCGGTGCGTCCAGGCGTGCCGGGAGGCTGCCGGTGGTGGTGTGGATGACCGGATGGCTGCTGCCGTGCTTCTCCCAGAGCCACCGGTGGGCGTCCTCCAGCCCCGCGCGGTTCGTGGCCGGGGAATCGTGCCACACCGGTGCGGGAAGCACGCGGTTCACCGCGCCGGCTCCCTCCGCGGTCAGGCAGGCGTCGACGCCGTACGCGTGCCAGCCCCGGAGGGTGGGATCGAAGTAGCGGCCGTCGTCCCGGCGTCGGGTGATCAGCACGCACTCGTCCAGGGTCTGGACCGGCGTCGCCCGGTCGGACGGGGCACCCCGCACCATCCCCGAGTCGCGGAGGAGTCCGCGGAAGGCACCGTCGTGGCCCACGCCCGCCACACCCGCCCACCCCAGATCCGGCAACCCGGCCAGCGAAGCCTCGACGCGGGCGACCCAGCCCGGTTCGAGAAGGTCCACGTCCTGGTGGATGAAGGCGACCCACCCGGCCTCCACTCCGGCGGCACCGTGGTGGAGCGCGTCCACCGCGGAGCGGAATCGGCCCTCCCGGTTGTCCACGGCGACGAGGCGCACGTCGCCGTCCTGCGCGTCGACGCTGGCACGGAGACGGCGATCGAGGAGCTCCGCGTCGTTGAACACGCAGACCACGGTCATCACGGCTCGACGGCCCCCGGTGCGCGGTCGAGTACGGCGATGACCTCCTCGCCCACGTCGATCCCTGCGGCCACGAGCGCCCGCTCGAGGGCCGCCAGGGCACGGTCGGACACCGTCGCCTGCCCGGTCACGGTCGCCGCCACCCCGGGCCGGGCCGCCATGCCGCGGCTGTGAGCCAGGTGGGCCAGGGCGTTGCGCGCCGTGGTCCGCCGGCTCCGGAGGCGCAGCCCGCCCAGCGTGGCCAACCGGGACAGGGCCGACGGCGGCGGGAGCACCAGGTGCCGCGGCGCGTCCCACCCCATCCACGCCGGACCGAAGCGCCGTGCGGCGAGGGCGTGGGGGTTCGGATAGACCAGTACCACGCGTCCGCGGGGGGCCAGGAGCGGGGCGAGAGACGCCAGGACGGCCACCGGGTCCGACAGGTGCTCCACCACGTGGTGGAGCAGGATCAGGCGATAGCCTCCGGCGGGAAGCTCGAGGGTCCGCACGTCGCCCACGTGGACCGGAGCCCCGGTCAGGTCGGCGGCCGCCCGGGCGGAGCGAGGGTCGACCTCCACTCCCTCGACCGCCCAGCCCAGCCCCGCCAGCACCTCCATCTGGTTGCCGAGCCCGCACCCCACGTCCAGGGCTCGGCCCGGGTCGCTGCGGCGGGGCAGGAACTCGTCGGGCGCCCGCCCGCCGAAGGCCCGCTCCCGCAGGCCACGGACGAGGCCCAGCGCCGTCCCCACCGTACTGGATCCGCGGCCGGTCACCGAGTCCCGGATCCGGGCCCGGACCCTCGACCGGAGGCGCCGGTCCGCGGCCTCCACCGGGGCGCCCGGTCCACGGTCCGGACGCGGGTGGGCTTCGAGGTACACCGGCGGATACAGGTCCGGCAGGTCGGCGTCGACGACGCAGGGCGATTGCCGGACGGTCCCGCAGACGGTGCACGTCACGTAGCGATACCGGCCGGGTACACCGTGGGCCCGGTCCTCCAGAACGAAACGCTCCCGGGCGGCGTCCGACCCGCAGGCCGGACACGTGGGCCAGGGCTCCGTCCGCGGCGCAGTGGCCGATCCTCCGCGCTCGCCGACGCCCGGATCGCTCGTCATCGGCCCCCGGCGGCCCGCTCGTACACGCTTCGGGTCTCCTTCGCGGTACGGTCCCACGAGAACGTCGCCGCCCGCGCTCGGCCCGCCGCCCGCAACCGATCCGTCTCCTCCGGCGAGCGCAGCACCCGGAGCAGGGCCTCGGCCAGCGCCTCGGGCCGGGTGGGATCGACCAGAACGGCCGCGTCTCCGGCGACTTCCGGCACCGCCGTCCGGTCGGACGCCACCACCGGGGTCCCGCACGCCATCGCCTCGAGAATCGGAAGGCCGAATCCTTCGTACAGCGTCGGGAACGCGAACACGGCTGCGGCGGTGTAGAGCGCCGGGAGGTCCGCGCGGGGCACCTGGCCCACGACGCGGATCCGGTCCGTCAGCCCCATATCCGCCACGCGCTCCTCCAGTTCGTCGCCCACCCACGCCTCCACCCCCTGCACGGCCCGGGCTTCCACCCGGGGGCGGACGCCCACCAGGGCCAGGTCCACGTCCGCCACCCGTTCCGCCACCCGGGCGAAGGCGTCGACGAGGCCCATGAGGTTCTTGCGGGGCTCCCGGGTCCCCACGTACAGGACGAAGGGCCGGTCCAGCCCGTGCCGCGCCGCCACCGCCCGTGCCCCGTCCACCGGACGGAAGTCCCGGGACACACCGCTCGCCACCGCGTGGACACGGTCGTCGGGCAGGCCCCCGAGGGCGAGGAGCTCCCGGCGGGTGAACTCCGACACCGTGACCACCCAGGCGTCACGGTCCACCAGACTCCGGTGGATCGCCCGGTGGCGCGCGGCCACGTCGGGAGCGTACCACTCCGGGTGCTGCAGGGGACCGACGTCGTGCACCGTCGCCACCAGCGCGGCCCGGCGAAGCGGAGGGTGGATCCAATCGGAGGCGTGGAAGATGTCGGCCTCGCCCACGAAGCGCTCCACGGGGGGCCATCCGAGCCGCTCCCACATGGGGCGCAGCACGCGGTCCGGCCACCCGGGGTTCACGAGGTCCATGCCCTCCGGGAGCGTGACGTCCGGACGCGGCCGGGTGCGGTCGTTGAAGAACACCGTCATCCGGTCTCCCGAGCCGGTCCGGGCCAGACCGCGAAGGAGTTCCAGCGTGTAGCGCCCGGTTCCGCTCTCCGGACGGGACAGCCCTCCTCCGTCGAAGGCCACCTTCATCCCGGCGAGGGCCGGGGCTGGTCGGACCCGGACGCGGCCTCTGCCTCGGGAACGCCACCGGCGCCCTTCACCGCGGCGAGGCCGGTCAGCCCCACCAGCAACCACAGGTGGCGTAGGTCCTCGCTGGCCAGGAAGAGCGAGTGGATGGCCACGGCGGTCCACGCCAGGATCAGCGTGGCCCGTACCCGACCGGCGGGAAGCGAGCGGACGGGGGCCACCACGGCATGGCCCAGACCGGCGGCCAGCAGTGCGGTGCCGATCATCCCGAACTGGCCCAGGACGGAAAGGAGCGCGTTGTGGGCGTCCCACAGCATGACGGCGCCACCCTGGAACGGATCGGGCGCCTGGGCCAGGAACGGGCTGGCGCCCACGCCCACCACCGGCCCCGCGGCGATCGCGTCGAGGCTGGCCCGCCAGATCGCCGGACGCAGCCCGCTGGTGGCCACGGTCTGCCCGAAGACCGTGGTATCCAGCGGCGCGACGACGGCCACCACGACCCCGGCGGCGACCACCGCACCCAGCGCCCGCAGCCCGAACCGGGCCGACCGCGTGGCCTCCCGGATCTCGCCCGCCACGGCCCACAGCACCACGCCGGCGGCGATCCAGGCGGTGGACAGCGTCATGACGAAGCCCGCCCCGATGCCCACGGCCAGAGCCAGTCCCCACCGGCGACCCCGGCCGACGAGGGCGGGCCACCGACCCCAGAGCAGGACCGCCGACACGAGCAGGTGGTCGGCCATCATGTTCGGGTGCAGCCAGGGCCCGCGAATCCGCGGCAGATCGACGCCCAGGATGCCGCCGCCCGAGTAGACCAGCCGAAGCCCCAGGATGTCGGGGCCGAACACCCCGGCGAACGTGACGAAGAGCGCCAGGCCGGTTCCGATCAGCCAGGCGTCCACCGCCGCGTCCCACGCAGTGTTCGAGAAGGCGATGGCCGCGGCCGCCGACACCAGGCCAGCCACGGCCAGCCCCTTTGCGACGGCGTAGCCGGCGTGGTAGCCCCACTGGCCGGAGGCGGCCACCCAGATCCCGAAGAGCATCAGGACGCCGCAGCCCATCAGGAAGGACCGCGCGGGCTCCCCGGCCGGCGCCCGGAAGGCTGCCACGAGCGGGGCGCGAACCGCGCCTCGGCCCAGAACCGCGAGTACGAAGCCCACCGCGACGGCCCCGGTGACCAGGTCGGTCGCCGTGGCCAGTGCGCCCCCGAGGGGGAGCGACAGCAGATGGCCCACCGGCAGCACCGCCAGAAGCAGCAGCACGGCCCCGCCCAGGGCGGGATGCGGCGGAACGGAACTCGAAGTGGTGGGCGCGTCTGCCATGCCGGGGCCTGGACGTGAAGAACCTCCGCGGCACAACGTACCGCGGAGGCTCTCGTACTACCAGACGGCGGGACGCGTCAGCCGCCGGCTTCCACCTTCATCGGCGGCGCCTTGGTGATCTTGCCCGCGGAAATGCACGAGGTGCACACCCGCACCCGGCGCCGCTGGCCCTCCGCATCGACGATCTTCGCCGTCTGCAGGTTCGGGAGCCACCGCCGCTTGGACTTGTTGTTTGCGTGGCTGACGTTGTTCCCCACCTGGGGGCCCTTGCCGCACACGTAGCACACTCGAGCCATGATATTCGATTCCCGCGTTGTCGTCGTGTTCGGTCCGGCTCAGTTGCCGCCAGCGGCAGCCGAATCCGGCTCGGCCATACCCGTCGCGCGAGCGCGGGAGGCCTGCAAGAAGTGCGTCGCGAACGTAGCCGCGAGCTGGTCGCCCTCGTTGATCGTACCGGCGTCCACCCACGACGAGGCGATCGAGTCGCTCATCGCCACGATCGTGCCCGTGACGGTGGCCAACTGGCCCGACGTCAGGGTCACGCCGGCCGTGCGGAGGCTGTCGGAGTAGGACACCAGGAACGGGTTCCCGTTGGGCATGTCGAGCCAGACGCCCTGGGTGCCCAGCGCGCTGGCCACCTCGACGTCCTCGAGGGAGACGACCCGGCCCTCGTAGGGCGAAGCGTCGAGCTGGAGGGCCGACGGAGCGAGGATCTCGCCCATGGCCTCCCGCTCCGCTTCCTCGGCCGCGATCCGGGCCGCTTCCTGCAGCTCGAGCTGGCGCTCGGCCTCGGCCTGCAGATACAGCCAGTAGAGGAAGCCTCCGATGACGATGAACGCCGCAATCATCAGGGGCATGCCCAGGTTCGCGGCACCGCGTCGGGAAGCGTTGTGACCCATGTCTGTCGTCCTGTCCGGTTGGATGGTCGTTTGGATTGAGACGGCCAAACTAATCGACCAACTCGATCAGCGACATCTCCGCCGCGTCACCCTTCCGGGCGCCGAGCTTCAGGATCCGCGTGTACCCGCCCGGACGCTCCGAAAACCGCGGCCCGATGTCCTCGAAGAGCGCGCCCAGAACCTGCCGGTCGGCGATCTTGCGCGCCACCTGCCGACGGGCGTGGAGATCCCCTCGCTTGGCCAGCGTGATCAGCCGCTCCGCGTAGGGACGCAACTCCTTGGCCTTGGCCGTGGTCGTCTCGATCCGCCCGTGGCGGAAGAGCGACGTGGCCATGTTCCGGAGCATCGCACGGCGGTGCGAGGCGGTACGGTTGAGCTTCCTGCCCTTGATACGGTGCCGCATGTCCTCAATCCTCGCCGCTTCCGGCGGTCTCAGGCTCCTCTTCGACGAAGAAGAGACGGCCGTCGTCTCCTTCCTCCAACATCATGCCGAACCGCAGGCCGTGCTCCTCGAGGAAGTCCGAGATCTCCTTGAGAGACTTCTTCCCGAAGTTCTCGATCTGGAGCATCTCGTCTTCCGAACGCTGCACGAGGTCGCCGAGCGTGCGGATGTTCTCCTTCTGAAGCGAGTTCCGCGAGCGGACGGACAGCTCGGCCAGGTCCTCGATGGGACGGGCGAACAGGTCCTGGAGCCGCTCCGGAACCGCGACGGCACCGGGAGGCGTCACCTCGGGAATCCCGCCCTCGCCGAAGTACAGCATGTACTCCAGGTGCTTGCGGACCAGCTCGGCGGCGTACCCCACCGCGCCCTCCGGGTCCACCGAACCGTCCGTCTCCACGTGGAGCGTCAGACGGTCGAAGTCCGTGCGCTGGCCGACCCGCGTCTCTTCGACGGAGAAGTTGGCACGAAGCACGGGGTTGTAGATCGAGTCCACGCGGACCAGATCCACCGGGGCACCACGGGGCAGCTCGTGCTGGTCTCCGAGCACGAAACCGCGGCCCTTGTTCACGTGCAACTCCACCGCCAGGGGCTTGTCTTCCTGGTAGGTGAACAGGTGGTGCGACGGATCGAGCACCTCCACCGACGCCTGCGCCTGGATGTCCGCAGCCGTCACGGCCCCGGACTTCTTCAGGTGGATCTCCAGGACCGCCTCATCCACGTCGTCGTCCAGCTGGATGACGAGGGACTTGAGGTTCTGGATGACCTGATGCACGTCCTCGACCACGCCCGGGATCGTCTGGTGCTCGTGCACCACCCCTTCGATCCGGAACGCCCAGACGGCCGACCCCCGCAGGGAGTTCAGCAGCACCCGGCGAACGGAATTGCCCAGGGTGTGGCCGAAACCACGCTCCAGCGGCTCGATGACGAACTTGGCGGAACGGCCGTCCTCGGAAACCTCGGCGGCTTCCACGCGCTCCGGCAGTACCAGTCCGTTGAGATCTATCTCCACAGTGTTCCCCTCCTACAGGTCTTCGGCGTCGGGAGGCCGCGACCCGGGAGCGACGCCCCCGGGTCCACGGTCCGATTACTTCGAGTAGAGCTCGACGATGAGCTGTTCCTGCACCGCCAGCGAGATGTCGTCCCGGGTCGGCTTCCGTACCACTCGGCCCACCTTGGCCTTCTCGTCGAGGGCCAGCCACTCCTGGAGCGTCGGACGGGTCCGCGCTTCGAGGGCGGCCTGGATCGGCATCAGGTCCTTCGATCCGGCCTTGACGGAGATCTCGTCGCCCGGCGTGAGCTGGTAGCTCGGCACGTCGGTGACGCGGCCATTCACTTCCACGTGACGATGCCGGACGAGCTGGCGGGCGGCCGAACGGCTGACCGCGAAGCCCATGCGGAAGATCACGTTGTCCAGCCGCGACTCGAGGGCCACCAGCAGGTTCTCACCCGTGATGCCGTCCACCTTCGCGGCCGACTCGAACAGGTTGCGGAACTGCTTCTCGTGCAGCCCGTAGATCCGCTTCACCTTCTGCTTCTCACGAAGCTGGACGGCGTAGTCGGACTGCTTGCGGCGACGGGCCTGGGCCGGGCCGTGCTGGCCGGGCGGGTAGGCGCGCCGCTCCACGGGGCACTTGTCGGTGTAGCATTTCTGGCCTTTCAAGAAGAGCTTCTGCCCTTCGCGACGGCACAGCTTGCAGACGGGTCCGGTATATCGAGACATTCTTCAGTTCCTCAGACGCGGCGCTTCTTGGGAGGCCGGCACCCGTTGTGCGGGAGCGGGGTGACGTCCTGGATGGACTTGATGTAGAGGCCGGCGCTGGCGAGGGCCTGGATGGCCGATTCGCGACCGGATCCGGGACCCTGCACCCGCACGTCCACGCGCTTGACCCCCAGACCCATCGCTTCCCTGCCCGCCTGCTCGGCGGCCATGGTCGCGGCGAACGGCGTCGACTTCTTGGAGCCCTTGAAGCCGGCCTTGCCGGCGGAGGCCCAGACGACGGCGTTCCCCTGCCGGTCGGTGATCGTGATGATCGTGTTGTTGAAGGTCGCCTTGATGAAAGCGATGCCCTCGGCCTCCACGACCTTCTTCGTGCGCTTGGTACGAGTTTTCGGCTTGGCCACGTGTCTTGCCCTGGTCCTTGTCACCTACAATGCGGATGCGGCGAGCCGGGGTTCGGAACCCTCGCGGGACGCCGCATCGGTTGGGGGGAGCTCCGGAGAGCTCCGTGATCGCCGTGCTACTTCTTCGGCGCCTTCTTCTTACCAGCGATGGGACGCCGCCCGCCCTTGTGCGTGCGGGCGTTCGTGTGGGTCCGCTGACCGCGGACCGGCAACCCGCGCCGGTGGCGGAGACCGCGGTAGCACCCGATGTCCATGAGCCGCTTGATGTTCATGGAAACCTCGGTGCGCAGCGCGCCTTCCACCTTGAACTTCTCGATCTCGCGCCGAAGACGGTTCACGTCGTCGTCGGAGATGTCCTGCGTGCGACGGTCCGGATCGACCCCGCAAGCGTCGAGGATCTTCCGGGCCCGGGTGTCCCCGATCCCGAAGATGTACGTCAACGCGACCTCGATCCGCTTGTTGCGCGGCAGGTCGACTCCAGCGATACGAGCCATAGAACTTCCTTACCCTTGCTTCTGCTTGTGCTTCGGGTTGCGGCTGCAGATGATCCGGACGACGCCACGGCGCCGTACGACCTTGCAGTGCTCACAGATGGGTTTGACGCTGCTTCGGACCTTCACGGTTCTCTCTCCGCATGCGTTTGTGGCAGAGCTTTGTAGTATAACCAGCTACCAGGGGCGGTTCAAGCCGTCCCGGTGGCTGGCGTCGCGTCCGCCGGACTCGGGACCCCGGTGAGGATCCGCGGACCCTCCGCGGTGATCGCCACGGTGTGTTCGAAGTGTGCCGCCAGGGCGCCGTCGGCCGTGACCACGGTCCAGCCGTCGTCCAGCGTCCGGATGTTGACGGTGCCCGCCGACAGCATGGGCTCGATGGCCAGGACCATCCCTTCCCGCAGAAGCGGGCCGTAGCCGGCGCGCCCCACGTTGGGTACCTGCGGCTCCTCGTGGACGTCCCGGCCGATTCCGTGGCCCACCAGGTCCCGGATGATGCCGTACTCGGTCCCCTCGACGGTCTGCATGACCGCGGCCCCCAGGTCGCCCACGTGGTTGCCCCGGACCGCGGCCGATGCCGCAGCGTCCAGCGACGCCCGCGTGATGTCGAGGAGGGCCTGGGTCGGGGCGGCCACCTCTCCCACCGGGAACGTCCAGGCGGAGTCGGAGCACCAACCGTCCAACCGGACCCCGACGTCGATGGACACGATGTCCCCGTCCTCCAGGACCCGGGCCTTGGACGGGATGCCGTGGACCACTTCCTCGTTCACGGAGATGCAGACGCTGCCGGGAAAACCGTAGAGTCCCTTGAACGCCGGCACCGCACCGTCGTGGCCGACGATGTACTCGTCGCAGAACTGGTCGAGCTCCCACGTGGAGACGCCCGGCCGGATCCGGTTCGGTACTTCGCCCAGGAGGCCGGCGATGATCGCGCCCCCTCGGGCCATCCGGTCGATCTCTTCGGGCGTACGGATGTGGATCATCGGTCCAGCCCCACCGCTGCGCGGAAATCCGCGTAGATGGCGTCCACGTCCCGATCCGCCTCGATCATGCGCTGCTCCGCGCGGGACCGGTCGTACCAGTCGATGAGCGGCGCCGTCTGCTCGCGGTAGACTTCCAGCCGCCTGCGGACGGTCTCGGGCGCGTCGTCCTTGCGCTGGGTCAGCTCGTGCCCGCAACGATCACAGACGCCATCGGTCTCGGGCGGCGTGAAGTGCACGTTGTACACGGCCCCGCACTCGGGGCAGGAGCGGCGACCCGACAGCCGCTTGATCAGCGTCTCGTCCGGCGCGGTGAACACCGCCACACGCTCCACGCGGCGCCCCAGCTCGGACAACACCTGCTCGAGTCCCTCCGCCTGGGCGGTGGTGCGCGGGAACCCGTCGAACAGGATCCCCGTGTCGGGGCTCATGCTCCCGACGTGTTCCTTGACCAGGTCGAGGATCACGCGGTCCGGCACGAGCTCACCGGCGTCCATGTACCTCTGCGCCATCTTCCCGAGGTCGGTGCCTTCCCGACGTGCGGACCGGAGGAGGTCTCCGGTGGAGACGTGGGCCCATCCGGCCTCATCGGCCAGACGAACGGCTTGCGTGCCCTTCCCGACACCGGGGGGGCCCAGGAGAATGACGACCATGGCTTCGTTCCGTGCGTGTAGTCGGCGCTACATGTAGCGCTGACGGCCCCGCATCTTTACGCGACCCTTCTTCATGAAGCCGTCGTAGTGACGGAGGAGCAGGAGCTGCTGAGCCTGCTGCACGGTGTCGAGGCCCACACCGACCACGATGAGGAGGCTCGTCCCGCCGAAGAAGAACGTGTTGATGTTGAAGATGTCGAAGATCCAGAACGGCACGAGCGCGATGAGCGCCAGGTAGATCGAACCGGGCAGCGTGACGCGGGTCAGGACCCGGTCGATGTACTCGGCCGTCCGCGCTCCGGGCTTCACGCCCGGGATGAACGCGCCCTGCTTCTTCAGGTTCTCCGCCAGATCGATCGGGTTGAAGATGATGGCGGTGTAGAAGTACGTGAAGAAGACGATGAGCAGGCCATACGTGATGTAGTAGGCCAGCGTCTGAGGCTGGAAGATCTCCGAGAGCGTCTGGAGCGCCGGCCAGCTCGAGAACGCGGCCAACGTGCCCGGGATCACGATGAACGACTGGGCGAAGATGATGGGCATCACGCCGGCGGAGTTGACCCGCAGGGGGATGAAGCTCTTCTGACCCTCACGGATGCGCCCGCGCCCCACGACCTTCCTGGGGATCTGCACCGGGATCTTCCGGGCGGCCATGGTCATGGCCACCACACCCGCGCTCACCAGGATCACCACGGCCAGCAGCGCGACGCCGCTGAACGCCGTCAGCTCACCCAGCGTGAACGCTTCCCAGGTCCGGACCACAGCGGCCGGGAAGCCCTGGATGATCGAGAAGAAGATCAGCAGGCTCATGCCGTTGCCGATGCCGCGCTCGGTGATCTGCTCGCCCAGCCACATCACGAACAGGGCACCCACGGTCAACACCAGGACGGTGGTGAACGTGAACATGAAGCCGGGCGTCCGCACCGCGCCGGGGATGGCGCTGAGGAACGCCGAGTAACCGTAGGCCTGCGCCGCGGACAGAACGATGGTGGTGTAGCGCGTCCACTGCGTCAGCTTCTTCCGACCGTCCTCCCCTTCCTTTTGGAGCTTCTCGACGGTGGGGAAGACCGCCGCCAGCAGCTGGAACATGATGCTGGCGGAGATATACGGCATGATCCCGAGCGCGAAGATCGTCGCCCGGCTCAGGCCGCCGCCCACGAACATGTCGTAGATACCGAAGAAGGTGTCCTGAAGCTGGCCGAACTGCTGCTGCAGCGCGCCAACGTTCAGACCGGGCACGGTGATGTGTGCACCGATCCGATAGATCAGGAGCATTCCGAGCGTGAAGAGGATCTTGTCCTTCAACTCGGGAACGCGGAACAGGTTCGCGACGGGGTTGTTCGCCATGTCTAGCTTCCGGGCCCGTTCTTACTCGGGGGCGTCGGCGCCGGGGATGCTCACAGAGCCTCCCGCCGCCTCGATCTTCTCACGGGCGCTCTTGCTGAAGGCGTGAGCCTCCACGTCGAGCGCCTTCCCCACCTCGCCCACGCCCAGGATCTTCACGGGCTTGCGGGTGGAGCCGATCAAGCCCGCCGACTTCAGCGTGGCCACCGTCACGGCACCTTCGAACCGCTCCAGCTCGCGGACGTTCACGATCTGGTACTCGACCCGGTTGATGTTCGTGAAGCCCCGCTTGGGGATCCGGCGGTGGAGCGGCATCTGCCCACCCTCGAACATCGGGTGGACGCTACCGCCCGACCGGGCCTTCTGGCCCTTCTGGCCCCGTCCGGCGGTCTTGCCCAGACCCGACCCGGGTCCGCGGCCGACCCGCTTGCGGTTCCGGTGCGATCCGGAGGTGGGGCTCAACTCATGGAGTTCGGACATCTCTATTCCTCGATCTCCCGCACACTCACCATGTGCGACACCTGATTGATCATTCCGCGAATCGCGGGCGTGTCGTTCTGGATCACGCTCTGCTGGTGGCGCTTGATTCCAAGGGCCTCCAGCGTGCGGCGGTGCTTGGTCTGACGACCGATCCCACTGCGGGTCTGCGTGATCTCGAGCTTCTTGGTCTTAGCCACGGCGCACTCCCAGGGCCTCCACGGTCACTCCGCGCTCCTCGGCGATCTGCTCGGCAGTCACGAGGTGCTGGAGTCCGTCCATCGTGGCCCGGACGACGTTGATCGGATTGTTGGTGCCGAGGCTCTTGGTCAGGACGTCCTTCACCCCGGCCGCCTCGAGAACCGCGCGCACCGGACCGCCGGCGATGACGCCGGTACCCGGAGCCGCAGGCCGCAGGAGGACCCGACCGGCGCCCCAATGACCCACGATGTCGTGGGGGAGCGTGCCGCCCTGGAGCGGGATCTCGACCATGTTGCGCTTGGCCCGCTCGAACGCCTTGCGGATGGCCTCGGCCACCTCGTTGGCCTTGGCCAGGGCCACACCCACGTTCCCCTTCTGGTCGCCCACCGAAACGAGCGCGGAGAAGGAGAAGCGTCGGCCACCCTTCACGACCTTGGCCACCCGGTTGATGTAGATGACGTTCTCGACCATGTCGCTCTCGCGACCGCGACCGCCACCCTTCCTCTTGTTGTCCCTGGCCATCAGAACTGCAGACCTCCCTCGCGCGCACCCTCGGCGAACGCTTTCACTCGCCCGTGGTAGCGGTAGCCACCCCGGTCGAAGACGATGGATTCGATGCCCTCGGCCCTGGCCTTCTCGGCCAGTGCCTTCCCGGCCGCGAAGGCGGCCTCCACACGCCGGTTCTTGCCCTCGGCCTCGAAGTCACGCAACTCGGGCGATACCGTCGAAAGACCCAGAAGGGTCCGTCCGGTGGCGTCGTCCACGAGCTGGCCTTCGATGTTCCGCGACGACCGGAACACCACCAGGCGCGGACGATCGAGGCTTCCCTCGATCTTGTTCCGGACCCGGAAGTGACGCCGCTTCCTCTGGAGGAACCGACTCTTTCTGAGCTTGCTCTGCTTGATCATGATCAGGCTCCAGCCGTCTTCCCGGCCTTCCGCCGGACGTGTTCACCCTGGTACCGGACGCCTTTGCCCTTGTAGGGCTCGGGCGGCCGGAACCCGCGGATCTCCGCCGCGGTCTGACCGACCTTCTGCTTGTCCGTGCCCGAGACCACCACCGTGGTGGGATTCGGGCACTCGAGCTTGACCCCGTCCACCGGCTGGTAGTCGATGGGGTGGGAGAACCCGAGGTTCAGGACGATCCCGTTGCCCTTGGCGTCGGCCTTGTACCCCACGCCCACGATCTCGAGGGTCTTGCTGAATCCGTCCGTGACCCCCTCTACCATGTTCGCGATGAGGGATCGGGTCAGCCCGTGGAGGGCCTTGTGCTGTTTCTGCTCCGAGGGACGGGTGACGAGGATCTCGTCGCCCTCGATGGCCACCGACATGTCCGGATGCACGTCCAGGGTGAGTTCGCCCTTGGGCCCCTTCACCGTGACGTGGCCGTCCTTGTGCTTCACGTCGACGCCCTTCGGTACTCCGACGGGCAGCTTTCCAATTCGCGACATCGTTCGTTCCTTCGCTTACCAGACCAGGGCCATGAGCTCGCCGCCCACGCCCTGGTGCCGCGCGGTACGGTCCGAGAGCAGCCCGGCCGACGTGGAAAGGATCGCCATGCCGAGCCCGTTGCGGACCCGCGGAATGTCCGCGGCGCCCACATAGTGCCGGCGTCCGGGGCGGGAGACCCGCTCCAGGTGCCGGATGACCGGCTGGCCGTCGTGGTACTTGAGGTATACGCGGAGCACGCCGAAGCGACCGTCGTCCAGCACCTTGAAGGCATGGACGTAGTGGTTGTCGGCGAGGATCCGGGCGACCTCGATCTTCTTGTTCGAAACAGGCATGTCCACCCACTTGTGGCCCGCACGACCGGCGTTCCGGACGCGGGTGAGCATGTCTGCGATGGGATCGGTCATCATGAGCGTATACCCCTACCAGCTCGACTTGCGGACACCGGGGATCTCACCCCGAAGCGACATCTCGCGGAAGCAGATCCGGCAGATGCCGAACTTCCGAAGGTAGGCGCGCGGACGCCCGCAGCGCTGGCACCGGTTGCGGTGCCGCACCTTGAACTTGGGCTCCTTCTTGCTCTTTTCGACGAGCGCCTTTCTGGCCATTTCTTGAAACCTCTGTTAGCTGACGGACGTCAAGCGCCGGCGCCGATGGCGACCGGGACCTGCCCGCGGAAGGGGAAACCCAGCTCGCGGAGCAGGGCGAGTGCTTCATCGTCCTTGTCGGTGGACGTCACGAAGGTGATGTCCATCCCGTGAACCTTGTTGACCTGATCGTAGTCGATCTCGGGGAAGATGATCTGCTCCTTCACGCCCATGCTGTAGTTGCCACGGCCGTCGAAGGAGCGGGTCCTCAGCCCCCGGAAATCACGGATGCGCGGGATGGCGGTGCTGATGAGCCGATCCAGGAAATACCACATCCGGTCCTTGCGCAGGGTGACCGAAGCACCGACCGGCATCCCCTCGCGGAGCGAGAAGTTGGCGATCGACTTCCGGGCCTTGTTCACCACCGGCTTCTGCCCGGTGATGATGCCCAGCTCCTCGAGCACGCTGGTCAGGTACTTCTGATCCTTGGACGCCTCTCCGACGCCCACGTTGATCACGATCTTCTCGAGCGACGGGATCCGGTGCGGGTTGTCGAAGCCGAACTCCTCCTGGAGCGCGCCCCGCACGTGGGTCTCGTAATGCTTCTTCAGTCTGGGTTCCATGATCTACCTGAGCCTCACTGGGACCGGGGAACCGGGTTCCCGGTCTTCACGGCGATCCGCTCCTTGGTACCGTCCTCTTCCTTCTGGATGCGCACCCGGCTGGGCTCGCCCGTGGCCGGATCGATGAGCATCACGTTGGAAATGTGGATCGGCGCCTCGAAGGAGATGATGCCTCCGTCGGGGTTGTCCTGGCTCGGGCGGGTGTGGCGCTTGCGAATGTTCACGCCTTCCACACGCACCCGATCCGCGTCCTTTACGACCTCCAGGACGGTGCCTTCCAGGTCGCGGTAGTTCCCGCGGATGACCCGGACGCGGTCGCCCTTCTGGATCTTGTGCTTCTTCGCACCCATCACAGCACCTCGGGGGCGAGGGAAACGATTTTCATGTACCTCTTCTCCCGCAGTTCACGACCGACGGGACCGAAGATCCGGGTTCCGCGGGGCTCGCCCTGCGGGTTCAGGATGACGGCCGCGTTGTCGTCGAAGCGGATGTACGTCCCGTCCTTCCGGCGGGTCTCCTTGGCCGTCCGGACCACCACCGCCTTCACGACGTCGCCCTTCTTCACGCCGGCGTTGGGGATGGCGTCCTTCACGGTGGCCACGATCACGTCGCCGACTCCGGCGTAGCGTCGCCGCGACCCGCCCAGCACGCGAATGCACAGCGCCGACTTGGCGCCCGTGTTGTCCGCGATCCGGAGGACCGACTCCTGCTGAATCATCTCAGTCTCGTTGGTTCAATTGGTTCGAACGGGGCGTTCTCGCGCGCCGTCTTACTCGGGCCGCTCGAGGAGCTCGATCACCCGCCACCGCTTGGTCTTCGACAGCGGGCGGGTCTCCATGATCCGCACGCGGTCGCCCACGCGGTACTCGTTGTTCTCGTCGTGCGCGTGGTACTTCTTCGTGCGCGCGACCTGCTTGCCGTACAGCGGATGCGGGAACTGCCTCGCCACCGCCACGGTCACCGTCTTGTCGGTCTTGTCTCCGACCACCACACCGGTCCGCAGCTTGCGGCTGGCACGCGTGGCCTGATCCACCTGGTTCTCGCTCATGTCTTCCTTCGTCACCCGTTCTGAGCGAGCTCGCGCTCGCGCTGGACCGTCTTGAGGCGCGCGATGTCGCGCCGGATGTCCTTGAGCAGGCTCGGGTTCTCGAGCTCCATGACGGAGCTCTGGAACCGGAGCTTGAACTGCTCCTCCTTCAACTCGCTGAGACGCGCCGTGATCTCGGTGTCGTCCCAGTCGCGAATGTCGTCGGCCGTAATCATTGCGTGTTGCTCCTACAGCTGGCGGTCGCGAACCACGAAGCGACACTTGATGGGCAGCTTGGCCGCGGCCAGTTCCATGGCTCGCTGCGCGGTCTTCTCGTCCACGCCCTCGAGCTCGAACATGATCCGCCCCGGCTTGACCACGGCGACCCAGTGTTCCGGGTTACCCTTCCCCTTGCCCATCCGGGTCTCGGCGGGCTTCTGGGTGATCGGCTTGTCCGGGAAGATGCGGATCCAGACCTTCCCGCCACGCTTGATGTGGCGGGTCATGGCGATACGCGCGGACTCGATCTGGCGGTTCGTGATCCAGGTCGGCTCCGTGGCCTGCAGGCCGTACTCCCCGAAGGACACCTTGTTGCCGCGCAGGGCCATGCCCCGCATGCGGCCCTTGTGGGTCTTCCGGTGTTTAACCCTTTTCGGCGCTAGCATGATTCGATTCCTCGTTCAGTTCAGGCGCCGGTGGAGTACGTCCGGCCGCGCCGTTCTTCGATGACTTCGCCCTTGAAGATCCAGCACTTCACACCGATGACGCCGTAGGTCGTGAACGCGTGGAGCTGGGCGTAGTCGATGTCCGCGCGCAGCGTGTGGAGCGGCACGCGACCCTCGTTGTACCCTTCGCGGCGGGCGATCTCGGCCCCGCCGAGGCGGCCCGAGCACTGGATCTTGATGCCTTCCGCACCCGCGCGGATGGCGGACTGCACGGCCCGCTTCATGGCCCGGCGGAAGGAGATCCGCTGGCGGAGCTGGTGGGCCACGTTCTCGGCCACCAGGTACGCATCGACCTCCGGACGCTTGATCTCTTCGACGTTGACCGAGATCTCGCTGCTCGTGAGCACGGCCAGCTCGTCGCGGAGCTTGTCCACCTCCGAGCCCCGCTTTCCGATCACGACGCCCGGGCGGGCGGTGTGAAGGGTGATCACGATCTTGCTCGGCTTCCGCTCGATCTCGACCTCGGCCAGGGCGGCGTGCGCCAGCCGGCGGCGGAGGTACAGTCGAACCGTCTCGTCCTCCTTCAGGAGGCGCGGGAAGTCGCGCTCGGCATACCAGCGGGACTTCCAGTCCTTGACGATTCCGAGGCGGAATCCGATCGGGTGAGTCTTCTGTCCCATGCTCTTAGTTGTCCTTGGTGTCGACCACGACGGTGATGTGGCTCGTCCGCTTGCGAATGGGTGCGGCACGCCCCTGCGCCCGGGCCCGCCAACGGCGGAGGGTCGGGCCTTCGTCCACGAAGCACTCGCGCACGAACAGGTCGTCCACGTCTACGAAGTCGTCGGACTCCCCCGCCTTGAATTGCGCGTTGGCGACGGCGGACCGGAGGGTCTTCCCCACCGGCTCGGCCGCGTTCTTCTTCGAGAACTGGAGAATCGCGTAGGCCTCGTTCACCGACTTGCCTCGGATCTGGTCCACCACGAGACGCACCTTTCGGGCGCTCATGCGGACGTGCCGGGCGATCGCTTTCGCTTCCATTGTCTCTACCGGGCCTTGGACCGCTTGTCAGCGAGCTTGCCACCGTGTCCACGGAAGAGCCGGGTGGGGGCGAACTCACCGAGCTTGTGCCCCACCATGTTCTCCGTGATGTACACGGGAATGAACTTGTTGCCGTTATGGACGGCGACCGTGTGACCGACGAAATCCGGAGAGATCGTCGAGGCACGCGACCACGTCTTCACGACCTTCTTCTCGCCCTTCGAGTTCATCACCTCGATCCTCAGGAGGAGGCGATCGTCGATATAGGGCCCTTTCTTTACACTGCGCGGCATATGATCAGCTCTCCACTAGGACTTCGTGGCCTTACCGCGCTTGCGGCCGCGCACGATGTACTTGCTGGAATCCTTCTTCTTCTTCCGGGTCTTCTTGCCGTCGGGCTTGCCCCAGGGTGACACCGGGGGGCGTCCACCGGACGTCCGGCCCTCACCACCACCCAGCGGGTGATCGACCGGGTTCATGGCCACGCCACGGACCTTCGGACGACGGCCCCGCCAGCGCGCCGCGCCGGCCTTGCCGAGCACCGTCAGCTCGTGGTCGCCGTTGCCGATCTCACCCACGGTGGCCAGGCATCCCTTGTGGATCCGGCGGACCTCGGTGGACGGCAGGCGGAGCGTGACGTAATCGCCCTCCTTCGCCACCACCTGGACGCCGGCGCCTGCCGAGCGGGCGATCTGGCCACCCTTGCCGGGCTTCAACTCCACGTTGTGCACCGTGGTGCCCAGCGGGATGAGCTCGAGCGGGAGGGCGGATCCGATCCGCACGTCCGCCTCACGTCCCGACATGATCTTGTCGCCGACGTTCAGTCCCTTGGGATGGAGAATGTAGCGCTTTTCCCCGTCCGCGTACGCAACCAGGGCGATGTTCGCGCTCCGGTTCGGATCGTACTCGATCTCCTGGACCGTAGCCGGCACGCCCACCTTGTCACGCTTGAAGTCGATGCGGCGGTAGCGGCGCTTGTGCCCGCCACCCCGGCGTCGGACCGTGATGTGACCGTGGTGGTTGCGGCCGCCCTTGCCCGACAGCGACTCGGTCAGGGACTTCTCGGGTCCCTTCCGCGTGATGACGTCGCCGTCCAGCGTGGACCGGAACCGCGTCCCCGGCGTCATGGCCTTGAATTTCTTGATGCCCATGGTCAGCCGACCTCGTAGAACTCGATGTGATCACCTTCGGCGAGCTGCACCACGGCCTTCTTGTATCCAGGGCGTCGGCCCTTGGCGTGGTTCCGGGCCATGCGGCCGAGGAACGAACGCCGGGGCTTCTTTCCGTAGCGCATCGTGCGGACGTCCAGCACGGATACGTCCCACAGCCGCTCCACGGCGCTGCCGATCTCGATCTTGTTGGCGTTCTTGGCCACCAGGAAGGTGTAGACGTTCCCGGCTTCCACCTGGCCCGCGGTCTTCTCCGTCACGACCGGGGCGAGGATGACGTCGTGTGCGTCACGCATCGTCCTTCTCCTCATCGGCCTCGTCGGAGGCCTCGTCGCCGCCGGTGGCAGCGGACTCGTCCGCCTCCGCCGCAGGCTCGTCCGTAGCGGCCGCCTCGGCCGGCGCCGCTCCGGCGGCGGCCTCGGGAGCCTCTTCCTTCTTCTTCGGTGCCGCCTTCTTCTTCGGTGCCGCCTTCTTCTCGGCAGGTGCCTCGGCCTTCTCGGCCGGGGCCTCCCCGACGGAATCCAGGGCGCCGGCTTCGATCACCACCGTGTGGGCCCAGAGCAGGTCGTAGACCGACTCCTCGCCGAACGGCATGACCTGGACGTTCTGGAGGTTCCGTGCGGACAGATAGAGCGTCTCGTTCCGCCCGTTGGTCAGGATCAGGACCTTCCGGTCGGCACCGTCGATGCCGGCCAGGAAAGCGCGCAGATCCTTCGTCCGGGGCTTGTCCATGCCGGGCATGTCGACCAGCACGACGCGGTCGTGCTCGGCCCGGGCGTTGAGCGCAGAGCGACGCGCCAGTGCCTTGACCTTTTTCGGCACCCGCTGACGCCACGAGTGGGGGATCGGCGGGAATGCGACACCGCCTCCGGCCCACTGCACGGCCCGGATCGTGCCCTGACGGGCCCGGCCGGTGCCTTTCTGCCGCCACGGCTTGCGGCCACCGCCCCGGACTTCCGACCGGGTCTTGGCCGACGCCGTGCCCTGGCGCTGGTTCGCGAGATACACCTTTACGACCTGGTGCATCACGCTCTCGTTCACGACGCCGTCGAACAGGCCGTCCGGAAGATTCCGGGCCGTCCCCTTCTTGCCGTCGGCTTTGTAGTAGCGTGCCTTGAACATGGTCACTTCGAGATCAGAACGTAGCCGTCGCGGGCGCCGGGAACGCCGCCCTTCAGAAAGAGCAGGTTCCGCTCACCGTCCACCCGGATCACCTGCAGGTTCCGGATGGTGGTGCGGGTACCGCCCATGCGTCCGGGGAGCTTCTTCCCCTTGATCACGCGGGACGGATCCGTACCGGGACCCACGGAGCCGGGGGTCCGGGACATCGGGTGGCCGTGGCCCCCCGGACGTCCGGCGAATCCATGGCGCTTGACCACGCCCTGGAAGCCCCGCCCCTTCGAGTTGCCGGTGACCTTGACGCGGTCACCCTCCTCGAACTGGGTCACGGTGAGCTGTTCGCCCACCTCGTACTCTTCGCCATCGGCCAGCGAGAACTCCCGCAACAGGCGGGGCGTCGCCTCGAGGCCGGCCTTGGACGCGTGTCCCTGGACCGCCTTCGTGGCGTGCTTGTCCTTCCGGTGGCCGAAGCCCAGCTGGACCGAACGGTAGCCGTCGGTTTCCTGGGACTTCACCTGAACGACCGGGCAGGGTCCGGCCTCGATGACGGTGACGGGAACCTGCACACCGTCCGCATCGAAGATCCGCGTCATGCCGATCTTTTTTCCGATCAATCCGGGCATTTTCCGGAGTCCTCCCTCAATCGACCTTGATCTCGACGTCGACACCGGCTGGGAGATCCAGCTTGGTCAACGCGTCGATCGTCTGGGGACGGCTGTCGACGATGTCGATGAGTCGCTTGTGCGTGCGCAGTTCGAACTGCTCCCGGCTCTTCTTGTCCACGTGCGGGGAGCGGAGCACGGTCCAGCGCTGACGCCGCGTCGGCAGGGGGATGGGCCCCCGCACCGTCGCGCCGGTCTTCTGCGCGGTCCGTACGATGTCCGCTGCGGTCTGGTCGACCACCCAGTGGTCGAACGCCTTCAGCCTGATTCGAATTCTGTCAGCCATCCTCTAGCCTCGTCGTGGCGGTCGCGATGCCGCCCGTGGTCCCACGTGTCTGGTGCTGCCGTTCCGTCTTCTGATCTCCGGCCCGCGCGCCCAGGGGGCGTCGGACCCGAGTTCCTGCCGGTCGGGAATCGAGCGGCGGCCTTGCGCTGAGGAGACTCGAAACGAGGGGTCGGACGACCTCGTTTCGAGCGGAGCCTCTGACCGACCGGGTACCTGACCCGGCCGAAGGCGAAGCGGTCTTCCGAAGCGGAAGGCCGCCGCTCGATTCCTTCCTGCCTGCTACTCGATGATCTCGGTGACGACGCCCGCGCCCACCGTGCGGCCTCCCTCACGGATCGCGAACCGCAGTTCCTTGTCCATCGCGATCGGCGTGATCAGCTCCACTTCCATCTGCACGTTGTCGCCCGGC
>JAVJOF010000009.1:0-16484 GCA_040216925.1 Longimicrobiales bacterium
GCCGGGCGACAACGTGCAGATGGAAGTGGAGCTGATCACGCCGATCGCGATGGACAAGGAACTGCGGTTCGCGATCCGTGAGGGAGGCCGCACGGTGGGCGCGGGCGTCGTCACCGAGATCATCGAGTAGCAGGCAGGAAGAGGAACGGGTCGGGTCGCTCTCCCGGAGACCGCTTCGCCTTCAACCGCGAAGGTCGGGTCACGGGGCAGAGGCTCCGCTCGAAATGGGGCCGACCGAGTCCCCATTTCGAGTCACCGCGAGAGCGACCCGCCCCGTCCCTCTAACGACCGGCAGGAACTCGGTTCCGGCGCCTTCGGGGCGTGCGGGCCGGGCAGAACCGGAGGGGCGCCGCTGCCCCGACGGACCAAAGCACGATCCCAGAGGTAGACAGCTATGCCGCGTGACAAGGTCATCCTCGCCTGCACCCAGTGCGAGGAGCGCAACTACAGCCAGACGAAGAACAAGCGGCTGCATCCGGAGCGGGTGGAGTACAAGAAGTACTGCCCCCGGTGCCGGACGCACACGGCCCACAAAGAAACCAAGTAGGACACACCCATGGCCGTCGTCGACACCTTCAAGAACACCAAGACCTTCATCGACGAATGTTGGGTCGAGCTGCAGAAGGTCACCTGGCCGGACCGTGACCAGTTGCAGAACGCGACCATCGTCGTCATCGCCTTCACCATCGCGATTTCCGGCATCATCTGGGCGATGGACGGCGTGGTCCGGGTCGTCGTCGACCAGATCATGGCGATCTTCGGAGCCTGATGGCCGAGACATCGACGGACCTGCGTTGGTACGCGATCCAGACCTATTCGGGCCACGAGAACAAGGTCCAGAAGCTGATTCGTCTGAAGATCGAAGACCAACCGGGCGGTGAGGAAGAAGGCGAGATCCGGCAGGTGCTGGTTCCGACCCAGGAGGCGCTCGAGATCCGCAACGGCAAGCGGGTCACCGTCACGAAGCGGCTCTACCCCGGATACGTGCTGGTGGAGATGATGCTGAACGACCGCACCATGCACACCATCAACAACATCCAGGGCGTCATCAAGTTCGTGGGCTCCGGCAAGGCGCCCCAGCCCCTCCGCGAGGAGGAGATCAACAAGATCCTGGGCGTCGAGGTCGAGGAGGAAGAGGGAACCCGCGAGGAGATCCCGTTCCACGTCGGCCAGGTCGTCGAGGTCACGCAGGGCCCCTTCTCCGACTTCTCGGGAACCGTGCAGGAAGTCTATCCCGACAAGGGCAAGGTGAAGGTGGAGGTCTCGCTGTTCGGGCGACCCACCTCCGTCGAGCTCGATTACACGCAGCTGAAAGGCTACTAGACCATGGCCAAGAAAGTCATCGGCTTCATCAAGCTCCATGTCCCGGGTGGCCAGGCCAACCCGGCGCCGCCCGTGGGTCCCGCGTTGGGCCAGCACGGCGTCAACATCATGGAGTTCTGCAAGCAGTTCAACGCGAAGACGCAGGACAAGCAGGGGATCACCACTCCGGTGGAGATCACGGTCTACGCGGACCGGTCCTTCACGTTCATCACCAAGACACCCCCGGCGGCCGTGCTCATCATGCGCGCCCTGGGCGTGCCGAAGGGATCGGGCGTGCCCAACCGCGACAAGCTGAAGAAGAAGCTCAGCAAGACGCAGTTGAAGGAGATCGCCGAAACCAAGATGCCCGACCTCAACGCCAACGACATCGACGCGGCCATGCGGCAGATCGCCGGCACGGCCCGCTCCATGGGCGTGGAGATCGAAGCCTAGCAGGAAGCAGTACCGGTAGTACGAACAGGAAGTACGCTCAGGGGGCCATTGCCTCCGCCCGTGACCACCGCCTGCGAGCCGCCAGCGGTGGGAGGGTCCACGAGACGGCTCGACACACCATATGCCGAAACTAGGGAAGCGCTTCGCCGCCGCCCGTGCGGCAGTACCGAGAGGCGTGAGCTTCCAGCCCGACGAGGCCGTCAAGCTCGTGAAGGAACTTGCCTTCGCGAAGTTCGACGAAACCGTCGAGGTAGCCACGCGGCTCGGGGTCGACCCCCGAAAGGCCGACCAGATCGTGCGCGGAACCGTGGTCCTGCCTCACGGCACCGGGAAGGATGTCCGCGTGCTCGTGATCGCGCAGGGCCCGAAGGCGCAGGAAGCCGAGGAAGCGGGTGCCGACTACGTCGGTGCCGAGTACGTCGAGAAGATCAAGGAGGGGTGGCTCGACTTCGACGTGTGTGTCGTGACCCCCGACATGATGGGCAAGGTCGGCCCGCTGGGCCGCATCCTGGGCCCCCGGGGGCTGATGCCCACGCCGAAGGCCGGCACCGTGACCATGGACATCGGGAAGGCCGTGTCCGAGATCAAGGCCGGTAAGATCGAGTTCCGCGTCGACAAGACCGGGAACATCCACGCGCCCATCGGGAAGGTTTCCTTCTCGGAGGATCAGCTCCGGGAGAACCTCGGCTCCTTCATGGATCAGATCGTCCGTGCGAAGCCGTCCGGAGCCAAGGGCGTGTACGTCAAGAGCGTGACGGTCTCCAGCACGATGGGTCCGGGCGTTTCCATCGACCCGAACCTGTACCGGAGGGCGTGATGAAACGCGCAGAGAAGGAGTCGTTCGTCGCGGGCCTCCGCGAGCGCATCGACCGGGCACCGGTGGTCTACTTCACCGACTTCAGCGGACTCGACGTCAAGTCGCTCACGGAGCTTCGCAGCACGCTCCGCGACAACGGCGCCGAATTCGTGGTCGTGAAGAACCGCCTGGCCAAGCGGGCGTTCGGAGAAACCGACCTGCCGGACATCTCGAAGAGCCTGACGGGCCCCACGGGCGTCGTCTTCGGCTACGAGGGACCGGTGGGCGCCGCGAAGGCACTCAGCGATTTCGCGAAGGACCACGACAGCAAGCCGGCGTTCAAGCTCGGTCTTCTCGATGAGAAGGTCATCGAGCCCGAGCAGATCGACCGGATCGCGAAGCTCCCGCCCCGCGAGCAGTTGCTGGCCGAGCTGGCCGGTGCCATGGAGGCACCGATGGCCATGCTCGCCGCAGCCCTCGGAGCGAAGCTTCAGGAGATGGCCGGCCTCCTCGACGCGCTCAAGGACGAGCGCGAGCAAGCCGGCGGTTAGCCCGCATCCCGGGCAGAGAAGTAGGGGACGCGGGCGCGTTCCCTGGAACCATCAGGGTACACCCAATCGCCGGCTGAGGCCGGAAAGAGTCAGGAGGAATCAGGTAACATGGCGACGAATCACGAAGAACTGCTGGACACGATCGGCAACATGACGGTTCTCGAGCTCTCCGAGTTCGTGGATGCGTTCAAGGAGAAGTTCAACGTCACCGCGGTCGCGGCCCCCGTGGCTGCCGCCGGTGGTGGCGCCGCCGAGGCTGCCGTTGCCGAGGAGAAGGACGAGTTCGACGTCGTCCTGGCCGGCATCGGCGACAAGAAGATCCAGGTCATCAAGGTGGTGCGCGAGCTCACCGGCCTGGGCCTGAAGGAAGCCAAGGAGCTGGTGGATGGCGCCCCCGGCACCGTGAAGGAAGCGGCCACGAAGGACGAGGCCGCGCAGATGAAGGCCAAGCTCGAGGAAGTCGGCGCCACGGTCGAGCTGAAGTAACGAAGATTCTGGCCACGCCACATCGGGTTGGATGCGTCGGTCCCCGCCGCCGGTGCCCCTCTCTGGAGGGGTGCCGGCGGGTCGGGGATTTCCGCGCTTGGCCCATGTCACACATCGAGACGTCCGGCCCCGTGATCCATCGTGATCCGGGGATCCGGTAAGGGGGACTCAGTTGGAACTGCAGCGTAAAGACAATCGGCCGATCGTGAGCTTCGCGAAGCTCAAGTCGGTCATGCCGATGCCGAATCTGCTGGACGTCCAGCTCCGGTCGTTCGAGAAGCTGGTCGAAGCCGATGTCGATCCCGAGGAACAGTGGGATTTCGGCCTCGACCGGGTGTTCGGGGAAATCTTCCCGATCTCGGACGTGAACGAGAACTTCACCCTGGAGTACGTGACCGCCACGCTCGGCGAGCCCAAGTACTCGGTGGAGGAGTGCATCGAGCGGGACATGACCTACGCGGCGCCACTCAAGGCGACGCTTCGCCTCATCGTCTGGGAGCAGCCCGAGGAAGGGCAGAAGCGCGCCAAGGACGAGGAGCCCCGCGCGAAGGACATCATCGAGAAGGAAGTCTACCTCGGTGACCTCCCGCTCCTGACGGAGCTGGGGACCTTCATCATCAACGGCGCGGAACGCGTCGTGGTGAGCCAGCTCCACCGGTCCCCCGGGGTCGTGTTCGAGGAGAACATCCACCCGAACGGGTCGCGGCTCTACAGCGCCCGGATCATCCCCTTCCGGGGGTCGTGGGTCGAGTTCACCATCGACATCAACGACATCTGCTACGTCCACATCGACAAGAAGAAGAAGTTCCCGGCCACGGCGTTGCTCCGTGCCCTGGGCTACTCGTCGGATGCGGACATCTTCCAGCTCTTCTACGAGACGGAAGCCGTCAAGCTCACCGGGAAGGGCGCCGTCGAGGCCTCCGAGCTCGAGGGCAAGGTCATCGCCACCGAGATCGTGGACCCGGAGACGGGCGAGCTGATCGTCGAGAACGGCGACGAGATCGACGAGGAGGTCATCGGCATCCTCGAGCGGCTCGGCACGAAGAAGATCGAGATCTACGTCAGCAACAAGCAGTCCACCCGCGGTGAGTCCCCGCTGGTCAAGAACACGATCAAGAAGGACCCGACGGAGAACGAGGAGCAGGCCCTCCACGCGATCTATTCGCTGCTGCGGCCCGGCGACGCCCCGAACATCGAGACGGCGCGCACGGCCCTGGACCGGGTCTTCTTCAACCCGAAGCGCTACGACCTCGGCCGCGTCGGCCGGTACAAGATCAACCAGCGCATGGGTCTCGAGGAGTCGGTGCCGAAGACCACCACGGTCCTGACCAAGGACGACTTCGTGGCCATCGTCGGCTACCTGATCGACCTCAACGAGGGTCGCGGGTTCACCGACGACATCGACCACCTGGGCAACCGTCGCATCCGCACGGTGGGCGAGCTGATCGCCAACCAGTTCTCCGTGGGCCTCAGCCGCATGGCGCGGCTGGTCAAGGAGCGGATGTCGATCAACTCGGACCCCGAGAAGATCAACATCGACGACCTGGTCAACGCCCGGACGGTGTCCGCGGTGATCCAGGCGTTCTTCGGGTCCAGCCAGCTCAGCCAGTTCATGGACCAGACCAACCCCCTGGCGGAGATGACGCACAAGCGGCGCCTCTCGGCCCTGGGACCGGGCGGTCTGACGCGGGAACGCGCGGGCTTCGAAGTCCGCGACGTGCACTATTCGCACTACGGGCGGATGTGCCCCATCGAGACGCCCGAGGGTCCGAACATCGGGCTCATCACGTCGCTGACCTGCTATTCGCGGATCAACGACCTGGGCTTCGTCGAGACCCCGTACCGGAAGGTCATCGGCAACAAGGTCAGCACGACCATCGAGTGGCTCAGCGCCAACGAGGAGGAAGAGGCCCGGATCGCCCAGGCCAACGCCCCCCTCCAGGACGACGGGTCGTTCGTCAACGAGTTCGTGCTGTGCCGGGAGCGCGGAGACTTCCCGCTCCTGCGCCCCGCCGACATCGACTACATGGACGTGGCGCCCGACCAGCTCGTGTCGGTGGCCGCGGCCATGATTCCGTTCCTCGAGCACGACGACGCCAACCGGGCCCTCATGGGCTCGAACATGCAGCGGCAGGCCGTGCCGCTCCTCTACACGGACGCGCCCCTGGTGGGCACGGGCCTCGAGGGGAAGGTGGCGTCGGACTCCGGTGCGGTGATCACCGCACGCCGAGGCGGCGAGGTGGTCCACGTCACGGCCGACGAGATCGTGGTCGACACCGGCGCCGTGAGGCCGGGGGCCGGCGATCAGCCGCTGGCCAAGCTGGCCCAGTTCGACCGGTACCGGCTGCGGAAGTACTGGCGGACCAACCAGGACACGGCCATCAACCAGCGGCCGCTGGTGCGGGCCGGCGAGCAGGTCAATCCGGGCGACATCATCGCCGACGGGCCCAGCACCGACAACGGTGAGCTGGCCCTGGGGCGGAACGTCCTCGTGGCCTTCATGCCCTGGTACGGGTACAACTACGAAGACGCCATCGTCATCAGCGAGAAGCTGGTGCGCGACGACGTGTTCACCTCGATCCACATCCAGGAGCTCGAACTCCACGTCCGGGACACCAAGCGCGGGATGGAGGAGATCACCCGCGAGATCCCGAACGTGGCCGAAGAGAGCCTGGTCGATCTCGATGAGCGCGGCATCGTGCGCATCGGGGCGCGGGTCAAGAGCGGCGACATCCTGGTCGGCAAGATCACGCCGAAGGGCGAGACCGAGCTGTCGCCCGAGGAGAAGCTCCTGACCGCGATCTTCGGCGAGAAGGCAAAGGACGTGAAGGACTCGTCCCTGCGCGTGTCTCCGGGGATGAGCGGAACGGTCATCGACGTGAAGATCTTCTCGCGGCGGATCGACGATCCGCTCCTCGAGAAGGAGCACGGCGCGAAGATCGGTGAGCTGCGCAACCTCGAGCGCGAGGAGATCCAGCGGATCGCCGAGGCGCGTGACGAGGAGCTGCGGGAGATCCTGCAGCGCCAGACGGTGTCGCTCATGCTCAAGAAGGGCACCGTCGAGCCCCTGATGGACGAGGGCTCGAAGTTCACCGCGGACGACATCGCCAAGATCAACTTCAACAAGGTCGACCTCGGCACCCTCAAGGTGCAGAACAAGGAGGCCAGCGAACGGATCCGCCGCGTCGTCGACGAGGCGTCCACCCGCATCCAGCGCGTCCGCGAGAAGACCGAAGAGCAGATCGACAAGGTCTTCCAGCCGGACGAGCTACCGCCGGGCGTGGTCCAGCTCGTCAAGGTCTACGTGGCCGAGAAGCGGAAGATCTCGGTGGGCGACAAGATGGCCGGCCGCCACGGGAACAAGGGCATCATCGCCCGCATCGCGCCGGAGGAGGACATGCCGTTCCTCCCCGACGGGACCCCCGTGGAGATCGTCCTGAACCCCCTCGGCGTGCCGTCGCGCATGAACGTGGGGCAGATCCTCGAGACCCACCTGGGGTGGGCCGCGCGGATCCTGGGCTTCGAGGCCAAGACCCCGGTCTTCCAGGGAGCCACGGAGAACGAGGTGGGTGGTCTGCTGAAGCTGGCCGGTCTGAAGTGGGCCGCCGGCGCGCTGGATCTCAAGCAGCCGATTCCCGCCACCCTCGACGAGATCGAGGGCATCAAGGAAGTGGCTGGACGGGTTCCGGTGAAGATGACCCAGGAGCCCCACACCAACGGGGCGAACGGGAAGAGCGTCCACCCGGCGCACGTGTCCCACGGCATCGGGCAGTCCCTGGACGAGTACCTGTCCCTGGACCTGTCCAAGAAGCACCAGAAGGTGTTCGACCAGCTCATCGAATTCGTCCTGGCCGGCGGCGAGGAGATCGCCGAGCGGCGGGGCGAGAAGCTGGGCGACCTCTTCCCGGCCATCCAGAAGCTTAAAGGCCGGAAGAGCGTGAAGTCGGGTCTGGACGACGCCGTGAACGAGCTACTGACCCACGCCGAGATCCTCCCGAACGGGAAGGTCTGGTTGCGGGATGGCCGGAGCGGGCGCCGCTTCGACTTCCCGATCACCGTGGGTGCGATCTACATGCTGAAGCTCAGCCACCTGGTGGACGACAAGATCCACGCCCGGTCCATCGGGCCCTACTCGCTGGTCACCCAGCAGCCGCTGGCCGGTAAGGCCCAGTTCGGCGGCCAGCGGTTCGGGGAGATGGAGGTGTGGGCGCTGGAAGCGTACGGCGCCGCCCACACGCTGCAGGAAATCCTCACCGTGAAGTCGGACGACGTGCAGGGCCGCTCGAAGGTCTACGAGGCCATCGTGAAGGGCGACAACCTGCCTCAGCCGGGTCTGCCGGAGTCGTTCAACGTGCTGGTGAAGGAATTGCAGGCCCTCGGACTGTCCGTGACGCTTGGCGAGGAAGAGTAGACACATGATCGATTTTCCGAGAACGCGGGATCAGCGCAGCGCGGATTTCGACTTCATCCAGGTGAAGCTCGCTTCACCGGAGGAGATCCGTAGCTGGTCCTATGGCGAAGTCACGAAGCCCGAGACCATCAACTACCGCTCGTTCAAGCCGGAGCGGGACGGCCTGTTCTGCGAGCGGATCTTCGGCCCGGTCAAGGACTGGGAGTGCCACTGCGGGAAGTTCAAGCGCATCCGCTTCCGGGGGCACGTGTGCGACCGGTGCGGCGTGGAGGTCACGCTCTCGAAGGTCCGGCGTGAGCGCATGGGCCACATCGAGCTGGCCGTGCCCGTGGCGCACATCTGGTTCTTCAAGACGCTGCCGAGCCAGCTCGGGTACCTCCTGGGCATGACGCTCCGGGACCTCGAGAAGGTCATCTACTACGCGTCGTACGTGGTCACCCACCCCGGCAAGCAGGACGTCGAGTACCTCGACCTGCTGGACGAGGACGAGTACTACGACCTGCGCGTGAAGGCCCGGGAAGAGGGCGACGAGACGTTCAAGGCCGAGATCGGCGCCGAGGGCGCGCGCACGCTCCTGAAGATGCTCGACTCGCCGGAGCGGCGGATCAACGACCGGAACTCCGACGGCCGCGGCCTCGACCGGCTGGCCGACTGGCTCCGGAACGAGATCGCCACGGAGACGTCGCAGCACCGCAAGAAGAAGAAGCTGAAGCGGCTCAAGGTCGTGGACGCCCTGCGCAACTCGGGCGGCACGCCCGACGAGCGCAACCGTCCCGAGTGGATGATCCTGGACGTGGTGCCGGTGATTCCGCCGGATCTGCGCCCGCTGGTGCCGTTGGACGGGGGTCGTTTCGCCACGTCCGACCTGAACGACCTGTACCGGCGTGTCATCAACCGGAACAACCGCCTCAAGAAGCTCATCGAGATGCGTGCGCCGGAGGTCATCCTCCGCAACGAGAAGCGCATGCTCCAGGAGGCGGTGGACGCCCTGTTCGACAACGGGCGCCGCTCCAAGGCCATCCGTGGCCGGGGCAAGCGCCCGCTGAAGTCCCTCAGCGACATGCTGAAGGGCAAGCAGGGGCGCTTCCGTCAGAACCTGCTGGGCAAGCGCGTCGACTACTCGGGCCGTTCGGTCATCGTGGTGGGCCCCGAGCTGAAGCTGCACCAGTGCGGTCTGCCCAAGGCCATGGCCGTCGAACTGTTCAAGCCGTTCATCATCCACGAGTTGGAGAAGCGTGGAGAGGCCGAGACGGTGAAGCGGGCCAAGAAGATCGTCGAGCGTGACGATCCCAAGGTCTACGAGGTGCTGGAAGACATCATCAAGGACCACCCGGTGCTGCTGAACCGGGCGCCGACGCTGCACCGCCTGGGCATCCAGGCGTTCGAGCCGGTGCTGGTGGAGGGCAAGGCCATCCGGATCCATCCGCTGGTCTGCTCCGCCTTCAACGCCGACTTCGACGGCGACCAGATGGCGGTCCACGTCCCGCTCTCGTTCGAGGCGCAGCTCGAGGCACGCGTGCTCATGCTGTCGTCGAACAACATCCTCCTGCCGTCCAACGGGCGGCCGGTGGCGGCGCCCACCCAGGACATGGTCATCGGGTCGTACTACCTGACCAACCCGGGCTTGAAGATCGGGGACCTGGAGCGGGTGGCCGGCGACACGAAGGTGGCCAAGAGCCGTCGCCAGAAGGCCAGCGACGAGCTGGACGCCATCTTCGAAGGCGCTCCGCGCCTCGGCTCGTACGGCGAGGTCGAGATGGCACTCAGCCGCGACGCGGTCACCTTCCAGAGCCCGGTGTGGTTCTGGTTCAAGGGTCCCGGTGGCGAAGACGAGTCCGGTGAGGTGCAGGGCAAGTGGCTGCGGACCACCGCGGGCCGCGTGCTCTTCAACTCGATCATCCCCGACGAGCTGGGCTTCTTCAACACCACGTTCGGCAAGCGGGAACTGGGTGACCTGGTGTTCGACTGCTTCACCAACGTCGGGCTCAGCCGTACCACCGAGTTCCTGGACTCCCTGAAGGACTTCGGCTTCCGCTACGCCACCTTGGGTGGCATCAGCGTGGGCATCGAGGACATGGAGGTGCCGGGCGAGAAGGCCGAGATCCTGGCCGAGGCCGACGAGCAGGTGGGACGCTTCCAGCGGGCCTACGCCAGCGGCTTCATCTCCAACGGCGAGCGGTACAACAAGGTCATCGACACCTGGACCCACGCGAACAACGACGTGGCCGACGCCATGGTGCGCCACCTGGAGCGGTCGAAGGACGGCTTCAACCCGGTGTACATGATGATGACGTCCGGCGCCCGGGGTAACCGGGACCAGATGCGTCAGCTCGCCGGGATGCGTGGCCTGATGGCCAAGCCCCAGAAGAAGCTGACCGGTGGCATCGGCGAGATCATCGAGAGCCCGATCAAGTCGAACTTCCGCGAGGGACTGACGGTGGTGGAGTACTTCATCTCCACCCACGGCGCGCGGAAGGGTCTGGCCGACACGGCGCTGAAGACGGCCGACGCCGGCTACCTGACGCGGCGTCTGGTGGACGTGGCCCAGGACGTGACCATCACGTCCGAGGACTGCGGCACCATCCTCGGTCTCGAGATGACCGCCCTGAAGGAGGGCGAGGACATCATCGAGCCGCTGGCCGACCGTATCGTCGGCAACGTGGCCCTGGAAGACGTCTACGATCCGATCGACGGCGAGCTGCTGGTGGAAGCCGGTGCGCTCATCGACGAGGAGGCCGCCGACGCCATCGAGGACGCCGGCATCCAGATGGTGAAGATCCGCTCGGTGCTCACGTGTGAGTCCAAGCGGGGCGTGTGCCAGCAGTGCTACGGCCGGAACCTGGCCACCATGAAGACGGTGGACATCGGCGAGGCCGTGGGCATCCTGGCCGCGCAGTCCATCGGAGAGCCCGGCACGCAGCTCACGCTGCGGACGTTCCACATCGGTGGTACGGCGTCGCGCATCGCGGCGCAGACGCAGCGGAAGTCCAAGATCGAGGGCGTCGTCGGCCTGGAGCGTGTGACCACGGTCCAGACGCCGGACGAGGACCTGATCGTCACGTCGCGTGAGGGTCAGATCGTCCTGAAGACCAAGGAAGGTCAGGTCCGCAGCCGCCTGAGCGTGCCGTACGGCGCCAGCCTGGCGGTCGAGGAAGGCGAGGCCATCGAGGCCGGCGACCTGCTCTTCAGCTGGGATCCCTACTCCGAGCCCATCGTGGCCGACTCGGTCGGTGTCGTGAAGTTCCAGGACATCGTCGAAGACGTGACCATGCGGGAAGAGCTGGACGAGTCCACGGGTCGTCGTCAGATGACCATCATCGAGGACCGGGACAAGAAGCTCCACCCGACCATCCAGCTCCGGAAGGACACCAAGAAGAACGAGAAGCTGAAGGAGTTCATCGTGCCGGTGGGCGCACAGCTCACCGTCCACGACGGCGACAAGGTCAACCCCGGCGACACGCTGGCGAAGATCAGCCGGGAGGTCTACAAGACCCGCGACATCACCGGCGGTCTGCCCCGGGTGGCCGAGCTGTTCGAGGCGCGGCGCCCGAAGGATCCGGCCGTGATCACCGAGATCGACGGGTCCATCAGTTTCGGCGGCATCAAGCGAGGCAAGCGCGAGGTCCACGTGACGCCCGAGACCGGGCCGTCCCGGACCTACGACGTGCCGGTCGGTAAGCACATGCGCGTCCACGAGGGCGACCAGGTGCGCGCCGGAGACCGCCTCAGCGAGGGTCCGATCAACCCGCACGACATCCTGCGCATCAAGGGCCCCCGGGCCGTGCAGGAGTACCTCCTGAACGAGATCCAGGAGGTCTACCGTCTGCAGGGCGTGAAGATCAACGACAAGCACATCGGCGTGATCGTGCGTCAGATGCTGCAGAAGGTCCGGATCACCGACGCCGGCGAGACGGCCCTCCTGGAGGGCGAGAACGTCGACCGGATGGAGTTCCGTCAGACCAACCAGCAGGCCATCCATGACACCAAGAAGCCGGCGCGTTCGGAGCCGCTCCTGCTGGGCATCACGAAGGCGAGTCTGACCACCGAGTCGTTCTTCAGCGCGGCCTCCTTCCAGGAGACCACCCGGGTGCTGACCGACGCCGCCGTTCGCGGGGCGCGGGACGACCTCCTGGGGCTGAAGGAGAACATCATCATCGGCCACCTGATTCCCGCCGGTACGGGCATCCACCGGTACCAGAACGTAGAGTTCATGGTCGAGCAGTCGTTCTACGACGAGGAGATCCTGCCGCTGTCCGAAGCCGGGGAGCTGGCGGGTCTCGGACTCGGAGACGGGATCGACTTCGAGGGTCTGGAAGGCGAGTAGGTTCTTCCGGACATCGGGTTGACGCGGGGGCGTCTCGGCCGTTTCAGGCCGGGGCGCCCTTCGTCGTTGTGCGGGCGTTCGTGGTGGTGGGGCCGGGGCCCCCGTGCCCTCCCCGAGGGGGCGCTTCGCTCCGAATCCAAGGAGCGTCGGCGGGCCGCGGGTGCCCGGGGGTGCCTTCTTCGTTCGGAGATGCCCGCTGGGGTTTGTGCGCTTCGAGCCCCTCGGGGAGAGCACGGGGGCCCCGGCCCTCGGCCAGGCGGGGGCGGGTCGTAATGAACGCCTGGCCGACGGGGGTGGGCCGTGGCGGGCTGCGCCCGCCTTGGTTGTGCGCTTCTGTACGGTGGGCGGCGGCGCGGGGCGCTCGCTAGGGGCCGCGGCCCCTAGCGACCTGCGCGCCTGTGGGGGGCTCCCAGGGCGTCCTGGATGCCGTGGCGGGGCTGCGCCCGCCTCCCTCCCGGCCCGAGGCGGGCGCAGCCCGCCACGGCCCCTCCGAAACGTGACCCGGGGGTGCCGCAGGATCGCGTGAGGCGAGGGGCGTCCCCTTCCGGGGGCATGGCAGCGGACAGACCCCGCGGCCTTCGCAGGACCGATGGACAACGGACGACCGCAGCGGCACCGGCCGGCAAGCATTGCCCGCCCCCGGAAGGGGACGCCCCTCGCCGACCCCCACCCAACGCGCCCACCCAACGCGCCGAATCCCCACAACCGCACGCCTCTACCCGTTGACACCCCCCGGGAGCGTTTCTACCTTTACAAGCTCTATCGGAAAGGCCCCTCAGGCGGGGCCCGGACGATGCGCCGCAAGGCGCGTTTTTTATCACGGGGATCCATGCCGACCATCAGCCAGCTCGTCCGGAAGGGCCGGAAAGCCGTTCAGAAGAAGAACAAGGCTCCGGCGCTCCAGAAGAACCCGCAGAAGCGGGGCGTGTGCACGCGCGTCTACACCACCACGCCGAAGAAGCCGAACTCGGCGCTCCGGAAGGTGGCTCGTGTGCGGCTGACCAACGGCTACGAGGTCACCGCGTACATCGGAGGCGAAGGCCACAACCTGCAGGAGCACTCGATCGTGCTCATCCGGGGTGGCCGTGTGAAGGACCTTCCCGGTGTGCGGTACCACATCATTCGTGGGACGCTGGACGCTTCGGGCGTCGACGGCCGTCGCCAGGGGCGTTCCAAGTACGGGGCCAAGCGGCCCAAGTAAGGGATTAGGAAATGAGCCGTCGTTCCCGCGCAGACCGGAGAGAGACTCCTCCGGATCCCAAGTTCGAATCGACCACCGTCACGAAGTTCATCAACGCGTTGATGGTGGACGGAAAGAAGTCCACGGCCGAGGCCATCTTCTACGATGCCATCGACCTTCTGGAGCAGCGCTCGGGTCAGCCCGGCGAGAACGTGTTCCAGCAGGCGCTGAACAACGCGAAGCCGGCCCTCGAGGTGAAGAGCCGCCGGGTGGGTGGTGCCACCTACCAGGTGCCCGTGGAGGTCCGGCCCGAGCGCCGTACCGCCCTGGCGACGCGGTGGCTCATCAGCTTCGCCCGCGGACGCTCGGAAAAGAGCATGTCCGAGCGCCTGGCCGCCGAGCTCCTCGCCGCCAGCCGCAGCGAAGGTTCGACGGTCAAGAAGAAGGAAGACACCCACCGGATGGCCGAAGCCAACAAGGCGTTCGCCCACTACCGCTGGTAGCAGGAACGGGGGCGGGAGCCCTCCGAGGGACCCGGCTCCGGCCGGTCGGTACCAAAGACAAGACGAGACGCGCGATGGCCTGCGGGCCCTCTCCGGTCATGGGAGCGCGGACGAGCGCGACTTGCCGGATTTGGAAGTCGCCAGACCAGACCGCGCTCCTTTTTATTGCGATTCGACACAGCTTTGAGGACTCGATAGATGCCCCGGATCACGCCACTGCCGCACCTGCGCAATATCGGCATCATGGCGCACATCGACGCCGGCAAGACGACCACCACGGAGCGCATCCTGTTCTACACGGGACGCGTGCACCGGGTGGGCGAGGTGCATGACGGTGCAGCGACGATGGACTGGATGGAGCAGGAGCAGGAGCGGGGAATCACCATCACGTCCGCCGCGACCACCGCACACTGGAACCGGTTCGACACCGAGTACCGGATCAACATCATCGACACCCCCGGCCACGTGGACTTCACGGCCGAGGTGGAGCGCTCGCTCCGCGTGCTCGACGGTGCGGTCGCGGTGTTCTGCGCCGTGGGCGGCGTCGAGCCGCAGTCCGAGACCGTCTGGCGGCAGGCCGATCGGTACAGCGTCCCGCGCATCGCGTTCGTCAACAAGATGGACCGGACCGGCGCGGACTTCATGAACGTGGTCGAGATGATGCGCGACCGGCTGGGCGCCAATGCCCACCCGATCCAGTATCCCCTCGGCGAGGGTGAGCTGTTCACCGGGATGGTGGACATCGTCAGCCGCAAGGCCATCGTCTTCGAAGACGAGATGGGCGCGAAGTTCTCCGAGGGCGAGGTGCCCGACGGCCTGAAGGACACCATCGAGGAGCTCCGCGGCGCCCTGATCGAGGCCGCGGTGGAGCACGACGATGAGCTGATCGAGAAGTACCTGGCGGGCCAGGAGCTGACCGTGGACGAGGTGCGCCACGCCGTCCGCTCGGCCACCATCGCCGGGTCGATCTTCCCGGTCTTCTGTGGCTCGGCCTTCAAGAACAAGGGCGTGCAGGCACTGCTGGACGGGGTCATCGACTACCTGCCGTCTCCGGTGGACATCCCCGCGATCCAGGGGCACCTGCCGCACCACGACGAGACGCACGAGAACCGTGAGGCGTCCGACGACGCTCCGTTCGCGGCGCTCGCGTTCAAGATCATGACCGACCCGTACGTGGGTAAGCTCACGTTCTTCCGGGTCTACTCGGGTTCGCTCCCCTCCGGGTCCTACGTGCACAACGCCACGAAGGACAAGCGCGAGCGCGTCGGCCGGATCCTGCAGATGCACGCCAACAAGCGTGAGGAACGGGACGAGGTCTACGCCGGAGACATCGCGGCGGCCATCGGTCTGAAAGAGGTCAAGACCGGCGACACGCTGTGCGACGCGGACCACCCGATCATCCTCGAGGCGATGGACTTCCCGGAGCCGGTCATCTCGGTGGCCGTGGAGCCCAAGACCAAGGCCGACCAGGACAAGCTCACGAACGGGCTGGTCAAGCTGGCCGACGAGGATCCGACGTTCCGCGTGTTCACCGATCCGGAGACGAGTCAGACCATCATCTCCGGGATGGGTGAGCTGCACCTCGAGATCATCGTCGATCGGCTGCGCCGTGAGTTCGGCGTCGAGGCCAACATCGGCCGCCCGCAGGTGGCGTACCGCGAGACCATCCGCCAGCGCGCGGAGGGTGTCGAGGCCAAGTTCGTCCGCCAGACCGGTGGTCGCGGACAGTACGGGCACGTGGTCATCAACATCGAGCCGGGCGAGCCCGGCAGCGGCTTCGTGTTCGAGGACAAGATCGTCGGTGGATCGATCCCCCGTGAGTACATCGGGTCGGTCGAGAACGGGATGCGCGAGGCGCTGGAGACCGGCGTTCTGGCGGGCTACCCGGTCATCGACGTGAAGGTCGAGCTCATCGACGGGTCGTATCACGACGTCGACTCGAACGAGATGGCCTTCAAGATCGCCGGTTCCATGGCCATCAAGGAGGGCGTGCGGAAGGCCAAGCCCGTCCTTCTGGAGCCGGTCATGGACGTCGAGGTGGTGACGCCTGCCGAGTACATGGGCGACCTGATCGGAGACCTGTCCTCCCGCCGCGGCAAGGTGGGCGGGATGACGGACCGTGCAGGTGCCCGGGTGATCGGCGCGTCGGTGCCCCTCGGCGAGATGTTCGGCTACTCCACCACCCTGCGCTCGCTGAGCCAGGGCCGGGCGGTGTACACCATGCAGTTCGCGCAGTACGAAGAGGTTCCGAAGTCGAAGGCGGAGGAGATCATGTCCTCCGGCGGCTCCGGAAACGACTGAGCCAGGCCTGAACCCTCCCGAAGCGAGAAGAGAGATCGATGGGTAAGGAGAAGTTCGAGCGGACAAAGCCGCACGTGAACGTGGGAACGATCGGTCACGTGGACCACGGGAAGACGACGCTGACGGCAGCGATCACGCTGACGCAGGCGAAGAAGCACGGTGGAGACGCGGTCGCGT
>JAVJOF010000015.1:0-132061 GCA_040216925.1 Longimicrobiales bacterium
TTCACGTTGGGCGCAGGGGGGTCGCGGACTCATACGTCGTCTCTCCTCGCTCGGACCACGACCTGCGGTCGCGGTGCCCGCCCTGCTACGACTCGTCGTCGATCCTCGTCTGAGCACTCGCGAGACCCCTGCGCGCGGTGCGCTCTCCTTTTTCAGCGACCTGCTAGTCCTCCCGAACGTTCGAGACACCACACCAGGATCGGGAAACGATCCGCCGCCTCGTGCGTCTTTAGAGAATGGGGTGGAGGCGGGAGATCTACTCGTGGAGGCCTCGTGCGGTGGGTGGCTCGAAACATCGTGGCGGCGTGGGTCCTGGCCGGCGGAGTTCCGCTCGCGGCCCAGGCCGTGGTGGGCACCGTCACGGAGGCCGGCAGCGGTCGTCCGCTGGTGGGGGCCATGGTGCGGACCGTGGTGGACGGGACCCCGACCGGCCATCAGTTCCTCACCGCCGAGGACGGGCGCTACCGGATCCTGTTGCCGTCCGCCGGGACGTACTGGCTGGACGTCGAGCGCATCGGGTTCGCGGAAGTGCGGGCGGGACCCGTCGTGGTGGCCGGCAGCGGCGCGGCCACGTTCGACGTGGAGGTCGCGTCCGTGCCGGTTCGTCTGGAGGGGTTGGAGGTGGAGGCGGGGCGCCGGCGGTGCTCCTTCACCGACGATCCGGGGGGGCGCACGCAGGCCGTCTGGGATCAGGCACGCAAGGCGTTGGCCGCCGCGTCGTGGACGGAGCGCCAGGCCGGACTGACGTTCGAGATCGAGCGGCGCGTGCGCCACCTGGACATGGACGGCGCGGCCGTGGTGGACGAGAGCCGCCAGGTGGCCCGCGGCCGGGGTGGCAACTCGGTGCGGACGCTGTCTCCGGAGGATCTGGCGGAGGGGGGATACGTCCGCGACCAGGACGGGTACCTCTTCTACTACGGCCCCGACGCCGGCGTGCTCCTGTCCGAGACGTTCCTGCGGACGCACTGCTTCCGGCTCCGGGAGGACGTCGACGGACGGGAAGACCTGATCGGGCTGGCCTTCGAGCCGGTGCCGGACCGGGATACCACGGACATCGAGGGCACGGTCTGGTTGGACGAGACTTCGCTGCGCCTGGACCGGGTCGAGTTCTCCTACACCGGATTGCCCCGGGCGCCGGGCAACGACCGGGCCCGTGGCGAGGTGGGCTTCCTCGAACTCGCCGACGGACGCTGGATCGTCCGGGACTGGTTCATCCAGGCGCCGTTGCTGACGCTCCGCCGGGCGATGGGGGCCGCCGCGCGCATGGAGGACCGGCTCATGGTGACCGGGGTGCAGGAGTTCGGAAGCGCGGTGGTCCGGGCGGAGAGCGAGTCCGAGCTGATCTGGAGCGCCGACCAACCGCGCGGTTCGGTGCGGGGCACCGTCTGGGACAGCGTCGCGGGCCGGCCCCTCGGCGGCGCCGAGGTGCGTCTGGCTGGCCGGGCGTGGCGGACCGTCGCGGACGAGGCGGGGCGCTGGACCATCCGCGAGGTGCCCCCCGGCGTGTACCGGATCGGGTTCTCCCACCCGGCGCTCGACTCCCTGGGCCTGGATCCCGGCTGGCGGGAGGTCGGCGTCCGGGCGGACTCGGTGGTGGACGTGGCCCTGGCGATCCCCCCGCTGTCCCGGCTCCTGGCGTTCGGGTGCACCGACCCCACCGGGTCCCTCGTGGTGGGCTTCGTGAGGGACGGTGCAGGCACGCCGGTGCCCGGCATCGAGGTCCGGGTGGTGGACGGCTGGCCGCCGGGGCGGCCGGTGCCACGGGACACGACGGACGTGGAGGGGGCGTACCGGCTCTGCGACCTGCCGCCGGGCCTGGACGTGAGGGTGGAGGCCCGGGCCGGGCCCGTGCGCTCGGCGCCGGGGGATGCCCGGACGCGGGCCGACGAGCCGGTCCGGGTCGATCTGCGCCTCGAAGGCTCGACGATGGAGCCGGAGGGCGCGGAGGGAACGGCCGTGCCCACGCTCCAGGGCGTGGCGATGTCGTCGGACGGGCAACCCGTGGAGGGCGTCCAGGTCGAGCTCCTGGAGGCCACGGGCGCGGTCGTGGCGGGCATGCTCACGGACCGCCTCGGCAGGTTCGTCCTGATGCCCGCCGACGGGGAGGGTCCGTACCGGGTCCGGACGCGACACATCGCCTACGCCACGGCGGAGAGCGCACCGCTGGCTCTGGGAAGCGGCACCACCCGCGTCGAGGTGCGGCTGGGCGAGCAGGCGATCGCGCTGGACGAGATGGTGGTGGAGGTGGAACGCTCGGTCCCGCACCTCGAGCGGAACGGATTCTACCAGCGGGAACGCAGCGGCCTGGGCCGGTTCCTCGACCGGGAGGCCATCGAGGCCATGACGCCCACCCGGCCGACGGACATCCTGAGCCGTCTGCCCATGATGACCCTGATGGCCACGTCCGGAGCCGTGGCGGGCCAGCGGCCGGTCTACCTCTTCCGGCGGGCCTCCCTCCTGTGGGGAAACTGCCCTCCCATCATCTACGTCGACGGGGCGCCGCTGCGGCAGGGAGGCGGGGACGGGTCCCTGGACGACCTCGTCTCGGTCGAAGCGCTCGAGGCCTTGGAGTTCTACCCGTCGGCCGCGTCGGTTCCATCCCAGTACAGCGGGCCGGGGGCCAACTGCGGTGCCATCGTCGCATGGACCCGGCGAGGCCCCGGGGGCTGAGGCCGATCGGAACACTCGAACGGGCGGCGTTTACCCACGGTCAGAGCGCGGGTCGTGACACCGTGCCCAGTCGGCTGTCTTCCAACTCGAGGGCCGACTCCACATCAAGAGGGTTACCCCTGGCGGGCCCGACGTCACGCCCTCCCGAAGGGACGGCGGACGGTTCGTCGGCACTCAGCCGTTCAACAAGGGTCCCTCGGTAGTGAGGCAGCCCGCGCCGCCCGTGCCCTTCGGGGCCGGGCGGCGCGTCTCGTTCGGGGGCTGAACCATTCCCGGACGCCTCGGTACTTCCTTCCATGGTGCCCCTCCGTACGATCCCGTGCCGGCCGTGACGTGGCTGGCGGCCGTCCACCTGGTGAGCACGCTGCTCATGGCAGGCGTGATCCTCTTCGTCCAGATCGTGCACTACCCGCTCATGGCGGGCGTCGGGCGCGACGGCTTCGTGGCCTACGAAGCCGGCCACGGGCGACGGACCGGACTGGTGGTGATCCCCCTCATGACCACCGAACTGGCTGCGGCCGTGTGGCTGTGGGTCAGCGCGGGTCCCGCGGCCCGACCCGTGGCCTCCGCCGGACTGGCGCTGCTGGCCGTGATCTGGCTGACCACCGCGGGGCTGTCCGTTCCGTGCCACCGCCGCCTGAGCCGCGGCTTCGACGCCGACGCACACCGGCGCCTGGTGGCCTCGAACTGGATCCGCACCTTGTGCTGGCTCGCGCGGGTGCCGGTGGCGCTGCTCCTGGCGGTGCCGTCCTGATCACCCTCCGTCGTCGGGGGACTCCGCCGCGTCGGGCTGGTGCTCCCGAACCTGCCGGATCACGTCTTCCAGCGCCTCCTTCGGGTAGGCGCCCACCACGGCGCCCACGGGCTCGCCGTCCTTGAAGAAGCCGATGGTGGGAATCGAGCGGACACCGAACGCGCCGGCCGTCTGCTGGTTGTCGTCGACGTTCACCTTGGCGAAGCGGATGTCGGGATGCTCCGCCGCCAGTTCCTCGATGACGGGGCCGACGACACGGCACGGTCCGCACCAAGGCGCCCAGAAGTCCACTACGGTTATGCCTTCGCCCTTCACGCTCTCTTCGAAGGTGGCGTCGGTCAGGTCGGTCACGGCCATGGTCGATCCTCGGTTTGATCGGGTATGATGCCCGGTGATGGTAGTATGGTAATATATATATTTCCATATGTGTGTCGAGCCCCGAGCCCCGTTCCTCGGTGTGGGGCGACGAGCGGGGTGCCCGAGGCCGGGTCGGGGGCCCCTGTGAACCCACCCGTAGACGGTCGGGTGGGTGGGTACCATCGCCCGCTCCCGGCGCCACCGGAATGGCCGGATGGGTCGGAGGCGGGCCCGGTGCGGCGCTCGGCGCCCCTCTCCCTTTGTGCCCCGGCCCCCCCTCCCGTAGCTTCAGGGAGCCGCCAGGGGCATCCCTGCGGGCGACTCCGGGAGGGGTCGCGCCGCCGAGATTGAGACAGACCCTTGGAACCTGATCCGGTTCAGACCGGCGGAGGGAGTGCGGCGGGCGGACACGGTCGATCCCGATCCGGGATCGCGTCCCGCCTCTCGCGGCTCTCCCGCCCGGACGACCCTTCCCGAGGTGGAGCAAGCATGAGCGAGCACCCGACCCGCGCCGACCTTCCCGTGGTTCCCGATCCCGTCGAGCCGGCCCCGTCCGCCCGGAACGGGGCCGGGGTGTCCGGCAACGGCCGGCGGGTGGCGCCGGCCACCGAGGACGTGGGCACCGATTATCCGGGGGCCTTCCCGAATTCGAAGAAGATCCACGTCGAAGGATCGCACGGTGTCCGGGTGCCCATGCGGGAGATCCACCTGACCGGGGAGCCTCCGCTCCGGGTCTACGACACCAGTGGTCCCCGTGACCTCGACGTGCGCAGGGGCCTGCCCCCGCTGCGCGAGGCGTGGATCGAGGCCCGGGGCGTCGAGGAGACGGGCCGGACCCGTGCTCCCTCCGCGGCCGTCGAGATGCCGGAAGGGCTGGCCCGCCGCACCGTCCGCGGCCGCTCGGCGGTGACGCAGATGACGTACGCCCGGAGGGGCGAGATCACCCCCGAGATGGAGTTCGTGGCCATCCGTGAGGGCATGGAGCCGGAATTCGTGCGGTCGGAGGTGGCCCGGGGCCGGGCCATCATCCCGGCCAACGTGAACCACCCCGAGCTCGAACCCATGGCCATCGGCCGGAACTTCAAGGTCAAGATCAACGCCAACATCGGAAACTCCGCCGTCAGTTCCTCCATCGAGGAGGAGGTCGAGAAGCTCCGCTGGGCCACCCTCTGGGGTGCGGACACCGTCATGGACCTGTCCACGGGCAAGCACATCCACGAGACGCGGGAGTGGATCATCCGGAACTCCCCCGTCCCCATCGGCACGGTGCCGATCTACCAGGCCCTGGAGAAGGTCGACGGGGTGCCCGAGGAACTGACCTGGGAGCTGTACCGGGATACGATCATCGAGCAGTGCGAGCAGGGTGTGGACTACTTCACCGTCCACGCCGGCGTGCTCCTGCGGTTCATCCCCCTGACGGCGAACCGGGTCACGGGCATCGTGAGCCGCGGCGGCTCGATTCTGGCCAAGTGGTGCATGGCCCATCACAAGGAGAACTTCACCTACACGAACTTCCCCGAGCTGTGCGAGATCATGGCGCACTACGACGTCTCGTTCTCGCTGGGAGACGGCCTGCGTCCCGGATCCATCGCGGACGCCAACGACGAGGCCCAGTTCGCCGAGTTGAAGGTGCAGGGTGATCTGACCCGCATCGCGTGGGAGCACGGGGTCCAGGTGATGAACGAGGGTCCGGGCCACGTGCCGATGCACCTGATCAAGGAGAACATGGAGAAGCAGCTCGAGTGGTGCGACGAGGCGCCGTTCTACACGCTCGGGCCGCTCACCACCGACATCGCGCCGGGATACGACCACATCACCAGCGCCATCGGGGCCGCCCAGATCGGGTGGTACGGCACGGCCATGCTCTGCTACGTGACCCCGAAGGAGCACCTGGGGCTGCCCAACCGCGACGACGTCAAGCGCGGGGTCATCACCTATAAGATCGCCGCCCACGCCGCCGACCTGGCCAAGGGCCATCCGGGCGCCCAGGAGTGGGACGACGCCCTGTCCCGGGCCCGCTTCGAGTTCCGCTGGCGGGACCAGTTCAACCTGGCGCTCGACCCCCAGACGGCCATCGAGTACCACGACGAGACCCTTCCCGCCGAAGGCGCCAAGGTGGCCCACTTCTGCTCCATGTGCGGGCCCAAGTTCTGCTCGATGAAGATCACCGAGGACATCCGGCGCTTCGCGGAGGAGCACGGGATGGACACGGTGGAGGCCGTCGAGACCGGCATGAAGGAGATGGCCGAGAGCTTCCGGGAAAAGGGGGGGGAGCTGTACGTGGAGGCCGGCGACTGAGAGGTCCGGAGGCGGCGCTCTGGCCGGGGTAGGAAGCGACGGGCCGGTCCCTCCAGAGAGGGGCCGGCCCGCGGTCCTGCTGCCTCAGGGCGCCGGGGGCGCTCAGGGGAACGACTTCGACTAGTCCTGGTTCGGCGGTCCTCCCTCACGCGCGTGGGCGCCACCGGAGCCCCCTCGGTCGATCGTGGGCCCCACAGGCTGCACCGCCGCCGCCGAGGGCGTGGGCAGCGGCCCGCCCGTGGGGAACTCCACCAGGTAGCTGGTGGTGAACCCGTGGGCGTTGGGCGCGTCGTTCCATTCCAGATTGGAGAACATCTCGACGTAGTCCTCGCCGGCGAGGTTGTTGGGCTCTCCCACGCTCCAGTTGCTGAAGGAGAACGGCTCGCCCGTCACCCAGACGAACGTGCCCTCGGTCGCGGCGTCGCTGAGGCCGATCCAGGGCCTCCACGAGGTCTGGATCGAGTCGTTCTGGACGGTTCCGAGGAAGGCCAGTTCGGCTGCCGAAGTGATGGTCACCAGGTGACCCGGAAGCCCGTACGCCGTGCGTGCCTCGGCGGCGGTCCTGGCCGTGGTCCAGAGCACGCTCCCAGACGGCACCCACTCGTAGTAGTGGCCGTTGCCCCCGCTGGCCGGATCCCAGTAGTAGACGCCCGCCTGAGGTGAGCAGGCGCCGGATCCGCCGTTGGCGACGGGCCCGTCGGCGTAGGGTGCCCAGAACGCGGGCGACAGGCTCGCAGACACCGCACCGGTCGGCCCCGACGCCGTGCCCCACCAGTTGCACTGCAGGTTGCCCGTCAGCGTGCCGTCGGCGTCGTTGATGGCCTGGACCCAGTTCGTGAAGTCGCTGTCGGTCAGGGTCACCGAACTGTTCAGGTACCCGTTGACGGCGATCCGGGTCTGGTCCACGACGTTGTCGTGGCCCGACGCGATGGTGGCATTCTGGAAGACGTTGATGCCCTGGGCCGCATTGGTGATGACGTTGCCCGAGACCTCTCCCGCGTCGGCGTTCCGCATCATGATGCCGTTGATCTTGAGCGCGTAGTAGTCGAAGTCGCTCGGCGTGCCGCTCCCGGTTCCGACGCCCGTGATCACGTTGCCCGTGACGGCGGTGAGGGTCGCGGGCTGGTTGGCCAGCGGATCGTCGTCCACTCCGCCGAACCCGATGATGCCCGCCTCGGTATCGTGCGCTTCGTACGCGGTGATGGTGTTGTTGCGCACCTCGGCGGTCGCTCCGAAGGCCACCTGGATGCACACACCCCAGCCGCAGCCGTCGATGACGTTGCCGTTGACCTCGCCCGTGGCGCCGGAGCTGAAGCGGACGGCGTTGTGGAAGGCGCCGGGGGATGCGGGCAACAGGGTGTGGTCACTGATGGTGTTTCCGACCACGTCGACCGCTCCGCCGAACACCCGGATGCACCCGGTCGGGCCGCAGTCGCCGACGTCGTTGCCGCTGATGGTTCCGTTGGAGGCCTGCTGATACTGGATGCAGACATCGCCGCAGCGGATCATCTCGTTGTCCAAGATGTCGCCGTCGGCCTCCACCTGGAACTGAACGGCCCGGGCCACATGGTCCGCGAAGGAGTTGGAGCGCACCGTGACGAAGGGGAAGGGGTCGGACGTGCCGGTGGCCACCACCCCGGTGCGCCCTCCGGCGAAGGTGTTCCCCTCGACGAGCATGGTGGATCCGGCCACCGTGCTCGTGTCGGCCCGGACCCCGCTGTTGGAGGAGTCGGGCAGGTTCACGAAGCCGTTGTTCCGGATGACGACGTCGTCGTACACGCCCTTGGCGCGGATACTCGCCGAGCGTTGCAGCGCCGCGTTGACCCCCTCGGCGTTGTTGACGAAATCCAGGTCCTCGATGATGACGGTGCCCGACGTGTACCCGTCCACGAGGAAGCTCTGACGGGCCGTGTCGTTCTGGATCAGGGCGGTGGCGCCCGTCACCTCGCCGATGGTCACGGGGCGGTCGACGACGAGGTTCTCCACCAGGTGCGTGCCGCTGTTGGCCAGGATGGTGCCCCCGGTCTGGACCAGTTGCATGGCCAGCTCGAAGGTGGCCACCTCGCTGGGCGTCGAGCAGTCGGCGCCCGGGGTCACGGTGACCGTGACCAGGCTCTGGGGCAGTGCACAGACGATGTCGAGGGTGAAGGGACTCCCGCCGATGGCACCCAGGGGGAGCCCGTCGGCGCGTGTCAGGACGATCCGGATGGTATCCTCGCCGGCGGCCAGGGGGGTGTAGGTGGCGGTGTAGAGCCCCGCCCCCTCGTCCACGACGGAGGCCACCACACCCGTGCTGGGCCCGGCCACCACCTCGACCTCCGGGAGGTCACCGGCGAAGGCCAGGTTCTCGCCCAGGGCGTTCCGGACCTGGATGCTGATGTCCACCGGCACCGCCACCTGCCCCTGGGTCGGGAGCACGGCCTCCGTTTCCGCCGCGTTGGGCCCGAGGGCGGCTCCGAAGGTGCTGAACGCTTCGTCGAGGCTGATGTCCCGCGTGACGGTCGTGTTCAGGCCGCCGTGGAGGCGGCGGGTGGCCACCAACGGCTGGGGCCCGACCACGCCCAGGAGCTTCCGGGCGCCCCACTTCAGGTACCCGAGCACGCCCGAGGGAGCCGGTGCCGGCACGTGGCCTGCACACTCGGGGGCGCCGAAGGTGCTCTCGAGGCGTCGGGTGGTCCCGCTGTCGCTGACCTTGTAGAGGATGAGCTGGGGGTGCAGCGCGTCGACGACACCCCGGTTGTTCAACTCGGCGCCGTCCTGACAGATGACCACCGAGACGCCCGGCCCGTTGGGGTCGATGAAGACGTCGCCGGGGAAGGTGTTGATCTCGACGAAGTACGGAAGCTCCTGGTTGTTGTCCGTCAGGAGGTCGTCGGAAGGAGGACCGACCTCGACCTCGGCGGTGACGACCACGTTGGGCACCGGATTCCCGCTGGCATCCTGGAAGACGCCGTCCGGCGCCCGGACCACCGCCACGACGTCGTCACCGCCCTGCGTCCGGACCGTGACCTCCGTGTCCACGCCGTCGCCGGCCTGCTCGACGTCCGCCTCGCAGTCCTCGACGTCGCCGTCGCCGTCGAAGTCGCAGAAGAGGTTCTCCAGCGCCCCTTCCTCGATCCGGAACGCGATGCGGAACGCTCCCTTGTCCGAGATCGGGATCACGTCCCCGGCGGGATTCGGGACGTAGGCCTTGATGTCGCGCTGCCGGAGCGTGATCACGTCCACGTGACCGAACTCCTGGCCCTGGAGGGTGACCCGGATGCGATAGACCGTGCCGGTCTCCGGCTCGTGGTCCTTCATGCGCCAGTGGACGAAGTACTCGTCGCGGTCGTTGACCTCGATCCGGTCCCTGTCGGGTCCGCTGTTCCGGGTGAAGTTCACCAGGGCGGGGCCTTCGGCACATGCGTCGCCGTCTGCGTTCCTCGGGCAGATCTCCACCGTCGGCTCCAGCGTCCCGTCGGCCACGCCGTCGAAGCTGTTGGGCTTCACGTCGGTGATCGGCTTGAGCCAGAAGAAGTGGGCGTTGCCGTCGTTGTTGTTGCCGTCGACGATACTGAGCGCCGGCTGCAGGAGGTCGCCCGGGACCTCGCCGGATCCGTCGGACGCGACAGGCTGGTCGGAACACGCGGCCACGAGGAGGACTGCGACCGCACCGAGGATTCGGAGGAAGCGGGGGGAGCGGAGCATGGAGGGCCTCGTCGGGGGGGGCGATCCGTCCGGTCCAGGCCGGGCAGATCCGGGCCCGATGGAATCCCACCCGATCCTCGGCGACGACGGCCGATCACGGTCACGGGGGTGCGACCGTTCGGCGACCGAGGGACTCCGATGGACGAGGGGGCCTCGTCGGGTGAGGTCGTGCGCCAAGATGGGCCCGCACCGCCGGGAAATCACAGAACTTTCTTTCAGCGGTGGTGCGATCGGTCCTCAGGTGACACCGCTTCCGGCGGGCGACCCGGTGAGGGCCGCCCGCCGGACTCCGGCTCGCGACGGGACGTCCTCCGCCGCTGTTCTAGCCTGGGATCGAGAGGGTGACGTCCATCGGTGCGCTCCACTCGCTCCATTCCGAGCCCACCCGCGTCCGCACCCGCACGGATGCGGCGCCATCCACCGGGAGACCCCCGGCGTCCCCCTCGTCCGTGGCTCCGGGGAGTGGCACGACGGCCGCGTACGGCTGACTGAAGGCGCATCCGGCATCCCGGGTCCACGTGTTCCCGCCCTGCTGCAACTGGACCTGGCCACCCACCTCGTCGAGGCCGTGGGCCTGGACCAGGATCGCCGTCGCCCCGTCCAGGACCAGCGTCCCGTCCGACTCGACGTACGCCGCGCCGCAGCCGCCCGGCGCCTCGGGGTTCCAGAAGGCCTCCCACAGCTTCATGATCTCCGGCGTGCCGGGGGTCGAGGTCACCGGGATGACGAGCGGGTTGCTCACGCCTTCCGGGCTCACGACCCGTACCTCGGTGAGTACGCCCGGGCCCGAGGACGCCAGCGCTTCGGGCAGCCGCGCGAACAGCCACGTGGAGTTCCAGTTCACCGAGAGGCTCGGCACCTCGACCGGGGGCTGGCCTTCCTGCCGGAACACGACCGTGGCCCCTCCGGGGAAGTCGGTCCCGACCAGGGTCACGACCTGCCCCGCACCGGCCGCCGCGTTGGCCGGGCGCACCCCGTCGAGGCTGTAGTGCTCTCCGATGGCGAGTTCAAACGGGCTCCCGGCGATCTCACCCAGTCCAAGACCGTCCGCCCGGATCAGCACGATGCGGATCCGGTCGACGCCGGCGGCGCCGGGGGTGTAGGAGAGGGTGTAGTGCCCGTTGCCCTCGTCAACGACCTGGACGGGTGTACCCGCGTTGGGCGACCTCGCCGGTCCGGGCCCGGGGGCTTCCAGCGGCGCGGGGAGGATGTCCGCCACGATCTCGTCGCCGCCGAAGAGGAACGGTTCACCGAGGACGTTCCGCACCTCCACCAGGATCTCGACCGGTTCGCCGGGCACGCCGGACGCAGGGAGTACGGCCACGCTCTCGCCCGCGTCCGGTCCCAGGGTCGCGCCAAAGGTGCTGAACGCTTCCCGGTCCAGGCTGACGTCGCGGGTCACGGTGGTGTTCAGGCCGCCGTGGAGGCGTCGCGCCTGAAGCGGTTGCGGTGCAAAGGCTCCGAGAAGGGACCGGGCGCCCCGCTGGAGCGCTCCCAGCACGCCCACCGGCGCGGGCGGGCTTCCTCCGTACCCCTCGCACTCCGGAGCGCCGAAGGTGCTCTCGAGCCGCCGCGTGACACCGTCGTCGCCGACCTTGTAGAGGACGAGCTGGGAATGCAGCTCGTCACCGATCCCCCGGGCGACGAGTTCGTCGGTATCCTGGCACAGCACGACCTCGACGCCGGGCCCCGCGGGGTCGATGAAGACGTTCCCGGGGAAGGTGTTCACCTCCACGAAGTAGGGGAGCTCCTGGTCGTCGTCGAGGATCAGGTCGTCGGACGGGGGCCGGACTTCGACCTCGGCGGCTACGACAACCTCGGCCACGGGCGCACCGTTCTCGTCGATGAACACGGCGTCGGGAGCGGTGATCACCGCCACCGTACCGCTGCCGTCGTTGGTCCGGACGGTGACCACCGTGGGCTGTCCGTCGCCGGCGGTCTCCACGCCGATGTCGCAGTCCTCCACGTCGCCGTCGCCGTCGAAGTCACAGAAGAGGCTCTCGACCGCTCCCTCCTCGAGGCGGAAGGCGATCCGGAAGGCGCCGTTGTCCGAGATCGGTACGACGTCACCGGCCGGATTGGGAACGTAGGCCTTGATGTCGCGCTGGCGGAGCGTGACCACGTCCACGTGGCCGATCTCCCGGTCGTGGAGCGTGACGCGGATACGGTAGACCGCGCCCGTCTCGGGGCGGTGGTCGTTCATCCGCCAGTGGACGAAGTACTCCTCGTTGCCATCGACCTTCACGCGGTCCCGGTTCGGTCCCGTGTCGCGGGTGAATCGAGCCAGCGCTGGAGCCCCGGCACAGCCGTCGCCTGCAGCGTTCCTCGGGCAGATCTCCACCGTGGGCCGAAGGGTACCGTCCGCGGTCCCGTCGAAGCTCGCGGACTTGACGCTGCTGATGGGCGGGAGGAAGAAGAAGTGCGGGTTGCCGTCGTTGTGGAACCCGTCGACGATGTCCAGAGCCGGCTGGAGCAGGTGGTCCGGGATCTCCGGCGCCGGGTCGCTCTGGATGGCAGGGTCGGTGCATGCCGACGCCAGGAGTGCTGTGGCGACAACGAGAACGCGGAGGATGCGGGGTGCGTCGGTCATTGGGGGGGGGGCTGGTGGGGGGCATCCGGCCGAACCCTGTGCTCGGCGGGATCGCACGACCGTCCTGCGTCGGGCACCCGGGGGAACGAACGAAGCCGCTCGAGGGGGGTGTCCGGCCGGGGAGGGGGGGTCGCCGACTGTCGTACTACTACGAAGCTAGCACCGGCAGTCCCTGGAACGCCAAGGTCTCGGAACGCAGGCGCCCCGGTGTGCCGTCAGCCTCCGATGATTCGCTGGAACTCGGGGTTGGCGCGGAGTGGCCGCCACCACCAATGGGAACTCCACTGCCAACCGGCCCGATGCTCAGGACTGGCGGTCAGGTAGACCTTGAGCCGCTCCACCGCCGTATCGGGGTCGTCGAGGGCCAGGTGGACCAACGCCTCGACCCCGAGCAGCTCGCGATCGGGATCGACCTCGGGATCGACCGAGGTGGTCGCGATGACCGCGCGGGCGGAATCGGCCATACCCGCCCGGGCCAACACCATGGCCACCAGCAGCCGGTCCCGGATCTCCTCTCGCGGTCGGTCCGCCGGAGGAACCCGTGCCAGGTGGCGCTCCAGGAGGGCCCAGGCTTCGTCCGGGTCGGGGGCGAGTCCACGGGGGGCGCCCCGGAGCCACAACTCGCACTGGACGAACTCGGGTTGATCCGGGAAGCGTTGGTGCCCGAGGTCGCAGTAGGTGATGGCGTCCTGCCATTGCTCGAGGTCGTACGAGGTCTGGTACAGCCGTCGCAGCACCGAGTCGGCCGACCGGAGGAACTCGTCCGCCTCGAACGCCCGACGCGCAGCCAGGTTGGCCTCGACCGGGTCGGGGATCTGTGAGTAGAGGATCGACAGGGTGCTGAACGCGGACGCGTGACGTGGGTCGAGGGTGGTCGCCTGTTCGAGGTCGGCCCTCGCTTGCTCGAACGCTTCATCGGCCGCCGCGGCCGACGGAGCCAGCCCGAGGTACCAGACGAGAAACCGTACCGTGCCGCGGACGAAATAGGCCTGCGCATTGCGGGGGTCCTTGCCCAGGGCCTGGTCCGCTCGTGAAACGGCCAGTTCCATGTACTCCCGGCCCTCCACCGGATCTTCCGGAGCCGAGAGTTCGCCCCACCGGCTGGCCAGGATCGCACGGAGGACGGTGGGTTCCGCCCAGGCCGGGTCGCGCTGCTCGGAGAAGGCGAAGAGCGAGTCGGCACGGGTGAAGCTGTCGATGAAGCCCTGGACATCGCCGCCGTCGATGGACTCCTCCGCCTCGCGGCGGGCCCGCTGTCCCCGGCGGAACGCCGTCCAGGCCTGCACGTCCTGTGTGCCGACCTGGGCACGCCGCAGGGAGAATCGTTCACCCAGGCGCTCACGAAGCGAGGCGGCCACCTCCTCCGAAAGGTCGTCCTGGAGGGCGAACACCTCGTCAGCGGGCCGATCGAACGAGATCCGGGCCTGTTCGGCACCGCTGTCGCCGTCGTAGAGGACGACGGTGATCCGCACCTCGTCGCCACGCGGCTCGACCCAGCCGTCCACCACCGTCCCGCTCTCGAGGAGCGAGGCGATGCTGTCGACCGACAGCGCCCGGTCGCGCACCTGGGCCGATCCGCTCAGCGACACCACGTCGAGGCTGGAGACACCCTCGAGGCGCTCGTGGAGCGACTCGGTCAGACCGTCGGCGAGGTAGGCGAGGCCGCCGTCCCTCGAGCGATCGCCGAAGTAGAGCACCGCGACGCGGTCGGCCTCGAAGCGGCCCTCGCCGAGTTCCGGGCCGTCGCCTGCGCGCACGGTCTGGACGGAGAAGAAGCCGGTGACGAGCGCGATGAGCGCGAGGAGCACGACTTCGGTCCGGGTGGCACGCTGGTGCCCCTTCTCTCCGTGGTACCAGCCGGTGACGAACCCCACCGCCAGCCCTCCCAGGAAGATCACGAACCCCACCCGGTAGACTATCTCGGGAAGGATGCCGCGTTCCACCAGGCCGGAAACGACCTCGAGGACCACCCAGCCCGAGACGGCGGTGGAGGCCACGATCTGGACGATGCGGCGTTGCTTGAGTTCCTGGAAGACGCTCGGCACGGGTCCCCTGGGGAGGAGGAAGGGGCCAAAGGCCCGGGCAAGCTTGAGCCGGGGTCGGCTCACTTGTCAAACCCGTCGAAGGCTCGCACCCGGGCCGGGCGCGTCCGGGCCGTCGCCGTGGGTCGGCGGGCGGTCGCTCGCCGACGTGTCGCAGCGGACGCACGGTCGTCCTACGTTGGCCCGATGACACGCTTCGGCCCCCTTCGTCCGCCTTCCCGGCCGGCGCCTCGTTGAGCGCCGACCTCCAGGCCCTGGGCATCGCCCTGGGGCTCGGCCTGCTCGTGGGGCTGCAGCGGACGTGGTCGGACCATCCCGAGGCGGGCGTGCGGACGTTCAGCCTGGTGACGATGCTGGGCGTGATGGCCGCCATCCTGGGTCGCGATTTCGGGGGCTGGCTCGCGGCGGCCGGCATGGTCTCGGTGGGCGGGTTGCTCGTGGTGGCCAACCTGATACACCACCGGGCGGACCCGACGCACGACGCGGGCATGACCACCGAGGTGGCGGCCCTAGCAGGTCGCTGAAAAGGGGGAGCGTACCGCGTTGGGAGCGCCACGGCCCGAGATCGTAGGCGGCGCGACGACGCCATAGCCAAAGCTACGGATAGGAGCGCCAACGACCGAGATCGGGCCGTGCCGCCCCAACCCCGGCCTCATGAGTCAGTATACGGCTTCACGTTGGGCGCAGGGGGGTCGCGGACTCATACGTCGTCTCTCCTCGCTCGCCGTAGCTCTGCTACGACTCGTCGTCGATCCTCGTCTGAGCACTCGCGAGACCCCTGCGCGCGGTGCACTCCCCCTTTTCAGCGACCTGCTAGTCCTGTATGCGGTGGGCGTGGCGCTGGGAGTGGGCTACACGACTCCGGCGGTGGTGGTGGCCGGCACGGTGGCCGTGCTCCTCCACTGGAAGGACCCGCTCCACGATCTGGCCGACCGCATGGGCCGAGAGGAGATCGAGGCCGTGGTCCGGCTGGCGCTCATCGGGCTGGTGATCCTGCCGATCCTGCCGAACCGCGACTTCGGCCCCTTCTCGGTGCTCAACCCGTTCGAGATCTGGTTCATGGTGGTGCTGATCGTCGGCATCAGCATGGCCGGGTACGTAGCCTTCCGGCTGTTCGGGGCCCGGAGCGGAGCGGTGGCCGCCGGGCTCCTCGGGGGCCTGATCAGCAGCACCGCCACCACGGTGAGCTACGCCCGGCGCAGCGCCGCCGAGCCGGCCCGGAGCGCGTCGGCCGCCCTGGTCATCACGCTGGCGTCCGTGGTGGTCTTCGGTCGGGTCCTGGCCGAGGTGGCCGTGGTGGCGCCCGCGTTCCTGGGTGACGTGGCCCCCCCGATGCTGGCGCTCATGGTCTTCATGGGCGCGCTGGCCGCCGTCCTGTTCCTGCGGACCTCGGACGAAGCCGGTCACGAACTCAAGGATCAGGAGCCGCCTTCGGACCTGACGGCGGCTCTGGTGTTCGGCGGGCTCTACGCGGCGGTGCTCCTGGCGGTGGCGTTCGCCCGGGAGTACCTGGGGCCGGAGGGTCTCTACGTCGTGGCGGCCGTTTCCGGGCTCACCGACATCGACGCGATCACCCTGTCCACGGCCCAGCTCATGAAGAGCGACGGGCTGGACCCGTCCCAGGGCTGGCGGGTGATCCTCGTCGGAGCGCTCGCCAACCTGGTGTTCAAGGGAGGGGTGGTCCTGACGCTCGGCCACCGCTCGCTCCGCGGGCGGATCGTCGGGGTGTTCGGACTGACGCTCGCGGCAGGGGGGGCGGTGCTGTTCCTCTGGCCGGGGTAGGGCAGATTCGCCGAAGGGTGGGGGATCAGCCGGCCGAGGGGGGCTGGACGCCGGCTTCGTCCTCGCCCCCGAGCGCCTCGCGGACGGTGTCCCGGAGCTTCTGGAGGGTGAAGGGCTTCGGCAGGGTGGCCACCGCGCCCATCAACTCGGCCATCCGGAGGTAGGACTCCGCGCCTCCCCTGCCGCCGCCGGACATGGCCACGATCCGGACGTCCGGGTCTTCGTCGAGGAGGGTCCGGATGGTCTCGATGCCCTCCTGCTCGGGCATGACCAGGTCGGTGATGACCAGGTCCGCCCGCTCGAGCCGCTGGAGCCGGACGCCCTCGCGGCCGTCAGCCGCCTCGAGCACGGTGTGCCCTTCGCGGGTGAGAACCTGTCGGACGATCCTCCGGATGGAGGCTTCGTCGTCGATGATGAGGATTGTGGCCACGGAACGCGGGGGCAGACGGCGGAAAGTGAGGGGTGCCCGTGCTCAGGCAGGGGCTTTCCGCAAAGTATCGGCAGATTGGTCCACGCGCTGAACAGGGGGGACCAGAAGCGCGGACAAGGCATCGACGGAAACGTCGAGTCCTCCCTCGGAACGGAGCGCCTCCGCGTCCAGGCACCCGCCCCTGACGGCCGCCAGATCCATGCGTTCGGCCACGAACACGACGGCGCTTCCGGGCACCGCCACGCTGTGGGAACCCCGTCGGTGGTGGTCGGCCACCGCAAGTGCGAACCGGGCCGGCAGGCCCCAGTCCAGGCAGGCCAGGCCGCCCAGGGGCTCGTGGAGCAGGGCCAGGGCCTCGTCCATGAACGCCTTGGGCACCCGCACCGGGCGGCGGCGCCGCCGCCGCAGGTCCGAGACGTGGTCGAAGAAGACCAGCTTGCCCACGTCGTGGAGCAGCCCGAGCGTGTACGCCTCCTCCGCGTCGGTGCCGAAGGACCGGGCGATGGACTGGGCCAGGGGGGCCACCCGGACCATGTGCTCCCACACCTGACGCGCCATGGCCGCGTATTCGGGGCCGGGCCGGGACAACTGACCTTCGATGATGGACGACATGACCACGGCGTAGACCCCGTTGGTCCCGATCCGCTGGACCGCGGGGCCCACGGCCGAGACCGCCTGGGACCCCGACGTGGCATAGAACGCCGAGTTGGCGTGGCGGAGCAGGCTCTGGACCAGCGCAGGGTCGCGTTCGATGAGGCGCGTGACCTCGGCCATGCCGAAGGTCCGCCGGCGGAACACGGCCAGGACGGCCTGGGCCGCCACGGGGGGGTGGCGGATCACGCCTCCCGGCGGGTCGCGCAGAAGCCGCAGGAACTCCGCGATGTCCGACCGTCCTGCTTCCCGGAGCAGGTGGGGCCGGAGCAGCTCGACACGGGCGTCGAACTGGGCCCGGAGCTGGGTCTCCGCCCCGCTGGCCCCGGTGGCGGAGGGGGGCGCCGCCGGTGAGGGCGTCTCGGGCCGCGGGCGCCGGACCGTGCTGCGTCCGGGTGCGCCTTCGGCGGGACGGGGCGGCCGTTTCGGGGCGCCCCGCCTCGACGCAAAGCGGGCTTTGATCCATTTTCCGAGCACGGGACGCTCCGGGCGTGGGTGCTGTTGCGAGTATCGGATGAATCCGCGGCCTGGTTGAGCCGGGGCATTCCGGCCGTTGTCGCGATCAAGCTTCCGCTCGCGCGAGACGATACTGTAGGATCGACCCGCCCGAGCCACCCAGCATGCCAAGACTCTCTCGTCTCAGCTCGATCCGTGCGCAGGTCGTCGCGATGGTGGCTCTGATCACCGTCTCGATGACGGCGTTGCTCGTGTGGGGAGGTGTACGGGAGTACCGCAACGCCGTGGACCTGCAGGAACGCACGGCGCTGGCCATGGCCGAGGCCGTGGCGGTGGGTACGCAGCAGTTCATGAGTCAGGCGTCGACCTTGCTGGCCAACGTCGCTGCCGAGCAGGCCGACGCGCTCCTCGACCCGGCCCGCTGCGAGAGCGTGGCCCAGCCGGTGCGGCGGATTCTCGACTTCCTGACCAACGTCATGGTCGCCGAGGCGGACGGAGAGATCGTCTGCTCCACGATCCCCACCGCCGGTACCGGACTGCGGAACGTGGCCGATCGGGCCTGGTTCCGGCTCGCGGTGGCGGAGGCGGGCGTCGTCGTGAGCGCCCCGCACGTGGGCTCGCTCACCGAGGCCTGGGTGGTGCCGATCGCCGTGGCCATCCGCGACGCCGACGGACGGACCCTGGGAGTGCTGGCCGGCAGCCTCGACCTGTCCGACTTCCAGCAGGTCCTGACCCGGGTCCGCCTCCACGAAGACGAACTCCTCACGATCGTCTCCCGGGACAGCATCGTCCTGGCCCGGTCCCACGAACCCGAGCGGTGGGTGGGGACCTTCCTCGGCTGGGGCGGTGACCCGGACGAGGTGGAGGTCTTTCCAGGCGGGTGGCTGACCCATGCTCCCGACGCCGACGGCGTGCCCCGCACATTCGGCAAGGTCCTGGTGCCGGGACTCGGCTGGAAGGTCTCGTTGGGGATCCCTTCCGCCGACGCCCGGGCGCCTGCGATCCGTTCGGCTCTCCGGTGGGGCGCCGCCAGCCTGGTCCTGTTGCTCGTGGGTACGCTGCTGGCCTGGAGGCTCTACCGGACGGTGGATCGGTCCTTGATCGACCTGCGGCGGGGAGCCAGGGCGGCGGCCGAAGGCGCTCTGGTCTCGGTACCGGACGACGCACCGGCGGAGGTCCGCGACGTGGTGACCACGCTGAATCGTTCGCTGGAGCGCCGCGCGGAGGCCCAGGAGGCCGAGCGTCGCGCGAAGGAGCGCTACCAGAGCATCCTCACGAACGCTGTCTTCGGGATCTACGTCTCGACGGAGGATGGCCGTTTCCACGAGGTGAATCCGGCCCTTGCCGAGATGCTGGGGTACGACGATCCCGCCGATCTCAAGGAACGGGGCATCGCCGGACTCTACCGCGACCCGGAGCAGCGGGCGCGCCTCGTGCAGCTCCACGCCGACCGTGGGGTGATCGAGGCGGTCGAGCTGGAGTGGGTCCGGCTGGACGGAGCCCCGATCACGGTCCGCCTCAACGGCAAGGTGCTGGAGGGCCCCGAAGGACGCCTGTACGAGGTCATGGTCGAGGACATCACGCAGGAGCGCCGTCGCGAGGAGGAGCTCCGCCACCACCAGAAGCTCGAGGCGGTGGGTCAGCTCGCGGGTGGGATCGCCCACGACTTCAACAACATCATGACCGTGATCGGCGGGAACATCGAACTCATCCAATCGAGCCTGGGGCCCGACGATCCGCTCCAGGCCGATATCCGCCAGATCACCGACGCCACCGAGCGGGCCAACCAGCTCACGGGGCAGCTCCTGTCGTTCAGTCGCAAGTCACCCGTCGATTCCCGGCCGGTCAACCTGACGGAGGTGATCTCGAGCGTGGAGCGGATGCTCGGCCGCCTGATCGGCGAGGACATCCAGCTGGAGACCCGGGTCGGTCCGGACCTGATGCGGGCCTTCGCCGACGCGGGGCGGCTCGAGCAGGTGTTGGTCAACCTGGTGCTCAACGGCCGGGACGCGTTGCCGGCCGGGGGCCGGATCCTCGTGGAGGCGCACAACACCCCCACCGCCGACGGTCGCCCGTTCGTGACGCTCAGCGTGACCGACGACGGCATCGGGATGGACGAGGCCACGTTGGCCCACATCTTCGAGCCGTTCTTCACCACCAAGGCCTCGGGACGCGGCACGGGGCTGGGTCTGGCCAACGTGTACGGCATCGTCCGCCAGGCCGGGGGCGAGATCCGCGTCCGCTCCAAGCCCGGCGAGGGGTCGCGGTTCGACGTGACCCTGCCGGGCATCGCGCCGGCGGGACGGTCTGCTGCGGTCGCGTCGCCGGGTCCGTCCGAGGAAGGGGCTCCCGCCCGCGAACACGTGCTGGTGGTGGAGGACAAGGAGTCGGTGCGCAGTCTGGTCACGCGCATCCTGGAGCGCGACGGGTACACCGTGTACGGTGCGCGGGACGGGCTCCACGCCCTCGACCGGATCCAGAACGAGGGCATCCGGGTGGACCTGGTCCTGACCGACGTCATCATGCCCCGCATGAAGGGGCCCGAACTGGCCGAGCGGCTCGCCGAGCTGGCGCCGGACGTGCCGGTCCTGTTCATGTCGGGCTACCTCGACAGCGCCGACCTCCGCAGCCGGTTCAGCCGGATGCCGGACCTGTTCCTGGCCAAGCCGTTCACGGCCAACGAGGTCAAGGAACGGGTACGGGCGGCCATCGATCAGTACCGGGCCGGCGCCTCCGTCTGAGCCCGGTCGTCTTCTGCCGCCGTCCGGTCGGACGCGGCCTTCTCCCCGTAGGGTGCGGTCCGCGGTATGGCCCGGCCGTTGCGTGCGGCTGCCGGGAGCGAGCCGTGGGTCAGGGGTGCGGCGGGTGCCGCGACTCCCCGTCGTGGAGGGCCGGGCCGATCAGGCCCCGGCGATCCGGGAGCTCCGGCGCCGGGACATCAGGCGACCGATGCCATCGAGCAGCGTCGGTGCCGCGTACGGCTTCGGAAGGAAGTCGGTGGCGGGGTCGGCGAGCATCTCCGCCGGCACCAGATCCACCGCGTACCCCGACGACAGGAGCACCGGAAGCTCGGGGTGATCCACGCGCAGGCGCTGAAGCACCTCCAGCCCGTCCATGCCCGGCATCGTGATGTCGAGCAGGATGGCGTCGATGGCGGCGCCGGAGTCCAGGTGCGAAAGCACGCTGGCGCCGTTGTGCACCTCCGTGGTCACGAACCCGCCTCGAGCCAGGGCGGCCCGGGCCAGGTCCCGTACGGGTGCCTCGTCGTCCGCGACGAGCACGCGGCCGCCCCGGGTCCACGAGGTCCCGGAGCGGGCGCGGGGCGCGCCATCTCCGGGGCTGGTCCCGGTCCGTTCCACTTCCGTAGCGGGGAGAAGGATCCGGATCCGCGTGCCTTCGCCCAGGGTGGACGCGACGTCCACCATTCCCCGGTGCGCCCGGACGATGCCCAACGTGGCGGCCAGCCCGAGCCCGCGCCCGGCGAACCGGGTCGTGAAGAACGGCTCGAACATCCGGCTCCTGGTTTCTTCGCTCATGCCCGCGCCGTTGTCGCGTACCTCCACGAAGACGTAGGGGCCGGCGTCGGCCTGATCGCCGAGGTAGTATCCGCTGCGATCCTCGTCGGACACGTGGGTCAGGCCGGTCTGGATGCTGATCACGCCCTGGCCGCCCTGGAGGGCGTCGGAGGCGTTCATGATCAGGTTCATCACCACCTGCCGGAGCTGGCTGCCGTCGCCCCGGGTCACCGGGAGGGACTGTGCCAGGTGATAGCGGAGGCTGGCCCTGCGGGACACGGCCGGCTCCATGAGCTGGCCCATCTCCGACACGAGGGACGACAGTTCGACCCGCCCCTCGTCCAGATTGCGTTTTCCCGAGAAGGTCAGGATCTGCTGCGTCAGCTCGGCGGCGCGGCGAGCCGCGACCTCGATCTGCCGGACGGACTCGTACACGGGGCCGTCTTCGGGGATGTCCATGAGGGCCAGCGTCGCGTTTCCCAGCATGCCCACGAGGAGGTTGTTGAAGTCGTGAGCGATGCCGCCGGCCAGCACGCCGAGGCTCTCGAGGCGCTGGTTGTGGTTCAGCTGGTCCTCGAGCTTCCGGCGCTCCTCTTCGAGCTGCTTCCGCACCGTGAGGTCCCGGCCCACCAGCACGTAGGCGGGGCGGCCCCGGTGCTCGGTCTCGACCGCCGTGACCTCGATGTCCACGTCCCGGCCCGACGCGCCCTGGAGGCGCGCCTCGAAGGTGCTCTCGCCGAGGGCGGAGATCCGCGACAGATGGGCGGACAGGGGCTGCTCGTCGCCGGCCCCCAGGACATCCTGGAGCGGCCGTCCCAGGAGGGACCCGCCACCGCCGTCCACGAGCGACGCCACCTGGCCGTTGATCTCGATCACGTCGCCGCCGTGGGACACCACGAAGACGAGATCGGGAATGGCTTCGTAGAGCGACCGGTACCGGCGTTCCGAGGCCTTCAGCTCGCGGGTCCGCTTCTCGAGGACCGACTCGACGCGCAGCAGCGACCGCTCGCGCTGGGACTTCCGCGCGAGCTCCACCAGGAAGTCGGCGTCGAACGGCTTGCGCACGTACCCGTCGGCTCCCCGGTCGAGGAGGCGGACCGGCAGGGACGGATCGTCGTCGCCGGTGATGACCAGCGTCACCGTGGCGTCGGCCGGCGCGCCGAAGCGGTCCAGCAGTTCCTCGCAGGGCCCGTCGGGCAGATGGTAGTCCAGCACCACGACGTCGAAGTTGGTTCGGCGGCTCAGGTCCAGGGCCTCGGCGACCGTGCCGGCCGTGGCGACCTCGTACCCGTGGCGGGCGAACACCCGCTGGGAGGTCCGCGCCACGTCCGGATCGTCGTCCACGATGAGGGCCTTGGAGCGCCTCCTGGGATGCGCGCCGTTGAGCAGCTCGCTGACGAAGTGGAGGAGTTCCTCCCGCGTGTGGGGCACCGTCAGGAAGCCGTTGGCGCCCAGGTCCGACGTGATGGCCTCCACGTCGGCTCCCGTGAAGGTGGCCGACATGACCAGGATCGGGATCTCGTTCAGTTGCTCGAAGTCCGGACTCCGGAGCAGACGGCACAGCTTCCAGCCGTCGATGCCGGGCATGTGCAGATCGACCACGAACAGGTCGATGGGGGCTTCGTCCACGGTGGCCAGCATGGCGGTGGCGGACTCGAAGGTCCGCACCTCGTAGCCGGCACGCTCGAGGATGAACCCCGACAGGTGGAGCTGGGTCGGGTCGTCGTTGACCAGGTAGATGCGCTTGGCACTCATGAGCCCACTCCTGCCATGGAGGCTACCGCCCGGGACAGCTCGTCGATCCGCTCGTCCAGGTGCGCGAAATCCCGGGCCATGGCCTCGGGGGAGCCGTCGAACTCGGCGCGTTCGAGGGCGTCCGTGGTGCGGGCCAGCTTCTTGGCGGCCAGGGTGGCCGCGCCGCCGCGAAGGCGGTGGAGTCCGGCCCGGTATCCGTCCGGGTCGCCGGCCCGGGCCGCCACGGCCAGGGACTCCCGTGCCGACGGCCAGCGGGCCAGGAAGTCCACGAGGACCTGATGCAGCAGCTCCCGGTCTCCCCCGACACGGTCCAGCACCTCGGCTTCGTCGAGCACCGGGAGGGCGTCCGGCCCACCGGCCTGGGTCGGGCGCGCCGGGGCGTCGGGCGGGTCGTCCACCAGCCAGCGGGCCAGTGCGGCCCGCAGGGTGGGAAGCGAGAGAGGCTTGGTCAGGTGATCGGACATGCCCGCGTCGAAGCACTGGTCGCGGTCCCGGTCCAGCGTGGAGGCGGTCAGCGCCACGATGGGCAGGTCGTGCCCGATCTGGTCACGGATCCGGCGCGTGGCGTCGAACCCGTCCATGACGGGCATCTGGCAGTCCATCAACACCAGGTCGTACGTGCCTTCCAGCACGGCCTGCACCGCTTCCTCGCCGTTGGCCACGCGCTCCACGGTGCATCCGAGTCGCTGGAGCATCATGGTGGCCACCATGGTGTTGGCTTCGTCGTCTTCCGCCAGCAGGATGCGGCTGGCCGGTAGCGGACGGGTCAGCTCGGCGGCCGCGATGTCGCGGCCGCTGGCCCCCGTGCCTCGAACGGCCGAGGTCAGGCGCGTGCGGGAGGCGGGCAGTTCGACGAACGCGTCGACGGAGCCGCCCAGCAGTTCCGTCGCGGCGGCTCGGCCCCCGGGGGGTACAAGGGCCACGATCCGGGGCCGGGAAGAGCCCCGGAGCCGGCGCACGGCCACCAGGGACCGGTCGGGTCCGCCGGCCGTGTCCAGGAGCACCGCGTCCACCGAGGTGCCGTGGCGCCGGAGGTCGTCCAGGGCGCTCGCCACCCGGGTCGGGTCGTCGCAGACGTGCGCGCGCCCGCCCAGGCCGGCCACGGAATCGACGAGGCACCGCCGGAGGACCGATCGGGTGGTGGCCACGACCACGTCCGCTCCGGTGAGGGGCCGGTCGGCCACCACGGCGGCGTGGGGGTCCCGGAATGGGATCGAAAACCGGAACGTGGAGCCGCTGCCCTCCGCGCTCCGGGCCGTCACGTCGCCGCCCATGAGGCGGGCCAGGCGCCGGCTGATGGCCAGGCCGAGACCGGTGCCGCCGAAGCGACGGGTGGTGGACGAGTCGGCCTGGGTGAACTCCTCGAAGAGCTGCTCCAGGCGGTCGGCCGCCACGCCGATGCCGGTGTCGCGGACGTCGCAGTAGACGGTGTCACCGCCGCCGCGGTGGACGTCCACCACGATGTGGCCTTCGGCCGTGAACTTCACGGCGTTGCTGACCAGGTTCGTGATGACCTGCCGGGCCCGGGCGGGGTCGCCCGCCATCCGACGGGGTACGTCGGGCCGGAACCGCACCGCCACGAGCACGCCCTTCTCGGCGGCTTTGGCGGCCATGAGTTCCGCCACGTCCTCGACCACTTCCTGCAGGTCGAAGTCGACGGTCTCGAGGCTCAGGCGGCCGGCTTCGATCTTGGAGAAGTCCAGCAGATCGTCCACCAGCGACAGGAGCGTCTCCGCGGAACGGAGGATCGAGGCCGACTGGAGGCGCTGCTCCTCCTCCATGGGCGTCTCCACCATGAGGCTCGCGATGCCCATGATCCCGTTCAGCGGCGTGCGGATCTCGTGGCTCATGTTGGCCAGGAACTCGCCCTTGGCCCGGCTGGCGGCCAGCGCCGCTTCCTGCGACAGCCGGAGTTCGCGGGTCCGTTCCTCCACCTTGGCTTCCAGCTGCCGGTTGTGGGCCTCCACCTCCGCGTGCAGCCGACCGGCTTCGAGCACGCTGGACCACTGCAGGAGCAGGATCGAGAGCGCCTTCTGGGTCCGGTCGGGAAGGAAGGGTGTGTCTCCGGTCAGGGTGGCCACCAGCATGCCCAGCAGACGCGTGGGGGTGGCCAGCGGGTGGAGCACCAGCCAGGAGCCGAGCTCGTGGCCGGGCACCACCACCGGGCGGTTCTGGTACAGCGCCCAGGAGAAGACTCCGTCCCGGGCCAGGTGATCGGCCTCGCGCCACACCGCGTCCGCCGCCTCCGGCGGGTCCGAGGCACCCACTTCGAAGCAGATCCCACCCTCCTCGACGGACAGCACGGACAGCACGCCGAAGCCGCCGAGCCGGCGCAGGTAGGGGCGCCCGGCTTCGAAGATCTCGGCCAGGCTCGGCGACGCCGGCAGCTCGTTCTGGAAGCCGACGGTGAGCGCCGCGAGCACGTCGAGGGTCTCGTCGACCCACGGGACGCCCTCGGGCGCGGCGACCGTGCTCACGCCCCCTCTCTTCCCTGGATCAGGTGCAGGGCGGCTTCCATCTGCCGGCCCGCGTCGTCGAGGATCATGGGGGCCAGATCGACATCCAGGCCCACGGTCTCCCAGGCGTCCTTGTCCAGAGGCGGGACGCGGGTCTCGCCGCTCCGGCCCCAGGCCATGGCGGTGGAAACCACGTCGGCCACGTGCACGGCCGCGGTCTCCACGGGGAACTGGCTGGCCCGGCGGGGCTCGTGGTGGTAGCGGACGGCCTCGCGGAGCGCCGGCGGGAAGCTCCACTGGTCCATCAGCGCGCCTCCGACCACCGCGTGGTCGACGCCGGCTTCCTCCCGCTCGGCCAGGAACAGGGGGCACCCCTCGGTCCGCGCCCGCTCCATGGCGGCGGTCATCTCCGCTCCGGCGCCGGTGAAGAGGATCAGGCGGCCCACGTCGTGGAGGAGGCCCGCCACGAAGTACCGCTCGATGTTGTCCTCGCCCCGGTGGCTGGCCAGGACCCGGGCGGTCACGCCGCAGGCCAGGCTGTGGTGCCAGAAGGACTCCATGTCCACGAGTTCCGCGGGCACGTCGTCGAACAGGCGGAGCACGGCCGTGGCCACGGCCAGGTCCCGGATCTGCCGGGTCCCGACCACGCGGACTGCCGCGCTGACCGTATCGACGCGCCAGGGCAGGGAGAAGAAGGCCGAGTTGACCACCTTGAGCAGGCGCGTGGTGAGCCCCTGGTCCTCCGCGATGACGCCGGCGATGTCTCCGGCGGCGCTGCGCGGATGGTTGATGACCTCGACCAGACGCTGGTAGATGAGCGGCGGCGAGCCCACGGAGCCGGCGTTGCGGACCAGTTCCTCGGCCCGGGCACGCGGCGTGGTGGCGCCCGCGGCGGTGGCGGCGATGGTCATGATCCGGTGCCCCCGGCGTGGAGGGTCGCCGCCTCGGCGGTGACCGCATGGTGGAACAGCGCCGTGAGGAGCGGATGGGCATCCTTCTGCCCGGCGAATCGCTCGGATACGATGCGTTCGGCTTCGGAGAGGGTCTCGGGATCGATGTCCCGATCGACCTCCTCGGCCGGACTGTCGCCTTCGACCTCGACGTGGGTCACACCCCACATCCGGAGGGCGTCGACGTGGCGCTCCGAGAGCTCCTTGCCGGCAGGGATGAGGAGCCGCCCCCGCCGGTCGGTCACCGGAGCGGACAGGACCATGCCCTCCTGGGCCTGATCCACGGTCAGGTAGGCCATCGCGCCATTCCCGAAGAAGTCGAGTGCTCCCGAGTGGAGCGCTCCGTCCAGCGAGTGTCGGCCCGTGACCCGGGTTTCTTTAGGTCCGCAGGGGTGAGTCCGGCTACTGGAGGGTGAGCCGCTGCCGGACCCGTTCGAGCAGCTCGTCGGGCTCGAAGGGCTTACACAGGAACACGTCGGGATCGGCGTCGATCCAGGGTTCGAGGAGCTCGGAGTCGGAGTAGCCCGACACCAGGAGCACCGGGAGCGGCGGATCGCGTTCCACGGCCCACTTGGCCAGGTCGGTGCCCTTGATGCGGGGCATCATGACGTCCGTGACCAGCAGGTCGATCTCGGATTCCCGGATGATCCGCTTGGCGGCCACGGCGTCTTCGGCCTCCAGCACGGTGTACCCGGCACGGCCCAGGACCTTGGTCATGACCACCCGCACCGACGCCTCGTCGTCCACCACCAGGACGCGGGCCATGGTGGGCAGCCGCAGCCTGCCCTCCACCCGGGGGCGCATGGGCAGCGCCGCCTGCTTCGTGGTGGGAAGGAGGACCCGTACCACGGTGCCGTAGGCCGGGGCCGACAGCACGGAGATGTATCCGTGGGCGCGGCGGACCAGGCCGTAGACGGTGGCCAGGCCGAGGCCCGCACCGCGGCCGCGTTCCTTGGTCGTGAAGAACGGGTCGAAGATCCGGCGCCGGGTCTCCTGGTTCATTCCGATGCCGGAGTCGCCCACGGCCAGGTACGCATAGGTGCCCGGGGGCACCGGCGGCTGGAGTTCCAGTCCGTCGGTGTCTTCCGGGGCGTTCACGACACCGGATTCGATGACCACCCGGCCCCCGCCGGGCAAGGCGTCCCGGGCGTTGGTCAGCAGGTGCGTCAGGATCGACTCGAGGTGCCGGGGGTCGATGCGCGCCAGTTGGCCCGGCTCCTCGAGGCGGAGCACGAACTCCACGTCGGCGGGCAGCAGCGCCCGGATGACGGGGTGCAGGGCCCGGGTGGCCTCGTTCAGGTCGACGACCTCCGCGCGGGCCACCTCGGACCGGCTGAATACCAGCAGGTGCCGGGTGATCTCGGCCGCGCGGCGGGCGGCGTCCAGGATGGCCTCGGCGCTGTCCGCCTCGTCCGACCCCTCCTCGGCCCGGCGCGCGATGTCGCGGGCTTCGCCGAGGATGGTGGTCAGGAGGTTGTTGTAGTCGTGGGCCAGGCCGGCCGCGAACCGGACCACGGCCTCCATCTTCTGGTCCTGGCTGGACTCGGCCTCGTCGTCGCGAAGGTCGGTGATGTCCTCCACGCTGAAGGCGGCCTTGGGGCCGTCCTTCCCCTCGGGGAGGATCCGGGCGTGGACCCGGGCGGGAAACGAGGAGCCGTCCGTTCTCAGAAGCTCCAGCTCCGCCCCGCGGATCTCCGATCCCACCAGCCGCTCCGACAGGACCTCCAGAGCCAGCGCCGGGAGCGCGTGGAAGCAGGTCAGCGGGGTGGCCAGCAGGTCCGCCACGGTGGGGCAGCCGAAGATGGCCGCCAGGGCCGGGTTGGCGGCCAGCACGTGCCCGCCGGGAGCGACCACGCCGAGCGCCACGGGCGCTACGGCACCCAGCTCCTCGTCCGGGAAGGCCGGCGGAAGCGCGCGGGCAGGCGGAGGACCGGAAGCCTGGTAGACCATGGGCGTCAGGCCGTGGCCAGCGTCCGCGAGGCCGCGGGCGACGTGGGGTGGATCTGGAAGAGCGTCGTGTTGCAGTCGGGGAGCACCCGCCACGTGTCCGTGACCCCCAGCGACGTCTCCGACGCACCGAGGAAGAGGTACCCGTCCGGTGCCACCACCCGGCTCAGCCGGTGGAGGACGTCCCGCTTGCCCTCCACGTCGAAGTAGATCAGGACGTTGCGGCAGAACACGATGTCGAAGGGACCCAGGTGGCCGAAGCCCTCCAGCAGGTTCCCCTGCTCGAAGCGGATCCCCCGCTTGAGGGAGTCCTTCACCCGCCACCCGTCGTCCGACGCGTCGAAGTACTTCAGCAGCATCTGGACCGGAAGGCCGCGCTGCACCTCGAAGTGGTTGAACACGCCGGCCCGGGCGCGCTCCAGCACCTCGGGTACGTAGTCGGTTGCCAGGATGTCCACGGTCCAGCCGGCCAGCGCGTCGCCCATCTCCGCCAGGGTCATGGCCACCGAGTAGGCCTCCTGGCCGGTGGAGCAGGCGGCACTCCAGATGCGGATGCGTCGCTCGGACCTGCGGCGTGCCAGGAGATCGGGAATCAGCCGCTCGCGGAGCAGGTCGAACGGCCGGCCGTCGCGGAAGAACAGCGTCTCGTTGGTGGTCATGGCCTCGCAGACCAGACGGGTCGTCCGACGGTCACCCGTGACCCGGAGGTGCTGGATCAGCGACGCCACGTCCGGGTGGTCCAGGCACTCGGCCACCGGAGTCAGGCGGCGTTCCACGAGGTACTCCTTGCCCTCGCCCAGGGCGTGGCCGCTGGTACGGACCAGGATCTCGCGCAGGGTCTGGTAGTCGTAGGCGCCGATCATCGCGGAGCCCTCGCTTCCTGGGTCACCTGGGCGGCGATCCCCGCCAGGGGCAGGACGGCGTCGGCGAGTCCCGCCCGGGCCACGGCGCCGGGCATGCCCCACACCACGCTGGTGGCTTCGTCCTGGACGAGGACCCGCGCACCGGCCGCCCGAAGGGCGCCGGCGCCGGCCAGACCGTCCTGGCCCATGCCGGTGAGCACCACCCCCAGGACCGCCGGGCCATAGGCCTGGGCGAGCGAACGGAAGAGGGGGTCGGCGGACGGGCGGCAGAAGTTCTCCGGCGCGTCCCGGCTCAGGGTCAGGACCGTGTGTCCCGGCCGATCCTGTCGGACCGTGAGGTGGTGGTCTCCGGGGGCCACGTAGGCGCAGCCGTCCTCCACCCGCAGGCCGTCCCGGGCCTCGATGCACGTCCGCCCGGACACCCGGGCCAGCCGATCGGCCAGCATGGCGGTGAACAGGGGCGGCATGTGCTGGACGATGACGATCGGGAGCGGGAAGTCGAGGGGCAGGGCGGACAGGAGTTCGGTCAGGGCGTTCGGCCCGCCGGTGGACGACGTGATGCCCACGATCCGGGGCGCGCGGGCCGCGGGGGGTGCGGTCGGCGGGCTCCAGGAGGGAAGGGGGGCGAGGGCCTCGGGCTCGGCCCCGGTTTCCGCGGGACGACCGGCCGGCCGGCCCAGCGCCCGGATCTTGCCCACGAGCTCGCGCCCGATGGCCTCGAGTGCGTCGCCGCCCCGGGAGGCCGTCGGCTTGGTCACGTAGTCCGCTGCGCCGAGCCCCAGGGCACGAAGGGTGACCGAGGCCCCCTTCGCCGTCAGGCTGGAGGCCATGATCACGCGCACCGACGGGGCCAGGGCCAGGATCCCGGGAAGCGCCTCGAGACCGTCCATCTCCGGCATCTCGACGTCCAGGAGCACGACGTCCACGCTCCGGCGCTCGAGTACCTCGAGGGCGGCCCGACCGTGCCACGCCGAGGCCACGACCTGGAGGTCGTCCTCCGCGTCGATCAGGCGGGCCCACAGCCCCCGGATCGCCGCCGAATCGTCGACGACCATGACCCGGATGAGGGGATGGGGGTGGGTCATGCCACCAGCCCGATCCCTTCCAGCTTGTGGCCCAGGATGCTCCGGTCGAACGGTTTCATCACGAACTCGTTCGCTCCGGCCTGGAGCGACGCCGTGATGATGTCGATGCTGTTCCGGGTGGTGCACATGACCACCGGTGGCTGGGCCAGGTCGCTCCGTCCGCGCAGGGTGCGGAGGAAGGAGATTCCGTCCATGACGGGCATCTCGACGTCCAGCAGGATGCCGTCCGCGGGCGCTCCCGACTCCATGTAGGTGAGGGCCTCGTGGCCGTCTTCCGCTTCCCGGACCACGAAACCGAGTGGCTCGATGATCCGGCGGATCGCTTTTCGGATCAGCGGGGAGTCGTCCACCACGAGAATGGTCTTCATCGGTATCTCCGGACTGGGTTCCATCCGCGAACACCCCGCCGGGCCCGGTCGGAGGGGCCCGCGGCGCGCACAGGTATGGAGGTCGTTGCGTGTCAGTGTCGGCACGCTCGTGGCGGATCTGAACCGCGCTCATGCCCCCGGGGGCTCCGGTCGATACTGACCGCAGGTACCCGAGCCACCCCCGCGGGCCCGTCCATGGACGTGCGACTTTCCGGCCATCCCCTCTTCGAGCACTGCCCCACCGGGGTGGTGCTGCTCACGCGTGAGGGTCTGGTGACCGAGGCCAACGGCGAGGCGCGCCGCACGCTGGCGCTCACGCCCGAGCAGTTCGTGGGCCGCCCCGTGCTGGCCACGGTCGTGGAAGCGGATCGCGAGCGGGTCAAGGCGCTCTTCCTGCGCGTGCTCCAGGGCCAGATCCGGGAGTGGACGGCCCGGTTCCGCCGCGGCGACGGGGTGACGCGTGTCCAGTGGGTCCGCGCGGTACCCCTGTCCGTACCGGACGGGGCGGTGCGCGGCGTGCTCATGTACCTCCGCGACGTGACGGAATCCCGTTCGGGCCGGCCCGAAACGGTCCAGCTCCAGACGCTCCTCGAGAACCTGCCCGGCCAGTTCACCGCGTTGGTGGACCGGAGTCGGCGCATCCGGTACTCGTCGGGTCTGACGCGCACGCACTACCGCGACGACGTGTCCGTGGTGGGGTCTCCCTACGCGGACCTCCTGGCCCCCGACGACGAGAACCGGCGGCTCTTCCATGCCATGCTGGAGACGGTGAGCGCCGGGGACTCGTGGTCCGGGACCCACTGGCACGTCCGGATGGACGGGACGTCCTTCCCGGTGCGCACCCACGCGTCTCCCTACCAGGACCCCCGGACGGGTCAGCTTCTCGGCGCGCTGGTGGTCGGGCGGGACGTGTCGGTCGAGCGCGACGCCCGCGTCCGCGCCCGCTCCAACCAGCAGATGGCCGGGGTCGGCGCGCTGACCGCCGCCGTGTCGGCCCGGCTCGGCGAGCACCTGGACGCCATGGAGGATCTCGTGAACGCCCCCCCGGAGCCCGGAGGGGCGTCGCCCGACACGCTCCGTGACCAGGTCCTGGGCCTCCGGACCTACGTCCGTTCGCTGGAAGCCCTGGGCGCGCCCGTTCCGGCGCCCTCGACCCGGATCGACCCCGTGGCCGTGGTCCGGGAGGTCCTGGACGACGTGGCTCCGCGGGCCCGTTCCCTGGGCGTGGCGGTCCGGGTGGAGGCTCCGGGCGACGTGCCTCCGGTCTCGGCCCACCCCGAGCCCCTGGCCCGCGCCGTCCGGATGCTCGTGGACAACGCCCTCGAGGCGCTGGCCGACGTGGACGGTCCGGAGCTGGTGGTGCGGTTCTCGAGCGAGGCCGACCGGGTGGGTCTCCACGTGGTGGACAACGGACGCGGGCTTCCCCCCGACGATGTCCATCGGATGTTCGAGCCGCTGTTCAGCACCAGACCCGGCGGCGCGGGTCTCGGACTCCCCACGGCCCGGACCATCGTCCAGGCGTGGGGGGGCTACCTGCACGCCGACTGCGCGGACGGGCGGACCACCGTGACCATGGGGCTCCTGCGCGAGGCTCCCGGCGACGCCGAGACGTTCCGCCCGGCACCCCTGACCCTGGCGCGCACCCGGTCCGTGCTGATCGCCGACGACGAACCGTCCGTCCGGAGCAGCCTGCGGACGTTCCTCGAGCGCGTCGGCTTCGATGTCCGGGAGGCCTGGTCGGGGCGGAGCGCCCTGGCCCAGATCACCGTGAGTACCCCTCCGGAGCTGATCCTGACCGACCTCCGCATGGACGACGGCAGCGGGTACTGGTTCCTGGAGGAGCTCTCGCGCGACTTCCCCGAGCTCCTGCGCCACACGGTGATCATCACCGGGAATGCCGTGGACGAGCAGGTGACCGGGCTTGCCCACGCCACCGGATGCCCGGTCCTGCAGAAGCCGCTGGAACTCCCGCGCCTCCTGGAAGTGCTCGACGACGTGTCCCGCCGCGGATAGCCGTGCGGCCCGCCGCCGGCTCAAGTCGCCGGACCGCCACCCGAGACTCTGCCGTAGCGCCCGACCCGTACCACGTGCCCCGGACCGGGGCACCCTGAAAGGCCCAGGGAATGGACGACCTCCTGAGGGAATTCCTCACCGAGTCCGCCGACAACATGCTCAAGGTCGAGCAGGAAATGGTCGAGCTGGAGCAGCGTCCGGACGACGCGGACCTCCTCGGCAGCATCTTCCGCTCGATGCACACCGTGAAGGGCACCTGCGGCTTTCTCGGGCTGGTCCGGCTGGAGGCGGTGGCCCACGCCGCGGAGAGCGTCCTCGGTGCCCTCCGCGACGGTGAGTTGGACGTGTCCGATGCGGTGGTCAGCGACGTCCTGGCCGCGGCCGACGTGATCAAGGAGATCCTGGAGGGGCTCGAAGCGGAGCACGAGGAACCGGCGGGCGACGACGGCGCGATCATCGAGCGGCTGAACGGATGGCTCGACGACGACGGGACCCACACCGACGAAAGCCTCGACCTCCTCTTCCGTTCCGCCCGCGAGGGGCACCTGGGCTCGTCGTCCGCGTCCGCCTCGCCTCCCGACGCCGTGGCCGAGCCGCCGGAGATCGTGACGCCGGGGTGGACCGGACCCGACCGGCGGGCGGTGCCCCGCGACGGTGGAGGCCGATCGGGCCGCGCCCTCGCGGACACCACGCTGCGCGTGGACGTGGACGTACTCGACGCCCTGATGAACCTGGCCGGCGAGCTCGTGCTGACCCGCAACCAGCTCATCCAGCTCACCCAGCGCGACGAGGACTCCACCTACGCCACCCCGGTCCAGCAGCTCAACCGGGTCACGACCGATCTGCAGCAGGCGGTCATGCGGACCCGCATGCAGCCCATCGGCAACGCGTGGGGCAAGCTGCCCCGGCTGGTCCGGGACCTCTCCAGCGCCGGCGGGAAGCGTCTGGCGCTGACCATGCTCGGCGCAGAGACCGAGCTCGACCGCCAGATCCTCCAGGCCATCAAGGACCCGCTCACGCACATGATCCGCAACTCTGCGGATCACGGGATCGAGTCGCCGGCCGAGCGCGTGGCCGCAGGCAAGCCTCCCGAGGGGCAGATCGTCCTGGAAGCCTTCCACCAGGGGGGCCACATCGTCATCGAGATCCGGGACGACGGGAAGGGCCTCGACGCCGGAGCCATCCGCCGCAAGGCCGTGGAGCGGGGCCTGGTGGCGGCGGAGGACGCGGCCGCCCTGTCCGAGCACCGGGTCTTCGAATACGTCTTCGAGCCCGGCTTTTCCACGGCCGGTCAGGTCACCCCGGTGTCCGGTCGGGGGGTGGGGATGGACGTGGTCCGCCGCAACATCGAGCAGATCGGCGGCACCATCGAACTCCACTCGGTCCTGGGTCGGGGCACCACCGTACGGATCAAGATCCCCCTGACCCTGGCCATCATGTCGGCCCTGATCGTCGGGGTGGGCGAGCAGTCGTTCGCCGTTCCCCAGATCGGGGTCCTGGAGCTCGTGCGGGTGTCGGCGAGAAACGGCCACCTGGTGGAGAACGTCAACGGAGCCCTGTTCTACCGGCTCCGGGACCAGCTCCTGCCGCTGGTGCGCCTCGAGCGCGTGCTCGGCATGGACGACGACGCGGAGATCCCGGTCCGGAGCATCCTGGTCTGTCAGGTGGGAGCCTCACGGTTCGGCCTCTGCGTGGACTCGATCCTCGACACCCACGAGATCGTGGTGAAGCCGGTCGGACGGATGGTCAAGGGTGTCCGCGTCTACGCCGGCACCACGATCCTGGGCGATGGGCGGGTGATCATGATCCTGGACCTGGCCGGGATCGCCCAGACCACCGACGTGCTGGCGCGGGGCGACGAACACGCGGCGGAGGCCGCCGCCCCATCGCAGCGGCAGGAGCATGAACGGGGTACGTCGGTGCTCCTCTTCGACGCCGGCGTACCCGCCCCCCGCGCCGTCTACCTCTCGCAGGTCTCACGGCTGGAGGAGTTCGCCGCCCGCGACATCGAGTGGGCCGACGGCCGGTGGGTGGTGCAGTACCGCGGAGAGCTGTTGCCGCTGGTGCCCGCTTCCGACGGCATCGACATGGCGGCCCGCGACCCCCGCCCGGTGGTCGTCTTCTCCGATGGCGTCCGTTCGATGGGGCTGGCCGTGGACGGGGTCCGGGACATCCTCGAGTCGCCGGTGAAGATCGAGAGGGAGTCGACCACGCCCGGGCTCATCGGGTCCACCGTCATCGCCGGGCGCACCACCGAGCTGGTGGACATCGACTACCACCTGGCCCAGGTGCAGGAGGTCGGTCCTGCCACGCCCTCGGAAGCCCGTCCGGGGTCGGGCGATCCCGCGGCCGCCCGGGGCCGCCGGATCCTGCTGGTGGACGACTCGCCCTTCTTCCTCAACCTGCTGAGTCCGGTGCTCCGGGCCGAGGGTTACGACGTGACGGTGAGCCACGACGGGCTCCAGGCCCTGTCGCGCCTGGAGGGAGGCGAGGCGTTCGACGCCGTGGTGTCGGACATCGACATGCCCACCATGGACGGGGTCGAGCTGGCCCGGGGCGTCCGTCGGGCCGGCTTCCAGGATCTGCCTCTGGTGGCGCTGACGTCGCGGAGCTCCGACGACGACCGGGATCGGGGTCTCGCGGCCGGGTTCGACCGGTATCTGAGGAAGTTCGATCAGGACGAGGTGGTCGAGGCCGTGCGCGCGGTGCTCGAGGAGGTGTCCGCATGAAGACCCGGACCCCGCCCGCCACGGACGCCCGGTCCGTCGGAAGCGACGGATACGTCACGCTCCGTCTGGCCGACCAGTGGCTGGGCATCCCGGTCGTCCTGATCCAGGAGGTCATCGCCGGTGGCCGGATCTCTCCGGTGCCCCTGGCACCCCCCGAGGTGGAGGGATTCCTGAACCTCCGGGGACAGATCGTGACGGCGGTGGACCTGAGGACGGTCCTGGGGCTTCCCCGCCGCGGCCCCGATGCGCCGTTCATGAACGTCGTGGTCCGACACGCCGACGAGCTCTACTCCCTCCTGGTGGACCAGGTGGGTGACGTGGTGGAGGAAGGCGAGGCACCCCTCGAGTCCGTGCCTCGGACGCTGGACCCCGACTGGACCCGGTGCGCCACCGGCGTGCTCCGTCTGGAGCGCGGGCTGATGGTGGTCCTCGACGTGGCCCGGGTCCTGGGCAGCGACCTCGCTCCCGCCGTCTGACGGCGCTCGGACGGGCGCTCAAGTGTTGGCGGGGAGTGCCGACAATCAGGCCATCGGGGCGCTCCGTGCATGGTATGCGCCACCCGGCCAGGACATTCGAACATTCCAAGGACAGGAGATCGCACCCATGGCAAGGATCGCCAGATGGATGCCCGTGGCCGCGCTGATTGCGCTGGCCCTGATACCCCGCGCCGGCCAGGCGCAGGTCTACCAGGCGCACGAGCTGACCGAGCCGCCGGCCGTCAAATCGGCCCAGGAGGCACAGCGCCTCATCCTGCGCTCGTACCCCCGGGCGCTCCGGGACAACGGCATCGGCGGCCGCGTGCAGGTGCGCTTCGTCGTGACCTCGAGCGGTTCGGTGGATCCGGCCTCCATCGAGGTCGTGGCCGCCAGCGTCAAGGCGCTCGGCGAGGCCGCGACGAAGGCCATCGAGGACCTCACGTTCGAGCCCGGCAAGAAGGACGGTTCGCCGGTCTCCTCCGTGGTGGTCATGCCCATCACGTACGGGGTCTCCTGACCCCCGGGCCCGGCCTCCCCGCCTCCCCCATTCCCGACGAGTCCCATTCATGAACGCCACGACCTTCTTCCGGAGCATCCGCGGCAAGCTCCTCCTGAGCGGCCTGGGCATGGCCCTGATTCCCCTGGTCCTGGCCACGGGCCTGGCGGTCAAGAGCATCCGGGACACCATGGAGGAGCGGATCGGAAGTGACCGTGCCCGGGGCGCGCAGCAGATCGCCCAGGGTGTGGATCGCCTCCTGCTGGACCGGATGATCGAGGTCCGGGGCATGGGGCAGAACGCCGAGCTGGTGGCGGCGGTCCTGGGCATCGGCGACGAGGCGGCCACGCGCTCGGTGCTGTCCGGGCTGGTGCAGGACGGCCACCTCGCGGACCGGGCGTCGGTCTACGACGTGTCCGGCGTACTGTGGGGATGGGCGGGCCGTCCGGGCGTCGGCGCACCGGCGTCCAACGCCGCGGGAGCCTCGTGGTACCACGAGGGCCTGAGCTCGTCGGAGACCTACGTGGGCCCGGTGGCACGGGAGGCCGACGGCAGCCAGCGCGTGCGCCTGGCCAGTCCGGTCCGCTCGCTGGGCGGCGAGGTCCTGGGCCTGCTGGTGGTCGAACTCGACTGGATCCGCGTGCTGTCCCAGTCCGTCGGCCGGATCGAAGCCGGATACCACGCGGACGGCGCCACCACCCTGGCCATCGTCCTGGTGGACGAGCACGGCACGGTGGTGGGGGCGACGGATGCCGCGTCCGTCCTCTCGGCGTCACTCGCTGGGAGTGACGTGATGGCGGGACTCGACGGGCGCCGGACCGGCGTCGCGGTGGAGGAACTCCTGGGCCGCGACGTCCTGGCGGCCTTCGCCCCCATGGGCACCGAGTCCGTGTCGGGCTACGGGTCGTTCATGGCCGGGACGGCCGGTGTCGTGGTCGTGGAGGACGCCGATGCGGCGTTCGCCGACGTGACCGCCCTCCGCAACCTCCTGATCCTGGCGTCCCTCCTGGTCGGGGTGTTCGTGGCCGTCATCGCCTACTGGGTGGCGCAGCAGATCGCACGACCGGTGGTCCGGGCGGCGGAGGCGGCCGATCGTCTGGCTGTTGGAGACACTGCGTTCGACATCGAGCAGGACGACCGCACCGACGAGCTGGGTCAGATGACGCGCTCGCTGGCCAACCTGTCGGACTACATGCGCGACCTGACCGCGTCGGCGGAGAAGGTCGCGGCCGGCGACATGGCCATCGAGCTCGAGCCGAAGGGAGACAAGGACCAGTTGTCCAGGGCCTTCCTGACCGTGGCGCGGGTCAACGCCGATCTGGAGGAGGAGCTCACGCGGCTGTCGAACCACGCCCGCGACGGCAACCTGGCCAAGCGGGGCCGGGTGGACCTCTTCCAGGGCGCCTACGCGTCCATCGTCCAGGGCATCAACGCCATGCTGGACGAGATCCTCCAGCCCATCGAGGAGGGCAACCGGGTCATCGCGCAGATCGCGGCGGGTGACTTCACGGTGTCGCTCTCCGACGGGCACAAGGGCGACCACGCCGTGCTCCACCGGAACCTCGCCGCCACCGTGGACAGCCTCCGTTCGACCCTCGCCCGCATCCGCGAGGCGTCGCAGACCGTGGCGTCGTCGTCGTCGCAGCTTCGGGCCGCCAGTGATGCGGTGGCCGGCAACGCCGACGCCACCACGTCCCAGGCCCAGACCGTGACGGCGGCGTCGCAGGAGGCCAACACGAACGTGCAGATGGTGGCCACGGCCGCCGAGGAGATGTCCTCCAGCATCCGGGAGATCTCCAGTCAGCTCCAGGAGGCCCTGCGCGTGGCGGCCGACGCCACCCGCCAGGCCGAGAGCACGGTCACCGTCATGGACGAACTGGGGGTGTCGAGCCAGGAGATCGGCGAGGTGGTCAAGGTCATCACCAACATCGCCGAGCAGACCAACCTCCTGGCGCTGAACGCCACCATCGAGGCGGCCCGCGCCGGGGAGGCCGGAAAGGGCTTCGCCGTGGTGGCCAACGAGGTCAAGCAACTGGCCAGCCAGACGGCCACGGCCACCGAGGAGATCGCCGAGAAGATCCGTGGCGTGCAGGAGCGCACGGGCAACGCCGTGGGCGGCATCCGCTCCATCTCCGACGTGATCGAGCGCATCAACGCGATCTCGACGAGCATTGCGGGCGCGGTGGAGCAGCAGAGCTCCGCGGTGGCCGAGATCGCCCGTTCGGCGGCCGAAGCGAGCCGGGGCACCGAGAAGGTGTCGCGGAGCATCACCGAGGTGTCCGGTGCGGCGGTCGGCACCGCCGGCTCCGCCGAGGAGGTCCGGTCCGCCGCAGGTTCGCTGGCCGGCGTCTCGGGCGAGCTGGAGCAGCTCGTGGGATCGTTCAGGATCTAGTCCACACCAGATCTTGCAGGTCGGACTCCGTCCTTCGGGGCGGGGGAGTGCACGGGTTCTTTGCGAGGGGATCCGTCGCACCGAAGGGTCGGTCCGCAGCGATGCGGCCGGCCCTTCTCCGATTCCGGGAGGCACGGCCGCGCCGGGGGGCGCCCTGGCGATCCTCGACGCCGCTGGGGAGTATCACCCATGGGCGCGTGCCGTGGGGCCGTGCCGGACCGCAGCAGGAGGAACTCGTGTCATCCGACGACCTGACCACCGTGGCTCGCTTCACCTACCGCCACGATGCCGAGTACGCCCGGGGCTTCCTCGAAGACGCGGGGATTCCCAGCCAGATGCTCGTGGACGACGCCGCCGGCCACATCGCGTTCTCCAATACCGCGGCCCTGGTGGTCCGGAGCGAAGACGCCGAGGCCGCCCGCAAGGTCCTGGTCGATGCCGAGGTCGAGCTGGGAGACTAGCCGGAGTCGTTCCGGGCCGGCTGGACGGGCCGCGGTCCCCCGCCTAGTCTGAACCGGCCACCCTCGGCTTCGACGGCCGCAGGCCGACCCTTCTGCCGCGACGCCTTTTTCGGGCGGCGCGGGCTTCGCGGGAGACCCGATGATCCGGACGCGTCCGACCCTCCTGGCACTCGCCGCCCTGCTGGGCACCGCCCTGGCGCCCCTTCCGCGCAATGCTGCGGCACAGGACGTGGCCCGCATCCAGGCCGAGCCGGCCCGGGTCACGCTGGCGGCCGGGGCCTCGGCGTCGTTCACCGTCCGCGCCTACGACGCCTCCGGTCGCGTGGTCGACGCACCGCTGCGCATGGCCGGCCCCCGGCAGGGCCTGCGCCTGTCCGACGGCACCGTCACGGGGCTGGAGGCGGGCGAGTACGAGATCTTCGTGTCGTCCGTCGCAGGGCCGGAGGGCGAGCCCGTCGTGCTGCGGATCCCGGTCACGGTCACGTGGCCGGCCGTGGCCGAGGTGTCCGTGTCGCCCGGGCCGAGGGGTCTGATCACCGGCGCACGGCTGCGCCATCGGGCCGAAGCGCGCCACGCCGACGGCTCGGAGCGCCCGAACCCCGAGGCCGCGTGGACCAGCTCGGACCCGGCCGTGGCCACGGTGGACGCGTTCGGAAACGTGCGCGGCGTGGCTCCGGGCAGCGTCACGATCACCGCGTCGGTGGACGGGGTCCGGGGCTCGGTGACCCACCGGGTCGCGGAATCGCCGGTGGTGGCCGTCCGGTTGGACGGGGGCCGCCAGGAGGTGCGCACGGGCGACGTCCAGTCGTTCACCGCCACCCCGGTGGACGCGGCCGGACGCCCCGTGCCCGACGCGCCGGTGTCGTGGAGCTACGTCTACCAGCCCGACGATTCGATCGTGGCCCCGGCGGGCCCGGCCCAGATCCTGGACGGGCGGATGGTGGCCGACGTACCCGGCGTGTACACGGCCGTGGCCGCCACCGGGGGCGCCAGCGCCGAGTTCTCGTTCCGGGTGGTGCCTCGCGACGCCGTCCGGTCCGTCGAAGTGGTGGGGCAGGGGCGGGAAGCGCGCGTGTTCAGCACCGACTTCTGGATCTGGGAGGGCGTGGACGGGCGTGACTACGCCATGACCGGGTCGAAGTACGGCGACGGCATCACGATGGTGTGGGACGTCACCGACCCGGCGAACATCGTCAAGACGGACTCGATCCTGGTGGACGCGCGGACCACGAACGACGTGAAGGTGTCGCCCGACGGCCGCTATGGAGCCATCTCCCGGGAGGGTGCGTCGAACCGGCGGAACGGGGTGGTGATCCTGGACCTGGCCGACCCCGCCCACCCGCGCATCGCCTCGACCTTCGAGGGCAACGGCGTGACCGGGGGCGTGCACAACATGTTTGCCACCGACGACTATCTGTTCGTCCTGGCCGGCGGCGACAAGTACGTGATCCTGGACGTCCGTGACCTGGAGAATCCCCGCTACGTCAGCGAGTACAACCACCCCGACTCCCGCGTCCACGACGTGTGGGTGCACGACGGGCTGGCGTACTCGGCGGAGTGGGGCACCGGCGTGGTCGTGGTGGACGTGGGCAACGGCCGGTGGGGCGGGTCCATCGAGAACCCGGTGTTCGTGACGTCGTTTCCCCTGACCACCGGCTCGACCCACGCGGTCTTCCCCTACTTCCAGGAGTCCACCGGTCGCATGCTGTTGATCGTGGGCGACGAGCGGGTCCAACGGCAGGGCCTGGCCTGGGAGGGCTCGGGGCCGGACCACCGCATCCAGTACGACCCGGTCACCGGAAAGGGCGGCTACCCCCGGGCCACCTCGGGCTACATCCAGATCGTGGACTTCAGCGATCCGATGGAGCCGGTGCAACTGGCCCGCTACGAGGTCAGCGAGTACGGGACCCACAACATGTGGGTCGAAGACGACGTCCTCTACCAGGCGTACTACGAGGGCGGGGTCCGGATGGTGGACATCTCCGGCGATCTCATGGGCAACCTCTACACCCAGGGTCGGGAGATGGCCGTGTTCAAGGCCCACGACCCGGTGGGCTACATCCCCAACTCGCCCGGAGCCTGGAGCGTGATGCCCTACAAGGGCAACATCTTCTTCAGCGACATCAACTCGGGGATGTGGGCGGTGCGCATGGCTCCCACCGAGCGACCGATCTCCTGAGGTCCCTGGACGGCGTGCCCGGGTGAACATCCGGATCCGGATTCCCACCGCCGAATCGCTCCGCAACGCTGCCGTGGCGGGGGTGCTGGCCGTCGCGGTCGGTGCGGGCATTCCCCTGGTCTTGATCCCGGACGGCACGGGTGTGTGGCCCGACGGGAGCCCGGAGCGGGCGGCGGCCCAGGTCGCGGCGGGCACGGCGTGGGACGACCTGAGCGGTCCGTTCCAGCGCCTGTTCTACCTCCACGGACGGGTCGTCGACGTCGCGCCCGTTCCGTTCCACTGCCCGGCCGACCCGTTCCGTCCCGGATGGAGCCCGTCGCGCGAGGACCTCGTGGCCACGGTGCGCCTCTACACCTGGTTCGGCATTCCCGCCGGTCGGCGCTTCGCGGCCTGTGGCGGCGATCGTATCTTCGGTGCCGCCGTACCCGAGTCGGACCCCGCCTACCACCCGCTGATCGGGTCGTGGGTCGTGGCCGCCCGGCGCTGTGCCGACGCGTGCCCCTTGGATGCGCCTCCGGTTCGTGACGTGCTGGGCCGGTGGGTCCGCTTCGCCCCGGAAGACGTGCGCTTCGACGACACCGCCTGCGGTCCGGTGGTCTATCGGACCGAGGCGCGGAGTCCGTCCGACGTGGCGACGGAGCTCGCGACCACGCCCGGGGCCCTGGGCCTGACCGACGCACCGGTCCTGGACGTCCGGGTCCTCTGCGACGGGGAGCCATGGAGCCGACCCGGCGGCCGGGTGCTCCAGCAGACCCCGGACCGGGCGGTGCTTCCCTGGGACGGGATCCACTTCACCCTGGTCCGGGACGATCCGGATGCGTCTCCGCCCGAGCCCGACGACGGGTGCACGGCCATCCGGGTGGCCGCGCCCACCCTCGTGGCGTTCTTCGGCGTGGTGGAGCCTGCCGACAACGAACAGGCGGCGGCCCCGCCCCCGGGATTCACCGAGTCGCTGGCGGCCTTCCGGAGGAGCCTCCAGGCGGCCCGCGGCGCCCTGGCCGAGCGGGGCGTGGGCGTCCAGGAGTACTACGGGTCGTGCCTGCGGATCGACGGACCGGAAGGCACCGAAACGCTGCGGCCCCGGGACCTGGGCAGCGGTGCGAGCTACCTGGCCCGGGGCCTCGGCGTGCGGACCTCGTTGACGGGCCTCCACGACGCGAACGCCATCGTGGGGTTCGTGGAGGCTGCGTTCGCGCGCTGAGGGCGCGCGTCACTCCATTCCGGCCGCCCGTTTCAGCAGGCCGGCATGGGTCTCGGCCACGGCCAGCCCGCCTTCGCCCTCCTGCCAGCCCACGCGACCGTCGCCGTCGGCGTCGGTGCCGTCGATGAGCGCCGTGGCCAGCGCGGCCATCTCCCGGACCAGCGGCTCGGCCTCGGCCGCGGTGGACGCGGACTGGATGCTCGCCGCCAGCTCGACGATGCGGTCGGCCCGCGTGGCGGCGTTCCGGGCGGAGGTGGCCACGTGGACCGCGTGGGTCCGTACGCCCTCGGGGGCGCCGTCGGCCGCGGCCGCCAGTTCGATGTGTCGGGCCGCGCCCAGGGCCGCCTTCTTGACTCCGTACCCCGCGCCCGGGCCGCCCTCGATCTGCGTGGGATCCACGGCGTGGAGCACGTGTCGGGTGTGCCCCTTCATGGCGTCGAGGTTGGCCGGATCCCGCAGCGCGTAGCCGGCGTGGTCGGCGGCGACCCGAGCCTCGGCCAGGGCGGTGGGCAGCAGACCCATGGCGTCGGGCGTGTCGTTCCAGGAATCGGTCGCGTGCCCGATGTGGGCGTGGACCGCGTCCTGGGCGGCGGCGGCGGATGCCACCAGGCAGAGGGCCAGGGCGGTGGAACACCCGGTCCGGAAGAGCGGCGTCATGACGGTACCTCCACGAAGGGCGTGAGGAGTCGGTACCGGTGGGATAACGGAGCCGGGTACCCCCGGGCAAGGGTGCCTTGGGGTGTGCCCGGGGTCAGTCCTGTTCCGGCTTCTTCCGGAGCGCCACGGGATAGCGCAGCCCGTACGGCGACTCGAGGATCACCTGCTTGCCCTGCCGGAGCCGCACGTTGAACGCGAGGGGCCCTTGCAGGTTCGCGGTGGCCGGATCCTCGGGCTTCTTGGGAAGCGTGAGGATCGACAGGACCAGGATGTCGGCCGGATCGTCCGGCGTCAGGACGCCGAGTTCGGTGGGGGTCAGATCCACCGAGTATCCGTCCACGAACCGGAACGGGTCGATCAGGAGGAAGGTCAGCGCGGCCGAGTCGAGACTCTGCAGCCAGTAGAAACCCTCCCGTTCCGCGGAGAGCAGCGCGAACGAGCGCGCCTCGGGAAGCCCCGGGATCCCCTGGCCGAATGTGAACGACTGCTCCACCGGCACCGAGAGGGGCCCCAGCAGGGTCGAGTCGATCTCGATCTCGTGCGTCGAACGTTCCATGGCGGGTAGCGCAGTCATCAGAGGTAGTTCGTCAGGGTGAGGTTCATGATGCGGGAATTGGCCATCATGGCCGCTTCCAGGGTCCCCTGGCGGTGGACCAGTTCGGTGACGGCCGTGGCGAGGTCGGCGTCCGAGAGTTCGCCACGGAAGGTCTGGAGGTTCAGCTCCAGGGACTCGAGGTTCGACAGCGTGACATCGAGCTGGTTCTGGCGGGCGCCGAGGTCGCCGACCACTTCCTGGACGTTGTCGAACGCGTCGTCGATGCGCGTCAGGGCCGTCCGGATGGCGTCGGTGTCGTTGGCGCCGAGGGCGTCGGACAGAGCCTGGAGGCTGTCCACCGCGTCGGAGTCGACGAAGATCTCCTGGGCGGAGTGGTTCGTCTTCACGTACCGGCCGGCGCCCACCTCGAGGCGGCGATCGCCGCTGGGCGGGAGCGCCGCATCCAGCGCTCCGCCGGTGTAGGGCGCGCGGTCCGCGTACTGGCCGCCGTAGAGGTAGGCCCCCTGGTGCTGCGTGTTGGCCAGGTCCTTCGTGAAGTCGATGAGCTGGTCGATCTCGGCCTTGACGGTCCGGCGCGTGGCGGCGGACGCCGTGTCGCTGCCCTGGGCCACGCCGAGTTCTTTGGCGCGCGAGAGCGCGTTGCCGAGCTCGTTCAGGTTGGTGTCCTCGGCCGCCAGACGGGACTGTCCCGCCTGGATGTTGCGCCGATACTGGGACAGCGCCTGCAGTCCGGACGACGACCGCATGATGCCCGCGGCGGCCACCGGATCGTCGGACGCGCGAGCCACGCGGATGCCCGTGGACGCCTGCTGGCGGACCTTGTCCAGAGCCTGCATCTGGCTCTGCATGCCGGACAGGGTGCCCCGCGCGAGGATGCCGTTCGTGATTCTCAAGGCGGATGACGCTCCGTGGTTCTGGGGTCCCGTGCGGCCAGGCGCGTTGATGGGCGCCCGGCGTGGGGATACGATTGGGAGTATCGGATCGGCCGATCTCGATCTTTACTCTTCCCCACGCCCCTCGATGGCGACCATCCTCTGCGTCGACGACGAAGCCGCCCAGGTCCTTCTTCTGGAGGACACCCTGGAGCGCGTCGGTCACAAAACGGTGGGCGTCCGGAACGTGGAGGCGGCCCTGAACGTGCTGGCCCGGGGCGAGGTGGATCTGATCGTCAGCGACTACCGGATGCCGGGGGCCACCGGCCTCGAGTTCCTGGCCGAGCTGGAGCGCGAGGGCATCGGCGTGCCGCTCATCATGATCACCGGGTACGGCTCCATCGAGCACGCCGTGGCCTCCATCAAGGCCGGGGCCATCGACTACATCACCAAGCCGGTGCGGCCGCAGCAGCTCGAGCTGGCGGTGGACCAGGCCCTCGAGTTCGCCCGCCTGAAGCGGGAGAACGCCCAGCTCCGGGCCGAGGTCACGCAGATCCGGTCGTCCCGGGAGATCATCGGCGAAAGCAAGGCCCTCGAGCGGATCCTCGACACGATCCGGGTGGTGGCCCCCACCCGCTCCGCGGTGCTCCTGCAGGGCGAATCCGGGACCGGGAAGGAGTTGATGGCCCGGACGATCCACAACCTCAGCGACCGGCAGGACGGCCCGTTCATCTCCATCAACTGTGCCGCGCTTCCGGAGAACCTGGTCGAGAGCACGCTGTTCGGGCACGAGAAGGGCGCGTTCACGGGGGCGGTCAAGCAGGTGAAGGGCGCGTTCGAACGGGCGCACCGGGGAACGCTGTTGCTCGACGAGGTCACGGAGATGCGGTTGGACCTCCAGGCCAAGCTGCTCCGGGTGCTCCAGGAGCAGGAGTTCGAGCGGGTCGGCGGGTCGCAGCCCATCAAGGTCGACGTGCGTATCGTGGCCACGACCAACCGCCACCTGCCCGACGAGGTGGCGGAAGGCGCGTTCCGCGAAGACCTCTACTACCGGCTCAGCGTCGTGCCCCTTTTGATTCCGCCGCTCCGGGATCGGCTGGACGACATTCCCCTGCTGATCAGCCACTTCGTGCGGCGCTTCGCCGAGGACGTGGGGCGGACGATCACCGCCATCGAACCCGAGGTCTTCGACCTGCTCGCGGAGTATTCGTGGCCCGGGAACGTTCGGGAGCTGAGCCACGCGGTGGAACGCGCGGTGATCCTGTCCACCGACGAGGTGCTCCGGCCCCAGGCGTTCGACCGGAGCCGCTTCGGCCTGGCCCCCGGCGGCGTCCACGGGCCGTCGGTCGGTGGACGGGCCGACGGGGCCGCGTCGAACAACGGTACGGGACGGGCCGACACCGACGGCAGCGGTGGGCTGGACACCCTCAACCTGGGGGAGATCGAGGAGGTCATGATCCAGCGGGCCCTGGAAGCCACCGAGGGCAACCGGACCAAGGCGGCGGATCTCCTGGGCATCAGCGTGCGGACCCTGCGCAACAAGCTGAACAAGTAGGACGGGACGGACCCGGAAGGGTCCGCGGCGCCCCTCCCCCCTCGCGCGTGCCAGCGCTCGGGCGGCCCGTAAGCCGTGGCATCGGAACGGCAGCGCCGGCCCGTCGTGATCGCGCCTCAGCGCACGCGGATCACGTCCGCACCCGCCTGGCCGGGGCAGGACGTGGCAACCACCCCGTCGAACCACACGTCGGCGACACCGCCCGGCACCAGATCGTCGGGCCCGCCCCGGCGTGACCCCACCCAGATCTCCGTACCGCTCCGGACCCCGAAGCGGATCCCGCACGGGTCGCCGTCCGGGCGCACCCACACGGTCCGGACCACCCCATCGGCCGAACCGCCGTCCACACGGAGCACGTCCACGACGCGCCCGGAATAGGTCGGCTCGTCGTCCGGCACCGCCGGGTCGGAGCATGCGGCGGCCAGGAGGACGAGGCCCGCGACCGCCGTTCGGCGGGTCCAGGCACGGATGGGGCAGGTCGGGGATCGGTTCATACCGGGGATACGAACCGGGGCGGCCGGGCGTGACGCCGTAAGCCGCCGCGGGGGGTCCGCCTGGCCGTTCAAGCCCCCGCCCACCACGGCCCGGTCATCCTGCTGCCCGGCAAAAACGTCCGCTTCCAGCCCGGAAGAACCTTCCTTTCCAGCCCCGGACGTATGTGCCGGTGCGGGAACGGGACCACGGACGACGAGGCTGTGGGGGCAGTCCGTGTGATCCTGTAAACCGTTGCGATTAAACGATCTCAGTCCGTCGAATCGCGTCCATGTGGGCCCCGGAACGGCCCCGGCACACGCCGTCGCGGAAATGGAACGGCCCTTGCGAAAGGATAGGCCGACGACATTCGCAGGCTGCACACGGAGACGGAAACGATGCTCACCAGACTCACCGGGACCGACACCACGTCCGCCCAGCTCAAGGAGGCGCTCGACACGTCTTCGGAGCGGGTCCGTGGCATCGCCCATCGAGTCGCCAACGCCGGCACCCCCGACTTCGCCGAGGCGCTCGACGCCGCGGCGGCTGGCGAAACGCAGGTGGACATCGAGAAGGAGATGGTGGCCCTGGCCGACGAGCAGCTCCGGTACGAGGCCACCGCCAACCTGCTGTCGAAGGTCTACCAGCAGGTCCGTTCCAGCATCCGTGAGCGGTAGGAGGGATCATGACTGACGGCACCGTGGGCGTCCGGCTCGGCCGGCCCCTGAACGGACTCGGGATCGCCGCGAGCGGTCTGTCCGCGCAACGCGCCCGCCTGGACGTCATCGCGTCGAACATCGCGAACGCGGAGACGACCCGGGGAGTGGACGGTGCGCCGTACCGGCGGAAGGTGGTCGAGCTCGAGGCGGTGGAGTTCCAGCCGCTCCTCGAGGGACAGACCACCCCGGCGAACGGAGAAGGAGAGGTCGGAGGCGTGCGCGTTCGTGGCGTGGCCGAAGACACCTCGGAAGGCGCCCTGGTCTATGACCCGGGGCATCCGGACGCCAACGACGACGGCTACGTACGCATGCCCAACGTCAGCATCACGGACGAGATGGTCGACATGATGGACGCGCGGCGCCTGTTCGAGGCCAACGCCACCGTGTTCCAGGCCATGAAGTCCATGCTCAAGCGTGCAACCCAGCTCTGAGGACACACGACACCATGGCGATCCAAGGCATTTCCGGGACGTACGTGAACCCGGCGCTCCTTCCCGACCTCCGCCGGCCCGCAGGGACCGATGAGGCGGCCGGGGGAGCGCAGGTCCGGACGCCCAACCCCGCGCCGGCCGAGACCCGGGCGCCGAGCCGTACGGAGCAGTCGCTCCCGGCCGACGCGCCCGCCGGTACCGACCCGGCGTTGTGGAGCGTGCTCACGTCGCAGGAGCGCGCGTTCTTCAGCCGGGCCCGCTCCATGGGTCCCGTCACCTACGGCCCCGGCCGTGGATCGAACCAGCTTCCGGCGGCCCTCCTGGGCGGCCGGCTGGACGTGAAGGTCTGATGGCGGCCATCGGCTCGGTGGGCGCGCGCCTCGCGGCGCAGACCCTCCAGCAGGCCCGCGCCGGCCAGGAGGCCGGTACGCGGATTCCGCTCGGTGAAGCCACCGGCGGCCCGTCGTTCGCCGACACCCTCAAGAACGCCCTGGGCGAAGTGCAGGCGGCCCAGGACCAGTCCCAGGACGCCATCGCTTCGTTCCTCCGGGGCGATCCCATCGAGATCCACGAGGTCATGGCGGCCACCGAAGAGGCCGGCATCGCCCTGGACATGCTCATCGAGATCCGCAACAAGCTCTCCGATGCGTACCGCTCCGTGATCCAGATGCAGTCCTGACATGGCCAACGCCCTCGCACAGTTCCTCGATCCGGCCGGCGGCAACGGCCGCCGCATCCTTCTCGTTCTCGTCGGCCTCGGCGCCATGGCCGCCGTCTGGGGCTTCTCCCGCTGGGGCATGGCCCCCACCTGGGTCCCGGTCGTGTCCGGCCTTCCCCTGAACCAGGTCGGCGAAGCCACCGGCCGTCTGGACGAGTCCGGCATCGCGTACCGCCTGGAGCGCTCCGGGTCCCTGATCACCGTTCCCGACGCCGACGTGGCGCGGGCCCGGGTGGTCCTGGCCTCGGAAGGGCTGACCGGCGACGCGTCGAGCCCCGGGTTCGAGCTCTTCGACCAGCCGTCGTGGGGCATGACCGACTTCACGCAGCGCGTGAACTACCGGCGCGCCCTCGAGGGCGAGCTGGAGCGGACCATCTCCGCCATGCGTGACGTGGAGGAGGCCCAGGTCCACCTGGCCCTCCGCGAGTCCTCGTTCCTCCGGAGCGAGGGCGGTACGGGTGCCGCCTCCGTGGTCCTGCGCCTCCGCTCCGGCGGACGCGCGGACGGCGACGTGGTGGAAGGCGTGCAGTCGCTGGTGTCCTCGTCGGTGGAGGGGATCGCCCGGGAGGACGTGACCGTCCTCGACGACCGTGGCCGCCTCCTGTCCGATGCGGACGACGACAGCGGCCTGGGCATGACCACCGCCCAGCTCCGTGTCCAGCGCCAGATCGAGGAGTACCTCGAGCGCAAAGCGGAGTCGGTGGTCCAGCAGATGGTGGGCGCCGATCAGGCCACGGTGCGGGTGGCGGCCGAGCTGAACTTCGACCGCCTGGACCGCACCATCCAGGCCGTCGATCCCGACCAGCAGTTCCTGGTGTCCGAGGACCGGGCGGAGATCACGCCCGGAACGGAAGACCAGGGCGCCGGATCGGTCACGACCAACACGGTGTTCGAGTCCACCCGTTCGGTGGAGACCCTGTCCCGCGGAGGCGCTCGCGTGGAGCGCCTGACCGTGGCCGTGGTCCTGCCCGACCGGCGGATCGAAGCCGGAGACGGCACGGTGACCTACGAGGCCCGGACGCCGGCCGAACTGCAGCGGGTGGAGTCCCTGGTGCGCAACGCCGTGGGCGTGTCGCCCGAGCGGGGCGACGCCGTGTCCGTGGTCAGTGCGCCGGTGGAAGCGTTGGCGATGCCGGAGATGGCCGAGGAAGGCACCGACGTGGTGGCGCTCGCCATGGCTGCGCAGCGGCCGGTTGTGGCGCTGGCAGGCCTGGGCATGGCGCTGTTCCTCACGCTGCGGATCGTCGGGGCCCTGAAAGCGCCCGTACCGACCGGTGGCCGCCGACTGGCTGCCGCCGGGGCCGCCGACGCGCTGCCCCGGGAGACGCCGCGCGCCGAACTGGGTGCCGGACAGCCCGCCGCGGAGTCCGCGGCGCCGCCGGCCGCCGAGTCGAATCGGCCGGCTCTTGCCGACCCCGAGATGACTGCCCGGGTCCTCCGCTCCTGGATGAAGGAGGCCTGACGTGTCCATGGCCCTGGCCCGGCGCCGCGCGCCGGAAGAGCTGACCGGCCGGCAGAAGGTCGCCGTCCTGCTGATGGCGCTGGGTGAGGAGGCTTCGGCCTCGATCACCAAGAACCTGAGCGCCGACGAAGTCGAGGCCATCTCCTTCGAGATCGCCCGGATGGACCGGGTCGATCCGGACACGGTCGAGCGGGTGCTGGCCGAGTGGAAGCACACCGAGCAGGCGGCGTTCTCGCTGGCCTCCGGCGGTGTCGACTACGCGCGCCGCGTCCTGGAGAAGGCCTTCGGGCCCTCCAAGGCCGGGCAGGTCCTGAAGCGCATCGAGGCGCAGCTCCACGACAGCGTGTCGCTGAACCATCTGCGAAACGCCGACGCGCAGCAGATCTCCGCGCTGCTCCGCAACGAGTATCCGCAGACCGTCTCCCTGATCCTGGCGTTCCTGGATCCGGGTCAGACGGCGCAGATCCTCCGCGACATGGACCCTGCCCTGGGCAGCGACATCCTTCTGCGCATCGCGCGGATGGAGAAGGTCATGCCCGACGTGCTCCGCCTGATCGAGGAGTCGGTCGGGTCGGATTCCGACCTGTCGATCTCCGGCGACGGCTCGTCGGCGGGTGGCCCCGAATCGGTGGCCGAGGTGCTCAACCTGCTGTCCGCCGGGGTCGAGAAGGACCTCCTGGACGGCGTGGCGGAGATGGACATCGAACTGTCCGAGCAGATCAAGAACCTGATGTTCGTCTTCGAGGACATCATCAAGCTCGACGACCGCGGCATCACCCGTCTGCTCCGCGACGTGGAGACCAAGGAACTGGCCATGTCGCTCAAGATCGCCAGCGACGACCTCAACGAGAAGATCATGGGGGCCATGTCCAGCCGGGCACGGGACGCGCTGGTCGAAGAGATGGAGTTCCTGGGCCCGGTGCGCGTGAGCGACATCGAGATCGCCCAGTCCAGCATCGTGAAGATGGCGCGGGCCCTGGAAGAAGCCGGCGAGATCGTGATCGGAGGCAGCGATGACATGGTCGTCGAGTAGCCCCTTCGGCACGGCCGCCGACGTGCCCACCGGTACGTCCGACTGGCAGTGGGACGAGCTGGAGACGCCGCGGGCGACACCGTCCGAGGAGCGTGCCCGGAACGAGGAGCTCCACGCCCAGGAGATCGAGGCCGCCTATCATCGCGGCCGGGTCGAGGGCGAGGACGCCGCACGGGCTGCAGCCCGGCGCGAGCTCGCGTCCGCGCTGTCCGTGGCCCGGACCGTGGTCCGGGAGACGCAGGAGGCCCGGGCCGGCTGGAACGCCCGCCTCGAGGAGAACCTGATCCTGCTGGCCACCGCCATGGCCCGACAGGTGGTGGACCGGGAACTGCGGACCGACGCCGAGTCGTTCCGCGCCCTGGCCGCGCGCGCCGTGGCGTCGTTCCCCGTGGACGAGCCCCTGCGCATCCGGCTCCATCCCGAAGATCTGGAGCTGCTGGCCTCCCTGGACCCGTCCGCGGATCCGGCGGCCATCCTTGCCACCGAGCACGAGCTGCGCTGGGTGCCCGACGACGACGTGGTGCAGGGTGGCTGCGTCGTGGAAGGCCCCGACCGCATCGTGGACGGGCGGGTCGACGAGGCCCTCCGCCGCATCTACTCGGCGCTGATCCATGGCTGACGCCCTGGCCCGCCGGGTGGCGGACATGCCGCGCTTCGCCGAGTACGGCCGCGCCACGCGCGTGGTGGGCCTGGTCATCGAGGCCGTGGGCGTGGACGTGGCCATGGGCGAGCTCTGCCGCGTGCGGAGCCTGACCCACGACACGAAGGTGCTGGCCGAGGTGGTGGGCTTCCACGAGCGCGGGGTGCTGCTCATGCCCCTGGGCGAGGTGGAGGGGATCCATCCCGGCAGCGCGGTGGAGCCGCTGGGCCGTTCGTTCGGCCTGGAGGTCGGCCCCGGACTGCTCGGCAGGGTCCTCGACGGCCTCGGCCATCCCCTGGACGGGCTGGGAGACATCGGCCCGACCGTGCGCGTACCCCTGTCGGCCGACCCGCCCAACCCGCTGACCCGCCGGCCCATCGACGAGCCCATGGGCACCGGGGTACGGGCCATCGACGGCTTCCTGAGCGTGGGCCGGGGACAGCGGATCGGCATCTTCGCCGGATCGGGCGTGGGCAAGTCCACGCTCCTCGGCATGATCGCCCGCCACGCCCAGGCCGACGTGAACGTGATCGCGCTCCTCGGAGAGCGGGGCCGCGAGGTCCGGGACTTCATCCAGAACTCCCTGGGACCCGAGGGCCTGGCGCGCTCCGTCCTGGTGGTGGCCACCGGCGACCAGTCCGCCCTCGTGCGGGCCCGGGGCGCCCTCGTGGCCACGGCCGTCGCGGAGTACTACCGCGATCAGGGCAAGCAGGTGCTGCTCATGGTGGACTCGGTGACCCGGGTGGCCATGGCGTGGCGCGAGATCGGGCTGGCGGTGGGTGAGCCGCCGACCACCAAGGGCTATCCGCCTTCGGTGTTCGCCGCGCTGCCCCGGCTGCTGGAGCGCGCCGGCAACGCCGAGAAGGGCGGCATCACCGGCATCTACACGGTGCTGGTGGAGGGAGACGACTTCAACGAGCCGGTGGCCGACCACGTCCGTTCGGTTCTGGACGGCCACGTGGTCCTGACCCGGCGTCTGGCCGGGCAGGGACACTACCCGGCCATCGAAGTGACCGAGTCGGCCAGTCGCGTCCGGGACGCCATCGTGTCCCGCGATCAGCGCGACGCGTCGCAGGAGCTCGTGTCTCTTCTGGCGGCCTACCGCGAGAAGGAGGACCTGATCGCCGTGGGGGCCTATCAGGAGGGCGCCGATCCGCACCTGGACACCGCCGTCCGGCTCCGCCCGGAGCTGAACGGCTTCCTGCGCCAGGACCCGGAAGACGCCACCGACTTCGGTGAGACCAAGGAGCGGATGATGGATCTGGCCCAGAAGGCCCACGGGAGCGCCGCCTGATGGCCGCGTTCCGGTTCGGCCTCCAGAAGGTCCTGGAACTCCGCGAGGAGTCCGAGAAGAAGTCCGCCGTGGGCCTGGCCCAGGCGCGGAGGGAGGCGGCGGACGCCGAACGCGCCCGCCACGATCTCGAGGCCGTGCGTGACGCGGGCCGGGCCCGGGTGGCCCAGGCGCGTGGCGCCGGGGGCCCCGTGGGGCACCTCCAGAACCTCCTCTACGTGGTGGACCAGATGGACGGCAAGATCGCGGCGGCCGAAACCGTCTGCCGCGCCGCCGACGAGGAAGTGAGCCGCTCGATGGATTCCTTCCGCGAGGCGGTCCGTCAGCGGAGCGCCATCGGCCAGCTCAAGGAGCGGCGGATGGGGCAGTGGCGCACCGAAGAAGCGCAGAAGGAACGGAAGGAGATGGACGAGGTGGCGTTGACCCGACACGCCCGCGTGGACGGCATGAACGCAGGTCCCGGAGACTGAGATGAAGATTCTGGTGGTAGGTCTGGTGGCGTTGATCCTCGGAGCCGGCGGCGGCGCGTTCGTCTCGGCCAAGGAGGCCAGCGTGGCCCTTGTGGAGGAGATCAAGCAGGCGCGAGCCGACTCCCTGGCCGCCCTGGGCAGCCAGGCGGACGACCATGGCGCCGACGCGGGCCACGAGGGTGGCACGCCGGTGACCGTGGCCGACGGACAGGCCCCGGACGGCGATGTCGATGCCGGCGATCACGCGTCGGACGACGACCTGGCCCAGGACCACGCCGACGACACCGACGCGGACGCCGCGCCGGCGCCGGCCGATCCGGCCATGATGGCGGCCGCCCCGGTGGGCGCCACCCTTCCGGCCGCGGGGCGGACCAACCCCGGCGACACCGCCACGGGCACCCCCGCCGCCGGGGCCGAGGCCGCCGCCGAAGTGGCGCCGGCACCGGATCCGGAGGCTTCGCGGAAGCTCGCGCGGATCTTCGGCGCCATGCGTCCGAAGGATGCCGCCAACGTGCTCCAGGAGATGACCAACGCCGAGGTCGAGGCCATCCTGCTCAACCTCAGCGAGCGCCAGGCTGCCGGAATCCTCGGCAACTTCGAAGCGTCCCGCGCCGCCGGCCTGAGCCGGGCGGTGCTGGGCATGGCCCGGAGCGGCGGATGATGACGCCCCTGATTCCCCTTCCCGGGTCCGGCGGACTGCCGTCGCAGGGCCGTCAGGCCACCGCGCCGCCCGCGCCGGAAGGCGTGTCGTTCCTGTCGGCGCTCAACGCCATGCTCGGCGGCGGAGCCGCCGCAGAGATCGAGGCCGAGGCCGGTCCGGAAGCGACCTACGAAGCCGACGTCGACGGCTCCGACGGCGAGGCGCTGTCGGGCCTGTCGGCGGGCGGTCAGGCGTCCGGCTCGGAGCGCTACGGAGTTTCCGGCGAGGGGTCGGGCATCGAGGGGACGGCGGGCACCGGAGACGCCGCGTCGGTCGGGGCCGAGGAGGCCCTCGCCGTCGGAGAGGCCTCGGCGCCGTCGTCCGTGACCCGCACCGACCGCGATCCCGACCAGCTCCACCCCGAGCTGCGGGCCCGCGTCGAGCGGGTGGTCGAGCGCATGAAGAGCGAGTACGGGCACGACGTGCGGGTGGTGGAAGGCTATCGCTCCTCGGAGCGGCAGCAGCACCTCTACGCCCAGGGGCGGAGCCGTCCCGGACCGGTGGTCACGTGGACGCGGAACTCGCTCCATACCGAAGGCCGGGCCGCGGACCTGCAGATCGACGGGGGCTGGGACGACCCGGCCGCCTACGCCCGTCTCCAGCGCGTGGCGCGGGAGGAGGGGCTGGGTACGCTGGGCATGCGGGATCCGGGCCACGTGCAGTGGACCGGGGGCGGAGAAGGGTCGTCCCGCAGGGCGGACGTGCCCTTCGGCCAGGACGGAGCCGGCGCGGAGACGTCCCGGTTCGCCCGGCCGGAGTCGCCGGTCGATCCGGCGCGGGTGGCCCGCGTGGCCCAGGTGGCGTCGGTGGCCGCCGTGGCCCGGCCGGCCGCGGTGGCCCGTCCCGGCAGCGCCGGGGCCTCGGCCCCGACCGTGCCCGACGCGCCGCCGGCCATCGTTCCGGACGCGCCCCGCCTCGGCGAGGAGCCCACCACCGAACTGTCCGTGGAAGCCGAAGACGTCGTGGCTTCGTTGGGCGGCACGGGTTCGGCATCGAGCCGGGGGGCGGCGGGCGTCCGGGCCGCCGAAGCGATCCGCGGGCCCGATCCGGCGGCCGCGCTCCAGCGCGTCATGGACATCCAGGACGCCCAGGCCGCGTCGCCGCTGCGGGGCATGCCCAGCGTGCGGGTGACCGGCATGGGCGACGGCATCGAGATGGTCCGGGTGGGCCTCCTCGACCGCCGTGTGGATGCCGAGATGGACCTGTCCGACCCCCTGGCCGCACGCCGGCTCCGGGGCCGGGTGGCCGATCTCCACCGCGCCCTCGAAGAGCAGGGCTTCGATCCCGGCCGACTGGCGGTCAACGCCGTGTCCGCCGGAGCCGACGGGGGAGCCGAGTCGTGGCTCGCCCCGCGCACCGACACCACCGCCGAGGCGCTCAAGGCGCTCCTGGGCGGCACGTTGGGCCGTGAGGAGCAGGAGGCCCACGCACGAGACGACCGGCAGTCCGCCGGTCGCCGTGACCGCAACGACAACGGGTCCGACCGCTCGCGGAAGGACACCCCGAGGAGGCAGCACCCGTGAACGTAGCCGGCGTGGGTAGTGGATCGGCGGCCGACCTGACCAGGGCCACCGGAGGCGCGACCATGGGCAAGGAGGAGTTCCTCCAGCTCCTGGTGGCGCAGCTCAAGAACCAGGATCCGCTCAACCCGAGCAATCCCGAGGAGATGGCGTCGCAGCTGGCGCAGTTCTCCAGCCTCGAGCAGTTGGTCAACGTCAACGATCAGCTCGCGGCACAGACCGAATCGAACGCCCTCATGGCTTCCGCGCTGAACAACAGCACGGCGGTGGGCATGCTGGGCAAGACCGTCCTGGCCGCAGGTGACGGCGTGACCGTCACCGGGTCGGGCAAGGAATCCGTCACGGTGGGCGTGGCCGGTGTCGGGGGGAATGCCACCCTGACGCTCTACGCACCGGACGGAACGGAGGTCGGATCTCGCCAGGTGGGGCCCGTCGGGGGTGGCCGCCAGGAGATCGAGCTCGGAACGCTCGCGGACGGCCTCGAGCCGGGGCGGTACCGTTACGAGCTGACCGTGGAAGGGCAGGAAGGACAGCCCATCCAGGTCCAGGCCTTCGAAAGCACCCGGATCGACGGGGTGCGTTACGGACCCTCGGGACCCGTTCTCGTGTCGGGGGGCCGTGAGATCTCGCTCGCGGATGTCGTCGAAATCATCTCGCAGGCACCTGATCTCAACCCGTAGGAGAACCACCACATGATGCGTTCGCTCTTTTCGGGAGTCTCCGGACTCCGGAACCATCAGATCCGGATGGACGTGATCGGTAACAACATCGCCAACGTGAACACGGTCGGGTACAAAGCCAGCCGCGTCACGTTCGAGGAGGCCTTCGCCCAGCTGTTGCAGGGCGCCAGCCGCCCGCCCGGCGATTCGTCCAACGTCTCCGGAGGCGTCAACCCGGTCCAGGTCGGACTGGGCATGAACATCGGCTCGATCGACCTGCTCTTCACGCAGGGCAACATCGAGGCCACCGGTGTGAACACGGACCTGGCCATCCAGGGTGACTCGTTCTTCGTGGTCTCGGACGGGTCGTCCAACCGCTACACCCGCTCGGGCAACTTCCAGCTCGACGCGAACGGGCGGCTCGTGGCCTCGACCAACGGCTACGTCGTGCAGGGCAAGCTGGCCGAGGATGGCATCCTGACGGACACCATCCAGGACATCAAGCTGCCGTTCGGCCAGAAGTCGGCCGCGCAGGCCACGACGGCCATCTCGCTGGCGGGCAACCTCGACGCGGAAGCGCAGGTCGGGGACGTCCGTGAGACCACGATCACCGTCTTCGACGCCATGGGCGCTCGGGACGAGGTCACGGTCACCTTCACCAAGGCCAGCGGAACCACGTGGGACTACTCGATGGCCGTGGCGGACGGGACGGTCGTGTCGGGTGACACCGGCACGCTGACGTTCGACAACGAGGGTCGTCTGACGACCCCGGTGCCGGCGACGCCGTTCGTCTTCACCCCCGCTTCGGGGGCCGCCAACGTCGAGATCGACGTGGACTGGGGCACGGAGGATTCCATCTCCGGCCTGTCGCAGTTCGCCGCGCCGTCCACGGCCGTGCTCAAGGAGCAGGACGGGTACACCATGGGCGATCTGGAGCGGTTCAGCATCGATCAGACCGGGACCATCACGGGCGCCTTCACCAACGGCGTCACGCTGACCCTGGGCCAGATCGTCCTGGCCGACTTCAACAACCCCGCCGGCCTGATCCGGAGCGGAGACAACATGTACGCCGTGTCCGCCAACTCCGGTTCGTCGGTGCTGGGCTTCTCCGGTGAGGGCAGTCAGTCCGCCATCACCTCCGGAGCCCTGGAGATGTCCAACGTCGATCTGGCTCAGGAGTTCACGAGCATGATCACGGCGCAGCGGGGCTTCCAGTCCAACGCGCGGGTCATCACCACGTCCGACGAGATGCTGCAGGAGGTCGTGCAGCTCAAGCGGTAATCCCGAGAGGGCGGCCTGATGCCGTCCTGATGGATCGGTGACCCCTCGGGGTCGCCCACACGCCCCCGTCCCGGTCTTCCGGGGCGGGGGCTGATTCGTGGGATGGGGACGCCGGACGGGTGGGTCGGGCCGGCGTCAGTTCCCCAGGGCGTCCAGCTCCGGCACCATCCGCCCCACGTACCCCTCCAGCAGCGCTCGCGCCTCGGGACCCAGGTAGTCGCCCAGCGGACCGCTCAGGAGGGCGTCCAGGGCCTGATCCGGGTCCACGTCCCCGCCCGGGGAGCGCCCGTCACCTCGCCGGGCCGCCCTTCGGTCCGGAGCGGGCCCGAGGCCCAGGACTTCGGCCTCCCACGCGCCCAGCTCGATGGGCGTGGTAAGGAGGGACACCAGGGCGTCGGCGTCCACGTGGAACTCCACCGCGGGGGTCGAAGCCACCGGGGCGGGGGCCGGCGGCGCCGGGTCGGACATCCGTCCCATGAGGAAGGCGCCGGCCACCACGACGCCGGGCACGATCCATCGGGCCAGGGAATGTCGGGTGGGGGCGATCATGGGCGTCTCCGGGTGAGGCGAACGGCAGGGGCCTCCTCCACGGTGTCCACGGCCGGGTGGCGCGGTCAAGGATTCCCGACGCGGACGCCGCCCGGCCGGTGGGGGTGCGGCCCCGTCAAGGATCGGCCGGCCGGGCCCCCCGGGTGGCCGCAGGGCGGAAGATCTGTCCCCCGGGGCCCGGAAGGTCTTGCCGGTGGCCCCCGCCGCCGGAACGGACGTTTCTGCCGCCGTGCCCGGCCATCGACTTCATATCACGTTGTGCAGCAACGACTTGTGCGTGCTGCTGGCCGCTTCCGCCGACGCATGCCGCTCTGGTACGGCCCATGCCATAGGAGGCACCGGAGGCGATTCCCTCGCCGCCCACGTACACCGGAGCCGGATCATGGCGGACGAACTCGACATCATCGACGACCTCGACCTCGAAGGAGAGGAGCGCGGCCGGAGCGGCGTGGTCATGCTGGCGCTGGTGGCCATCATCGGGCTGGCCGGGGGAGGCTTCCTCGGAACGTCCACCCTGGGCCCGAAGCTGGCGCCGATCCTGGCGGAGCGCGCGGCCAACCCGAAGCCGAAGGACGACGGGCACGGCGGCGGAAAGCACGGCGGCGAGGCACCCTCGGCGCTCCACGTCATCGACAACCTCGTGGTCAATCCGGCCCGCTCGGGCGGCACCCGCTTCCTCCTGGTCAGCATCGCGGTCGAAGCGACGGAGGCCCACTACACCGCCCAGCTCGCAGCGCGGGACGTGGAGCTCCGCGACGCGCTGATCATGGTGCTGGGCGCGAAGTCGGTGGACGAGCTGACCGACGTGTCGCTCCGCCCCGACGTGAACAAGGAAGTGATGGCCGCCCTGGAGCGGGTCATGGGCCATGGCGTGATCCATCGGATCTACATCCCCCAGTTCGTGATCCAATGAGTACTTCCGAGAGCCTCTCCCAGAACGAGATCGACCTCCTCTTCAGCGGAGGCAGCGGTCACGACGCCCAGCCGTCACGCGACGTCGCCCACGACGTCCAGGTCTACGACTTCCGTCGGCCGGCCCGGATCTCGAAGGACCGCAAGCGGTCGCTCATGGCCATGTACGGCCTGCTGTCGAAGTCGGTCGAAGGGTGGCTGACCGGCCGCGTCCGCGACCCGATCGAGTTCGAGCTCCAGAGCGTGGAGCAGTTGAGCTTCGGCGAGTTCATGCTGGCCCTTCCGAGCCCCTGTGCCTCGTACATCGTGGACGTGAACGAGACGGGCCATCAGGGCGTCATCGACTTCGGCCACGAGTTCGCCTACTTCATCATCGACCGCCTCCTGGGCGGCGCCGGCCGGCACGTGGTGCCCGCCCGGCCGCTCACGCCCCTGGAGCGGATGGTCGTACGGATCGTGGCCGACCGCCTGGCGTTCCAGCTCACCGAGGTCTGGAAGGACCACGTCAAGCTCGACCTGGACGTGACGGGCTACGAGTCGATCCCCGAGATGCTCCAGGTGGCCAACCGGGAAGACCCGGTGCTGGTGGCCAACATCGGGGTCACCATCGGGGACATGCACTCCCTGCTCCTCCTGTGCCTCCCGTTCGCGTCGCTGGAGAAGTTCTTCACCGGCGGCGCCAACCGCCGGCAGCAGCTCGCCCAGGGCACGACCGAGGAGCGGCAGCACGACCGCGACACCATCGAGGACACGCTCTACACGTCCCGGGTGACCGTGGGGGCCCGCCTCCCGCCCTTCCGCGTGACCATGAAGGAACTGGCGGCCCTCCAGCCGGGGTCGGTCCTCGAGACCGGCCTGTCGCCCCGCTCGCCCCTCGAACTGTTCGTGGCGGGCCAGCGCCGGTTCACCGCGTCGGCCGGCCGGGTCGGCCAGAACATGGCGGTGCGGATCCAGGACCTGTCCGAACCCGAACCCACCCAGATCATCGAGGCCGGCCGCGAGATCGCGGCCATCGGCCCGTAGTCAGGAGCCCCTTTCATGAGCGACGAGATGAGCATGACCCCGCAGGGCCGCGAGTCGGACGACGAGATGGCCGCCCAGATGGCCGCCGAGATGGCGGCCGAGTTCGGAGAGCTGGGCCAGGGCACGGCCATGGACCAGCCCGCCGAGCTTTCCCTGCTCTACGATCTGAGCATGCCCGTGGCCATCGAGCTGGGCCGGACGCGCCTTTCGGTCCGGGAGATCCTGGCCCTGGGCCGGGGATCCGTGATCCAGCTCGAGCGTCTGGCCGGTGAGCCCATCGACGTGTTCGTGGGCGACCGGCGCTTCGCCGAGGGCGAGGTCGTGGTCGTCGGCGAGCAGTTCGGCGTCCGCATCACCCGGATCCTCCGCGCACCCGGCGAGCAGGTCCAGGCGTGACCACGACGTCCGCCCTGGGCGTCGTCGGCGCCCTTCTCTTCATCCTCGGGCTCGTGCTCCTGGTGGCGTGGGCCGCCCGGCGGTTCGCGCCCGGCGCCCGTGGAGGCGCCGGCCTGGACCTGAGGGTCGAGGCCCGGACCGCCGTGGCTCCCCGCCAGGGTGTGGCCACGGTACGGGTCGGCGACCGGCGCGTCCTCGTGTCGTACGGCGAGGGCGGAGTTCGGATGTTGCTGGAACTGGACGACGATCCGGCCGCCGCAGGCGAAGACGCCGTGGCTGCCGACGCCCCGTCCGACGAGGTCGAGGTGCGCGTGGCCCGGTTCCCCCGGGCGGGCGACGACGGCCTGTCCCGCCCCCTGGGCGGCGGGCTTTCGGGCATCCCCTTCAAGGACACGTTCAACCGCGTGCTCCAGCGCCGGGGGCTCAAGGCGTTTTTCCTGGCGGTGACGATGGGTGCGGCCGTGGCCGCCCCGGTCCACGCCTCGACGGTCGCGACGGCTACGGTGGCAACGGCGACCGTGGCGCAGGACGCCGCGGCGCCCCGCGCACCCACCGTCCGGCAGCCCCGGGCGCCGGGCCAGGGCACGGTGTCCGCGCCGCAGGTGGCCGTGACGGTCGACGGCGGCAGCGGCTCGCCCCTCGAGGTCAGCGGCCCGGTGGGCACGGTGCTGTTCATCGGGTTCATGACGCTGATCCCGACGCTGCTCCTGCTCATGACGGGCTTCACCCGGATCCTCATCGTCCTGCACCTGCTCAAGCAGGCCCTGGGCACCCAGACGGCGCCTCCCGGGCACCTCCTGGCCGCCATGGCCCTGCTGCTGACCGGCTTCGTCATGGCGCCGACCTTCCAGCAGGTCCACGAGACGGCGGTGGTGCCCTGGATGGACGGGCAGATGGACGAGCTGGAGATGCTGCGCACGGCCGAGAGCCCGATGCGGGCCTTCATGCTCGAGTCCACGCGTGAGCAGGACCTGGTGGCCTTTCTCGAGATGCGTGGCGGCCCCGCGCCCGCCACGGTGGACGAGATCCCCCTGGTGGTGCTGACCTCCGCGTTCGTGACCAGCGAACTGACGGCCGCCTTCCAGATGGGCTTCGCGCTGTTCCTGCCCTTCGTGGTCATCGACCTGGTGGTGGCGTCGGTGTTGATGAGCATGGGCATGTTCATGCTTCCGCCGGTCATGGTGTCGCTACCGTTCAAGCTGCTGCTGTTCGTCCTGGTGGACGGGTGGTCGCTGGTGCTCGGCTCCATCGTGCAGAGCTTCTGATGCCTCTGGCCCTCGTCCTCGACCTGGCCCAGGCGGCGCTCGTGGAGGCGACGCTCCTGGCCGGCCCCCTCCTCGGAGTCGCGCTGGTCGTGGGCCTGGCGGTGAGCCTGGTCCAGGCGGTCACCTCCATCCAGGAGCAGACGCTGTCGTTCGTGCCCAAGCTCTTCGCGGTGGGCGCGCTGTTCCTGGTGCTGCTGTCGTGGATGCTCCAGTCGATGATGCAGTACACGACGGAGCTGTTCCGCTCGCTGCCCGGGCTGGTCTCGTGAACGAAGGCCTGGCGGGCGTGGTGACCCACCTCTGGTCGGGCTTCGACCTCTTCACGCCGTCGGGGCGGGCCGTGGCGGCCCTTCTCATGCTTCGGATCAGCGCCCTCGTGTGGACGGCGCCGGTCTTCAGCGCCCGCTTCGTTCCGGCGTCGGTGAAGGTCGCGGTGACCCTGGTCATGGTGGCCCTGCTTCTGCCCGTGGCCGGCTCGCTGGCCGAGCTCCGGGCCGCCGAGGCGGTGGCCGCGGGCGTCCCCGCCGCCGACGCCCTCGTGACCATCACCGTCTCCGCTGTGGTGGCGGAGGTGCTGATCGGCATCGTCCTGGGTCTGGGCGCCGCCATCTTCGTGGCCGCGGCCGAGTCCGCCGGCGACATGCTGGCCGTCCAGATGGGCCTGTCGGGCGCCAACGTCCTCGACCCGATGTCCGAGACGCAGCTTCCCGTGCTGGGGCAGTTCCTCGGCCTGTTCGTGACCACCCTGATCCTGTCCGTGGGCGGGCACCTGTTCATCCTGGGCGCCCTGGCCACGTCGTTGGAAGTCCTGCCGGCAGGCGCTCCGGCCGACCTGGCGCAGGGACCGGCGTCGGTGATCCGCCTCGGGGGACTCCTGCTGTCCATGGGCATGCGCTTCGCCGCGCCCGTGGTGGCGGCCATGATGATCGGCAACGCGGCGCTGGGGATCCTGGCCCGCACGGTGCCGCAGCTCAACGTACTGACCGTGGCCTTTCCGGTGCAGATCGCCCTCGGGTTGATCGTGCTGGGCGCCACCCTGCCCTTCATCGCGTCGGCCATCGGCGGATTCGGTGAGGCGTATACCGGTCTCAGCCTCGAGCTCATGGACGGCTTCGTGCCCCGACCCGCGGGAGGGGGCTGATGGCCGAGGAGACCCCGGGCGACAAGACCGAGGCGCCGACTCCGAAGCGTCGGCGCGACGCGGCGGAGAAGGGGCAGGTGCCCCGCAGCCAGGAGGTGACCACGGCGTTCCTGCTCCTGGCGGGAGCGGCGGCTCTTTCGTTCGCGTCGGGTCCGCTGGCGTACAGCGTGGTGGACCTGTTCGAGGTCTCGGCCCGGGGCATCACCGTGCTGCCCGTGGGCGTCGAGGGACTGACCGGCTACCTGCGGGAGCTGGGAGGACGGACGCTGGCCAGCCTGGCGCCCATCCTGCTGATCCTGTCGGGCGTGGCGCTGGCGGTCTCGGCGGCCCAGGGGCGGGGCGTGTTGACCCTGAAGCCGCTGGAGCCGAAGTGGGACAAGCTGGACCCCTTCAAGAAGGCCAAGCAGATCTGGGGCACCCGGGCCGTGGCCGAGCTGGCCAAGTCGTTCGCGAAGCTGGGCATCGTGGGCACGGCCGTCTGGGTCTCGCTGGACTCGGCCATGGCGGATCTGCCGGCCCTGGGCCAGTCCGATCCGTTCGCGCTGCTGGTGGTGGTGCGGATCTACGCCGTCCGGATGCTCCTGTCGGCCGGCATCGCCTACCTGGCGCTGGCCCTGGCCGACTACGCCTTCCAGATCCACCAGCACGAGAAGCAGCTCAAGATGAGCCGCGAGGACATCAAGAAGGAGAGCAAGGAGGCCGAAGGCGACCAGGTCGTGAAGGTCCGTCGGCGCACCATGGCGCGGCAGTTCGCCCGCCGCCGGATGCTCCTGGCCGTGTCCGAGGCCGACGTGGTGGTCACCAACCCCACGCACATCGCCGTGGCGCTGAAGTACGACCCGGCCAAGGCCGAGGCGCCCATCGTGCTGGCCATGGGTGAGCGGAAGATGGCCCAGCGCATCAAGGAGATCGCCCGCGAAAAGGGCGTGCCCACCGTGGAGAACAAGCCGCTGGCCCGGGCCCTCTTCGCCACGGCCACCGTGGGAGCCTCGATCCCCGTGGACCTGTTCGTCGCCGTGGCCGAGGTGCTGGCCTTCGTCTACAAGAACCGTGGCCGGAAGCCGGCCGGCGCCGCCCGGACGCCTTCGTCCGCTAGCGGCACCAACCTCGGGAGCGCGTCGTGAACCTGGAGCGTTTCGACCTGTCCAAGTACGGCGAGATGGCCGTCGTCGCGGGCATCGTGCTCGTGGTAGGGCTGCTGGTCCTGCCCCTCCCGACGTTCCTTCTGGACCTGCTCCTGGCCGCGTCCATCGCGTCGGGCCTGGTGGTCCTGCTGGTGGCGCTGAACGCCGACAAGCCGCTGGACTTCAGCTCGTTCCCGGCGGTGCTGCTGATCCTCACGCTGTTCCGCCTGGCGCTGAACGTCAGCTCCACCCGCCTGATCCTGGGTACGGGCTCGGCGGGCTCGGTCATCGAGGCGTTCGGCGAGTTCGTGATCGGGGGCAACTACGCCGTGGGCGTGGTCATCTTCCTGATCCTGGTGGGCATCAACTTCATCGTCATCACGAAGGGTGCCGGGCGCGTGGCCGAGGTGGCCGCCCGCTTCACGCTGGACGCCATGCCCGGCCGCCAGATGAGCATCGACGGCGACCTGTCCGCCGGCCTCATCGACGATGCCGAGGCCAAGCGCCGCCGTGAGGAGGTGTCGCGCGAGGCCGACTTCTACGGCGCCATGGACGGTGCCGCCAAGTTCGTCCGCGGAGACGCCATCGCCGGACTCCTGATCACCGGCATCAACATCCTGGGCGGCCTGTTCGTGGGCATGGTCCAGCGGGGGATGCCCGTGGGACGGGCCCTGTCGGAGTACACCGTCCTGACGGTGGGCGACGGTCTGGTCAGCCAGATCCCGGCGCTCGTCATCTCGACCGCGGCGGGCATCATGGTCACGTCGTCGTCCGGGAGCGGAAAAGTGGGTACGGCCCTGGTGCGCCAGATCGGCCGCGACGCCCGCCCCATGTGGATGGCCTCGGCGTTCCTCGGCAGCCTGTCGGTGGTGCCGGGCATGCCCACCGTGCCGTTCCTGGCCCTGGCCGGGGGCGCGGCGCTGGCCGCCCGCCAGTCCGGAAAGCAGGTGGACGAGGCCGCGGTGGAGCTGGGTATGGCCGCCCAGGAAGAAGTGGAGGCCGAGGAGTCCGTCAGCCCGGTCCACGACCTGCTCCAGATCGACACCGTGGAGCTCGAGGTCGGATACGGCCTGATCCCGCTGGTGGACGAAGGACAGGGAGGCGACCTCCTGAGCCGCATCAAACTGCTCCGCAAGCAGGCCGCCCTGGAAACGGGCATCCTGGTGCCGCCCATCCGCATCCGCGACGACGTCCGGCTCCAGAGCAACGAGTACATCGTGAAGATCCGGGGCTCCGAGGTCGGCCGGGGCGAAGTGCGCCCCCGCCTGCTCATGGCCCTGGACACCGGCGGCGTGCTGGCACCGGTCGACGGCGAAGACACGTTCGACCCGAGCTTCGGCATGCCCGCCCGGTGGATTCCCGGCAAGACCCGGGTGGACGCCGAGGCCGCGGGCTACGTCGTGGTGGAGCCGTCCACGGTGGTGGCCACGCACCTCCTCGAGGTGCTGAAGGGCCACGCCGACGAACTCCTGGGCCGGCAGGACGTCCAGGAGATGCTGGACACGCTCAAGGTGAGCTACCCCGCCCTGGTGGACGAGGTGGTGCCGAGCCGGATCAGCCTGGGCACGCTCCATCGCGTGCTGCAGCGTCTGCTCCGTGAGCGCGTACCGATCCGCGACCTGGTCACCATCCTGGAGACCCTGGCCGACGTGTCGGAGCAGACCAAGGACCCCGAGGCGCTGACCGAACACGTGCGGCGGGCCCTGGCCAACGTCATCGGCGAGGCCTTCGTGGGCGCCGACGGCGCCATCTCGGGCATCACCCTCGGACCGTCCCTCGAAGCGGCCCTCATGGGCCTCTTCAGCCCGCGTGCGAACCGGCCGTCGTCGCAGATGATGGACCCGGACACGCTCACGGGACTTCTGACCCGGTTGGACGACCTGGCCCGCGCCTACGCGGAAGACGGTCGTCCGGTACCGGTCATCACCCCGCCCGGACTCCGGGTGGGCATTCGCCGGCTCATCGAGCCGGTACTACCCAACATTCCGGTGATTTCGCTGGCGGAGCTCCCGCCCCAGGCGAATCTCCGGAGTCTCGCGACATGGGAGATGCAGCATGCAGCTTGAGACCTTCCGGGGACGCGACCTGCCCACCGTGATGGGTCTGGTCCGTCGGTCCCTGGGCAAGGAGGCCATGATCGTCCGCACGCAGGTGGCGGACGGGCCGAAGGGTCGGGTCGTCGAGATCGTGGCGGCCGACGCGAACGCGGTGGAGGAACTGCGCCGCAAGCTCGACGGCGGCCGGGCCGCGGCCCAGCGCGCCAAGGGGCGCCGCCGGATCGGACCCTACGTCGTGGCGCTGGTGGGCCCTCCCGGGGCCGGAAAGACCACGACCGCGGTGAAGCTGGCCCTCCATCCGCGGGGGCTCGGCAGCAAGAAGGTGGGGCTGATCACGCTCGACACGCACCGGGTCGGTGCCATCGAGGAACTTCAGACCTACGCCGAACTGGCCGATCTTCCACTCGAGGTCGTCTACCACAAGAGGGAGGTCGCCGCCGCGCTCCATCGGCTCCGTTCCTGCCAGGTGGTGGTGGTGGACACGCCCGGGCGGCTTCCCGCGGATCCCGAGGAATCGGGCTGGGGAAGCGCGCTGGCCGAGATGGACGCGGACGAGGTGCACCTGGTGCTCCCCGCCGGCCTCCGCCTCGACGTGGCGCGGAGCCAGAAGGACCGGTTCGGCGGCGCGGGTGTGACGCACGTTCTGTACTCCAAGGTCGACGAGCTTCCGCAGGAGCGGGGGCTGGCCGAACTGGCGGAGGCGGTGGGGTTGCCGGCGCGCTGGCTCGCCGACGGCCACGACATTCCCGGGACGCTGTCCCCGGCCGGTCCGCGCATCCTGCGGGCGCTGGGACTGGGTTCCGCCGACGAGCCGGCGACCGCGCTGGCCATCTGATCCTCTCTACGGACATCCACGTGAACCGCTCCGTCGATTCCCTCAAAGCCTTCATGGCCGGCTCCGGTGGCCCGGCGCGTTTCCGCGCCCGGTCCGGGGTGGTGGTCGTGGGTTCGGGGAAGGGCGGCGTGGGTACCTCCACCGTCTCGGCGCTCCTGGCCCTCACGGCCGCGCACCGGGGCGAACACGTGCTCCTGGTGGACGCCGACGAGTCGGTCGGATCGCTCCACTACATGCTGGGCGTGAAGGACGCGGGGGCCGGCCTCGGCGCGCTGCGCGGCGGGCGGGTCACCCCCCAGGACCTCCTGGTGGTGGCCGCACCCGGCCTGACGTTGTTGCCCGGCGGCGGCGGGGGCGTGGATGCGACGCTGTCGTCGGCCACGGCCGAACGCCGCGCACTGTTCCGGCGGGTGGCCGACCTCTACGACCGGTACGATCTGGTGGTGGTGGACGGCGGATCCCGTCTCGAGTCCGTCATGGCCGCGTGTGGCGCGGGCGTGGAGCGTCTGCTGTGCGTGACGGAGCCCGGTCGGATCTCCCTGGCGGCCTCGTACGCGCTGTTCAAGGTGGCACGGACGCGGTTCGAAGGACTGCCCGTGGAGATGGTCATCAACGGCGCCGACGACCGGAGCGGACGCGGGCTGCACGCCGTGGTCCGGCAGGCCACCCAGAGCTTCCTGGGCACGGACGTCCGGTTCGGCGGCACGGTGCCGCTCGACGCGGACATCCGGGACACCATGGACCGGGGGTACGGACTCCAGTCCCTCCTGGCCACGTCGGAGGCCGCCGCCGCAGTGGGTGGGCTGGCGGACCGGATCCTCCTGGAACAGGACCACGTGGCCGGCGACGTGCCGGTCGTGCCGCTGACGCCGACGCTCTGAGCGTCCGGAGCGACCGCCCGCCGGTCCTCGCTCCGTTCTCCCGCCCACCCCGGATCCCGGGCCGGGCCCCCGCAGCAACCCTCGTCCCGGCCCACGGCCTCCGCCTGCCGCGACTCTGCAGCGACCCTGCGGCGACCCTCAGGTCGCCCGCGTCTCCACGGCCCGGATCGCCGCCTCCTCGATGCGGCACGATCCCCCTCCCGGAAGCCGCTTCCTACCGACCGCTGCCCGGCAAGATCGACCGGCCCAGGCCCGGAAGACCCTGCCGGTCGGGCCTGTTCTGCCGACCCCGACCGGCACCGTGGTGCAGAATCTTTAGCGATGTAAGTCGTTGATATAAAACGATTTACGTGTCCATGAACCTCGGATGTGGCCCGATCCGCGTTTCTGGTACGGCCCCTGCTTTAGTCATGGGCCGAAGCCACCTCGCAGGAGAGTCTGAACCATGACAGAGACGATGCTCTGGGAAGCCGCCCGGTCCACCGAGGACACCACCGCCCGCGACGAGCTGTTGCTCAAGCACATGGGCCTGGTGCACCACGTGGCTCGGCAGGTCATGCGGTCCACCCGCGTCGACGCCGCCTTCGAAGAACTGGTGAGCGCCGGCACGATCGGACTGATGAACGCCATCGAGAACTTCGACCCGAGCCGGGGTCTGGCGTTCAGCACCTTCGCGGCCCCCAGGATCCGCGGGTCCGTCCTCGACGACCTCCGGCGCCGCGACCACGCCCCCCGGTCCATCCGCAAGAAACAGCGGGACATGGCCCGGGTGCAGGCGCAGTTGTCCGCCGACTACGACCGGCCCCCGACGGACGAGGAGATGGCCGACGCCCTGGAGATCCCGGTGGAGAAGCTCTGGACCTGGCAGCGCCAGTCCGAGCAGGCTGCCCGGGTCTCGCTGGACCGGCCGCTCGACAGCGCCACGGAGGGCGGCAACACCGCCCGGGACATCCTGGCCGGCGACGACGGGCGGGAGATCGAGATGCAGATCAACCAGGCCGAGGAGATCCAGCTCCTGCGGGACGAGATCCTCAACCTGAAGGAGCAGGAGCGCATCGTGCTCTCGCTCTACTACTTCGAGGAGTTGAAGCTGCACGAGATCGCGACGGTGCTGGGTGTGACCGAGTCGCGCATCTCCCAGATCCGCACCAAGGCGATCGCGAACCTCCGCGGACGTCTGGCGCACCTGCGCGACGGATGATCCGCGCCCTCCTCCTGGTCTCGGCCCTGGCGGCCGCCGTGCCTTCCGCCGGTGCCCACGCCCAGACCACAGGTACGGTCCGCACCGTGCAGGCCGTCCTCGACGCCGCTTCCGACTCGATGGTCTCCGCGGACACCGCGCAGACGGCCTCGACGCCGGTCCGTCGCGACCTGCCGGGTGCCCCCACGGGGGTGACCCCGGCCGGGTACGTGGCCGACCGGGTCCGGGGCATCCTGGACAACCCGTCCGACCCCGCCCGGTGGCAGGAACTGGCGGGCGCCCTGCCCGAGCTGGCCATGGCCGGAGACGGCGACTGGGAAGCGACGCTGGATGCGGCGCGCCTGGCCGACTCGGTGTCCGTGGCGGCCCTCGCCGCCGCCGGCACGACGCCGCCGAGCGAGCGCGGGATCGCCACCCCGGCTCCCGCCTCGGCGGACTGGCCCATCCAGCCGTCGGATCTGCTGACCCTCCTGGCCGGGCTGGTGGCCCTGGGCGTGGTGGTGTTCAGCATGCGCTCCGGTGCCGTCCGGCCCCGCCCGGCCCCGATGCGGATGGCCACGGCGACTCCCTCCCGGGCTCCGGCCCGGGCGGCCGACCTGCCGCCGGCGTCCATGGCCCAGCAGATCGTGGCCATGGCCGAATGCGGCATGACCCGCTCCGAGATCGCCCGCCGCACCGGCCTGGCGCAGGACGCCGTGTCCGTGGTCGTGGGGCTCAACCGATGAACGGCCCGCTCCGTGCCGGCGCCGAGGCGCTGCGATACTGGGAGGCCCGTCAGGCCACGCTGTCCAACAACCTGGCCAACGTGTCCACCCCGGGCTTCAAGGGCGAGCGCGTGTTCGCCCGGCTCCTCGACGACGCTTCGCTGGTGGCGGAAGGATCGCCGGACCTGACCGCCGGCGGCCTGAGCCAGACCGAGCGCCCGTTGGACGTGGCGCTGGCCGGCGACGGCTTCCTGGTGGTGGAGACCGAACGAGGAGAGCGCTGGATCCGGGGGGGATCGTTCTCCCTGGACGCCGCCGGCCTCATGGTCGACAGCGCCGGCAACCCGGTGCTCGGCGAGTCCGGGCCCATCGTGCTGCCGCCCGGCCCCGTGGAGATCGCCCCGGACGGCGTGATCCGCGTCGGCGGGGCCGACGTGGACCGCTTCCGCCTCGAGCGCACCGGAGATCCCGGCGCCCTCGTCCGCGAAGGCGCCAACCACTGGATGCCCGCCGCCGACGCCACACCCGTGGCGTTGGAGCAGGCTCTGGTCCAGCAGGGACATCTCGAAGACAGCAACGTCGATCCCGTGGGGGCGATGGTCGAGATGATCGAGATCCAGCGCGCCTATCAGGCCGTCCAGCGCACCATGCAGACGGCCGACGGCGTCATGGAAACCATCACGACCCAGATCGGACGCGTGGGCTAGGCCCACCGACGCCCGCGAACGAGGAGAGCATCATGGATCCAGCACTGCGCGCTGCGGCCACCGGAATGCAGGCCCAGCAGACCCGGGTGGAGGTCATCTCCAACAACCTGGCCAACGTCAACACCACCGGCTTCAAGCGGAGCCGTGCCCACTTCGAGGATCTCCTGTACCAGACGGAGCAGGGGACCCAGGCCGTGGACGGCACCGACGCCGAGACCACGGGTGCCATCCAGGTGGGCCGGGGCACGCGTCTGGCCGCAGTGCAGCGCATCGACCGCCAGGGCACGCTCGAGCAGACCGGACGGCCGCTGGATCTGGCCATCGAGGGCGAGGGCTACTTCCAGGTCCAGATGCCCGACGGCGGGTTCGCCTACACCCGCGACGGCTCGTTCAGCATCTCGGATCAGGGCGTGATCGTGACCAACAGCGGCTACACGGTCTCTCCCGGCGTTTCGGTGCCGGAAGACGCCACCGAGCTGACCATCTCGCGCACCGGCGTCGTGTCCGTGGCTTCGGCCGCCGACGGGATCCCGGTGGAGATCGGCCGCATCGAGCTGGCCCGCTTCACCAACCCGCCGGGCCTCCGGGCCATGGGCGAGAACCTCTTCACCGAGACCCCCGCGTCGGGTGAGCCCCAGACCGGCTTCGCCCAGGAGGGCGGCTTCGGCCGCGTGCTCCAGGGTTCGCTGGAGGGCAGCAACGTCGAGATCGTGCAGGAGATGGTGGACATGATCACGGCCATGCGCGCCTACGAGATCAACTCGAAGGCGGTGCAGTCGGCCGAGCAGATGTCCGAGATCGCCAACGGGCTGATCCGCTGATCATGCGCTGCTGGGTGGCTCTTCCCGTCCTTCTGGCTTCCGGCGCCGGCGCCCATGCCGCCGCCCAGGAGCCCACGTATCCGAGCAGCGTCGAGCGGCGCGCCCGGGACGAGGTCGCGCGCCGGTGGCAGACGTCGGGGGATTCGCTCGTGTTGGAGTGGAGCCGCGTCCGCGAGGACGTGGCCGAGGACTCCCCCGTGGACCTGGTCGGCTCGGGAGCCGGCGGCCACTGGGTGGCCCGGCTCCGGACGGTGGACGGGTCGCCCGTCAGCATCCGGCTCCGTGCCGGGGAACGGCGGAGCGTACCCGTGGCCGCCCGCGGCCTGTCCCGTGGTCAGGAGCTGACCCCGTCGGACGTCTCGGTCACGACCGAGGTGCGGTGGGGGGCGCCCGAGCCGGGCGGCGAAGCCGTGGATCTCGAAGGGTGGGTGGTCCAGCGGGCCATCGCCTCGGGAGAAGCGCTGCGCCTTCCGGTGGTGCGGCCGCCTCTGGCGGTCGTTTCCGGCCGGGGCGTGGAGATCCGATGGCAGCGGGGCGGCGTGGGACTGACCGCCTCGGCCACGGCCGCAGGGTCGGCCGCGGTGGGTGATACGGTGTTCGTCCGGACCCAGTCCGGGGAACGCCTTCGCGGCGTCGCGGTGGCGCCGGGAATCGTGGACGTGAGCAGGGAGGGCGGCCGATGAGCCCCCGACGCAGTGGTGTGATCGTGTTTTCGCTGGCGACGCTGCTGGTGGCCCCGAGCTTGCGGGCCCAGGCTCCGCCGGCGGCCACGGCGGGCCCGCCCGTCCGCGGTTCGTGGACATCGGACCGCCTCGCGCTCCGCGAAGGCGACATCGTGACCATCCTCATCGACGAGTACACGGTGGCGTCGGCCGACAAGGGCGACGTGGCCACCCGCGACAGGGGGCGCGACATCTCCGTGGGCGTGAACGCCTCCGGGACGTCGGCCGGCGGAACGCTCCGGACCGGCAACGACGTGTCGAACCGTACCCGCGGAGAGGCCTCGCGCCGCGACCGCTTCAGCGCGGAGCTCTCGGCCCGGGTGGCCGAGGTGCTCCCCGGCGGCGTGCTCCGGATCGAGGCCACGCGCAAGCTGCGCATCGACGACCACGAGCAGGAAGTGGTCATCCGCGGCTTCGTCCGGCCTCAGGACGTGTCCGCGTCCAATACCGTCGATTCCTGGCGGATCGCCGACGCGGAGATCCTCTACGACTCCAACGACAAGCTCGGGAAGGTGGGCGGCATCTGGTCCACCATCCTCGACCTGATCATCCCGTGAGGCCTCGCACCATGACCTCGTCGCTCCGGTGGCCCGCCGTGCGGATCGCGCCGGCCTGGCGCGTCCTGGCCGCCCTGACCGGTGCCCGGTCCGGCATCATCTCGTGGTCGTCCGCCGCACTGGTGGGCGCGGCCCTGGCTGCCGGCGCGCTGAGCGTCCCGGCCGACGCGGCGGCCCAGTCCACCCGCATCCGGGACCTGACCGTGTCGGACGGCGACATTCCCGTCCGGCTGGTGGGCTACGGTCTGGTGGTGGGTCTCGACGGCTCGGGCGACCGGGTCATCGGCGGTTTCAGCGCCGGCCACACCGTCCGTTCCGTGGCCAACCTCCTGCGCCGCTTCGACGTGGAGGTGCCGGAGAACATGCTCCGCACCCGGAACGTGGCCGCGGTCCTGGTCACGGCCGAGACCTCGCCGTACCTGCGGCCCGGCGGTCGTTTCGACGTGCACGTCTCGTCGGTGGGCGACGCCGTATCGCTCCGCGGCGGCGTGCTCTGGATGACGCCGCTCCAGGTGTCCCCGGACCAGCCTCCGGTGGCTACGGCCCAGGGGGCGGTGCTGGTCAGCGACATGACCGGCGGGCGCGCCTCCTTCGCCGTCGAGACCTCCGCGACACTGCCCGACGGTGGCCTGCTCGAGCAGGCGATGCCCCGGCCGGACTTCGCGGCCAGTGCGGCGCTGCTCCTCCGCGATCCCGACGTGGCCACGGCCTCCCGGATCGCCGAGGCCATCAACGCCGAGGTCGGCGAGGGCACCGCCCTGGTGTCCGACCCCGGTTCGGTGGCCCTGAACCTGACGGACGAGGCCACCCGCGTAGCCACCCTGGCACGGATCGGGGGCCTGACGGTGGAGCCCGAGCGCGCCAGTCGGGTGGTCATCGACAGCCGCAACGGAACGGTCATCGCCGGCGGCGCCATCGGCGTCGGACGGGCCGTGGTCAGCCACGGCGGCATGACGCTGTCCGTGGGCGGCGAGCCCGCCGCTCCGGATGCCGTGGCCGCGCCAGGCGACCTGCGCATGGCCGACGGCACCACCGTCCAGGACGTGGCCGCGGCCCTGCACGGGGTGGCCGCGCCGCCCCAGGCCATCGCGGCGGTGTTCGAAGCGCTGCGCCAGGTGGGCGCCATCTCCGCCCAGGTAGCCGTCCGATGACCGGACCCCTGGGGGGTTCCGGCGTGGTGCGGGGAGACGCCCTCGAGGCGCTCCGCTCCGGGCGGATCCAGGGCGACGCCGAGCGCCTGCGCGCCGCCAGCAAGCTGCTGGAGGGCACGTTCTACCAGGAGCTGTTCAAGGCCATGCGCGAGACCGTGCCCGAAGGGGGCGCGGTGTCGGGTGGGGCCGGACAGGAGATGTTCGAAGGAATGCTCGACCAGCACATCGCCGACGCCTCCGCGCTCCGCTCCGATCAGGGGCTGGGCCAGGCGCTGTACGCGTTCTTCATGCGGGGTGCGGACGCGGCCGAAGCCGCCTCGGTGCCCACGCCCGACATCCGGGAGGGCTGAGGATGGGCGCTGCTCCGTTCCTCGTGCAGGACCCCGCCGCGGGCAGGACCGCGTCCCTGGCCACGTCGCCGGCACACGGTGCCGCACTGGTGGACGCCCTGGTCACCGAACGCCGGCTCCTGGACGAGCTGCTCCGCGTGCTTCGCGCGCAGCGCTCCGGGGTGTCGTCCGAGGACCTGGAGGCCGTGGACGATTCGGTCTTCGCCGCCCAGCGCATCCTCCTGACCATGCAGCAGGCACGCCGCCGCCGCCGCGTGCTCCTGGAACTCGTGGCCGGCAACCCCGACCTGCACCTTGGCGACCTCGATCAGATACTCGGCCCGCTCATGACGCCCACCGTCCGGGCCGCCCGCGACGACCTGCAGGACGGCGCCCGCCAACTCGCCCGTGAGCTCGAGATCAACCGCCGGGTGCTCAGCGGCGCCCTGGACAGCGGCGAGAAGATGATCCGCGCGCTGTCCGGACAGCCGGCCGAGCCGGCCCTCTACTCCGACCCCCGGGGCGCGTCCGCGTCCGGTGGGGGTGGGCTTCTCAACACGCGCGCCTAGGACCGACCATGTCCATCGGAAGCATTCTCTCGATTGCCAAGAGCGGCCTTCAGGTCCAGCAGAGGGCCATGCACGTCACGGCGCACAACCTGGCCAACGCCTCCACGGAGGGGTACGCGAGGCAGCGCGCCAACATCGCCGCCCGCCCCGCCCTGGACACCCCGCAGGGTGCCCTCGGTACCGGCGCCGGGATGGTGGACGTGGAGCGCATCGCCGATCCGCTTCTCGACCAGGTGTTCCGGCGGGAGACGTCGGCCAGTTCGGAGCACGGAACCCGGGCGGCCACGATGGCCCGCATCGAGGGGATCCTGGGCGAGCCGTCCGACACCGGGCTGGCCGCCGCCCTGGACCAGTTCTTCTCCAGCTTCAGCGAGCTGGGCGCCAACCCGACCGACACCACGGTCCGGGCCGTCGTCCGCCGGGACGCGCAGTACGTGGCCGACAAGCTGAACGGGCTGGCCGAGAACCTCGACGTCGTGCGGCAGGACGCCACCGCCCGCCTCGAGACCGGCGTCACGGACATGAACGCCATGACCCGCGACATCGCCGATCTGAACCGGCACATCGTGGCCGCGGAAGCGGACGGGACCACCGCCAGCGATCTGCGGGACTCACGGGCCCGGCTGCTCGATCGCCTGTCCACCCTGGGACCCATCAAGGTCTCGGAGCGGAGCGACGGCGCCGTGGGCGTGAGCATGTCCGGGGTGTCCGTGGTCGACGGGGCGTACAGCTCGCCCTTGGAGATCCGTACCGTGGGCGGCAACGTCGGCCTGGCGCTGGTGGGCCGTCCGGGGCTCGTGCAGACCGGGGGCGGCAGCCTGGGCGGACTCATGGGGGTGCTGAACACCGACGTACCCCAGGCACGTCAGGTCTTCGACGACATCGCGGCGAATCTCGTGGACCAGGTCAACACCGCGCACCGCACCGGGACCAACCCCCTGGGCAACACCGGGGTGGACTTCTTCGACCCAGCGACTCTGACGTCGTCGTCCATCTCGTTGTCGGGGGCGGTGCTGGCCGACTCCCGCGCCATCGCGGCGGGAACGCCGGACGGGGCGGGGAACTACCGGGCCGGTGCCACGGACGTGGCGGAGGCCATCGCCGCGCTGCGCGACGGCAACGTCGCGGTGCTGGGAGACAGCCTTCTGGGCCACTACCGGGGGCTGGTGTCCTCGGTCGGGTCGGCCGTACGTTCAGCTTCGGACACGGCCGAGTCTCACGGGATCCTGGCCGAGCAGGCCGCGATCCGGAGGGAGTCGCTCAGTGGCGTGTCCGTCGACGAGGAACTGGTCCGGATGATCCAGTTCCAGACAGCCTACCAGTCGGCTGCGCGGATGGTGACCGCCGCCGACGAAATGCTCCAGTCGCTCCTGGCCATCTGAGCCCCAGGCCGGTATCCGCGGCGGAGTGCAGCCAGCGGATCCCATGCTGATCCTCAGCAGAAAACCCGGCGACGCCATCCTCATCGACGGCGGCATCCGGATCGTGGTCATCGCCTCCGACTCGGGCAGCGTCCGGATCGGCATCGAGGCGCCCGCGTCCGTGGGCATCGTCCGGGAGGAGATCGCCAGGAGCGTGGCCGAGGAGAACCTCCGCGCCGGCGCCCCGGCCACCGCCCGCACCTTCCTCGAATCCCTCGACGACGAGGGCGGGAAGGACGTCGGACCGAAGGACGGCGGTCGGAAGGGGGGATCCCGGAAGCGGGCCCCCGGACCCGCGGACGCCGACCGGGGCGGTACGAAGGACTGAGTCCCGGCGACGGCCGCCGCCGCCCTTTGCTGGACCCCATCGCACGGACCCTCGGGGCCGGTCTTCGTTCTTGCGCTATATTCTGGGCGTCGATATATAGAGTGACGATACCAAGGGTGCCGATACGTCCTGGCATCCGCGGCGCTCACCCGACGGGAGGCACTCCATGTCCGACGGTTTCGACGTCCAGGGGTTCGCCCGGGACATCCACGAACTCCTGGTGCTGGCCGCGCTCCGGGACGACGCCAAGCACGGCTACCAGATCGCCCTGGACGTGGAAACGGAGAGCAACGGGCAGTTCACGTTCCGCCACGGAACGCTCTATCCGATCCTCCACCGCCTGGAAGGCGAGGGCCTGATCCAGGGCTCCTGGTCCACGGCAGGAGGGCGACGCCGGAAGGTCTACGCCCTGACCCGCGCGGGGCGGGGGCATCTGGATGGGCGCACGGACCACGTCCAGCGGATCGTGTCGGGCCTGATGGAGCTGCTCCGCGGCCCCGGGCAGGCCCCCGCATGAGTGCCGGGGCCGTCCGCCCGTTCCTTCCGGCGCTCCGCCGGCTGGAAGCCCGGCTCTCCGTGCCGGTCACCCGGCGGGTGCGGCTTCTCCGGGAGCTCGAGTACGACCTCGAGGAGCTGACCGCCCGGTTCGTGGACCAGGGCATGCCCCAGCCCGAAGCGCAGGCCCGCGCCCTGGACGCCCTCCTGCCCGACGGAGACGCCCTGCGCGAACTGGGCGGCCTCCACGAGTCCCTGTACCGCCGCTTCGGCCGCCGCTTCGGACCCACTCGCCTCCGGGGCATCGAGCGGGGCGCTCTGGCTGTGGCAACCGCCGTGGTCCTGGCCGCCGAGGCGGCCGCGCTGCTCCGGGCGGACCTGCTCGCACACGCGTCTCCGTTCCTGTGGGTGGTCCTTGGCTTCGGGGCGGCGCTGTTCGCCCTGGCCGCGACGTCGGCCTTCTCGCTCTGGGTGCGGAAGGACCCGGACGTCCTGGAGCGCGGCCCCAGGGGCCTGCTGGCCGGGTCCGCGTTGACCCTGATGGCCGGATTCGTCGGCGCCTACGTCGAGCTGTCCCACGTGCTGGGTCTGCTCGGCCGCAACCCGGAGCTCGTGTCCGACGTGGGCGTGGCGTGGCTCATCCGCATCTGCACGCTCCTGTCCACCTCCATCACGCTGGCGCTCCTCGGAGCGCTGGCGTGGTTCGTCCTGCACCAGTGGCTGGTCGTACTGGCCACCGCCCGGGCCCGTGCCCTGGGCTTCGATTCCTCCGATCCCCCGAACCGAGGCGCCCTCTCATGATCAACGAGATCTGGATCAACATGGGCTTCATCCGCTGGCCCATCAGCTTCTCCCTCCTCGTGGTGTGCATCCTGGCCGTGGTCTCGGCGGTGCGCCTGTTCGCATCGGACGCCCGCGCCGACCAGGTCACGCGGGCCTGGGTGGACGCCATCCTGTTCTGGGGTGGATTCGCCATGATCAGCGGCATCCTCGGCACGTTGGTCGGCATCACCATCGCCGCCCAGTCGATCGAAGCCGCCGGGGCCGTCTCGGCCACCCTGGTCTGGGGCGGCATCAAGGTCGCGCTCCTCAGTTCGGCGTTCGGTACGCTGATCCTGGCCGGCGCGTCGCTCCTCTGGTTCGGCTTCCAGCTCCGGTGGCGGATGCTGAAGGCCTGGCAGGAGACGGCGGGTGCGTAGGTGGCGGGCCGTGCGGACGGGCCCGGGGTGCGGCGCCCGGTCCACGGCGCTGGGCGTCCTGGCCATGGCGGTGTGGGCCGCGTCGGGGTGCGGAGGCACCGGCGACGCCGCCGACGGCGTGGTCCGCCGCGATTCGCTCGGTGTGGACGTGGTCGATCAGCCCGGGACGGACCGTGACCTCGGAGTACGCCTGGTGGCCGGCACCCGGCTGATCGACCCGGACGACGCGATGGCGCCCCGGCCGTGGGGCGTCGGGGTCCACCCGGAGTCCGGCGCCCTCTTCGCGGCCGACGCGTTCGCCCGGTCGGTCCACGTGTTCGACGGCGACGGCGCCTACGTACGGACGTTCGGTCGGCCCGGTGAGGGGCCCGGGGAGTTCGGGAGTCCGTCGGCGCTGGCCGTGGCCGAAGACGGGTCGGTCGTGGTTCTCGACACCGGCCGGGGCCTCCTGAGCCGGTGGTCCGCCGACGGGGATCTTCTCGAAGAGCGGCCCATGCCCTTCGAGTACTGGGGACCGGGCTTCGCGGCGCTGCCCGACGGCTGGGCTACCGTCCGCCTGGATCCGGAAGCCGGCGCCGAGGCGGTGGAGCAGCAGCTCCTGGTGTCGCTCGGCACCGGTGCCCACGTCCTGCACGAGGTCGTCCAGCCGGTGGTACGCACCGATCTCCCGTGCGGAGGTGGACCCGTCACGATGCCGGTGGTTCTGGCACCCGACGTGGTGTGGGCCCACCACCAGGGCTCGGTCTACCACCGGGTCGGGCCGGGGTACCGGGTGGACGTCTGGCGGGACGGTGGCATGGTGGCCAGCCACCGGCGTGCCGTGGAGCCCGTCGCGGTCACGCCGGCCCTGGCCACGGAAGCGGTGCTCTCGGGGCCGGGACCCTACCGCGGGTTCCTGCGTCGGTGCGACATCACGCCCGAGGCGCTGGTGGCCGCCGTGGGGTACCAGGAGCGGGTCTCGCCCATCATGGGCATGACGGTCGCGCCCGACGGGCGGCTCTGGCTGACCCGGACTGCCGATGGCGTGCGCCCGACCGCGTACGACGTTCTGGGGCCGGACGGGGTCTACGCGGGTTCGGTCGAGGCCCCCGGGTTCCTGGTGGCGGTGCCGCAGCCCGACCGGCTGCTGGTGCTGCGCATCGAGCCCACGGGCGGGCTGGATTTGCGCCTGTGGCGGGTGGAGCACGCGGATCGCGACGCGGAGGCGCCGGGTCCGTAGACCTCTGCGGCCCGGGTCCCGTCCTCGCTACCGACCCCGCCCCGCGGAAAGCGTCTGTACGCGGGCCGTCAGGGCGCCATCGCCCCGCCGCGCCGCGCCTCCGCCGTCGAGTCGCAGCACGGCGTCCAACGCTTCGAGCGCGGCGGCGTCCAGAGGCCCGGCGTCCATGGACGGCACGGTCGCGCCGCCGTCGGGCCCCGGCGGACCACGCACCGTGAAGACCACGGTCCCGCCCTCCTCGGACAGCCCCACCACCACGGGGCCCGGCGCCTCCCGGTTCATCCAGGGCTCCTGCGCCGCCGCGATCAGGAGGAGCAACGCGGCGGTGAGCCGGGTCCGACCCGCCAGCACCGGAGCGACCTCGGTGTCGGCCTCCACGGCGCACGGCACGCCCTCGAGCCCGCGCTGCCGCTCGGCCAGTCGCGCGGCCTCTTCGGCGGTCTCGCCCGGGATCATGGCCTCGCCCTCGCCGCCGGCCTCCGCGGGCAGGGCCCTCAAGATCCTGACCAGACGTTCGATGCTCTCCACCTCGGCCTCGAGGTAGCGCAGGGCGTCTTCGGACGGCCCTTCATCGAGTAGATCGTGCACTGCCAGGAGCGTGGACGCCCGCCCGTTCAGGTCGTGGGCGAGGCGCGCGTGCAGCCGCGCCCGGACCCGGTCCAGGCCGGCGCGGGAGAGGAGCGCCCCCACTTCACGGTGCGTGGGGGCCTTCCCGGGGTGGTCGGCGGATGTCGGCACGTCGGCAACTCCAGTTTCTCCGAGGCCCGTCGATACTCAACTCTGGCGGAACGGATTCCGCCTCACTCACGGGACGCAGCATAGCGCGTCCCTCGGCAAGGAAGCCACAGGGGGCCCGATGTTCCTCATCATCGGACTCGTCGTCGTCTTCGGAAGCATCTACGTGGGTTACACGATGCACGGAGGCGAAATGGCGGTCCTGATCCAGATCAGCGAGGTGATCATCATCTGCGGCTGCGCCATCGGCGCGGTCGTGGTGGGGAACTCGCCGTCGACGGTGAAGAGCATGGTCACGGACACCCTGGCCCTGCTGAAGCCCGACCCGTACTCCAAGGAGTCGTTCTCCGAGCTGCTTCAGGTCCTCTACGACATCTTCTACGCCGCCCGGCGAGACGGTCTCGTGGGCATCGAAGCGCACGTCGAGAATCCCTCCGGCAGCGACATCTTCAACAAGTACCCCAGCTTCCAGCAGAACCACCACGCGGTCCACTTCGTGGCCGACACGATCAAGGTGCTCCTGACCGGTGCGGTCGAGGACCACCACCTGTCGGAAATCCTGGACCTGGACCTGGAGCAGCATCACGAGGAGGCGATGACCATCCCCCACGTGATGCAGAACACGGCCGACGCCCTTCCCGGCTTCGGCATCGTGGCCGCTGTCCTTGGCGTGATCATCACGATGGGCAAGATCGGCGGATCGCCGGAGTCCATCGGTGAGAGCGTGGCCGCCGCACTGGTCGGCACCTTCCTCGGCATCCTCCTGGCGTACGGCGTGGTCGGGCCCCTGGCCCAGTCGCTGGAGTCCCGCGTGGCCTCCGAAGAGCGCTACATGGCGTGCATCCGCACGGCACTCCTGTCGTTCGCCCGGGGCGACCCACCCATCACCTCGGTCGAGTTCGCCCGGCGGACGATGGATCCGGACGACCGTCCCACCTTCTCCGAACTCGAAGACCTGACGCGCAAGCGTGGGAAGGAGGGCTCGTGAGCGGCGACGGGCGCAAGATCATCGTGATCAAGAAGAAGGTGAAGGCCAAGGCCGGCCATCACGGCGGGTCGTGGAAGGTCGCCTACGCGGACTTCGTGACGGCCATGATGGCGTTCTTCCTGGTCATGTGGATCATGGGGATGGACGCCGGCGTGAAGGACATGGTGCAGGGCTACTTCCAGAATCCGGTGGGCTTCAAGAAGAGCTTCTCCGGCGGCCGGAACATCATGTCTCAGGGCAACTCGATGGTGAACGCCGACGTCCGGAATGCGCTGGTGATGAAGCGCCGCGAGGAGGAGACCCTGCTCCACGACGCCGCGGAGGAGATCCGCGGCACCCTGGAGCGGTCCGGTCTGCTGGACGAGAAGACCTCCAGCGTCGAGCTGGTCGTGTCCGGCGAGGGGCTTCGCATCGAGCTGATGGAAACCACCCGCGAGAACACGTTCTTCGACCAGGCCTCGGCCCGGTTGAAGCCCGAACTGACCCGCATCCTCGGAGTGGTGGGTGGCCGGTTGGCCGGGCTCCCGGAGATGGTCGTGGTGGAGGGGCACACGGACGGGGTCTCGTTCGGTCGACAGGGCTACTCCAACTGGGAGCTCTCGGTGGACCGGGCCAACGCCGCGCGCCGTGCGCTGGTGGCTGCGGGCCTCGAGGAGTCCCGCATCCTGGAAGTGCGCGGGCACGCCGATCGGCAGTTGAAGATCGAGGGTGACCCGACCGATCCGCGAAACCGGCGGATCTCGATCCTCCTCCCGTTCCTGGGCGGAGATCCCAATCTCATTCAACTCGGTTCGCTCCAGGACGAGATCCTGGAAGCGTCCGGTCCGCAGGGGGCTGCGGGAGGTGCGTCGCGATGATGGATCCACGGGTGGGACTCGACCTGTTCAGCGCCATCAAGGCGTCTGCAGAAGGGGTGGCGCGGATCCTACGCCACGACCCCTCGTCCGCTGTCCTCTTCTGGGGTGAGCCCCCCGAGGTGGAGGTGGTGCACCAGCGCGGGGTGCCCGAAGACGTGTGCCGCGCCCTGACCACCCGCGGCGGACGTGCGGTGGCCGAGGCCATCCGCCACGCCGGTCGCCCGATCCGGGTGGTGGGCGAGCGGCTGGACGAGCGGTCGCGGGAACTGCGCATGGCGCTGAAGTCCCACGGGATCGAGTCGCTGGCCACCTTCCCCCTGCTGGGGGAGTCCGGTGTCGTCGGGTGCCTGGTGGTGCCCCTCGACTCCGACACGGTGGTGGACACACCCGACGAAGAGGCGTGGCGTCTCGCGTGCCGGGCCCTCGAAGGCCTTCAGTTCCTGGCCAGCACGGCCGCGCTCCGCGGCGTCCTGGCCGAGCGGGAAGGGGCGCGACCCAAGGCGTACGAAGGGCTGCTGGTGGTGGATCGCTGGGAGCGGGTGGTCCTGGCCGACGGCGTGTTCACCGAGGTGCCGGGCTGGAGCCGGGAAGATCCCTTCGGCCGGGCGCTGAACACGCTTCCGGGAGGTGCCCTGATCTCCGCTCTGGAGGTCTCGGACAGCCGGCCCCTCCGCTGGCGCGAGCACCTGCTTCCGCCGGTGGCGGGCCACGGCGTGCCCGTGGCCCTGGCGGCGCTCCCGTTCGGCATGGCCGACGGCGCTTCGGAAGGCGGACGGATCGTTCTGCTCCGTGACCTCCGCGCCGCCGCGGACTCCGAAGACGACACCACCGGACTGCTGGCCCTGGCCATGCGGGTCGCCCACGCCAGCGACGAGTTGTCGGTGGCCATTCCGGGGCAGGGAGATGCCCGGGCGGGTCTGGACGCTTCTGTGGTGGAGCGCCTTCGCGACCAGATCGTCGAAGGGCGGGAGCTGGTGGGCCGGGTCCTGGACGAGTGCCTCGGCGGGGACCGGAACCGGGTGGATCTGAACGAACTGGTGCAGCAGCTCCTGGACCGGTACGCCACCGACATGGAGGCCGAGCGGATCCGTGTGTTCCGCTTCAAGGGGCCGGATCTGCCCGTGGTACGTGCGGACCGGCTAGTGCTCCTGCAGGCGCTCCGGGCCCTGATCCTCACGGCCCGGGAATCGCTGCACCCCCATGGGGGCAGCCTGACCATCCGCACGTGGTCGGAAGACGGCTGGGTACACGCCGTGGTCTCAGACGACGGCGTCGGGCAGCCGGGTGCGGAGGGAGGGCGCGCGTTCGAACCGCTCTTCGCCGCTCCGGCCGACCCGAACCGTGCGGTGTCGGTGGAAGAGGCCCGGGGGCTGCTCGAAGCCCAGGGCGGTTTCCTGACCGTGGAGAGCCGGCCACGGCTCTGGACGCGACTCGAGGTCCGACTTCCCGTGGCCCCCGCCGCGCAACCGGCGGCGCCCGCCGGCCCGCCCCCGGCCATTCAGCTCACGGCGGGGAAGCCGGGGGTCATGGAGGTCCTGGTGGTGGACGACAACGCCGCACTCCGGAGCGTCCTGAAGCGCTATCTGGAGCGGAGGGGCCACCGGGTCACCGAAGCGACGGACGGCGAGGACGCCCTGCGCATCGTGGCCGACCGGAGCTTCGACCGGGTCATCGTGGACGTCCAGATGCCGGTCAAGGACGGCCCCACGTTCTATCTGGACCTGGCCCAGGTGGCGCCGGGTCTGCGGGACCGGACGATCTTCATGACCGGTGGCTTCGTCCAGATGGACGTTGAGCGCTTCATCGAGGACTCCGGACGGCCGGCCATCAAGAAGCCGTTCGACCTCGCAAAGGTCATGCAAACGATTGAAGGATAACGAGTTGTAAATTCGTCGCTAAACTTTTCGAGCGGCGGTCCGACACTCTTCATCAGCGGTCGGAATTGGGCCGACCAACAACGGGGCAAGGAAGCCCCCGGGGCGCAAGGAAGCACCCCGTACCATCTCTAAGGAAGGAGACACTCCCATGCGTATCAACACCAACATGTCGGCGCTGAGCACCCTGCGTCAGGTCGGCAGCAGCAACCGCTCGTTCGCCCAGTCCGTCGGCCGGCTCTCCAGCGGCTTCCGGATCAACCGTGCCGCCGACGACGCCGCCGGCCTCGGGATCGCGAACCAGATCCGCGCCGACGTCCGTTCGATGCGTCAGGCCAGCCGGAACGCCGAGCAGGCGGGCTCGCTCCTCCAGGTGGCCGAGGGTGCCACCCAGAACATCTCGAGCATCGTCGAGCGCATGAAGGAGCTGGCCACGCAGGCTGGTTCGGACAACGTCGATGACGCTGGCCGTGGCCGGATCAAGGACGAGTACGACGTGCTTCAGGCCGAGATCGGCAAGATCGCGTCGACCACGAAGTTCCAGGGCAAGGCGCTGGTCAACGGCGCGTTCGGGAACAGCGTGGACACGAACGTGGCCAACTCGACGGCGCTGGCCTCGGGCAACATGGTCTACAGCGCGGACATCTCCGGCACGGCGGCGGGTGCGTACACGCTCTCCGACCAGACCGGTACGGGCAACCAGCTCCGGATGACGGACGCCAACGGCGTCACCCAGACGGTCACGCTGGCCGCGGACGGCAAGCAGTCGGTCACCTTCGACCAGTTCGGCATCACGCTGAACCTGTCGGCCGACTTCGCCCGGAACTCCGATGGCGGCGCCAACAACTCGGCGGCCATCGACAGCACCGTCATCGACATCGACGCCGGCGCGAACGGCGGTTCCTTCCTGGTCCGGTCGACCGGTGCGTACTCCACGGACGACCTCGTTTCCCTGAACAACGTGAACCTGACCACCGGTTCCAGCGGTCTGAACCTGGACTCGCTGACCTTCACGGGGAACGGCACGGCGGCCGAGTGGCAGACGGCGCTGACGCGGATCGACACGGCCATCAGCACGGTCAACAGCGCCTTCGGTACGATCGGTGCTGCGCAGAACCGGATCGAGTACGCGATGAACAACACCGACAGCGCGGTGGAGAACCTGACGGCCGCCGAGTCGGTCATCCGCGACGTCGACATGGCTGCAGAGGTCACCGAGATGACCAAGTTCCAGATCCTGCAGCAGGCGGGTACGGCCATGCTGGCTCAGGCCAACTCCGCTCCGCAGGGCGTCCTGCGGCTCCTCGGATAAGTCCGACGGAGATCGGCGCTTCCACGCCGACCCGGGGGTCCGCACGGGCCCCCGGGATTCTCCGTAGGTAGCACCCTCAACCCCGCCTGACCATGGACTCGATCGCCAGCTTTCAGGGACTCGCCTCCGGGATCAACTTCCGGGACCTGGTGGACGGGATCATCCAGGCGGAATCACGCCCGATCACGTTGCTCCAGCAGCGGAAGACCGCGCTCGACCGGCGGCAGACCGCCTGGGGTGACGTCGAATCCCGGATCCAGACGCTGACCGACCGGTCCGAGGATCTGGCCGACGGGGCGCTCTTCCGGTCCTTCGGGACTTCGGTCACCGGCATGACCGGTGGTGCTTCGGCGCCCCTTTCCGTTTCCGCCAGCTCCTCCGCGACCCCCGGGAGCTTCTCGGCCCGGGTGCTCCAGTTGGCCACCCGCGAGAAGGTGAGCGGAGACACGTACGCCGACCGCACCGCTGCCCTGGGACTGACCGGGGAGTTCATGGTGGGTGGGAAGGCGGTGTCCGTGGCCGCGACCCAGTCGCTGGCCGACGTGGCCGCGGCGGTCAACGCCGCGAACACGGGCGCGAACCCCTCCGGCGTCTCGGCTTCGGTGGTGGGCTCCACCGCCACCGGGTTCCGGATGGTGCTGACCGCCGCCCAGTCCGGATCGGCGGGCATCCGCCTCGCCGACGGCTCCGGCGGCATCCTGGCCAGCCTCGGCTTCCAGGACGGCACCACCTCCCTTCGCCACGCCACGTCGGACGGCGCCAGGAGCGACGGGTTCACCGCCGCCACCACGGCCGTGGGCACCCTCCTGGGCCTGTCCACACCGCCGGCGTCGGCCGCCGTGACCATCGGCGGTGTGAGCGTGACCATCGACCTGGCCAACGACTCCCTGGACGACATCGCGTCGGCCATCAACACGGCGGCCCTCGGCGCGGGCAGCGCCGTCACCGCCGCGGTCGTGTCCGAGACCGACGCGGACGGCGACACCATCCGTCGCCTCGACGTCTCCGGCACCACGAGCTTCACCGACAACGGCGGGATCCTCGAGACGCTGGGCGTGCTCGAGGGGGGCCGCGGCGCGGTCCAGCACCAGGTGCAGGGCGCCGCCTTCACGGCGGGCGACGCGGTCACACCCGCCACGGGCGCCACGCTCCTCACGGACCTCTGGCAGGGCACGTCGGAGGGCGTCCAGGTGGGCGACACCCTGAGCATCGGCGGAACCCGCGGCGACGGTTCGACCTTCACGAAGACGTTCACGGTGGGAGCCGGCAGTACCTATCAGGACCTGGTGGACGCCGTGAACGACGGCACCGACGCGTTCGGCGCCGGGAGCCGCACCGCCACGGCCTCCATCGACGCTTCGGGGCGCCTCGTGGTCACGGACGACACCGGCGGCGACAGCCGCCTGTCCCTGTCCATCGTGGCCAACAACGAGGGGGGCGGGACGCTCGACTTCGGGGACTTCTCCACGGTGGCCGTGGGGCGCGCCCGGGAGATCACGGCCGGCCTCGACGCCCAGATCGAGATCGACGGCGCGTTCTACACGCGGAGCGCCAACACCGTCAGCGACGTCGTGGACGGCGTCACCCTGTCGCTCTCGGAAGTCTCGGCCGACGTGGTGACGGTGGACGTGACCCGCGACGAGGACAAGGTCGTGGACGGCATCACCTCCTTCGTCAAGGCCTACAACGCCTTCTCGGAGTATGTGAACAGCCAGTTCACGGGCGCCGGGGCGGAGGAGGGATCCTCCCGGCCGGCGCTGTCCGGCGACGCCACCATCCGCACCATGCGGAGCAAGCTGCGCGCCGCCCTCGAGACGGCCATCGCCAGCTCCGTGACCGACGTGTCCCGGCTGGGAGAGCTGGGCATCACGCTCAACCGGGAAGGCACCTACGACATCGACGACGCCGTGCTCCGCGAGGCCATCGAGCAGAACGCGGCGTCGGTGGAGCGCTACTTCGCCCAGTACGGGGCGGGCAGCACGTCGTCGCTGGAGTTCGTTGCGGCGGGTGAGGGGGCCGCCAGCGGCAACTACGCGGTTTCCATCACCACGGCGGCCACCCAGGGCGCCGTGACCGGCGCGGGCTTCGGCGGCACGTACGTCGACGACGCAACGGCCGACACCCTGACGGTGACCGACGCCGACACGGGGTCGGCCTACGACGTGTCGCTGACCAACGGCATGACGCTGGCCCAGATCGTGGACGCCCTGAACACGGAGTTCTCCACCTCCACCACCCGGACGCTCGAGGCGGCCAACGCCGTCTACGCCGACGCCCTGGGAACCGCGGCCAGCGACACGACGGTCCTGGCGGATCTCCACGACGGCGGCGGCACCGCCCTCGGCGTGGCGGACGGCGACGTGATCACCATCTCCGGCGCGAAGAGCGACGGCACGTCGGTGTTCCGCGATTGGACCATCACGGACGTGACCACCCAGACCCTGGGCGACCTCAAGGCGCAGATCTCGTCCACGCTGGGGTCCGGGGTCACGCTGAGCTTCGCCAACGGCGTCCTGACGGCCCAGGCCACCGACCCGGGTCGGCAGAGCTTCACGCTCGCCGTCACCTCCGACAACGCCGGGGGCGGGACCCTCGACTTCGGCGCCGTGGGGGTGACCGAGGCGGGGCGGGGCACCGTGGACATCACCGCGTCCGACGACGGCGGGCAACTCCGCCTGAGCCACACCAGCTACGGGTCGGGCGCCGGCTTCGACGTGGCCTACACCGGCGGCGGAACCGACGGCTCGGCGTCGCTGGGGCTGGCGGCGGGCAGCTACCGCGGCATCGACGTGGCCGGAACCATCGGCGGCCAGGCCGCCACCGGCTCCGGACGGGTGCTCGAGGCGGCCGACGGAACCACGGCGGAAGGGCTGATGCTGCGCTACACCGGCACCGCCACGGGCGCCGTGGGCAGCATGACCTTTTCGCGCGGAATCGCCTCGCTGATGGAGCTCGCAGCCCAGTCGATCCTCGACGACGGAGACGCTTCAATTCAAGGAATCGTCGATCGGATCGATACTCAGAAGCAGAGCCTCGACAACAGGATCGGGGACTTCGAAGACCGTCTCGCCCGCAGGGCGGACACGCTGATCAAGCGGTTCAGCGAGCTCGAAGAGGCGATGGCCCGGGCGCAGCAGCAGGCCGCCTGGCTCAACGCACAGCTCGGCTCCCTGACCTCATCCACGAAGTAGCGATCTCCGAGGACGTGACGATGTACACACGACACCAGCAGACCCAGAAGGCCGCGTACACCGAGATGGAAGTCCTCGGGGCGTCGCCCGAACGGTTGGTGCCGCTCCTCTACGAGCATCTCCTCGTCAACCTCAAGCGCGGGGCCATGCAGATCCGGAAGGGCGACGCCGAGGGCAAGTTCGACAGCCTCGGGCGCGCCGCGGACATCGTGTGCGAGCTGCTGGCCTCCCTGGATTTCGACGCCGAGGGGCCCCTCGTGGGCCAGCTCGCGTCGCTCTACCGCTTCTGGATCCAGGAGATCGGCGCCGCCGGCCACACCATGGACGCGCCCCGGATCGACCGGGTGGCGGTCATGGTCGGCGACCTGCACGAGGCATGGCGGGAAGCTCTCGAGACGGTCGAGGCGAAAGGTCTCGTGGCCGTGGACGGCCTGGCGTCGTGAGCGTGGGCCACGGCCCCGCGGGCAACGAGCTCGCCCGGGACCGCCTGTCGCTCTACGTGCGCTACGCGGATCTGACCGCGGAGCAGGAAGCGGCCCTGGAGGCCGGGGACATGGAGCAGTTCGAGGCCCTGTCCCGCGACCTGGAGGAACTCCGCACCGTGATCGGGTCCGCATCCGGACCTCCCCGGCCCGTCCAGGACGGGCCCGAGTCCGGGTCTCCGGAGTTCGTCCGGCAGGCCACGGACGTCCTCCGCGCCACGCTGGCGCGGACCGAGCGGATCCAGATGCGCCTTGCCGTCATGCGTCGCGACCGCGCCCGGGAGATCCGGAGCGTGGCCGAGCGCGCACCCCAGCTCCGCAACTACGCGGTGGCAGGCGGTGCCGCTCCCGAGACGAACCGGGTGGACTTCACGTTCTGAGGCGTCGGCGGGCCACTCAAGTCCCGGCCCCTCGTGCCGAAGCTTCAGACAACAGCAGAACCAAGGAGTAGTCGCCATGTCCATCAACAAGATCGGATCCGACCTGGTCCGCTCCCTGATCTCCGACAAGAAGGTCGGAAGCCGGGAGAAGGGATCGGACGGCGAGATCGCCGAAGAACAACCGCGCGCTCCGCGCCAGGACCGGGTGGAGTTGTCGGCCGAGGGTCTGGCCAGAGTGGCGGAGCTCGCGGCGCGTGAGGAGACCAAGCTCGACACCGCGCGTACGGACGAGATCCGCGCCCGGATCGACGGGAAGTTCTACGACGATCCTTCCGTGGTCGAGGCGGTGGCTCACCGTCTTCACGGCTCCGGAGACCTCGCGTAGTCCCTCCCGATCCCGCGCCGACACCCAACCGTAGGAGTGCCCCATGAAGTTCCTGGTCGTGGACGACTCCGCCACGATGCGCCGCATCGTGGTGAATTCGCTCAAGAGAATCGGGTACGAGGAGTTCGTCGAAGCCGGTGACGGAGGCGAGGCGCTCGACGTCCTCGACGCTTCGGTGGACTTCGTCATCACCGACTGGAACATGCCCCACATGGGCGGGCTCGACTTCGTGCGCGCCGTGCGGGCCCAGGCCGCCACGAAGACGCTCCCGATTCTCATGGTCACGACCCGGAGCGTCCGGGAGGACATCGTCCAGGCCGCACAGGCCGGCGTGAACAACTACGTGGTCAAGCCGTTCACCCCGCAGGTCCTGAAAGAGAAGATCGATCAGGTGCTCGGGGCCGGGGTCGTCTGATGGCCACCGGCGAGCGGGTGCGCCGCGGGCAGGTGCTCAGCGACTCCGAGGCGACCCTCCGCCAGGTCCAGGACGTGCTGGCGGACTTCGGCGGCCAGGAGCCCCTGAGCGCCGTGGACCGGGTCCTCTCGGATCTCGAGGAGCGGCCCACGGGGCTGCGCGAGCTCGTCCGGATCCTGGTCACGACGTATTCCGAGATCGTGGAGGTCATCGACAGCCTCCGGAAGAGCCGCGGGTTGCTCGAACAGGCCGCCATGCAGCGCCTCAAGAGCACCCACGCCAGGCTGGCCGAGGTGTCCACCGCCACCGAGATGGCCGCCACGGGCATGCTCGACGGCCTGGATCGGGCCCTGGTCCTGGTGGACCATCTCGAGGCAGCCTCGCCCGACGACGACGGCAAGGACGGAGGCGCGCTTCGCGGAGAACTCCGCGACGAACTCCACCAGCTCATCGGACTGCTCCAGTTCCAGGACATCACGTCGCAGCAGCTCGGATACGCGTCCGGCGTCCTGCAGGACATCGAGGAGCGCATGGTCCGCCTGTCCGAGGTCTTCGATCTCCGGGGCATGGGCATCGAAGAGCTGATCGACGTGCCCGACCCCTCCGCGGAATCGGAGCCGGCCGCCGGCCCGACGGGCCCGTCGGACGGGAAGGTGGTCACGTGCGACCCCGGGGCGTCCACCATGAACGCCGACAGTCGACAGGCGCTGGCCGACTCGATCTTCCGGTAGGGCGATCCCGTGTCTGCCGCGCCCCCCCTGCTCGCCACGGCGGAAGGCTTCGCCACCCGCGTCTCCCATGCCGTGCAGCAGCGCGTCGTGGGGCAGGACCGGGTCGTCGAGCGGCTGGTGGTGGCGCTCCTGGCCGGAGGACACGTCCTGCTCGAAGGCGTTCCCGGTCTGGCCAAGACGCTGGTGGTCCGTTCCCTGGCCTCCGCGCTGGCCGTGGACTTCCGACGCATCCAGTTCACCCCGGACCTGCTGCCCTCCGATGTCGTGGGCACGGTGGTGTTCCGGCCCGACCGCGGCGACTTCGTGGCCTCGAAGGGGCCGGTCTTCGCCAACCTGGTGCTGGCCGACGAGTTGAACCGCGCCCCCGCCAAGGTCCAGAGCGCCCTCCTCGAGGCCATGGAGGAGGAGCAGGTGACCCTGGGGGGCCGCACGCTCGCGCTGCCGGACCCGTTCATGGTGCTGGCCACCGAGAACCCGGTCGAGCAGCAGGGTACCTACCCCCTGGCCGAGGCCCAGCTCGACCGCTTCATGATGATGCTCCGCGTGGGCTACCCCGGCGCGGACGACGAGCGCTCGATCCTGAGGGCCTCCCTCCGCCCGGCGCCGGCCCCGATCCCACGGGTGGCCACCGCGGACGACGTCCGGGCGGCCCGTGCCGACGTGGGCCGCGTCCTGGTGGACGACGCGCTGGTGGCCTACGTGACACGTCTGATCCGGGCCACCCGCGACCCCGCGTCCGTCGGACTCGGGGACCTGGAGCCCCTGCTCGAACTGGGCGCGTCGCCCCGGGCCGGCGTGGACCTCCTTGCCGCGGCCCGCGCCCTGGCCTGGGTCCGGGGCCGTGACTTCGCCGTGCCCGACGACGTGAAGGCCGTGGCCGTGGACGTGCTGGCCCACCGACTGATCCTGACCTACGAGGCCGCGGCCCGGGGAGTGGACGCGGGGGCGGTGGTCGACCGCGTCCTGGCGTCGGTCGCCCTGTCATGATCCGCCGGTTGCGTCGCCTGCTGGGTCGAGCGGCCCGGCGCGGCGGACCGGCCCCATCTCCCTCCCGGGAACGGCCCGGACTTCCCGAGGCCTCCGAACTGGCGCTGGAGTCGAGGCGGCTGGGCGCACGGGTCGGGGCCGGGTTCGCCCGCTCGCTGGTGCGTGGGAACGGACCCGAAGTCGACCGGATCCGGGGCTACCAGCATGGCGACGAGGCGCGGGCCGTGGACTGGAAGGTCACCGCGCGCCGGGGAGAGCTGCACGTGCGCGAGTCCCGGCAGGAGCGCGAGGCCGACGTGCTGATCGTGCTGGACCGGAGCCCGGACCTGTTCGCCGCGACCGACCGGCGGGCGGCCCGCGCCGCCCTCGTGGTGGCGGCCACCCTGGCCGAAGCGGCCGCCGCGCCGGGCTACCGGGTCGGGCTCGTGCAGACGGCCGCCGATGTCCACGTGGTCATGCCCGGGTCCGGGCGGCACCACGGGGCCCGCATCCGCGCGGCCCTCCTGGACCCGGCGCTGGCCGACGGCGCGCCGGTTCGGGGGTCGGCCCGGGCCCTCTTCGAGCACGCCGCCCGCGTGGTGCCCCGGCCTTCCACGGTCGTGATCGTGTCGTCGTTCCATCAGGTGGATCCCGACGCCGTGCGGAGCGCCCTGATCCGTCTGGCCTCCGTCCACGACGTCGTGCCCGTGGTGGTGCGGACCCCGGGCGTGGACGACCTGCCCTCCGTCGGACGCGTCCGGGTGCGCGAGGCCGACACGGGCGCCCTGACCGTGGTCGACACCTCGTCCGAAGCCGTGCGCGAAACGGTCCGTCGGCACCGCCTCGACGAGGCCGAGCGGCGCCGCGCGCTGTTCGCACCGGTGGGCCTGGAGCCCGTGTCGATCCACCCCCTGCACGACCTGGCGCCGCCGTTGCTGGCGCGGTGGGGCGGCCGGGGCGGTGGGGCGGCCGTCCGGGGTGCCGTGCGCCGGGTCGGGGCCGTGATCGCGGCCCTGGCGCTGTCCGCCACGCTCCCGGCGGTCGGCGTCCCGGCGCTGTCGGCCCAGGTGGCCTCCGGCCTGCGGGACGCTCCCGCGGGCTTCGTCCTCGAGACCGACACGGTGGTGCCCGACCCGGTGCGTGCCGGGCGGCCGGCGTTCCGGACGGTGGTGTTCTCCGTACCCGACGGGGTGCGGGTGACCTGGCCGCCCTCGGGACGGGGCGGAGACGCCGACGTCGTGGGGGTGCCGCGGGTGCACCGCGAGCCTGCCGGCGGCGGACGCGTGCGCTGGACCCTGGCCTATCCGGTCACGGCCTGGCGCGGCGTGGCGTCCACGGGAGCGCTGCCGCTCCGCCTCGATCCGGGAGGAGGGTGGACGCTGCCGCCCCGCTCCCTGGCCGTGGCCGACGAAGACCTCCCGGCCGACGCCGAACCGGCTCCGGCGCTCGCCGCGGTTCCGCCCCCCGACCAGGGGGCCCTGGCCGGTGTGGCCGTCGTGTCGTTGCTGGTGGGCCTGGCCTGCGCCGGGGCGTGGTGGCAGGGCGGGAGGCCCCTCGCGGCCCTGCCGGACCCCGTCGCCCGCCCGGCGTCGCCCGCCGAGGTCCGGGTCCTTCTCGAACAGGCGGCACGGGCCGCCGACGCCGGCGATCCCTCCTCCGTCCGCTACCTGGCCGACGGGGTGCGGGGTGTCGCGGGTCTCGGTTCCGAGCCCGTGGGTCCCGCCACCTCCACCGAGGAGGTCCTGGCGCTCCTGGGCACGAGGCCGGTGCCGTTCGATGCGGTGGCCGGTGCGTTGCGTCACGCCGACGCCGTGCGGTACGGCGGACGCCGCCCCGACGTGGCGGGCACGGGGGTCCGCGCCCGCAGCCTCCTCGAGGCGTGGTCCGATGCTTGAGCTCGCCCGTCCGGCCCTGCTCGGGGTCCTTCCCCTGGCCGCCGTGGTCCTGGCCGTGACCGGGCGCGGCGGGCCCCGGGGCGTGGCGGTGTCGCTGACCGGCGCCGCCGGCCGGTCCGCCGGGGTGGCCGGACCGGTTCTCCGGGCCGGCGTGCTGATCCTTCTGGCCCTGGCGATGGCGGGTCCGGTGGAGGTCACGCTCGTGCCGCCCCCTCCGGACGAGGGCGCCGCCGTGGTGGCGGTCCTCGACGTGTCCGAGTCGATGCGCACCGGGCTGCTCGACGGGGCGCCCCGCCTGGAAGCCGCGGTGGAGGAACTCCGCCGCTTCCTGGCCGGCCGGGACGGAGACCAGGTGGGCGTCGTGGCGTTCGCGGGCACCGTGACCACCCTCTCGCCCCCCGTGGGCGATCCGGGGCCGGCCCTGGCGGCCCTCGACCGGGTGGCGGGTGTGGACCTCGGCGACGGCACGGCCCTGGGCACCGCCCTCGGCGTGGCGGCCAACCGGCTCCGGGCGGTGGACGCCCGGTCCCGCGTCCTGGTGATCCTGTCCGACGGCGAGCACAACGCCGGACCCATCGACCCGGTCACGGCGGCACGGGCCGCCGCACTGCTCGGGGTGCGGGTCTACACGGTGGCCGTGGGAGGCGCCGCGTCGGTCCTGGCCCCCGTGGCCGAGGCCGGCGGCGGACGTGCCTTCGTCGTGGCCGACCGGGCCGGACTGGACGCCGCCTACCGGAGCATCGACGCGCTGGAGCCGTCGGCCTTCGCCCGCGCGCCCACCCCGCTCCGGGTCCCGCGGCACGCCGGCCTGCTGTGGATGGCCCTGGCCCTTCTCGCGGTGGAGGCGGCCCTCCGCGCGTCTCCCCGGATGGTGATCCCGTGAGTGCGTGGCTCGCGGCGGGAGCCGCCGGGGCCGCCGCCTGGTGGCTGGACGGGCGCCGTGTCCGGCGCATCCGGCGGCTCTCGGCCGCCCTCGGGCGCGAGGTGTCCGGCGCCGTACCGGCGGCTGGCGGCCGTTCCCGGTCGCTGCTCCTGGCCGGGGCGGTCGTCGCCCTCACCGCGGCGGCGGCGGCCCGGCCGCCGGTCGGCCCGGACGCCGGGACGCCCGTCGAGGACGTGGGGGAGCGCCCGGTCGTCGTGGCCGTGGACCTGTCACGGTCGATGCGCGTGGCCGACGTGGGCACCACCCGCATCGAGGCCGCGCGCCTGGTGGTCCACCGCCTGCTGGCCGAGATGCCGGCCCGCTCGGTGGCCCTGGTGGGCTTCGCCGGGACTGCCCACGTGCTGGTGCCCCCCACCCGGGACCACACGCTCCTGCGCACCTGGGCCGACGCGCTCTACGAGGATGCCGCCACCGGCGGGGCCACCGATCTGGCCGCCGCCCTGGATACCGCGCTCACGCTCGACGCGTCGGCCGTGGTCCTGATCACCGACGGCGAGGACTTCGCCGCGGCCGGCAGCCCGGGCGAGGCCGCTGCCCGCGCCTCGGCCGCAGGCATGGCGGTGCACGCCGTGGTGGTGGGAACCGAGGCCGGGGGCGTCGTGCCGGACGGTGGGGGCGCCCGTTCCCGGGCCGACGCCCAGGGTCTGCGGGCGGTCGTGGGCGGCCTCGGGCAGGTCACGGACCCGGGTGCCGTGCGGCGGATCACCGCGCAGGTGGCACCGCCGTCCCTGCCTCCTGCCGGCCCGGGCCTGCCTCCGGCTCCGGCCGGGGCGGCGTGGGCGTTCCTGGCGGGCGCCGCGTTCCTGGTGCTGGTCGTCGAATCATGGCGAGGCCGCCGGGCGGAGGGTGTCGCATGACCCGCCGCCGGAGGGTCCTCGCGCTGGCGTGTCTCGCGGCCCTGGCGCTCCACGGGGCGGTCGTGGCGCAGTGGATGGCGCCCTCGAGCCGTGCCGCCCGGGCTCTCGCGGACGGCGACGGCCCGGCGGCGGTCCGGATCCTGCGCGCCGTGGACGCTGCGGAGCGCTCCCCCCTCGACCGCTACCACCTGGGCACGGCGCTCCTGTCGGTCGACGACCCTTCGGGCGCGGCCGACGAACTCGAGGCGGCCCTGGTCGGGGCGGTCGATCCCGGGCTCCGGCACCGCGTCGCGCACAACCTGGCGTTGGCGCATCTGCTCCTGGCGTCGCAGGCCGGCCCCGGCGAGGCAGCCGTGCAGGCCCTGGCCTCCGTGGCCGCCGGGCGCACGGCGCTGCGCCTGGATCCCGCCGACGAGGGCGCCCGCCGGAATCTGGCCCTGGCCACCCGGCGCCTCGGGGTGTCGGCCCCGGACCGGACGGACGACGCCGACGAAGCGGTCGCCCGCCCGGAGTCCTCGGGGGCCGCCGGGGGCCCGCAGGGTGCCGGCTCCGGCACCATGACGGAGGACGAGGCGCGACGTCTCCTCGACGCCCTGGGCAGCGCCGAGGGCGTGCGGATCCGGCTGCCGCTGACCGGACAGGGGAGGGGCCGATGACCCGCCCGAGGACGTGGCGGCTCTGCCTGGTCCTGGCCGTGGCTCTGGCCGGAATGGGGGCGGGCGGGCTCACGGCCCAGGACAGCCGTCTGACGGCCGGGGTCCGGCCCGACCGCGTGCGCCCCGGGGATCCCTTCACGGTGACCCTTCGCGTGGAGGCCCCGTCCTGGCCGGACGCCCTCGTGCTCGACGTTCCCGAGGGGATGGAGACAGGCGACGTGACCGACCGCTCCAGTACGGCCGTGGCGGCCGGCGCCACCGGGATCGTGTTCGAGCGCGACGTGGTCGTGTACGCTCCGGACGGCGGCCCGCTGGCGCTGACGGCGTGGGCGCTGGTCGCCGGCGATACCGTGCGGGTCGACGTGCCCGTGGTGGCCGTGGTGGGCGGCGGGCTGGCCTGGAACCGGTCGATCGGCGAGTCCCGCCGGACCCGGGTGGCCGACCCCCTCGCCGAAGGCACGCCTCCCTCGGCCACCGGTCGCTCCTGGGAAGCCGGTGATCCGCCCGGGTACGGAGGCGCCTGGGGGTATCCCGGCGTGCCCGGCCCGTGGGGCGGTGGATACGGCCTGCCTGGCGCCTACGGTGGATACGGGGCGCCCGGATACGGAACCCCCGGGTACGGAACCCCAGGGTACGGGACTCCCGGCTACGGAGTTCCGGGATATGGGACACCCGGGTACGGAGTCCCCGGGTACGGTGTCCCCGGGTACGGTGTCCGCGGCTACGGCGGCTACCCTCCCCCCAGGCCCGGGGTGCCCACGTACACCCCGCCGTGGGCGGACTCCCCCGATGCGCGCTACGGCCCCACCGGACCGGGGCTCGACACGCTGCGCGCCGGCCCCTCCACCCTTCCGGGCGGGTACGGCCCGGGCGCCGTGTACGGGGGCGGATACGGCACGCCGTGGGGCACCGGAGCGCGCCGTTGGTTCGGACCCTCGCGCCCCCCCGGGGGCGGCTGGGCGGAGTCGGCCGACGCCGATCCGTGGTGGCCCGAACTCGTGCCGGAACTCCTGCGCTATCAGACGGCGGCGGACGACCCGATGGGCCTGGCCCGTCTGGAAGCGGGTCTGACCCCGGACCCCGTGTACGCCGGCCAGCAGGTCACCCTCGTGGCGTCGGCCACCTTCCCGCCCGAAGCCCGCTACCGCATGGCCGCCGATCCGGAGTTCTTCCCTCCCGGAGCCGCCGACGCCTGGGTCGTGGACGTGCCGTACGCCCCCCCGCTCCCGGCCGCCGCGGCGGGGCGGATCCAGGAGGCCCACACGTTCATGCGGGCCTACTTCCCGCTCCGGGCGGGCCGGCTGACCGTCGATCCGCCCATGCTGGGCTACACCACCGGCGACGCCCTCGGGTACGGGCCGCCCACCGACAGCCTGGCCACCGAGCCCCTCACCGTGGACGTGCTCCCGGTGCCGGCCGCGTCGGCCCCCGCCGGATGGGACGGGGCCGTGGGCCGGTACCGCATCCGCGCCTGGGTCACCCCGGCCGAACTCGCGTGGAACGAATCCGCCCTCCTGACGGTGGAGGTCGCCGGCGCCGGGTACGTCCCGGCCCTTCCACGTCCCCGCGTCCCCCCGGTCTGGGCCGGTGGACTCCGGCCTCTGGGCGAGCGGGCGTGGGTGGAGGTCCGCGACGGGGTGGTGGGCGGGGTCAAGCACTTCACGTGGCTCCTGGTGCCCGGCGAGGCCGGCCCGCTCCGGGTGGACCCCATCGTGTACAGCTACTTCGACCCGTGGCTCGGGGGATTCGGCCAGGTCGTGACCGAGGAACTCACGGTCCTGGTCCGGTCAGCCCTGGCCGATCCGCGGTCGGGCCCGGGCGCCGTCTCCTCGGATCCGGCGGATTCTTCGTGGGACACCGAAGCGGCGGACTCCGGCTGGGAGGATGCGGAGCCCGACGCGTTCGACACGGCCGCCGACGGCGCAGGGGCCGCCTCCGGCGGGGCGTCCGACGCAGCGGCGCCGGCCCCCTCCGCGGCAGCGCCCCGAGGGCTCCCGCAGGCCCGCGCGGCGGGCCGTTCGGGCGGCCGCATGCGCTCCGGACCGGACGCGACGCCCGAGGCGGCCGCCGCCGCGTTGGCGGCCGGGCTGGCCGACCGGGCCGACGACCCCCGGAGCTGGCTGGAGCTCGGCGGCGCCCTCGCGCGTTCGCGCCCCGGCGAAGGCTGGGACGCGTGGGCGTGGCGAGCGGGTCTGCAGCGCGCCCCCCGCGACGGGGCGCTCCGGGTGGCGGGGTGGGGCGACACGTCCTGGCGGTCCGGCCCGGGGCTTCCCCGTCTTCCGCTGTCTTCGGCGGAGGCCGCCGGGTTGGCCGTGGCCTTCGGCCTGCTGGGTCTGGCCGGGGCGATCGGAGGCGTGTTGGCCGGGGCGGGGACGCTGCGCCGCGGCCTGGGCGCCACCTCCGCCACCCTGATCCTCCTGGCCGGCGGCCTCGGGCTCGACCGGGCCGTGGCCGCCTCGGAAGCTGCGGTCGTGGTCGGGTTGCCCGCTCCCGTCCGCGCGACCCCCTCGTCCGAGGGTGCGCTCCTGGATCCCCTCCCGCCCGGCACGCCGGTGTCGGTCGAGGAGCGGTGGGGCGGGTGGGTCCGGATCCGCCACGGCGCCCGGGCCTCGGGGTGGGTGGACGAGGCCGCCATCGCCCCGCTGCCCGACCACGGATCGGAGGCGGGGCAGGTGCCGGCCCTGGTGGTGGGGTCGGCCGCCTACTAGAACCGGCTTCCGGCGGGTCCCGCTATCCGGCGACGGTCCGGGGTCGAAGGACCTCGGCCACCCGGGCCAGCAGTTCCTTCGCCCGGAAGGGCTTCAGGATCAGGTCCCGGGTCGCGTCCACTCCGGGGATCGCGTCGATGCGGTCCTCCAGGTAGCCCGACATGAACAGGATCGGAAGCTCCGGCCGGACGGCGCGGACGTCTTCCGCCAGCTCCACGCCGCTCCGACCCGGCATGATGACGTCGGTAAGGAGCAGGTCGAACGCCCAGTCGTGGGCCTCGAGGGCGTCCGTGCCCTCGTCGGCGTCGGCGGCGGAGATCACCTCGTAGCCCCCCCGCTCCAGGATCAGGGCGACCAGGCCACGGGCACTGTCGTCGTCCTCCACCACCAGGATCCGGCCCTGTCCGGGCTGGTCCAGGTCCGGCTCGGCCTGGTGCGCCACCTGTTCGGTCCACTCCTTCGGGGCCCGGGGCCAGTGGAGGGTCACGGTCGTGCCTCGGGTGCGCTCGCTCTCCAACTCGACCCGGCCTCCGTTCTGCGTCACGATCCCGTGGACCGTGGACAGCCCGAGCCCGGTGCCCTGACCCCTGGGCTTGGACGTGAAGAACGGGTCGAACGCGCGGGTGACCGTGTCGGGGTCCATGCCCACGCCCTGGTCCGACAGCGACAGGACCGCCGGCGCTTCGTCGGACCCCTCGGGTGCCCAGGCGCGGAGGGTCACCCGTCCGCCGTCCGGCATCGCGTCGCGGGCGTTGGCGGCCAGGTTCAGCAGGACCTGCTCGAGCTGACCCTGGTCCCCCACGATCCACGGGTCGTCCCGGACGTCGATGACCAGCTCGAACTGCTCACCCAGGAGCCGCTCCAGGAGCGGGCGGGTCTCGGGAAGGACGGTGCTCAGCTCGAGGGCTTTCGGCTGGACCACCTCCTTCCGTGCGAAGGCCAGGAGCTGACGGGTGAGACGGGCGCCGCGCTCCTGCGCCTTCAGGATCTCACGGGCCAGCGTGCCCACCATCTCGTCGTCGGTCTCGGACAGGATGTCGGCGCATCCGCCCACGACCATCAGGAGGTTGTTGAAGTCGTGTGCCACGCCTCCCGCCAGCTGGCCCACGGCCTCCATGCGCTGTGCGTGTTCGAGCTGGCGCTGGAGCTTGCGCTGGTCCTCTTCCGCCCGGACCCGCTCCGAGATGTCCAGTACGAAGGCCACCAGCACCGTCCGACCGTCCAGGACGGTGTCCTGGAGCTGGGTCTCGACGGGGTAGACGGATCCGTCACGGCGGCGGTGGATGCCGCGGACGGGCAGGGGGGCGGCCGCCCGACGGGAGGCCTCCCGCAGGCGCGCGGCCGTGAACGACGGGTTGATGTCGGAGGGATGCAGGTCCGACAGGTCCTCCAGCGCGTACCCCAGGTTCTCCCGGGCGCCCCGGCTGGCCATCAGGAGGCGCCCGTCGCCCTCGGGGCTCAGCACGTACACCTCGCCCAACGCCTCCTGCAGGATCCGCCCGAGCTGGCCGGCCCGGCTTTCCGCGCGGTGACGGGCGGTCACGTCCCGCAGCACCACCTGGATCCGCTCGTGTCCCGCGGGACCCTCGGATGCGTCGGACGTGGCCTCCACCACCATGTCGCCGTCCCGGAGGATCAGCGTCACCGGCGTGAGGTTCCGCTGTTCGAGCAGCAGCCGGACCCCGTTGCGCCCGTCGTCGTCCCGGGGTTCGAGGACCTCGCCGAGTGGGGCGCCCAGGAGTTCCTCCACGACACCGCCGAGGATCCGGGCGGCGGCGGGATTCAACGCGACCACGACCCCGTCGTCCACGGTCAGGATGCCGTCGGGGGCGTCGTCCACGACCTGGCGGACGCGGGCGCCCGCGTCGATGGCCGATTCGAGGGCGTCGTGCAGGGCGTGCAGCGCCAGCGTGACCAGCCCGAGGGCCACGAACATGGCGGGCACCAGGGTGGCCAGGATGCTCAGGTCCTCGACCACCGACAGCCCGTTCCCTTCGGTGCCGTGGAGGGCCCGTCCCAGGAGCGCTGCGGCGGGTGCGGCGACGGTGGTCAGGCTGGCCACCAGGAAGGCGACTCGCGTGGTCGTGAGCAGTCCCGTACACACCACCATGACCGGGAAGATCAGGACCGGCGACGACCACAGGTACCCGAACGAGTAGATCGAGTAGTGCAGTTCGAACCAGATGATGGTCAGGACCAGGGCGCCTGCGGCCCGGGCCCGATCCTTTCGCTGGAGCCACAGGGACACGAAGCCTGCCGCGACCACCGCCCCCTCGGAGAACCACACCACCGAGCCGGGTTCACCGAGCAGGAGCGTGGCCACGTAGAACGCGGCGTAGCCCAGGATGGCCATGTACGTGCCGATCCGGACCCAGCTGGCGTACTGCTCTTTCGGCAGCCTACGCAGAGACGACTGGCCGATCGAGGGGATCGGGCGCATGAGGAGCGGCCTTGGCGAGGGGATTCTGTTCCGGGAGTATCGGAACGCGCAGGGCCCGTCTTGAGCGGCCCGGACGCGGGTGCGGTGGCTCTCGGGGGCCCGGTAGGCGCCAGGGGCTATCCTAGCGCCAGGACTGGAGTTCGAGGACGTTCCCCTCGGGGTCGCGTGCGTACACGAACTCCAGGGTGCCGACCCCCTCCACGTGGGCGCCCGACACCTGGCCCTGGGCGCTGCCGCCGGCGGCCACCACGGCCTTCAGGACGTGGCGGACGTCGTCCACGCGGAAGGCCAGGTGGCCGAGGCCGAATCGGTTGGGCTCGGGGAGGGGTGCGTCCAGCGCCGGGGTGTAGGTGTAGATCTCGAGGGTCGGCCCGTCCGGCCCGTGCCCCGGCAGGAGCAGGTGTACACCCTCCAGCCGGACGCCCTCCACGCCGACCCCGCAATCCAGCCACGCACCGGCCTGGTCCCGGCGGGGGCCCGTCGGGACGCACCCGAAGACCGACTCGTAGAAGGCCGCGAGGGCCCGCCAGTCGCGGGCGACCAGGTTCGTGTGGACGTACCGCACGCGGGACTCCGGTGGGAAGTGGGGGTGCAGGTGGAAACGTAGGGCCCGGGGCGCCGGGGGGCACGAGGCCTTCGGTGGGGCCGGACCTCCCGGAATTCCTTGCGTTTCCCGGGGTGGGCGGGGAATCATAGCGTGCCCGGTCACCCCGGCGGTGGGCGGGCCCCGACTTCCGGTTGGCGGCGAGACCCATGGCATCCCGCGACACACCAGGGCGCACGGGGTGGCGGGCCCTGCTTGACGAGGCTCGCCGCCGTGAAGTGCACCGTGCCCTGGCGATCTACGGGGCCGTCCTGTGGGGCGCGGTGGCGTCGGCGCCCGACCTGATCCAGTACGTCGGCGCACCCGGGTGGATCTTCCCGGCGCTCCTCGTCGTGCTGGCCCTGGGGCTTCCCGTGGTGGCGGTGGCGTCGTGGACGCTGGACTTCTCCGTGACCGGCGAGGCGCCGCTGGCCGAGCAGGACGCCCACGAGCCGGTCCTGCTCACACCCGACGACGTGACCCGGCGGGGCGCCGGGCCGACCCGGCGGGTCCTGGGCTGGGCGGTACCCATCGGCCTCCTGGTGGCGTTCCCGTTCCTCGTCCGGTGGCTCCTGGCTCCAGCGCCGGGCGGAGCTCTGACCGTGGCCATCGACGCCTCGGCCGACGTCTCCGCCACGCTCCGCCCGCCCCTGGAATGGCTCCTCGGAGCCCGGACCGAGGTGTTGCCCCCGCACGGCGAGGGCACCGGTGCGTCCCTCCGGGCCGCGCGCCGGCGGGGGGCGGCGTACCTGATCTCCAGCGACTCCCTGGCCGGCGGCGTCGGGACCGTGACGGCCACCGTGTTCGACGTGGCCACAGGGGAGCGCCTGGACGTGCTGTCCGGAGGTGGGGCGGCCGAATCGGTCCGCCATGCCGCAGGGCGTCTCTCCTTGGAGATCGCGCGCAGGCTGGCCGAACGGGAGGGAAGACCGCTGGCGGTGGCCCGGGAGGTCACGTTGGAGACGGAGTCGCCGATGGCCCTCTTCAACCTGCTGGAGGGGCAGCGACGCTTCGGTGCCGCGGACTTCGACGCGGCGGTGGCCGCCTACCGCCGGGCCATCGAAGCCGATTCGAGCTTCGTTCCCGCCTACTACCGGCTGGCGGTGGCCCAGCGCTGGTTGTGGAGCTATTCGGCGGGATGGGACGCGCTGGCCGTGGTGCTGGACGGACGGGACGTGCCTCCCCGCTGGCTGCGCCTGATCCGGGCCCAGCAGCGCTACCTCGAGCGCGACGCGGCCGGGGCCGTGGCGGGGTTCGAGCAGACCACCCTCCATCACCCTGAACTCCTGGAAGCGTGGCTCGGTCTGGGCGAAGCGCTGTTCCACTACGGCGGGATGCTCGGGCACGATCTCCAGGAGGCCTGGGGCCCCCTGGAACGCGCGGTGGCGACCGATCCGTCGTTCGCGCCGATCGGGCATCACCTGGTCGAGCTCGCGCTGTGGCGGGCCGACCCGGATGCGGCCCGGCAGGCGCTGGCGGCCATGCCCGCGGGCCACCCGGTCCGTCCCGTCATGGAGGTGGCCCTGGCCCTGGGGTATGGCACCTCCTCGGAGCGGGCCGCCGCCTGGCAGACCGCGGAGACGTGGGACCTCCGCCTGCTCTCACTGCTGGTGGCCCACTTCGGGTTCCACCCCGAGGGGCGCTCCATGGCCGACTCGGTGGCCGCCCTCCTGACCCGTCCGGAGCGCCGGTCGGACGAACGGCTCCGCGGCGCCCAGTACCGCCTCATGCTCGCCGACGACGCGACCTGGCCCCGGGCCCTGTCGGACTGGCGGGCCGCCCGCGCCCTGGAGCCCTTCGACACGTGGGCCGTCCACGCCCATCAGGCGGGACGGGACGTTCCCGAGGCCCCCGCCATGCTGGCGTGGGCCGAGCGTCAGTGGCGCTCCGGAGCCGTACCCGACTTCGGCCTGTCCCTGGACCACGACCTGCGACGGGCCTTCCACGCGCTGATCCACGACGCCGTGCTCCGCGGCGACTCGGTGCGGACCGGGGCGCTCCTCGCGTCCGTGGAGCGTGCCGCGCCCGCGCACCCCAGCGACCCGGCGCCCACGGTCCTGTCCGCCGCCCTCCGGGGGCGGCTGGCGTTCCTGGCCGGCGACACCGCCCGCGCAGTGGACGAGCTGACCCGGGCGGCGTCCCGCAGCGCCGAGCCCTACGTGGCCTTCTACCCCGCGTCCACGATGGCGCCCGAGCGCCGCCTGCTGGTGGAGTGGAACCGGGCCCTCGGGCGCCAGGACGAGGCCGATCGCTGGCTGCGCTCCTTCCACCACTCGTTGTCCTTCGGAGACCTCCTCTACCAGGGCGTAATCGACGCCGGAGGCGGCTCTCCGCGATCCCCCCCACCAAGGAGTCCACCGTGAGCGACACCGTGTCCCAGGCACTCGGGAACCTGGCCATGATCTTCGACATCATCCCCACGAGGAATCGCCCCAAGCTCAGTGAGGTCCAGGCCGGCACGCCGGAGTTCGACTACATGCTGGCGTCCATCGTCTTCGACATGGCCAAGAAGAACGCGCTGGCCCACATGGCCCTGCGGCGCTTCATCCTCCACGCCGACCCGGAGCTGACCCGGCGGATCCTCCACGACATGGATGCCCTCGAGGCGCTCGGGCAGGACTACGGGGCCCTTGCCGAGGCGACCGAGGCGTCCATGCTGGAGGCGGTCGGTGAGAGCTACGAAGACCACCTCCGTCTGGGACGGATGGTGGTCCGGTGGGCGGACGGCGCGCCGGACTCCATGGACTGAGTCGCGGCGAAGCGGACGCGGCGGCGTCCTGGCGCCCCGGGGCGGGCCGTCGCGGTCGCCTCGGGCGCGGGTCCCTGGTAGATTGGCGGCCCTTCGTGCGCCTCCGGGACCGGGGCGCCGTTCCCTCTCGACCCAACCTCCTCCGCTCACGTGAATCGCATTCTCGTCACCGGCGCCGGCGGCCAGATCGGGGCCTGGTTGGTTCCGGCACTCCGGGAGCGCTACGGAAGCGCCAACGTCCTGGCCACCGACATCCGCACGCTCGACACCGGGATGACCGAGTCCGGCCCCTTCCAGGTGCTTGACGCCACGGACCGGCGGGCGGTGGGGCAGGCCGTCATGCGCCACGACGCCGACGTCGTCTACCACCTCGCGGCCGTCCTGTCCGCCGTGGGCGAGAAGGACCCCCGGCTGGCGTGGCACGTGAACATGGCCAGCCTGGAGGCCGTGCTGGAGGTGGCGCGGGAGCAGGAGTGCGCCGTGTTCACCCCCAGCTCCATCGGGGTGTTCGGGCCCGACAGTCCGAAGGACCCCACGCCGCAGGACACCGTCATGCGACCCCGCACCATGTACGGCGTCACGAAGGTGGCCGGCGAACTCCTGTGCGACTACTACCACAGCCGGTACGGCGTGGACACGCGGGGCGTGCGCTTCCCGGGGTTGATCTCGTACGGAGCGCCTCCCGGGGGCGGCACGACCGACTGGGCGGTGGACATCTTCCACAAGGCCGTGAGCGAGGGGCGGTACACGTCGTTCCTGGGCCCGGACACGCTCATCGACATGATGTACATGCCCGACGCGGTGCGGGCCGCCATCGATGTCATGGAGGCGGACCCGGACCGGCTGCGGCACCGGAACGCCTTCAACGTCACGGCGTTCCAGCTCGCGCCGGCGGGCCTCGCGAGGGTCATCGCCGCCCACGTACCCGGGTTCGAGATCGACTACGACGTGGACCCCGTGCGTCAGTCGATCGCCGAGAGCTGGCCGGACCGCATCGACGATTCGGCCGCCCGGGACGAATGGGGGTGGGCGCCCGAATACGACGTCGAGGCGATGGTGGTGGACATGCTCAAGAATCTGGGCGACGGCGGGTCGTGAAGGGGCCGCCCGCTGGCAGGCCCGTTCGGCCATTCCGTCGGCGTGGGGGGGCGGGTATGGTCCCCACCCACCCGACCGGTCGAGGGTGGGTTCACAGGGGCGCTGAGCGCCCCAAATTCCGCTTTCGACCCCCGCACCCGGACGAGCGGGCGATCCGGGGCGCTGAGCGCCCCAAATTCCGCGTTCGACCCCCGCACCCGGACGAGCGGGCGATCCAGGGCGCTGAGCGCCCCGGATTCCGCCTTCGACCCACCTCGCCGCCCTCGCCGCCGCCCCACTCGCCGCCCGCTGGCAGACCCGTTCGGCCATTCCGTCGGCGTGGAGGGACGGGTATGGTCCCCACCCACCCGACCGGTCGAGGGTGGGTCCACAGGGCCCCCAACCGCACCCCTTCCGGTCGTCGGCCCCAGCCGCGCCCGGCGACCCTGTCGCGCCGTCGGCCAGAAGCCGACGACGCACGCCTACGCACCGACGATCACCTTTCTGGAGGATTCCGATGCCGCTGGACCGACTGAGCCCCCTTCTCGACCGCCACGTGGCGGAGCTGGACGCCGCCGGAACGGCCAAGGGGCGGGAGTCCGTGGTCGTGGGCGTCCTTCCCGCCGAGGGCGACCGGGGCCCCCGGTTCCTGCTGGAGGGGCAGGGCAGCACGGAGTTCATGCGCATGAACTCCAATTCCTACCTCGGACTGGGGCTCCATCCGGAGGTCATGGCGGCCGAGGAGCACGCCACCGCCGCGTTCGGCGCCGGCCCCGGAGCGGTCCGGTTCATCAGCGGCTCGTACAAGGCCCACACCGATCTGGAGGCGCGCCTGGCCGCGTTCCACGACCGGGAGCGGGCCATGATCTTCTCGTCGGCCTACGCCGCCGTGGTCTCGACGCTTGTGCCGCTGGTCACGCCCGAGACCGTCCTGATCTCCGACGAGCTCAACCACAACTGCATCATCAACGCGATGCGGCTGGCGCGGCCCGCGGGGAAGGCCGTCTACACCCACAACGACGTGGATGCCCTCGACGCGGCGCTCACCGAGTGGAAGGGGAAGGCGGACCGGGCCATCGTGGTCACGGACGGGATCTTCTCGATGCGCGGAGACCACGCCCCGCTGAAGGAGATCCGCGCGGTCTGCCGGCGGCATGACGCCGACTTCGCCGAGAACGTGGTCCTCCTGGTGGACGACTCCCACGGCGTGGGTGCGTTCGGGCGCACGGGGCGCGGCACGGAGGAGTACACCGAATCGGGTCCGTCCGACATCCTGATCGGAACGCTCGGCAAGGCGTTCGGCGTCAATGGCGGATATGTTGCGACCAGCGCCTCGGTGGCCGCGTACCTCCGCGAGACGTCCATGATGTACATCTATTCCAACCCCATCACGGTGGGGGAGGCCGCGGCCGCCCTGCGGTCGGTGGAACTCGTCGACTCGCCGGAGGGCGTGGCGCGTCTGGATCGCCTCCGGGCGCTGACGAAGCGCTTCGAGGACGGCCTGGGCGACGTCGGCATCGAGACGATTCCCGGAGAGCATCCGGTGGTGCCGTTGATGATCCGCGACACCGCCCGCACGAAGGCCCTGGTCCGCTACCTCTTCGAGAACGGGGTGCTGGTGACGGGACTGGCCTACCCGGTGGTTCCCCGTGGCGACGAGGAGATCCGCACGCAGGTCAACGCCGACCACACGGAGGCGGACATCGACCGGGTGCTGGGCCTCCTGGCGGCCTGGAAGTCCGGGTCGTGACGCCGTCGCGCCGGAGCTTCGTGCGGACGGCCGGACTGGTCGGAGGCGCCCTGGCCACCGGCGCCGCCCGGCCCGGGCTCCGGCCGCCGGCCCAGGATTCGGAGTCGTACCGGACGGTCACGATGCGGGCCTCCCCCGGCCGCCTGCTGGAACTGATCGAGCTGCTGCGGGAGGAACGGGCGCACTTCCGGAGCGTGGGCGATGCGCCGGGCCTGTGGATGCGCCACAGCCAGGGCGACCACTGGGACCTCCTGATGATGTATCCCCTGGGGTCGTCCATGGGCGCGTGGTTCGCCGACGCCCGGGTCGCGGCCCGCCGGTCCGGGAACGGCGCACGGCTCCAGGCCGCCATCGACGACGCCACGGCCTGGCGCGAAGACCTGTTCGTACGCGGGGCGCCCGAATCGGTGGTCCGCCCTCGATGGGAGGCGGCGGGGCTGTTCCACGTCGAGATGTTCATCGCCCTGGCCGGGCTCCGGGAGGAGCTCCTCCGCGAGCGCGAGATGGAGAACGACTACCTGGAGCGCACCGGGCGGCGGGCCAACCTGATCTTCGTGCGGGAGGCCGGCGCGGCCACGGACAACTTCAGCGTCGGGTTCTACCGTGACCTCCGGCACTACGCCGAGGGCAGCAGCGCCACCGCCGAGGAGCAGGAGCGCGCCGCGGTGGCCGCCGGCTTCCAGGGCACGGCGCACATCGGGCCGTACATGCGCGAATTCGTCGCCGAGCACCACGACACCCTTGCCGTAGCCATCCCATGACCCCCACCCGCCGCGACTTCCTTCGCACCGCAGGCGCCGCCGCCGGGCTCACCGCGGCCGCCCCGTTCGTCAACGTGGGGCGCTTCCGGCTCCGGGCCCATGGCCGCCGGGAGTACAGTGCCCGCTGCATCGACCTGGTCCGTTCGTCGCTGGTGATCGACATGCTCGGGCTCCTGTCGCTCAACGGCGAGACGCAGGCGCGCTGGGGGCCGGACCTGGCCCACCTGACCGAGGCCGACATCCAGACGTTCCGGGACTCGGAGATCGACGTCTTCCACACGGCGTTCGGTGTGGGGGGCAGGACCCAGGAAGACGCCTACCGGAACGTGCTCGCGTTCGTGGCCGGCTACAACGCCATCGTGGCCAACCGCCCGGACGTGTTCGTCCGCATCGACTCGGTGGCGGACCTGGACGCGGTCCACGGGTCGGGTAGGGCGGGCATCCTCATCGGCGTGCAGAACTCCCAGCACTTCCGCGACGCCGACGACGTGAACGTCTTCCACGCCCTGGGGCAGAGGGTCAGCCAGCTCACGTACAACAGCCGCAACGCCATCGGCAACGGTGCCACCGAGCGGGTGGACGGGGGCATCTCCGACTTCGGCGTGGGCGTCGTGGAGCGGATGAACGCGGTGGGCATGGCGGTGGACGTCTCCCACTCGGGCGACCAGACCACCCTGGACGCCTGCGCGGTGTCTCGCCGTCCCGTCCTGTACACCCATTCCAACGCCCGGGCCCTCAATCCGGGGCATCCCCGGTGCAAGACCGACGAGGCCATCCGGCGCATGGCGGCCACGGGCGGGGTCATGGGCATCACGGGCGTCCGCAACTTCGTGAAGGACTCCGAGCCCACCACCATCGAGGACTACCTCGACCACTTCGACCACGTGCGGGACCTGGTGGGCGTGGAGCATCTGGGGGTGGGTTCGGACATCGACCTCCACGGCTACGACGACATGCCGCCGGACGCGTACGAGTCGCTCAAGGCCAACTACAAGGGCTCCTACGCCTTCCGCGACAAGATCGACATCGAAGGCATCGACCACCCACAGCGGATGTTCGACGTGGCCGAGGGTCTGATCCGCCGGGGATACACGGACGAGCACATCCGTCTGGTCCTGGGTGGCAACTTCCGCCGGGTGCTGGGCGAGATCTGGGACGTGTGATGTCCGGAGGGGGAATCGATCATCGATCGTCCCGCCGGCACATCCGGGCCTGCCCGGAGTACTCAGCCACCGACGCCGGACGGGAAGGTCCCGTTCCGGCCGCGGCACCGCCGGGGGCGGGGTGGGGAGGAAGGGGGCGGACGGCCGATCATGGTTCCACCAGACCCCAGGAGTATCGATGCGGTTCACGCGTACGCTTCCTCTCATGGCCGCCGCCCTGTTGGCCGGCGCATGTGGCAGCGCAGAAGAGGCCCCCGAGGCCGCCGAAGCCCCGGCCGAGGCCGCCCTCACCGCCGCGGAAGTCACCGCGGCCGTCGAAGGTCTCGAGTGCTTCCTCAACAACTCGACCATGGCCGAGGCCGCCGAGCGCCCGAGCCCCCTCCATCAGGAGCCCATCGTCCTCGGTCGGGACGTCGGCAAGGTCTGCTACGGCGCTCCGTCCGCCCGGGACCGGGAGATCATGGGCGGGCTGGTCCCGTACGGTGAGCTCTGGCGCGTAGGCGCCAACGAGGCCACCGCCCTCCATGTGCCGTTCGCGGTGAACGTGGGCGGACTCGCGCTCGAGGCGGGGAGCTACTCGCTGTTCGCTCTGCCCGGCGAGACGGAGTGGCAGTTCTTCGTGAGCCCGATCTGGGAGCGGTGGGGCGTGCCGATCACCGAGGAGGTCCAGGCGTCCGCGCTCGGGTCCTTCATGGTCACGCCGGCCACCTCCGACGAGATGGTCGAGGTGCTCGAGTACTCCTGGGAGGCCAGCGGTCCGAACGCCGGCACCCTGACGCTGGCCTGGGAGAACACGCGTCTTCCGATCCCGGTGTCGAAGCCGGTCATGTAACGGGCGCAGGTCCGTAGGAACACGTGCCCCCGGATGCCGGTCGGTGTCCGGGGGCGCCGTTCGTCCAAGCCCTGCGCCATGCCTCGTCCCGACCTCCACCTCGCCACCTGCCGTTCCCTGCCGGACGGCGACCCCGACACCCGGCGGCTCGCCTCGCACCTCCGCGGCCAGGGCCTGGCCGTCGAGGTCGTGGTGTGGGACGATCCCGCGGTGGACTGGGAGGCGCCGGGGCTCACGCTGATCCGGTCCACCTGGGACTACCACGAGCGGCGGGACGCGTTCGTGCGCTGGGTCCACTCCGTCCCGCGACTCCACAACCCGGCCGCCCTGGTGGAGTGGAACACGGACAAGCGGTACCTGATCGACCTGTCCGCCACGCTCCCGGTGGTCGAGAGCGAGCTCATCGTCGATCCCACCACCTCCCGGATCGCCGGACGCATGGACGCCCTGGGTCTGGACGAAGCCGTGCTGAAGCCTGTGTTCGGCCTGGACGGCCACGGTGTCATGCGGGTGGGCCCGGACGGCGCCGGCCCCCTCCCGGGTGCCTGGTTGCTCCAACCGTTCGTCGAGGAGGCCTCCAGGGAAGGGGAGACCTCCGTGGTGGTCATCGACGGCCACCCGTCCCACGCCGTACGCCGCCGGCCACCCCCCGACGATTTCCGGGCGCAGGAGCGGCTGGGCGGGCGGGTCGAGGCCGTCGAGCCCGAGTCCGACGTGGCGGCGCTGGCCGTGAGGGCCGTCCAGGCCCTGGACCCCGTGCCGCTCTACGCGCGGGTCGACATCGTGCGATGCGAGGGGACGCCCGTGATCATGGAGCTGGAGCTCGTGGAGCCGTCCCTCTTCTTCGACCACGGCCCGGCCGGCCTCGACGCCATGACGCGGGCCCTCCAGGCGCGGCTGTAGGCGTCCTCGGCTCTCCACGTCCGCGCCGCGAACCTCGCGGGCCGGGCGCCCCTGTCGTATTGATGCCGGACCGGACTCCCGTGTCTTCCCGTTCCCCGGAGATCTCGATGCGCGCCCACGCCCCCTTCGTCTGGCTCCTCCTGGCCGGAACGGCCGCCTGCAGCCCGGCGGCGCCACCGGCGGAACAGGGCGTGGCCGCGGTGTTCGACGGGTCGGGGGGACGGTGGGTGGACCTGACCCACCCCTTCTCGTCGGAGACCGTGTACTGGCCCACCGACACCGCGGGCTTCCAGCTCGAGGAACTGGCCTACGGCACCACGGAGGGCGGGTGGTTCTACGCCTCGTACGCATTCGCGTCGGCGGAGCACGGAGGCACCCACCTGGACGCCCCGATCCACTTCGCCGAGGGGCGGCTGACGACCGATCGGATTCCCCTGTCGGGGCTGATCGGGCCGGCCGCCGTGGTGGACGTCACGGAGCAGGCATCGCCGGACTACCAGGTGACCCTGACCGACCTCCAGGCGTGGGAAGGAGCCCACGGCGCGCTGCCCGAAGGCGGCATCCTGCTGCTGCGCACGGGTTGGGGGAGCCGCTGGCCCGACCGGGCCGCCTACCTCGGCACCGACCGCACGGGCCCCGAGGCCGTGGCCGACCTCCACTTCCCGGGCCTCCATCCCGACGCGGCCCGCTGGCTCGTGGCGGAGCGGGGCATCGTGGCGGTGGGCATCGACACGCCGAGTATCGACTACGGCCAGTCCACGGACTTCGCCAGCCACGTGGCGCTCTACTCGGACAACGTCTCGGGCTTCGAGAACGTGGCGAACCTCGATCTCCTGCCCGAGACCGGGGCCTTCGTCGTGGCGCTGCCCATGAAGATCGAGGGGGGAAGCGGCGCCCCGCTGCGCATCGTCGCCTTCGTGCCGAGCGGATCATGAACGCTTCCCCAGCACTCCTGGCCCTGATGCTCCTGGCCGGGCTGGCCGTCCCGCCTGCGGCCGCCCAGACCACCTACGACGTGGCCATTCTGGGCGGCCGGGTCATCGACCCCGAGACGGGCTACGACCGGGTGGCCAACGTGGGCATCGACGGGGGCACCATCGCCGTCATCACCACGGACCCCATCCGCGGCACCCGCGAGATCGACGCCACCGACCACATCGTCTCGCCGGGCTTCATCGACATCCTCTCGAGCATCCGTCGCGAGAAGAAGGCCCAGGCCGACAAGGCGGCCGACGGCGTCACGGCCGCCTTCGGCATGCACGGCGGGCCCCTGGACGTGGCCGAGTACGCCCGGAGCCACGCGGCCGTCGGGCCGCTGATCCACTACGCAGCCACCGTGGACCACCGCGACGTCCGGGAGGCGGCCGGCGCCACCGACCGCTACGCCCCGGCGCTGCCCGAGCACCTCCCGGTCATGAAGGAGCTGGCCCGCCGGGCCATCCGCGCCGGAGCCGTGGGCATCGGGTTCGGGCTCAACTACTCGCCCGGGGCCTCCTACGAGGAGGTCTACGCGATGTTCGAGGTGGCGGCCGAGGAGGGCGTGCCGGTCCACCTCCACGCACGCTACAAGGGCAACGTGTTTCCGGAGACCATGAGCCTGGCGGCCATGGAGGTGATCGCCATGGCGGCGGCCACGGGCGCCCAGGCGCAGATCGCCCACCTCATCTCGTCCACGGTGGGCTCGGCGCCCCTGTCCATCGCCCTGCTCGAGGGCGCCCAGGCCCACGGCGTGGACGTCGGCTTCGACTTCCACGTGTGGACGCGCAACCAGACCACCCTCCAGTCGGCGTTGTACGACGAGGGCTGGGAGCCGCGGTTCGGCGGCGCCACCTATTCGGACATCTACGTGGCCCGGACCCAGGAGCGGCTGACCCGGGAGCGCTTCTTCGAGCTCCGGGCGCAGGACGAGCCCGTGGCCATCCAGACCGAGTTCATCCCCGAGTCGGAGATCGTCATGGGCCTCGAGAGCCCCATCGGGATCGTCAGCTCCGACGGCGGCGGCCTGTCCGACGGCACGGGCCACCCCCGGAGCGTGGGCACGTTCGCCCGCTTCCTGGGCCGCTACGTGCGCGAGCAGGGCGTGCTGGACTGGCCGGAGGCGGTGGCCAGGATCACCCTGCTTCCCGCCCGGCGACTCGAGCGGGGGGTCCCGGCGATGGCGCGGAAGGGCCGCCTCCAGGTCGGGATGGATGCCGACGTGACCGTGTTCGACCCGGCCACCGTGACCGAGCGGGCCACGTACGCCGACCCGGATCAGCGCTCGGCCGGGATCCCGTGGGTGCTGGTGGGCGGTGTGGTGGTGGTGGGCGACGGACAGGTGGACACGTCGGTGTCGCCGGGACGGTGGATGCGGCACCCTGCGCCCCGGGGCGTCTCGGACGGCGGCGGCTGACCGGCATCCCCGCAGCCCTTGCCCGAAGCGGGCCCGTCCGGGCACTCTGGCGGCTCCCCTGTCCGAGCCGCCGCCGGAGTCCTGCCATGCGCCCTGCCTTTCTCCACCCCGCCCGCTCGCTCGGAGGCCCTGCCGCGGCCGTTGCCGCCCGGACCCTCACGGTCGCGGCCGTCGCCTCGGCCCTCCTCGCGGCGGGTGCCCTCTCGGCCCAGACCGTCCCTGCCGCACCGCCCGACGCCGCCCTGCGCGTCGACTCCGTGTTCGCCGCCTGGGACTCCACCACCACGCCCGGGTGCGCCGTGGCGGCGTCGGTGGACGGCCTGACCGTCCTGTCCCGGGCCTACGGCATGGCGGACCTGGAGCACGGGATCCCGAACCGGACCGGGACGGTCTTCGAGGGAGGCTCCCTGTCCAAGCAGATCACCGCCGCCACCGTGGTGCTCCTGGCCCTGGACGGACGGCTCGACCTCGACGGCGACATCCGCCGGTGGGTGCCCGAGGTTCCGGACTACGAGCACGTGATCACCCTGCGCCATCTGCTCAACCACACGAGCGGGCTCCGGGACTGGGGCAGCGTCGCATCCATCTCCGGGTGGCCGCGGGAAGAGCGCAGTCACACCCACGCGCACGCCCTGGAGATCATCGCGGGGCAGCGGGCGCTCAACTTCGTGCCCGGCACCGAGTACTCCTACAGCAACACGGGCTACACGCTGCTCACCCTGGCCGCCGAACGGGCGGGCGGGGCGCCCCTCCGGGAGCTGTCCGAGCGCCTCGTGTTCGCTCCCGTGGGCATGCGCGACACCCAGTGGCGCGACGACTACCGCCGCATCGTGCCGGGCCGGAGCAGCGCCTACCGTGGCGGCCCCGGCTTCTGGGAGATCGACCGGCCCATCGAGCACGTGTACGGCAACGGCGGCCTGCTGACCACCGTCCACGATCTGCTGTTGTGGAACCGGGCGATCGACGAGCGGCGCTTCGGCCCGGACTTCCACCGGGAGATGCACCGGACCGGCGTCCTGACCGACGGGTCGGACATCGTGTACGCGTCGGGCCTCCGGGTGGAGGACTTCGCCGGGGTGCCCTCGGTGACCCACACGGGCGCTACGGCAGGGTACCGGGCGTTCCTGGGGCGCTACCCCGAGCAGCGGCTGTCCGTGGCCATGCTCTGCAACGCCTCGAACGTACCCACGGGCGGGAGCGGGGGGGCGGTGGCCAGGATCCTGTTGGGCGAGGCCGCCACCGACCCACCGGTCCCCGACGCCGTGGCGGTGCCCGAGGGCACGCTCCGAAGCTACGCCGGCCTCTACCGGGAGCCCGTGACGGGCGAGCCCATGGAGTGGAGTCTGGAGGACGGCGCCCTGGTCATGGACGGACGCACGGCGCTCATCCCGCTCTCGGCCACCGAGTTCGCCACCGGCCCGAGCGACACGCGCTACGTGGTGGTGCCGGGGCAGGGCGGGCGGCCCACGGTCCGCGAGGAGGGGTGGGCCCACATGGGCCGGACCTTCGAGCCGGTGGAGGCGTGGACGCCGGACACGGCGTTCCGCGCCCGGGTCGAAGGGGTGTGGTGGAGCGCCGAGGCGGCCACGACGCTGCAGGTGGAGGACGACGGCGGCCACCTCGTGCTCCGCCGCGCCCCCGACTGGGAGCGCAGCCTCGAGCCGTTGTATCCCGGAGCGTTCGACGCCGGGGGATGGATCGTCCGGCTGCTGCCCGGGGCCGACGGCGTCGACGAGCTGTCGGTGTCCCTGGGGCGGGTCTACGACATGCGCTTCCGGCGGGACGGGGGGTAGGCCGGGGGCGCCGGCTTGCCCGGTCCCACGGTTCCGGCCCACTGTCCGGGTCCGTTTCCCCGCGCCCGGAGCCGCCCCGCGATGCGATCTGCCGCCCGAACCGCTGCCGCCCTCCTTCTCGCCGTCGCCTCGACTCTCGGCTCCGCGCCCCACGCGGCCGCCCAGGACCTGGACGACCTCAAGGACGAGGTCCTGGAGATGGTCCAGGCCGACGCGAAGATGGTCCAGGAGATCGTGGACATGCTGTTCAGCTTCGGCGAGCTGGGCATGCAGGAGTTCGAGACCCAGGAATACCTGACCGGGATCCTGGCGGACCACGGGTTCGAGATCGAGCTGGGCGTGGCGGGCATGCCTTCCGCCTGGACGGCGCGCTGGTCCAACGGCACGGGCGAGCCGGTCATCGCGCTGGGGTCCGACGTGGACGGCATCCCCCAGTCCAACCAGAAGCCGGGCGTGGCCTATCGCGACCCCATCCTGTCCATGGCGCCGGGCCACGGCGAGGGGCACAACTCGGGGCAGGCCGTGAACATCGTGGCGGCCCTGAACGTGAAGGAGCTGATGGAGCGGGAGGGCATCGACGGCACGCTCCTGATCTGGCCCGGGATCGCCGAGGAACAGCTCGGCTCGAAGGCCTACTTCGTCCGCGACGGGGTGTTCGACGGGGTGGACGTGAACCTGTTCACCCACGTCTCGTCGAACTTCAGCATGACGTGGGGGCAGAGCAGCGGAAACGCCCTGGTGTCCGCCCAGTTCCGCTTCCGGGGAGAGACCGCCCACTCCGCCGGATCGCCGTGGCGGGGCCGGTCGGCGCTGGACGCCGTCATGCTCCTGGCCCAGGCGTGGGAGTTCAAGCGGGAGCACCTCCGCCCGCCCCAGCGCTCCCACTACATCATCGTGGACGGCGGCGACCAGCCGAACGTGGTGCCGCAGACGGCCACGATCTGGTTCTTCTTCCGCGAGGTGGACTACGAGAACGTCGTGTCCATGTACGATGCGGCCAAGGACATGGCCCGGGGCGCCGCGCTCATGACCGGCACCGAGGTCGATACCATCATGACGATCGGCTCGGCGTGGAACCGCCACTTCAGCAAGCCGGTGGCGGAGGCCACCTACGCCAACATCCAGCGCGTGGGTCTGCCGGACTGGAGCGACGCGGACATCGCCCTGGCCAACGGACTCCAGCGGGAGATGGGACAGGAGCCCCGGGGATTGCCGACGGAGATCCCGGAACTGGCCGGGCCGGTGGACATGTCCACCTACGCCGGCGGCGGCTCCGACGACATCGGCGACGTCAGTTGGAACATGCCCACCGTCACGCTCCGCTTCCCGGCCAACATGCCGGGCGGGCCGGGACACAACTGGGCGAACGGGATCGCCATGGCCACGCCGATCGCCCACAAGGGGTCGCTGGCGGGTGCGAAGGTGCAGGCGCTGACGCTGCTCGACCTGTTCCTCGAGCCCCGGATCGTGGACGACGCCTGGGCCTACTTCAACGACGTGCAGACCGCCGAGACCACGTACACGCCGTTCATCACGGCCGACGATCAGCCGGCCATCTGGCTGAACGAGGACATCATGCAGCGCTGGCGGCCGCAGATGCGCCAGTTCTACTACGATCCGGACCGGTACGACACGTACCTGGAACAGCTCGGCATCGAGTATCCCACGCTGCGCTCCACGCCCATCAGCGACGACGGGGACGCGGCGGCACCGGCCGACGAGCCCCCCGCGGCGGCGCCCGCCGGATCCGGCGCGGCGCCCGGCCGGTAGGGGCGGCGGCGCTCCGGGGGGCGGCTCTCCACGCGCTTCGGGTCCCCGCCGGGCGGACCCTGCCCGGTCGACCATGACCCGCGCGACCAGCGCGCCCGCGCCCCTCCTCGAAGCCTGCGTCACCACGGGGGCCGAGGCCGAAGCGGCCGTGGCTGCCGGCGCCCACCGCCTGGAGCTGTGCGTGCGGCTGGACGCGGACGGCCTGACGCCGCCGCCGGAGCTGGTGGCCGCGGTGACGGCCGCGGTGGCGGTGCCGGTCGTGGTGCTCGTCCGCCCCCGGGACGCCTGGACCGCCCGGCCGGGCGAGGTGGACGCCATGGCCGATCGGGTGGCGGCGGCGGTGGCGGCGGGTGCGGCCGGCGTGGCGGTGGGTGTCCTGACCGGGGACGGGCACGTGGACGAAGCGGCGCTCCGAGCCCTGGTGGCCGCCGCGGCGCCCCGGCCGGTCACGTTCCACAAGGCGTTCGACCGGGCCCACGACCTCGACCGGGGCCTGGACGCCGTCCTCGCGTGCGGCGCGGCCCGCGTGCTGACGTCCGGCGGCGCCGCGACCGCCTGGGCGGGCCGGGAGACGCTGGCGCGCCTGGTCCAGCGGGCCGGCGGTGCCCTGGAGGTGGTGGCGGCCGGGGGCGTGCGCGCCGACCACGCCGCGGCGCTGGTGCGGGCCACCGGCGTGCCGGCGCTCCACGCGAGGGCCGCGGCCTTCCCGGCGCTGGCCGAGGCGCTCGGGCGGGCCTGACCCCGGGGCGGGCGCCGAGGCGCTCGGGCGGCGCTACCCGTCGAGCAGCGCCCGGAGCCCGTCGGAGTAGGTCCGGCTCGACACCAGGCTGGTCCCGTCGGTGAGCACCACGGCGAACTCGCCGTGGCTCCAGGGCTGCAGCTCCCGGATGCACGTCCGGTTGACCAGATAGGACTGGTGGATGCGGACGAACCCGGAGGGCCGCAGGCGCTCCGCCATGGCCTTCAGCGTGCTCCGTGTCCGGAGCACCTGTCCCGGTGCGTGGAGGCGCACGTAGTTGCCGTCGGCCTCCACCCACGTGATCTCGGACGGGTCCACGAAGCGGACCGAGGTGCCGGTGGGCACGGCCAGGCGGCCGCGGGGCGCGTCGCCCGGCGGACCCGCGGCCAGGAGGCGCTCCAGGCGGGCCACCAGGTCCGCCGGGTCGCTGCGGAGGGCCGCCCGCACCCGCTCCACCGTGTCCAGGAACCGCTCCTCGGTGAAGGGCTTGAGCAGGTAGTCCACGGCCCGGGCATCGAACGCCGCCAGCGCATGGCGGTCGTAGGCGGTCACGAACACCACCGCCGGAACCGCCCCCACGCCCACTTCGCGCAACACTTCGAAGCCGTCCATCTCGGGCATCTGGACATCGAGGAAGACCACGTCCGGGCCCAAGGCACGGATGGCGTCCACGGCCGAGGGTCCGTCGTCGCACTCGCCGACGAGCTCCAGAGCCGCCACGCCGGCCACCAGGTCGCGCAGGCGCTTCCGGGCCGGGGCCTCGTCGTCCACGATCAGGGCGCGCAGCGTCACGGCTCGGGGCTCCCGCCGCCGGGGTCGGCCGCGGCTCCTGATCGCGCATCGCCGGGCGCGTCGGGCGCGTCGGCCTCCCACGGAATCTCCACCCGCACCCGCGTGCCCCCTTCCGGGTCGTCGTCCAGCGTGAAGACGTGGTCCGTGCCGTACAGGCGGCTCAGCCGCTCCCGGGTGTTGCGGAGCCCCACGCGCCACTCCGACGGCTCCCGCTTGTCCGGCGGCAGTCCCGGGCCGTCGTCGCGCACGTCGAGGCGCAGTCGGCCGTTGGCCCGCCGGACTTCCAGTCGCAGCCGGCCCGCCCCCCGGCGCTGCGCGATGCCGTGCTCGACCGCGTTCTCCACCAGCGGCTGGAGCACCATGGACGGGACGCGGGCCCCCAGCGTGTCCGGGTCGGCGTCGATACGGGCGTCGAGGCGGTCGGCCAGGCGGATCTCCTGGATGGCCAGGTACCGGCGCACGAAGTCGAGTTCGTCGGCCAGGGGCACGACCTGGGCGTCCGACGAGTCCAGCACGGTGCGCAGCAGCCCCGCCAGTTGGGCCAGCATGTCCTCGGCCTTGGCGGGGTCGTCCCGCACGAACGCCGAGATCGCGTGCATGGTGTTGAACAGGAAATGGGGATGGAGTTGCGCCTTCAGTGCGGACAGCCGGGCGTCGGCCAGTTGGGCCGCCAGCTCGGAGGCCCGACGCGCCCGGGCCTCGCGCTCCCGGTGGTAGCGCGCCAGGTGGACCAGCCCCACCAGGACCCAGTAGGTCAGCAGGCTGGTGCCCACCGCGCCGGCCATCTGGAGCTGGAGGTCCTGGATGCCGGGCAGCCCGAACGCCTTCCTGGCTGCCACGATGATGGCCACCCATGCGCCGCCGACGAGCAGGTTGAGGCCCAGGTGGGCCGGCACCCTCCACCGGAGCGAGCCCTCGTCCAGGGGCATCCGGACCGCCGCCAGCACCACCACGGGCGCCAGGAGCGCCCAGACGTACCAGCCGGGCAGGGCCAGGGCCAGCACCAGGCCCAGGGGCGGGTAGTCGCCGCGCAGGGTGTAGCTCATCATGAGCTGCGTGGTGCCGATCAGCCCCGGCACCGTCCACGCCGCCACGTAGGCGAGAACCGTCAGGGGCCACCGGCGGCGCGCCGCCCTCAGGAGGGGATCCATGCGGCACCTTCTCCCGACGCGGCGGGTCCGGCAAGGTGGATGCTCCTCCTCACCCCCCTCGCAGCGCGTCGAGTCGGGCCCGGGCCTGGGCGTTCTCGGGGGCGATCTGCAGGATCCGCTCGTAGGCCTCGATGGCCCGCTCCGGGCGGCCGCCTTCTTCGTGGAGGCGTGCGACGGTGGACAGGATCGGGAGCGATTCGGGGTGATGCTCGAGGTTCAGCTCCCAGACGGCCAGGGCGTGGTCGGGCCGGCCCTCCGCCTCGAGTTCCTCGGCCAGGAGGTTGACCTCCCACTCCCGGAAGTCGTAGCGGCCGGCCTCCAGGGCCTCCCGGGCCCGGTCGTATGCCGCGGCCAGGGAGTCGGGGCCCTGGGTGTCCAGCACGATCCGGAGTTCCTGGGCCAGGAGCTTCGGTCGGGGGATGCCCCGGTGGCACGTCTTGCACGTCATCTCCACGGGCGGATCGTCGCGGTCCGGGAGGTCGGTGGCCAGGCGCTGGTTGAGGTCGTCCACCATGGCCAGCATCCACCGCGCCTTGACCTTGTCCGGGTCGTCGTCCGAGGCGAAGTCCACGCCCTCGAACGACACGCCGTCGCCGCCCACGTGGCAGTACTGGCAGCGCACGCCGAGGGACAGGGACATCCGCCGCATCATCCCGACCAGCGTGGCCCGGTCGGTGTCGGCCGAGAGGTGCTGGAGGTTGGTGAACTCCGTGGGGATCTGCGCGGCGGCGGGCGCGGCGCCGAACGTCATCCCCAACGCGACGCCCGTCGCCCACCCCAGCCTCCGCACGGCGCCGCAGCCCTTCGATCCGCGTCCGCGTCCCATGAGTCCCATGATCGCGCTCCCGTTCCCGTGGTCGGCCCGGACTCCCCGCCCGGACGCCGTCGTCGCTCACCCCGGAGAAGGCGAGGCTCCGCGGCCGGCGGAAAGGGGGTCGGGGACGAGCCGGACGCCTCGGGGGACGCGGCGGCCCGGCGTGGGGATGGCCGCGCGGGAGAAGCGGCGTGGGGCGGGCGGGGCGCGGGGATGCGGCGATGGGACGGTCGCGGGCTCCCTTCCCCGGGAGGGTGGGGCCCGGCACCGGGCCGGTCCATGCCCGGACGCGCCTGCCGCCCTCCCGCCCTCCCAACGCGCCCCCCGCGCCCGCCGTCGCTTGCCAGCCGCTCCGCCGCCCCGCATCCTCACGCAGCCGATCCCGGGTCCGCCCCACCGGACCCGTTCCAACCCGCACCGGAGTCTGCTTCATGCATCGCGTTCTGCGCACCGCCACCCCCTTCGCCCTGGCCGCCGCGCTCCTCGCGGCGCCGGCCGCGGCCCAGGACCTGGAGGCCCTCAAGGAAGAGGCCGTCGAGAAGGTCGAGGCCAACGCCAAGATGGTCCAGGAGATCGTCGACATGCTCTTCTCGTTCGGCGAGCTGGGCATGCAGGAGTTCGAGACCCAGACGTACCTGACCGGCCTGCTCGAGGAGCACGGCTTCGAGATCGAGCTCGGCGTGGCCGGGATGCCCTCGGCGTGGACGGCCCGCTGGTCCAACGGCAGCGGAGAGCCGGTCATCGCGCTCGGGTCCGACGTGGACGGCATCCCCCAGTCCAACCAGAAGCCCGGCGTGGGCTACCGGGACGCCATCGTCAGCATGGCCCCGGGCCATGGCGAGGGGCACAACTCCGGGCAGGCCGTGAACATCGTGGCGGCCCTGGCCGTGAAGGAGATCATGGAGCGCGACGGCATCGACGGCACGCTGCTGATCTGGCCCGGCGTGGCCGAGGAGCAGGTGGCGTCGAAGGCGTTCTTCGTCCGCGAGGGCGTGTTCGACGGCGTGGACGTGAACCTGTTCACCCACGTCGGCTCGAACTTCGGCATGTCGTGGGGCCAGGGCGGCGGCAACGCCCTCTGGTCGGTGCAGTTCCGCTTCTCCGGTGAGACGGCCCACTCCGCGGGATCGCCGTGGCGGGGCCGCTCGGCCCTGGACGCGGTCATGCTCATGGCCCAGGCCTGGGAGTTCAAGCGGGAGCACCTCCGGCCCGCCGCCCGGTCGCACTACATCATCGTGGACGGAGGCGACCAGCCGAACGTGGTGCCCCAGACGGCCACCATCTGGTTCTACTTCCGTGAGCGCGACTACGAGCTGACCAAGGAGCAGTACGACGCCGCCGTGAAGATGGCCGAGGGCGCCGCGCTCATGACCGGGACCGAGGTCGATACGATCATGACCGTGGGCGCGGCCTATGGGCGCTACTTCAGCAAGCCGGTGGCCGAGGCCACGTACGCCAACATCCAGGCGGTGGGCCTGCCCACGTGGAGTGACGACGATCAGACGCTGGCCCGGGGTCTCCAGCGCGAGTTGGGCGTCGACGAGGAAGGGCTGGCCACCGAGATCGGGGAGCTCGACGGTCCGGTGGACCTGTCGCGCTCGCTGGGCGGCGGCTCGGACGACATCGGCGACATCTCCTGGAACATGCCGACCGTCACGCTCCGCTTCCCGTCGAACATCCCCGGCGGTCCCGGCCACAACTGGGCCAACGGCATCGCCATGGCCACCCCCATCGCCCACAAGGGCGCGGTGGCCGGCGCCAAGGTCCAGGCCCGGACGCTGCTGGACCTGTTCCTGACGCCGTCGCTCATCGACGAGGCGTGGGCCTTCTTCAACGACGTCCAGACGGCCGACACGGAGTACATCCCGTTCATCGCGCCGACGGACGAGCCGGCCATCTGGCTCAACGCGGACATCATGGAGCGGTGGCGCCCGCTGATGCGCCCCCACTACTACGATCCGGACCGGTTCGAGACCTACCTCGAGCAGCTCGGCATCGAGTACCCGACGGTCCGCTCCACGCCCATCAGCGACGACGCTGCTGCTGCGGCCGCGGCGTCCGGCTCCGGTACGGGAGCGCCCGGGGGCTCCTGACCCGGAAGTACACGCGCCGGCGCCGTCCCGGGCCGGCGGTAGACACGAACGACCACGCCGAGGGCGGTGGGGCGGCCTGCCTCGCCGCCCTCGTGCCGTGGGGCAGGCCCACCCGCTGTCGGGACCCGTCCGGTCCGGGAGTGCCGATGTGTCGCTTCACGTTCTACATGGGGCAGGAGATCCGGGTGGCGTCGCTCATCACCGAGCCCGAGAACTCCCTGATCCATCAGAGCTTCGACTCGCTGGAGCGGGAGGAGCCCCTCAACGGAGACGGCTTCGGGCTGGCGTGGTACGCGCCGGACCACGTCGAGCCGGCGCTGTTCAAGTCGGTGACCCCGGCGTGGAGCAACCGGAACCTGCGTGACCTGGCCCGGGTGGTGTCCAGCCGGTGCGTCATGGGCCACGTCCGCGCCGCCACCCAGCAGCTCGAGGTCAGCGAGTCGAACTGCCATCCGTTCCGCCGGGGCCGCCACCTGTTCATGCACAACGGCGACATCGGCGGCTTCGACGTCCTGCGCCGCCCCATGCTGTCCGCCCTGTCGGATCGCGCCTTCCGCGCCATCACCGGAACCACCGACTCGGAGCACTTCTTCGGGCTCCTGATGGACTCGATCCGCGAGCTCGACGTGCACCAGGTGGATACCCTGGCGGAGGCCCTGATGCGGACGCTCCGGCGCGTCCTCGACCTGTCCGCCGACCATGGGGTGGAGGATCCGACCTACCTGAACGCCGTGATCACCGACGGCGAGCGGGCCGTGGCGTGCCGCTTCACCACCGACGTGCCGGAAAACGCCGATTCGCTGTACGTGGCCTCCGGCCGCGCCTACACCTGTGTGGAGGGCGCGTCGACGTTCGTCGACGCCGATGGCGACCGCGGGTCGGTCCTGGTCAGCTCCGAACGCCTCAGCGACGACGACGGCTGGATGTCCGTGCCGGTGAACCACATGGTGCTGGTGGCGGCCGACCTCTCGGCGAAGGTGATGCCGATGGAGGTGTAGGGGAGCGGGCGGCGGAGACGCCCTCGCCGCCCGCCTTGCCTACAGGCTCTTCAGCATCTTGATCAGCTTCGGCTGGGGCGAGCAGTCCGTCTTGTCCTTCCGCACGTTGGTGTGCGTCCAGACGCCGGGCTTGCCGGCCAGGGCGTCGTCGTCGTACTCGAAGGCCGACGTGCCCACCTTGGCCCGCGCCGACCGGGTGCGGGGCCCGTCGTCGCCATCGACCTTGAGCTTCTTGCCTTCGTGGTCCGTGAAGCCGTGGTCGTTCAGCCACTTCTGCTGCTGGCGGACCGTCAGGCCGTCCGGCAGCGACAGGCCGTCGCGGGCCAGCGCGGGCTGCAGCCCCGCCTTCAGGTCGATGCCGTGGCGGCGGGCCAGCTCCTTCATGAGGGTCTTCACCGCCGCGAGCTGGGCATCGGTGTAGCGGTGCCAGTACCGGTAGCCGCGGAAGGGCTGGTCCAGCTCCACCACCTGGTCGTCCGGCACGGCGTGGTTGACGTAGTTGTAGAAGCGGCCGTCCTGCTGCGACTTCACCAGCCAGCCGTAGTTGCAGATCTCGATGCCGATGGACTTCCGGTCGAGGGCGCCGGCGCTCCCGCGGACGCCCAGGTGATAGGCCCAGTGTTCCTCGGGAAAGCAGCGGACCACCGAGCCGTCCATGCTGGCGTCTCCGTTGCGGGTCGAGACGCCGCCGATGACGTAGGCCGTGGCCACCCGCATGCGGTTGCCTCCGCCGTCGCGGTCCCACCACGACACGACCCCGGCCGGGTCGTGCCCGCCGGCGGTGTGGTGCAGGTAGATGGTGTCCTTCGGGGTCGCTTCGTCGATCCACTCACCTGTGGTGAGCGGGACTTCGGTCACGGCCAGGGCCATTGGGTCGCTCCGGTGGCGCGGCCCACCCGGGGGGAGTCGGGTGAGCGCAGCATTGCGTTCCCGCGATCCCGGCGCAAGCCGGACACCGGGTGATGGCGGGGGCCGCTCCGTCGGCCCCATGTTGGCGCACGCTTTTCCGCCGGATCCCGCCTTCCGCCCCCGAGTGACCATGGCTTCGTACCCGGACCGACGAGACTTCCTGGTTCGTACCGGTGGGGCCGCCGGGCTGGCCGCGCTCCTGGGCTCCGCCGCGTGTCGCGACGCCTCGAGGGAGGCCGCCGAGGCCGCCCGGACCGATGCGCCGCCCACCGTGCTGACGCCGGAGGAGGTCCGCACGCTGGAGGCCGTGGCCGACCGGATCCTGCCGCCCGGCGGCGACGGCACAGGCGGCCAGGCGCTCGACGACGATGGGCCGGGCGCGAAGGACCTGGGCGCCGTGGTCTTCATCGACCGGTTCGTGGCCCGGGACGGCGGTACCCTCGAGGGCCTCCGCGCCGCCCTGGGCGTCCTGGCCGAGACGGCGGGCGGCGACGTGGCCGACCGCACCGCGGCCCAGCAGGACGAGGCGCTCCGGGCGTTCGAGGCCCACCCGTCGGGGCTGTTCGGCCTGGTTCGCTTCCTGGTGCTGGCCGGGGCGTTCGCGGGGCCCAAACACGGGGGCAACCGCGACGGCGCCGGGTGGGCGCTCCTGGGCTTCCAGGACCGGCACGCCTGGCAGCCCCCCTTCGGCGCGTACGACGGCCCGGCGGCCGGAGAGGGCGCATGAGCGACCGGGCTGCGGGGCTCGGTGCCGTCGGTCGGCGGGGCTTCCTGACCGGGCGCACCGGCACGCGCTTCCAGACCCGCGAGGAGGTGGACGCCGTGGTCGTCGGCTCCGGGGCGGCGGGCGGGGTCATGGCCCGGGAGCTGGCCCGGGCGGGGTGGAGCGTGGTGGTGCTCGAGCAGGGCGCCTACCGGACCGCGGCCGACGCGAACCACGACGAGTGGGACACCTGGTTCGACATGGAGCTCATCGGGCGCGGCGATCCGCAGCGCTACCGCCCGGACGCCGACACCGAGCCCCGGGACTGGTCCGAACTGCCGCCGGCCACGTACGCCCGGACGGTGGGGGGCTCCAGTGCCCACTTCGCCGGGAACTACTGGCGCTTCCGGCCGCTGGACTTCCAGGAGCGGAGCCTCCTGGGCCCCATCGCCGGGACGAGCTTCGCCGACTGGCCCATCGACTACGACGAGCTGGAGCCGTACTACACGCGGGTGGACTGGGAGGTGGGCGTGTCGGGCGTGCCCGTCCACGGCGATCCGCCGCGCTCCCGGGGCTATCCGCACCCTCCCCTGCCCGTGAAGAGTTCGGGGGTGCTGTTCGAGCGGGGATGCCGCGCCCTGGGACTTCCCGTCAGCCCGTCACCCCTGGCCATCCTGTCCGAGCCCCGGCCGGGGCGGGCGCCGTGCGTCCAGTGCGGGGCGTGCAGCGGCTACATCTGCGAGATGGGCGCCAAGTCGTCGTCGTTGGCCACCATGATCCCCGAGGCGGAGGCCACCGGCCGGTGCGAGATCCGGGCCGGCTCCACGGTCCACCGCATCGAGACCGACGCGTCGGGCCGGGCCACCGAGGTGGTCTACTTCGACGCCGACGGCACCGAGCAGGCGCAGCGGGCCCGGGTGGTGGTGGTGTGCGCCAACGGCGCGGAGACGCCGCGCCTGCTGCTCATGTCGGAGTCCTCACGGCATCCCCAGGGACTGGCCAACGGCTCGGGCTACGTGGGCCGGAACCTCATGTACAACGGGTACGCCAGCGTGCGCGGTGCGTTCAGCGAGCCGCTCAACGAATTCAAGGGCGTGACCGCCACCCGGCTGTGCATGGAGTGGTACGCGTCGGACCCGGCCCGGGGCTTCTACGGCGGCGGGGGGCTCGACGCCCGCTTCACGCCCAACGAGCCGGTGATCTTCGCGCTGACGGGGATGCCGCTGGACGGCCCGAGCTGGGGTGCCGACTTCCGCCGCGGCCTGGCCGACTTCTACACGCGCTCCATGGACGTGGCGGTGCATTCCACATCGCTGCCGCTGGCCACCAACACCATCACCCTGGATCCCGAGCGCACCGACCGATTCGGCCGCCCCGGCATCATGGTCACGTACCTGGACCACGACGACGACCTGGCCACCATGCGCTTCCTCCAGGACCGGGGCGCGGAGATCCTGGACGCCGCGGGTGCCCACACCATCTGGAAGACGCCCGTGAGACCCCAGAGCATCGGCTTCCACCTGCTGGGCACGGCGCGCATGGGCGACGATCCGGATGCATCCGTGGTGGACCGGTACCACCGGGCCCACGAGGTGCCGAACCTGGTGGTGTGCGACGGCAGCAGCCTGGTCACCGGCGGGCGGGGTCAGCCCACCATGACCATCCAGGCGCTGGCCTTCCGGGCCGCCGAGCACCTGGTGGAGGCGGGGCGGCGCGGGGAGGTGTAGCCGCGGGCCCGCTAGAACGCCAGCGCCTTGGTCACCTTGAACGACAGCAGCCGCTCGAGCGGCCGCAGCCCCGCCTGGTTGCGGCGCTCCGTGTAGACGATGAACAGGTCGCTCAGCGGCGCGTGGATGTAGTTGAGCCGCAGGTTGGTGACCAGGTCCTCGGTGGCCGAGTTGTACTGCACGAAGGCGCTGGCGAAGAGGGTGGTGCTGGCCCCGTAGGTCAGGCGCCCGCCGTAGACGTCGGCGTCGAAGTCCTGGGCGCCGGGAATCGAGATCTTGTTGCGCTGCGCCGACCCGTCCAGCGAAAGGCGATAGTTGGCGCGCCACTGGCCCGAAAGCGACAGGGCCGTCCGGTCGCCGTTGAAGAAGCCGCCGGTGGAGACCCGGGCCCGCCCCGAGAGCGCCCGGCCCGCGCTGGTCCCGGCGCTCAGGCCCACCTCCCGGAACGTGTAGTCGCCGGCGGGCACCACGGCGTCGGCCAGCACGGAGAACGGATCGTCGAGGCGCTCGAAGTTGTCGATCACGTCGGCACCGAAGCTGCTGCCGTCGCGGAAGCCCACGTCCAGCGAGGCGGTGCGCACCCGGGTCAGGAGGCGCCCGTTCAGGTCGCTGACGTAGTCCACTTCCACGAACGGGTTGATCTCGTTGAGCCACGGCGCCCCAGGGCGGTGGTGCACGCCGACGGTGGCGTAGCCGTTGCGCACCCCGCCGCGGCGCACGAAGCCCACCCGGGGCACGAAGGCGTCGCCCACGTGCTTCACGCCGGCCGACACGTTCCAGAAGTTGTCGCGCCACCCTGCCCAGAGGCGGCCCGCCCACGCCGATCCGCCGGAGAGCTGCGAGTCGTCCACGGTGGCCAGGTAGGAGTTGATCCGCAGGTAGCGGCTCGGCGCCAGGTTGGCCTCGACGCCACCGGTCCGGTTGTACGTGCCCGCGCCGTCGGTGGACTGGCGATTCACGAAGATGGCGCCGATGTCGCCGAAGCCCTCGATGGTGCGCTTGGCGCGGAGCACGCTGAAGTTCTCCTCGGGCAGGCCCAGGGCGCTGCGGGTCTGCATGCTGATGGCCCCCACCTCGAGGCCCGCGGCGCGGCCAGTCAGGCGGCCGCCGCCCACGATGGGCACCTCCTGGCCGTTCTGGAGGCCGATCCGCCGCGAGTGGAAGAGCGTGAAGTCGCGCAGCGAGCTGCCCGAGCGGTAGTTGCGCTCGCCGATGTCGCCGAAGTTGAAGACGCCCGAGTTCTCCGTGAAGAAGTCGCGGCGCTCCGGGAAGAACAGGCTGAAGCGGGTCAGGTTGACCTGCTCCTGGTCCACCTCGACCTGGCTGAAGTCGGTGCGCCAGGTCAGGTCGAGGGTCATGCGCGGGGTGATGCCGTACTTCACGTCCAGCCCGCCGTCGGCGGTCCAGTCGGTGGGGTCGGCGCCGGGCTGGGCCCGGGCGGACATCACGTACGGCTTGACCAGCAGGTTGCGCCCCGAGCGGATGCCCTGGAGGCCCCGGAGCGTGCCGGCCTTGGACATCTTGTGGATCCGGTCGCGCTGGTCGAGGGGGGCCCAGTAGCCCTCCTCGTTGTTGCGGCGGATGCGGCGCATGAGCTGCATGCCCCAGTCCTGCACGTCCTGGCCCGGATCGAAGCGCACGGTGGTGAAGGGGATGGCCCACTCGATGGTCCAGCCCCGGTCGTGGACCCGGGTCTTCACGTCGAAGATCCCCTCCCACGCCGCGTTCTCGTAGCGGGAGTCGTCGAAGTCCTGGGCCTCCTTCACCGCGCCCATCGGATTCACCAGGAACATGAAGGCGTTCCGGCGGTCCAGGAACGTGTCCAGGGTGATGCCGAAGATGTCGGAATTGCCGCTCTCGAAATCCTGCTCGAGGCTGGGAATCGTGAGCCGGTCGGGCGAGCGGTCCCACATCTCCACGCCGACGTACAGCGTCTCGTCGTCGTAGAGGATCCGGACCTCGGTGGCCTCGGTCAGCGGCATGCCCCGGTCCGGGCGGGACTGGGTGAAGCGGTCGATGATCGGGGCGGCGGCCCACGACGCTTCGTCGAGGACGCCGTCCACCTCGATGGGGCCGGCGGCGCGGGTGGCCCGGACCTCGGGGCGTGGGGCGGCCTCCACGTCGATGGCCGTGGTGGCCGTGCGGGGCTCGGGGGTGTCCTGGTTCTGGGCGGCCAGGGGCACCGGGGCCGCGAAGGCCAGCAGGGTCCAGGCGGCGAGGGCCGTGAGTCCGGAGATGGCCGTAGGGCCCGCCGGAGCGGGAACGATGCGTCGGGTGGCAGACACGAAGCGAAGGGCCTTTGGGAGTGGGGCGGCGCCGTCGGGGCCGGCGGACGAGGCCGCACGGTATCGCCTGTTCGACACCAGGGAGCGTGCGGGTGTTGGACCCCGAAGCTCCGGGCCACCCGATTGATCCGCCACCCCCCGAGTTCCTACCTTGTCTGTCCCACCCCAACCGCGAGCTTCGCGACGTACCCGAGGTTCCTCCGAGGATTCCCGTGGCCGGTCACAACAAGTGGTCCAAGATCAAGCGGAAGAAGGCCGTCAACGACGCCAAACGTGGCGCCCAGTTCACCAAGTTCATCCGCGAAATCACCGTCGCCGCCCGTGACGGCGGGGGCGACCCCGACTACAACGCACGGCTGCGCCTGGCGGTGGACACGGCGAAGGCGGCCAGCATGCCCGCCGACAACATCGACCGGGCCATCAAGAAGGGCACCGGCGAGCTGGAGGGCGTCAGCTACGAGGAGGTCACGTACGAAGGGTACGGTCCCGGGGGCGTGGCGCTGTTCATCGAGTGCCTGACGGACAACAGCAACCGCACCGTGGCCGACATCCGGCACAAGCTGGGCAAGTACGACGGCTCGCTGGGCACGAGCGGGTCGGTGGCGTGGCAGTTCGACCGGAAGGGCCAGGTGGTGGTGGACGCCGGGCGCTACACCGAGGAGTCGGTGTTCATGGCCGCCATCGAGGCCGGCGCGGAGGACGTGGTCAAGGAAGACGACGAGTTCATCGTGACCGCGGGCCTGACCGAGTTCAACGACGTGCAGGACGGCATGAAGGCCGCCGGCATCGAGGCGTCGTCGGCGGAGCTGACCATGATCGCCAAGAACGGGGTGGCCGTGGCCGGCAAGGACGCCGAGAAGCTGGTCAAGCTCCTGGAGGCGCTGGAGGAGCTGGACGACATCCAGAAGGTGCACTCGAACGCCGACATCGACGAGGCCGTGCTGGCCGAGGCCATGTAGTGGCCGTTCGGCGCACCCGGTGACCCTGGAAGGCGACGGCCGGTCGTTGATCCTGGGCATCGATCCGGGCACGGCGATCACCGGATACGGCGTCGTTTCGCGCAGGCGGGACGGCGCCGTTTCGCTGGTGGAGTGCGGCGTGATCCGCACCTCGGCGCGCGAGCCCCTCCCGCGGCGCATCCGGGAGATCTTCGAGGAGATCGACGGCGTCATGGACCGCCACGCCCCCACGGCCGTGTCCGTGGAGGACGTCTTCCACGGCAAGAACGCCCGCACCGCCCTGACCCTCGGTCACGCCCGGGGCGCGATCCTGCTGGCGGCATCGCTCCGGGAGATCCCCATCGCGGAGTACACGGCCCCCGAGATCAAGAAGGCCGTGGTGGGCACCGGCCGGGCCACCAAGGACCAGGTGGGGTTCATGGTGGCGAAGCTGCTAAGGCTGAAGGAGGCGCCGAAGCCGGAGGATGCTGCTGATGGCGTGGCGGCGGCGTTGACGCACTCGATGATGGGGAGCTGGGGGCGGTGAGGGTGGGATCCTTGATGGGGTGCGGGTAGGTCGCGGAGGGGGTGGGGGTGTCGCTAGAATGACGTTGTTGGGGCAGCCAGCAAGACCGTACGCAACGAGGCCCGGAGGATAGGACGCCGCATGGAGACATCGAAAAAGCCATGGCCCCTTGCCACGGTGTACGGGATCCACGAGCGCATCGACACGAATCCGGACTACCAGCGCCCCGCCGTCTGGACTCGCAGACAGAAGCAGCTGCTCATCGATACGATCCTTCGCAACTACGACATTCCGAAGCTCTACTGGCGTCGCACCGGAAGGAAGCCAGATACGTACGATGTTGTGGACGGGCAGCAACGGTTGAGAGCGATCTGGGAGTTCTTTGGCGGGGGCTTCAAGTTGGCCAAGGACGCCGACCAGATCGATGGATGGGACGTGGCCGGTGTTGCCTATTCGGAGCTACCCGATGAGCTGCGGATCCGCTTCGATACGTATCCTTTGGACGTGGTCTTAGTTGAGGATGCCGATGAGGACGAAGTCCGGGAGATGTTTCTTCGCCTCCAGAACGGGACTACGCTGCGAGCCCAGGAGAAGCGAAACGCCTATCCGGGAGCGATGCGCGACTTCGTTAGACACCTCGCCTCGCATGCCTTCTTCGACTCGGTGGGCTTCTCGAACTCCAGGTATACGTACGATCTCGTAGCGGCCCAGCTCGTTCGACTGGAGATGGCGGGCGGTCCGACGAACGTGAAGGATCGAGACCTCAACAGGATGTATGAGGAGGGGCGGCAGTTCGATGACAATGGCCAGGAGGCTCGCGCGGTAAAGAGGGTCTTGGACTTGTTGTCCGAAGTCTTCCCGGAGAAGACTCCGGAGCTCACGCGCTACAACGTGGTCGCCCTGTACTGTGTCGCCGCCGAGCTACTCGCCTCCTACGTGCGAGCCGAGTTTGAGTCGGTGCTGCGAGAGTGGTTTCTGGACTTCGAGGCTAGACGAAGGGTCCAGGAGGAGAAGGAAGGCGAGGACGCGGACCCGGAGTGGATCACCTACAAAGAGAAAATCAGTCACAGTACCGACTCGCAGGACTCCATTGCTTGGCGCATGGACTTCATGCTCAAAGATCTCCTGCTCGTCCGGGCAGATCTCAAGTTGAAGGACGCACAGCGAGGGTTCACCGCACAGCAGCGGCTGGCCATTTATCGCCGAGATGGAGGCGTCTGCCAGGTCCGACTGCGCTGCGAGGGAGCGAGGGTCAAGTGGGATGACTGGCACTGCGACCATCGTGTTCCGTGGACTGGAGGCGGTGCCACGAGCGTGGAGAACGGACAGGTCGCATGCACGACCTGTAACCTTGCCAAGGGATCGCGGCAGATCGCCTAGAAGGACGGGCCGGACAAGGTAAGCCGAGGTGGGCGTCTGACATCAAGTTTGAAGTGCAACGCTTGGGGTCAGGGAATATGACATTCCTCGGGAGTGGAGTAATCTAGCCGCTTCCTTGGACGACTATTGAGTCTCCTGGCTATGCGATCACATCGCCGCTGAGTAAGAGAGGCC